>JADJLA010000004.1 GCA_016705695.1 Sphingobacteriaceae bacterium
AAGTTGGATCGGCAAGGAAGGTGATGGTCCAGCAGCAAAATCAATTCGAACTAGCTTAGAGAGGATGCAGAATGAATTAAATGATTTGAAAGCAACAAATACCATAATAATAAACGACAAGAAAAAAGAAAGAGATGAATGGGCAAAAAAAAATTAAAACTGAGTTAAATAAAACTGAACAAGTCGCTGCCGGATTAGATGGATTATTGGAACGAATAAGAATTTATCATAGACCTGATGTTGCAGGTGGTATGGTATCTATATTTATTACATTACTATTTATGGCGATTGAACTTACTCCAATATTTTTTCAAATTAATGCCAATAAAGGGCCTTACGATTTTCTTGAGGAGAATATTAAAAGAGACTTTAAAAGCTGAAAGTGGCATTGAAGTTCAATATGATTACTACAAGGATAGGAAGGGCAACAGCGTGATTTGGTGATTAATCAAAGCTAAGAAAATCTTAGATGAACAATCAAAATTACTGGCAACCCAAAAGAACTTAGTGACTATGCAATTGATAAATGGAAAAATGATCAGAAAAAGAAAATTGATGAAAACCCTGATGATTACATAAAATAGAAAGGATGAGTGAACTACTTTGGAAATTGTCTGGATCTGATTATTATATAATAAAAAATTGTGATGCTAAAACTAAAGATCGCTTTGGGAAAGTTGGTCTCTTTGTTTTTGTTATAGGTTTGCTTTGTTTTTCCGGACTTATTACATTTTATTACATTTTTAAAACTCTTTTTATTGCATTTCCTTTTGCACTATTTTTTGGTTGGATGGTTGCAAATATTTATCTTGTTTTACTGGGAACACTTGCTAAAAACCCATTGCCTCATATAAAAAATGTAAGGGCTGCCAAAGTTTCTTTAGCGATAAGGCTATTTTTTTTACTTATAATGGCGATAATAATTGTCAAACCAATAGAATCATTTTTATTATCCTCTTTTACTACCGAGAAAATTCAAGAGAAAAGAGTTGAATTATTGAGTAACTATGAACTTAATCTTAAGAATTATTACAAGGATGACTTAAATAAAATTCAATCAGAATTAACTAAAGCTTCCAAATTAGTTTACAAATCTGATTTTTTTATTGAAAGAATTAGGCAATCAAACGAATTACCTAACCCAACTATCTTTTACTATTATTAATATTGTTTTATTTCTTTACCTGCTGGATTGAAATACTTTATTGTGAGAATGACATTACTATATTAAAAAGTCAAAACGATAAGAATCTCATAGAAGAACATTACAATCAGTTCAAAATTAACTTCCAAGAACCGAATGTTTATTACGACTGGAAAAGTAATTGAATTCAAAGAGAATTATAAAAATCCACCATATAATACAAAGCCATTGAGTGAAAATCGTAGTTTCAAAGATGAGCAAGAATTTTTAAGCACAATTTATAGTAGTGGGAACTAAGCTAGTAGAAATAAAGCATCCAAGAAAAACGTTCATAAAAGGCACGTTAAGGGGGAAGTACTGGGCTTCTGCCGATGAACTTAATTTAATTAATACTAAAACAGAACATTTTAACTTGAATATTTATGAGGCAGAAATTAGAGTTACTGATATTCATAAAAATGACATTGGTGAATTTGATGATTTCAAAAATTAGAACTAACTAAAACTAAACTTCCTTCTTCAATTATTCTCCACATAAAACTTCAGATTTTAAGGAGGTAAAGTTATTCGGTATGCATTCATGAGCCAAAATTTAAAGATATCACCCCTTGACAAAATAGTTACTGAACCTGATCAACGATTTGGTAGGATTAGGACAGAAGTACAGGGTTATATACTTGATGAAATTTCAGAATATATTGAAGTTGAAGAACCTATTGTGACAACAACTGGAGGCGGAACCCCTGTGAATTGCATCCAAGATGAATTAACGGGAAAGACCGACACAAAAGATCGTTTGAGTAAAAGATATATACGTTATCAATATTATAATTCTGATTGTTCAACGTACTGGGGTAAGTGGGTTTTTAAAGAAAGAATTGAAGCACAACCTAGTCTTGAGTTAGGAAAGATAATATTATGGTTACTTCTCATATTATTTGTAATAATTTGGATATTTACAATTGGATGGAAGAGTTTAGCTATAATCAAGTTAGTAATAGGATTAATCTATTTTCGCTTACTTGGCAGTAGTATTCTTTCAACCATATTTAGATGGGAATAAGGTTATTGTCTATCCTATTTCTCTTTGGCGTTTTAGCCTCGTTTGTCTCCTATTTAAAGACAGATATCAAGCGAAGTAATTTTCCTAAACGTAACGATTATGAACACAGGAATTCTGTTGATGAAATTACAGATACGTTAAGGGAGGATCAGATAATAAGTCATCACAGAGCTTGGCAAGATTATGATAATAATATCCATGAATGCAATCTTAAAGTTTACAAATCTGATTATTTAAAAAGTAATGAATTCAACCATTCGCAGTTTAATTCAACAGATTTTAAGGGCTTATATGCGAGAATTAGCCAGTTTGACCAAAATAAACTTGATTTAATATATAAAGAATTTGATAGTTTAAGGATGAGCAATAATTACTCTCCAAGAAGTCCTGAGTTTGCTAAGCTGATAGTTTCGTGTATTCAGGATATTCCATATGCCTTGGTTCTTCCATATTCCTGTAACCCCTTGGTGTTAATGACAAATCAATAAAAGAACTTCTACTTACCGGTTGTGATTGTAAAGCTTTTGTGCCAAATGGTTTGCAGACACCAACTGAGTTTATGGGTGATTTAAAGGGGTGATTGCGATACAAGATCGCTTCTCTTATTTATGGTATTGAATAAATTTGAATACAAAACTTTTGGTCTTGGCTAGTGATTTTTACAAACACGCTATAATTGCTGTAAACATACCAAATTACTATTCTAACGGTATAAAATTAAACATCAAAACGAAATATATTATGTTTGGGAAACTACAGCACCGAATGTGCAAATTGGTGTTCTTTCTCCTGATGTAGATAACATGAATCTTTGGTCAATTTATTTAAATTAAAATATGGAAACAAGTACATTACTAAAAATAGCCTTAATCACTTCTTTAAGCGCTTTAATAATTGGAACAATTGCATTATATGTTTCAATGGTTTTTAAGAACAAACTACTTAACAAGAATAATCTTAAATGGAACGAAAATCTATTCTTTCCAATAATAATGATTGGAACAATTATTAGAGTAGGCATCTTAATTTCGAGTATAGTGCCTTCAATAAGTTCAACTCTGAAGATCGCCAATCGCGTTGCTAATGATTCGTTTTATTTTGAAGCGTTCAAATTTATCTCATTATCAGCATTTATTGTGCTCGCTTGTGTTTTGATTATGAATTATTTGTCTACTTTCCTTATCCAATCTCTATTTGACAAAATAGATATAACAACAGAAATAAAAGAAAGTAGATATGCTTATGCATTATTGTTTTCTGCCATAATAATAGCATTAAGCCTTATTCTTAAGGAAGGTGTTTTGCTTATTTCTGAAATATTAATTCCATACGAAAATATTAGCATTTAAGAATCATGATTAAACACGCATTATTTATACTCGTTTGCTTATTAACACTTACGAGTTGTGAAAACAGAACATCAAGTAATTATAATAATCCTAATAATGGTGATTTAAATAATTCCTTTAAAGAAACTGATTCGCAGAAGTTGGCGGAGATGAAAGAAAAGCAAATTAAAGATTCATTGCTGCGAGCCGGTTGGATTGAAGCTGAAATGGAAAATGGATCTATGCCTTCTTGCTATAACTTCAAGCCAAAGCAAAATAAATCTATTGACAACTATCTTGAAATAAATGTTGGCGGGGGAACTGACGTAGTAGTTAAGCTCATAAATATCGATACAGAAAAGGCAATACGCTATGTTTTCATTAATTCTAGTTCAACCTATAAGATTGAACACATCCCACAAGGAAGGTATTATCAAAAATTGCTTACGGTAAAAACTGGATCTCTAAAATTGAGGACAATCAGTGTATTGGCCGTTTTATAAAAAATGCACTTTACGAAAAAAGGAGAAGATATCCTAGATTACAATTTTATCAAAACACCAGATGGGCATCAAGTACCTAGTTTCCGATTAAGCTTAGATGTTGTTTCATCAAACATGTCTAATTCCTTTGAATCACAAAACATATCAGAAAACGAATTCAATCAATAATATGGAAAAACTAATCAAAATCATCCTAGCAATTCTATTCTTCCTTTGCTTATTGGAAATGCCATACGGCTACTTTCAATTTGTAAGATTTGCCGGTTTTGCTGGTTTCGTCTATTTAGCATATTTAGCAAACGAAACAAAGAGCCTCAAATTATGATATTGTTTATTTGCCTTGCTATTTTATTTCAACCATTAATTAAAATTTCATTAGGCAGAACGATATGGAATATTGTTGATATTATAGTTGGAGTTGGATTGCTATCATCATTATTTTTTAAATCAAGGAAATGAAATAATTCGTTTTTTTAATATGAATTCGAATTTGATTTATATTTAATTGCTATTTTTATGGTAAAAAAACGATGTTAAAAATGTAAGTTATCAACAAGAAAAATGATCACGTTATTAACAATACAGCGCAAAAATATCAAGCGGGAAATTTTATTTTTTCTGGGACAAACGCGTGTACCAATCGCCCTGAAAGCATTGATAATAAAGGAAACTTAGATTTTGTATCGGTAAATAGTACAAATACATTAACAGGTTGTTCCAATACAGTTTTTTAACTCAAAGTGTGACCCCGAGTCCTACGGTTTAATGTTTCATCAACGACTCAAATCTGCAGAGGACAATCAGCTATTTTGACAGCAAGTGGATCTAATACATACACTTGGTATCCTTCTGCTGGAGCAGGATCAAGTGTTTCTATAAGTCCTACAGTAACCACAACTTACACTGTAGTTGGAACTAGCAGCGTCAATGGGTGTAGTAATAGTAATACTGTGACTCAGGCAGTTGTTGATTGTACTAGGTTAGAAAAGTATTTGCGTTCAGATTCTTTTGTTGATGTTTATCCTAATCCATCTTTAAACGTTCTAAATATCATTGCTAATGACGGTAAGAATATTGATGGAATTATTATTATGGATGTATTAGGAAGAAAAGTATTAGAACAAAAAGAAAACACAACACAAATAAACATTGAAGGATTAAACAAAGGCATCTATCAATTACAGATCACTACAGAAGGCAAGAGTTAACGAGTAAGTTTATTAAGGAGTAGGGTTATTCTGCCAGCATACATTTGATTCATGTTGGCAACAACCGTTATTTTAAAACATACTCTGTCTTGTTTTTACTTCCAGTCTTTCTAAACATTTTTAATTCAATTCCCTTTTTTAGGTCTCTGCTCGCTGTTGCCGATGACAGGTCTTTAAATATATTCATATAGTCTTTACGCGTAAATGATTTAATGCCCAAAGTAATGAAATGCTCTAATCTATCAATGTCTTTTAAAATTCGGTTATTGTAATTCAAAATGCGTTCTAATGATTGATCTATAACCTGGAGCATATACTCAATAAATAAAGTCGATTTGCCAAGCTTATCGCTTAAGGCTAGGGTTTTATAATAGTCCTTTTGCGTTTTACTAATTAATGTTTCAAATGGGAGGAATTCGAAGATCGGATATTCCGACATTAAAATTAAAGTTTGCCATAATCTGCCCATTCGTCCATTACCATCAATAAATGGATGTATAAATTCCATCTCATAGTGAAAAACGCAGCTTTTGATCAAGGTAAGTTCATCAGACCCTTTTAGATATTTAAATAGGTCTTTCATTAAAAAAGGAACATTCTTATGTGGCGGAGCAAGATGTTCTAGTTTTGTTCCTTTAACTATTCCAACCCCTTGTTTTCTATATTTTCCGGGATCGCTAATTAATCCGGTCATTAATTTAAGATGTGCTTTAAGAAACTTTTTCAGATAAGAAGTTATAGCTGTTTAATTTGTCATAAACCTTAATGGCATTTAGGACTTCTAATACATCTTTTTAGGACCAACAACTTTTTGTTTTCAATCAATGCCGTTATTTGTTCTTCGGTTAATGTGTTTCCTTCAATTTGAAGGAAGAGAAGTTGTTTTTATTCTATTTTGTTTTCGGAGTTGAGGCGATTGTTTGTTAAGGTAATTGGCATTCACTCTCCAATTTTTTCGGAAATGGAGGTAATTAACTTTAATATTTTAGGCGTAATGTCGTAAGGAGGCTTCACTGATACTATCATTTGATACTATCAAAAATAGGCAATATTCTATAGAGTCCAAAATCATTATTATCAACATAAATGAGAAACTATTCATTAAGTTTATAAAGCAGTAGGGTTAAGCGCCATTATGAACCATTTAAGGCACAACTCTAACCTCAAATGGGGCGATTATTAATTATAAAATCGATACCTGTTTCCTAAAAATGCATATCTTGTGGGATAATGAATCGGTTTAAAAAAGCTTTTTAATATTTATCACATTCCTAAGTTTATGTTTTGGAATTAGAGCGCAGTCCTCAAAAATAGATTCCTTAAAGAAGGTTTTATTAAAGGCTAATCAAGACACTTTTAAAGTTGCAACACTGAATAAATTAGCCTCTACTTATGCCCGAACAGGAGACCTTGATGCTGCGCTGCCGTATTTTCAGGAAGCATACGAGCTTTCTTCAAAACTTAATTATCATTTTGGTATAGCCGCTTCACTTAATAATTTAGGGAAGGTTAGTTTGGGCAAAAGCGCTTTTCCGGCCGCACTGGAATATTTCTTTAAGAGTTTGGAAGTAGCCGAACGTTATAATTTCAAATCAGGCATGGCATCGGCTATGGGAAATATTGGTATTGTTTACGACAATGAAAAGGATTATAATAAAGCTTTACGTTATCATTATAAATCGCTCAAAATTGAAGAGGAAATTGGGAATTTGGATGGGGTAGCTGAGTCTTATAATAGTATAGGTAATATTTACTACTATAAGCAAAACTATGCGAAAGTAATTGAGTGCTATAATAAAGCCCTTGATATAAAAATTAAACTCGGTGATGAAATAGGTTGCGCATCTACCTTAGCTAATATTGGAAATATTTATTTCTACAAAAAAGAGTATGTAAAAACAAGAGAGTATTATTTTAAGGCATTAACTTATTTTGAAAAATTAGAGAATCTTCAAGCAATAGGGATGCTTTCAAATAATATTGCTGAAACTTATATTGGCGAAAAAAACTTTAAGGAAGCCTTAAAATATTCTCAAAAAAGCTTGCAAGTGTCTACACAAATTGGTGTTTTAGATGATATTAAAAATGCCTATTCTTCCTTAAGTACAATTTATGCTGGATTAGGGAATCATAAACTTTCAACGGATAATTTAAGACTCTATATTCGTTACAATGATAGTATATATAATGATGAAAATAAAAGAAAGGCCATTGAAATAGATATTAAGTATCATTTCGATAAAAAGGCAACGAATACCCGGATAGAGAATGAAAGAAAACAAATTATTTTAAAAGAAGAAGCTGAAAAGCAAAAGCTCATTATTTATTTTGGCTTAGGGTTTCTGATCTTAGTAATTGTTTTTGCAATTTACGCCTTCCGTAGTTTTAAAATCAAACAAAAAATAAACGCCCAACTTTCTATTCAAAAAGAAGAAATTGTTGCTCAGCGCGACGAGATCGAACTTCAACGTTCAATTGTTGAGGAAAAAAATAAAGGACTAACCGATAGTATTAATTACGCTAAACGTATTCAATACACACTATTGGCGCACGAGGCGTATTTAAGTGAGAATTTGAAAGAGCATTTTGTTTATTTTCAGCCCAAAGATATTGTAAGTGGCGATTTTTATTGGGCTACTAATATGGAAGGCGCAGCGGAAAATGGTGGCGATCTGTTTTATTTAGCTGTGTGTGATTGCACGGGACATGGCGTGCCAGGGGCTTTTATGAGTTTATTAAGCATAGGTTTTTTAAGTGAAGCCATAAAGGAAAAACATATTAAAGAGCCTGGCGAAATATTCAATTATGTACGTGAACGATTAATTGAGAACATAAGTAAAGAGGAGCAGAAAGACGGTTTTGACGGAGTTTTAATTTGTATGAACACCAAAGATGGTAAAGTAACTTATGCAGCTGCGAATAGCGAGCCTGTGTTGGTAGATGGAGAAACGGTTTCGTACCTGTTAGCTGATAAAATGCCGGTAGGTATTGGTATTACAAAGGATAGCTTTAATACCTTCGAGCTTAGTTATAAAAAAGGCGATACACTTTACATTTATACAGATGGTTATGCCGATCAGTTTGGCGGCCCAAAAGGAAAGAAATTTAAGTATAAGCAGTTGAATGAATTATTGCTTGCTGCTTCCGGCAATGATGTTGCTTATCAGAAGGAAAATTTAAAAACAAATTTTCATAAGTGGAAGAGAGATTTAGAACAAGTTGATGACGTTTGCGTTATAGGCATTAGGTTATAAAAGGAAAATATGGTGAGAGTTAGATTAAAACAATTTATTTACCTAATATTTTGTCTTGTAAATCTGAAGCCTTTTTATAAAGCCACATTCCAAATAAAGCTTTTTTAAAATCAAGCCCTTGAATTGTAGTTATTAATTTATTGTTTTTAATTATGTGGGTGCCATTGGAGGAATCATACACAAAATCAAAAACATCTCCTTTTTTTAATTCTTCAGAAAATGCACTTTTAAATTGATTGATCTTATTTTTTATAGGTGCCGTATTGCCATTTGTGGATCTTGTAAATCCCTCATCAACTGCTTCTTGCATTCTCTCGCTGCTAAGCATATTAGTGACAACTGAAAATTTCAAGGCCATATGTTCATTGGCATGCATTATTTTTAAAGCATCGCTCGATTTAACTTTTAAATATAATGCCAATACATATAAGTCAACAAAATATTTTTCTCTGAGCCCGGCTCCATTAAGTATTAAGGTTGTTTCTTCTATTTGAAAAACAGTTGGCACTTTTACGTCACCAACTACTATTTGAGATCTCAAACTCAAATTCATGATCAGTAAATGGAATAGCACTAAACTTTTAATTCGCCTTATCATATTATGGTATTTAAATATAATAAGATTGATCCTGCATTCCAAAATTTTAAACTATTTTTTAAACGCCCATTTTAAGTTCTATTGTGTGTTTTTCAAAAATGAGTGGTATTTATTTAGTGCAATAAAGTAGAATAATAGAGCAAGGAGCAAGAAAACATGTGCCGCATCATTCTTGTCAAACCACGGAGATAGGTTTACTTTAAAGCCTTGAAAGATCGCAGAGGGAATTAACGTTAGCGCACTTATCCAGTAGAATTTAAATGAATCATGGATCTTGCGTTGGTAGTATGTGCCTAATATTCCTAAGGTAATTCCTAAACCAATTATTGAATTTAAGGTTGGAACAATTAAACCAATTGCAGGATCGATACTTAGATCTTTAAAAATGAAAACATATGTTGCTGCCAAAAAACGCTATCACATTTTTTATCCGGCAGATCTTTACAAAGAGTTTACGTAATTCTACTTTTGTGAAAATTGAAATGAAGGCCATCTCAATTAAAAATGACGCAATAATTCCGGTGTACCAAGCAAAGTATTTACCGGGTACGCCTAAATAGTTAAAACATAAATGCCCAAAACCACCGCCCAAAAAGCTGATCCCAAAAACAATAAAAAACCATTTCCAGTAAATAAAAAATTCATCATTCCTTTTGAATTTGTGTGTTTTAAAGGCAAAATAAATAGAGGTTATAAAAATTATCACATCACCTAAAAACGTCATTGGTTCTAGTAGATCTAAACCCAAAAAGTTGAATTGCATTTTGTCGAAATCAGATCCGATCAATATATTATTTAGAATGCTCATCAAATTTTTTCAAATTTCTTATTATCAATCGTTCAACCAGCATTGGTAAAACAGGTTGTAACAAAGCGTTTAACTTGCCAATGGCTGTTAATACAGTAATAAATTTTCGTTTACGTATATTTTGCAATACTTTTTGAGCAACATATTGTGGGGATGAAACCTTTTTGTTTTTACGAGACTCCAAAATCAATTTTGAACCATCGGCCGCAATTACTTCTTTATTATGTTCAATATCTGTAATACCAACAAAAATTAAACCCACATGAATATTATTTTTATGCTCTTCAATTCGCAACGATTCGGCAATTGCCCTAATTGCCATTTTTGAAGAAGAATATGCCGAAAAAGAAGGTAATCCGCGTATACCTGCTAGGCTCGATATAAATACAATACTGCCTTGAGTTTTGCGCAAATATTTTATTGCAGGAATAGATGGATAAATAGTGCCTAAAAGATTGCTTTCAAATACCATTTTATATACCTCCGGATTCAAATCAGCAATATGACCACGCATGGACACACCCACATTATTCACCAAAATATCAATGCAGCCAAATTCTTTTATGGCTTGATCAATTAATTTGTTTGAACCTTCAATTGTTGAAACATCACTGCAAACTGCAGATACTTTTGTGCTTAATGCTTCAATTTCATTTTTTGTTTTATCCAGCCTTTGTTTATCTCGCCCATTTAATACAATATGTGCGCCCTTATTTGCGAGTTCAATGGCAATGGCTTTCCCTATTCCTCTACTTGAACCGGTAATAACAGCAACTTTATTTTTGAAATATGTCATAAATGTTGCCCTTTTATTTAAAGCGCATATCAGGGTGAAACTTGAGGGCAGTAAAACAATTGGTCCACGCCATAACTACATGAACAAGAAATGCGATCCATATTGTTCCGGAAAGTAAGGTAAGAATACATAGCACCAATCCTAGAGGTGCGGCACCAATTGTTTCGTGTAAACCCTTAGGAATGTGTGTTGCCGAATACAAGGCAATGTTTATAGCGATCGCCGGCCACACGCCTAATGTTTCCACAAGTGGAAACAAAAGTATGCCCCTAAATAAAAACTCATATCCAAATAAATACAATGCCCATCCTAATGCTGCAATAATAACTGTTTTCCGAGTCCAAATTTTCGCTCGGATCTGTGGGTAATTAACAAGATTTGCTTCTTTTTTGGCGCTAAAATATGCAATAGGTATCACAAGAGCAGACAATCCTAATGTCCAAATAATAGAAAATAATGTTGTTTCAGGAATAATAGTTAACCCATAATAGGCCAATGAAGTATTAGGAATAAGAATTAAACAAATTACTGCAGGAATTATTCCCATTAGTATTAAGCCCATATACTTTGTAAAGAATATATGTTTTACAGAGGCTTCATCAGATGAATATTTTGCATAAAAAATAGTTTTTATTTTTGATGACTGCGCAGTGAACCAATACATCACAAAAAATAAAAGGCAAATTAAGATGGGTAAACAAGTAATTAGGTCTTCCTTTTTCCATGAAAAATCTATGAACAAAATCTGAGTCATGTTTTTATTTATCTAGATAGCCATTATTTTTAAACCAATCATAACATTCCTTAATAGCAACTTCAATTGGCGTATGAGGGAGTAGCAATTCCTTTCTTGCTTTTTCAGACGAAAAGTAATGATTTTCGCAAGAGAACTTGCACAATTCTTTGGTCATTCCAGGGGAATAGTGGAATAGTGTTCCCAGCATTGAGTTAATTCTTCCAAAGCTGAGCACTAAGGGCTTCGGTAAATTCCATCTCGGTCCTTTCACCGAAGCTACACGTGCAATTTTACTAAAAGCTTCTTTATAACTTAGATTGTCATTACCCAAAATATAGCACTCTCCAATTCTTCCCATGTTAATTGCGTTGGCCATGGCGAACGCAACATCTTTTACAGCGACAAAATTTTTAATGCCAACCGTATGTCCCGGAATTTTTCTTTTGTGAATAGCAATGACCATAGCTCCCGAACTTGGTTTGGAGTCATACGGTCCGATCATGAACGTTGGATTAACAACTATTGCAGGCAATTTTTGTTTTTTGTAGCCTCAATAATGAGTTGTTGGGCTTCATACTTCGAATCCAGATAATCCAATCCGGCTATTGCGTTCGTATAGGGGTTTTCTTCGTTACCTGAATTTTGTTCTGAATCACCGGAGCCAAATGAAGCTGCAGAACCAACATAGATCAATCGCTTAATTGAATGCTTCAAAGCTGCTTGGATCACATTTTTTGTCCCTTCAACATTCACTCGAACTACATTCTTATTTCGTGGAGGAAAAACAGAGGTAGATGCTGCACAGTGAAAAACTACATCTTTGCCCTTAATTGCATCATCAATAATAGAAGCATCTAAAATATCACCGTAATATCGCTTAATGTCTAAGCCGGCTAGTGTTATTGGATCTTTATTTGGCTCAAGAAGTACACTCACCTTGTAATTCCTTTTTAATAATTCTCTCACCAAATTACTACCTAGTACACCGTCTGGTCCTGTAACTAAAATCTCCATAGAAGTTCTTTAATTATACTTAACTGTTAAAGCCGACCTAAAGGTATATTTTTTCTGGTTTTTGCAGCACTTTTTACTGATTTTTTTCCCCCAATAAACAACTGAAATAGATCAATTTTGGAAGTGTATCAATATTTTGCCGTTTACTTTGTTAATCGGCTTAGGTATATTGATGATCTTAGAAATTGTAGCTTAAAGAGATTAGATCATTCCTTAATGACCTTTAAACTCGTTCTTCTGTTTTTTGCTTTGCCTGTTTCTGTTCCATTATCTGCAACAGGCATAGTTTGTCCGTAACCTTTAGCGCTTACTCTAGTTTCTGCTATCCCTTTTGTGATCAAATATTTTCTCACTTCATTGGCCCTTTCTTGTGAAAGTTTTAAATTATCTTCTTCTTTTCCTACATTATCGGTGTGCCCCTGTATTTCAATAGCCATCGTAGTTTTGATCTTTAAAATTTCTACCAGATCATCTAAGGCTTTAAATGAATTTGGTTTTAAGTTTGACTTTCCGGTTTCAAAATAAACATTCTCCAACACAAAATCTTTGGGAGGATCTATTTTTATCTCTACTTCATACGTTGCTTCTTTATCGGCCGGAACATTCATTTTTGTATAATCAACGTCGGTTGTAAATTTCTTATACCTCAAACTATAAGTTCCGCTTATAGGGATCAATAGTTCAAACTTGCCGCTAGCGTCTGTATTAGCTTTATAGCTTGTTTTTGTTTTATCATTAACAAAAATAATTGTTTCGTTGGCAAGAAGGTTACCTTTAAAATTTTTCACAACACCCATCAAAAGGGCTAATTTATCAGTTGGTTTTAATTTTTGGGCAATTATTGAATTTGCTGTTAAAGCAATAAACAGTAATAAGCTTAGGGTTTTCTTTGATCTCATATACGAATATAATGATTTTGAATTGGTTTTTGAACTTTATAATAGCAATTTTCGTTGGCCATTAAAGGGTATTTATCTAATTAATGGGCAATCAGCATAAAAAAAATTAACTTAGCATTATGACTTCCTTTGCGAAAAAGCCTTATTTACTAGTTACTTTTTTGACCCTTCTAGTAGCGAATATAAATAGGGCTCAAATGAACATAGATTCATTAAAGGCCGAGTATGCTAAACAAAAAGGAACAGAAGCAGCTGTTCAGTTATTGGTTAATATAAGCAACACCTACTCCAAGAACGAATTCGATAGCTCTATTCATTACGCTAAACTTATTTTTACGGCAACTACTAATAAGCGTATGCATGCAAAAGCAGATCGTTTGATAGGGTATGCTTATTTCAACAAAACAAATTTCAGAAAAGCATTAGATCATTATTTTTTAGCTGCTACCTATTATGAAAGCATAAATAATGATACACTCATGGCTCAGGTTTATAACAACATTGGCCAGATGTTCTATTATAATTACAATAAAAAAATGGCCAAGGAATATTGGATCAAGGCCATGGAAAAATGCAAGGCAGTAAAGAATGAAAGTTATTTGTCTGATATCCTTAATAATCTTGGTGCTATTTGTTGGGACGAAAAGAATTATAAAAAAGCTATTGAGTATTATGAAGAATCTGCGGCTATTGATCTAAAAAAAGGCGATTACGCTAGCTATGCGGGTGTAATAAATAATATTGGAATGGCCTACAGCGAGGTTTTTGAAGTAAGTAATGATATGATCTCGAAGAATATGTCGCAAGCATATTATCTTAAGTCATTACGTATTATTGATAGTTTGCCATATAATATTTACAGTGTGCAAATTTATCTTTCAGTAGCAGGTGCCTTAGTTGATTTTGAAAGAAACAGTTTGGCATTAATGGTTATTAAAAAGGCTGAGGCAAAAATGCCTAAGGTACTTAACAAGGAATATTTGAATTTTCTTAATACAAAAGCACGTGTTCTGCTCAATAACAAAAAACCTGTTGATGCCTACTTATGTTTGAAACGTTATGTTGTTATAAAAGATTCGTTATTTACATTAGATGCGAATGCACAGATGTTAGAAGCCGAAGCGCGATACGAGAACGATAAGCAAACAAAGGAAATAGAGTTGCAAAAATCCGATATAGAACGAAAGAATTTGAAATTAAGGCAAAGCACTATTGTAGGATATTCTTTAGGAATTGGCGTGCTCTTACTTATTGTTATTGCGTTTATGACCTATAGACGGTATGCCGAAAAGCAAAAGGCCAATAAGATCATTTCGTTTCAAAAGGAAGAGGTTGAAAGTAAAAAACTTATCATAGAAGAAAAACAAAGGGAGATCATTGACTCTATAAATTATGCCAAACGAATTCAATATTCGCTTTTAGCGAACGAACAACTTTTAAAGAATAACTTGTGTGAGTATTTTATTTTTTTCAATCCTAAGGACATTGTGAGTGGTGATTTTTATTGGGCCACAAAAAAAGACAATAAATTTTATATGGCAGTTTGTGATAGCACAGGGCATGGCGTTCCGGGTGCATTTATGAGTTTGTTAAGTATTGGATCTTTAAGCGAAGCGATCAACGAAAATAATATCACAGAACCCAACGAAGTATTTGAATATGTAAGAAAACGACTCATTGAAAGTATGGAAGGGCAGAGAGACGGATTTGATGGGGTGTTGCTGTGCATTGATGAAAGTAAGAAAAAGGTAATTTACGCCTCGGCACATAACGGCCCGGTTTTAGTGCGCGATGGAACTATTAAAGAGTTGGATGCAGATAAAATGCCCGTTGGAATGGGAGTAAGAGATGAGCCGTTCAAAAAATACAGCATTGACGTTCAAAAAGGAGATCGTTTGTATTTATATACCGATGGATTTGCAGATCAGTTTGGCGGACCAAAAAAGAAGAAGTTCAAATACAAACAACTCAACGAAATATTGCTATTTAACTGCATGAAGCCAATGAGCGAGCAAAGAGAGATCCTCAAGCAAACTTTTAATGACTGGAAGGGCGAGTTAGAACAAGTGGATGATGTTTGTGTGATTGGTATTCATCTTTGATCTACACTTATTTCTTTAAGCGTTTATTGCATTCCGAGACCCTAATTGTAGCGTAGTGATCATTAGGTTTTTCTTTTAAAGCGTGAGCATATGCTTCTTTTGCTTCTTTGTACTTTTTTCCTTTATAAAATGCGTCTGCAATACTTATATCTTCATGATAGGAGCTCCCGATCTGATGTTTGATCTTTCTTTTTGCTTTTCCTTTTACACCTGTTGCTACGGGTATATCAACGCTTGAGGAATTCGCTTCTGAATGTACGCTGGTAATGCTCGTTGTATTGTTCACACTTCCAGATTGAGTTGTATTTTGAATTGGTGTATTTACTGATGTTGTATTTGTAGGAGCAGTAACCACTACTTTTGCGTTAGCTTCTTCTGCAGCTTTTTTCTTTGCAAGTGCTTCGCTCTCAGCCTGAGCTTTTTGCTTTTCGGAAATTTCTCCTTCTGCTTTGGATCTTGCAACTCTTTCTTCTTCGGCTTTAGTAGCGGCAAGCGCTTCTGTGTATGCTTTGGCTTTTTCTTCAGAAGCTTTTGAAGTAACTATAGAGTCTTGAACTGGGGTTATTGTTTTATTTTCTACAGCAGTTTTATTATCCAAGTTAAAGGAGGCATTCTCTTTTTGTTTTTTTTCTTCTATTTTTTTTTTGCAAAGCAATTTTTTGTGCTTCAATTTGCGCCGTTCTCTCGGCCTTCAAAGCTTGATCCTTAGCTTCCTCTTCTTTTATACCATCTTCAGCCTTTTCTAATTTGAACTTAGGGTACTCTTCGTTAGGAATTAATTCAAGCGCTTTAGTATAGTATTGTTTTGCGAGCTTGTAACTTTTATTACTTAATGCCTCATCACCAAGTTTGGTTTGAAAACAAAATTTATCGATGAGTTTTACCTCGGCATCCATAATATTTTGTACTATCTCAATACCTTTGTCCGAGATGGTCTTATCTTTATCGAATTCATTATTTTTGTATTCAACAGCCAACAAGGGTTCCTGCAACCCAATATAATCGATCCCCGAAAAAGGTTTTGCCATCATAAATCCTCCTATTGTAACAGAGGGCTTGAAATTATTACCCGCTACGTCGCTAGCAACATTTTTTGTTGAAACATAAAACTTTTTACCCTTGCAATTTGGATAGGAGACGTTGATATAGAAATCCCCATTTCCGGGAATGTCTATAACAAAATTCCCATCTTGATCGCTCACTGTCTCTTTTATGGTCTTGTTATTTTGGATAAGCTGGATGTTTGCTCCTTGACAGGAACGTTCATCTTTATCAGCACGGCTTGTGAGCTTCCAAGTTCTTAATTGTACAGTGCTTTTTAATTTTAGACTCCATTCTTGCGAATGAATATAGCTAGAAGTGAAAATAATTAATATTAGCAGGAGCCTTTTGATCATTTCTTAATCATTTTCTCTACCGTTTCTAATTTCGATGTAGCATAAGGATCACCGGCTTTGTATTTAAGTGCTTCTTCATAAGCAGGTTTTGCTTCGGCCCAACGTTTCATTTTAAATAGATCATCGGCACGTTTAATTGTTTCCTTGTATTTATTGGCACCAATGGCTGCAGGAATTTTATATTTTGAATCACCACGATCAACATTATTTGGATCATCAGGTCCCGGATCGGTTGGAGTGATCGTATTTTGTTTATCCTTCTCAGCTTTTTCTGCTGCTAATTTATCAGCTTCTGCTTTAGCTTTTGCATCGGCATCCGCTTTTTCTTTTGCAGCTTTATCGGCAGCTAATTTTTCTTCGGCGGCTTTTTTCTTGGCAGCATCTTTTTCAGCAGCTAATTTTTCTTTTTCTTCCTTGGCTTTCATTTTTGCGTCGGCTGCTGCTTTTGCTTGAGCTGCGGCATCCGCTTTATCTTTGGCTGCTTTTTCAGCGGCCAGTTTAGCGGCGTCTTCATTGGCCTTAGCATCTGCTGCGGCTTTTGCTTTGCTGCTGCTTCGGCATCTGCTTTGGCTTTTGCATCAGCATCAGCTTTATCTTTTGCAGCTTTTTCTGCAGCTAACTTTGCCGCTTCTGCTTGTCCTTTAGCTTCTGCCTCTGCTTTAGCTTTCGCGTCGGTATCTGCTTTATCTTTTGCAGCTTTCTCTGCTGCTAATTTTACTGCCTCTGCATCTTTCGCTTTTGCTGCTGCTTCGGCATCTGCTTTAGCTTTTGCATCTGCTGCTTCTTTATCCTTTGCCGCTTTTTCTGCTGCTAACTTTGCCGCTTCAGCTTGTCCTTTTGCTTCGGCCTCTGCTTTGGCTTTCGCGTCAGCATCTGCTTTATCTTTAGCGGCTTTTTCTGCTGCTAATTTTGCTGCTTCGGCTTGTGCTTTTGCATCACCTTCGGCCTTAGCTTTGGCTGCTGCTTCGGCATCTGCTTTTGCCTTTGCATCTGCTGCCGCTTTTTCCTTGGCTGCATTAGCTTCCGCTAATTTTGCAGCTTGTGCTTGGGCTTTTGCATCTGCGTCGGCTTTTGTTTCTGCATCCGCTTTTGCTTTTGCATCCGCTGCTTCTTTATCTTTAGCCGCTTTTTCTGCTGCTAATTTTGCAGCCTCTGCTTCTTTAGCTTTGGCTGCCGCCTCTGCCTCCGCTTTTGCTTTTGCATCGGCATCTGCTTTATCTTTTGCTGCTTTTTCGGCCGCTAATTTTGCAGCTTCTGCTTTTGCCGCTGCATCTGCTGCCGCTTTTTCTTTGGCGGCATTTTCTGCTGCTAATTTTGCTGCCTCCGCTTGAGCTTTCGCTTCAGCTGCTGCTTTATCTTTTTCTGCCTTTTCAGCTGCAAGTTTTGCTGCTTCAGCATCTGCTTTGGCTTTTGCCGCTGCTGCCGCGTCTGCTTTTTCTTTCGCTGCTTTCTCTGCTGCTAATTTTGCTTCTTCCGCTTTTGCCTTTGCTTCGGCATCCGCTTTTTCTTTGGCTGCTTTTTCTGCCGCCAATTTTTCTGCATCCGCTTTTGCTTTAGCCTCTGCTGCTTCTTTATCTTTAGCCGCTTTCTCAGCTGCTAATTTTTCAGCTTCCGCTTTCGCCGCTGCTGCCGCGTCTGCTTTTTCCTTGGCTGCTTTTTCTGCTGCTAATTTTGCTTCTTCCGCCTTTGCTTTTGCTTCAGCATCTGCTTTATCTTTTGCTGCTTTTTCTGCTGCTAATTTCTCGGCCTCCGCTTTTGCTTTCGCTTCAGCGTCTGCTTTATCTTTTGCTGCTTTTTCTGCTGCTAATTTTGCTGCTTCCGCTTCTTTAGCTTTTGCAGCTGCTTCAGCATCTGCTTTTGCCTTTGCTGCTGCTTCCGCTTGCGCCTTGGCCTCAGCCTCTGCTTTAGCTTTAGCCGCTGCTTCTGCCACCGCTTTTGCTTTCGCTGCCGCAGCTTCTTCTTCCGCTTTTTTGGCCGCTATTTTTGCTTCCATTTCAGCTTTAGCTTTCGCCGCTGCATCTGCATCTGCTTTCGCTTTGGCGTCTTCTTTCTCTTTTATGCATTTATTAGCAAGCGCTAATCGTTCTTTAGGATATGTTTGATCGGGCAACAGTGAAATTGCTTTTTCAAAATTTAGCTTGGCAGTTGGACAATCGTTTTTTACCAAAGCAGCATCGCCCGTTTTAATGGCGGTATTAAATTTGTCTATGAGCGCCAATTCATTATTTCGGATATTTGATAAGGCTGCAAGTGACGACGAAGTATAGTTCTCATCGTCTCCAAACTTTTTCTTTCCCGGTAAATATGAAATTAATGTCATGGGTTGCTTTAAAGCAGAGTAATCAATACTATAAAGTGGTTTGGCCATGATCACACCCTGAATATCGATAGAAGCCTTGAAATTGTCACTTGCTTTATCTGCCGGTACTCTTGTATTGAAAAGAAATCTTTTAGCATTACAACCACTATACGACACTTCCATAATGTAGTCGCCGTCTGCAGGAATATCTGCTGTAAAATCACCACTACCGTTGCTGGTTACTTGCGATACTTGAGTTGAACCTTTATATACAGTTATACTTGCACCACCAAGTGATTTGTCTTCCGGTTCTAGAACACCGCCTTTTACTACAAAACTTCTGTATTCAACGGTGCTATTTACCTTTAATACCCATGTGTTTGTTTGAGCATTAATTGCTGTAAAGGCAAGAGCGATAAAAAGGCTAAAATATTTCTTCATATGGATTTTAAAACAGTCACTAAAATTAAGATAATTCCTGAGCTTATTTCCATAAAAGATTTCAAAAAAAGATAAAGGTTTTAACCTTTTTTACACTGAATATCAGGATTTAACAGCTATTACCGATATTTCAACATTAACGTCCAACGGAAGCCTGCTTACTTCAACGGTTTCTCTTGCCGGAAAGTTACCTGTAA
The DNA here is from genome assembly GCA_016705695.1 of Sphingobacteriaceae bacterium. Classification (GTDB taxonomy): domain Bacteria; phylum Bacteroidota; class Bacteroidia; order B-17B0; family Aurantibacillaceae; genus Aurantibacillus. The sequence goes on from JADJLA010000004.1 coordinate 19,788, forward strand.
AATACGAGCCGTAAACCTCATTTACAGCCCCAAAATCGTTAAGGTCCTTTAAAAAAATGGTGGTTTTTACAACGTGCCCAAATTCCATTCCACCATCTTGTAAAATGCTTTTAACGTTGCCCATTACCTTGTGAGTTTCGGCTTTAATATCGCCTTTTACTATTTCGCCGGTGATGGCATCTTTTCCAACTTGGCCTGATACAAATAACATTTGACCGGCGTCAACTAAATTTCCGTGACTGTAAGGACCAATAGGTGTTGGTGCTCCTTTTGAACTAATGATTTTTTTCATTGTAATAATGTTGTTTTGGTTTTTATTTCTTTAATGGCGTTGTATAGTTTATCAAGATCATTTTGCGTATTAAATGCGTTTATCGAATAGCGTAAATAGGTTTTATCGGCATGAGGCATCACGGGAATTTCAATTTTGTATTCGGTAAATAAATGCCTTTGCAATTTCATTGGGTCATTTGTTATAATAGGAATGCTAAACATTTGTCCCATAAATTCATTGGTAAGTGGAGCCAAAGGTTTTGATCCTACTAATTCGCAAAAGCGAGGCGCGTTATCCATAACCATTTGGTGACACCGGCTTGAAACACTCCACCAATCATGTTCTTTCATGAATTCAATAGCTTTTGGAATGGTAAGAAATGCAGAAAAGTCGCGAGTGCCTTGCATTTGATGATAATCTTGAAATTGCGAATGCGACGGCATAGCACTTTTATATCCCCAACTAATTATCAATGGATCAAATCCATCCTGAAATTCCTTTTTTACATATAAGAACGAACTTCCCTTAGGTGTCATCATCCATTTATGACAAGCGCCCGTGTAAATATCTGCTTTTAATTTTTTAAGATCCAAAGGTACATGGCCGGGTGCATGCGCGCCATCAACAAAAGTTATTAATCCTTTTTGCTTTGCTATCCCACAGATCTCATCTACCGGAAATTTTAAGGCGGTTGTACTTGTTATGTGAGATATAAAAATGAGTTTTGTTTTTGAAGTTAAGCCTTTAAAAAACGCATCAATAAATTGTTGTTTATCTTTTAATGGTAGCTCAATGTGTTGACGAACATACTTAGCGCCATTTTTTTCGCAATAGTACTCCCATGTTTTATCGCAAGCACCATATTCTAAGTCGGTGGTTAAAATCTCATCACCCGGTTTTAGATCCAAACTTTTTGCAATGATGTTTACCGCGTAAGATGGATTTGTAGTAAATATCAGATCATCGGCATCACAATTTATATATTTCCCCAGAGCCTCGCGCGCTTGTTTAATATAAACAGGACCATTTACCTGAATAAATTGTGCGGGCTCGCGCTCCAATTCCAATTGCCATTTTTGATAATCATCAAAGATGGGTTTGGGAGTTGCGCCAAATGACCCAAAATTTAAAAATGCTATTTCCTTATCAAGTAGGAATAATGAGTGTAAAGAGTTGGTATCTTGCATGCTTAAATGTAGAATTTAATCTTAAATTTATCTCACAAAATGATAAAAAATGGATAAACGGACGTTTTTAAAGACAAGCTCACTTTTAGGAATTGGTAGTCTAACAGGATTTAAAGGTTTAGAGGAGTTGATGAACTCAGTTGCTCATGTGCCCGCCAAAAAATTAGCTTCTGATGAAGATTTTTGGGCCGACATTAGAAAAGGGTATAAACTAAAACCCGATTACGTTAATTTAGAGAATGGTTATTATTGCATTCAACCACAATATATTTTAGAAGCGTATTTAAAACATTTGCAAAACGTAAATATGCAAGGTGCTTTTTATATGCGCACGGTTCAATACGACAATAAAAAACGTGTTGCAGCAAAACTAGCCGAGCTGGCAGGTTGTACAAAAGAAGAATTGATCATTACACGCAATACCACCGAATCGTTAGATCTAATTATTTCGGGAATGGATTGGAAAGCAGGCGATGAAGCGGTTATGGCCGAACAAGATTACGGCGCGATGTTGGATATGTTTACGCAAGTGAGTAAACGTTACGGAATGAGTAACAAACTCGTTTCAATTCCTAATCATCCAGAATCTGATGAAGAAATAGTACAATTGTATGAAAGTGCTATTACACCAAACACAAAACTGTTGATGGTGTGCCATATGATCAATATTACCGGTCAGGTTTTACCGATTAAAAAAATATGTCAAATGGCACACAGTAAAGGTGTGCCAGTGATGGTAGATGGCGCACACGCGTTTGCGCATTTGGATTTTAAATTGAGCGATCTTGATTGCGATTATTACGGCTGCAGTTTGCATAAATGGCTAAGCGTTCCATTAGGCGCCGGATTTTTGTATGTAAAACGCGATAATATCTCAAAAGTATGGCCTCTGTTTGCCGAAAGTGAAAAAGAACCGGATGATATTAGCCGATTGAATCACACAGGAACTATTCCTGTTCATACAGATCTTGCCATTGAAAATGCAATGGATTATTATAATAAAATAGGGGCAAAGCGAAAAGAAGAACGCTTACGGTATTTGCAAACGTATTGGACCAAACAAGTACGCAATTTAAAAAATGTGATCCTTAATACACCCGAAGATCCTCAGCGGAGTTGCGCTATTGCCAACGTTGGAATAAAAGGAATGAAACCGGCTGATATGGCAAAGACACTTTTAGATAAATATAAAATTTACACGGTGGCTATTGATGGTAAAGGTGTGCAAGGCTGTAGAATTACGCCTAATGTTTATACAAGTACTGCTGAGCTTGATCAGTTTGTAAAAGCACTCAAAGAAATGGCAGCGAGTTAATTTAAATTTTTTTTATTTGGGCGTGCCCCCTCGCAACATTTCGAATTTGCTGCTAGCTCGGGGTCGGGCTTTCGCCACTCGCTCTTTTTTATCTCTTTCTTTAAAAAGAGCATTGCAGGAGATAAAAAAGGAGCTCAAACAATGGCTCAATCCCTCACGCGGCGCCTTGGAAAGTAGGAGTGTAAAATCACAATCGCCTCAAACGGACCGAAGGTCCGAACTCTCCGCGTTTTTCTACGTCTAGCTAGGTCTCGTGATAAACTTTGTGTTCTCTGCGCCTCTGCGGTTAAAAAAAGAATCAATTAGTAAGCACTATCTTCTTTATAAACGTCTCTCCGTTTTTATTTATGTGCGCGAAATAAACCCCCGCAGCATTTTTTGAAAGATCAATGATTTTTTCTGAATCAGAACTTGACACATGAATAGCATTCACAACTTCTTGTCCCATATTATTAAAAATTCTAATATCGTATTCAGCACCCGAAGTGTTTTTTACTTTTAATTCTCCATTACTTGGATTTGGATACATTATCAATTCACCATCCACATGTATTTGTTTTACATCCGTAGAAGTAGCAGTTATTTTTCTTACTAAAAGATCATCAAAATAAAATCCGTCCATTTCTGCACCTGCATCGGTGGTTAAATTAAAACTCAATAATAAATTCTGACCAACATAATTACTCAGATCAATTTCTTCTTTAACCCAACCATCTTGAAAGCCATCGTATAATGGATCGGTTCCTCCAAATGAGGCAGGCGAAGTTTCGTGTGGCGCACAAATTGAGAACCACGAACCTCCACCGTTGGTACTTCCCATGATCTGAACAAAATCATAATTTTTTTCTATCGAAAAGCGTGTATAATATTGTAAATGCGCATAGGTTGCACTTGATAAATTTAGCGGTGTTATTAGAGCGCAGTTCATGTTTGAGTTTGGTCCGTAATCGCCGGCTGGGCTATCGGTAATACTCGCAGGAGGAGACTTAAATTTTGTGGTTGAATTGGCCCAGCCATTTGTAGTCCAATTGGTAGTTGTTGTTCCCGGCTCATTTAAAACGGTTACAGGTGTTCCAAATATTTTTGTAAGTGTATCGTAATGCGTATAAATGCCGTTATTAATAGCAATGGCATACTTTACATATTGTGCTTGATTAATAAATCCCGAAAGCGTAAATGAAATAGAATCATTGATGGATTGATTAAGTGTCATAGTTGCTGCCGTATAAACTTTAGGACTTCCTGTAGTTCCAATACCATAACCAACCGGTAAAATTGAAACTGTAAAATTTCCATTTTGCATTCCTAAGCGTTGAATATTATATTTAATATATCCCGGTCCACTTATAAACCAATCTTGCTCATCGCGAACAACGGCGTAATTGGTAACTAATTTGGCGAGTTTTATATTTTGATCAAGTGTTGTTTTACAAATATCAATAATACGTGATGAAACAGGCCAAAAACCATCAGCCGAAGCGCCCGCTTCAGGTGTCATGGCCAAAATTTTTGGTTTGCTACTTTGCTCTCCGTACATCCAATCATCTGAATCGCCATTAACAACATAATTTACAGTTTGATCGCCTGTTCCATATAAGAAGCGAGTTTTTTCGGTTAAGTGTACGCTCCAGTTCACAAACGTTGCCGAATCGGGAGTGTATAAACTTGGCAAATATCCCCAAGGATAGATTAATAAATTACCATACGTGTGTGCATTAAGTACAGTTACAAAAGAGTGCGTGTTACAAAAGTGACGCATGTTTTGAGTTTCTGGCTCAGAAAATCCTGCAGTTCCGCGATAGGTATCTGAACTTCCACTAGGCGAAGAACCAATGTTATCATATCCCCAAAAATAACCGTAGTTACGATTAAGGTCAACACCAAACGTACTACCATTGTTTCTTCTGTTCTTGCGCCACATACCACCGCCGTTTGGCTGTATGGATTGATTATAAAAATAACCATCAGGATTTACACAAGGCACAAAATACATTTCGGTATTATCAACCAAAAATTTAATATCAGGATTGGTATTATAATTCTCGAGCATATAATACATGTAAAATATCAATTGCGATAAGGATGCTGCCTCGCGAGCATGGTGCAAAGCATTATAAAATACATGTGGCTCGTTTTCATTAACTGTAGGATTGTCGGATATTTTCACATACCATATATCTCTATTTTGAATTGTTTTGGTTGTGCTTATAGGTGCTTTTAAAGTAATTAAATTAGGGTAGAGGAGTTGCATGCTATCCAATATGGCTTCCATTTCCGAAAGTCTAAAATATCCACCCATACTTCCTAAATGAAACCACTGTGGTTTATTTACATTGGGCGCATTACAAATTCCCGGAGGCTGAGCCATTTTGTTTTTATAATCGGCAAGAATACGCTCTTCGTAAAATTTGGCCATGTCCTCAATAAGAATGGTATGCTTAATATTATTTTTCTTTAATACATTAACTTCTTCTTCGGAGATCTCGGTAACAATATTTCCATCCGAACCATCAGCATGATCGATGGTTATTCCAAGAAGAAGCAACTGATGTGCTAAATTTTTATCACCCTCAAATTTTACCTTGTGATATTTCATCACAGGTAGCTTATCAATTGCTTGTTCGGTATTTTGAGAAATTAAATTTCCAATGCAAAGGAAACATACTAGGGTAATAAAAATTGACCTCATGGTTTTTTATTTAAAAAGTAAAAAAGTCCTGACTGTTTGCGTCAGGACTTTAAATTTAATCTTGTTTAATGATCTTGTCTTTAAATGTTTGATCCCCGGCTTTTAGTGTGTAGAAGTAAACGCCGTTTGGTAAAGCTTGTCCATTTTTATTTTTGCTATTCCAAATAAATTCGTGCGAACCTCTTTCTTTTTTACCTTGATCGTAAACTGCAATTTGTTTTCCAAGCACGTCGGTAAAGATGATCTTTATTGGACTTGCCGTATTAATGGCATATCTAATAGTAACATCATTATTAAATGGATTAGGGAAAGCCATCGCTTTTACATTTATCGAAGGCAAGCCATTTGGTTTTACATTATTAGCTAGTAAAGTATCAGTTAAAATTATGGCTTCAAGATCTATATTTTCATCGCCCGTTTGATAATCCATATACATAACGCCATCAAACAACATTTCATTGCTAGTTGCAAATCCGGCCGAAACATTCACCGGTGGATTTCCGGCTAATGGATTACTGGTGGTGTTATTGAATATATGTTTTGAAAATAACGCATAACCCGCCGGAACTTTTAATGGCTTTTTGTAGAGATAAAAATCCTGCCATTCAAAATCCCAATCGTTTATGCGCACCATTGGAATGGTATCAATACCAGGGCTGTTATGAGCGTACAACAACATACTTTTGCCAATTTTGTGAGAGTGCGGAAACACACCATAAAGTGAAACAGAACCCGGGGTGGTATATTGCGCCGTAAAAGTTTGGGTTGTATTTGCTGGTATTGGCAAAGTCCAATTTTGAAGAGGTGTGGTAACGTACATCGGACGAACTCCAGTTTCTCCCGGAGGATAAAAATAGAAACGTACTCTAGTACTATCTATTTGGCCAATAGTTCCTTTAGGATAATGAGCTTGAAGAATTAGTTTAGAACCAGCCTTTAAACGAATTCCGGTTTTTAAGGCGCCGTGACTAGGAAAGATAACAGCTCTCGAGCCTGGAGCCCAAGAAGCAAGACTTAAATTTCCGGGTATGTTTATACAAACGCCCGAAAGATCGCTAGTGTAAGCGCCTGTTGTATCTGCAGTAATTACAGCGTGATGAAGAATTGCGGGATTGCCCGGAACTACTTCAAACGCACGAATGATGCGATCTTGTGTAAGATTACTTGGCACCGAGAAACATACATAAATATCTCCTGTTGTTGCAGTACTTGTATAAGTTGGAATTACAAGATCCAGATCCGAATTTCCGACCAATTGATATTTGGCAGGATAACTTGGAGCAGCAGGAGCCTGAGTAGTATCTCCTTTTGTAGCACCTGTTGCGATCCAATTTAAGATCATTGCTTTTTCGGGTGCGCTAATTAAACGTTCGTGTTGAAAGCGTGTATAAGTTGTATCTGCTTTCCAAGGCGGCATAATATTGTTGCTAAGATCGAACTGAATTAATGTTTTACTCAAATTTGTTTGAGTATAATTCATAAAAGGAAACATGTGGGCGCCTGTGTGATGACAGCTAGTACAACGTTTGTAGAAGATAGGGGCTACATCTTTGTAAGTTAGAGTTTGGGCTTTGGTAAAACCAAAGAGTAAAAGAAATAAAGTAAACGAAAGAGTAATTTTTTTCATAAGTCTTTTTTGCTTGCCGCTTTAAAACGCATAAAACAGCCGTTAAATTTTAACTAAGATAATAAAAATCCATGAAAGTTTAATCCCGGCAATATTAAAAGGAGTATATCAGTAAACTAACTGAAATTGGCACGAAAGAATTCTTTTTGTTAATTTACCTACTACTACAGCCAATAAGTCATAATCCAGGCACATTTGCAGTGTTGCTGTAATGAGTGAAATCACTAACTAGCCTGATTCGCGTCAGCAATACATAGTTATTTTAACAATAAATTTGTATAATAAAAGTACCAATCTCATGAAAACAATATTAGTTCCGCTTGATTTCTCTGACAATTCAATCAAAGCGTTAGATTTTGCCGCCTATTTGGTAAAGGAAACACGAAATAAATTGCTGTTAATGCATGCGTATCAGTCGCAAGGTATTTTTAGAACGCTTCAAAACGTTATGTCAATAGAAAACGCCACAAATAAAAAATTACAAAAATTAAGTGATGAATTAATAAGATTAAAAAATATTTCCTGTAGTTACCTAAGTGTTTTTGGTTCACCAATAGAAGCTATTGTTGAAACAGTAGATAAAAGAGATGTTAGTTTAGTGGTAATGGGGACAAAAGGTGCCGATGGTTTAAAGGAAATGTTTGTAGGTAGTAATACTTCAAATGTAATAGGAAAAACCACTTGTCCTGTACTGGTGGTTCCGGAGAATTATGAGTTTAAAGAAATAAAAAAAATAACGTTTGCAACAAAATACCATACGGGGGATGCTCTTTCTGCTAGAAGAATTATGGACCTTGGAAAAATTTTAGAGCCAAAATTGAGGTTGTTCATTTTGTAGAAGGGGAGATAACGTGAAAAACAAGACCTAGAAGAAATGGATAATTTTAGAAACTTGGTACTTGACGGAAAAATTGACGACGAGAGAGTTCTATTCAAAGTTGATAAAGGAGTTCCATTACAAAGATGGAATGATATGGTGAAAAATAAAGAAACAGATTTGTTGGTACTGTCTACAAAAAAGCGTGATTTCTTTAAAAAGTTATTGGAGAAAAGTGTAAGTCTTAAAATGACAAATCATATTATGAAGGTGCCAATTAAAGTTTTTCACTATGACAATGAAGCGAAAGTTATAGAGGAGCAGCGAATATTATCAGAGGAACATGACGAAGATTGAATTTTAGTATAATAATGGCGATAGATCTTAAGAAAAACAAATTATAAGCAGTTTTATTAGAAACGCTATCTCATCCTTTTGATAGACTTTATTTACCCTTGGTAAATTCTTTTACAATTTGTTCGTCGGTTTTGCCTAGAAGTTTTATAGCTGCTTTGGCATTTATGGCCCAATCCGATTTTGGGTACTCGTAAATTAATGCTTCGTAAATTTTTTTGGCCTCTTCTTCGTTGTTCAACATATGTTGTTCATCGTACAGTTGGCCTAACATGAACATAGCAGCAGGCTTGTTCTTAAATTTTGGGTAATTACTTATACAACGATCCAACACTACTTTTGCCTGGTTGGCATTGTTAATGGCCATGGCAATTTGAGCAGTTTTTACTAAATAAATAGGACTCATACTATCATTCTCGCAATAAAACGCGTAATCGGTAAACGCGCGAATAGATCGGTTGGCAATATCTGCATTAACTTCGGTTTGCATTAAGATGATGCTATCCATTATTTTTGCGCTTTTATAAAGCGTAGCGCAATCTTTTGTAGCTGGCGTATCAACTAAAGCTTTAACGCTGTCTTTGGCAATAAGATCATTTTGTTTTGCTTCATTACTTGAAGAATTGCAAGCGCATAAAAAAAGTAGGGCAGAGCATAGGGTAATTAATGCCTTCATTATTTTTTAGGGATATAAACTTTTGTTTTGTAATCGGCACTAATTTTTCCTTTACTAATATCGGTTAGTTTACCTGAAATAAGTTTGCGAATAAATGGACTTATTTTATCGGTAAACAAAACGCCTTGTATATGATCGTATTCGTGCTGAATAACGCGGGCAATTAAACCATCGTAAGTTTCGGTATGCTTTTTAAAATTCTCGTCAACATATTCAATAGTTACTTTTTCAGGACGAGAAACTTCTTCGCGGATCTTAGGAATACTTAAACAACCTTCTTTAAATTTCCAAGGTGTGCCTTCTTCGTTTACAATGCGGGCGTTGATGAATATTTTTTTAAACGCCTTTAATTGTTTTCTTTCTGCAGGTGTAAATTCGTCCTCATCATAATCCTCATCATCCTCATCGGTTACAAAAGGTTCGGTATCTACAATAAATAAACGAATAGCTTTTCCAACTTGTGGCGCCGCTAAACCAACACCGCTGGCTTCATACATGGTGTCGAACATATCCTTGATCAATTTTTCAAGATTAGGATAATTTTTATCAATATCTTCTGCAACCTTTCTTAATACCGGGTCGCCATATACTACAATTGGGAGGATCATACTTTTTGTTTCTTGTTTCTAGTTTCTGGCTCTGTGTATAACTCGGAACCATAAATAAGAATTTATTTTTGACTATTTTGAAGATTCTTTAATAAAAGTCCAAGCAAGTGAATAAGGCCAATGAAGCGACTGAAGGGAAATTTATGCAACGTTAGCACTTTTAATGAAGAATTTTATCAAGAACTTTAATTCCGTCAATTCAAACCATTATGTCCCCTGAAAGTTGACGTCTTTAATTATGATTTGATATCAGTTTTATTTTGTTTCTAGTTCCGGGGGGCACAGACTAGCTACCAGAACAAGAAAATTTATCGAATATTGAGCTTCGCGAGTGATCACCACATCATGCGGGTGACTTTCTTTTACACCTGCCGCCGTGATGCGAATGAACTTTGCTTCCTGTAATTTTAAAATATTTTTTGCGCCTGTATATCCCATACCTGCTCTTAATCCTCCAATTAATTGATATACTATTTCAGAAATAGCTCCTTTATACGGAACTCTTCCGCTAATACCTTCAGGCACTAATTTTTTAATATCATCTTCGGCATCCTGAAAATAACGATCCTTACTTCCTTTTTGCATAGCTTCCAACGAACCCATGCCACGGTATGATTTAAATTTACGTCCTTCAAAAATGATGGTTTCCCCAGGGCTTTCTTCTGTTCCTGCAAACATTCCACCCATCATTACCGTACTTGCTCCTGCGGCCAATGCTTTTACAATATCTCCGGTAAAACGAATTCCGCCATCGGCAATGATCGGGCAATTTTTTCCTTTCAAGGCTTCTGCTACTTCTAAAATGGCTGATAATTGCGGAACACCTACACCTGCAATAACGCGGGTTGTACAAATAGAACCGGGACCAATACCAACCTTTACACCATCTGCGCCTGCTTTATAAAGATCCAAAGCAGCCTTACCTGTGGCAATATTTCCTACAATAACATCAATGTTCTTGTATTTCTTTTTTACTTCTTTTAATTTATCAATAACGCCTTTGCTATGTCCGTGCGCCGTATCAATAATAATAGCATCAACTCCTGCCGCAACAAGCGCTTCTACACGTTGCATGGTGTCGGCAGTTATTCCAACAGCGGCAGCTACACGTAAACGACCCATTTTATCTTTGGCCGCATTAGGGTTTACTTTTATTTTAATAATGTCTTTATAAGTGATCAAACCAACCAATTTGTCTTTTTTATCAAGGATGGGAAGTTTTTCGATCTTATTTTTTTGTAAGATCTCTTCAGCTTGTTTTAAGTTAATGCCATTTTGCGCTGTAACAATTTGTTTACGCAGGGTCATTATTTGAATAACCGGCTTTTTCATGTTCTTTTCAAAACGAAGATCGCGATTGGTAACAATGCCAATAAGTTTACTTTGCTTATCAACCACAGGAATGCCGCCAATCTTATTTTCTTTCATTATGGCAAGCGCGTCGCCAATGGTAGCTTGATCTTTTAATGTAATGGGGTCAAGGATCATTCCACTTTCGCTACGTTTTACTTTACGAACTTGCAGGGCCTGATCTTCGATCGACATATTTTTGTGTAATACACCAATGCCGCCTTCTTGCGCAATGGCAATGGCCAATTTGTGTTCGGTAACCGTATCCATAGCGGCCGAAACAATGGGAGTATTTACTACAATGTTCTTAGAAAAATGCGAACCAATGTTTACTTCGCGTGGAAGTATTTCCGAATAGCCCGGAACTAATAGAACGTCATCGTAAGTTAATCCCTCGGGGACAAACTTCTCAGTTAAATAGTGAGATGCCATAGGAGTTGAATTTTAGATTTAAAATTCGGACAAAACTACATAATTTTTAGCTGAAATTCAAATTATGCCCTCAAGGGCAGTAAAATGGGATAGGAGCTTGGGGCATTAAATTTTGGTAGGAAGGTATTTATTTTTGGGCGCCTTAACGCGCTTTCCGCTCAAACCTTGTTTTGAATGTTTGTTGGGCGGGGCTCTGGCGCCGCCAAAAGAGACAGCTGCCTCTTTTTACCGCCCGCGTGAGGGATAGAGCCATTGTTTGAGCTCGGGCGAGAGAGCGAAGCGATCCTCGCCCAGCGAGTGGCGAAAGCCCGACGGCGAGCGAACTTCGAAATTGTATGGGGTGAGCCTCGCCGGCACGCCCAAATAATAAAATAAATAAGCCAAACGCAGCTATAAGTCTCTGTAATTCTCCTGTAAACCATCGTATTTATAAAAACCTATTAACATAAGCACGTTTTTGCTAAATAATACTGAACTTTACGCTCCGGAATATTATATCAAAACATGCAACTAAAATATCAAGTTACCCCCAAAGCAATTTTACTTTTAGAAGACGGAAAAGTATTTGAGGGAAAGGCAGCCGGATTTATTGGCACTACCACCGGAGAGATCTGTTTTAATACCGGAATGACCGGCTATCAAGAAATTTTTACCGACCCATCGTATTACGGACAAGTTATAATTATGAATAACGCTCATATTGGTAATTATGGAGTTGAAACAAATGAGGTAGAGAGCGATTCGGTTAAAATTTCGGGAATGATCTGTAAAAAGTTCAATAAAGGATTTTCTCGTCCGCGCGCTACCGAAAGTTTACAGAGTTATTTTGAAAAAAATAAAATTGTAGCCATTAGCGATATTGATACACGTGCTTTGGTAAGATATGTGAGAGATAAGGGCGCGATGAATTGTATTATTTCATCCGATATTAGCGATATCAATATTCTTAAAGAGAAATTAGCAAAAGTACCTTCTATGGAAGGTTTGGAATTATCATCAAAAGTAGCAACTAAAGAAGCGTATTATTTTGGAGATATAAAATCGAAACATAAAGTAGCGGTTGTAGATTTTGGTACCAAGAAAAATATTTTACGTTCACTTGCCGAAAGAGGATGTTATTTAAAAGTGTTTCCAATGAAAACTCCTTTGAAGGAAATGTTGGAATTTAGTCCGGATGGATTTATGTTGAGTAATGGTCCCGGCGATCCCGGAGTTATGAAAGAGGAAACCGAACTAGTGAAACAAATTGTTGGCGCAGGAAAACCGGTTTTTGGAATTTGTTTAGGTCATCAAATTTTAGCGCAATCGCAAGGAATATCTACTTATAAAATGCATGCGGGGCATAGGGGAATTAATCATCCTGTGCAAAATTTGGTAAGCGGTAAAAGCGAGATCACTTCGCAAAACCATGGCTTTAGTGTAAACGCAGAAGATATTGCGAAAAATAAAAATATTGAGATCACACATGTGAATTTGAATGATAAAACCATTGAGGGAATTCGTTTAAAAGATAAAGCCATTTTTTCTGTTGCAATCCTCCTCTTTAGGGGGGTGTCATCCCGACCGAAGCGTTGGGAGACGGGGGAGAAAAAAATCCTTAAAAACTTGTCGTTAATTCGCCACAAATAAATTCCAATTCTCCTAGGTAAAATCCGTTTATTATCTCTATAATTTTTTTATATTAGCTCCTCTTTTTTGAATATTGAAGCTTCTTAAAAAATATTTCCTTCTACTGCTTATAATTTTTGTAAGCCAGGCAAATTTGTTTGCACAGATCTATCCTGTGCAAATAAGTGCGCAATTAGTTCCTCCTTACAGTGGTTATTTACCAGATTATGCCGATCCAACCGCTGAAAAGCTAAAAGTTATTCTGCAATTCAACGATTTTAGTCAAGCTCAATACAATATTAAATTGAGATTTGAGATAAAAGGGAATGGTTTTACTATAAGTACAAAAACATTTTACAATCCGCCAGCTATTACGCTGTTGCCGGGTCAACCATTATTATTGAGTGGTGCAGATCTTGCTCCATATTTAAATACGAATAATCTAGATTTTGTTGGCATCAATCAAAGTCAGTACCAACAGCGCATGGCCTTGCCCGAAGGCTATTACAATATTTGCGTTAAAGCTTATGATTATTACAATACAAACCCAATCCAAATAAGTAATGAGGCATGTGCACAAGCATGGTTCACGCTGAGCGATCCACCTTATTTAAATATGCCTTTTTGCGGAACTGCAATTACACCGTTAACGCCGCAAAATATTTTATTTCAGTGGACGCCGGTTAATATGGCTAGTCCTAACAGCGCCTTAAATACCGAATACGAATTTGCCCTTTATGAGTGCCGACCGGATAGTAATGCAAATCCAAATCAGGTTGTTTTAAGTACAGCGCCAATATTTAGCACTACTACGCAACAAACATTTTTAAATTACGGAATTGCCGAGCCGCCCTTGAATTTATACATGAAATATGTTTGGCGTGTAAGAGCAAAGGATATTACAGGGCGAGATCTTTTTAAGAATAATGGGTATAGCCAGATCTGCACATTTACGAATGGAACCATTAAAAATATTTTTGGCAATACCTTAGGATTATCTTTAACTGCGCGAGCAATTAACCATCGCAATGGTGAATGTACATTTACAAAGCAAAGCGTATATAGTAATTACATGCTTCAGGTGCGCAAGCAGAACACAACTTACTGGTTTAATTTCCCAAATACCACAGGCTTAGAACGCATTCCTAATTTAGAACCAAATACCGTTTACGAATGTCGCGTTAGAGGAGAAGCCGGAACACTGATAGGAGATTGGAGCAACACCGAGATCTTTAAAACATTATTGCCGCCGGTTTATAGTTGTAACGACAATACACAACCGGTTAATGTATCTCAACAACCTTTACCACCATCAAAAGCTGTTGTAGGCTTAGTCATTCAAAGCGGACAATTTGAAGTAGTAACCACACAAATTCAAACCACTGGACAGCCCGGCTGGTACAAAGGAAAAGGTTATGCATTAGTATTTGGCGGCTTGCCCGTAGCGGTAGAGTGGAAGAACATTTATATTGATTCGGAACAACGGCAGCAACAAGGCATCATTGAGGCGATGACGAAGGGGATTGATAAGTGGTTGAATGATTGGGATATTAAAGAAGCGGAAGAGAACGCGACTTACACAGAAGGAGAAATTGATTCGGTTTACGTGAATGGAAACCAGATTTGTTACACTTTACAGGGGAGTTCTGCTCCATTATGTATTCCAACACCTACAGGAGTAAACGTAGTTGTTATAAGAGACGAAGAAGGAGATCAATGGAACGTTCAATTGATGCCACCGCCTCCAAAAGTTACAGGACCAGCTAATTATTTAAATATTAGCGATGATCAATTAGAAGCCAGCGATAATTTAAAAGTAGTTTTTGAAGCATATGCTGATCAAAAATTCGGATTTGATAAAAAGGAATATGCGGCGTTTATTGATAATTACGAAGTCATTAAATTGGCTAACGGTAAAAGTTACTTTGTGCCGAATAAGAGTGTTGGTGAAAGCGATAATGATGTAGTATTAGCTTCTTATACCATTACGGGAAATAATAATCCTCAGGTCACCTTTAAAACAAAAAGTGGAACAAGTATAAACGCCACTTCAGAAGGAGGTAAATTTAAACTTACAGGAATTCCTGCGAATGCAGAATGTGTGTATGCCTATTTTGAGAACAAGAAAATTGGTAAGCTGAATGTTGTTAGTCTTAAAGCTATTGCAAAAAAACTGGTTATTGTTTCGGTTAACGGCGCCAACACAAATCTAACTGCATCACAATTAAACGGGATCTATAAGCAGGCGAACGTAACATGGAGTGTTGCAACAGCCTCAAATTTCACATTCAATTTAGGAAGCGATGGCTTAGAGGCAGCTGAAGCTACTTTGTTGAGTAAGTATAGCCCTGAAATGCGGGCATTGAGGGATGCTTACAAACAAACGCATTCAGATTATGATAAAGATGCATATTATGTTTTTGTTGTGCCAAACTTTAAAGATGCGAATTTGAGAGGTTATATGGTGCGAGGGAGAGCTCTTGGTTTTGTAATCGACAAGGCAAAGCCAAAGGAAGTAGCGCATGAACTAGCGCATGGGGCATTTGGTTTGGAACATACTTTTCCTGAGGCAAAACTTGAATCAACAAATAACTTGTTGGATTATACTGTGGGGATTAGTTTGGTGAAGGAGCAGTGGGAGGAGATTCAAAATCCGGGTATTATTTTAAGTTGGAACGATGAGGAAGAGGATGCTTCTATTTCCTCAATGGTAAATTGTAATGTGAATAATTTACCCGATGAAATGAAGCGATATTATCCTATAACTTCACAGTATACTTCTGAACTCATTGAAGAGTTTTCTGGTTATGTTGCGCTTAAAGGGTCTGCCTCAAAATTATTTACTAATTCATTTTGTGCTTATACAAGAATTAAACTTATACAAGGACTGCTGAAAACTCCTGTGACTGAGGCGGATGAAAATGCTATTCTAGTTTTGATAGAAAGCACACCTGAAAGCGATGTTAATTCTCTTAAGATATGGCTAGAATTAAATAATTATGAATTGTACTTGCAGCTTATTAATGATTTTAATGACGCAGGAATTGGTCAAAATAGTTATACTAAACTAACAGAAGCATTATGTTTAACCCTTGGTAAAAATGGAAATTCAACTTCGATCGATAAGATTTTCAAACAAGGATTAATTTATGAGTATAACGGGAATACTAATAGACTTAAAGCCATTCCGTTATTAGATAACCAAGATGTTATTGAAACCAACACTTGGAATAAAACTGTGACATATAATGAGCACAGATTTGAAATTGACCCAAAGTCAGAATTAAATTTTGATATAGTTGACCATTTTAATAAAAGAACTTACTCCGTAGGTAGTGTTTTTATACAACCAAATTGCTCAACTTGTGTTTATGCAAGCCAGTCGATATCAGGCAGTCTTAAACCTTTTGATCTTGTTGCTCTAATACCTAAGAGCGCTCAAACATTTAATGACTTTACTTTGCCAACAGGAGAGATAAGGCTGGTTCCGGCATTATACTTTAGGTGGCTTCAAAAAAAGAACTTTAATCAAAATATCCAAAACGTTGGATATGCTGTTGCTGGTGTTATTTCGATGGCAACTGGAGTAGGGGAGATAATTCAAGCTGCTAATTGGATGAAAACTGTAATGCCGGCTTGTGAGATTTACTTTGGCGCATCGGCTGTTATTAATTCATCTAATAGCAACGCGTTCGATAATTTTTTAAGTCAAGGACTTACTCCTGATCAATTAACTGCTTATAGAACAGCGGAATTGTGTGTGAATATATTTGCTGTTTTTAAAACAGGTAGAGCTACTTTTAAAAATGTGAAACCAAAAGTTATTGGAGCAACACAAGATTTATATAATAAGCTTAATAACTCCCCTCAGTTTTTCAAGAATTTAAAAACTCAATTTCCTGATAAGTATAACCAACTCAAGGAGTATTTCCAGAAAGTACTTGGTAAGAATATTGACGAGCTAGTTAGTGATGTTTTTAAAGTTAATCCTAAAAACATTAGGGAAGAATCGTTAAAATGGCCAAGTGTAAAAAAGTCGAAATTTGAAAAAGCGGATCAATTTTATTCAAATTCTGGATATACAAATTATGATAATCACTTAAGAGGAATTGATTTTGACAAATCTGTCGATCTAATAGAGAAGACCGCTGATCAATATTTGTATCAATATTGTTATATTGATAAAAAAACTGGACTTCCAAAGGTTGGAAGTTATTTTTATGAAAGTTCAGATATTGACGTAACGAAATTGGGATTTGGAATTGATGGCCGCGTTAAAATAAGAGTAAAATTATCTTCAAATTCAACTTTTTTAAGGAGCGTTGCAGCGGACATTGAAGATTGGGTTCCTGGTTCGAACAAAATGTTTCATGGAGGTGAAATCCAACTTTTTAATCCAAATGCAATTTATACTGAAGTAAAAATAATTGACTAATACTATGAAGAATATCGAGGAATTATTTATAAAGTTGAATGAAACTGATTTTTCACCTTTGGAATATGGCAATCTTAAGAAACAAATTAAAGTAATAAACGGAAAAATGGAATTTTTCGATTCCAAAATTAACTATATAGAAAAATTTACAATTAAATACAATAATAATCGAATAGACGAAGTCACTTTTTTTATTAACGATAGAAATATTTATTTACGCGATTTTAAAGATCTTTTTGGAGAGTACCTATTTGGGTATAATTTTAGAGATGACTTAACAGCTGTAAGCTTCCTTGATTATAAGGGGTACAAAAAAGTCAAGAACATTTCACTTGAGTTTGAAGGCAATAATAATGAAGCTATAATTAATAATCCAATCCAATCGATTACTTTTAAACTGTAAATCAAACTGAAGTTTTGAAGATATTTCAATCTACTTAGCTTTTCAGTCTGCTAATGGATTTTTAAATGGAATCATATATATTTGTTATAAATATTAATCTAAAACAAAATAGTTATCATGCTAATAGGAGGAAGACGTAAAAGTAGAATTCATTTCGAGGGAATTTCCGGTAATTGTCCTCATTGTGGCAATTCAAAATTATCGGTACAAATTTTTATTAAGTATGGGCATGTGTTTTGGATCCCTTTCATTCCGTTTGGAAAAAGCACCTATCTATATTGTGAACACTGTAAGTTAGTGCTTGAGGAAGATAAAATTCCAACGGAGTTTGTTAGTCAAACTACCCAGATTACAAGTGGAATTAAAACTCCCAAATGGACCTTTGCCGGGCTGGGTTTATTTGTTTTTCTTATAGTATTCGCCTTTATCGCAGGTTCATTTATTAATTCAGCTGGCAATAAAGAGCAAGATGATTATTACGCTCACCCAAGAGTAGGTGATATGTACGATGGAATGACTCTATTTAATGATGGCTATGTTGTTTATAAATTAGTAGAATATAAACCTAATGAATATAAGTTTTTAATGAGCGAGTATGCAGCTGAAACAATTTTGGGTTTAACTAATATAAAAAGCAAGAACCAATACTCAAATGATACTTTGCTAATGGATTCTTCAACTGTAAAGGAGTATAGAAAAAATGGTACCTTTCTTGGTGTTCATCGTTAAGAATTTAGGTTCACTTTTTTTAATGCGATAGCCATACATTTAAACTAATTCCCGCGAAATCTTTCTGCCTTTTGTAGTAAAATTAATGACAACAAGCATTAATTAAACTTTAAATCTTCAATCAAGCCCCCAATTCCCTTCATTTTTCCCAAAATTTATTTCTTTTTTTCATCAAAACTTCTATATTTGATGGAAACATTTAGTATTAATTTATAAAAACAAAAATTATGGCAATTAGAGGAAAAGTAAAGTCAGTTAGAGACACGGGTAGCGGATACATTGGAATTGTAACAGATACGGCTGCAAATCCAAAAGTAGATTATAATTTTTCATCGCTATGCGGTAAAGAGTTAGGTTTAAAAGATAATATGATCGTTCGCATGGAGATCATTACATTAAACGATGGCACAGGCGCTAAATTAGCAGTGTCATTAGATCCGGTAGAAAAAGGAACTATTGTAACTACTGATGCTGCAAATAATTCAGGAACACTTACCGATAATGCAGGCAACACTGTTAACTTTGTGCAAGATTATATCACTGAATTGGGATTAACCTCAGGTGATCGCGTATCATATGCCATGGTAAATTATAATGGCGCTATGGTAGCAACTGCAATTCAAAAATAAATCATTTAAAATAATGTGGTCGACGCTAGGTCGACCACTTTTTATGAGAAAAACAAGAATTTCTATATTCCTATTTGTTTTTATTTCCTTCCTTGGCTTTTCACAGATCCCTGTAGATAGCCTGTATTCAAAACTCAATAAATGTGCTTCAGATTCATGCAAAGCGAGATTAAACAATCTATTGATCACTGAGCTATTTTATATTGATCAGAATAAAGCAGAGGCTCTTGCTGTAGAGCTTAACAAAACCATAAAAGAAACGGATGTTTTAAATTATCCGGAAGCTCAATTAAATTACGGATCAATGTTTTTGCGAAAGGAAAATTTTGAAAAAGCATTTGAGACCTTTACTAACCTAAAAGAAAGTTGCATTAAAAGGAATGACAAATTAGGAGTTGCAAAGGCTAATTATGGCCTGACTAAATATTACATTGAAAAGAACGAACTTAAAACGGCTATTGAAACGGGGTTTGAGATCTTAAGAGAATTTGAAAAACTACAAGATCATTTTTATACAGCATCAACCTATGCAAAAATTGGTTTGATCAATTACAAACTAAAAAATAATTTAAAAGCTGCTGACTATTTTAAAAAATCATTGGAGGTATCAATAAAGCATGGGTCAAAAAGTAACATCGCCTATGCTTATAATAATCTTGAAATATTTATTCCTTTCAAAACAAAATGCATGATATTGCCTTGGAATATTATAAAAGAGCATTAAACATAAGAAAGGAATTAAATCATACCCTTGAAATAGCGCCGATACTTTCAAATATTGGTGTAATCTATTATGATAAAAAGGATTTTATACAAGCTGAGAAATACCATAAGGAAGCATTAGTGCTTAATTTAAATAATAGGGTTTACAAGAGTGCTGGAATTTGCCACATTAATATAGGCAATATCTATTACGATCGTAATGATCCTAAGCAAGCTGACTATAATTATCGTCAAGCCCTGAAATACATTGGAGATGATTATCAAATAAAAGAATTACTCTACTACAACCTCGGCGAGGTAAACTTAAAACTAGGCAACCTAGAAGACGCCTTAAAATATAACGATACCTGCATGACCATTAAAGACAGCCTTTATAGCCGCGAAGCCATAAAGAGTTTAAATGAAATGCAGGTTAAATATGAAACTGAAAAAACGCAGTTAGAGTTAGAAAAGAAAGATCTGGAGAGTAAAAACAAACAAGTACTCATTTATGCGGCGCTTGGTGGTTGTATACTTTTGCTGGGTCTAGCTTTCTTTATTTTTAGAGGTTTGCGCCAAAAGCAAAAAGATAATAAGGTGCTTGAGCAAATGAACACTATTGTAAGCGAAAAAAATAAAATTGTTGAAGCGCAGCACAAGGATATTACCGATAGTATTAAATACGCCGAGCGTATTCAAACCGCTATTTTACCACCGGATAAATTGTGGAAGGAGATCTTACCGAACTCATTTGTGTATTACCGCCCTAAAGATATTTTAAGTGGGGATTTTTATTGGGTAGAAGAAACTAAAACGCATGTGTACATTGCAGCGGCAGATTGTACAGGTCATGGAGTTCCGGGTGCTTTAGTGTCTATTATTAATTATAACTTATTAAATAAAGCTGTTCTCGAAAAAAACTTAACCGATCCTGCGCAAATATTAAATCAGGTGAACGAGTGGCTCACACAAGCCCTGCATCAATCGTACAACGAAGCTAGCATGCGCGATGGAATGGATGTGAGTATTTGTACCATTAATAAAAAAACAAAGCTCATGCAATTTGCCGGTGCATTTAATTCGGGATACCTGGTTAAAGATGGCGCTATTACCGAAATGCCCGCCGATAAAAAACCGGTAGGTGCTTTTATTGAAGATGATATTACCGCATTTACCTCTAAAGAATACCAATTAACAGGTAACGAAACCATTTATTTGTTCAGCGACGGTTATGCCGATCAGTTTGGCGGACCAAAAGGCAAAAAATTCAAATACAAGAACCTTCAGAAATTAATTTTGGATTCACAACCCCTTACATTCGAAGAGCAAAAAGAAAAAGCGAAAAATACATTTCTTGATTGGAAAGGCAGCTACGAGCAAACGGATGATGTGTTGTTGATAGGGTTTAAATACTCCTAATTTCCATAACAAATTTTCTTTGCGCCTTCGTGCCGGAGTTTATGGTGAGCTTATCGAACCATGGCTACAAAAAACTCTGTACCGCCAGCTCATAGCTTTTTAAACCAAAACCACTAATGCTGCCTTTACATTTCCCTGCAATTAAAGATATTTTGCGATAATCTTCTCGCGCAAAAATATTACTGATATGAACTTCAATAACCGGTGTTTTAATAGCTGCAATGGCATCGCCAATAGCAACCGAGGTATGTGTATAACCTCCGGCATTTAAAATAATGCCATCGTAAGTAAAACCTAATTCTTGAATTTTATTGATGAGTTCGCCCTCTACATTACTTTGGTAATATTCAAAAGCAATATGCTTGAACTTTGATTTAAGATCATGCAAAAAGCTATCAAAACTCTCGTGTCCATAAATACCCGGCTCACGTTGCCCTAAAAGGTTTAAATTTGGTCCGTTGATAATAGCGATCTTCATATGGCAAAGGTACGGATTGTTAGCTTTTTGGCAACATAATATTTTCGAATATTATAGGGGTTTACAATAAGTAGAGTTTGGAAAGCAGAGCAAAAAAAATTAACTTTATTCAGATGGCCTTAAATATGAATTATAAAATCTCATTTCAGGAAATGAATAGGTTAGGAATGGAAAAACTATCCAAACAATTACCTTCTACCATAGAGGAGAAAAGAAAGCAATTTCAGGATCTGAAAAAGGAAAGCTCAAAGAACAAAAAACGGCGAATCTGAGCAATTGTAATGGAACTGATCTGGGTCACTCTCTTTTTACCGGAATGCCGCGTGAGGGATTGAGCCATTGTTTGAGCTCCTTTTTTATCTCTTGAGAATGCTCTTTTTTGGAGGGAGAGATAAAAAAGAGCGAGTGGCGAAAGCCCGACGGCGAGCGAACTTCCAGCGTATTTGTGGTGAGCTTCGCCGGCACGCCCAGTTCTCGATACAATTTTTGCAAGAGGCAGGCAAAAATCACTCGAACTGACAAAAAATAAATAATAAAAATGTCTAATTGGGACACATATTTAATTCGGTTCAAGCAGTATTTGCAATTGGAGCGCTCGTTGTCTAAAAACTCCATAGAAGCGTACTCCGATGATCTTATTAAACTAAAACAATACGCTGAGCTCTTTTTAAAGGGAAAAAGCCCCGATAAATACACCTATAAGCAATTACTAAAGTTCATAGAGTGGCTTTCGGAGCTTGGAATTTCAGCTTCTTCGCAAGCGCGCGTGATATCAGGTATAAAAGCATTCTATAAATTTTTGGTTTTAGAGAATGATATTCCATCAAGTCCGGCCGACTTAATTGAAGGACCAAAACTCGCGCGTAAACTACCGGTTTACTTAAACGTAGAGGAAATTGATAAAATGATGAGCTTAATTGACCGAAGTAAACCTGATGGCGAACGAAATGTTAGCATGCTCGAAACCCTTTACAGTTGTGGTTTACGCGTTAGTGAGTTGGTAAATTTGCGAATTAGTGATTTACATTTAAATGAAGATTATATTAAAGTAACAGGCAAAGGTGATAAAGAACGTTTGGTACCCATTGGGCGCTCGGGT
This sequence comes from Sphingobacteriaceae bacterium, assembly GCA_016705695.1. Lineage (GTDB taxonomy): Bacteria > Bacteroidota > Bacteroidia > B-17B0 > Aurantibacillaceae > Aurantibacillus. Next base: position 42,619 of record JADJLA010000004.1, read on the forward strand.
AAAAAAATGATCGAAAATTATATGAAGAACATCCGAAATCAAATTGCCATTAAAAAAGGAAATGAAGATGTGGTGTATTTGAATAGAAGAGGGGCAAAGCTCTCGCGGGTGATGGTGTTTTACATTATAAAGGAATTGGCCAAAAGAGCAGGCATCAAAAAGAAATTGAGTCCACATACATTTAGACACTCATTTGCCACGCATTTAGTAGAAGGCGGCGCCGACCTGAGAGCCGTACAAGAAATGCTGGGGCACGAAAGCATTACTACTACCGAGATCTATACGCATCTTGATAAACAGTATCTTAGAGAGAATATTTTGAGTTATCATCCGAGGAATAAGAAGTAGAATGGTCATTTCTCGATACAATTTTTTGCAAGAGACAGGCAAAAAATCACTCGAAATGACACCCGGATACATCGCCCTTGTCAGTTCGAGTAGACGCTGCCTGCCTCCCGCAGCGTCGTATCGAGAACCACGCAATAAAAAGGAAATTAAGTGTTAACTTTACATGGCATTTTGGATGCTCAATTTTCACTGGAATGCCGCGTGAGGGATTGAGCCTTTGTTTGAGCTCCTTTTTTATCTCTTGAGAATGTTCTTTTTTGGAAGAAGAGATAAAAAAGAGCGAGTGGCGAAAGCCCGACCCCGAGCTACGACGATGTTCGAAATGCTACGAGGGGGCACGCCCAAATAAAAATGAATTTAAATGCGAACAGCGCAAATATTGATAAAATAAAAGAATGAAAACCTTTAACGTACCTGAATTTTATAGAAGCCCAATTATCTCAAAGGTAAAGCAATTCAGAAAAGTGCAAGATCCTCGAAAAAAGGATAATAGCGCTACGGTTTTGGATTTTGGGAACGTGAAGTATTACATTGCTCGTCATTTTGGTTTTTGTTACGGTGTAGAGAACGCCATTGAAATTGCATTTAAGGCTTTGGAAGAAAATGAGGGCAAGAAAATTTATTTACTCAGCCAAATGATCCATAACCCTGAAGTAAATAAAGACCTCACCGAACGCGGCGTACAGTTTTTGCAAGACACTCATGGCGAACAATTAATTTCATTTGATGTATTAACTAAGGACGATGTAGTTATGATCCCAGCCTTTGGCGCGCCATTGCAATTGATCGATCTATTGGAGAAAAAAGGAATTAAAACTGAAAAGTATAATACAACTTGTCCGTTTGTAGAACGTGTTTGGAAAAAATCGGAGCAAATAGGAGGGAGTAAGCATACCATCATTATTCACGGAAAGCATACGCACGAAGAAACACGTTCCACATTTTCGAGAAGCGAAAAGCATTCGGAGGCTGTAATTGTGTTGAGAGATATGGCTGAAGCGAAATTGTTAGAGGAATTTGTTAGCGGAAATAAAACACAAGCAGAGTTTGAGAGTACTTTTAAAGATAAATTCTCAAAAGGCTTTAACATCAAAAAACATTTCGAAAAAGTGGGGGTGATCAACCAAACCACCATGTTGGCCACCGAAACCGAAGAGATAGCAGAGTATTTTAAGCAAGTGATGATCAAAAAATTTGGGGCTGATAAAATAAAAGATCATTACGCCGATACTCATGATACCTTATGTTATGCTACCAACGAAAATCAAGATGCCACTTACGGTTTATTAGAAACTGATGCTGATCTTGCCATTGTAGTTGGGGGTTATAACAGCAGTAATACTTCTCATCTAGTTGAATTATGCGAACGAAAATTTCCAACGTATTTTATTTCGTCGGCTAAAGAAATTGATGGCACAACTATCCATCATTTTGATTATCACAATAAAAAAGAACTGACTACAAACAATTTTCTTCCTGCTAAACGTCCTTTAAATATTGTGATCACAAGTGGAGCAAGTTGCCCGGATTCAATTTTAGACGATGTGATGCATAAAATTAATACCTTAGTGGGTGGAACGAAGAATGAAGGGGAAGTGTTGGAAAATTTAAGATCGTACAATAGCTGAGTAAATACTTCTTGGTATTAGAACATTTAACCACGAAGAGCACGAAAGTTTTTCACGAAATGCACGAAGCGTTTTCGTGTTCTTCGTGTTTGTTCTTTTTTGTGTTGTTCGTGGTTAAAGGCCTCTAAAAAACATGTATCTTCACACCTATGAACTTAAACCTAACCAAACCCATTGTATTTTTCGACCTCGAGGCCACCGGCCTAACTATTGGTTTGGATCGCATTGTAGAAATTTGCATGCTAAAAGTAAGTGTAGATAATAGCACCGAGATAAGAACCTGGAAGATCAACCCCGAAATGCCAATTCCTGAAAAAGTATCAAAATTGCACGGAATTTACGATAAGGATATTGTTGGATGTCCTACCATGAAGGATATTGGTCCGCAAATAATGCAATTTATTGGTAACGCCGATCTAGCAGGATACAACAGCAATAAATTTGATGTGCCCATGTTGGTAGAAGAATTATTAAGGGCTGAATTGGATTTTGACTTGAAGAACAGAAAATTGGTAGATGTTCAAAATATTTTCCATGTAATGGAACCTCGTAATTTAACTGCAGCTTATAAATTTTACTGCGGAAAGCCTTTGGAGAATGCCCACACTGCCGAAGCAGATACAACAGCAACGTTCGAGATCTTTAAAGCGCAATTAGAGCGTTATGAAAATACGGAGCTGGTAGATGATAAAGGTGTTGCTTACAAACCTGTTGTAAATAACATTGCCAAACTGAGCGAGATCAGTCCTATGAAAAATAAGTTTGTAGACCTCGCCGGACGTTTAACTTATAACGAAAAAGGGCAGGAGGTTTTTAACTTTGGTAAGCACAAGGATAAGCCTGTTGTTGAAATATTTGAAAAAGAACCCAGTTATTATAATTGGATGATGAATGGGGATTTTCCTTTGTATACCAAGAGAATATTGACTCAGATCAGGTTGGGAATGTTGAAGAAGTAATACTTTCAACGTTTATAAAATCCTTATAAAAAACCCGAATAAAAGTTTAATTTAGTCCACCCAAAAACGGGTGAAATTTTATAGTATATGTTGATCCAAAAATTTGGCGGTACCAGCGTAGGAAGCGCCCAACGAATAAAAGACCTTACAAAATTGGTGGTAAATTCTACCCCAAAAATTGTGGTATTAAGTGCCATGAGCGGAACTACAAATTCGCTTGTAGAAATAAATAATGCTTTGTACACTAAAGATACGGTACTGGCTAATGAATTAATTTCAAAACTAAAGACCAAATACGAAAAAGAAATTTCTGAATTGTATTCTAAGCCTGAATCGTTAGCAAAGGCAAAAGACCTTATTCATAATCATTTTGAGTACATCAAGAATTTTACATTGGACATGTTTACGGCCAATGAAGAAAAAGCCATTTTAGCGCAAGGAGAATTATTAAGCACTGCTATGTTCCATTTTTATTTGGAAGAAATTGGCGTGAACTCCGTTTTATTGCCTGCTTTGAATTTTATGCGCATTGATGCCAACGATGAGCCCGATATGGCTTATGTAGAAGCAAATTTAATTGCGGAGTTAAAAAAGTATCCAAACGCCATACTATTTATAACTCAAGGATATATTTGTCGCAATGCCTTTGGAGAAATTGATAATTTAAAGCGTGGTGGAAGTGATTATACAGCGTCGATTGTTGGTGCAGCTATTAGAAGTGAAGAAATTCAAATTTGGACAGACATTGACGGGATGCATAATAATGATCCGCGCATTGTAAATAAAACACATCCTATAAAAGAATTAAGTTTTGATGAAGCAGCCGAGTTGGCGTATTTTGGCGCAAAAATTTTGCATCCTACTTGTATATTACCTGCGCAAAAACGAAATATTCCTGTACGTTTAAAAAATACCATGCAGCCCGAAGCGGAAGGAACACTGATCGCTAATATAGATTCTAAAGAAGGAATAAAGGCTATTGCAGCAAAGGATGGAATTACAGCCATCAATATCAAAAGCGATCGAATGCTTTTAGCGCACGGTTTTTTGCGTGCTGTATTTGAGATCTTTGAACGTTTTAAAACCTCAATTGATATGATCACCACAAGTGAGGTGGCTGTATCGTTAACTATTGATAATGATAAAAATCTGAATGAGATCTTGAAAGAATTAAAAGAGATAGCAGTTGTAGAAGTAGAAAAAGATCAGGCCATTATTTGTATTGTAGGAAATTTATCGAAAGAAAAACACGGATACGGGTTTAAAGTGATGGAGTCATTAAAAGATATTCCATTGCGAATGGTATCGTATGGCGGAAGCGCCAATAATATTTCGGTATTGGTAAGCGCCGATAAAAAGAAAGGAGCATTAATGGCTTTGAACAAAGGGATTTTTAATTATTAAACTGAGAAGATATGTTCACAAAACAACACATAGCTCAGTTTAGCGGAAAAGAAACGCCTTTTTACTTTTACGATATTGATCTACTCAAAAAGACATTAGCGGCCGTTAAAAAAGCAGCTCCAAAAGAGTATCATATTCATTACGCTTTAAAAGCAAATTCAAACATTAAAATTCTTGAATTAATTAGAGAAGCAGGCTTTGGTGCTGATTGCGTAAGTGGAAATGAAGTAAAGCGCGCCCATCAATGCGGCTTTAAACCAAACGATATTGTATTTGCAGGAGTAGGGAAGAGCGATGCTGAGATAAATTTTGCATTAGAGAAAGATATTTTTTGTTTTAACGTAGAGAGTAAAGCCGAACTTACTGTTATAAACGAATTAGCCGCTTCAAAGAACAAAAGAGCAAGAGTTGCATTGCGCATTAATCCCAATGTAGATGCACACACGCATAAATACATTACCACAGGTTTAGAAGAAAATAAATTCGGGATCAATCCTTACGAGTTTGATGATGTATTGGCTTTACTAAAACAATTACCAAATATTGAATTGATAGGTTTGCATTTTCATATTGGATCACAAATTGGAAGTTTAACGCCGTTCAAAAATTTATGCCAGCGTGTGAACGAGATCAATCATTGGTTCATTGAGAAAGGTTATTTACTTCCAAACATCAACGTTGGTGGTGGATTAGGGATTAATTACCATCAACCCGATTCTGAATCTGTAGTTGATTTTGAAGCCTTCTTTAATGTATTCAAACAATTTTTAGAGTTAAAACCTACTCAACAAGTGCATTTTGAATTGGACCGTGCATTTGTAGGACAATGTGGAAATTTGATAAGCAAAGTACTTTACATTAAAAATGGACTCACTACAAATTTTGCAATTCTTGATGCGAACATGACTGAATTAATTCGTCCCGCTTTATACCAAGCTTACCACAAGATCGAAAATATTTCAAACGCCTCAGAGCCTTCAATTAAATACGATGTAGTGGGGCCAATTTGCGAAAGCAGCGATTGTTTTGGAAAGGCTGTTCTTTTGGCTGAAACCAAGCGTGGCGATCTTATCGCCATCCGCAGTGCAGGTGCTTACGGTGAAGTAATGGCTAGCCATTATAATTTGAGAACAGACCCTAATGTGGTTTACTCAGATGAGTTAAAGTAAGAACTCTAAAACATCACTCAATTTATTTAAAATCAATAGGTTAAGATTGTATTACTATTGTTTTAAAGCAAAGTTATTTTGATTATATTTACTATGTATGATCAACTTAAGAAACATCTTGCTTTTAATTTTTTGCAGCATTTTCGTTTCAATTCATGCCGCTGAGAAAACTCCGGGAATATCAAAGGCGCCATCTATACCAAATTTTTTTACTGAGAATAAAGGCCAGATGGTTGACTTAAATGGAGCTCCCGTTCCTTTTGTTTTGTTCAAAGCCGAAAGTCCCGGTTTAAATATGTTCATTACTGAAAAGGGTTTAACCTATATGTTTTTTAAAGCAGAGGAAGAAGAAAAGAAAGACAATGAGAAAGATGGCGGATTTGAAGATGAGAATATAGAGATCGAGTGGAATAGAGTGGATGTTTTGCTTAAAGGCGCTAACATTAAAAAAGAAAATATTATTAAAGAAGGTAAATCTCCTTATTTCAGACAATTCTTTTTAGGGCATTGCGCTAATGGCGTAGGGCAGGTAAGTGATTATGAAAAAATAATTATTAAAGAAATTTATCCTGGAATTGATTGGGTATTATATAATAACAGCGAAAAAGGAGTTAAGTACGACTTTGTTGTTCATCCAAATGCTAACCCAAAGGATATAGAGCTTGTATACCTTTCAAAAAAGCCAATTGTATTGAATTCAAATGGGGAAATTGAGATGATCACTTCTCTTGGAAACATAAAAGAAAATGCGCCACTTAGTTTTATAAATGGTACTCAAATTTTGAGCGAATTCAAATTAAATTATAAAAAGAAAATAGAAAAAAACGAAGAAGATGGCTATGAAACTTCAATTGTGTTTAGCTTTCCCGACGCAGAATTATCTTCACGCACTTCTGATCTCATCATTGATCCCCAATTAACTTGGGCTACATTTTTTGGTGGATCAAGTTTTGAAGGGCCGTTTAGTTTAACCAACGATGCTTTAGGAAATATTTATACAAGCGGTTATGTGGCATCTGCAAATTACCCTACTCAAACTAATAGCACTTACTTCCAAGGTACAATGAGTGGAGGGTTAGATTTCTTTATCACCAAATTCAGTTCTACTGGCGCTATGGTTTGGTCAACATTTTATGGTGGAAGTTCCGGAGAATTTGGTTATAGCCTTGTTTGTGATGCAAGCGGAAATCTATTTGTTACCGGATATACGCAATCATTTGACTTTCCGGTTCAAAACTCAGGCACTTTTTTTCAGGGAACAATGAGTGGTGGTACTGATGCTTTTATTATAAAATTTGATAATTCAGGGAATCGACTTTGGGCTACATTTTACGGAGGATTATCTCAAGATATCGCTGCTTCAATTGGAGTAGATGCAACCGGTAAGATTTTTATTTGTGGTAATACACAGTCTGCCAATTTTCCAATACAAAACTCAGGTACATTTTTTCAAGGCGCCTTAAATGGAGGTGGCGATGCATTCATTTTAAAATTTGACAACGTAGGGAATAGACTTTGGGCTACATATTATGGAGGCGAGAACAACGATCAACTGACCTCAATTACTTTGGATAATAATGGAAATATTTTTGCCACAGGAAACACAGGATCCCAGGCTTTTCCAACTCAAAACGCTTCTACATATTTTCAAGCTACGTTAGCAGGAGGGAATGATGTTTGTCTTTTAAAATTCGATAATTTAGGTAATCGCTTGTGGGCTACTTATTATGGAGGATTATCATCTGATTTTGGAACCGCCGTTGATTGCGATGCTTTTGGAAATGTATTTGTATCGGGCACCACAAGCTCTATTAATTTTCCGGTGCTTAACGCGGGAACGTTTTTTCAACCTGCTATTGGAGGAATGCAAGATGCCTTCATATTAAAGTTCAGTAATTTTGGGGCACTTCTTTGGGGAAGTTATTTTGGCGGAAGTTCAAACGAAAGCATAAATGCAAACGATAATCTTGTGGTTGATCTTTGTAATAATGTTTATTTGAGTTTTGGCACTTCATCTGCAGCACTTCCTACTTTAAGTGCCTGTAGTACCTGCTATTTTAGTCCTACATTTTCGGGTGGTTTTAACGACGCATTTATTGCCAAGTTCACAAATATAGGGGCACAAATGTGGGGAACATATTTTGGTGGTGTAGGAAGTGATTTTAGGGAAGCTACCACCGTTGATGACGCTGGAAATTTTTATATTTCAGGGGAGTGGAGCACTAACAATTCAACTATTTATCCTACAATAAATCCCGGTGGCGGAGCGTATTATAATTCTAGTAATAATGGCAGTGATGATTGCTACATTGCAAAATTTAGTTCTAATAGTACACCATCAAATTATACCACATCAATTTGTCCCGGAGCAACCGCTACAATAAGCATTAATAGTCAAAACTGTTTATCGGCAGCTGTTTATACGTTATTACCTGGTCCGGCAGTACAAGTAAATCCTGCATTTGTTGTTAGTCCCACAGTAAATACTACGTATACAATTTTTGTTTCAGGGGTAAACAGCAATAGTGTAGTTATCACGCAATCTGCTCTTGTAACAGTTACTCTGCATCCAAGCCCTGTTGTTTCGCCAATTATTACTAATGGAACTTGCGCAAATCCAATTACCAGTAGCGTTAATCTCAATGTAACGTTTAATCCAATCGGCAGTCCTAATTATACAATAAATTGGAGCCCTGTACCAAGCACTGTTACAACAGTAAATAGTGGTACGGCTGCAGGTTTAGTGCCGGGTATAAACACTATCACAATTACTACATCCAATGGATGTATAACAACATTTAGTTTTAATGTTTTACCAATTCCGCAACCAGCAAGTTTTGTGATCGTCAATCCTAGTAATGATTATACAGTTACGTGTTTAAATCCCAATGTAGCTTTAACAACGAGTGTAAGTAATGGCGTTCCGCTCTCCTTTACATGGTTCCCAACTTGTACAGGATCGGTTGCAGCAACTAGCATGAATTTTAATCAAGCCTGTACAGGGCAAGTAATTGGAACGAGTTCTACTGGCTGTCAGTTTGCGCAAACATTTACGGTGTTTCAAAATCTAACATCACCAACAGTTGTAATTACACCAAGCGTTCAAAACGTAACCTGCGCCGGCGGCAGTGGTTGTTTTACTTTAACCAGTAATTTAGGTCCGAACGTTACAACTAATTGGTTTCAAGTATTTGGCACAAGCACGGTTTACGTTGGAGCTGCACAAGGAACCATAAATATTTTTTGTGCCACTGCACCGGGTGTATATTGGGGTGAATCGGTGTATAATATAACAGGATGTAAAACCACGCAATCTGTTTTAGTAACAGCATCGGTAGGTGTTCCCATATTTACAATTACAAGTCCAACCAATTTTACAATAGGTTGCGGAAGCAAAAGTATTACAAGTATGCAAGTAACAACAGTAATTACATCGTCTGTACCAAACGTTGCTGTGAATTATACATTCATGACCCCTCCGGTTACTGCTACCCCAACTACATTCACTGTTAATCCTAATTTAAATAATATCACAATTCCAGGTACGTATGTAATTTATGTAAAAGACATGACGAATAATTGTGTGTCGAGCCAATCGGTTAGCATCATACAAAACACCATTGCACCCAATGTGAATTTCATACAGCCATTAAGTATTTTAACGTGTAAAGATCCATCAATGGTTTTGAGCGGAATTAGTAGTAATACAAATACAACTATTACTTGGACAGTTCCGGCGATACCTTCTAACTCTATTAATCCTACAGCTAATGCAACCGTGGTTATCAATCCTTCTTTAACTGGAGCTTCAGATGTTTTAACCTTACTAGGAACTTGGACAGTTGGCGCAGTTGACAATAATAATTTTTGTACGGCTACAAAAGTTGTACAGATCATACAAGATGTACGCTTACCAAGGTTCACCATTAGTGCATTAACCAATTCAGTTATTAACTGTAAGAATGCGGATGTTGTAATAGTACCAATTGTTACGCCAACGCTTGCTGTAGCTTTAGTGCCAACGTTTTTTTGGTTTCCTCCTGTAGGCGGTGGTTTGCCGGGAACTCAATTTAATACAACTTCTCCCGGAACGCATACTTCTATTTCTACATCGGCAATAAATGGCTGTACTTATGCTGCAACTTATAATGTTGCAAGCGATCTTGTGGCACCAAATATCGAAATTGGTTTACCTTTTATTTTAGATTGTAATACTAATCCAACAGTATTAATTACGCCAACCATTAGCGGTTCTACAACAGGTTTAACGTATACATGGACAGTTCCGGCAGGTGCAATTACCTCAAATCTTAATTCACTTAATTTGCTAAGTAATGTGATAGGAAATTATTTTATCTCCATTACAAACACGATCAATGGTTGTTCGTCACAGGGATTATATCAAGTTACCGAAGGAGGAATTAAAGCTGATTTTATTGCATCTCCAATATTTGGATTTGCGCCAATGAGCGTTACATTCACAAATACAAGCTCAACCAGTACAGGAAATAGTAGCATCACTTCTACCTGGGGCTTTGGAAATGGTTCTATTTATAAAAACATCCCCAACAATGTACTCACTTCAGCAACTTATTCCGCTCCCGGAACTTATAGTGTAATATTAACTGTGCAAAAAGGAAGTTGTATCGACCAAATCATAAAGGTGATACAGGTTGAAATTGGATCAAAAATGGTAATTCCCAATGTATTTACGCCAAATGGTGATGGATCAAATGATATTTTCCGCTTAATAGGAAGTAGTTTAAAAGAGGTTAGTATCAGCATTTATGATCGTTGGGGAAGAAAGGTTTATGAACTTACAAGTGAAACAGGGAATTTTGCTTGGGATGGAAAAGATCAAATCGGAAAAAGCTGTGCCGATGGTACCTATTTTTATGTGATAAAAGCGATGGGTAAGGACGGTTACGAGTATGATACAAAGGGTAATGTGAGCTTGTTCAGATAAAACACTTTTTGAATAAAAGAATAAATTATAGGCCCTGTTTAACAAATCATGGCCTAATTATTGCCAATATTTTAATGACTATTAATACCTATCAAATGAAACGAATACTGATTTTTGGTTTAATTACTTTTTTGAATTTAAATGTTTTTGGAGTAAGAGACAAAGACGTTTTTGGAAGCCGTGTCTTTATAGAGAACAAAGGTCAGTTTGATAAACACCTTGATACAAAAGACCCCGTGAAATTTGGAATAGAGAATGGAAATGAGAATATCTATTTCACGACAAAGGGATTAACGTACGTTTTAGTTAAAAGATTTCCGCTAACACCCAATGAGGTTGAAGAACAAGAGAAGAGAATGGTGTCTTATAGAAAACCAAATGAGATATATTATGTGAATATGACCTGGGTGAATTGTAATTCTAATATTCAGATTGTGGAAAGTGAGAAACAAGGACATTATTTTTCATATGGGGGGCCTGAACTAAACGCATATTGTTTTAAAAAGATCACCTATTTAAATGTGTACAACAAAATTGATATTGAATATATCATTCCTGAAGATAAAATAACAGGGATTAAGTATAATGTTATTCTTCATCCCGGCGCGGATCCAAGTCAAATAAAAATTGCGTATACCGGTGATGTGAATGGCATCTCACTGACTGAGAATGGCGATGTTAGAATTGGAACACCCATGGATCCGATCATTGAACATAAACCTTTGAGTGTCCAGGACAGTAAAAATATCAAAACATCATTTGCCATCAAAAAGAATACAATTGAGTTTTCCATCCAAGACGACTATGACTCTTCTAAGGAATTAGTTATTGATCCTTGGGTAAGCAATATCACCAGTTTTACAGGAAGCGGTTACGGCTATGATGTTGACTTTGATAACGCAGGAAATTTATTTGTTTACGGTGGAACCACCAATTCTGTGGCTAAATACAATAATTTGGGCGTTTTACAATGGACATTTCCGGGTTCGATGACTACGCCACCTTGGTCATCTTCTATAGGAGCTGCGTACAACTTTGTTGTTCACCGTCCAAGTGGAAAGTGTTACGTTGGAAAATCTCTTACTGCAACTATTATTCGTCTCGACGCGGCCGGCAACTACGATAATATAATGAGTAATAATGTGGCTTCATGGTCAGAAATTTGGGATATGGCTTATCACTGTTCCACAGATAAAATATATGGATTAGGAGGTAGTATTTATTCAAATGAATGTTCAGGTATTATGGATCAGGTTACGGGAACCATTGTACCGATCGTATTTTTTGGTCCAACCTCTACACAAGGACACGATGTAGCTTCACATACAATTGATAATTCAGGTGATATTTATTTTTTATTTGCATCGGTACAAACCACATATCTTAATAATAATCTTACTAAGATCAATTCGGCGTTCACTAATTCTGTTTGGATAGCTCCCACAAATTTTAGTACTTTTTCAGAAGCCGGCAACAAATCTTTTTATGTAGGTGGGGCTATAACCTCCAATGGTTTTAATGCCTTAGCTTCTAATAACAATTTCTTGTTTTATTGGGATGGATTTAATCTTTCGGCCTATAATAAAACCAATGGAAATATGATCACGACTACAACTGTTTCGGGATTAAATCCAAGAGAGCAGGGTGGTATAGCAGTTGATGACTGTAATAATGTTTACATTGGGGGTAATGGGAATATTCTTTCCTACAAATACACGGGTAGTAGTTTTGTAGCTTTACCAAACATTAATGTAAATTCAACAACGGTTAATAAATATGTTTATGATATTAAACTAGATAAATTAAATCAACTTCTTTTTGTAAGTGGCAGTGGTTTTTGTGGAACGTATGCTGCAATCAACAGTAGTACATGTGCTTTAGTTGCCGATTGTAATTATAATATCCCTAACACTAATACAAGTATTTGTTATGGTGCTGTAACAACAGTTAGTATAGGCAATCCAAATAACCTTACAAATCCAAGTTATTCTATTCAACCAGCAGGTCAAATACAAGGTAATCCGGTATTTACAGTTTCTCCTTCAACAACTACAAGCTATACATTATACATTACAGGATTAAGTTCTACAAGTGTTTTAACTACAAATACAACTATTGCTACCGTAACGGTATTCCCTGCGCCATTTACAAATACGGTTCTAATAAATGGAACTTGCGCAAACCCGGTAACAAGCAGTGTAAATTTAAATGTAACATTTAATCCAAGCGGTAGTCCAAATTATACCACTACATGGAGTCCAATGCCAAGTACGGTCACAACGGTTAACAGCGGAACGGCAGCTGGGTTAGTGCCCGGAATAAATAATGTTACCATCACGTCGGCTAATGGATGTTCAACAACAGTTTCGTTTAATGTGCCCCCAATTCCACAGCAAGCAAGTTTTGTTGTTGTAAATCCAAGTGGTGATTATACAGTTACGTGTTTAAATCCAAATGTTGTGCTAACTACAAGTATAACAAACGGCGTTCCTTTAAGCTTTACCTGGTTCCCTGTTTGTACAAATACTTTAGTTGGAACAACTATGAGTTTTAATCAGGCGTGTACAGGGCAAGTAGTAGGAACAAGTTCTACAGGCTGCCAGTTCGCTCAAACTTATACCGTGTATCAAGATTTTACTTCTCCAACTATTGCCATAACACCAACGATAAATAATATTACATGCGCGGGTGGAAGTGGATGTTTTACTTTAACAAGTAATTTAGGACCAAACGTTACCACTAATTGGTTTCAAGTTGTAGGAACAAGCACTATGTATGTTGGAGCTGCGCAAGGAACTATTAATATTTTTTGTGCAGGATCACCCGGTGTTTATTGGGGAGAATCGGTAAATAATTTAACCGGATGTAAAGCTACTAAATCAGTTCAAGTAACAGCATCGGTTGGCGTTCCAATATTTACAATTACTAGCCCTACTAATTTTACAATTGGTTGCGCCAGCAAAAGTATCACAAGCATGCAAGTAACAACGGTAGTTACATCACCGGTGCTTAACGTTCCTGTAAGTTATACGTTTATGGTACCACCCGTAACTGGAACACCAACAACGTTCACAACCAACCCAAATTTAAACAATATAACCATTCCTGGTACGTATGTGATCTATGTAAAGGACTTAACTAATAATTGTGTTTCGTCGCAATCTATAAGTATCATTCAAAATACTATCGCGCCGAATATTAATTTCATCCAGCCATTAAGCATATTAAGTTGTAGAGAGCCGAGTATGGTATTAAATGGCATTAGCAGTAATTCAAATACGCAAATTACCTGGACAGTTCCGGCAATTCCATCCAATTCTATTAATCCTACCGCAAATCATACAGTATATATAAATCCTGCTATTACAGGTGCTACAAATAATGTTACTTCTGTAGGAATATTTACGGTTGGTGCTGTTGATCAAAATAATATGTGTAGCGCTACAAAAACAGTACAGATACTGCAAGATATACGCTTACCAAAATTCACCATTAGCGCTTTAAGTAATTCGGTAATTAATTGTAAAAATGTAGATGTTGTTATTGTGCCAATTATAACACCAACGCTGGCGGTTGCATTAGTTCCAACGTATATCTGGTATCCACCGGTTGGACCGGGCATACCGGGCTCACAGTTTAATACAACTTCTCCTGGCACACATACGTCAATTTCTACATCAGTTGTAAATGGTTGTACATATTCAGCAACGTATAATGTGGCAACAGATGTTGTGCCTCCCGCACTTAATATTTCGCCGGCATTTACGTTAGATTGTGCAACAAATCCTACAGTTACATTAACCCCATCCATAACAGGATCATCAACAGGCTTTACATATTCGTGGACAGTTCCTGCGGGCGCTTTAACTTCGGCATTAACAGGGTCGGCATTAACCACAAATTATACGGGTGGTTATATGGTAGTTGTTACCAATACAAATAATGGCTGCGTAAATCAAGCATTTTATCAAGTGATAGAAGGTGGAATAAAAGCAAGCTTTAACGCTACTCCGGATTACGGGTTTGCACCGTTAAGTGTAACATTCAATAATACCAGTTCAACAAGTACGGGAGCAAGCAGTATTATTTCAACATGGGGTTATGGCAATGGCGCGGTAACTCAAACTGTTTATAATACACAACCAACTTCGGCTACGTATACAGCTGCAGGAACTTATTGGGTGTATTTAAAAGTTCAGAAAGGTTTATGTATTGATACAGCCATGAGAAAAGTTGTAGTTGAATTACCTTCTAAATTGGAAGTGCCAAATGTATTTACACCAAATGGCGATAAGTCAAATGATATCTTCCGATTAAGAGCTACCAATTTGCAAGAAATATACATTATCATTTACGATCGTTGGGGAACAAAAGTTTATGAGCTTACTAGTGATACCGGAAATTTTGGCTGGGATGGAAAAGCTCAAACAGGAAAAGATTGCGCCGCGGGAACTTACTTTTATATTATTAAAGGTAAAGGCACCGATGGACAAGAGTATGATCTGAGAGGAAATGTGAGTTTGTTTAGGTAACCTTTGAGGTTCTTTGTATTTAAAGGAGCGCCTAACGGCGCTTTTTTATTTTTGCCACGGAGGCACAAAGACACGGAGAGTAATTGAGTCTAAGATCCAATTCTTACGCCTTTATTTTAAACGCAAACAACTTTGTGCCTCCGCGCCTCCGTGGCTAGAATTATTCGGTTAGATAAGAATGAATAAGCCAAAGCCTCTGCTGAGTTTATGGAGGCATGGTTTCTGGCTCTAATAAATGGCTCCTTGAATCGAAACCTTAAATTTTTTATTCCCGACTTTCATCTTCTCATCTTTATTCCACATTACCGAATTGGTATGATTGAAATGAATAAAGTGGATCTTTGCTTTTGTTTGATCGCTTGCAGTTTTAAAAAGATTAATTGTTTCTTCAATAAAAGGGTGAGGTACTTCGCTCATCTTCCTATTCTTTAATTCATTGATATCGTTAAATGTTGCATCCAAAAAAGCAATATCTACTTTTTCTACTTCCTTAATAATAGCTCGCTTCCATTTTTCCCATTTATCAATATCAGGTATGAATAAATAACTTTTTACGGTTGTAGCAATTCTAAATCCTACTGTTTCTGAAAACTCATCGCGATGCGGAACTAACATAGAAGTTATAGTTATTTGATCGGATAATTTTACTGGAAGATATTCTTTTAACTCAACTAGTTTTATATTCTCTAACTTAACTAATTGACTCCACGGACCATTTTTTTCGATGAACTCCTTCATTTTTGGCATTACATACACAGGAATATTATTGGCATTCATAACCTCACGCCCCAAATTAATTAACCCGGCATAATGACCAATGTGCGCATGCGTTATAAAAATACCATCAGGTAAATAATTGTATTTGCCTCCCGATAATGTTTTGAAATACTCCACCTGTTCTTTTATGTCTGGCGTAGCTTCCATGAGCCACCATTTTTTTGCTTTTGGATCAACAATAGCTAATGCCACGATAAATTTTTTTAAGTTTGTATCTTTCCATACCATTTTACAACATTGCTTCTCGCAACCAAAATGTGGATAACCGCCATCTTGAGCTATGCCTAAAACTTGTACATAGGGTAGGGTATCGGTTTGAGAGAAACCAAAACTTGTGAGAAAAATAAAAAGTGTAATAAAGCGCATTAATTATTTTGCAATTGATTTAACTTATAATACTCGCCTCTTTTTGAAAGTAACTGCTCGTGCGTACCGCTTTCAATGATCTCCCCATCTTTTAAATATAAAATAACATCGGCGTGTTTGATGCTTGAGATACGATGACTTACGATCAATGATGTCTTCCCAAGCATGATCTTTTTTAATTCTTCTAATATCAAATGTTCAGTCTCACTATCTACAGCTGATAAACAATCATCAAACACTAAGATCTTAGGCGAACTAATTATCGCACGAGCGATCGAGATCCTTTGTTTTTGTCCACCAGATAAGGTAATTCCTCTTTCGCCAATAACGGTTTCGTATTTATCCGGGAATCCAATTATATTCTCATGAACTTGGGCCGACTTAGCACTATTTACAACATCTTCTTCTTTTGGAATTGTTCCTTTTAAACCAAAGGCAATATTATTTTTTATCGTATCACTAAATAATAGAACTTCCTGAGGTACAAATCCCATGCTACTTCTTATGAGTTGCAAATTATGTTCCTTCACGTCTTTTCCATCAATACTAATACTTCCCGAAGAAACATCATACTGCCTAGCTAATAAATTTAGTAAAGTAGATTTTCCGCTGCCTACAGAACCGGTAATACCAAGCGTTTGCCCACTCGCAATTTTAAAACTGATATTGTTGATCGCTTTTACATTATTTTCGGGATATACAAAACTTACATTCTTAAATTCAATGCTGCCTTCAATTGGGTATTGTTCATTAGCTGGACTTGAAATATTCGGTGCGGTGTTCAAAAATTCGTTGATGCGTTCTTGCGAAGCCGCTGCGCGTTGTACTAAAGAGGTGATCCATCCTAGCGAAGCAAAAGGCCAGGTAAGCATAAATATATAATAGATAAATTCAGTGATATTACCGTATTGAATTTTATTTTCAATAACTAACCTTCCTCCATACCAAATAGTAATTAATGTGCTCAAGGCAACTAAAAACAACATGGTTGGGGCAAACATGGCTTCGGTGCGAGCCAAACGTAAAGCAATACCTTTATAATCCTCGCTTTTATTAAGCATCTCATCGCTATAGTATTTTTCTCTGTTATATGCTTTTATTAATCGTATGCCGCTAAATGTTTCTTGCGCCTGAGAGGTAAGGTCAGAAAGCTTGGATTGCACTTGTAAACTTCGCTTATTAATAAGATCTGAAATGATATAAATAAAATACGCTAGAATAGGCAAGGGTAAAAATACCAACCAGGTTAATGATTGATTTACGCTGAGCATAAAAGAAAGCACAGTGATAACTGTTGCAAGCGTATTTACCAAATACATAATGGCCGGCCCGGTGTACATTCTTACGCGGCTAACATCTTCACTAATGCGATTCATTAGATCACCTGTAGTGTTTTGCTTATAAAATTTAGCGTCAAGCTTTTGGTAATGTTCGTAGATATCATTTTTTTGATCGTACTCAATATGTCGGCTCATCACTATTAATGTTTGCCGCGTTAAAAACAAAAAGCCACCGCTAATTAATGCAAAGCCTATCATTTTAATTCCGCACCAAACAAACAACATTGGATCTGAAGTAACCTTTGTGTCAATAGCTTTTAAAACCTCGTTGGTTCCTTCCCTTACTATCACACCTTGATAAGTCCTAGAAATGGTAGATAATGCCACAAACAACATGCCACCCAAAAAGTGCCATTTATATTTAACAAAAAAGTGGTTTAAGGCCTTAAGAGCTTTCATTTAACAAATTTAGAGCATTTTGCCCTCTTCCCTGTAAAGATAGAGCCTTTAAAGCACCCTCAAAGGTTAAAAACTCACTTTTTTTGAATATTTTTAGGTTCGGTACTAAACCTTTGGCCAGTTCATACGTCTTATATTAAAACAACAACTATTATGAAATCAAATAAAATCATTTTCGGGATCACCACACTAGTATTAGCAGGTTCCCTTATGTTCACAAGCTGCCGCAAACGCGATAAGCAAGAAGAAGAGCCTGATCAGGAAACCAGCACTGCAAGCGATAATGCTAATATGGAAAATATCAGTAGTGATATGGATGCTATGGGTAGTGAAGCTGCAGAAACAGGAACTGTAGGAGAATTTAGAAGTTCGGGAACTGATATGCTTTCAATGGCTCCGGGCGCAACTGTTACCGGTTTTGGTTCATCAACGATTACTGTTGATTTTGGAACAGGAACAACTTGTAAGGATGGAAGAACTCGCTCAGGTAAATTAATCTACGATCTTTCACAAAGCACACCAAGTACATCTACTTTTTATCGTCATCCGGGTTTCAAACTTGTGATCACTTCACAAAATTATGTGGTTGATGGTTATTCGGTAACGATCGCAAATAAAACAATTCAAAATACAACACCATTAAGCGTGGGTGGACAAACTGTATTTACAGGAACAAATCTTACATGGAACATCACAGCCAATATTTCGGTTGCTAAACCAAATAATGGTGGAACTGTAACGTGGACATGTAATCGTACCAAAGAATTGATCAATACAAATGATGTGCAATGTTACCACGGACAAACACTTCCAATAACTTGGAACAAAGCCAAAATTAAGATCAACGGCACTGCAAGCGGTACAAATGCAAAAGGCGAACAATACACAGTAACTGCAACCGACTTGATCCGTGATTTTACTTGTACACCAAGCACAAATTATCCAAACCGTCATCCTTTTATAAGCGGAACATTAGCTTACAAACCGGGAGCTCGTCCAACTCGCTTATTTGATTACGGAAACGGTGGATGCGATCTTAATGCAACAGTTACAGTAAACGGTGTAACTTACGCAATAACATTACCTTAATAATTTAAAGTTTAATTTTACAGAAAGACCCATCGAGAAATCGGTGGGTTCTTTTGTTTTTAAGTCTTTCCTCCTTAGAGGGACATTTTGCCCCCTAAGTAACCCCAAAAAACTTATCTACCCCTTCAACTTCATCATCAAATACGAATACTGTAACGCTGCAGTTTTTGCGCGTTGCTCGTTGGTTGATGAACCGGCGTGGCCACCTTCGGTATTCTCATAATAATAGATCTTATAACCCATATCTATCATTTTGGCAGCCATTTTGCGAGCGTGTCCTGGATGAACACGATCATCGCGAGTAGAGGTTGTAAAAAATACTTCAGGGTATTTCTCTCCTTTTTTCAAATTATGATAAGGAGAATATTTTTTAATGAATTCCCAATCTTTTGTATCAGGATCGCCATATTCGCCCATCCAACTAGCGCCTGCTAATAATTTATTGTAACGCTTCATGTCCAATAAAGGAACCTGGCAAACAACGGCGTTATATAAATCAGGACGTTGCGTAAAAGAAACGCCCATTAATAAACCACCATTACTTCCGCCCATAATACCTAATGTTTTTGCCGAAGCAACATTGCGTGTAATAAGATCTTGTGCTACCGAATGAAAATCATTATAAATATTCTGACGTTTTTCTTTTAATCCTGCTTGGTGCCATTTTGGCCCATACTCACTACCTCCACGAATATTTGCTAAAACGTATACGCCACCATTATCTAACCAACCTTTTCCCATAACGCCAGAGTAGTATGGAAGCATAGAGGATTCAAACCCGCCATAGGCGTAAAGTAAAGTAGGATTTGTGCTGTTCATTACAATATCTTTTTTGTAAACGATAAAGTAGGGGATCATGGTTCCATCATTCGATTTAGCTTTGATCTGCTCCACCGCATATTTACTTGCATCAAAATACGCAGGTAATGATTTATAGGTTTTTATAGTATTGGTGGCCGCATCAGCAACAAAAAGTGATGAAGGCGTTAAAAAGTTTTGAAAATAGAAAAAAAACTGGTCAGAATTTTCGTCTGTTGCTGCTAAGCTAATTGCTCCATAATCAGGAGCGTTCACTTTTGTTCTGCTCCATCTTTTATCGAATGAATAAATATAAAGTTCACTTTTTACATTATTTAGAATACACACCAATAATTTATTCTTTGTGCTGGCAACTCCTGATAAGCTCGAGAATTCATCAGGAGCATAAATTACTTGAGCTTCTTTTTTCCCTTCTAAAAGTTTTGTGAAATTTAAACTTATAAGCGACCCTTGTTTTAATGTGTCGGCATTTACAACCCAGTTGGATTTTAAACTTAACACAAGCTGATCATTAAGAAGATCTGATATATCTGCATCCTCTGGTATATCTAGCTTAATGATCTTGCCATTTACCATCACCGAAGTTTCTGAAGTATAAAATGTTATCCCTCTACTTAAGAATAAATGTTTTTTATCACCATCGCGCATATTAAAGCCGGAAGCCCATACGTCAGATTCTTTTCCTTCAAAAATAAGTTTAGCATCTTTTAATGGTGTGCCTCGCTTCCATAATTTTACTTGACGAGCATAACCAGAGGTTGTCATTGTTCCTTTACCAAAGTCGGTTGAAACGAACACGGTATTTTCATCTAAATAGCTCAAACTTCCTTTTGCTTCAGGCATTACAAAGCCGTCTTTAATGAATTCTTTTTTAACTGCGTCAAACTCCTTCACAGTAACTGCATCGCCACCACCGTTAGAAAGATTCACTAAAAAGCGATCATAATTTGGATACAAACCATCAGCACCTTTAAATACCCATTTGATATTGTCTTTTTTAGAAAGCTCGTCAATATCCAATACAATTTCCCATTTAGGATTTGCGCTTAAATAATCTTCTTTAGTTGTACGGCGCCAGATACCGCGAGGATTAGTTTGATCTTGCCAAAAATTATAAATATACTTTCCGTAAATACTTGGCGCGGCAATACGATCGGTTGAATTATAAACTTCTAAACTTTTGTCATATACACTTTGATAGATAGGTTGTTTACTTAATACATCAAACGTTGCTTTATTTTGAGCTTCTACCCATTCTAAAGATTTTTTGCTATCAACGTCTTCTAGCCATTGAAATTTATCTTCTTCCTGAGCATTTGAAAAATTGATACTTGCAACAAGTGCAGCTGATAATAATATTTTGTTTTTCATAAGTATGATTTACGTAAGAAAGTTAAGACTTTTTATTGTGAAAAGGTGCTAAAAATGGGGAGTGGTGAATATTTTATGTGGGGTGGTTTAGTGGCTTTTAACCACTTATGTCATTTCTCGATACGATTTTTGCAAGTGGCAGGCAAAAATCACTCGAACTGACAGGGAGCGGCGGAGTGTAATAACGATGTCATTTCGAGTGAAAAAATGCGCCTCTTTTCATTTTTTTGTATCGAGAAATGACCTTGAAGCGCTCCGTGGTTTCTGCCTCTTAAAAATAATCCTCCAAAAAAGGCTTCATCTCAACCTCAATTCCTTTACGCAATTCCATCAATCTCATCGCATATTTTTGCTGCGCTAATTCTCTATCGGTATGAGGCACCCATTTTTTTACGGTTTTTGTTTTGCCATGTTCATCAACGGCTACAAACACAATAATGCAATGGGTTGTTTTTTGATATTTTTCTCCTGTAATTGGTCTGCTAAATACATCGCAAGCAATGTGCATACTTGTGGTGCCGGTATGAACTACTCTTGCGCTTACTTTTACAAGATCACCAATTTGAATGGGTTTAAAAAAACGAATGCCGCCAACGTAAACCGTTACAGCATATCCTTCGGCCCATGAGCTCGCACAAGCATAAGCGGTTTGATCGATCCATTTCATTACAGCTCCTCCGTGTACTTTACCACCGTAATTTACATCGGAAGGCTCAGAGATGAATTGAAAGGTTATTTGATTTTGCATACATCTAAGATACGATTTTTTTTAACCACAGAGGCCTGCGGCCGCACTGAGGTTGTGGTTTCTGCCTCTAGAATTCTAATCTTCCTCCTCAAACGTCAACTCTGCATCCTTCTCCCAAATTTCCATTTCGCAGGGCTTGCAGTTGAATTTTAATTTGTATTCGTTAGTGCCGTGTTTTAAAACTAACGGCTCAGCCACTTTTTCGCCCATGGTATCGCGCTGAAAACGGGCGCATTTCCCTAACTCGTATTTAACGCAGTACTTTGTTACCATTACGCGCGATTTACCGGGATCCCATTGCAATTCAAATGCTTTTTCAATTTCGGTAACGCCATGGCGTTTATAGAACTCACGTGCCAGTTTATTGGCTACGTTGTATGTAAAATCTAATTGTGTAACAGGGTAGGGATGTTCTGTTTTTTTAATTTGAATTTCTTCTCTATGGTATTCCTTTACGCGTGTATCTATCAATTGTTCTAAAACTATCCTTCGACTTTCGTTTATTTTTGAGATAGGTAAGAACCAATTCCCGGAAAACTCAATTTCAATATCATCAACAATAAATGGCGTGTTGCCGGTTTTCGCTAAGTTCTTTTTAATATTAGGAATGGTTGATTCTGCACTTTTTGCTAATTCTTTTTCTGATTCAAATTCGGTTACGCTTTTATGTCCATCTTCGTCAATTGCCGTTAATTGAAAACCTTTTTTGGTTTCAGAGAATTTTAATTTTACTCCAATTTTTCTAACGGCGCTATCATCTCTTTCTACTAATTTAGTAAATGCGGCATCAGAGTTCCTAAAAATGATCGTGCCGGGTTTTATTTCTTTATAGGTATTTGGAATAACAATATCATTTATAATGTTATTAATTTGCACTCCATCAGGAATTCCTTCTTCATTTATAAAATAAAGTCCATCGCCATTATTTAATTTCTCTTGGTTCTCTATGACGTATCCCTTGGTTTTGGTCTCTAATATTTTTCCTATTAATTGTCCTTGTGATTTAGGACTTTCCCACGAACCAATTTTTTCGATGCGCTTATTTACAAAGTAATCTGTATAACCCCTGTTAAAACTTCTGTCCATTTCGGCTTCGAAGTTATAGAAGGTTCTTCCTGAAGAGGCTTTTACGTATTGATCGTTATTCTCTAAAAAGGCATCTAACTTTTTGCGTAAGTACGATGTATTATTTTTTACATACACCATATCCTTTAAACGACCTTCAATTTTAAACGATGTAATTCCGGCTTCAATTAAATTTGGTAATTGATCGCTTAAGTCGAGATCTTTAATGGATAATAAATGACTGTTGGCTATTAAAGTTTTTCCGGTACCATCTACTAAGTTATAAGGCAAACGGCAATTTTGCGCGCAAGAGCCTCTGTTGGCGCTGCGCTCGCCATTGGCAATACTCATATAGCAGTTGCCGCTAAACGAAACACATAAGGCGCCTGAAACAAAAAACTCTAGTTCAACATCAGTTGCTTTATGAATGTCTTTTATTTGATCTAAATTTAATTCTCTTGCTAAAACCACACGTTTCATTCCGGCATCTGCCAAAAATTTCACATGCTTAGGGTCACGGTTATTAGCTTGTGTACTGGCATGAATTACAATTGGCGGAAGATCCATTTCCAGCACCGCCATATCTTGTACAATTAAAGCATCCACACCAATGCGGTACAATTCGTGAATTAAATTTTTACAATCTTCTAATTCATTATCGTACAAAATGGTATTAACTACCACAAACACTTGCGCTTTAAAAAGGTGAGCGTATTGCACCAATTCTGCAATATCTTCCACCGAATTAGTGGCATTGCTTCGCGCACCAAATTGTGGCGCACCAATATATACAGCATCGGCCCCGGCGTTAATGGCGCCCATGCCTTGAACAAGGTTTTTTGCAGGTGCTAATATTTCAACTTTTTTCTTCAATTCCTTTAAATAAAAAAAAAGTAATTCCTAACATTCCTTGTTTCTTTAAGTTAGTTTCGTGAATACGAGCAAATGATTTTACTAATACTACTTTAACCCCTAAATGACGAGGCTCCATCGCTGCATGCTCACGTGAACTTCCTTCACCATAGTTCTCATCTCCTACAACAATACTTCCAATTTGTTTGGCTTTGTATTGGCGTTGTACTACCGGAACTCCTTCGTATGCACCTGTGATATGATTTTTTACTGAATCTGTTTTCTCATTAAATGCATTTACTGCACCAATCAACATATTGTTTGAGATATTATCTAAGTGTCCGCGGAATTTTAACCATGGACCAGCCATAGAAATATGATCCGTTGTACATTTTCCTTTTGCTTTAATTAATAAACGTAAGCCTTTAAAATCAATTCCAGGCCATGCTGCAAATGGATCTAATAATTGTAAACGTTTTGAAGTTGGAGAAACTGCAACTTGTACGTTGCTTCCATCGGTTGCTGGCGCTTGATAACCTGCATCTTTTACATCAAATCCTTTTGGAGGTAATTCATCACCAAAAGGCGCGTCTAATTTTACTTGTTCGCCTTTTTCGTTGGTTAATGTATCGGTTAATGGATTAAATCCAAGATCACCTGCAATAGCTAATGCCGAAACAATTTCCGGAGAAGCAACAAACGCATACGTGTTTGGATTTCCATCGGCACGTTTTGCAAAGTTACGATTGAACGAATGTACAATGGTATTTTTCTCTTGCTTTTCGGCACCCATACGATCCCACATACCAATACATGGTCCACACGCATTTGTAAATACAACTGCACCGCAGTCATCAAATACTTTTAAAAATCCGTCACGCTCAATGGTATAACGAATTTGTTCTGAGCCCGGATTAATCATAAATCCTGCTTTTGATTTTAATCCTTTTGCACTTACTTGCTTTGCAATGCTAACAGCTCGTGCAATATCCTCGTAAGATGAATTAGTACAAGATCCAATTAAACCCGCTTGTACTTTCAATGGCCAACCGTTCTTCTCAGCTTCCGCTTTTAATTTTGAAATTGGTGTAGCTAAGTCTGGAGTAAATGGTCCGTTCACATGCGGCTCTAAAGTTGAAAGATCAATTTCAATTACTTCATCAAAATATTTTTTGGATCAGCATATACTTCAGCATCTCCTGTTAAATGTTGTTTAATGCCATCAGCCAAAGCAGCAACGTCTGCACGCCCAGTAGCTTTTAAATAACGGCTCATACTATCATCATAACCAAATGTAGAGGTTGTAGCACCAATTTCGGCACCCATATTACAAATGGTTCCTTTTCCTGTACAGCTTAAGCTAATTGCACCATCGCCAAAATATTCAACCACTTTATCGGTTCCACCTTTTACAGTAAGGATACCTGCTACTTTTAAAATAACATCTTTTGCACTTGCCCAGCCATTTAATTTACCTGTTAATTTAATACCAATTAATTTTGGCATTTTTAATTCCCAAGGTAAACCGGCCATTACGTCGCAAGCATCAGCTCCACCAACACCAATAGCTATCATTCCTAAACCACCTGCGTTTACCGTGTGCGAATCGGTTCCTATCATCATTCCACCCGGGAATGCATAATTTTCTAATACAATTTGGTGAATGATACCAGCACCCGGTTTCCAAAATCCAATACCATATTTATTTGAAACGGAAGCTAAGAAATTAAATACTTCTTCGCTTTCTGTTTTTGCTCTATCTAAGTCGGCTTTTGCACCGGCTTTTGCTTGAATTAAGTGATCACAGTGAACAGAAGAAGGCACAGCCACTTTTGGGCGACCGGCTTGCATAAATTGTAATAAGGCCATTTGTGCTGTTGCATCTTGCATAGCAACGCGATCGGGATTAAAATCTACGTATGCTTTTCCGCGTTCGTAATTTTTTACTGCAAACGAAGCATCTAAATGCGAATACAAGATTTTTTCTGCTAAAGTTAATGGGCGGCCTAATGTTTTACGTGCCTCTTCTATACGAGCAGGCATTTTTGCGTAAACCTGCTTTATCATTTCAATATCAAATGCCATAAGTGTGATTTTTTTTAGAGCCTCTAAGTTAAGAGAAATTAAGAAAAAAGGCAATTTTTTACCACTGTTTTTTACCACGGAGACACGGAGGCGCGGAGACACGGTAAATTATAAAACCCTTATAGAATGGGGGTTACAGGCAATCGGCATCTTCGCTGCCTTAACATTTATTAATTTTTGCCACGGAGGCGCGGAGAACGCAGAGTATATTGGCCTTCCTTCTAGTTACACACAGTTTAAATCGAAGCTTTAAAGCTCCGTGTCTTTGTGCCTCCGTGGCAAAAAAAAGCGCCGGAGGCGCTAAAATGATTCGTGTGGTTTAAAAAACCTAAAGATGCAACTTCAACCACTCAATTGCCTCATTCTTTTTATTGAATACCTTAAAAGGGCGCTTAGGCTTATTGAATTTTACATAAAAATTAGCGATCATGGCGTAGGCAATATTTTGTACTAACACAGCAGTAGCTTTACACGGGGTTGATTCCTCCATAACAATAGCATTATCGCGGGCTTCTTTGGTAACTGTAACGCCATCTTCAGCTTCAAATAAAAAGGGCGAATAATTTTTTTCGGTTATTTCATTAAAGGCATCGAGCATGCGTGCTTGTACATCAAGATCCACAGTGGTATCAACTGCATACTTAACGTAAACAATACCATCGGTTTTTAAAGTTACAATGCCTTCAGGCAGTACAATTTGTTTTAGTTCAGTAGAATTAAAGGACATAGATCAGTATCAAGTTTGTAGTACACCAACATTATATGGTTTTGTAATAGGGGAATGGTTGGCCATTTCAATTCCCATACTAATTACCTTACGGGTTTCTTGTGGATCGATGATCGCATCTAACCATAAACGCGAAGCTGCGTAATATGGCGATGTTTGCGCATCATAACGATCTTTAATTTTATTATATAATTCTGCTTCTTTTTCGGGTGTAATTTCTTCACCTTTTGCTTTTAAGGAAGCCACTTCAATTTGAACTAATACTTTAGCAGCTTGCGCTCCGCCCATTACAGCTACTTGCGCGGTAGGCCAGCCAACAATTAAACGAGGATCGTATGCTTTTCCGCACATGGCGTAGTTTGCAGCACCATAACTATTTCCAATAATGATTGTAAATTTTGGAACAACCGAATTACTCATGGCGTTTACCAATTTTGCACCGTCTTTAATTATCCCACCATGTTCGCTGCGAGAGCCCACCATAAATCCGGTGGCATCTTGTAAAAACACTAAAGGAATTTTTTTCTGATTGCAATTCATAATAAAACGCGCAGCTTTATCGGCACTATCGCTATAAATTACACCGCCAAATTGCATCTCACCTTTTTTACTTTTTACAACTTTACGTTGGTTGGCAACAATTCCTACAGCCCAACCATCAACGCGCGCATAGGCACAAATAATGGATTGTCCGTATAATTCTTTGTATTCATCAAATGTACTTCCATCTACTAAACGCTCAATAACATCGCGCATATCGTATTGCTTATCTCTTAGATCGGGAATAATTCCGTACAATTCTTTAGGATCTTTTTTTGGTAGAGCAGGGGTTGCGCGGTTAAAGCCGGCCTTATCATAATCGCCAACTTTACTCATAATTTTGCGAATGCGAGTTAAGCAATCGGCATCATCTTTACATTTATAATCGGTAACACCGCTTACTTCGCAATGTGTTGTAGCACCACCCAAAGTTTCGTTATCAATATTCTCTCCAATAGCGGCTTTTACCAAGTAACTTCCTGCTAAAAATATACTTCCGGTTTTATCTACTATCATGGCTTCATCGCTCATGATTGGTAAATAAGCACCACCGGCCACACAACTTCCCATAACGGCCGCCACTTGTAAAATTCCCATGCTACTCATTACAGCGTTGTTTCTAAAAATTCGTCCGAAATGTTCTTTATCCGGAAAGATCTCATCTTGCATTGGTAAATACACACCGGCGCTATCCACTAAATAAATAATTGGTAAGCGATTTTCCATTGAGATCTCTTGCGCGCGTAAATTCTTTTTACCGGTAATAGGAAACCAAGCACCAGCTTTCACTGTAGCATCATTTGCCACAACAATACATTGCTTTCCGCTTACATATCCAATAAAAATTACAACTCCACCACCGGGGCAACCGCCATGCTCGGGATACATTTCATATCCTGCAAAAGCACCCATTTCAACACGGGGAGTATCTTTATCCAATAAAAAATCAATACGCTCACGAGCGGTCATTTTACCCTGTTCGTGCAATTTATCAATACGGCTTTTGCCACCGCCAAGGTATATCTTACCCAAACGTTGCTCCATCTGAGAAATGAGCAATTTCATCTTATCTTCGTTCTTATTGAATTCTAAGTCCATATGTAAAGTCTAGAGTGGTAAATATACAAAGTCTGCGGAGTATAAAAAACATCAAAATAGCCGTATTTCCGGCCATTTTTCTTAATTTTGAGGCATGAAAAATTTCCTAACAGGCACGGGGGTTGCCATTGTTACTCCTTTTACAAAAAAAGGTACTGTAGATGTTAAAGCATTAGAACGATTAATTAAGCATTTAATTAATGGTAAGGTTGAATATATTGTAGTGAATGGAACTACAGCAGAGAGTGTAACGTTAACCAAACAAGAAAAACAATTGGTAATTGATACCGTTGTAAAAACAAACAAAAAACGTTTGCCTTTAGTATTGGGAATTGGCGGAAATAATACCGCTGAAGTTGTAGAAGCAATTAAGCATACCAATTTAAAAGATTTTTCTGCAATTCTTTCTGTGGCACCGTATTATAATAAGCCAAATCAAAAAGGCTATTACGAGCATTACAAAGCAGTTTCTAAGGCAAGTAAATTGCCTATCATATTATACAATGTTCCGGGAAGAACAGGAAGTAATGTAACCGTAGAAACGCAATGTAAAATTGCTCGTGATTTTAAAAATATTGTGGCTACTAAAGAAGCCAGTGGAAGTATTGAACAAATAATGAGGATCATTAAAAACAAGCCAAAAGATTTTATGGTTATTAGTGGGGATGATAATTTAACGTTAGGTGTAATTGCTTACGGTGGAGTAGGAGTGATATCGGTTGTGGCCAACGCATTTCCAAAAGATTACAGCGATATGGTTCGTGCAGCTTTAAAGCATGATATGGAAAAAGCACAAAAATTACATTATAAATTGGTGGATATTACCGATCAGTTATTTACTGATGGAAATCCGGCGGAATTAAACATGCCTTGAACAGATTAAAAATCACTGAAACGTATGTGCGTTTACCTTTGTGCGAACCAAATGATTCGGTGAAACAAAAATTAGATCAGCTTATTAAGAATTACTAATGGATAAAACACAAATATTAAACACCGTACAAATAGGCCAAAAGATAAACCGTATGGTTTATCAGGTGTATGAGAATAATTTTGGTGAAAAAGAATTATTGATCGTTGGTATTGATGGCAATGGCTATGTTCTTGCCAAAGAGATCTACGATCGTTTAAAAAAGGTGTGCGATATTAAATTAAAATTAGGAAAGATCACATTAAATAAAGAGGAGCCTTGGAAAACAAAGCCGGTAACGGATTTTGAAGAGAATGACCATGTTAACAAGAATATTTTAGTGATCGATGATGTATTGAATAGCGGTAAAGCTTTGATGTATGCCACAAAATTATTTTTAAATAAGCCGGTAAAAAAACTAAATACTTTGGTGTTGGTAGATAGAAGTCATACACGATTCCCTATTAAAGCGGATTTTGTTGGATTATCATTAAGCACCACGCTACAAGAACACATTGAAGCTGACTTCAGTAAAAAAGGAAATGAAGCGGTTTTTTTAATTTAACACCAACTGTAATTAAAGAATTGGCTAAAGATGCGACGTTATTTTTTATCAAGACGATGAAAAAATTCTTGCATAGCCGAACCTATGGAATAATTTTTTGAAGAAGGATTGATTAAAAAGAACTAGTAGATTGGCCTATTTTTTAATTACATTTGGTGTAACATGAGTCAGATAAAATCGGAAAGTGATGTTAAATTGAATGCGCTGTTGGAAGTAACCAAGGCCATCAATAATAATTATTCTACGGCTCAACTTCTTGAACTTTATAAAGAGATCTTACAAAAGCGATTAGGCGTAGGACGTTTAGTGCTTTTTAGTTTTGATAAAACCTGGCAGTGTTTATTAACTTATGGTATTCCTGATTATGCTTTGGTACCCGTGTTTGAAGATACGCTTCTCCAATTCAGCGAAATTGAAACTATTACATATAACAACGGAGAGCTAAGCAAGAGTTTTGAAATTGTAATTCCAGTATATCATAAAAAAAGTCCTCTGGCTTTTGTATTGTTGGGCGATGTTGACCCCGATAAAGTAGAATTAAGTAAGTCGGTAAAGCATTTGCCATTTGTTCAAACGCTCACTAATATTATTGTGGTTGCCATTGAGAACAAAAAATTATTTAAATCTAATATTCATAAGGCACAAATTGATAAAGAATTAGAATTAGCACAAAGCATGCAGGAGATGCTGTTCCCGCATAACTTACCACATTCTGATTCATTTAATGTGAACGCTAAATATTTGCCGCATCAACAAGTGGGTGGAGATTATTACGATTTTATTAAATTAAATAATCACGAATTTATTTTTTGTATTGCCGATGTAAGCGGCAAGGGAGTGAGTGCCGCTATTTTGATGAGTAATTTGCAAGCTACCTTGCAATCACTTTGTAATTATACGCACAACTTAAAGGACATCATCATTGAATTGAATAAACGCGTAATTAATAATACCAATTACGAAAAGTTTGTTTCTTTCTTTTTAGGGAAGATAAATACTAAGAGTCAGCAATTAACTTACATAAACGCGGGACATAATGCGCCTT
Organism: Sphingobacteriaceae bacterium; assembly: GCA_016705695.1. Taxonomy (GTDB): domain Bacteria; phylum Bacteroidota; class Bacteroidia; order B-17B0; family Aurantibacillaceae; genus Aurantibacillus. The sequence goes on from JADJLA010000004.1 coordinate 73,421, forward strand.
TGATCTATAACGAAAAGAAATTCATTGCGCTTAGTAAAGGCACAACTTTATTGGGGATCCAAGAAGACCTACGCGATATAGAAGTGGATATTTTTAATTATGCTTCTGATCTTATTTTATTTTGCTATACCGATGGATTAACTGATACGATCAATAATGAAGGTGATTCACTAACCGTTGAGAGTGTAAAGGAATGTATTGAGAATAAAAAAAGTGAATCGCCTGAAGCAATCAATAATGCGGTTTTAGATTTAGCGATGGATTATAAGGGAGAGCAGGATTTTACGGATGATATTGCACTTCTAACTTTAAAGGTAACCGATCTTATTTTTTAGAGGCAGAAACCGCAGAGGTGCAAAGCACTTCGTAAAGAAGACGCAAAGTGCACAAAGAATCAACTAACCGCAGAAAAATTTATAAAGAAGGCAAAGAAGCTTGCGCTTCGCAAAGGCGTTGAAGTTCTATATCTAATTTGCTACCCTTCTTATAATGTCTTTGCGAAACCGAAGGTCTTTGCCTCCTCATAAGTACTGGTGATAAAACTTTGCGTGCTTTGCGCCTTCTTTGCGTCGCCGCTGGCGAACTTTGCGGTTTCTGCCTCTAAAAACCTATAGCTCTTCTTTTTGCTCTTCTCCCTTATGAAAAAGATCAATACAAAGCATGATCGAAAGAAAACTCCAGAATGGAAGTGATAATTTATCGGTATCCAAAAAGTTATTGATAAATCCGTGAATGAAATACGTTACTAAACCTAAGAAAACGCCGGTTCCTAATATTCTTATCTCCGGATCTTTTACTTCCTTGTATAATCTATATCCAAAATTAAAGGTGTAGAACATCAAACACAATACAATTAATAATCCTGGCAATCCTTCTTCGGCTAATGGACCAAGATATTCGCTATGGGCATTACCGTTTGTTCCAAAGTTTGTACTGATCACTGTTTTTTGGCTGCTTAATTGGTAAGGTGCGTACATGAACATATAAGTTCCAGGTCCCCAACCAAACACCGGCATATCTTGCCACATGCGTACAGCACAACTCCAGCGATTTAAACGTTCAAGGTTTGATGCATCCGTAGAAATATTTGCTACCGATTCAATATTATTTAAAAATCCTTCTTCTGCATCGGTATTGTTTCTTCCTAAAGCAATTAAAATATCATCTTGAAAACTGAACATCAATACACCAAACGTGAATAGCACAGTAATAAGAACTTTGAAATTGAACTTCATTATTAGCGTTATAAATACCGCAAAAGCAACAGCTACGCCTAACCAAGCCGCGCGGGCATACGATAATGTTACAGCAACTATAAAGAGAATTAAAAGGAACAAGTACATCATTTTATTAAAGCGATTGATACTTTTCATTACTAAGAACGAAACTAAAACCGGAATGAACATGGCCAATGCTGCACCGTAAGCAGTGTGGTCGTTGTAAAATGGACTCATTACCCAATCGGCCGATTTATGATCGAACCCATATTTAGAGTGAGTAAAAATAGTATACGCGCATACGATAGCTAATGATATCATATACGCCGAAAGAAAGGGAACAATATTCTTCTTGTTCTTAAACAGGTAATTAGCCAAAAAATAGCAGCTAAATAAGAACCAACAACGAGAGATCAAGAATTTTAGTGAGATGAGCACGTCTTCACTGGTGAGCATGGTGACAAAGATCCAGAAGAGCTGAATGTAAATAATGATGGTTAAAGGATGGAAGTTTATTCGCCGATCGTAATTATTGGTATAAACTTTGTTTAAGAAATATAAAAGCATCAGTCCTGCCATTAAGGGCTCAGCGGGTAGACTTAAATTTACGGTACCGTAATAACCCAATTCTTTTAGCGAAACGGAAAGTGGAGTGATAAAAGCCAGTAAAAAAAGTAGGCTCTGTAAATTGTAAATGGCGTAATATCCAACAATGAGAATAAAAGGAATGGCATTATACTCAAAGAAATAATCGCGTTTCTTTACCAAAACATATACGTTGCCAATAACAAATAAGGCAACCAGTAAATAAAGTATGTATGTCTTACTAAGCTTCTTAAGCATTTTTTCTAACACGCATTCTGAAACGGATCATAATAACAACGATACAAAAAATGAACGTTGACAAACTCGCTACAATTATGAACATCGATCTAACTGGGTAGCAACGCTTATCGGTTAATGTAGGATGTGAAATAATAGAGAAGAAGGTAAGATCTCCTGAATAATCCATATAGAATTTATCGCGCTTGTAAACTATGCGGCCGTACGATTTAGCAAGACCTTTTATTTTTTCGCTGTATTCTTTTTGTTTTAGCTTTTTGATCTTCTTGCCTTTACCTTTTCCGTCATCACCTTTTACATCTTTCTCGTTACCGTTGGCGTCAATATAGATCTCATCATTTTTGGCAAGGTTCAATAAGGAATCAATAGATTCATTTTGTTTCTTTATTGTTTTACCCGCGTTGTTGATGTACTGATAAAGAATAAATTTTTTATTATTCTTTATATGCTCGTTTGTAAGGGCCAAAATTCCACCATTGATCTCCTGTGCTTTAAAACGATCATGATCCTTTACAATGATCTCTACCGACTCGAGCATAGTAGGCGAGATGCTGATGTAATCCTTGTAATAATAATCAAACAAAGCTCTTCCATTTTTATCGGTAAGTGTATCAATGCCCCAATACTGGAATAGTTTATATTTTTCAGCAAGTTGCATTTTAACGTCGCTACTTGTAAAATATTGGATCAATTGTTCGGTGGTTGATTCATCCGAAGTAGGGTATAAGTTCACCGGTGCTACAACCGATACTGATTTGTAAAGAGGAGTTATCATATACGTAGAGGCTGCAGTAATTGCTGCCACTACAAAAATGATGATCGCTATCTTCCATTTGTGCGACCAGATCTCTATGAACAAATCTTCTGTTTTATTAAATTCTGCCATCGTGTCAATTTTTGGTGCAAATACTTTTTGAGTTTGTTGCACTGGTTTGATGTCTTGTTTTAATTGTTCTTTTAATTCTTGTATTTCTTTTTTAAGTTCTTGTATTATTTCCGGTGGTATGGTGTTTCCGCTTTCTTTTTTTAGTTCTTCTTCTTTTAATTTTTGCGGCCGTACTTCCTTTTTAAAATCCCTGACCACTTTCGTGGTAAGCCATGTCAGTCAGCCATTATCCAATTTAAATTTTGCGATATTCTCTTTGAACATCAAAATGATAAAAGTGAGAATAAAAGTAGAAAGCAATGTTATCAAAACGATAAGAGTTTTAATTGGACGCGCTTTGAATTCATCAGGAACACCTTTTTCTACTATTTGTAAGAACGGAATATACTTATCCTTGTTCACCAAAGCTTCATCATATTTTGCTTTGATAACAGGGAATTTAAATCTATATTTTCTTAAATTTTCGCTTACGTGCAAGTAGGACCCACCGTATTTTTTTAAATTATTTAATTTCTCTTCTAAAACTTTTGCAGCTGCGCTATTACCTTTTTCAAGTGCTTTTGCATAGCTTTTTGTATAAGCCTCTACATCTTCTTTATAATCTAAGATGCCAAGGTTACGCAGTGCTTGCAAACTATCTTCCATTTCATTCATGTTGGCAATGGTAGATTCGTATTCGTCTTTTACGATCGAAAAAGCTTTTTCGGCCATATCTATTGTCATGTGATATCTTACAGTATCGCAATAAGCTAAAATACCATTACAAATTTCTGCTGCACCGTTTGCCGTATAATCGTAAGCTTCAACTTTTATTGAATTATAATCGGTGCGTTTTATCTTAACCATATTATCCCACTTTAAACGTAGGTTATGGTAAGCAAACTTATCTTTGCTTATACTCCAGCGCTCCCATAAATTAAATTTGTCGGCCACAAGGGTCTTCAAAGTTTCTGAGGTTAATATCTGAACTGCTTTTTCGGCGTCATCTTCATCGCCAAGCATATTGTAATCTTCCTGGTTTCCCACGTTCTGTTCGATGATCAGTTTTGAGACTGAGAATTGGCGTGTAGGAAACACTGTGGCCGTAGATTTATACTGCGGCGCAATCATGAATGAAATAATAGCGGCTATAAAGGTGGCAGTTAAAGTGCACACCAGTAAAGGCTTTTTCCATTCTACGGCCTTATTTACTAGGCCCATTAAATTGATCTTGTTGTTGTCCATTATCTATATTTAATAAATCTTAAAATTGATTTGTGATTAAGTAATCCTGTAACGAAAGCAAATAAACCGCTAAATACTAACATCACCACGAAATTCATTTTCCATTGGGGAGTTAAATTTACTGTAAAATAATTAATAAAGACCACCCCAATAATGAATAGCACAAGAGAGGTGATGAATTTTTTATTGAAATGGAAATTAAAGATCTTATAACAAAGGAATACTTGAATGCCGGCTGCAAAGAACTGTGTAACTAAACTGGCAATAGCGCTTCCGTAAGCATACATTTTTGGGATCAAAATAAAATTAAGAATAAGATTAATGGCAATACTTGTAACAGCCATGATATTGAGTTGTTTAAAACTGCCATTGGCTGTAAGAAGAGTTCCAAATATATAAACCATAGAGATGGCTGTAAAACAACACATCAATAATCCTAATACTTCGTGGCCCTCTGAATTTCCGTTATAGATCAGTTTGCAAAATTCATCGGCGTAAAATAAACAGCTGATGGAAACGATTAGGCATGGCGTGATCAATAATGTAAAAGACAGCTTCACGATATTCTCAATATTCTCCTTGTTTTTTAACATCCTACTAAAGATCGGGAGTAATTGAACGGCAAAAAGTATAGCAATATTGTTCGCAGCATCTAATAATCTAAAGGCTTTGGCGTAAATACCGGTTTGGTATTTCCCGAGATCACCACCTAAAATACGTTCGATCATAATGGCATCAGCGCGATTATAAAAGGTCATGAGTAAAACCAGCATGGCAAACGGGAAACTTTTTTTAAGGATCATCCAGTTAAATGCCCAGTGCCAATTGAGTTTGAAGGTGTGAGTTTCTCTGAGTACAATAACAAATCCTATCAATGCGGTGAAAAAATAACCGGCTGTTTGCGCATAGGCAAAGTTCATGATGTCGACCTTTAAACCAAATAAGCCAAACATCATGGCAAAGAAAACAATTAGCATGATCACACGATCTAAAACAGAAACAACACTGTCAATCCTGAATAAATGCAACCCTTGAAGGTACGAGCGCATAAAGGCGATCATACTTAGCAAAAAGCTATTAAAGCAAAGTACAATAAGTAATTTCAAATAACGGATCTCGTTTTGGTAAACAACGGCAGCAAGAATGAGTGTAATGAAAATATAAAAAGCAGCAAGGGCAAATTTTAAAGCAAGTAGCTTACTAAAATGCTTGCTTAAGAGGTGAGAGTTTTGCGCAATATTGCGGTTATTAAAATTAGCGAGTCCAAGATCAAGAAGTATATTGGTAAGAAAAGAGAAACTAAATAGGGCCATGTATTCGCCATACACTGCATTGCCCACTTCCATTTGCACTTTTGGATCCACAATTAGGATCCAAAATGGCTTAATTAAAAGGTTTAAAGCCAATAATATAGCTAGGTCGAATATGAACTTCTTTTTCTGCAAAAAAATGAAAAGCAAAGATAGCATATTTTAGTGGCAAAACTAATTTAGTTAATCATCATAACTTACTGTTATTCAATAAATTGAATCACTTTATCTTAAACAACTAAAACTCACTTTAATTTCATAGTTTTGCACCGTGCAAATTGTTGTAAATACCAGGCTTTTACTTAAGAACAGATTAGAGGGGATGGGTTGGTTCGCTTATCAAACCTTAAAGCACATAACTCAAAAACATAAGGATGTACATTTTGTGTTTTTATTCGATCGAACTTATGACCCTGAATTTATTTTTTCGGATAATATCACGCCGTTAATTATTGGTCCGCAAGCGCGTCACCCAATTTTATATTACGCTTGGTTTCATGTTTCGGTAAAGCATCTATTGAACAGATTAGAGCCTGATCTTTTTTTATCTCCCGATGGATTTTTATCTCTTGGTGCAAAATGCAAACAATTGCCCGTGCTACATGACATTAATTTTTTGCATCACCCAAAAGATTCAAAATGGTTAACTGCAAAATACTATAATCGCTACTTTCCGCTGTATGCAAAGACTGCCACACGTATTGCAACCGTTTCGGAATACAGTAAAAAAGACATTTCGGAGAACTATAAGATCGATAAGAATAAGATCGATGTTGTTTACAATGGCATTAATGAATTTTTTAAACCATTGGATGAATTCACAAAAAGTACAACACGAAGAAAATTCGCCAATGGTTGTGAGTATTTTGTATATGTTGGATCTATGCATCCGCGTAAAAATATTGCAACGCTCATTAAAGCTTTCGGAGAATTTAAAAAGGAAAAAACCACCAAGACAAAATTAGTATTTGCCGGTCCTGCCGCTTGGGGAATGAGCGATACTTACGAATTAATTAAAAAAAGTGGCGTTGAAGGTGAAGTTATATTTACAAATCGTTTAAGTAACGAAGACATGGCGCTTGTTTTAGGAAGCGCGATGGCATTAACCTTTATTCCGTATTACGAAGGCTTTGGAATTCCTTTAGTGGAGGCCATGGCAGCGGAAGTGCCAATTATTACGAGTAATGTAACCAGTTTGCCCGAAATTGCCGGAGAAGCAGCTTTGTTGGTTGATCCTTTGCAAGTAAGTGAAGTGAAAAATGCGATGGTGAAAATTTTTCAAGATGAAGCTTTAAGAAGTTCGCTTGTTGAAAAAGGAAAACTACAAAGGGAAAAGTTTAGTTGGGAGAAGAGTGGAGATCTGCTTTGGGATTCGATTCAAAAGGCTACGAATAATTAATAGGTCGCTCCTACGGAGCTCTTACACCACCAATATGTGTTTCTAATAATAGTTTGTCCCTACGGGACAACACTAAAATCCATAAGATTCGTTCATAAATTAAATAAATTCAAATGGTCCCGTAGGGACCAACTATTATTAGAAAAGTTTAAAAAAGGAACAAAAGAGCTCCGTAGGAGCGACCCATTAAGCGAGAAATTTAATATAATTTTTTGATCAGATCAGGCAACTGCTTCAATGCAAAGATCTCTTTCATCTTTTCTTTGGCTTCGCCGGCCGGAGATCCAAAATATGTTTTTCCTTCTTCTAAATTACCTGTAACACCGCTTTGAGCGTAAACTATAACGTTATCAGGAATAACTGCGTTGCTTGTAATTCCAACTTGTCCCCACACCTTTACATTATTTCCAATAGTGGTACAACCTGCAATGCCAACTTGCGCGGCAAATAAACACATTTCTCCAATGTGAACGTCGTGGCCAACATGGATCATATTATCTAAAATAGTATGTTTTCCAATAATGGTGCTTTCGGTTACGCCACGATCAATAGTGCAATTGGCCCCAATAACAACATTATCGTGAAGAAGAACATTACCGCAGCAATTCAATGGCTCGAAAGATGTTTTGCGATCTTTAAAATAAAAAGAATCAGATCCAATGATTGCTCCTGCATGGATCTGAACATTATTTCCAATGATGCAATGATCATAAATAACAACGTTAGGGTGGAGGATGCAATTATTTCCAATTGTTACATTATTCCCAATAAAGCACCCGGGCATCAGCGTAACATTGGTGCCGATTTTAGCTGTTTTGCTTACGTTGGCGTTGCTATAATTTTTTGGTTGAAAGTGTAAAGTTAATTGATTGAACGCTGTGAATGGTTCGGCATGAATGATCAACGCTTTTCCTTTAGGGCATTCAACTTCTTTATTGATAATGATCGTTGTGGCATCGCTATTCAATGCTTTATCGTAATATTTTGGATGATCAACAAATACCACATCTCCTTTTTGTACGCGATGGATCTCGTTAAACCCCGTGATGATATGATCATCGGCTCCAATGTATTTGGACTTAATAATACTTGCAATATCTTTTAAAGAAGTGGGTTTGATCTGCATAACTATAAATTGGTCTCATCTTCAAAATTGGTCTCACTTCCGTCGCCAGATCCATGGCCAATATAACCTAAGCGTTTTCCTGTTTTTAAAACAGCGCTGCTTGCTTTTTCCTGGATCTCCATTACGCTTACATGTTTTACAGCATCGTAAGGAGGAATGAATAGATCAAAGGAAATAGAGAAAATAATAAGTTCGTTAATGATATCAGCAACGTTTTCGGCGCTAATTGGTTCGTCGCTATAATTACTGTATTTGGAATTAAGCGGCGTTTTGGTCTCAATAAAGAATTTCTTCTCGCGGTTAACGAAGATTCGAGCAATTAAAAATCCAACGTCGTTAATACGATTATATTTAAATGAATCGGCCAAAAAATTATACACGCTAATAATTCCGCAAAAAGAATTAAGCTCGTTCTTCTTTACGTAACTTGATTTATAAACAGGATGCGACTTTTCAAATTCGAATACATTGGTATGCATATCGAATTGTAACATATCTCCCGCTACTTTTAATTGAAAAGATTGTTGATTAAATTCTTTAAAACCTAATGTAACTCTCGAATCCACACCCCTGATCTCGCTCGCCAATTCGTTTACAACATTCTGTGATGAATCTCTTATTTGCTCAAATATATTTATGGTATTAGCAAAAACATTCTGCTTCATCACCGCTTTTTCGGCAAGAAGTTTTAAAATAACTTGGCGTTGATCGTTCAAATTCTTCTTCATCTTAATAGGCTCTTGCAAATACTACTTGTTGAGTGCTTGGTTTTCCGCTATAGATACAAGTTCCGTTTTCCTGTTTATTATTTAAAGGAATACAACGAATTGTAGCTTTAGTTTCATTCTTTATTTTTTCTTCGGTCTCAGGAGTTCCATCCCAATGGGCGTAAATAAAACCACCTTTTTCATCCAATAATCTCTTAAACTCCTCATACGAAGTAGCATGACTTGTCATTTTCTCTCTACGTTGAATAGCCTTTTCAAATAAATTAGTTTGTATGCTGTGCAAAAGATCGGTAATGTAATTTGCGGCATCTTCAACTTTAATAACTTCTTTGGTCAAAAGATCGCGACGAGCAACTTCAATTGTTCCATTATCAATATCGCGCTCACCAATTCCAATACGAACAGGCGTTCCTTTTAATTCGTGCTCAGCAAATTTAAATCCGGGACGTTGCGTATCTCGGTTATCATACTTTACGCTTATACCTTTTGATTGTAGATCGGCCTTTAGCTTTTCTACATGCTCGCTTACTTTCTTTAAACCTTCTTCCCCTTTATAAATAGGAACTATCACAACTTGTGTTGGCGCCAATTTTGGGGGGATCACTAAGCCATGATTATCGCTATGACTCATGATCAACGCACCCATTAAACGTGTGCTAACACCCCAACTTGTTGCCCAAACATAATCCAGCTTTCCATTCTTGTCTGCAAACTTCACATCAAATGCTTTGGCGAAATTTTGCCCCAAAAAATGTGAGGTGCCTGCTTGTAACGCTTTTCCATCTTGCATTAAAGCTTCAATACAATACGTATCATCAGCACCTGCAAAACGTTCATTCGGGGTTTTTACACCCTTTAAAACAGGAACCGCCATGTAATTCTCTACAAACTCGGCGTATACATTTAGCATTTGTTCAGTTTCGGCAATAGCCTCTTCACGAGTTGCATGAGCGGTATGTCCTTCTTGCCATAAAAATTCGGCAGTACGCAAAAACAAACGTGTACGCATTTCCCAACGCACCACGTTAGCCCATTGATTTATTAATAAAGGCAGATCGCGATAACTTTGGATCCAACCTTTGTACGTATTCCAAATAATAGCTTCGCTGGTAGGGCGAACGATCAATTCCTCTTCAAGCTTTGCTTCAGGATCAACAATTAACTTGCTCTTATTTAAGGGGTCGGTCTTTAAACGGTAATGTGTTACTACAGCACATTCTTTTGCAAAACCTTCGGCATTTTTCTCTTCGGCTTCAAATAAACTCTTAGGAATGAATAAAGGAAAATAAGCATTAACGTGCCCGGTTTCTTTGAACATTCGGTCAAGGGTTTGCTGCATTTTTTCCCAAATGGCATATCCATGGGGTTTTATTACCATGCAGCCTCTTACGGCGCTATGGTCGGCCAGGTCGGCCTCAACAACTATATCATTATACCACTTACTATAGTCTTGTTCCTGTGGGGTAATGGATTTACTCATAAACTAAAATACACAATAAATTGTAAAATCAACCACTTAACTGCTATTAACCTACCACTTGTTAAATCATTATAAACAGGCTAAAAACGGAGGTTATTATTTCGTAAATTTACGTATAAAATGCGCTTAAAACCATGAAAAAATCAGCATTCATCATATTTTCCTTATCGTTACTTCTAACTTCCTGTAAAACATCGCAGCTAAGTACATTCAGCGATGACGTGTATAGTGATCCGGCAGAAGAAAAGCGTTTACATTTAGCTAAAATGGAAGCTCTAAAAAAGCAAAAGGCCGAACAGGATGCAAAAGACCAGGCAGCAAGTGATGCTCAAAAAGCTAAGGATGCTTCTAATCCGTATTACCAAGATCCTAATTATACGTCGGATGATTATTACGATTATGCATATGCTTCTCGTGTTCGCAGATTTAATAATCCGGTTTATGGTGCAGGGTATTATGATAATTATTATACGAATACATATTGGTATAACCAAAATCCGAATTGCTATGGTAGCAGTATTTACGGTAGTTATAATTTTTGGAACAGTCCTTACAGCAATTCCGGAATTTATATAGGAAACTCTTACAATAACGGATACGGTTATAATAACTATGGATACAATAGTGGGTATAACAACGGTTATTGCAATAATGGCTATTATGGCGGGGGATATAATCCTTATGGTTATAACTATGGTTACAATCCTTACTACAATAATTACGGTTATGGCTACAACCAACCTTGGTGCAACTACAATAATTACGGGAATAATCCTTGGGGCTATCAGTACGGTAATGGAAACAATAATAACAACTGGGGTTATTTTAATGGACAAGATAAAAACAGTAGTTATTACAATGGGCCGCGCACAGGAAATAGCGGTGGAAACAGTCCGCGCTCTAGTCATGCAGGCATGGCAGTTCCAAAAGATCTAGAAACAGGCGACCGTGTTCAATTTATTAATTCAGTTGTAGCGGCGCAAGACAATACACCGAAGTTTGACAACATTAAACATTACCAAACAACGCAAACTTATAACGCTAATACTACTATTGGAAACGGTTCTACTTATAGTAATTCAAATTCAAACACGCCTGTGAAGGTCAAGAATAATTCAAATCCTGTTTATAACAATGATAATTCGGGGAACACTAATCCCAATTGGAATAGTAATACATCTACTAATCCAACCAAAAGTGGAAATACCTGGAATTCGAACAATCAACCAACCAATACTTACGAGAGTGGCACAACAGGTACAAATTCCAATACAACTAAAACACCGGTTCGTACAACTACCAGTGGTGGAAAATTAAGCGAAAGTAATTCGTCTAACCAAAACACAAACTCTAATCGTTCATCAGGCGGAGGAAATAGTGGCGGTGGTGGTGGAAGTTCAACTCCTATAAAGAGTAGCGGTAGTTCAAACAGACCAAGATAATCTCTTACATGATCAAAAAGTATGTAATAGCAGCACTATGTATGCTGAGTTCATTTGCGTTATTGGCGCAAAACGATAATGATGCATTGCGATATTCACGTGTTGGAGTAGGTGGTAGTCCGCGCTATATTGCCATGGGAGGCGCCATGGGAGCTTTAGGTGGCGATGTAAGTTGTGCGGCAACAAATCCGGGTGCTTTAGGGATCTATAGAAGAGGTGAAATGGTTTATTCTGGTGGTTTACGATTTACTTATAATACAGCAGGTTTTCAAGGTAAGAATACAGGAACACCGGATGGTAATTTTGTTTTTTCGAATTTTGGCGCTGCATTTGCTAGCGCAAGCGATAAAGATGCCACAAAACGAAATATATTTTGCGTTAGTAATACGCAGTTATTGAATTTTAATTCGTTAACTCAAATCACTAATAGTTCTACTCGTAACACTTTAGCCGCCGACATGACAAGGCTGGCAAATGATGCTAAAACTTTAAGTGCATTAAATTCGAGTTACGAATACTTAGGTTACGCAAGTTATATAATGGATTACGATTCGGCTGGTAATCGGTTTTTTTCTATGGTAGATCCGAAGAGAAGTGTTTCGTTAACGCGAAACTTAGCAACGTCCGGCCGTATGAACGAAGTAAATTTTTCATTGGCCCAATCGGTTGATGATAAATTTTATTTTGGCGGAAGCTTGGGTATACCAAGGGTGAAATTTGAATCAACTACAACGCATAGCGAAGCAGATGCGAACGATAGCATGCGAATTGGATTAGTTACACCAACAAGTTATACATCTACTTATGTGGATGGCTTGCCTGCTTTAGAATCTTACTACACTGATCTTTTAGGCTTTAATTCCCTTATCTATAAAGAATATTTCAAAACAACAGGCTATGGATTGAATTTGAAAATTGGTGGAGTTTATCGTGTAAGTTCAGAACTTAGATTAGGCGCTTACTTTCATACACCAACCATTTTGTATTTAACCGACACGTATTATTATACCATGAATGGTTACTTTGATAAGAATACATCTACTCCAAAAGAAGCAAAATTCCCAACAGAAGAACAAGAGGGTAAATCTATTTACAGAGTAATTACACCAATGCGTTATGGAATAAATTCAGCTTATATAATTAATAAGATGATGGCAATTGCTTTAGATGTTGAACGAGTTAACTATGGGAATTCGAGCATCACAAGCACTACGCCTTCAGATTTTACGGGAGTAAATGCGGTAATCAAAAGCAAATATAAAACAGCGACAAACATTCGCATTGGAACTGAATTGAATGTAAAACCTGTAATGATACGTGCCGGTTACGCTATGTATGGAAGTCCGTTTGGAGGAATATTTAAAGGCCCATTCGACAGGCAAACCGCTAGTGTTGGTATAGGTATTCGTACGAAATCAAATTTATTTTTTGACATTACTTGGGCAAAAACATTTACCAAAGAACATTATTACATGTATAGCACCGATGCTGTTAAGACAGATCTTTCGCTTACTAATACAAATTTTCTTGTTGCTATGGGATTGAAATTTTAATTCTTAATCACTGATCGTTTACTTACAATACTGCTCATACAGCTGAGGCGCCATTACATTTCCCAAACTATCGGCTTTTTGAAGATCCTCGCAGGCACCTTGTTTATCTTTGGCAGCCATTTTTAATGCCGCTCGATTGACATAAGCAGTTGAATAATCAAATTTTAATTTAATGGAGTGATCAATATCTTTTATTCCTTCTACAACCTGCTTATTACTTCCTTTAGCCAAACCACGATAACACCAACTCACCGGGTTCTTAGGGTTCATTTTGATCGCTTCATCCAGATCTACAATTGCGTTTGTAAAATCATTGTTATTGATACGAGCCATCGCACGCGAGATACGCGCTTCTTCGTCCTTTGAATTGGCATCAATATAAACACTCCAATCACTTGCCGAACCCTTATAATCTTTAAGCTCAAACTTTGATTGTGCTCGTAGTTTATACAAGTTATAGTCCTTTTTTGCTTCGGGTAAAACTTTAATGGTTTCGTTTAGATCTCTTAGGGCGTAAGCGTGTTCTTTTTGCGCAAAACGTACTTCGCATCTCAATATCATAGCCTCGTAGTATTTTTTATTTATATCTAATGCCGCAGCGCATTCTACCAGTGCGTCTTTGTAACTTTTGCCTACGTACATCAATTTTCCCCTGTAATAATGATATTCAGCATCGTCGATCTTTTCATTTTCATAAGCCAATTGCGCCGAATCAAGAAATCCTTTTGAATTCTTGTAGTCCTTCATCAGAAAAAAATTGATCCCAACTAATTTCAATGTTTCAAAATCATTTGGGCCGGTTTCTTGCGCCTTAATAAAATCTTTATCGGCAGCCAAATGATCTCCTTTCATCATTTTACAATAACCCATTTTTAACCACGATTCGTAATAATCGTTTTTAATTTTCAATGATTTTTTGAATTCGAGTATGGCTTTATCATAATCTCCGGAGTCAATCAATTTTAGTCCTTCCTTATAAAGGGTAATATGCTTCTCTTCTGGAGCAACTATCAACGAATCAGAGCCTTCTAAGTCGGTCATAGATTGCTGTTTACCTTGGTCAATTAATGTAAGGTCTTCTTTGGTCTTCTTATTTTTCTTCTTCCTTTGAGCCTGCATAAAAACAGGAAGAATGCCAATTAAAAGCACTAATAACCATCTATATACATTGTGTTTCAAGTTTTGTTAAATCGCTTTCAATTTTAAATATAATATATTATCTTTAACAAAATTAACTCATTTTATTATGCCAATTGGAACCATTATAATTATTGTATTAGCTGTTTTAACATTATTTCTTTCATTTGTTACAATACAACAGGGTTTTGTTGGCGTTACTACTATTTTCGGAAAATTCAACCGTTGTTTACGACCCGGATTAAACTTTAAGATCCCTTTCATTGAAAGAGTATACAAGCGCGTTTCGATTCAGAATAGAAGTTCTGAACTTGGATTTCAAGCGGTTACTATAGATCAAGCAACTGTTAACTTTACAGCGATGTTGCTTTATGCTGTTTTAAATGCAGAAGAGGAAACGGTGAAGAATGTAGCTTTTAAATTTGTTGACGATCGTAACTTCATGCAAGCCCTGGTTCGCTCGGTAGAAGGATCGGTAAGAGCATTTGTTGCTACCAAAAAACAATCAGAAGTGTTATCATTAAGAAGAGATATAGTTGAAGCAGTAAAAGATCAGTTAGACAAATCGTTAGAAGAGTGGGGTTATCATTTGATAGATCTTCAATTGAACGATATTAACTTTGATGAAGAAGTAATGCGTTCGATGGCAAAAGTTGTTGCCAGTAATAACTTAAAAGCAGCTGCTGAGAATGAAGGCCAGGCTGTGTTGAACACTCGTACAAAGGCGGCTGAAGCAGAGGGTAATTTTATTAAGATCAGCGCATTAGCCGAAAAAGAAGCATCAAAGCTTAAAGGCGAGGGTATTGCTTTATTCCGCCAAGAAGTGGCTAAAGGTATGGCCGGCGCTGCTAAGGAAATGGAAGAGGCTAAGCTAGACTCTTCATTGATCTTGTTTAGTATGTGGACAGAAGCTGTGAAGAATTTTGCTCAAGAAGGTAAGGGTAATGTGATCTATTTGGACGGAAGTGTAGACGGCTTACAAAAGACCATGAAAGATATGATGGCTATGACCATGATGAACCAACCTTCGGCCAAGAAATAACGTATAGTATAATAACCTAACAACAAACACAAATCATATGAAAATTAAACATCTACTTAAAAATTCTTTACTAGGCCTTGCACTAGTTGGCGGATTAACGGCTACTGCTCAGGACGCAAAAAGGGTTATGCCATGTAGCACATACGAAGCCATGGATGATCATTTTGCCAAGGACCCAAAAGCACGAGCAAGATATGAAATGATCCAAAATACGTTACAAAAAGAGTATTTAGATTATGAAGCCAATAAGTCTGCAAACAAAATGTCTGCACCTCCAGTGTATACAGTACCAACTGTATTCCATATTTTACACACGGGTGGGCCCGAGAATGTTCCGGATGCAAACTGTATTGCTGCTTTAAACTGGGTTAACTTAGATTATGCGCGTGCAAACTTTGATGCAGGCAATACTGTAGCTCCATTTAATGCAAGCTATATTGATTCCGAAATTAAATTCATGTTGGCTAAAAAAGATCCAAATGGTAATTGTACAACAGGTATCATTCATCACGTTGATGCTGCTCATACATGGTCACAATCCACTCACTCTTCTAAGAGTATTTACACTTGGGATCCTACTAAATATTTGAATATTTATATTGTTTCTTCAATTGCCCCAACTTCAACTGTTGCAGGTGGTGGTTTCATTGTAGGTTATACTTTCAAGCCGGGAACTCATCCAACAGGATCACAAGAAGACATTATTGTATTCCGTTATGATTATTTGACAGGTGGAGATAATGCTCGTACATTAGCACATGAAGTTGGACATTGGTTGAACCTTGCTCATATATGGGGTAATACTAATGCTCCAAACGTTGCTTGCGGTGATGATGGAGTTACGGATACTCCGATTACTAAAGGACATGAGTTTACTTGCCCTACAAGTTCAGCTAATACATGCGTTCAAACAAACACGGTTTATAATAATCTTGACAATGTTCAAAATATTATGAATTATTCTAATTGTACTTTTAATTTTACTACAGGTCAAACTAACTTGATGCGCACAACCCTAGTATCGGCAGCGAGCGGTAGAAATAACTTACCTACCACAGGTAATTTAACTGCAACGGATGTTAATGGTGCAGGAAGTTGCGCTCCAACAGCAGATTTTATGTCTATTTCAGCCAATGGTTACACTACTTGTGCAGGACAATCACTTACTTTTAAAGACGTTTCTTATGGAGCTACAGTGCTCTCAAGGGTTTGGACAGCAACTAGTGGAGCAACAATTACATCTCCAACTGGATCTAGCACTTCTATTTGGTTTCCTAGTCCGGGAACTGCAACAGTTACGTATAGCGTTACCGGTTCGTTAGGCGGAAGCGTTGCTACTCGCACGGTATATGTATTAAGTTCTGCTGCAACTGCTACTGATGGTATAACTGAAAGTTTTGAAGGTTCAGGTGTTCCGCCAAATTGGAGCGTAACAAATCCAAATGGGGTGGGTTGGGTACAAACTTCTAACGCTTTTCTTCATGGCTCATTCTCTATGTTGTTAGATGGCGCAATTAGTTCAAGTGGTTCGGAGGATATTTTAAATATGCCAACAATGGATTTTGTTGCAAACCCTGGTGCTACATTGCGTTTCTCATATGCATACCGTCAAAAATCAGTTTCTCATAACGATGTATTTAAAGTACAATTAAGCAACGATTGTGGTGGAACTTGGAAAGATGTTTACGCACCTAGTGCTTCAGCTTTAGCAGCTGGTTCTGGAGGAGTGGGAGCAACTAACTTCGTGCCGTCATTATCTGAGTGGAAAACTCAAGATGTATCAGGTCATCCAAATTACGGAAGCATGGTTGGTAGCGCTTCAGTTTTGGGCCGATTCTATTTTAAAGAAGCAACAGGTGGCTTTGGTAATAAAATGTATATCGATAGCGTTAATTTAGTTGCTCCACCGGTTGGTGTTAACGAGTTAACTCGTCATTTACGTTTAACTCTTAGTCCAAACCCAACTAACGCATCAGCAACATTGAACTTTGTATTAAGTAATCAAGCTGATGTAAAAGTTATTGTAATGGATGTTGCCGGTAAATTAGTAAGTCCAGAAAGAGCTTACAGCCTTGCTGCAGGCAACCATAATATCACTTTAAATGAGAATGGAACTCTTAACAAAGGTATTTACATTGTAAGTTTAGAATACAATGGTACCAAATTGGCAAGGAAACTCATTATAGAATAACCTATTTTAAATTTAAAAGGGCCCTGCTTTGGCGGGGCTTTTTTTATTGCGTAAATTTGCCGCGTTATCATGTTTCACTTTTTATTAAGAACCATACCACGTCCTATACTCATTCAGCTAAGTCTTATTTTTAGTAAGATAGCGCCATTGGTTTATTATGGAAATAAATATGAAGATCCCATTAGTGGTAAGACCTACAGGAAATTTTTACCATACGGTTATAGCGGAAGAGCTAAACGTAAAAACGTATTATGTCCTGGTAGTTTATCTTTAGAAAGACATCGTTTGCTTTGGTTGTATTTAAAACAACGTACCGATTTTTTTACAAAACCACATAAAATGTTACACATTGCGCCAGAGCAATGTTTCTATAAATTATTTAAAGCGCAAACCAATTTAAATTATACCACGGGCGATTATAACAGCCCTATTGCCGATATACATTTTGATCTACACAAAGCGCCATTTGAGGATAATAGCTTTGATGTGATATTTTGTAATCACGTTTTAGAACATGTTGAAGATTCGGCTGTGTGTATGAAAGAACTTTACCGCATCATGAGGCCGGGTGGGTGGGGAATTTTTCAAGTGCCATTAGATACCACCGCACAAAAAACGTTGGAAGATAAAAGCATTGTAAGTGAAGAAGATCGCGAAAAACATTATTGGCAAAAAGATCATGTGCGTTTATTTGGACTAGACTATAAAGACAAACTAGCGGCAGCAGGATTTGATGTTACTGTAGATGATTTTGTAAATACAATTTCTGAAGAATTGCAAGATAGATACCGCTTACCAAAAGGGGAGATGATCTATCTTTGTAGGAAGAATTAATCACTCAGGCGCGCCGTCGGTTTTCTGTTTCACTAAATAAACCCCATCATCCTTTAAAAGTACTTTTCGTTGGCGATACAAAACTCCTATTGATTTTTTAAACGTAGCCTTGCTCATATTAAAGCGTTTCTCAATTTCTTCGGGTGAGCTTTTATCGGTAAGGTCTAGAATACCTTCATGATTTACAAGGTAATCTAAAATAATGTCGGTTGACGAAAGCACTTTCTTAAAACCAACCGGCTGTAAGCTTATATCCACTAATTTATCCTGGCGAACCAGCTGCACATAGCCTTTTAAGAAATCGCCTATATGAATATCTTGATAAACATCATTGGCATATATCAAACCTTTGTAAGCGTTATTAATAACACAACTAAAACCCAAAGAGGATTCATCATAAACCAAAAGATCAACTTCTTGCCCTTGCTCTAGCGCAATTGTTTCTGTTTCAAAAAATTTGTTGAGTTTGCTTGTAGCAACAATACGCTGGCTAACTTCATCTAAATACAAATAAACAACATATTCAAAGCCTTCGAACATTTTATGACGTTGTTCTTTAAACGGAACTAAAATATCTTTCTCTAATCCCCAATCTAAAAAAGCACCAATTTTACTTACGCTAACAGCCTTTAAAAAAGCAAATTCTCCAACTTCGGCATGTGGTTTAAGAGTGGTGGCAATAATACGATCTTCTGAATCCTTATATATAAAAACATCAACATTTTCACCAACATTCATGCCCCCCTTTACGTACTTTAAAGGTAAAAGAACTTCGCTGTTCTCGTTATCCCCTAAATACGCGCCAACACTGGTGTGTCGTAAAATGGTTAGAGTATTTGTTTTGCCTATTTGTAACATTGTAATTTTGTGCGAAGATAAGGTTTAAAAAGGATAATAACAGAAAGCCTAGCGCATAATTACCATTTTCCCGAAGTCCTTTACAAAATATTTATCTGCCGAGGTACCTGCTTTTTCAACAGAAGCATCATTTAAACGTGTAATTACTTTGTATAAATAAATACCATTGCCCAGTTTATCTCCAAATTCATCTTTTCCATCCCAACTATAATCGGTAATGTTCCTACCAATATGAACATTGCCTAATTCTTCTTTTGTAATTTCTTTGACCACTTTTCCACTCACGGTCATAATTTGTATGGTAAATACATCCGGAACTTCGCTTCCTGTAAGTGTGAACACAAATTTGGTGCTTGTACTGAACGGATTAGGGTAATTAAGTACCGAAGTAACACTTGGTTTGTTCTTTATCTCAAATTGTATTTTATAATCTGTTGCAGCAGATCTATTAGCGGTTCTATCTTTACCCTGAACAGTTAATTCATAAATGCCATCATTCAATAGAGTAGGGTTGTAATTTATTTTGCAACTATTGCTTGGTAAACTAGCGGGTGTAAATAAAAGATCGTTCACAAAATAAATTCGCTTACTTGTTGATTGCCCCGGATGTTTTAAATACACCGTAAAAGCAGCCGTATCGTTAAGTGCGAGAAATTTATTCTCATCTTTAAGTGTTATTAATACATTTGGCTTGGCCGATACCAGATCTCCGTTCAAGATCCTGATCCCATCAAATGTTACATCTAATAAGGGATTTGTGATATCCTTATCTACTTTAAACAATAAACGCGCTATATTATTAAAGTGTTCTTGCTCTTTTTGATATTTTAAATGCGTAGGAGGATTTACGTCTATCCACAAAGCATTATTCCCAATATACTGTATACTGCTTAATGAAATTGTATCCATAATGATCTCGCCCGGTGCAAAATTATTACGCTTGATCTTTTGTGGCAAAGGATGAATCACTTTATTATTATCCTCTATCCAATATGTAAAAACCAAACTATCTAGAAAAGTAACCTTGCCAATATTTTCAATTGGTATTTTATATCTTACTTGATCGCCTTCCATTAATGTATCGTTGATTGCCGCAAATCCTTTTAATGGATTGATAGCGCACTCGGGAGCCTGATCGTAAAGTACCTGCCATTTTCTTAATTGAGGCGAGGTACGATGGATATTATCTTTCATTAATGCCACCAATTGCAAGTTGGGATAGATCGTAGCATCTACATAATTATAGAGAGCTAATACATCGGTACTGTCTTTTACAAAACTTACTAGGGTGTCTTTTTGTCCATTTGCTTTTATCCCCACCAATTTCAAAATAGTTGTATCTCCCGGATTTATATCGAATTGCTTTAATTGCCAATGTAAACTTTTCCATTTGAATGAAGGACCAATAATTTCTGAAGCAATATAACCACTGTTCCATCTTGTTTTAATACTATCTTCTAATGTGATGTTATCACTTTTCTTTAGCCCTCTAACTTCGTGCGCTTGTCCGGCTAGCATTCCTTTCTTACCAAAAATAATCATGGGAATTGTGTCTTTTGTGGTTCTAATATTTACAGCACCAAAACTTTCAAACGCGTTATACAAAGAATTACTGTATGATTCAACCTGAGCGTAATTGGCGCTTAATGCTCCCATAGTATAAGCCAATACATAATGATTTGGCGAAATTGCATTGATGAAAGCCTCCATTGTATTTTGCCAATTACTAAAGCCACAATAATTACTTTGTCCGAATGAATATACATATAACACTTGATTATCAACGCAAACGCAGTTACTGTATGTGCCAGGCCCCGCTAATGGATAGTTAATTGACACAACAGATTGTGGTTCGCCACTAATGGAATCGAACACTGCAAAATTCCAACCATCGGGTGCGCAACCCCAATTAGAAAGTACATGAAGATTGAAAGCGTAAGTTATGCCAACAGGTCCAATATATGGATACATACCATTTTGCGCTCTAATTGAATGTACATTATTATTAAAATCAAATCGACGTAATAGTTTATTGTATTTTACAAACTGGTATTTATCGTTTTTAAATTGATTAAAATGCGCTTGACTCCAACCGGTTTTAAGTCCGATGGTTTGAAATGAGCTTTCTCGCCAAACAAACTTATCAGTTAATAAGGTAGAATCCTTTGAAACTCTCCAAAAGTAAACTGTACTATCAGCAAACGGTAACGATATATTCCAATCAAGTACACCTCCAGAGCTTGTAATTAAAGTTTGCGTAATTGGTGAAGTAAATTTATCGCAAGTGTCTAATTGAATTTCATAACGCGTTTGTGGTGCAAATGGATCGCTGGTGCTAGCGCGTAAAGTAATGCTTGAAGTTAAAGGCACAATGGCGTATTTATAAGGATAAACGGGTACAATATCTCCTCCTTGAATAAAAAGATCAACTGTGCCAACTGTTGCGTTATTGCCTTTGGTGATCTCAATAGTTTCGTTGAATTGATCCAAGCGAACTTTAAATTTATTCAAACCAATACCTTTAGTAAAATCCAGTGGAATGTAAAACTTCAAGCTATCTTGAAAATAAGGAGCCTTGATCCGCTTTAAGTATATGGCCGAATCGTTATTAGGAAAAAAACGTTCTACTTTTACAAAGAAAGAATCTTTGCGGGCCAAACTTAAATTTTTGTGATAAATAAAAACGCCAACAGAATCCACATATTTTTTTGTATCAAATTTCACATCGCTATTTTGGATCGAATAGTCAGGTTGCATTCCTGTATAAACTTTTATAGAAGGATCTCCGTGCAAAGTCATGTCTAGTCCGGTATATCTAACAGCTTTATCAAAATATATTGAAGAATTAATAGCCGCATGCTTCATAGAGTGGCCAATTCCTTTTCCGTATTGCAAACTACCAAGTGCCTGATAAAAAAAATAGCTATAGTAATTCAATGCGTGAATGTATCCTGTTGAAGTTGCTGATAAAAATCCGATGGAGCCTGCTTGGTTAGAAAAGACAAAACGTTCACTAATAGAATTTGAAGATGGGATATGAATGTCGCCCGAGTAACATGAGTTGGCAACTACAAACGGATACCTACCCGAGTTATTATATGTATCAGGGTCGTCAATAGCTTGATCGAATCCAACGTTTGAACCATGTCCAAAAAAAGTGATCAAGGATGCTCCCTTGCTAATTGCACTTTTAATACTGTCGCTAATCTGAACTTGAACAGGAGCAGTAGTGTTCTTTTTATAAGTGTATACTTTAGCTCCAAATAATGTGTCCTCAATAATGTATTTATATGTATCCATGAATATACCCAACTGACCTGTTAATTGAGGCGTATCGCCTCCCACAAAATGCAATATGTTTTTTCCACTCAGCAATTCCTGATGTTTCGTGCTGCTGAACTTTTGTAAGATAGCTTGTAACTTCGGTATTACTAAGTACGGCCAAGCGCCCAACTGGGATCTCAGGATATGTACCCAAGGAGTTTGTGATACCTGCAGTAAGCAAATTATCACTGCTTGGTATTCCCATAGTTGGAAGAAGATTGTATGGTTGGGAAGAGGCGTATAAATTATTACACGCAACGCCTTTACCTAATAATAACAAATACGACGGAGGGCTTGGTAAACTATCATGCAAAAATCTCACAAAATTTCTTATCGATTGGGGATGCTTGTTTACTCCGTAACCAAATTGTTCATACAACTCAAGGACATTAGCAGTAATAACATTGTAACTTCCTCCTGTGCTTGATTGTCTATAAGCTTTGTAGGCTTGTACCGAAGTTGAAAAATTGGGATGATAAACGATCACAAATGCATTAGAAGCATTTGTACTTTTAAAATCAGTAAAGGGTTGTCCTTGATTTACATCTAATAATGTATTCACAAGAATAACATTTGACCCTGCATTGACAATCACTTGTTTTTGCGACCCCGAATTAGGAACAACCATTCGTGCATTACCTCCTAATACATATACGGGAATCTTTTTTCCGTTAGTAATATCGTAAGCAACAATGGTGTTCGTGGTTCCTACATTTGGATTTGCCAAAATAAAACTTTGTTTGCCCGGCCCCGGCATATCATCAATAAAAAGTGAGTTGAACAGGTTATTAGAAAGCGAAGTGGATTTTGGATACTTAAAGTTTATATAATGAAGCGATGAAGAATTATTGAATGTAGAAAAAGAAGAATTAGCAACGGAAGTGAGCATAAAATTTGTTGTGTTACCAATATCTGTATTATTTAATGTATAAGTTAATCGTACAGGTTGATACCCATAAAATAAGGAATCATTTAAATTAATTGTATTGGCGAGATTGTTGATGTACTCAAACTTAACTTCATGGTCAATTAAAGAGTTAAGATTCATGGAAGCTCCAGAATAATTAACCTGGAGATAACAATTAAGAGGTGTTGATGTATAAGGCGAAAGATTTGTAAAATTACTTGTAAGTGTTGCTCCCTTATTAAAATTAATTCCAGGACCCTCAGCTTGCGTATATCGTGGGTCGCTATAAATATTTTGTACATCCGACACCGAATTGTATGTACTCGGAAAACTATATATCAATTCTGAATAAAAATGATCTGCTAAGGGGTAATTTGCAATAGTGGTGTCTGTTTCTTCTTGATATCGTAAATTGCTTATAGAACTGTTTACTGTGAGATAACCATAAATAGTATCGTTGAAAATAGGAATGTAAGGATTGGGAAGATAATTCACGCCTGCATAAAGCAATGAGTCGTAATCGCGCTGTAAATGGCTTGCGTAAAACTCAACATAGTCGTTAAGGTTGATCTTATTGTCGCTTTCGCCAAATATATAAAGATGTTGTTCTTTTCCCTTAATGAATAGTTGCAAATTCTTCGGATTAAGTGTTTGCAAATTAAATTTTGTTGAAAGTGTTGCAGAATCTATTCTGTATACCCCATCTTTGCTGATAGGGAATTTAAAGTAAGTTTGAGAGAATTTGATCCAGCTATTACCGTAGTTTTGAGCGCCCAAAAAGCCTGAAAGAAGTGTGAGGACAAGCCATATGTATAGCGCCCTACATTTCATCTATTTATTTGGCTTCTTGTTAAAATCTATCTTAAGCGAGAAGATGTTAGAGTAAAGGGCAAGCGAACGATCGCCAATATCAGTTAAAGCATAATCTAAAGTAAAAATACGATACTTGATACCTACACCAAAGTTAGGCTGAAAGCTGGTGATCTCTTTTGTTCCTAATGCATCGTATTGTTTTTGAATATTGCCAATTCCTCCACGCAAGAAAACAAAACCTTTGTATCCAACTTCTACACCAAACGCTGGTTCTAAACTCCAGTGATCGCTTTTAATAACCGTATTTCTAAAGCCGTCGAATGTATTTATTAAATTCAATTCTCCTGAAGTTGAGATCCTGTCTTTCCAAAACAAAAATGTTTTTGAAGCGCCCAAAATTATTTTCGGCATGGTTACTTCTAATGAATTGTTTGGGATCTCGTTTCCTGTTTGAGCAAATACCGCTTTTTGATCGTCGGTTAAGTTATAACTCCAAGCATTAAATGTCCCTGTGATATCTCTACCCAAAGCACCAAATTGCCAACCTTTGTAATTATAACGAGCCCCGGCATCTAAACCAAAACCCCAAGCGCCGCCAAATTCACCTAACCGTCTACGAATAATTTTGAAATTACCACCTAACTCAACTCCTTTCAATTTTGGAATATTGCGAGCATAGCTTAACAAACATGCAAAATCAACAGCGTTAAATGTTTTAATGCGACTATAATCCACATTTCCGTTGGCATCAACTAACTCTAAAGTATTTGGGATATTATCTACACCAAAACGTAAAATGGTAATCCCGGCAACGCTATTGCTGTCAATTCTTTTTGTAGCGGCCATAAAATCGTATTTAGCAATACCTGCAAAATATTCGGCATGCATAAGAGCAACTTCAAGATCTGATCTTTGTTTAAGAAGTCCTGCGGGATTCCAATAACCTGAATAAGCCCCGGTAGTAGATGCAACTCCTGTGTTGCCCATTCCTAAAGCGCGGGCACCTACACCAATATTCAAAAACTCATTACTGTACTTTACAATTTGGCCTTTAAGCGCAAAATTTAGAGCAATTAGAACTGTTAAAACGTAAAACTTCATCCTATGTATAAAATTAAGTTATTTCCAATGAATTATCTAAGGAATTAACGCATTTTTTTGACAATTATTGCTGTATAAATAGGCCAATTTTGAGGTAAAAAGTCGGGCGCCTTTATGGTTCATATGGAAGTGATCAATAAACAAATCCCTTTGGTTGCAGTATGGCGTAGAGCTCAAGTTCAAGTGAAGCAGGTCGTTTTTACGCGCATATGAATCTACAACAGTAACAATTTGTTCTTTATTTAAAAGGTCGAGCTTTCCTCCGGCAAAAATTGGCGAGGTTACAAGAATAAGTTGGATTTTTTTTTGCTTACAAAAGGCTATGATCTCTTCAAAACACTTTCCATTCATAGCAGTAAATCCGCCCTTGTATGGTTTTGCTAAATGTAAACATGAGCCATTCTCATAATCATTTTTACATATCCCTTGTAAAAGCGATCATCTATTTTTCCTTTTATACCGAGCCACGAATGTAAGCTCGTGCTAATATTTTTATACCCTGTGTAAGGCCAAGAATAGAAAGCGTTGTAATAAAAATGCTTCATACGAGGATCGATCTTACTAAATTCTTCTAATAAGGTAGTGTTCTTTAAGAACGGAAAGTAATTATTGAATTCCATAATATCACTGTCAAAGTTCACATTATGAAGATCGGTTTCGAGCAAGATATATTTAGGCGGAGAGCTTTTTTGTAAATAGGCTTTCAGAGCTGCCAGAGAAACGCGCGGTGTTGCTCCACTTAAACTTAAATTAAACGAATTACAGCCGGTTAATGAATCAAATAATGCGGTATTGTAATGCATGGCTGCTCGTGAAGAGCCTAGGAACACAACATCAAATTGATTCTTTTCGAGAAAAGCTGTTCTGTATTTGGCATAATAACCTTGTTTTTGCGTCAATAAACCTCTCCAATGCAAAAAACGCAAACAGTATAAAGCTAAAGTAACAAGAACTAAATATGTGATCGCTTTCCTTATCAAAACTGAAAATAAATAAATGTATTAGCATTAAAATCCCCAAACATAAATATGATGATGACCAACGCAAGATAAAATGCAGGTTTTAAATTATTGTAGAGGAGAGGAGATCGATTAACAAAAGTGTATTCTTCATTGAATTCTTTCAAAAACAAGAACACACACAGTATAAATAACATCCAGCATTGCCAAAGATCTTGAAATAGTGTGAATAAATTGCCCTCAAAGAACTCACCGCTAAAAATGCGTTTGTAAATATACAATAGGTCGGCTGAACTGTTGGCTCGGAAAGCGATTAATGAAAGTGTATGAAAGGTTAGAAGATAGATCCAACCTAAAAGCCAAGGAGCTTTGAACGAAGGGAGTGATTTCTTTAAAAGAATTTCGATAAGATATACCACACCATGTAAAGCCCCCCAAATAATAAATGTAAAATTAGCGCCATGCCATAAGCCACTAATTAAGAACACTAAAAAAATATTAAGCAGCCATCTATTATACGAAACTCTGTTGCCACCTAATCCTATATACAAATAATCCCTAAACCAAGTGGTTATACTGATGTGATTTCGTTGCCAAAATTCGTGTAGTGAACTAGAGAGTAGGGGTCTTCGCCAATTCAAACTTAAGTTAATATTGAACAACTTGGCAATTCCTGTTGCAATATCACTATAACCACTTAGATCACAATAAACTTGTATTACAAACATGGCTCCCGCTACTAAGAGCTGAAAACCATTATAATATTCCGGATCATCAAATACTTTAGTTATCTCCTCACTTAAGTTGTCGGCGATCACCATTTTTTTAAAATAACCCCAAATGGTAAGTGTGGCAAACGAACTCCAATCAATTTGTTTGAAATAGGAAACAGCTTTTAACTGTGGCATGAGCGTGTTGTATCTTACAATTGGTCCGGCCACCATGTGAGGAAAGAACGAAACATACAATAGAAAATCATAAAGCGTATCGTTAGGCTTATACTTTCCTCTATAAACATCTATTGTATAACTTAAAGACTGAAGGGTGTAAAATGACAATCCTGCAGGAATGATCAAATTTTCCATGAGTGAATAATTACTTCCGGAAGCAGTATTTACAATATGTACGCCCGAATTAAAAAGAAAAGCCGAATATTTAAAGGCTGCTAGTACACCAATGTTACTGATGATACTGACATACAGGTAAAGTTTTTTTTGATCAGGAACATTTTGAATTTGCTTGGCGCACCAAAAATCAAAAGCGGAAGTTCCAATAAGCAATAGAAGAAACCACGGATTGTAAGTAAAATAAAAGTAATAAGAGGCTATGAGTAAAAAGTAATTTCGGAAGCGTTGGGGTAAAACCCAATATCCTATAAAGACTACAGGTAAAAATACAGTGAATATAAGTGAGTTGAATAACAAAACTAAAATAACTTTTTACGTAATTGTTTTTTCTCGCTCGACTTCTTTTTGCTCTCCAATCGCTTTCGCTTTGCTGCTTTTGATACTTTTGTTGGTTTGCGTGGTTTAGCTTTTACAAATAAACTTTTTAAGTGTATTCTAAATTTCTCCAACGCATCCTTCTTGTTTTGCAATTGAGTACGATGTTTCTCGCACCAGATCTTAAAAATTTGCTCCTTTGAAACATATTTGCTCTTTGAAATAATAGTTTGCTTTTCATCTTCCGTTAAAATTCCCGAATTCATCACATCCAACTCAACGCCTACCTTTGTTTCTACTTTATTAACGTTTTGTCCGCCTTTACCACCGCTTAATGCAGTTTTAAAAGATAGTTCGTATCTGATAATATCGTTTATGCGTTGCTCTGTTAACATTCCTCTATTAATAATCCTTTGAAGATACAAAATTTATGGGCCCATTTATTTCTAAATTTAAACATGCGGCTTTTAATATGTCTAGTGTGCAGTATTACAATTCTTGGTGCGCAAACCGTTCAGGATTGTAAAAAGCGCTTTGATTCCTACCTTAATTTTAAAGGAAGCCTCAATAATTTAGTGCGATTTGACAAAGAAAGCATCACCATTTATAATTCAAAAGGACAAAAAGAATTCACGGCTTATCAAAAGGAAATTCCAATGCTAGCCGAGGTATTTGAGAATTACGATACCAAAACAGCTACTAAATTCTACAAGAACAAATCAAGCAAAAAGCTAAGCAAACAGCAGAGAGACAGTATTCGTATTTATTTAGATGTGCCCAAAGGGAACAGAGAAAAAATTGAAGCTCTTCCTCTTAACGGAATTAAAGTGGCCATTGATGCCGGGCATTTAGCTTCATCGTTTACCGAAGCCATGAACGAACAAAAATTCTTGTACTTTTTGCGTGATAGTTTAAAAAGCACCTTGGATACTGTAAAGATCTACGAAGCTGACCTTACTTATAAAACCTCTTTGATCTTAAAAGAAATGCTTGAAGGGAAGGGCGCAAATGTATTTTTAACTCGCCCAACGCAAAGCTTAAGTACATTTGGATGCAGCTATAGTTATTGGTTTGCTAACTACAAGAAAAAGGTACTGGATAGTTTATTGCAAATAAATAAACTAGAAGCTTCTGAATATAGAAAACTAAATAATTTGCCCGAGTATAATTTTTTTTGGGACTTTTTTAGAGATTACGAATTATCCAATCGTGCGAGGTTGATCAATAATTTTAAACCTGATGTAACTACCATTATTCATTATAATGTTGATGAAAAAAATGTGCCATGGAAAAAAACCAGTCACAATGATTTTACCATGGCCTTTATTGGCGGAAGTTTTACAGCCGATCGCTTAGATAATATAGAATCGAAATTGAATTTTTTAAGACTATTGTTTGGCGAGCAAATTGATAAGTCAGAGAAGCTCTCACATATAACCGTGCATCAGTTCAGTGAAAATTTAAAGATCCCTATTGCTTGCACCGACGACGCCGATTATTTAAAGAATAATTGTATATGTTCAAAAAACCACGGTGTATTTAGCCGTCAATTGATACTCTGTAATAAAATAAATTCACCATTGGTGTATGGCGAAAATTTGTATCAAGATAATATAGATGAATGTAAATGGTTAATGAATAATACGACAACTGCCTACGGCATTAAAACCAATGATAGAGTAGTAAAGGTGGCCAAAAGCTATTATAACTCGATCCTTATATATTTTACAAAATAAAAATCCCCCAACATGTGTTGAGGGATTTTTGTAAAATATATTTTTTAAAAAATTATTTCTTTTTTGAATAACGTGTGCGGAATTTATCAACGCGACCAGCAGTATCAACTAATACTTGCTTACCTGTATAGAACGGGTGAGAAGTCATAGAGATATCTAATTTTACTAATGGGTATTCGTTACCATCTTCCCATTTAAGAGATTCTTTTGTTTCAGCACAAGAACGAGTTAAGAATGAGTAACCATTACTCATGTCTTTAAACACGCATAATCTGTAATTTTCTGGATGTATTGCCTTTTTCATAGTATCAGTGAGTTTCATAACAATTTTGGGATGACAAATATACTACAATAAAGTGAATCTCACAAATGTTTTTAATTATTTGATTATCAGTTACTTGTATTGATTTAGAGTGAAGAATATTAGCTAAAAAAACACCTTAAAAATAGGATATTGTTAAACTAAAAAGGTCTCGCCAAAACGAGACCTTTTTAAAACTATTATAACAAAGATAATTATTCGGTAATAATTACTTGTTTTTGTATCGTTGAATTTCCGCTGCTCACTTTCAATAAATAAATTCCCTTTGTGATCGATGATGTATTTAATGAGTTAGAATTAATAATTGATAATACAATTCTTCCTGTAACATCCATTATTTCCATTTTTTCAGCGATGGTGTTTGCAGGCAACTCCACATTTACAATATCCTTTGCCGGATTAGGATATACAACTACATCAGAGTTTAAGATCACGTTTTTGCTTACACTGGTTAAGGCTGCAGCGTCTACTTTAATATCATATCCCGTATTTGTAACTGTACCTTGTTTCATGGTTTGATATTCTATACTAATGATAGGATACCTGCGAACACTACTATAGTACTCATAATTTATCATGGTCATTGTCATTGTATTGCTTCCTGTCATTGTTAAAGTAATGATTGTTTTTACTTGCAAACAGTTATTGTGCTTACTTCCGTCGGGCATTGTAACAGTTCCAGATCCGGTTGCAGTATATGAAAGTGTACCGTTCCAGTTTACAGTAGATGTAGGCGTAACTTCCGTGCCTGAAAATACATCCGAATTACTATTACCAAAAGCAGTTGGCCAGTTAAGTTTGGTTGCCTGATTGGCAAAAGTGGTGATGCTTGTATTACTTGTGTTAGCCATTCCAGCATAAGCAATAGAACCGGTTTGATTATTATAATACTCATAATCATTATTACCTCTTATTACAGCAACATTTGCTGTTGGAAATAAACTTCCCGCAGGAGTTGAAGCAACAGTAGTATAAGTATTAGTTTCGGTGAACGAGCCAATCGTTAAATTCGTAAAGTTCCAATTCATTCCGGTACCCGTAGCTTTGGCCACTGCCGTTGTCGAATCATAATCAGACCTTAATACGATGTCGCCAGCAACCGGTTGATTGGCGGTTTTGGTTATTGTTAACTGTGCATTAGCACCTGAACCAATAACAATGGCTGTAAATAATAAGTAGATTTTTTTCATGTGATTTGGGTTTAAATATTTATCAAAGTTACTCGAAATCGCCCGGAGCGAGAATGACCCTTATCATACATTGGTGTTAATTAGTTGATCGATTCTGTAAAATATAATTGCTTTTTTAAACTAAAGAATCTACTTTAACATAAAAGTATAAAATTATGTTGTTCACTAGATATTTTGCCTTATTAGCCCTTGTTTGTGTAATGTGTAATGCCGAAGCACAAGATGAAGTAAACCCATATAAAAAGCTTACTAAACAGTTCATTGGGGCTGTAAAACGAAATGAGCCGTATAAGAATTACCGATTTTTTGATACTACCTTTTACGGAAGAGCTATTGAACAACAAACTGATAAAGCTATTCAGCGATTTATAAAAAAGAACGGACCAATTGTTGCCATCGAAAAAACAGAGATGGACACTCAGGGCTGCAAAATGGCTGCAGCAACTTCAATAAGAGTAAAAGATGGTAAATACCTTTGGTATCATTACTACGATCAAGGCTCATACATTACGCGTTTTGAAATTGATACGTTCTCAAAACAATGGTTCTATGTTCCGGAGCCTATTGCAAATGTAAATTTCACAAAACGTGAAATTCTTCTTCAACCAAATGGTTTTATTCAGTTGCCCGGAACTTTGTACTTGCCAAATACTCCAAAAAAATGTCCGGTTGTAATTATGGTGCATGGCAGCGGACCGCACGATCGTAATTGCAGCATTGGAAAAAATAAAATATTTCAAGACATCGCTTTACAATTAGTTCAAAAAGGAATTGCAGTTTTTTTATATGATAAACGCACCTATGTTTATCAATACATCGATCCCTTTCCAATGGATAGCATGGATTATAATTCAGAAACCATTGAAGATGCCGTAGAAGCATTTTACGCCATAAAAAAAGTAAAAGAGCTTGATTCTAATCGCGTTTTTATTGCAGGACATAGTCAAGGTGCTATGTGTGCTCCATTAATTGCTAAACAATGTAAAGGTTTGAAAGGATTGGTATTATTAGCAGCGCCGGGAAGAAGTTTATTAGAAATAATCCCTGAGCAATTAGATTACGTGTTAACTACAACTGCAGCCGAAGACAAAGAAGAAAGTGAGAAAGTTCATAACGCCATTAAATGGCAAGTAAAAAATGCTTTAAAGCCTGACCTTACATTAAAAAGTAAAACCATGTTACCTTTTGGCGCTAAACCAAAATATTGGTTGTTCGACAGAAATTATAAAGTACTTGAAGAAGGAAAGAAACTAACATTGCCAATTGTTTTATTGCAAGGGGGAAGAGATTATAATGTAACAAAAAAAGATTTTGATCTTTGGAACGAAGCCATGAAAGGAAAACCAAACTTCAAGTCGTATTGGTTAGAAAATTTAGATCATATGTTCTTTGCAGGTTCCGGTATGGCTAAACCTGCCGATGTAATGAATATAGGACACGTTTCAAAAACGATAGGTGATAGAATAGGGGAGTTTGTAATAGGGGCAAAATAGAATTATATATTTTCTAGGCTAAACGTGATCGCAACTTGATATAGTCAATTTTTTACCACAAAGCCAACTGTACTGCCGCGCCAGGGATGCGGAAGGTTTAGCTCTTTTTTGTGAGGTTTTTCGCCGAACAAAAAAAGCCGAAGCGAAGCGGAGCCTGCAGCAGCCCGCCCGGGCGCCCAAATAATAAATCACTCTTTACTAATTCTTATGACTTCTCTATACAAAAACTTCTCTTGCGTACTTTCAAAAGGCCTGTAAGTGTAATAAGCATAACCATCTTTTATTTTTATTTTATCGGCAGTTATATTCGCAAATTTGTGAACGCCCTTGATCTGTCCGGTATGATGATCAATGAGTTTTAAAGAAACATTAGCGCCATTTTTAAATAGGGCGTACACTTTATTCTCCGTATCATCAACAAACAATTGCTTTTTCCAGGTATGCCAATTTTTCGGATGATGATAATTAATGGTAACGCTATCGATCAACACGTTTTCTTTATCAAAGTGAAAAATGCGATCGTTGTAATGATTAAATAAGCAAACCGTATCCTTTAAAACAAAAAGCGGTGCATACAAGGGTTCGTAAAACTTGGAGCGAGTAAAGCCGCTCATTAATGCTGCGATCACTTTTTTATCTACTTTAAATGCATCGGCCAATCGGCGTGCTTCTAATTGTCCGCGCGGAGGGAGATAATAATACTCAAAATTATAAAGATCCATTAGCGATCGGTTTATAACATTGTAAAGTAATTTATGTTGCTTGGGATTGCTTTTGCTTAAGTAGTAATAGTTAAAAGCGGGGTAATCGGGATTTTGATCGTTATAATAATAATTGCCATTGGCGGTATCGTTAACGGGTTTTAAACTTCGTTCGTATTCTTTTTTGGTAATTCCCGTTATAAGAAAAAAGTTATCGCTGATCTCAATTCGTAAAATAGTGTCCTTGCAAAGCAAATTTGTATTTCCTAAATAATCGTGAAAGAATTTTTGAGCTTCACCGGCTTCAGGAGGAATGGGTAGCGACATAAATTCTTTTCCCGAATAATCGGTGAGGCGGATCTCTGATCGTTTTAATTCGTTCTTTGAAGTGAGCAAAACCAATTTATCTTCGTAAAAGTCGAAATCATAAATTCCGTAATTAGGCTTGCCAACCAAAGTTTCGGGCTTATTTGTGGCAAAAACATCCACATCGGCCAAAATAGTTGTTTTTTCGTGAAGCTTGATAAGTAGAGAAATTGTGTCGTTGATGCCGGGCTTTAATTTAGTAATATAACTCTCAAAAGAGAGATGATGAGTGCTTAAAGCGTACGACTTATCTTTTGGTACCGTTGTTTGAAATTCGCCGTACTTATTTGTAAAGCCAACATTAAATTGATTGAGTTTAATTGCCACTAATTCAATTACTTTACCAGCCTCGTTTGTAAGTTTTAATTTAACCACGCAGGTTTTGTTTTGCGATGACATATAGCCGCCAAAAACAAGCAGAAACAGCAAAGTAGCGTATTTAAAAGAGGAGTTCATTTGCTAATAAGACGTTAAATTACTGCTTTTCCATAACATGCCGGAAGCCTTGGAAGCGCCTAAAATAGGGCTGATTATAACAATTGTTAATAGAAATAATTATAGAGAATTAAATATATGTACTATATTTACGAAACATAATCTAATTAATCATATGAAAAAGTTTTTGTTATCGATCGTGGCAGTAGCCTTAGTAGGTGTTTCAGTTACTTCTTGTAAGAGCCATGAGAAATGTCCTGCATATTCTAAAGTAAATACAGAAAGCAAGAAAAGCATTTAATCAAGTAGAATAACCCCTAGGGTTATTTTATTTTGACATTTCTACTTAACATAATATTTATTATATAGATTTTCCAACCCGCAGGCCGTAATCGCACTTAAAGAACAAAATCTATATAATAAGCATTATGTCTGCGGACAAGTCCTTGCCTGACGGTAAATAGCCCTAGTTCATACTTTGTAGCTGATAGCCTGGAAAATACTTACTTTTGAGTTAATATAATGAGTAATTCTACCATATTCATCGTTGAGGACGAAAAAGCCATTCAGGATACCCTTAAGCTTAATTTAGAGTTTGAGAACTATAAAGTGCTTACCGCAGATGCCGGTAACTCTGCCCTAAGCGTTTTTAAAGATAATTTGAATGCGATAGATCTTGTATTATTGGATGTAATGCTTCCGGAGATCAATGGTTATGATCTTTACAAAAAGTTTAAAGAGCAAAACGCTCAGGTGCCTATTATCTTTTTAACGGCCAAAAATCAAAGTATGGATAAGATCTCGGGCTTAAAATTGGGCGCCGATGATTATTTAACCAAACCTTTTGATCTGGAAGAGCTTTTATTACGCATTCAAAATGTTTTAAAGCGTTACCCTGCTAAAAACAATAATTTATTCAGTTTTAAAACAGGCAGCATTAATTTTGATACGTACGAGATAGTTGATATTAAAAAAGAAAAACACAGCATTTCTAAACGTGAGATCGGTTTATTACAACTACTAACTTCAAACGAAAATAAAGTTATTTCTCGCGATCAGATCATTGATAAATTATGGAGCGCCGATGAAAATCCATCATCACGCACTATAGATAATTATATTTTAAATTTTAGGAAGTATTTCGAGCAAAACCCAAAAGAACCGCAGCATTTTCATTCTATCCGTGGTGTTGGGTATAAATTCACGCTTTAAATTTTCTAGTTCAAAAAAAATGGCAAATGCTATTTAGCACTTGCCATTCTGTTTTTAGTTTGAGGTATTATTTTGGTTGTTTACTTACCCAATCGCCCAATTGCTTTTTGTATCTGTCGAAAGTAAAATGGTTCTCAACCTTAAAGTAATTCTTCTTATCAATAGTTCCTTTATAACACCACTGCGCCACGCTTAATTTATCATCGTCAAATGGGAATATTTTAACCAACTCTCCAACTTGATTAGTGGTTAAATACTCATCAGCAAACACTTGTTTTATTTTAGCGATCTTATCTCTATCAAAAGAGGCTTTTTTTACTGCATCTAGTCTATCATTAAAATCTGCGCTTGAAATAGCTGTAATAACTACCGATGTTGAAGCAGCTGTTGTTGGTGTTGCTGCTACTGTTTGTGTAGCGGGATTTATTTGAGTTTTGGTTTGTACAAGCGATGTAGTTACAACCGGAGTTAAGGTTTGTGTTGGAACTTCAGGCTCATCCATTATTAACGATTTGCTTTCGAGCATGATCGAATAGTTGCCATAATTATCTTTTACGATCACATATTTAGACAAATATTTTGGCTCGCTTGCCAATGTATAACTGATCATGGTGGTTGAACCTGCTTGTAATATTTTTATACGGTATTGATATTCATCCAACATATTAAATGCTACGGCAGGAGCATAATCGTTACTTAAACGAATTCCATTAAGAGATGCAATAAAATTAGGAAATGCTTTATTGGAATTTCTGATCATTAATTTTCCAAGATCCTGGGCTTTTACAGTTGTTGATACTACAAGTATAAAAAGAGCTAAATACGTAATTGTTTTTTTCATAGGGTTGTTTTATTCGTTGTGTTTCAAATTTTGTGCTAATGAGCGGTCAAATATCACAAAATATATTAAAATAGCTACAATTTTATTCCAATAACCAGCATATCATCAATTTGTTCAAGTTCGCCTTGCCAATCTGCGGTTGTTTTTGCCATTTTTTGTTTTTGTTCTGTCATTGGCAAACGATGAATGTCTAAAAACAATTCCCTCAAACGTTTTGATGAGAATTTCTTTGCTTTTTCTCCGCCAAACTGATCGGCATAGCCATCGGTAAATAAATACAAAAGATCATCTTCTTGGTAATTGATCACTTCCTCTTTAAAGATCTTTTCTCCGGTACGCATTCCGCCTAAGGAAAATTTGCTAGCTTTTATTTCGGTTAATTCCTTATTGCGTATAAATATAACAGGGCGTTTTGCCGAAGTGATCATAACTTCTTTTTTTGTTTTGTTTACTTTTATGAGTGTTAAATCCATTCCGTCTTGCACCGAAACATCATGATCTTTTTGTTGTTTCAATGTAAAATTGATCAGTTTATCTAATTCCTGTAAGATATCGGAAGGCTTATATATTTTATTATCAATAACAGTTTGATTCAATAAACTACTTCCTATTACCGTCATAAAAGCTCCCGGAACACCGTGGCCTGTACAATCGGCACAAACCAACAAATACTCTTCCTTGTTTATCTCATGAAACCAGAAAAAATCCCCACTTACAATATCCTTTGGTTTATAAAATATAAATGATAATGGAATGCTTCTATAAATAGTTTCTTCTTGTGGTAGTACCGCGTATTGAATGCGTTTAGCGTAATTGATGCTATCGGTAACATCACTGTTCTTTACTTCAAGCTCTTTGCTTTTTACTTCCAATTCTGATTTTGAAGTTTTTAATTCCTTTAAGAATTGATTCTTGTAATTCTCATACATATTGATCACTACGGCCAAAAAGAAACAGCAAAAACCAAAATTCAAATACGGATAATGCGACTCGGTTTTCATTAGATCGCCTTTAAAATCGTGCCATCCCATAACTTCGGCTACGTATAAAAAAGTAATGGTTAAATAAGTTATGGTGAACCAAAAGATACCTGTCCACCTATTGGCTACCAAGAACAACCAGGCACATATAACGATCCCATTAACTAGGTCGCTTGAATAAATACCGCCCGATATCTCGTAAGTTTGAAAATTAGACGTGTATCCCATCAATGCACTTATATTCACCAATAATATGCGTTGATTCCACTTCTTGTAAATAAAGAACATGCACAGGAGCATTACGCAAAATATGGCGTTTCCGATGATAAGTCCGGTGTCATACTTCACATTTCCAAACATCACGTAAAACTGCCCAACTAAAGCAAAGACAAAGAAAATAGCAAACGAAATAATGAAGAATCTACCCTTACGGTATTTTTCTGGGTCTAATTTATCCTTTGGATTTACAAAATAATCTATGGTAGATGATATACTCATTTAAAATCTAATTCCTAAAACATTAACATCATCCACTTGTTCGTGTTGCCCGCGCCACTTTGTAAATTCTTGTTCAAGCTTTTGCTTTTGAACTAAGGCAGTGTCTTCACTTATACTCACTAAAAATTCTTTTAATCGTTTGCTCGAATATTTCTTTCCTTTTTCACCACCAAACTGATAGGTATATCCATCGGTATAGGTAAATAATACATCATCTTCTTTTAGCTGAAATTTGATCTCTTCAAAATGCTTTTCTCCGCTCCTCATTCCGCCCAGTGAATGCTTACTTCCTTTAAACTCCTTCATTTGTTTATCTCGTACTAATATCACAGGACGTTTAGCACTTGTAATAATGCATTCCTTCTTAAGTTTGTTTACTTTTATCAACGAAAGATCCATTCCATCCTGAACACCTTGCAATCGGTGCTTATCTTGTTTAAGTGTTGAATTCAAAAGCTCATCCAAATTCATCAAGATCTTTCCGGGCTCATAAACTTTATTATCAATTACAATTTGGTTCAATAAATTACTTCCTATTACTGTCATAAACGCACCTGGAACACCATGCCCGGTGCAATCCCCACAAATAATAATATACTCTTCTTTATTAATTTCATAGAACCAATAAAAATCCCCACTCACAATATCCTTAGGTAAATAATAAATGAATGAAAGTGGAATGACTCTTTGAATCGCTTCCTCATTTGGCAAAACAGCATATTGAATACGTTTAGCATAATTGATACTATCTCTTACGTCATGATTTTTTGTTTCAAGCTCCCTACTCTTTTCTTCCAATTGTAAACTTTGCTGCTTGATATGTTCTTCGGCATCACTACGTGTTTTAATGAACATCCAAACAACAATAAGGTTTAATAAAAGCGGGGTTAATATTTCTATTGGGAACCGTGGTATTGCTGGGAAACAGGTATTTGAATATCTTTTGTCAAAAATTGAGACCCCGGAGATAATATTCATCATTAAAAAAATGATCAAACCCCACTTACGGCCGAACAAAAAGAAAGAAAAAAGAACAAAGGTCATGATCCATAAACCCGAAGTGATATCCGGTTTATTTTGCTGTATAGTAGTTTCGCCAATTGATACCAGTATTTGCTGAATAATATACCATATTGAAGCAATACGAACATTTTGTTTGTACTTAAGAATAAAAGGGATCAACAATAGGGCAATTACCGCAAATGTTAGAACAAATGCGTGATACGTATAACCTCTAACTATGGCTGAAATGTAAAATGCGGTACCAAGGATCCAAAAAGAAATAGAATAGCTATAAAGCAACTCGATCTTTGATCTTTCAAAAACATCCGTTGTTTTCGCCAGATAATCACCTATGAACCATTGCTTGAGCTTTTTCATTTCTTCTAACCGATAAAAATAACAATTATCTCCTATAAATCGTTCTTTTTGGTTATTATTTCAGGTTTTATTCCACTAAAACATTTCTTATATTTAGCTCAATTATATCTATTTACATAAGTTAATTATATGGATGCTTTAAAGAACTACGCCTGCGGACAATGGGTTGCCGGGGCTGATAAAGGAACTGAATTATTTAATGCTATTAATGGCGATCTAATCGGTACTGCCTCAAGTAAAGGAATCGATTTTGGGAAAATGTTGGAGTACGCTAGAGCTGTGGGTGGACCAAAGCTCCGAAAAATGACTTTTCATGAACGTGGTATGATGTTGAAGGCTCTTGCTACTCACTTAATGAGTAAAAAGGACATCTTCTACAAGATCAGTTGGGCTACCGGAGCAACCAAAATTGATAGTTGGGTTGATATTGAAGGAGGAATTGGAAATTTATTTTCATACGCCTCACTCCGTCGTCAATTTCCTAATGAAACATTTTGCTACGAAGGTGAAACTGCCCGCTTATCAAAAAATAACACATTTATTGGTCACCACATTTGCGTACCAAAAGAAGGTGTTGCAATACATATCAACGCGTTTAATTTTCCTGTTTGGGGAATGCTTGAAAAAATTGCGGTGAATTGGTTTGCCGGTGTTCCTGCCATTGTAAAACCCGCTACACTCACCTGTTTTTTAACTGAGGCTGTTGTAAAGGAAATTATTGCTAGCAAAATTGTTCCCGAAGGTGCTTTACAATTAATTTGTGGAAGTGCCAATGGAATTTTGGATCATGTGATCAATCAAGATGTGGTGACATTTACTGGTTCTGCTTCTACAGGCAAAATGCTAAAATCGCATCCACGCATTTTAGAAGAGTCGGTTCATTTTAATATGGAAGCCGATTCGTTGAATTGCTGCGTACTTGGAAGTGATGTTAATCCTTACAAACCAGAGTTTGATATTTTTATCAAAGAGATCGCTCGCGAGATCACAACCAAAGCAGGACAAAAATGTACCGCCGTCCGCCGAATCATTGTTCCCGAAAAATTTGTTGAAGATGTTCATATTGCTTTAGGAAAGCGTTTAGCGCAAACTATTATTGGAGATCCAAATGTGGAAGGTGTAAAAATGGGTTCGCTTGCAGGAAGATCACAATTAGTTGAAGTTCGCGAGAAAGTTGAACTGCTTAGCAAGTCGCAAAAAATAATTATTGGTGATTTTGAAAAGTTTGATGTTAAGGGTGCCGATAAAACTAAAGGTTGCTTTATGCCTCCAATTATTTTCTTGAACGATAAACCGTTTACCAATACCGATTGCCATAATATTGAAGCCTTTGGACCTGTTAGTACAATTATGCCTTACAAAAACACGGAAGAGGCTATTGAACTAAGCAAAATGGGAAAAGGAAGTTTAGTAAGTTCAATTATCACGGCAGATGATAGTATCGCAAAACAATATGTTGTTGGCGCTGCCTGTATGCATGGTAGGATCCTCGTTTTGAATAGCGAGTGTGCTAAAGAAAGTACAGGTCATGGTTCACCTATGCCAATGTTAGTGCACGGTGGTCCGGGAAGAGCCGGTGGTGGTGAAGAGATGGGCGGAAAACGTGGTGTATTCCATTATTTACAACGCACTGCCTTACAGGGCTCCCCTACTACCATCACAAACATTTTAAATAATTACCAATACGGCGCTAAACATAAAATAAAAAACATTCATCCTTTCCGTCAGTATTTTGAAGATCTTGAGATCAGCGAAACACTCATCACCCCTACTCACTTGGTAGCGGAAGAGGATATTTTAAATTTTGCCGAATTAAGTGGCGATAGATTTTATGCGCATTTACAACCTGAATCATTAGACGGTACAATTTTTAAACGCACCGTTGCTCATGGGTATTTTATTTTATCGCGCGCGGCCGGATTATTTGTTGATCCACCAAAAGGCCCTGTATTATTAAATTATGGAATTGACGAATGCCGTTTTACAAAACCAATTTATCCGGGCATGAGCATTGGTGTAAGATTTACGTGCAAAGAAAAAATTGAGAATGATAAAGCACTTGTTGCAGCAAATGGAAAAGAAGTAAAAGTGGGTATTGTAAAATGGATGGTTGACATATACGATGCAAGCGAGCAAAGTGTGCGCGATCAATTAGGTGTTGAAGGGGCAACAGGCGAAACTGTTGGTATTGCAACGATATTGACAATGGTGCAAAAGAAAAAGCAGTGATCTTTGTTTTATTAAGTGGTTTAAATAATGATTAAAAGAAGTTACAGATACCTTATCTTTTTAGTATTGTACTTCCAATGGGCGCAATGTCAAAATTCATCAAATTTGGATTCATTGCTTCATGTGATAAATACCGGCACATCCAAAACAGCGGTAATAGATGCCAAGATCGAAGCTATCTATCCTATATTACTTTCGGGTGATAAAAAAAGAGCCATGCAATATTATAAGGAGGCCTTAAGAGATGCTGGCTCATTAAAATACACAAAAGCGCTTCCTTTGCTTTACCAAAGTTACGGAAAGGTACACTATGCGCTCAATGATTTTGATTCGGCACTATTTTATTTCAAGAAAGCATACGCCGGGGCTAAACAAAGCGGGAATAAAATTCTTGAATTAAAAGCGCTTAATAATATTGGATCGATACAGTTTCTAACTGGTGAATATGAAAAGTCGTTGAATAGCTATACAACAAGCTTGAAATTGGAATCTGAGTGTAAGTTTCCTGAGGGCTCGATAATAAGCATAAATAATGTAGCAAAAATTTATCTTTCTCTTAACGTTTTTGATGAGGCAAACAGATATTTCAGAAAAGCAGAAAAATGTTACTTGAAAGCCGGGAACTTTGGATCACTGATCTATACTTACGATGGTTTGTCAGAAATATCTCACAAACTTAATAATAAAGATAGCGCCGTTTATTATGCTCTAAAATCGATAGAATGTGCAGAAAAAGTTAACGATGTTTATT
Organism: Sphingobacteriaceae bacterium; assembly: GCA_016705695.1. Classification (GTDB taxonomy): domain Bacteria; phylum Bacteroidota; class Bacteroidia; order B-17B0; family Aurantibacillaceae; genus Aurantibacillus. Next base: position 115,371 of record JADJLA010000004.1, read on the forward strand.
CTTTAGGATATGGCTACAATAATTTGGGTATCATTTACAACCAAAATAAGAATTTTGACGAAGCTAAAAAAGTACTTCAAAAAGGTTTGAAGCTTGCCAGAAAGATTGACGATATGAGATTGGTAATGACGGTTTATTGCAATCTTGGATTCGCGCACGAACAATCAGACGAGCATCATTTGGCCTTTGAGTGTTACGAAGAGGTAGTTAAGCTTGAAAAGACACATAAGATAAGCATCGACCGAAAAGACATTTACAAATTTCTATCTGTCTTTGCCGCTAAAAAAAACAACTACAGAGAGGCTTATGATTATTTAAAAGAGTATGAAGCAACAAAGGATAGCATGTATAATATTGAGATATCGCAAAAGATCTCAGAGATCAATACACGTTATGAGACAGAAAAAAAAGAAAAACTGAATCTGTTACTTCAAAAAGAGAACCAATCTAAAGCTGATCAGATCAACGCTCAAAAAGCAACTCGGAATTATCTTGTAATTATCATTGTTCTTTGCTGTCTTGTAATTCTAGGGGCCTTATTGATCTTTATTAAGATAAGAAAAGTGAACGCGCAGTTAGCCGAGAAGAACGAAGCCATTAATATCAAGAACATTACCTTAGAAGACCAAAAGAAGGAGATACTTGATTCGATTCATTATGCTAAGCGAATCCAAAATACTATACTAGCCCATAAAGATTTTCTTAATGCCAATATCCCAAACAATTTCATTCTTTTTAAACCTAAGGATATTGTTAGTGGAGATTTTTATTGGGCAACAAAAAAAGATCACCTCTTTTTCTTGGCAATTTGCGATAGTACAGGCCATGGAGTTCCCGGTGCTTTTATGAGCTTGCTGAATATTGGTTTTTTAAGCGAGGCTATAAATGAAAAAGGAATTGAAGAGCCTAACAAGGTTTTTGATTTTGTACGCGAGCGATTAATTAATAGCATAAGTAAAGAAGGTCAAAGAGATGGCTTTGATGGCATACTTCTTTGTATTGACTCTAAAAGAAAACGATTAACCTATGCCGCTGCCAATAATGAACCAATACTCATTGTTAATGGTGAAATAAAAGAACTCTCAAAAGATAAAATGCCTGTAGGAATTGGGATCGATAAAACGCCATTCAGAATTTTTGAGATAGAAATGAATGAAACAGATACACTTTATCTCTATACCGATGGTTATGCCGATCAATTTGGCGGGCCAAAAGGAAAGAAATTTCTTTATAAGAAAATGAATCAATTAATAGCCGATCACGCAAATCTTCCTTTACAAGAGCAAAAGGAAAAGCTTGAAAGTGCATTTATAAGCTGGAAGGGGAATTTAGAGCAAGTAGATGATGTTTTAGTAATTGGAATTAAGATCTGATATGTTTCGTAACTTAAAATATATAATAGCTCTTTTGTTTTTTTGGAACTTGTCCTACTCACAGAACATCGATTCTCTTCGTGGGCAATTGCGCGTTGCAAAAGATAGCGCCCTGCTTAAAACCTATTTATCAGTTGGGAATTATTTTTACAATAAGGGTCAACTCGATACTTCACTCGCGTATTTTAAAACCGGCCATACAAAAGCTACAGAACTAAAAAAAGTAAAGTTCATTTGTGATTTTTTATTGCGCTTAGGACTTGTTGAACGCGAAAAAGGAGTTTATAATAAATCATCTGAATATTATTATAAAGCGTTGGAAATTGCTGAACAAAATGATTTCAAAAAACAAAGGGCTAGTATTTACAATGGCATAGCCATTTTAGCAGCCATACAAAAAGATCCTGAAAAAGCCATTGAGTTTTACACTAAAAGTTTAGAGGTTTATAAAGAGATCGGTTTTTTGGCCGGACAAGGCTCTGTATACAACAACATTGGTCTTACTTATCTTGATAAAGCTAATAATACAGCCGCTCTTAAATTCTTCTTTAAAGCCTTAGAGATAAGTAATAAAATGCAGGATGAATTCAACATGGCAGTGAATAGCGAAAACATTGGATTAACTTACTACGAAATGAAGAACGATAACCTGGCGCTTATTTATTATGCAAAAGCAATAAAGATCTGGTATTTGCGAGAAGACGAGAACAGTATTCCTATCACACTTGGATATATGGCAAACACATTTATCCGTCAAAAAAAATGGAATATGGCCATTGATACCTTGCAGAAGGCTATGAAATTTGCCGAGAAAGTAAATTCTATGGCCTCACAGCGGGATATAGCCCTTCATTTATCCGAAGCTTATGAAGGGAGTGGAGATATAGCAAATTCATTTAAGTACTACAAACTAGGTAAATCACTTTCTGATAGCTTGCATAACGGCGATAAGACAAAAGAAATAACCGAGATTCAATTGAATTATACTTTCAATAAAATAAAAGTTCGCGATTCAATTAAACATGAATTAGAAGTGAAAGCAAAGGAAACACAATTGAGCACCGAGCGAAATTACAAATACGTGGTAAGCGGCGTATTGGTGCTTATTCTCGTGCTTTTGTTTTTTGTATTTAAGAATTACAAAGAAAAAAAGAAGGCCAATGAGGTCATCACCTTTCAAAAGGACATAGTTGAGAAAAAACAAAAAGAAATATTGGATTCGATCACATATGCCAGAAGGATACAAACCGCTTTGCTTACTCAAGATGAAGTGATCAACAATTATATTAAAGCTCATTTTCATTTCTTTAAACCAAAGGATATTGTAAGCGGAGATTTTTATTGGGTAGCAAAAAAGGATAACCTACTCTATTTGGCAGTTTGCGATAGTACAGGACATGGCGTTCCCGGAGCTTTTATGAGCTTATTGAATATTAATTTTTTGAATGAGGCTATTAATGAGAAAAATATCACAAAGCCAAACGAGATATTTAATTATGTACGAAATGAACTGATCAATAGCATTAGTAAAGAAGGTCAGCAAGATGGATTTGATGGAGTTTTGATTTGCATCAATACTCTTACAAAAGAGATCACCTACTCTGCCGCTAATAATAAGCCTTTACTAATTTCAGATAATGAGATACAGCAACTTGAAACAGATAAAATGCCTGTTGGAAAAAGTGTGAAGGAAGGAATGTTTAGGCTTTTTAATATACAACTGCGTAATTCAGATACCTTATACTTGTTCACAGATGGTTATGCCGATCAATTTGGTGGCCCTAAAGGAAAGAAGTTCAAGCTCAACGAACTCAATAAATTATTGCGGTCAATAACTCATCTAACAATGACAGAGCAAAAGCAAAAACTCAAAGAACATTTTGATCTATGGAAAGGCGATCTTGAACAGGTGGATGATGTTTTACTTTTTGGAATAAAAATCTAATATTTGAAAAAAATACTTTACATATTACTTTTTAGTTTAAGTTTCTATTCTTCTTTTTCTCAAACGAAAGAGCAAAGTTCTCTTTACAAAGTTATATTGAACTGCACTGACAGCGCAAAAAAAATAAAATTATACGAAAAACTTGGAGATAACTATCATCACGATAATCAATACGAACGTTTTTTGCATTTCAATAAAAAAGGATTAGATCTAGCCACCTACTTAAAGGATACAAGCGCTATGATCACTTTTAATATACGTCTTGTAAATAGTTACGGTATTCTTGGCGCGAGGTCGTCAAAACTTACAGCTTGTTTTAACGGATTAAAGCTAAGCGAAAGCAAAAAAGATTCTATTCATGTTTGCGAATTCTATAGAATCCTTGGTGAAGCTTATTGGAATGCAGGAGACAATAAAAAAGCCATTAATTATTATTCAAAGGCATTAACTATAGCGATTTCTAAAAAAGATACCATTAAAATCGCTGGAATATACAACAATCTTGGCTTAACTTATAGAAGCTTGAAAGATTATGATGTTGCCAATGATTACTATTTTAAAAGTATAGAGTTAGGTCAATTAAAAAGGGATAAAAATGTTTTAGCAAAAACCTTTAATAATATAGCTTATGTACGTTATATGAAAAAGGATCTGCTAGGCGCGTTAGAATATTATAATCTATCATTAAAAAATGCGGAGAGCATCCATGATGAATTTCAAGTAGGTCTAGTACTCGGCAACATTGGTGCAATGCATTCTGATCTGGAACATAATAAAGAAGCTGAAGTTTATTTCAATAGATCACTCGTTATTGCGAAAAAAATAAACGACTTAGAAGGCCAAATAGAGAACTACTCGAATTTGGCGGAATTATTTGAATCAACTGGTAAGTATAAATTATCGTTAGAGAATTACAGAAACTTTCTTAAAGCAACGTTAAAGTTTGAAGCGGAGAACAAAGAAAAAGACCTGAAGCGTGAAGATGCTAAAAGAGAATATGAGAATGAAATAAATGAGATCCAGAAAAAGCAAGAGTTAAAGGACGCTGTTGTTAATTCAGAAAAAGAAAAGAACAGAATGGTAACCACATCCATTACCATTGGGTTTATATTAGTAGTTTTACTTTTGTTCGTTCTTTTTAATCGTTTCAAATTATCGCAAGCGCAAAAAATGGTGATCGAAGAACAAAAGAAATTGGTAGACGAAAAGCAAAAAGAGATCCTCAATTCTATACATTATGCAAAACGAATTCAAACAACCCTACTCGCTCATAAGGATTTTGTGGATGAAAATATTGAGAATAATTTCATTTACTTTCAACCTAAGGACATTGTGAGTGGTGATTTTTATTGGGCAACAAAACAAGATCAACTATTTTACTTAGCTGTGTGCGACTCAACCGGGCATGGAGTGCCTGGCGCTTTTATGAGCTTATTGAATATTGGTTTTTTGAGCGAAGCCATCAACGAGAAAAATATTATAGAGCCTTCAGAAATTTTTGATCACGTGCGGAAACGGTTGATCAGTGGGATAAGTAAAGAAGGACAAAAAGATGGTTTTGATGGTATTCTTATGTGTTTGGATAAGAGTTCAAGAAAAATTAAATATGTAGGTGCTAATAATGCCCCAATTCTTATAAGGAAAGGCGCTTGTATAGAACTTGAACTCAATAAAATGCCTGTAGGTATAGGCGAACGCCATGATCCTTTTGTTCAAGGAGAAACAGAACTTCAAGAAGGCGATTCGCTCTTTTTATACACGGATGGCTTTGCTGACCAATTTGGCGGCCCAAAAGGAAAGAAATTCAAATATAACGAACTAAATAAAATTTTAGTAACTATAGCTAATTTACCTCTAGCTGAACAAAGAAGAATTCTCGAAAGCACGTTTAACAATTGGAAAGGCGACCTGGAACAAGTAGATGACGTGTTAATTGTGGGCATAAAATTTTAATATCAGTGTAAACCACGTTTTCCTTTTGTTTTCTTTCAATTTTTCTTATTTTTAGTCTCTATGTTCTCAGGGAAAATATTCCTTTTTATTTTTACACTTATTCTTTTCAATAGAATAGATGCGCAATTGATCTATTCGGCCGCCAATGAAGTTAACTTTAAAAGGTACAGCATTGAAGAAGGTTTAAATGGAAAAAATATATTTAGCGTTTATCAAGATAAGAGTGGATTCCTGTGGGTACCCTCTTCTCTGGGTTTAAGTCGCTTTGATGGTTTACATTTTAAAAACTTTTCTAAAAAAGATGGCATACCGGGAAGCGTTGTTGCAAACGTGATACAAGATAAAAACAAAGTATTATGGGTAGGAAGCAATAGAGGAACTATTATATATAAAGATCGCAAATTTATTAAATATGATAGTGCGCATGTACTTACGAAATGCATGATGTTGTGCTCCCTTGAAGACAAAGACAGCACTATTTGGATTGGTTATTCAAATGGAGTTTTACATATTGACCCTGATAAAATAGATAACCCCGTGATCAAACATTATAAGCTGGGAACTGGTCCACAAAATATAATTCGTTGCTTATCACGAAACATCAAAGGAGAATTAGTAGCAGGCTCCGAATCTGGGATCTACGCTTTTCGTAAAGACAGTTTTATGTTATATACCCCTCATAGATGTATGGGGTTTAGTTTTGTAATTATAAATGACAGCACAGAATGGGCTTGCGGATGGGGAAGCGATGTTAATGAATTTGTAAATGGAAAACATAAGCGTATGATATCGCTTGGTTCACCAATTATGTCGATCACTAAAGTTGCCAATGATCAAATATGGCTTGCCAGTTGGGACAAAGGAGTTTTTAAGTATGACGGTAATTCCTTTATACACTACAATAACGAGCAAGGATTAGAATATGGATCTTTTTGGGGATGTTATACAGATAATGGTGGAAATGTTTGGTTCTCTTCTTGGGGCAAAGGCCTTTTTAAATTTTCAGGTGAACGATTCACAAAGCTCACTGATAAAAGTGGTCTAGTAAATAATAATGTAATTGGAATTCATAAAGCTCCTGATGGAAAAATATGGTTCACTTCAGAAAATGGATTAATGTATGTAGACCCATTAAACAATAACTTCAAAAAAAAATTGACCGAATTTGATGGAAATAAAATGTCTAAGATCATGTGTTCCGTCATTCGGCCTAACAATGAAGTTTTAGCATTGGGATATGGCGGTTACGGCTACAGAATAAATAACGACAAAATAAGTCTTGATCCAAAAATGTATGGCTTTGCTGTTATAAACGATCATAACAATGATCTCATTATAGGATTAGAATCAAATGGAGCTGTAAGACATAGAAATGGGGGTGTAATTGATTCTATAAAGCTAAATATTTATAATAGGGATTTAAATACGTATGAAAAACTTTATGAAGACAAAAAAAATAATTTATGGTTATTCAATTTTTTTAAGGGTGTAAACTATTATAATGGCAAAACAACTATTAACTTTAGTCAACGCAGAGGATTCATAAACGACCCGGCAACAGCAGTTTGCGATGATATAAAAGGAAACTATTGGATCGGAACACGAGGGCGAGGTGTGTTTAAATGTGTTTTCATCTCTGATACACTTTTAGAAATAAAAGATTCTATAACTGAGTTTCATGGACTACTTACTGATAATATTAATTCCTTGCATATTGTAAAGAATAAATTACTAATTGGTACAGATAAAGGTTTAAATATAATGGACCTTAAGCGATATAATTATGACGGAAGTAAAACAATAAGATCTTATGGCAAAGGAGAGGGCTTTATAAATTCGGAAACAGATGTAGCGTTTTGTGAAGAAAATGGATCTGCATGGATAAAAACCGACCAAGGAGCCTACTTTTACGACCCGCGATTTGATGAGATAAATACTACAGAGACCAGAACGCACATACTTAGCATTAAATTATTTTTAAAGGATGTTGATTGGAGTCAATACAGTAAAACACTCAATAACGAAAGCATTCCAACATCGTTAAAGTTATCTTACGACAATGATCATCTTACCTTCTCTTATATCGGAATATGTCTAGCCTCACCGCTAAATGTAAAATATCAATACAAACTAGAAGGGCTTGATAAGAATTGGTCTCCGGTAACAGAAGTTCACGAAGCTGCTTACTCAAGTATTCCTCCCGGAACTTACACATTTATGGTTAGATCATGCAACAATGATGACCAATGGAATAAAACGCCAACCACTTTTGTATTTACTATTACTCCGCCCTTTTGGAAAACAATTTGGTTTAATATCATCATCATCATATCAGTAATAGCCGGAATTATTACCTACATAAGGCTTCGCGAAAGAAAACTAAAGGCTGAAAAGTTACTACTTGAAGATAAAGTAACCGCACGAACCATTCAATTAAAAGACGCGCTAGCCCAAGTTGAAGAAAAGCAGAAAGAGATCCTCGACTCAATTAAATATGCTAAGCGTCTCCAAAAAGCTATACTTACTTCTGAAAAAACATTGCGATCAGTGTTCGAGCAAAGTTTCATCCTATTCAAACCAAAAGATATTGTGAGCGGAGATTTTTATTGGATGGTTCATTTAGAAGAAAAGAGTATCAATAAAAACACATTTGTATTTGCAGCTGCTGATTGTACAGGCCATGGGGTGCCTGGTGCTTTTATGAGCATGCTCAACAGTACTTTACTTAATCAAACTGTTTATAATCCAAACATCATGACACCTGCGGATGTTCTGAATTTTATGAATACAGAGTTGCCAAAGAACCTTCGAACATCCGACGATAACGATAAGATCCAAGACGGGATGGATATTGCTTTTGGAATAATTGATATCAATAATAATTTACTAAAATTCTGCGGTGCTAATAATCCATGTTGGATAATTAGAGATGGCGCGCTCATTGAATTGGCGCCAATAAAACAAGCTATTACCGCTACCACGGAATACGAGAAGAGAACATTCATCGATCAGGAGGTGCCCTTAAAAAAAGGCGACTGTATTTATATGTTCACCGACGGCTATGCCGATCAATTTGGAGGACCAAAAGGAAAAAAATATAAATATAAAACACTTGCAAATCAATTACTGTCTCTGAATAAGGAAACTATGCAAAGGCAAAAACAGGCATTGGAGGAAAATTTTGAGAATTGGAAGGGTCAACTTGAACAAGTAGATGATGTTTGCATAATTGGCATAAGAATATGAGATATTTTCTTTTAGTTATAGCTCTTCTCTTTGTCTCTGAAATTCATGCGCAAGAATCAATTTTTATTGACTCACTTAAGAAATTCATCGCTACGGCACCGGATGATTCTAATAAAGTAAATGCAATTTATAAATTAGGAACTCAGTACAATCTATTTAAATCAAAAGAGCACATCCCGCAATTTATTTCAGCACTTAATCTCAGCAAAAAAATAGGTCACAAGAACAACAGAGCTAAAATATACCTTTCACTAGTAACCACTCTTTTTTATAATAATATTTATGATCTTGGTATGGAGTATGCATTGGAAGGCCTTACTTTCATTCAAAAAGAAGGGCAACCTCATGAACAATTTATCTTGCACGGGATGCTTGGAAATTTATGTTCAAAGCTTGGAAAGTACGAAAAGGGTAAGCATTATTACTATGAATTATTGACTTACAAGAAAAACAACAATGATCAAGTAGGTTATGCAAACACTCATGTTAACATTGCCATAGGTGAAATGGATCAAAAGAACTATGATTCTGCAATTTGGCACCTTTCAAAAGCAGAAATTATATTGAAAAGGAATAATAAGCAAGCTTATACCGCAAATTGTGTTTTAGGTTTAGCAGAAGCATATCTCGCGAAGGGAGATCTTATGTCAGCTACACAAAAAGCACTTGAGTCACATGCAATGTATACTATTACTAATAATATGTACGGAATAACTAATTGCACTTATGTATTAGGTTCAATTAAGCAAAAAAAGGGAGAACATAAACAGGCCATAGAGTACTTTGAAAGAAGTCGTTCTTTAGCAGATTCGCTTAAATTAGTAGAGGCTAGAAAAGATTCTTATAAAAATTTAGCAATAGAATATTCCATACTTAATGATCACAAAGCGCCTTATGAAAACCTCACTCTTTTTAAACAATATGATGATAGCTTGGATATTGAGAAACAAAAAGGTAAAATGCTCGAAATGGAAGTAAAATACGATATTACCAAAAAAGAGAATTTGCTGCTCGAACAAACCGTTGAAATAGAATCTCAAAATAAACAACGTAATTTGCTTCTATTAGGGCTTTCAGCTATTCTCCTACTCCTTTTCGTTTCATTTAGAGCTTATAAACAAAAAAAGAATTCAGCTGATATCATTACTAAACAGAAGCATTTAGTTGAAGATAAACAAAAAGAGATCCTCGATTCTATAAATTACGCACAGCGAATTCAAAAAGCAATTTTAGCACGCGAAGAGGAAATTAAACACCATTTAGAGGATAGTTTTTTATTCTACCGGCCAAAGGATATTATTGCCGGAGATTTTTACTTTTTTGAAGTTACCGATACTCATATTTTTTATGCAGCAGCCGATTGTACCGGACATGGTGTTCCAGGTGCTCTAATGAGTGTAGTTTGTTCTAATTCATTAACGCGATCGGTAAAAGAATTTGGCCTAGTTAAACCCGGAGAAATTCTAGATAAAACAAGAGAGTTAGTTGTAGAAACGTTACGAAAGAGTGGTGAAGAAGTAAAAGACGGCATGGACATAAGTTTAATTACTTTTTCGCGAAAGAACTTGTTAGAAAACATACAATGGGCCGGAGCAAACAATCCGCTTTGGTATGTAAAAAGTAATGCACTTGTAGAAGTTAAAGCCGATAAGCAGCCCATTGGTTTATACGATGCGCCAAAGCCTTTTACCTCCCACTCTATTTCGCTTGATAAAGGAGATATGATATTTTTATTTACCGATGGCTACGCCGATCAGTTTGGTGGACTAAAGGCAAAGAAATTCAAACGCAAACAATTTCAGGAAGTTCTTGAGTCCATTTCTTCAATAAATTCAACAGAACAGGTAAAAATACTGGAAGAGAGATTCACCAACTGGAAGGGCGAATTAGAACAAGTTGATGATGTTTGTGTGATTGGAATAAAGATCTAAATGAAAGCAAGAATTAACATATTGATATGCTTACTTATGTTTATGTTCAATTTAAGAGCACAAAACAGTATTCAAGATCTAAAAGATTCTGTTCGCGTTAAGGAATTCATTTCTTCTGCGGCAAAACTAGCTGAAAAACCAGATTCACAACTATTCTTTGCAAAAAAGGCCATGGAACTTTCAATAAAAATTAATTGGAGCAAAGGTCTTGCTGGTGCATATTATCAGCGCGCATTTGCTTACTACGGTTTAACCCAACTTGAAAAATCATTAGAAAATTATTTATTGTCGGCTAATTCTTGGGATCAGTCTATTAAAAACGAAACGGACAGGGTGGTTATAAACTTTTCTAAGTCACGACGTGCCAATGTTTATGGAAACATTGCTATGGTGTATAATGATCTGGCTAATCCAACCAAATCGTTAGAATATAATTTAAAAGCCCTTAAAGACTATGAGGAGCTCAAGCAAAAATCGGGTGTAGCAAGAATCACCGGAAATGTAGGTCTTACCTACCTTAATGAAAAAGATTATAAAAAAGCCGAGGAATGCCTATTAAAAGCTATACAATTAGATAGCGAGTTGAAGAATAATGAAGGCTTGGCAAGACATTATTCCAATATAGGGAATTTATATGCCGATATAGGTAAAAGAAAAAGAGCGATCGATTCCTATTCATTTGCCCAAGTGATCGCGGCAGAAAATGGAGATAGTAGTATTGTAGCCACTTCGCTTGGAAATTTAGGAACAGTATATTCCGATATTGGCGATTCTTGCTTAAACGCAGGCAATGAAAAAAAAGCCAATGAGTATTATTACATGGCTTTAGAAAAAAGTCAACAAGCCTTAAATATCTCGTTAAAATTTAACGACCTTATGACCTGCGCCACATGGTATGTTGAAATTGGTGGAGATTACTCCAAGTTGAAAAAATTTGCGGAAAGCGAAAAAAATCTGTTAAGAGCTTTACAAATTGCTGAGGAAAACGGCTACAGCGATCTTCTTGATGAATGTTGGGGAAATTTAAGTGCACTATATTCAACTATGGGTCAATACGAAAAAGCATACAATTTCCATGTAAAATATATTGCTTTTAGAGATTCTGTTTACAACAAAGAAAATACAAAAAAGATCATTCAATCGCAATTACAATATGATTATGAAAGAAAACAAACCTTAGCCAAAGCTGAACAAGATAAAAAAGACGTGCTGAATGATGCAGAGAAAAAGAAACAAAGCATCATAACAATATCAGTAAGTGTTGGACTAATTCTAATGTTTATTATAATTGTTATTATTTCAAGAAGTTTAAAGCAAAATAAACAAAAGAACAAGATCATTACCGAACAAAAACATGAAGTAGAAAAACAAAAGGAATTGGTAGAGGACAAGCAAAAAGAGATACTCGATTCTATAAATTACGCTCAGCGAATTCAAAAAGCAATTTTAGCACGCGAAGAGGAAATTAAACACCATTTAAAGAATAGTTTTTTATTCTACCGACCAAAGGATATTATTGCCGGAGATTTTTACTTTTTTGAAGTTACCGATACTTATATTTTTTATGCAGCAGCCGATTGTACCGGACATGGTGTTCCAGGTGCTCTAATGAGTGTAGTTTGTTCTAATTCATTATCCCGATCGGTAAAAGAATTTGGTCTTGTTAAACCAGGAGAAATTTTAGACAAAACAAGGGAGCTGGTTGTTGAGACGTTAAGAAAAAGCGGTGAAGAAGTAAAAGACGGTATGGATATTAGTTTACTTTGTATTTCAAGAAATAATTTGAGCAATATTCAATGGTCGGGAGCTAATAATCCATTATGGTATATCAATAATAACAATTTAGTTGAAATAAAGGCTGATAAGCAACCCATTGGATTAGCAGATAATAAGAAACCATTCACGTCACACTCACTCAATTTAAGTAAGGACGATGTTCTATTTTTATTTACAGACGGATACGCCGATCAGTTTGGAGGACCTAAAGCAAAGAAGTTTAAATACAAGCAATTTCAAGAACTGTTGCTTGCAAACTCTTCCAAGTCTATGAATGAACAGTTAGATATACTCACCCACTCTTTCGAAAAGTGGAAAGGTAGCCTTGAGCAAGTAGACGACGTTTGTGTTGTAGGAATACGCATTTAAATAAAGTTAAAAACGTTATCATGACAAAGGTCATATCTAATATAAGATGGCCGTCATAAAACAAAGTCAATAATGACCTTAACTTTGTACCAAAATTAACATCATGGAAAATAATAAACATTTAGCCGACGGATTCATTAAAGGTTTAAGAAGCTTTGCAACCACTCTTGAAGAGGTTCAATTAGAAACAGCTTTAGGAAAGGCTGAAGCGAAAAATAAATGGAATGAATTCAGTAAGGACCTCAAAAATTCCTTCACGAATCTAAAATGGATTATAAGAATGGTACCGGTATCATTGGAGGTTTAAGGACCAAAGTTGAGAATCTTGAGCTACAATACAGTCTTGGAAAAGCCGATCTAAAAGATGCGGTAAGCGAAACAAAAAAGAATTTAAACACCACGCTTCAGGAGCTTGATTTCATGCTTCAGGAAAAACTTTAAGCTTACTCATAAAAAAGCCCTTCAAAATTTGAAGGGCTTTTTTGTTTTATCTCAAATACAACATCTCGCGATATTTTGGCAATGGCCAAACTTTATCGTCTACAATATATTCTAGTTTATCAACTTGATAACGGATCACTTCAAAATACGATTTTACTTTATCGCAATACACATGAGCCTTTTTCTTTTCCGAATCTAAATTATTCGCTTTCTTGCGCTCTTCACGCATTTCGTCGGCCGCCTTCTTAATAATATTAACTCTCTCACTAATTTCATGAATAAGATTTAACTGGATCTCAGCTGCCTTTTTAAATTCCTCCGCCGATAAAATAGTTTTTAACCCCATTACATTGTCAACTATATTTTTTTGATAAGAAATAGCGGCCGGTAATATTTGATTGTTTACCATATCAGCAATGATACGCGACTCAATTTGAATTTTTTTAGTGTATGTTTCCAAACCGATCTCATAACGCGCTTCTTGTTCACGATGATTCAAAATTCCTTGCGATTCAAACATCGCCAATGTTTTTTTCGAGATCATTGCTTCCAAAGCACCCGGTGTAGTTGGGATATTGCTCAAACCACGCTTCTTCGCTTCTGCTTTCCACTCATCGCCATAACCATTTCCTTCGAAACGAATTTTCTTACTGGCAATAATGTATTTCTTTAGCGTTTGAAAAATAGCTTCGTCCTTCTCCACTTTTTTATTCATTAATGCGTCTACTTCATTCTTAAACGATATTAACTGCTCAGATACTATAGCGTTAAGCACCGTCATTGGTCCGCCACAATTTGCCGAAGAACCAACCGCTCTGAACTCAAATTTATTTCCAGTAAAAGCAAATGGCGATGTTCTGTTTCTATCAGTATTGTCTAATAAAATATCAGGAATACGACCAATATTCATTTTTAAAGCTGTTTTTTCTTCAGGACTCATTTTTCCATTGTGAACCGCTTTCTCTAATTCATCTAATACATTTGAAAGTTGTTGTCCTAAAAATACCGACATAATTGCAGGAGGTGCTTCATTTGCTCCCAAACGATGATCGTTATTTGCAGATGCAATAGATGCGCGTAATAGATCGGCATGTTCGTGAACTGCCATTACTGTATTAATAAAGAACGTTAGGAACTGTAAATTTGTTTTAGGGGTTTTACCTGGTGATAATAAATTCTTTCCGGTATTAGTTGCTAAGCTCCAGTTATTATGTTTACCGCTTCCATTAACACCAGCGTAAGGTTTTTCGTGCATCAATACACGGAAATTATGACGGATAGCAACTTTTTCCATTACATCCATCAATAATAAATTATGGTCAACGGCTAAGTTTGTTTCTTCAAAAACCGGTGCACATTCAAATTGCGCTGGTGCAACTTCGTTATGACGTGTACGAACAGGTATCCCTAATAAATGTGCTTCGTATTCAAAATCGCGCATGTAAGCTGCAACTCTTTCAGGAATTGATCCCCAATAATGATCTTCTAATTGTTGTCCTTTTGCAGCCGCGTGTCCAAATAAAGTACGGCCGGTTTGCTGTAAGTCGAAACGAATATTATATAATGCCGAATCAATTAAAAAATATTCTTGCTCCCATCCAAGTGTTGCAATTACTTTAGTTACGTTCTTGTCAAAATATTGACAAACATCGGTTGCTGCTTTGTCTAAAGAATGTAACGATTTTAATAATGGTGTTTTAAAATCTAATGACTCACCTGTGTATGAAATAAAAATTGTTGGGATACATAATGTTTCTCCCCATATAAATGCAGGCGATGTTGGATCCCAAGCGGTATAACCACGTGCTTCAAATGTATTTCTAATTCCACCATTTGGAAATGAAGATGCATCGGGCTCTTGTTGAACTAATGCGTTTCCGCTAAAACGTTCAATAGCTCTTCCGCCTTCAATGGGTTCAAAAAATCCGTCATGCTTTTCGGCAGTTGCTCCCGATAATGGTTTGAAACCAATGTGTAAAGTGTGTTACACCTTTACTTTGAGCCCAAGCTTTCATGCAAGCCGCAACTTGATCGGCCATTTTACGCTCTACGATCGTACCTTGATTCATGGATTGTTGAATGCTTTGAAACGCTTCTTCCGAAAGGAATTCACGCATGGCATCTTGCCCAAATACATTAGAGCCGTAATATTTTGATACTTGCTCATTAGGTTTGTTAAGCTCAATGGGTTTTCGGCTTATGGCCTCTTGTAATGCTAAAATACGTCTGGTGCTCATTTTTATAGGGGGTTAAATAGGTTTTTTACTAATTATTGGTAAAAATAGGTCAAAAAATGGGGGGTACCAAACGTAAAAAGTCATTTTTTAGACGAATTACTTCAAAAATGAGGGGGTGTTAACAACAAAACTCAGATTTTTAGGGCCCACCAGGCGAAATTGACAAATTATCAACAAGGGGCATTTTCTGCCCTAACGGTTAAAACTCCCATCTCTAAAAGCTCTAACTTGTGCTGATAAATCCTTTATAATGAGAAAACAAAATATTCTACTTGGTTTATGTGTTGTTTCTTCCCTAATGAGATCACAAACGGTAACTCCAATGGTTTATTCAAATCAAGGCGGTTACAATGTTGCTGCAGGAGGATCTATTTCCTGGACAATTGGTGAACCTATTAGCGAAACTTATACTACAACGACAAAAATTACAACCATGGGTTTTCATCAGCCCGAACTTGGTGTTGCAACTTTAATAAAAGAACAAGGTCATGATAAAAATATTTTAGTTTACCCAAACCCAGTTTCAGAAGTATTAAGCGTAAGTTTCAAGGATCTTGAAAGTAACACCTATCAACTTGAACTTTTAGATGCAATGGGCAAATTAGTTTACGTTGTTGACGTAAAAATAACTGAACATACAAGTCCAATACATTTGAATATGAGTAAATATACAGCAGGTAATTATTATTTACGCATAACAAATCCTTCGTTCATCAAAACAGTTAAACTAAATAAAACACATTAATAAAAGACCTCATGAAAAAACAACTACTCCTAGCTTCTATCTGCTTGCTATTGGCAATTAGTTTAAAAGCACAAATTCCACAATCTATAAAATACCAAGGTATTGCACGTAATTCAGCAGGTCTTGCATTAAATAGTCAAGTTATTTCTGTAAGAATTGCTATTCGCGACAACTCCGCTGCCGGGCCAATTGTGTATCAAGAAACTCACAATACAACAACAAGTCCTTATGGTTTGTATAATTTAAATCTTGGAACAGGAACCCCACTCACGGGTACATTTAGTGCGATCAATTGGGGTGTGAACACAAAATTCATTGAACAAGAGGTTGACTTTGGCGCGGGCTTTGTAAATATGGGCGCATCGCAATTTCTAAGCGTTCCTTATGCATTATATGCCGCAAACGGTCCTGTTGGTCCTGCCGGTCCAATTGGTCCCACAGGCCTCACTGGTCCTACTGGAAATACTGGCCCTGCTGGTCCCACAGGAAACACGGGTCCTACGGGCCCTACCGGAAATACTGGCCCTACTGGCCCTGCCGGCACAACCGGGCAAGATGTTTATGAAGTTTACGGTACTGCGCAATTAGTTGTATCAACTTCTACTTCTTTATATACATTGATCCCGGGATTAGCACAAACCATCACTGTTCCTGCAAACTGTAAAGTAATTGTGAGTACTGACGGTGGTATTCAATCTACAGGAGCTACTAACACAACTTTCTCCGTTCTAGATATTGGTATTTTTGTTGACGGTACAGTTTCTGCTTCTGGTGGGCAAAGACGTATAGCAATTGCAAACACAACAGCATTAGCTCAATTGATACAAAATTGGTCAATGGAAAGAGCGTATACATTAACGGCAGGCTCGCACACGTTTGAAGTAAAAGCAGTAAGTGGTGCAGCCGGAAGCGCAAATGCAAATGTAAGCAGCAGTTCGGCTCCACAGTTACAAGGCACCTTGAGAGTAACTATTATTAAGCTGTAAATTCCTATTTTATTAAACTAAAAGTCTCGGTTAACGCTGAGACTTTTTTGTTTTTGATAGAAAAACGAACAAAGTTACAATCCTAAAAAATATTTTTTCTGTTTTATTCAGTATCCACCAAATGCTTGTCCTGAAAGGATTACAGCACATTCATAGTATTTTAAAACAATTTAGAAATATCAGTTCTTAAATAAGAAATGGTATGTTTCTAAAAATATGTAGAAAAAAACGAACCTTTTTAAAAATGGTCTCGTACAATAATACAAAACCCCTAACTAACCAATAACCCCTCATCGCTCAATGCTTACGGGGGCTGGTACACTAAAAAACACATATCTAACAAAACAATTTAAAACTAAAAACTTAAACGAAAAATGAAATCGAAGATTCGTGAATACATTAAGAAAAAAATAAAAAACATGAACAAAACATTAATCTATTTAAAACTTAACTGTTATGAAAACAACATTTACACTAATAGCTTTAGCACTTACCGTTCAGGTAACGGTATGCGGCCAAACACAAGGGAACCAAGCGCCTAAAAAAAGTAAATTCGAAAACTTAAATGTAGGTGGTTCAATGTCGGCTTATAATAAAAGCCTTCAAAGTACTTCTACTTTAGAAGACGCAAAAAAATACAATATCCAAGCAGAAGAACTCCAGTTATCTGAAAAGAAACTGCGTGCACAGGCCAATACCAAAAAAGGTCAAGAAAAAGCACAACTCATAGCCTCCGCAAATAAAATTGCTAAACAAGTAGAGTCACTTCAAATACAAGCATCAGAGATCTACGGTAAATTCAACCTTGAAACATTTCAATTTGTTGAGGAAGTTTACTCTGCCCTTTTAAAAGATCCCAACGTAAATGATAACTTCATTAACCGCTCGGAACAATTAAAGTTGGAAGCAGAACAAACACTTAAGCTTGCAAAAGAAATGCGACAAGAAGCTTACGCGATGCCAAATAATGCCGGTAAATTAGGCACCATGCAAAATGCCGAAGAAATGGAAGGCATTGCGATCAGCAAACAAAAAGAAGCCATAAATATCCTTAATAAAGTTAGCAGCGTAACCTTCGCCATAAAATAATACTATTACGTTAAGCCCTATAACGTTTGGTCTGATAGATAAACTCACAAGCATATCTTCACCAGATCATACCAACCCGCTCTTTCTCATACGAGAGCGGGTTTTGGTATTGTAGAGATCTTAGACACATTTAACCACGAAGATCACGAAGTTTTTCACGAAGCTCACGAAGGATCATCGTGAACTTCGTCCTTCTTAAGTGTCCTTCGTGGTTTAAAACAAAAAAGTCCGCCATCGGCGGACTAATTTTAATTTCCAAATTCGGAGTAGAATTTTATTCGCATGATGCGCAATTCTTGTTCAGTATATTCATCGCCACCTAATTCTTTTAAGGCTTCATCGATACTATCAGTTGTACTCTCTTTAAAATATTCCAACACTTCTTCCTGCTTCTCTTCGTCCATTATATCGTTGATGTAATAATTCAAATTCATTTTTGTACCCGATTGAACAATGGTCTCAATTTCCGAGATCAATTCATCCATTGTAATACTCTTGCTCTTGGCCATTTCCTTCAAACCAACCTTACGATCAATGTTTTGAATGATATACACCTTTAAACCCGATTTGTTTACAACCGATTTAATAACCATATCCATTGGTCGCTCAATATCATTCTCATCAACATATTTTTTTATGAGATCAATAAATGCTTTTCCGTACTTAACCGCTTTACCTGAACCTACACCACTTATCTTGGTCATTTCTTCGTTGGTAATAGGATATTGAATAGCCATTTCTTCCAAAGATGTTTCCTGAAAAATAACATAAGGTGGTAAATTTTTTGCTTTCGCTATTTTCTTTACTAGATCCTTTAACATGCCAAACAATACTTCATCCGAAGCTGCGCTACCTTTTCCACCCATCATTGCATCATCATCACCACCACGATCAGTATTACTGTAATCATGATCACGGGTGAATTTAATGCTGTGTGGTTTTTTCAAGAAGGCATGTCCTTTATCACTCACTCTTAATAAACCATAATTCTCAATATCTTTTATCAAATAATCATTTACAATGGCCTGACGAAGCACGGCTTGCCAATAACGCTCTTCTTTATCATCTTCTATTCCTTTACCCCAACTTTCGAGCGTGTTATGTTTGTATGATTTTGCCGTAGCGGTCATAGTACTCATCAACACATTTATCACATCACGTAATTTGTGTTTCTCTTTCATTTCAACAACAGCCTCAATAACTAATTCAAGATCTTCCTTCGCTTCAAATTTTTGTTTTGGATGACGACAGTTGTCGCACATCTCATTACATTTCTTCTCTTCAAATTCTTCTCCAAAATAATGCAGTAAGAATTTGCGACGGCAACTACTGGTTTCGGCAAACGACGACGTTTCGGCCAACATTTGTTTCCCTATTTCCTGTTCTGCCACCGGTTTATCCTTCATGAATTTCTCCAGCTTAATAATATCATCGTAGCTATAAAAAGTAAGGCAATTTCCTTCGCCGCCATCGCGACCGGATCTACCTGTTTCCTGATAATAACCTTCTAATGATTTTGGAATATCGTGGTGAATAACATAACGCACATCCGGTTTATCAATTCCCATTCCAAATGCGATCGTAGCAACGATCACATCCAGATCTTCCATCAAAAAACCATCTTGCGTTTTTGCACGCTCTTTAGCATCAAGCCCCGCATGATATGCAGAAGCTTTTACACCATTTACTTTTAAAACATTTGCTACCTCTTCTACCTTTTTTACGACTCAAACAATAAATAATACCGCTTTTGCCGGCATTTTGCTTTACGTATTTAATAATTTCTTTAATTACGTTTTGCTTAGGGCGCACTTCGTAATAAAGATTAGAACGGTTAAATGATGATTTGAACACATTGGCATTTTGCATACCAAGGTTCTTTTGAATATCCTGTTGTACTTTAGGAGTTGCGGTAGCAGTTAATGCCATTACCGGAATATTATCTCCTAACGAATCTATTAGCGGACGTAAACGACGGTACTCCGGACGGAAATCATGTCCCCACTCCGAAATACAATGCGCTTCGTCGATAGCAAAAAATGAAATTTTAAATTCCTTGAAGAAAGCTAAATTATCCTCTTTAGTTAATGTTTCAGGAGCTACATAAAGTAATTTTGTTTTACCATCTGTAACGTCTTTTTTTACTTTAAGTATATCTGCTTTATTTAACGATGAATTTAAAAAATGGGCAATACCATCTTGGTCGCTAAAACCTCTGATAGCATCTACCTGATTCTTCATTAAAGCAATTAATGGCGAAACTATGATAGCAGTTCCTTCATTTAATATAGCAGGTAGCTGGTAGCACAAGCTCTTTCCGCCACCTGTTGGCATTATTACAAATGTATCTTTACTAGCTAGTATGCTTTTAACGATCTTTTCTTGAGTTCCTTTAAACTTGTCAAAGCCAAAAAAGCTTTTTAGTGATTCTATTAATTCTGGTGTTCCTACTTCGGCAATCATGTGTGCGGGTGATTAAAATGTATGTCTTGTTGAGTGAATAATTTATGTCTCTCCTATAAAGTTATACAAAAAAATTTGAATAAAACAAAACAATTATCTGTATCAGGTCCATTTTTAGATGATTTCTTTAAAATGGCAGACGGAGGAAAAGTTAAAAAAAGGAAAAGCTGCCATTTAGAGCAGTAATGATAGAAGCCACGAATTTTACTAATTACACCAATCTGGGTTTATAAAATTACGCAAATCTAAAGGGTAAGACAATAGAGGCTGGGATAAATCTGTTTTTATGCCGCAGATTGCGCAGATTCTCGCAGATTTAATTCACAGATTAAAACATGACAGCTGGTTCTAATAAATAAAAAACCCGCGCACAAATCTGCGGAAATTTGTGTAATCTGTGGCAAAACGAGTTACATTTCGGAGCAGTCTTCAACTAAAAATTAGGACTCATTTGCCTAAAATACTTTAAAATATAAATGAGTGAGAAAAGCGAAATACCAATATAGATATAGAACATTACGCCGGTTTCGTTAATGAGAATATTGAAGTAGATCTTACAAAAGAACACTATCGCAAAGCCTAAAGCACCCCATTGTTTAAAATGCCATAATCCTACAAAAGAAATAAACTGAAATGCAATAATGGCACCATAAATGGCAGGTGTGAACATCCCGATTTTTTTGATGCCGGGCGAGAACACTTGAGGAAATGAGATCAAAACCAGTATAAAACCGATGATACAAATTATACTTATAACTTTTGGTCTCATTAATTACTTCGTATGGCTTCTACAGGATCTAATTGCGAAGCGCCATAAGCAGGAATAAAACCGCTAATCACACCAATTAGTAAAGATACTGTAAGTCCTAAAAATATATTTGTTGCCGATAAACTAATATCCATATCAATAGCGTCTTTTCCGGCAAGAGTAATTAGATAGGTGAGCAATAATCCAATAGCCCCTCCTGCCAAACTTAATAAAACACTTTCGGTTAAGAACTGAATAAGGATGAAATAATTTTTTGCACCTAAACTTTTTTGAATACCTATTATGTTAGTTCTTTCGCGAACAGAAACAAACATGATATTGGCAATTCCAAATCCTCCAACTAAAATAGAAAATCCTCCAATGATCCAACCTGCGTTACCTATCACGGCAAACATCATATCAAAGCCTTGGCTAAGCAAACTAATTTCATTAAGAGCAAAATTTTGATCTGCATAAGGTTTTAATCTGCGCACCGAACGCATAATACCCATTAACTCATCACTCATTTCTCCATTAGTAATGCCGGGTTTTGCTTTGGCCATGATAAATGGATCTGCATTCTCTGACTTTACATCTAAAAATCTCCGACCAAAATTATAGGGCACCATTACCTGTGTATCCATACTTGGGCCAAGCATGCTCTCACCTTCTTTTTTCACAACGCCAATTACAGAACATTTATAGCCATTTATTTTTATGTCTTTTCCAATAGGATCTTCGTTTGGAAAAAGACCGTCGCTCACTTGCGATCCAATAATGGCAACAGCATAGCCCGCATCTGTTTCGGCAGTTGTAAAATATCTTCCTTCGGCAAGATCAAAACTTTTTATCTTGTTATAATCCTGCGAAATGCCTGCAATAATTACTCTCTCAATACTATTGGATCCGTGTTTCACGGTTTTTCTCTGCCCCATTCTAAAGGCAATAGCTGTGGTGGTCTTGCTATATTTTTGTAATTCTTCTAGTTCTTCATACTTGGGTAATGGCCTATTCATATACTTCCACCAAGGGTAATCTTCACCAAAACTCCAAGGCCATTTTTGAACATAGATCACATTACTTCCGAGCGATTGTACAGATGATCGGATATTATTTTCTAAACTATCAACAATGGTGAACACTAAAATGATAGCAAATATGCCAATGGTAATTCCCAACAAACTTAAAAATGATCTAAGCTTATTGCCCACAAGCGCCTGCCAGGCAAACAATACACTCTCTTTAAAAAGCAGGAAGATCATTGATTCGGATTTGTTGTTGAAGTTACAAACTATAATTTGTTTTGGCTTAACTGGTTAATGACTTATTTGACCGCTTATGGATTCGTGGTAAGAAAATATTGCTAATTTTGAGGCGTTAAAAACCTATCATGAAGAAAATAATCAATACCCCAAATGCCCCGGCACCTATTGGTCCTTACAACCAGGCATTGATAGTTGGCGATACTGTTTACTTAAGCGGTACCATTGCTATGGATCTTCAAAGTAAACAATTGATCAAAACAACAGTTAAGGAAGAAACAAAGATCGTAATGGATTACATTGGTGAGATCTTAAAAGCAGCCGGGTGTTCATTTGACAATGTGGTAAAGTCAACGATATTTTTGAACGATATCAATAATTTTGTTCATGTGAACGAAGTTTACGCCAGTTACTTTAAAAGTGACTTCCCTACCAGGGCTACAATACAGGCCGCTAGGCTTCCAAAAGACGCTAACGTTGAGATAAGCGTTGAGGCTAAATTGTTTTAAGGGCGTTTTAGGGCATTTGGCCTAAAATTTAACACTTTTTTTGGTTTTTTCGGTTTTTTGTCTATCTTTACTATACTAAACTAGACGAGAAATTATGAACATTTTTGTAAGTAACATCAGCTTTAAGGTGCGTGAACAGGCCTTATCTGAATTATTTTCAACCTACGGTGAAGTAACCAGCGTGAGAATAATTAAGGACAAAGAAACCAAGCGTAGTAAAGGCTATGGTTTTGTTGAAATGGCAAATGACGACGAAGCAAATTCCGCGATCAATGCTCTTAACGGTACTTCTCATTTTGAGAGAGCTATTGTGGTTGCCGAAGCAAAAGGCAAAAAAGAATCTTCTCCAAATTCAGAAAACAGCTCAGAAGCAGGATTTTAAGTAGTACTTGCTCTTATAATACTTTAACCCGATCATTAATAGTTGAATCATTCGCTATCCGTGATTGGGTTTTTTATTTGTGTTAATCGCTAGCAACTCAAGACAACAAGAGTTTTCAACACTTTCTAAAACCAAGTCAGTGATTTACTATCTTTAAGGTCCCAATTTGATAGCTAAGTGATACCTCGCGATACCGTAGATAAAATAATTGAAGCAGCACGAGTTGAAGAAGTGTTAGGTGAATTTATCACTTTAAAAAAGCGAGGCGCTAACCTTTTGGGTTTATGCCCTTTTCACGGCGAGAAAACGCCTTCCTTTACCGTTTCGCCCGTAAAAGGTATCTACAAATGTTTTGGTTGCGGGAAGGCAGGAAACAGCGTTAATTTCATTATGGAGCACTTGAGCCTTTCTTATCCTGAGGCTTTAAAATGGCTTGCTCGTAAATATGCTATTGAGGTAGTTGAGAAGGAAATTACTCCCGAAGAAAAAGAAAGATTAGACGAGCGCGAGAGTATGCTTATTGTAATGCAATATGCCGCAAGGTATTTTGTAGACAATATGAATAATACCGATGAAGGTCGCTCCATTGGTTTGGGTTATTTTATTGAAAGAGGTTTACGACCTGATATCATTCAAAAATTTCAAATTGGTTACAGTTTAGAAGAACGTCGCGCATTTACAAACGATGCTGTAAAAGCGGGATACGCTCCAAATATTTGGCCAAGACCGGAATGAGTATTTTAAGTAATGCTTACGTTGAAGGAAATGAAATTACGCAAGCCGATGTGTTTGATCGTTACGCAGGCCGCGTGATGTTCCCCATCACCGATGAAGGCGGACGTGTGGTTGCTTTTGGTGGAAGAACCTTATCAACCGAAAAGAAAGTTGCTAAATATATTAATAGTCCTGAAACTGATATTTACCACAAGAGCCGAGTGCTTTATGGTTTGTCGTTGGCCAAAAAAAGCATTCAGCAAAAAAATGTTTGCTATTTGGTAGAAGGTTACATGGATGTAATTGCCATGCACCAAGCCGGAATTGAAAATGTAGTAGCAAGCAGCGGAACAAGTTTAACCATTGAGCAAATAAAAGCCATACATCGCTTTACGCCAAACATTGTGGTATTGTATGATGGTGATGAGGCCGGACAAAAAGCAAGCGACAGAGCAATTCCTTTATTGCTAGAGGAAGGAATGAATGTGAAACTGTTGATGTTTCCAGACAATCATGATCCGGATAGTTATAGCAGATTAGTTACCGCCGAAGAGTTTGCAGTTTATTTAGAAAAGAACGCGCAGGATTTTTTGATATACAAAGCACGAAAGTTAAGTGCTGAAACAAAAAATGACCCCATAAAAAAAGCAACAGTAATAAAAGATCTTGTTGCCAACATCGCGTTAATTCCTGACACCATCATTCGCAGTGTGTATGTTAAGGAATGTTCCAACATCATGGAGATGGAAGAACAGATCCTTCAAACCGAAGTAAATAAACTGCGCAGAAAAATTGGGGATAAAGGAAAAAGCAATTACGAGCAAGTTGTAGAAACTCCTGAACTCAATGAGCTTTTAAGTTTACCAAAGGAGAAAGAAGTTGAAGAGATCATTCGTTTTGAAGAAAAAGAATTGCTTCGATTAATGATGAATTACGGAAATATATTGATTGATGTTGAGGGCGAAGACGAAGATAAAGTAAAACATAGTATTGAAATGACCATTGATGAATTCATTATTATGGAACTTTGCCGTGATGAAATTGATTTTGAAGACCCAATTCATCAGCTGATCATGGATGAATTTATGCACGAAATTTCAAACGAGCGCTTACCCCTACTCAATTATTTTGTGCAACATCAAAATCCGGCCATCAGTACTTTTGCGATCAGTAATGCGCAAATAAATTATGCTTTAAGCGAAAAATGGGGACGTTTTGGCGTGATCATAACCGACGAAAAGAACGAAGTGAAAAAGTCTGCTGAACATTTTTTGTTTAGCTTGAAGGAGAAAAAACTAAATACATTCATCCTTGATCTAAAAGAACAACTTAAAGAACAAGCTTACGAAGACGTTATAAAAACTCAAGAGAAGATCATGAATTTAGAGCAAAATAAAAAACGTATTAATAAATTGTTGGGTAGGATCATTATAAAGTAAGTACTTGAGGTACTCTATTACCTACTGCGCATCCTCTTTCTTCCCTTTAAACAAATACTTCCTCTGATTAAAATTATAACTCAAGGAAACCAAAAACCGCCCAACCGATCTTAATTCGCCACTTTGATTATGCTGATGAACTGTTCGTTGAGCACCAATGCTTAATCCAATATTCTTGTAGTAAACGTCCATTCCTAAACCACACATTAGCTCGTTCATTTCTGTACCGGTTTGCAATACGTTGTGAATGTATAAACCGCTTGTCCGTTCATAATACGAATTAATAGAAGCCATGAACATCCAGTTTTTCTTTTTGTATCGAAAGAAGAGAGATGCAAAGTTAGTGAAGCTATTGCCTATTTGCTCTTTGTAAAAATTCTTACCATTCAATTTATAATTCGTTGTAGTAGATAACCCAACCATTTTATATGCGATCATATAAGTTGTATAAAAAAAATAATCTACGCTTCCTGTTCCGGGTTGCATTAAAAAAGGTAAACGCATATCGTTCTCATCTTTGGCATAGTAATTTCCTGAAGGCAGTTTTACTCCTGCACCAACTATCCATCGCATTCTAAGATCGGCTTCGGGTTTTGGACGAATAATGTGATATCCTACAAAAAAATGTGGATCACCTAAGCCGGTATAACTCAATTTTACCAAATCAGCCTTGCTTTTATTATTTACAACCGAAGCAAATACATTCAGTTCAATTCGCGGATGAATAAAATATTTTGTCCGCAATTCAAACACCTTAAAGCTTTCGTAATCGGCACTGGAGTAATTTTTTGTAAGAAGCGTATCGTGACCGCCACCGTGTGTGGTTTTATAAGCGCCTGCAGGAAAATAGCGCGAATGTGATTGATAATTTCTATAACCATTAAACACACGATATCGGTGCATAAAAGCAATGCTACTTTGATTGTCATATGGAACCACGCCCATAAAGCAGCCGCAAATATCGCAGGCTAAGGCAGTGTTAATTGAAAGAAAAGGAAGAAGTATTAAAAGGAATTTTCTCACAAAGCTTAATTGTGTACGTGCTCAAACGAAAAGCTTTGCGCATAATTATCTGCTATTTTTTTCGCGTTAGCGCCTGGCGACATAATTGTATTCATGGTAGCAAAAGTAACTGTGCCCCCTGCTCCAAAAAACCATTTTGCAAGATCGCTCTTTAAATGCACCTCAGGCGTTGTGCCCGCCGTTACATTGGCTGTTGAGCTTCCGAAACTAATATTAGCAGTACGAATAGAGTTATTTGGCGTTGTAAAACCTCCTACGTGAAAAGTAACAGTTTGTCCGCCTGCCGAAGATTGAGGAGATGTTGCTTCTAGTTTTGCAAAAATATATCCTGTGCTCCAACTCCAAAACATATCCGACACAGCTAGATCACCGCTTTGCGCGCCCGAAACATTTCGTGTAGAGTCGACGCCGATCATAAATTGAATGGCTTTATAATTTGCGATCGGAATGCCGCTCATTGTTAATACATTTTTACCGACTACATTGTGGTTGACTTTATAATAAGAATTTGGAACAGAATATGTACTGTTATCGCTTTTAGTAAGAACTATATTACTTACATAATAACGAAAAATATTAACCTTAAACGTGTCGGTATTTACATTAACGTACTTCTTAGTATCAAATACCAGTGCGCTATCGCCTACTTTAGGTTCGAATTCAATTTTCATTGAACCCGTGGTTGGTTGAGGTGTAGGCGTTGGTTCCGGTTCAACAGGATCTTTTTTACAAGCAATAAATGCTATAGTGATCAAGGAAGCTAAAAGTATCTTTTTCATGTAATAAAATTAGTGATTTTTTTAATGCTGATGCACTATTTTTTTGCCACGGAGACTCGGAGACGCGGAGAAATATTTGCAAATACCCAGGCATTAACACACCAAACTTGTTGTCTCCGGCCAGAGTTTATGGTGAACCTGTTGAACCATGGCTAAAATTAGCTTAGTTTGTTAAACGCAACCTTAAATCGTTCTAGGGTTTTTTCTTTCCCCATCAAAGCCATCACGTCAAATAATTGAGGTCCACCTGCTACACCTGTAACTAAAACACGCATTACTTGCATGTCTAATTTTCCAAGTTCGGTTGTAGCGGCTGCAAAACATTCGTGTAGTTCGTGCGCATCCCATTTTGGTAACGCCGTAAATTTATCCGCTAATTTTACAAACAATGCCTTTACATCGGCATTCCATTTTTTGGTCATTACTTTTTCATCGTAAGCAGTTGGCTCCTCTAAAATAAAGCAACCGTATTGCCAAAACTCGTGAACAAACTGTGCTTTCTCTTTTACTAAACGGCAATAGTCCTCAATAAATTGCTCCGATAAATTAGTATATCCTTTTTCAATTAAGGTTGGCTTGAACAGAGCTGCCAATTCCTTATCAGAATGTTTTCGTAAATATTGTTGATTGAACCATTTTGCTTTTTCGGGATCAAATTTGGCACCACTTTTACTCACGCGTTCAAAATCAAACAGCTTTGCGAGTTCTTCTACAGTAAACAATTCTTCATTTGTTCCGGGATTCCACCCTAATAAAGCCAATACATTTATAAATGCTTCAGGAAAATATCCCGACTCCTTATATCCTACAAATGGTGTTGCTTTATGTGGATCTTTCCAACTCAATGGAAACACAGGAAAGCGCGATTCGCGTTTAGAGATCTTTCCATTTCCATCAGGATTTAAGATCAATGGCAAATGCGCTAATTTTGGCATGTCATTCTCTAAACCTAAATAACGGTAAATTAAAATATGCGCCGGTGCACTTGGCAACCACTCCTCTCCCCTTACAGCATGAGAGATCTGCATTTCAATATCATCAACAATATGGGCCAAATGATAAGTTGGCATACCATCGCTTTTTAAAAGCACTTTATCATCTACTTGTGCGCTATTTACCACAACCCATCCGCGAATAATATCATTAAAACGAATTTCTTCATTACGCGGAACTTTTAAACGCACCACATAAGGTTTTCCTTCTGCTAATAATTTTTGAACTTCTTCGGTACTCAACGTTAAACTATTGCGCATGTTTTGACGTGTAGTAACATTGTATTGAGGCGCCACAACTTTTGCTGCTTCCAAACGTTTACGCATTTCATCCAATTCTTCAGACGTATCAAAAGCATAATACGCATGACCGCTTTCGATCAACTTATCGGCATACTTTTTATAAATGCCGGTTTCTTTACGTTCGCTTTGACGATAAGGCTTGTGAGGACCGTCTCCAAAACCAACACCTTCATTAGGCGGAATTCCGCACCATGTAAGGGCATCAATAATATATTGCTCAGCGCCTTCTACAAAGCGGGTTTGATCGGTATCTTCAATACGTAAAATAAAATCGCCACCATGTCTTTTAGCAAACAGGTAATTGAACAGGGCCGTACGCACACCTCCCATATGTAAACCGCCTGTAGGACTAGGCGCAAAACGAACTCTAACTCTTTTTTCCATAAATACGGGGCAAAGATACGAAAGCTTTGCAAAAAATGAAGTGAAGATAAAGGTGAGAAATCTATTAATTATTAGTGAATTGGTAAGAAAACAATGAAGTTTGGGTTGAAATCTCAAATTAAACAAAATTCGAACCTAAAGTAAATAGTATTTTGATCGGAATATACCCTACATTCACCAATGATCAAACAAGTACTCCTTTCTTTCGCGCTTCTTCTTTTAAATCCAATTTTTTCTCAAACACCTGGTGAATCAATAGACCTCGAATCCATCATTGGATTTGAAGTTGCTGAAGTAACTGATGCTAACTTAACTAGTTTAGGCATGAACCCAACTGCCGGTGCCAGAGGAGTTAAATTGACCCATTTAGGTCCAAAAATTATCAAAAGCAAAACCTATACATCAATGGGTCCCGGAGTTGAAGGTGATATCCTAACTCAAATTCAAATAACAAATAATTTTGGGAAGATCTTTGAACAGCGAGCTATTTTTGGTTTAAAAGATTTCTGCAATGTTTTAATACAGTATAAAGAAAAAGGTGGCAATTATCATATTATTGCTATCGCTGAAAAAACACATAATGATAAGACGAGGCATTACGTTATTAATATTACCGGTTTAAACTCGGTCTTTTTAACTCAGTACGTTCAAAGCATTGACAAACCCGCAATTGTTACAGATAACAAAAAATTAAAGAGCGAGGTCTTTGAAGAAAAGCCGGCCCTTAATATTCTTTCGATAGTAGGTTTTGAGGTAACGCATGCCACAAATGAAGAGCTACAAATTGCCGGACAAAATCCAACTATGGGTGAAGGTGGTGTAAAGCTCGTAAACATGGGTTATAAATTAACAGTAGCGGCAGGTTCTTATCAAGATGGCAAAGCTCCACAAGGAGATATTCTAACACATATTTTTCTAATGAATAAATGGGGGAAGCAGATCGATAATCATCCTATAAAAAACCTAAAAGATTTTTACAATACATTAATTCAGTATAAACAACGTGAAGGAAAGTACACTGTGGGGCGCGAACATTTGAAAACCACCCCTAAATCCAGTTGCAATGATCGGAATGATGGGAGGTGTAAACAATGTTTCTACTTCTCATAAATACAATATTAATATTTTAGATCTAAATGTTGCACAACTCTACCAGTACATTTCAAATTTAGATCAACTCCAAAAAGTTGAAACGAAACCAAAGAACGATATCAGTGCAAAAAACACCAAAAGAAATTCTGAGGAAGAAGAAGATTCTAAAGATATTTATGCCTCCAATGTTGATTTTGATAAGCCCGGA
Source organism: Sphingobacteriaceae bacterium (assembly GCA_016705695.1). Lineage (GTDB taxonomy): Bacteria > Bacteroidota > Bacteroidia > B-17B0 > Aurantibacillaceae > Aurantibacillus. Next base: position 145,760 of record JADJLA010000004.1, read on the forward strand.
AAATTTTATGCCATTATTATTGGAGCCAGTAATTATACCGATCCTGGCATTCCTGATCTGGATAGTTTACCAATAAAAGATGCGATGGCTTTAAAAAAAGTATTAAGTCAAAAATACATCTTTGATAAAGAAAATATTAAGGCGCTTTATAATCCGACTCGTAGAGATATTGTTATAGCTTTTGCTGAAATGTCGAAGAAAATAACGTCGGAAGATAATTTACTGATATTCTATGCGGGGCATGGACATTACGAAAAGGAAAGTGATCTTGGATATTGGTTGCCAGTTGATGCAGAGGTTGGCAATCCTTCCAATTGGTTGTACAATGATCAATTAGTGGCTGATGTGAAAAAAATAAAATCATTACATACCCTTTTAATTTCCGACGCGTGTTTTAGTGGAAGTATATTTAAAACACGTTCGGTAAATATGCAAGAAGCCAGTAGTTTTATAAAACAAAAATATTCACTACCAAGTAGAAAAGCCATTACCTCTGGCACACTTAAAACGGTACCAAACAAAAGCGTGTTTTTAAAGTATCTAATAGATAGATTGACCAATAATAAAGAAGCATTTTTTACGGCAAGTCAGTTATTTCAAAGCTTAGAGCAGCCGGTTTCAAACAACAGCAAAAGTTTGCCTCAATTTGGAGTAATTCAAAATGTAGGAGATGAAGGCGGAGATTTTATTTTCATAAAAAGGTAAATATTTCATCTTAATTCAAGATCAAATCACACAAAGTTAATTCGTACATTTACGGTTAATGACCACCAACGATATCATTCGCCGCCTCCGTTTTGCATTTGAATTTAAAGATGCTGAGATGATAGATCTATTTGATTCGGCAGGGCTAAGCGTTAATCGCACGCAAATAAACAATTGGCTTTTAAAAGAAGATGATGAATCTTTTGAAGAGATCAGCAACCATCAACTCGCTTACTTTTTAAATGGTTTGATTATTTATGGTCGCGGAAAAAAAGAAGGTCCGCCTCCTGTTGCTGAAACAAATTTGAATAACAATATCATTTTAAGAAAACTAAAGATCGCTTTGAATTATAAGGATGAAGATATTTTAGAGATCCTTGAAATAGAAGGTATGCGTATCAGCAAGCATGAACTCAGCGCTTTCTTTCGTAAGCCAGGCCAAGATCAATACCGTGAGTGTAAAGATCAGATCTTACGTAAATTCATTTATGGTTTGCAGGTAAAACATAGAGGCGATGGGAAACAACCACTATAGCTTTTAAATAAAATTCATATATTTATACAACTTGAAAAAAACAATTTATAGTTTACTGCTTCTCCTTATTTATTCTTTAGGGACCGCTCAAACCGTGACCGAAGTTCCTGAAACTATCAAAACAAAATTCTCTACACAAAATCCTAATGCGCAAAATGTAAAGTGGACAGCTTTTAAGAACGACTGCATGGTTACTTATTCGATCAATAATATCTATAATGAATCGTATTATAAAATGAACGGTGATCTTATTCTTACCGCAAGTGATCTAAAAGAAGACCAGCTTCCTAAAAAAACAAATCAATATTTATTTAACATCCGCGAAAACTCTAAAATAGATATGATAGGAAGAGCTATTGATGGCAAAAATGACACTACTTACCAGGTAAAAGGAGAAGTATTTAAAAAGAAAGGGCGAAAATTAAAATACAAGGCCGTTAATTGGAATTTTAACAGCGTAGGTGACCTCACTTCGCAAGGAAGATGCTTTTATAGAAAGTTTCCTTATTTCTCTAGGAAAGAAAAGATCAAGTAAAGCTTTGGTTAATTAATTAACAGGCCAATAAACAACCCTTATTTTCCTTATTTTTGTGTTATGAGGATTCGGGTGATATTGATATTTGTTTTTGCCGTTTATTTTGTACGATCACAAACCCTTAATTATTATTTTGGTAATCTTCATTCACACACAGGATACTCTGACGGCAGTAAAGATTCAACAACAACAGGTGTAAGTAAACCTTCGGGTGCTTATGCTTATGCTAAACTTTCTCAACACTTTGATTTCTTAGGGATCTCTGAACATAATCATTACTCCAATAACAATAATCCAGGCATGGTGCGTACAAGCTATGGCTTAGGATTAGCTGAAGCCACCGCTGCAACAACCTCAAGTTTCTTGGCATTGTTTGGCATGGAATACGGCGTGAGTTCAAGTGGAAACGGGCATGTGGTTATTTATGGTTTTAATCAATTAATTGGTTGGGAAACAACCGGCGTTCCGGGTCATGCTCCTAATTACGATATTTATAATAGCAAAACTGTTTACGATAGTTTGTGGCGTTTGGTAAAAAACAATCCAAACGCCTTTGCAACTTTAGCACACCCAAGTTATACCGATTATAATGGTTTGGCAGGCGGAAGTTATAATGCTATGTACGATTCGGCCATTGTTGGTGTTCCGTTTAGAAATGGAAACGCATTAGTTGCCGATGCTGGTTATACCACCTACCCTGCCAGTGATTTTTTTGTTTACTACCGAATTTTATTGAACCGAGGTTATCATTTGGGAATGAGTTACGATCATGATAATCACTATTTGAATTTTGGAAGAGGAAATGCCGGACGATTAGTGATCATGGCACCATCACTAACCGAAGCAAATTTATACACCGCCATGAAAAAAATGCACTTTTATGGAAGTGATGATTGGAATGCGAAAATAGATTTTAAAATTGGCACAAACATTATGGGTGATACGATGAGTGGAAATAGTGCACCAACCATTAATGTAATTCACAATGATGATGATGGAGAATTAGCGGATTCAATAAAAATATGGTCAGGAAAATCAGGTTCAGGAATTGACCCTGTTATTATTGCCATTGTAAAACAATCAAACACCTTAATGCATACCGATTATTCGGTTATTGCCGATGATACCGCGCGTTATTATTTAGCAGAAATTAAACAAGTGGACGGACAGCGCATTATCACTTCACCTATTTGGTTCAAAGGCAAAAGTCCTATTGGATTAAAAGAGCACAAAAAAGAGATCTCATTTATCATGTTCCCAAACCCCACTCACTCTAAATTAAATATCAGTACAGGAATTTGTGATAACTATAGCGTAGAAATAATTGATCTTAGCGGCAAGAAAATATTTCAACAAAATTATAATGAGCCTGATATCACCATCTCCACTTCTCAATTTGAAAAAGGATTTTACTTAATAAAAGTAAGGTCGGGAAATGCTGTAAAAACAGAACGATTGCTCATTGAATAGGCCTCTTTTTGATCTTTGTAAATTTTACCACTTTTATTATCTTTAGAAAATGAACTTCAAAAATTCCATTTTCATTTTATTATGCTTATTAAGTTTTAATTGCATTTCGCAAACTTCAAAAAAAAGTGTTTATACTATTAAAAGAGAACCCGGACCAAAAGCAAGTAAAGATGGAAAGTGTAAGTTCAAAATAAAGTTTGTTGGAGCAGATGGAAAGCCACACAAAAGCGGTGCACGACTTACGTTCAATAACGATACGGTATTACCTAAAATTGATGCCGAAGGAATATATCAAGGGTCGTTTCCCGAAGGAAAATGCAAGATCACGGCGTTTGTTCCCTATTGGAATGATATCATCACCGACTCCATTCCATTTAAAAAGGGAGAAATAATAACCATTCGATTGAAGTTTGAGGCTAAGGAAATAAAAAATCGGTAAGCTCTTGCAATAAATCATAAATAGTATCGTTATCGAATAAAACACACGCTATCGGATAAACCATTACTAAATTTCATATAATGAAAAAAGCAGTAATGGTTCTTGCTATCTTATCCTTAACAGGGCAAGCAGACGCACAGATCAAAGAAACATTAGAGTTTAAAAAACTTCAGTTTGGTTTTAATATTGGACTTAATTATTCTAATGTTATAACTAATGGAAATCCTTCGGCAAGATCAAAAAATGGCGGAGGATTTAGACTGGGATTGATAATGAGCGAGGCCATAAACGAAAGAGTGGCGCTTTCGCCAAAAGCAGAGCTTAGTTTTAATGATTGTAGTGTTATTTATTCGCGAAACGGCAATACCGAATGTGTTTATGATGTTTACCGAATTAATATTGATCTTATAACACATCTACTTTATCGACCAAAGAACACAAAGTACAAATATTATTTACTAGCAGGTCCAAACGTAAAACTACCATTGATGGACAAAGAATCAGTGACGTATTTGAGCGATCCAAATAAATACGGTAATAATCCTGACTTTGCCATTGACCTTGGCTTTGGATTTGAAAAACGCATGGTCTATTATATACTTGCTCCTGAGTTGCGTTATTCCATTGGACTCCTTAACGTGAACAAAAATCCAAGCCTTCACCATGTTTATTTCCACAATATAACACTTGTTTTGAACTTTAAGGGATAGGATTTAGAACTAATTAACTCTTACATTCTTGTTATAGCCTTATCTCTTCAGTACTTTTATTCAAATGAAATTCCTAAGCAGTATAATATTCTTCGCACTATGCATTTCTTCATTTACGAACTCTCCAAAGATCTATTCCACAAAAAAGATCATCATCGACCTTCAGCCATTTGATGATCTTCCAAAAGAATATTTAAATTACGTGCATGCCGAACTCAAAAAAATGTATTCGGATATTGAAATTAAAAAGTCGATCCCACTTCCAAAACTGGCTTGGTATTCGCCACGCAAACGTTATCGAGCCGATTCTTTGATCCGCTATTTAAGTAGAAGAACGCCAGAAGGACATTTAACCATAGGATTAACTACAAAAGATATTAGTACAACCAGTGGTGATATAAAAGATTGGGGAATAATGGGCTTGGGATACTGTCCCGGAAAATCCTGCGTTGCTTCCTCATTTAGATTGAGTAAAGACAAAAAACTGCTTCAACTATTTAAAGTTTCAATTCATGAACTGGGCCATACTCAGGGCATACCCCATTGCCCTAATAAAACCTGTTATATGCAGGATGCTGAAGGAAAGAATAAAACCGATGAAGAAGTGGGATTTTGCGATAAATGTAAAAAAGTGCTAGTTAAAGCGGGTTGGGCCTTGAAATAAGCATATTTTTATTGATTTTTCTTGAACTAAATACTATCTTGCGCAGGTATGTTCAAAAAATTTATTCCACTAGTTGCCCTACTTTTAATTGGTTGTGGCAATAAAAAAAATTCAGATTCTAAAGATGGGTCGAGTGATCAAAAAGACGGCGCAAGTTATAAGATCGTTTATTTAACTGCGCAGTACAAAAGTTATATTGATGCCGTAAAAAAAGATTATTCAAACAAAGGGAAGATCTACGACGAAAAGCTGATCAACCCACTCATTAATAATTATTTCTCAAAGTGCGAATACCTAGATCTTTTCAGATATGGTTATTCTTATTTCATTCCTGACACCATGGGTATTGAACATGCAATTAATGGGATAAATAAAAACAAAAGCGAGATCGCAGAGGCAATCCATAAATCGATAAATAAGTGTTCTGAATACTTGAAGGATGATAGCATTACATTTTATGTTCAACCGCCAAACATTTCGAGAAGCGAGATCCTGAATAAAATGGGAGGAGTTACCGGAATGACGGTTGGAAAAAAACACATTTTAATTACTGTTGATACAGATGTGAATGGATGGAAGGACGGAATGGAATATTGTGTGGCTCGTGAGTTCTTGCATTCGTATTGGACAAGCACACATTACGATTCAACATTTAAATGGACCTTATTACGTTATTTAGCTTACGAAGGAAAGGCTGATATTTTTGCAAAGAAATTATATCCTGCTGCAAAAGCACCATGGACCAGCGCCCTAGATGAACCAAAGAAAGTTGAATTATGGAAAAAGATCACGCCGCGTTTGCATACTCGTAATTTCTTTTTTATTCCCGAAGTAATGTTTGGTTCAAAAGATTATCCATTATGGAGTGGTTATACAATGGGCTATAAAATGGTTGAAGATGCTTTAAAAACACAACCAAATTTAAAACTCGAAGAATGGATTGCCCTTGATGCTGAAAAATTGCGAGAGATGAGTGGTTGGAAGTAAACTAATTCACAGATCACACTAAACAGTTTCCACTATTATACATTCTGCAGCTTTTGCACTTATAGTAACTTCTTTTTTATTACAAATAAGTACGATCGTATTATCAAACTCTTCAATTCCTTTTATGTCGATGTTAGCACCAATAATCAATTGATGCTTTTCTAGATATTTTAAGAACGCAGCTGAATGGTCAGTAACACCCATTAATGAATAATTACCTTTTACTTTAGCTTCTGATAGTTTAATGAAATTGCTTTTCTTTATTTTTCCCTTGGCATCAGGAATTGGATCGCCATGTGGATCGAACATTGGATTTCCTAAAATAGCCGACAGCTTATTGATGAGCTTGTCGTTTTTAATATGTTCTAACTCTTCCGCTATCTCGTGTACTTCATCCCAACCAAAACCCAATTCTTTTGCCAAATAGGTTTCCCAAATCCTATGCCTGCGCACAATACTTAAAGCCAATTTAGCGCCTGCTGAAGTTAAACGCGTGCCGTAAGATTTTTCGTAAACCACATATTTTAATTCATGAAGTTTACGTAAGCCTTCGGTAACCGAAGCCGGACTAATTTCCAATTTATTGGCCAATTGTTGATTTACAACTACTGTGCTGTTATTGGAAGAAAGATTATAAATGGTCTTTAAGTAATTCTCCACAGTTTCTTGTCTCATAAATTATCTTTTAGGTATACCAAAATTAATAATTTATTCTTAATAAAAAATAAGCACCTTTGTTTTGTTAAATGAAACGTGTAGTTATATATTCTTCCTTTTTGATCGTTGTGGCCTTGAGTTGCAAAAAGATCATGCCAAAAGCACCAAAAGATGAGGAGATCCTTGATGGGCCTATAGCCGGACTTACAGCAGCCGAGCAAGATCAATTTTTAAAAGGCGATATTGCATTTAACGATGATATTTTTACGCCACAAAACGGATTAGGCCCTCTGTTCGTTGCAAATTCTTGTGGCTCTTGTCATGCAGGTGATGGAAAAGGCCATCCGTTTACAACCTTAACACGTTTTGGACAAACAGACAATACAGGAAATCAATTCATTCAACAAGGCGGACCGCAATTACAAAACCGCGCTATTCCCGGATACACACCTGAATTAATTCCTAACGGTGCTACTTCTTCAAAAATTTTACCTCCCGCAAATACTGGCCTTGGTTATTTAGATGCTGTTAGCGACCAAGATATTTTATTAATGAGTGATCCCAATGATGCAGATGCGGATGGGATAAGTGGTGTTCCTAATTGGGTCAACGTTCCTTCGTATTGTCAATTAAGACAAAATGCCATTAGCATGACAGGAAAGTATATAGCGCGCTTCGGAAAAAAGGGTGCAGCGTACGATCTGTTGCAGCAAACTGCGAATGCATACAATCAAGATATGGGTATAAACAGTTCGTTTGAACCAATTGATACTTACAAAAAAATACCGGTTGATCCCGAAGTGAGCAATGTTGTTGTTCAAGATGTTGTGTTCTATTTAAAAACTTTAAAAGCTCCTACACAACGCAATACAGATGATGCGGATGTAATTGCAGGAAAGCAATTATTTATGTCAATTGGTTGTGATAAATGTCATCGCTCTGAATTAAAAACAGGATCATCGCCAATAAAAGTTTTATCTAACGTAACATTTCATCCATACACTGATCTTTTATTGCACGATCTTGGTCCGGCATTGGACGATAAGTACACAGAAGGCTCAGCGGAAACATACGAATGGAAAACGCCTGCGCTTTGGGGTTTAGGTCTTTCAAAAGATTCGCAAGGAGGCTCCTATTATTTAATGCATGATGGTAGAGCTAAGTCGATCAACGAAGCTATCAATTTACACGGTGGTGAAGCTTTGCAAGTGCGCACAAATTATGAGAATTTAACCGACGCTGAACGTAAACAATTGCTCAAATTCCTAGAAAGCTTATAATGAACAGAAGAGATTTTATACATACCTCTTGTTTAACTTGTGCGGCAAGTGTTGGATTGCTTTCGTTTTTACAATCGTGCACAACTAATAAGTATGTAAGCAATTTTAAGGTAGATCAAAAAAAGCTTTCAGTAAAAAGAGCTGAATTTACGGTAGTAAAAAAAGGAAAAACAATTCAACAAAAATTTATTTTGCTAAAACCCGAGAATTCACCTTTTCCAATAGCATTATATCAATTACCAAACGATCAGTTCAAAGCTTTGTATTTAGAATGTAGTCACCAAGGATGTGAATTAAATCCTTATGAAACCGCTTTGGTTTGCCCGTGCCATGGTGCTGAATTCAATACAAAAGGCGAAGTAACTCAAGGTCCTGCCGAAGCGTCCTTAAAAACATTTGTAACCAGCAGTGATGCCGAAAACGTTTATATACAATTAGCGTGAAGTATTTTTTAGCCATATTAAGTTTACTTTCCTTGAATTTGAATTCACAATCAGATTCAAGCAAGATCACCCGTACACCAACTGATACGTCAAAAATGTTATTGAATATGGACGCGGTGTATAACCGACCATTTTTACAATACGGAAAAATTCCGGTGGCGCTGGGCGGTTATATGGAAGCAAACACTAATTACGAAGTTACCGACGGTGTTACAGATGGTTTATCATTTCAAATGCGAAGAATGACCTTATTTGTTTCATCAAGCATTCATCGCAAAATAAAATTCCTATCAGAAATTGAATTTGAAGATGGCACTAAGGAAATAAACATTGAATTTGCCGCGCTTGACTTTCAATTTCATCATTTACTGAATTTTCGTGGAGGAGTTGTAATGAATCCTATTGGTGGTTTCAATCAAAATCACGATGGTCCACGTTGGGAATTTATTGACAGACCAATTTCGGCCACGCAATTATTACCCGCAACCTTTAGCAATGTTGGTTTTGGTTTTTATGGAAAGACCTATAAACCCAGTTACGTTTGGGCTTACGAAGTGTATGTTACCAATGGTTGGAATGATCGCATTATTGGAAATCAACAAAACAAAACCTATTTACCTGCAGCAAAACTGGATCCCGATCGCTTTGAAGAAAGCTTTAATGGCATTCCACTTACGAGCGCCAAAACTTCCTTACGCTTTAAAGGCTTTGGCGAAATTGGAGTTTCGTACATGGGCGGTGTGTACAATAAATTTGAGGATGATGGTTTAGTGTTCGATAAAAAAAGAAGAGCCGATGTTTTTGCAATAGACTTTAATACGAGCTTACCTTCCAAAACAAACATCACTGCTGAGTTTGCATAAACCTTTGTGGATGTTCCTGATACTTATACACAACAATACGGCAAAAAACAATATGGAGGTTTTATTGATATTGTTCAGCCATTAATTAAAAGACCAATGTTTGGTTTTGAAAAAGCAAGTTTTAATTTTGCTTTGCGTGCCGAGTATGTTGATTGGAATGTTGGGAAATTTAACGAGACTGGAGGGAATATTTCTGAAGATATTTTTGCCATTGTACCTGCTGTAAGCTTTAGAACTTCTTCGCAAACGGTTATTCGTTTGAACTATCGTTACCAATGGCAGCAAGATCTGTTGGGTAATCCTGCGGCACGTACAGCAGCCATTCAGTTTGGAATAAGTAGTTATTTCTAAAACAATTTTAAAAATAAAATATGAAAAAGACAATCATAATAGCTTTAATAGCCCTGTCATTTTGTTGTGGATTTGCTCTTAGATCTACACTGCCTAATTCTAGCGCTGAAGCGAAATTTAAAAGAGTTACAGGCATCGGTGGTATATTTTTTAAATGTAAGGATCCAAAGAAATTAAAAGATTGGTACAAGCAACATTTAGGTTTACAAACCGGCGATTACGGAACTGTTTTTGCGTGGTACCAAGGGGCTGATAGCACAAAGAAAGGTTATTCACAATGGAGTCCCTTTCCTGAAAAGACCAAATATTTTTTACCTTCTACAAAAGAATTCATGATCAATTATCGCGTTGAAAACATGGACGCTTTGGTACAAGCACTAAAAAAAGAAGGGGTTACAATTTGTGATACCGTTGAAAGTTATAATTACGGTAAATTTGTTCACATTATGGATCTTGAAGGGAACAAAATTGAATTATGGGAACCAAATGATATTGAATACGGAAAGATCCCGGGAAGTATCACAAAATAAAATTACGAAGATATCTCCATCTTCACTTTTTTGTTCTTGATCTTTTCTTCTTTTACTAGCTGCAATGTTTTTACTATTTTATTTGCTTTAACAGCTGCATAGGCCGAGTGATCGAGTACTTCAATTTTTCCTAATTCATCTTTCTGTAGCTGTCCTTTTTGAAGTAACATTCCTACAATATCCATTTTATTGATCTTATCTTTTTTACCTGCGCCAATGTATAATGTTTTCCATTCGGTTGGCTTTGGCAATACCAATTTTTTTGGTAACTCCATCTCTTCCGGCTTTTGATCTAAAAACACAGGCAAGTGATCATCTTTATCCAATAAAAAATAACTGGTCCCTACTCCATTCATTCGCGCCGTTCTTCCATTTCTGTGGATCATCACATCTTCGGTTGCAGGAAATTGATAATGAATTACCGCGTCAATTTCAGGAATATCTAATCCGCGTGCAGCAAGATCGGTTGTGATCAATAAATTAATACTTCCGTTGCGTAATTTAATTAAAGTTTTTTCTCTATCAATTTGTTCTAAACCTCCATGATAAAAACCATGAGCCACTTTATGAATTTCCAATTGTTCTGAAATACGATTTACCGCATCACGATGATTACAAAACACAATAGCTGATCTTGCATTGATGCCGCCCAATAAAAGCATTAAAGCTTCCAATTTATCATCACTACCTACTCTAACGGCTTTTACAATAAGCGATGACTTTAACTGATGATGATCGGTAGTAAAATTCAAAACTTTTTTATGAGCCATTCCAACAAAATCAGGAATTTCTTTTAAAGCAGTAGCTGAGATCAATATGCGTTTACGAAGAGCTTTGCATTGTCCAATAATGTCGGACATTTCTACCTTAAAACCCATTTCTAAGGATTTATCAAACTCATCTAAGATCAATGTTTGTATAGATCCCGCGTTCAAATTATTTTTCCGTAAGTGATGTGAAATTCTTCCGGGTGTACCAACCAAAACTGCCGGCGGATGTGCTAAATTATTTTCTTCAACTCCAACAGCATGTCCACCATAACACGAATTGATTTTGTACGGCGTACTCATTTGCTTAAATACTTTTTCAATTTGAATAGCTAATTCGCGCGTGGGTACTAAGATCAAAACCTGAACGCCTTCTTTTTTATCATCCAATAATTGTAAAACAGGTAATAAATATGCTAATGTTTTTCCTGAACCGGTTGGTGCAATTAAAACAACATCATTTTGCTTTTGAATTGCATCAATTGCAGCTTTCTGCATTTCGTTTAGCTCTGTGATGTTGAAATGTGAAAGTATAGAAGAATAGTTCATGAATATTAAATAAAGTGCTAATATACCACAAATAAGTGGTCAGTTTACAGTAGCAGTGTACAGTTGCATCGACACAAAACTCACTTTGAACTTCTCTCCTTATCCAAATACGATTGCACTACATCAATAGCATTATCTATCACATCGCTTAAGGCCGTTACAAATGTTCCGGGTTTTGCCATGTCTAAGGCATGTTTAAGTGCTTCAATTTCTTTTGGAATGTATTCGTACGATTGCTTTGGATTCACTTCTTGAATTCCTTCAACTAATAATTTTACAATATCCTCGGCTAATCGCCCGCGTAAAAATTTATCCTGACGAATAATGATATGATCGAACATTTGGGCAGATATCCTTCCCATATCTCTAATATCATCATCTCTTCTATCACCTGTTCCTGTGATAATACCAATTTTATACGGCGATTCAATTCCCGATAAATATTCTTTTATCCCTCTAAAGCCATCGGCATTATGAGCAAAATCAATGAGTACTTTATACTCTTTGAAATCAAAAATATTCATTCGTCCCGGTGTTTGTGCAGCAGAAGGAATAAAGGTTTCCAAGTTTGTTTTGATATCATCAATAGTAAATCCGTAAACGTAAGTTGCTAATGTTGCAGCTAAGACATTATAGATCATAAATGTTACTTTGCCACCAAAGGTTAATGGAATGTGCGAAGCTTTTTCAACTCTAAATTTCCAATCGCCTTTTTTAATGGTAATGTATCCATTTTCATAAATAGCAGCAATACCACCCGTTCTGCAATGCTCTTTAATGATCTTATTATTTTCATCAAGACTGAAATACGCTATTTTACAATCGGTTGTTTTTGCGATCGACACACAATGTTCGTTATCGGCATTTAAAACTGCGTAGCCATCACGTTTCACTGCTCTGGCAACAACACCTTTTACATTGGCCATTTCGGCAAGTGTATTAATATCCGATAAACCCATGTGATCTTCTTGAATATTTGTTACAACGGCCACATCACATTTTCCAAAACCTAAACCTGCACGTAAAATTCCGCCACGCGCTGTTTCCAAAACTGCAAATTCAACTGTTGGGTCTTTCAAAATAAATTCAGCACTCATTGGTCCTGTGGTATCTCCTTTGGTCAACATCGAATTTTGCACATAAATTCCATCTGATGTTGTAAAACCAACTCTAAAGCCATTATTTTTTACAATGTGAGAGATTAAACGTGTAGTTGTTGTTTTACCATTAGTACCGGTAATTGCTATAATTGGAATTCTGCAACTTTTGCCTGTTGGATAAAGCATATCAATAACAGGAGCTGCCACATTCCGCGGCAATCCCTTCGCAGGGGCTAAATGCATTCTAAAACCCGGAGCGGCATTCACTTCTAATACTACACCGCCGGTAACATCCAGAGGCTCACTTAAATTTGAGGCCATGATATCAATTCCACAAATATCTAAACCAATAACGCGCGAAATTCGCTCACAAATAAAAATATTATGCGGATGAACAATATCTGTTACATCGGTTGATGTTCCTCCTGTACTTAAATTCGCAGTTCCTTTTAAATAACAGTGATCTCCTTTTTTAAGAACTGTATCTAACGTATAATTCAACTTCGCTAATTGTTCGTGCGTTTCTCTATCAATAGTAATTTCTGTCAAAACATTTTCATGTCCGTATCCTCTGCGTGGATCTTTATTTTCTGTATCGATCAATTGCTGAATAGTTGACTTCCCATCGCCAATAATATGCGCAGGCTCTCTTAAAGCAGCCGCAATGAACTTGTGGTTAATTACCAATACTCTAAAATCATAACCAACAATAAATTTTTCTACAATAATTTTACGAGAATATTTTTTAGCATGCTCAAACGCAGTCTTTGCTTCTTCCAACGTTTTTACGTTAATGGAAGCGCCTTTGCCGTGATTACCATCCAAAGGTTTAAACACCAAAGGGAAACCCACTTTTGAAATAACCGTTTCAATTTCTTCCTCGTGAATGATGCACATACCTTTTGCAACCGGAATAGCCGCTTCCTCTAACATGCGTTTTGTTTCATCCTTGTTACTTGCCAGATCTACTGCAATAGAACTCGTTTTATCGGTCATAGTTGCTCTAAAGCGCACTTGATTTTTACCGTAACCTAATTGCACTAACGAATCTCTGTTCAATCGAATATAGGGAATATCGCGAGCTACAGCTTCATCAACAATACTTCCGGTACTTGGACCAAAACGTTCTCGTTCGCGCATTTCGCGCATGGTTTTTATGTCTGCATCTACGTCATATTCGGCTCCTAAGGCAATAGCTTCGGCAATTTTTACAGAAGCTTTGGCTGCAAAAACACCCACATTTTCTTCCATATATGAGAACACAACATTGTACACGCCCGGTTTTCCGGTTCCTCTGGTACGCCCGTATCCACAATCCATCCCGGCTAATGTTTGAATTTCAAGAGCAATGTGTTCTATCACATGTCCCATCCATGTGCCTTCCTTTACTCGTTCAAAAAAACCACCTTCATGATCCTTCGAACAACGGTGCTTCATCATGGTAGGAAACATTTTCTCTAATCGCTCTGCAAACCCTTTGATCTTATTTGTGGGTTTTTCCTCCATATCCTCCAGATCAAGTTTCATCACAATGAGTTTTTTGCGATAATTCGACCAATAATTAGGTCCTCTGAGGGTCTTTATTTCTACGATCTTCATAGTTCGGTGTAATTTTTATCAATGTACCGCTTGTTTCTTATATAAACAATATGCTGTTTAAAATAAGGGCCAATAAAGACAACTTTCATCAATTATTAATTGCGATTAGGCTAAATTTGTTACCTAATTGAAATGTAATGAATAGTCCCAAAGGAAAATTAATAATTATAGGTGGTTCGGTTGATAGAGGCAGTTTTTCTGAAAGTCCAACAGATCTTCAACGAAATTTGAAATTCTTTGAGAAAGGGATCTTAAAGCGAATTACAGTTGAATCTTTAAAAGGAAATTTATCGCGTTTTGAAATTATCACTACAGCTTCCAGTATTCCGGAAGAAGTTGGAGAAGAATACATAAAAGCATTTGCTCAATTGGATGTAAAAAATGTTGGCGTTTTAAATATTAAAACTCGCGAGGAAGCCAATTCAACTGAGTGTTTACAACGTTTAAAAGATGCGGATGTGGTAATGTTCACAGGTGGCGATCAATTGCGTTTAACTTCTATTTTTGGAGGCACCCCTTTCCATCATTTGCTCTTAGAAAGATATGAGAACGAACACTTTGTTATTTCAGGAACATCAGCAGGCGCTGCAGCCAGCTCCAATAATATGATCTACCAGGGAAGTAGCCATGGTGCTTTATTAAAAGGTGAAGTAAAAATTACAGGTGGCTTGGGATTTATAAATAACGTGATAGTTGATACACATTTTGTACAACGTGGACGCATTGGACGTTTACTTTATGCTTGTGCCAGTAATCCAATTAATATTGGTATTGGTTTAGGAGAAGATACCGGTTTACTAATCACCAAAGGAAATGATATGGAGGCCATTGGTTCGGGATTAATTATTTTAGTTGATGGAACGCATATGCGACACACAAATATGACCGAGGTTGAAATTGGAGAACCTGTTTCGATAGAAAATTTAATGGTTCATGTAATGTCTATAGGTGATCATTTTGACTTGAAGACACGCAAATTGACAATTGATCACTATAAACCGAAGGTGAAAATTGAGTGATGATTTATGAATGATGAGTTATGAATTATTAGGGCAACCACAATTCATAACTCATCATTCATAATTACCGATATATTCCAATAAACATTTCCTCCCCACTTTTTTTACTAGCGCGATACATTCCGTCGGAATTAAATGGTAATTCAATATTTCCTTTAGCATCAAGTGCAATTAAACCACCTTCGCCGCCAATTTTTACAAGCTTGTCCATTACAACAATATTGCAAGCTTCTTTTAGTGATAAACCTTTGTATTCCATTAAGCATGAAATATCATAGGCCACAACTGCTTTCATAAAAAATTCACCGTGTCCAGTACAGCTAATAGCGCATGTTTTATTATTTGCGTAAGTACCTGCTCCAATAATAGGACTATCGCCTACTCTTCCAAATTTTTTATTGGTCATGCCACCGGTGCTTGTACCAGCGGCAATATCGCCATGTACATCTAAAGCAACGGCACCAACGGTTCCAAATTTCTTTTCCTTATCATCGTTATGATCCATCACTATTTTGTTTTCCTTTTTGGCAGCTTCTAATTGATCGTAACGCATTTGAACAAAAAAGTAAGCATCATCGGCAAACTCTGCATTGATCTTTTTTGCAAACTCAATAGCGCCTGCGCCGGTTAATAGAACGTGGTCAGATTTATCCATTACACCGCGCGCTAAACTAATTGGATTTTTAATATGCATTACTCCGGCAACTGCTCCTGCAGCAAGGTCCTTTCCATTCATTAATGAGGCGTCCATTTCGTTCTTACCATCGTTAGTAAATACCGCGCCGCATCCTGCATTAAATAATGGATCATTTTCCAAACTCCTGATCGCCATTTCAACAGCATCTAAAGCTCTTCCGTCTTTTTTCAAAACAGTTTCGCCGGCATTAATAGCATCTTGTAATGATTTTTTATAAGCCAGTTCTTTTTCGGGGGTCATTGTGCTTTTTAAAATGGTTCCAGCTCCACCGTGTATTGCTATTGCGTATTTAGACATGTTTGCTAATTTAATTACCCAACTAAGATACCAGTTTTTATGAAGCAAATTGAAGAAAAACACCTCACTAGCACATATTCATCTTTCACTAAATAGAAGCTTGGGATTATCATTCTTTAACACTTATAAATTCTTATTTAGAGGTCAAAATCTTAATATTGTATATGCTAAACAGAATCTATATCAGAAGGATCGTATTTATTTCTTTTCTTCATTTTTTATTGAGCATTACCTTTGCGTTTGCTCAAAAAACAGGAACAACTGCAAAACCAACTAAAACCGTAGCGAAAGAGACGGAAGCCCTCGAATGGCATACCGATCTATTTAAGGTTTACGATATTTCAAAAAAGACCAAGAAACCTATTTTTGCATTCTTTACAGGAAGCGATTGGTGTGGCTGGTGTAAAAAATTGCAAGCCGATGTGTTTGCAAAACCTGAGTTCATCTCTTGGGCTAGTAAAAACGTAGTTCTTTTAGAATTGGACTACCCTCGCTTTAAACAATTATCGCCAGAATTAACTCAACAAAATCAAAATCTTCAGCAAACATTTCAAATTGCAGGATATCCTACCATTTGGATGTTCAATTTGGATAAACCTGATACCAGCAGCAAATTTAATATTGATGCAATTGGTTCTTTAGGATATCCTCAAGGTGCCGAACAAGGCAAAGAGCAGGTAAAATTCCTTGATGATGCGAATCGTTTGATGGATGCTAAGAAGAACGGGACAAAATAGTTGTCCTAAAAATCAACCTTCACATACAACAACGGCAAAAACCCTAATTGGTAATTCCTTATCAATGGATCTTTTGTTAGATTAGCTGGATCTGGCGCGTAACTCAAAGCCAATATGTTTTTAGACGATAAGATATTTAAAATGTCTAAAGCTATCTCGGTTGAAACTTTTTTGCCATTTATTTTATAAGATAATCTCAAGTCTAAACGATTGTATGGTGCAAATTGTTTTGTGTTCACCGAATCACTCACCGGAATTACGTCCATTACCGCGTTACTTGCCGGTATATTTACAGGAGAATAACGTCGTCCGCCACCATAGGTAAATTTGCTTCCAATGCTAATGCTATTCTTTTTTGATTTACCTAAATCAAATTCAAGTCCCGTTAATAAATTCATCATGTAATTACCATTGAAATCGGTATTGTGCACTTTATTGTCGCTTCCTGTGTATTTACTTTCAAATAAACTTGCACTGTATAATAAGAACCAATGCTTATGGAATAATTTTTCTAAAGTAAATTCAAGCCCGTAATTATAACCCGTGCCATTGTTAACCATAGTGTACTGAGGGAAGAAACGCGTAAATGTTGCTCCTCTATTCAATAACGATGTACTATTAGGCATTACGTAAACCGGAATATTCCATAAATACTGGTAATACAATTCGGTTTTAATTCGCAAATATTTTGAAGGGAAAATATCATATCCTAAAACCACATGTTGACTTTTTGAAAAATCAAGATCTTTATTTGTAGGAACACGATCACTGTTAGCTATCAAAACACCATTATTTACTATACTATCAGGTCGTGCATAATAAATATACGTTGGTTGCATTTGGCTATGTAAACCATAGGCTAAACTTATAGACTGATTGTTCCTTATATCGTATTTAATGCTCGCACGTGGTTCAATGGCGTATTTGTTATTGAGTGTAAGTAGTTGGGTAAACAAACCTGCATTGAACGTTAATTTATCGCTGAATTTATGTACGTATGTAATGTAAGGCTGTATCAAACAAAAACTGGTTTCAACTTCCTCTCTGAGTTTAAAATTCTTATTCTCGATCTTAGTTGGAATGGTATCATACAACGAATTGATCTTGATCTTATCGTAAAAATTAATACCGATCACATTAGCCAAAAATCCTGTTTTAAAACTATTTCTCGAATTGATCTTATGCTTAACGAACCACGATAACGTTGTTTTATACTCATTGAAATTATAATCTAAAATATTTGGTATAGTATCTTTTGGTTTAAAATTTGGGTAACGCAAAACCTGATAATGCTTAGAGTTAACGCTTTGTCCCGATTGTGCAATGGTTGTACGCATTAGTGTTTTTGAATTGAATGAATACACATGACTCAAAATTCCAACGCCCATATTGGTGCGAAAATATTGATCGCGATTAAGATCTCCGTATAATTCACGAGGGCGAACCGTATCTTTACTTAAAATAATATCAATGGTACTTAATCCGCCAATGCCACTAAAGGTAAATATCCCAGCCTTTTTTGTAGGGAAATTTAAACGAACACCTATATCTTGATAACCCGGCACAGCACTTGTTCCTAAATTAAAATTTACCGCCGAAAATAATTTGAGTGTAGAATAACGATACGTAATTAAATAGCTAGCTCCCGATTTTTTACTAAGAGGTCCTTCTAAAGCTAATTCGGTTCCTAAAAAACCAAATTGAAATGTGCGCTCATGTTTTTCGTTATTTCCATTACGCATTTTAAGATCGAACACAGCTCCCAATGCATTTCCATAATTGGCGGGAAAAGCGCCTGTGTAAAAATCGCTATTGGCTAAATATTTATTATTGATCAAGCTTTGCGGACCGCCGGCCGAACCTGCCACTGCAAAGTGATTTGGATTAGGAATATCAACTTCTTCTAAACGCCATAATAAACCGGCAGGACTATTTCCTCGCACCACAATATCATTTCGTGCATCGTTATTTCCTTGAACGCCTGCAAAATTTTGTGCGGCACGAGCGGGATCCTGACGCGAACCCGGGTAACGCTCCGTTTCTTCTAAGTTAAATGACTTTACGTTTATAGATTGCATTGTTAGCACATCCTCGTTATTCGCATCCGCCTTTACTTCTACTTCAGCAAGATCCTGGGCGCTTTCGTCCATTTCAATTTCTAAATAAAACTCTTTACCTGAAGTAATGATCTGATCAGATAGCACACGAGGTTTATATCCCATCATAGTAAAAATGATGGTTTGCCTCCCAATAGGAACGCCTGTTATTTTATAATTTCCATTCCCATCCGAACTGGCACCCAATTGATTAGTAGCATCACCTTTTATCTTTACTACAACACCGGGTAATCCAATGCCCGTGGCTTTGTCGGTAATTTTACCTTTAACTGTTTGAGTGATCTGAGCGAAAGCGCTGCCAATAAACAGCGTAAAAAAATAAATGAGTATTAGTCTTTTCATATTGCGTATAAAAATAGCATTTTTTTACTTTTATTCTAAAAAAGTATAAGGTCTATTATTAACCGCTAAAATGACCGAAAATTTAGATGCGAAATCCGAGAACAAGAATATCATCTACCTGCTCGTAGCCACCTTGCCACTCCATTAATGTATCGTGAAGTAGTTTTTTCATTTGATCCATAGAAAGGTCTTGATTCTCAACTAAGAGCTTTTCCATTGTTTTATGCTTAAACTTCTTATTGCTAGGACCTCCAAACTGATCACCGTAGCCATCTGTGTACATTAGTACAAGATCATTCTTCTGGAGTTGAATGGTATTTAATGTGAAATCCTGTTTTTCTCCTGAATAAACACCAATAGGAAATTTATCGGGCCTTACAACAATGCTTTCATTATTACGAATGATCCATATCGAATTATTAGCGGCCGAAACTTGCATTTCGCTCCCGTTCAATTTCACTAACGAAGCGTCCATTCCATCCTTATTGGCATTCAATCCAAAACTGTTAATGATGCGCTCACGCAATTCATTCAAAACAAGATCAGGCCTGGTAAGTTCCTTTTGATTTACAATTTCTTTTAAAAAACCAATGCCCATTAAACTCATAAAAGCACCCGGAACACCATGCCCTGTACAATCGGCACACATGATCAAAAATTCTTTACCTACTTTTTGCGCCCAATAAAAATCACCACTCACAATATCCTTTGGTAAATATAAAATAAAGTGATCCTTTAGGTTTTCTTTAAAAACGTCTTCACTGGTAATAAGCCCTTGTTGAATATTCTTGGCATAGTTTATACTATCTGTGATCTCTTTATTCTTCTCGCCAATGATCTTATTCTTTAATCCTAATTGTAAAGCGTTGCGTTTGCTTTGCTTATAACTCCTAAAAATAAATACGCCCGCAATTAATGCCATTAATAAAGCAATGGTTGAAAGAATAATAAGGATGTTTTTACGCGAATTAAGTGCTTCGGCTGTTTTAAGCGACTCCTCCTTTAGTTTAAGGTCAGCATCTTTTTTATCACTTTCATATTTAGATTGAAGCTCCAGAAATTGTGAGGATATCTCTTCCTTTCCTACAGAATCCCTTACATCTTTATCTCTTTTGTAATAATACAAAGCCTTGGCAATATCTTTCTTTCCATCGTAGGCTTCGGCAAGCATTTGAATGCAGTGTGATAAAAATTCACTTTTTTTGAACTTATAGGCTGCTTCCATCCCTTTTTTACCCACGGTAATGGAACTGTCGTATAATTTCATTTTATTATAAATAATTCCTAAATTATTATAAGCCGAAGCTAGAGTGTTGTCTTTGATCTTTATTTTGAGTACCAACGATTTTTTTAAATAGGTCAAAGCTGTGTTATATTCCTTCATGTTCTTGTAAACAAGTCCAATGTTATTATAACTCTGCGCCAATAGTCGGTCATCTCCCTTTGTAATCTCTCTTATTCTTAAAGCCTTTAATTGATAATCCAAAGCGGAATCAAGGATCATCTCATTTTTGTAGATGTTACCAAGAATAACATAATTATCTGCCAACACTGCAGAATCTTTAAGAAGAATAGCGTAATACCGAGAAATGTGAAGGCTTATTTTTGATGCTTGAATGCGTTCGGTGATCTTATTCAAATAACCCAATTTGAGACGAATTATCATTATTCCGTAATTGTTCTTGCATTTATCGGCAATGTCTAGTGCAAGCAAAAGGCTTTGCATCGCTTTTTCTCGTTTTTCCTTACCAATATAATACAATGCTACTTTGTAATGCGCAAAAAGGCGCGAATAGCAATCGGCGCTATTTGTATAACTTACAATACAATTCAAAAGCGAATCGCTAAGTTGTTCAGAGTTTGATTTAGTGCTTGCGGCCTTGTAATGCAATTCAATTCGAGCACTATCATTTTTGGCTTTTTGTAACTTGATTTTTAATGAATCAAGGCTTAAGCTAAAGCTGTTTAAGGAGACTAAACAAAATAGTATATGTAATAATCCCCTCTTTGTCATTCTTATTGGAGCTTAATTAGAGCAAACACACTATAGTTAAGCATGTCCATATAGTTTGCATCTACACCTTCGCTGATAATGGTTTGGCCTTTATTATCCTCAATCTGCTTAACTCTGAATATCTTCATCAAAATAAGATCGGTTAAGCTGCTTAAACGCATATCACGCCATGCCTCACCGTAATCATGGTTTTTATCTTCCATCAGTTTTTTGGTCTTGGTAGCGTATTTATTGAACAAGCCCTCAACTTCATCGTATGGGAGTTCCAAACGAGAATCGTTCTCTAATTCCAATTGGATCAATGAAATAATGCAATAATTGATAATACCAATATATTCCCCTCTAATATCATCCACTACCTTTTGAGTTCCCTTTTCTTCAATGCTTTTAATACGCTGAGCCTTAATGAATATCTGATCGGTAAGTGAAGTAGGCCTTAAGTTACGCCATGCAGTTCCATAGTCTTTCATCTTCTTTAAAAAGATATCTTTGCATAGCTTTATGGCCGCGTCGTATTGAGTTGAAGTAGTTTGCATAAAGCCCTAAAATTAGCAATAATGGTGTATCAAGCCAACCAAAAAACATTAAATTTTGAACAGCCTTTGATCATGGCCATTGTAAACTTAACGCCCGATAGTTTTTACGACGGCGGAAAGTACGATTCGGTAAAGGATGTATTGGCCGACGTAAGCCAAAAGATCAAGGCGGGTGCTCATATAATTGATATTGGCGCTGCGAGTTCAAGACCGGGCGCTAAAGAAATAAGCGAACTGGAAGAATGGGAACGTTTAGAAAAACCATTGGAAGCTATTAGAAAGGAATTTCCAAATATCATCATCTCAGTGGATACTTATAGAAGTTCGATCGCAAAAAAAAGTGCAGATCTTGGAGCGGATATGATCAATGATATTGCCGCAGGAGATAAAGATCCAAAAATGTTTGAAACCATGGCTGCGCTTGATATTCCTTATGTATTGATGCACATGAAGGGTGATCCGGAGCATATGCAAAAAGATCCTGTTTATAGTGATGTTGTTGCCGAAGTTAAAAATGAACTAAAAGCTAAAATTCAGAAATTAGAGTCATTAGGCATTAAAAAATTGATCATCGACCCCGGTTTTGGATTTGGAAAGAATACCGAACATAATTTTAAACTGCTAAAACATTTGCCGGAATTAAGTTCGCTTACCTACCCTATTCTTGTTGGAGTTTCACGAAAAAGTATGGTAAATAAAGTGATAAACACCAGTCCTGTTACGGCTTTGAACGGAACCACCGTTTTGCATACCATTGCCCTGTTAAATGGTGCTAAAATGCTACGCGTTCATGATGTAAGTGAAGCAAAACAAGCCATTGAATTGGTTCAGTATTACAAAAATGTTTAATTTTATCCTGAAGCAGACAGTTATGTTCTCAAATACATTTACCAAACTGTCGCTACAGGATAAAACTTCGTGAGTAACAAACTAAAATATCTCTTATTTATTTTACCTCTGTTTATTTGTTTACAGAGCTCTTTTATTGAAAAACCAGCCTACGCGTTTCAAGTAGCTGTTTTAAAATACAATGGTGGCGGCGATTGGTACGCTAATTTGGAAACATCGCTACCAAACCTTATTAAGTTTTGTAATAAAGAACTAAAAACAAATATCAATCCCGAGCAAGGGGTTGTGGAAGCAGGAAGTCCGGAAATATACAATTACCCTTTTGTGCATATGACAGGACATGGGAATGTGATATTTAATATGCAGGAAACTGATAATCTGCGAAAATATTTGATCTCGGGTGGTTTTTTGCACGTAAGTGATAATTACGGTATGGATCAATTTATTCGCTTACAACTCAAAAAAGTTTTTCCTGAATTAGATCTTGTTGAATTACCTTTTAGTCATCCTATCTATCACCAAAAATTTGAATTTGCTAATGGTTTACCAAAAGTACACGAGCACGATAATAAAGCTCCAAAGGGTTTAGGATTAATTTATAACGGACGCTTAGTTTGCTTTTATGATTTTGAATGTGATCTTGGTGATGGCTGGGAAAACCCCGAGATCCATAATGATAGCGAAGAAGCCAGATCTAAAGCTTTAAAAATGGGCGCCAATATAATTTCATACGCCTTTACCACTTATGAAAAAAAGTAAATAATGAAACAAGTCTTCATTTTTTTTATTTTTATAGCTCACCTTTTACCCGCGCAAACATTTACCATTAAAGGAAAGATCACGAGCAACACCAAAGAAGCTTTGCCATTTGCCACTATTTACGTTAAAGGAACCACCATCGGTACCAATAGTAATGAGGAAGGCGATTTTTCCTTAAAATTAAAACCTGGAAATTATGAATTGGTATTTCAATATGTAGGTTATGCCAAGAAAATTGAAAAGGTAAACCTTACTGAGAACAAAGTTTTAAATATTGTTTTAGAGAATGAAGGCGTTGCCTTAAAAGAAATTGTTGTAAAAGCGGGAGAGAATCCGGCGAACATCATTATCAGGAAGGCAATCAAAAAACGAAAATATCATTTATCGCAGGTAGAAGATTATTCATGCAATACGTACATAAAAGGATTACAGCGTTTAAAGGGTATCTCTAAAGGCGTAATGAAAATGATAAAAATGGTTGATAAAAGCATTACTGATTCAACTGAGCTTCTTGGAGTAGTGTATTTATCGGAAAGTCAGAGTGAGTTCAATTATAAGGACGAGCATACTATAAAAGAAGTAATGCTCAGCAGTAAAGTAAGCGGTTCGAGCAGAGCATTTAGTTTTAACCAATACCGTTATTTGAATTATAATTTTTACGAAAATCTGATAGAGATGAAGGATGTAAGTAACCGTCCGTTTATTTCTCCCATAAACGAAAATGCTTTTTTATATTACCGTTACAAATTGCTAGGCTCTTTTTTTGAAGATGGAAAAGAAGTAAATAAAATTGAAGTGATCCCTAAGCGCGAAACAGATCCGGTTTTTAGCGGCATCATCTATATTCAAGAAAATACCTGGAGAATTACCAGCGTTAATGTATTTCTTACAAAAAAGAATAAGATCAATTTTGTAGATACAATTACAGTAAAGCAGATCTTAACACCGATCGCCGGAGATAGCATTTGGTTACCCACATCTTCAAACATGAGTTTTGAGTTTTCCATTTTTGGTTTTAGAGGTAACGGATATTTTAATACCGTTCTATACAATTATAACCTTGATCCAAAATTCGATAAAAAATTCTTTAGTGATGAAATAGCTATAATTGCAAAAGGAGCCAATAAAAAGGATAGCGCGTATTGGGAACAAAACCGACCAATTCCACTTACGGATGAAGAGAAGAAAGATTATCGTAAAAAAGACAGTGTAGCTAAAATTGTAGAGGATCCAAAATATATCGATTCCATTGACCGAATAGGAAATCGTTTTAAATTTATGGATATTATTAACGGATATTCTTACGAAAAACGAAATAAGAATTTGCGAATAAGTATGCCCGGAATTACCGATGCAGGCATTCAATATAATACAGTAGAAGGTTTGAATTTAAGTTATAATTTTAATCTTGTAAAAAGTGATAGTAATTTGCGCGAACATCGCTTGAACGGCAGAGCGCGATATGGTTTTGCAAATAAATTGTGGGGCGGAGAGTTGGATTGGAATTACTTATTCAACCACAATAAATTCAGCAGCTTTGGTATAAACGCAAAAAGTATTGTTGAACAATACAATAATCGCGATCCAATTACCGCACTTGTAAACTCTGCCTATACACTGCTGATGAATGATAATTACATGAAATTGTATAAGGAAACCGGCGTTGGAGCGTTTATTAGAACTGAATTAGGAAAAGGCTTGAACGGGCGCGTTGACTTAAAATATGTTGACCGAACACCATTGGTGAATAAAAGTGATATTTTATTTATTGATGATACTAAAAAATTATTTACTTCTAATGATCCCTTACATCCAACAAGAGAGGATTCTGTATTTCAGCGTAACAATACATTTTTGGTTGATATAAGCTTGAATATTCGCTTTAAACAGCGCTACTACAACATTACCGGCTTTAGATATTATGCAGAGAATAGATTCCCAAGATTATCTGTATTTTATCGAAAAGCAATTCCGCTAAACGGACAATCGGCCGATTTTGATCTTGTAGGCGGGCAAATACGCGACAATGTTGATCTAGGTTTATTTGGCGAGTTCAAATATAATTTAAGAGCTGGTTACTATGTACGTTTAGGCAAGATCTACTATATGGACTATAAACATTTTAGTGGTAATCAAACCATCATTTCAAATAACGATCATTTGAATACCTATAAATTATTACCGTATTACAACGTAAGTACAAAGAACTGGTATGCCGAATTACATACCGAACATCACTTTAATGGATTTATTTTGAATAAAATTCCTTTGGTGAAAAAAGTGTTCATTCAAGAACTTGTAGGCTTTCATGCTTTAGTAAACGACAAGACCGATCATTACTTTGAATTGGATTTTGGATTGAAGAACATCTTTAAATTCGTTCGAGTTGATTATGTTATCTCATTCAAAGAGAATAATAAATTTGGTAATGGCTTTTTGATAGGCATAAGTCAGGATTTTTAAAAACACTCGCATGACCCCAGAAGAACAACAAAAACTCGCACTTGAGATCTACACTAATGCTCAAAAATATATTGAAGATTTTGACGTTGAAGGTCAATTGAATTATTCCGAAAATAGTTTATTGAATGTAGATTGGTTTGTTGACGATCAATATCAATTTGGCGATCCTTTAAATGCCGAGTACAATAACGAAATCATTGAATTAGTTGGCTCCTATGTATTAGAAGTTGCTCGAAGAATTTACGGGGTAATTATAGTTGGAACGAAGAAAAGACTGAACCAATTTTAATTACCGGCCAACCTGAATTTGAAATTTCACTTTCTATATACGATAAAGTGAGAACGCGATTAGAAACCGAGCATTCAGAAAACATTATTTATTACTTTAATTTATTTGCTGAAAAGGTAAAGGCTGCGAAAGCAGGAGATAAAGAAATGATTTGAGTAATACCCTTATCCATTCAACAAACTTCTTCCCAAGTTCCTTACCATTCGGATACAAACTTTTTCAAGCTCTTCATTAGTGATAGTTAAAGGTGGTGCAATTCGTAAAGCGGTTGGACAAAACAAGAACCAATCGGTAATAATTCCATTTTCTATAAAAAATTTACAGATCTTCATATTTTGTTCTTCAGTTCCAAAATCAATTGCGCCTAAAGCGCCAATAACACGCAAGCCTTTTATTTTTGGATGAACTAAGATCTTGCGAATGATGGTTTCAATTTCTTTGGCTCTGTTGTGTAGTTTATCTCTAATAATAATTTTTAAAGTAGCCTGGGCCGCTGCTACGCAAACAGCATTCCCACCAAAGGTATTTATGTGCCCAAGTATGGGGTCGTGTGATAAAGCACTCATTACTTCTTTTGAAGCAACAAAAGCGCCAATCGGTAAACCACCGCCCATTCCTTTTGCAATACATAAAACATCGGGAACAACATTATACTTTTCAAATGCAAATAATGTTCCTGTGCGACCAAAACCTGTTTGGATCTCATCAAAAACTAAAAGTGCGCCAACTTCTTTACATTTTTTTTCTAAAGCCTTGATAAAATTTTCATCCCCAACTCTTACGCCTGCTTCACCTTGAATAGGTTCAATAATTACCGCTGCGGTTGAAGTAGTGATCTCTTTTAATTGATCAACATTATTAAATTCTAATTGTTTTGTGCCTGGCAATAAAGGACGAAATGCATTTTTAAAACTTTCATCACCCATTAAACTTAAAGCGCCTTGCGTGCTTCCGTGGTAAGAATTTTTGAAGGAAATTATTTCCGCTCTTCCTGTTGCTCGCTTAGCAAGCTTCATTGCACCTTCTATTGATTCGCTTCCGCTTGTGGTATAGTAAACAGAATTTAAACTTGGAGGTAAAACAGAACACAATAATTTTGCATAAGTAACTTGTGGTGCTTGGTTAAATTCTCCGTACACCATTAAGTGCATATACTTTTCTGATTGCTGTTGAATAGCTTCTACAACTTCAGGATGACAATGCCCCACATTACTTACCGAAATTCCACTAATAAGATCAATGTATTCTTTCCCGTGAACATCAGTAAGTGTAATTCCCTTAGCCTTTACAATATTCACGTCAAGGCCCAATAAAGGTGTATCGCTGGTTTGTGCAACATGCTTTAAAAACAATTGCCTTTGCGTAATGTGGTCCATTAATGTTTTTGAAGGATCATAAAAAGTTCTCTACCGGCGCGGGCAGGAACAGAATGGTAACATTTTTCGAATACTTTAATTTGAAATAATTTTTTAAAGTACGAATAATATAAAAGTTGATTTCCTCCGTAAGGCGGCTTATCGGTATTTAACACGTCATTGAATAATACACCGGCTAAGATCCCTTTTTCGTTCAATATCTCACTCATTTTTTCAAAGTATTGAGTACGCAACATTGGTGTAATGGCGCAGAAAAAAGTTTGCTCCAATACAAGATCGAACTTATGACCTTCTAATTCAAAAAAATCAACTTGCAATAATTGTTTCTTAGGGAAGTTCGGAACGCGCTCTAAAAAATTCTTTAAAGGCTCTTCGGCGTAATCGCATAAATACACATTCTTAAACCCTAAATTAAAAAGGTATTCGGCTTCGTATGAATTGCCGGCTCCCGGAATAAGGATCTTTAAGTTCTTATCGGTTAATACATCAATATAATTTTTCAAGGGGGTTGAAACATAACCTATGTCCCATCCAAACTCATTGTTCAAATACCTATCGTTCCAGTATTCGGAATCTAATTGTAAATTCATGCGGCTTCTAACACTTTTAATTTAATGCTTTCTACGCTTTGTCGGTTACGTTTCAAGATCACTACTTCGTATCCATCTATTTTCTTAATATCGTTTGTGGCTGGTATTCTTTCAAACACATAATTCACATATCCCGAAACGGTTTCATAATGAGGATTAATAGGTAAAGCAATTGGTAATATTTCATTTACATCTGCTACCGTTGCCTGCGCGTTCACTAAAAACTCACTCTCACTCTTTTTTTCCACGTTCGGTTTTTCTTCATCATGCTCATCTTGTATCTCACCAACCAATTCTTCAATAATATCTTCCATTGTAATTAAACCCGCGGTTGCACCAAACTCATTAGTTACAATGGCCATTTGAATGTGGTGCTTCTGAAAATCGCGCAAGAGTTCGTTGATCTTCATACTTTCCGGTACAAAGTGTGGAGGCCTCATTATTTCTTTTATAGAACGATATCTGTTTTCAATTAACGCTTTCAACAGATCTTTGCTATGTACAATACCTACGATATTGTCTATATCACCCAAATATACGGGTAATCTTGAAAATCCCTCGTCAATTACCAGTTTTGTTATCTGATCGCGCCCTCTTTCAACATCAATGGCTGAAATACGATTTTGAGGTACCATGATCTGCTTTACAACCCTATCATCAAAATCAAAAACATTCTGTATAAGCTCATTCTCACTGGGTTTAATAGCACCGCCCTCTTCGCTTTCGGTTAATATCAAACGTAACTCTTCTTCAGTGTGAACTTCCTCGTCGCCATGTTTTTTAACGCCAATCAGTTTTAAAATTGTATTGGATGTAAATCGTAACATGCCAATGAACGGCGCGCAAATAAAATAGAATATGCGCATTGGGTATGCAAATAATAATACAACCGACATGGAATGTTTTATGCCTATCATTTTAGGGATCTGTTCGCCTAAAGTTATATGCAAGAAAGTTAAAATTGCAAAGGCCATTGGAATAGAAATGCTATGAACTGCCCAACCAGAAGGGCTTGCGCCAAACTTCATAAAAACTGCTGAAACAGCATGCGCAAATACTTCCTCGCCTATCCAACCTAAGCCTAAACTTGATAATGTAATTCCTAATTGTGTGGAAGAGAGATAAGAGTCCATATTCTCTGAAAGGAATTTAGCAAGCTTTGCCCTGCCGCTTCCAGTTTGGATCTTAATATCAAGTTGAGATGGCCTTACCTTTACCATAGCGAACTCGGCCGCTACAAAAAATCCATTCAAAATAACCAACAAAAACGTAAATAAAAGTTCAATGAGCATATTCTAATTTCTCTTACACAAATATAGCATTTTAACGGAGATGACGGAAGGGTTTTAACGCGAATTGAACTTCATGCCGTTGGTATACACACTCTCTATCAGAAAGTTAGCGAAGGAATATGGGATAAAAGAATAGCTATTAATCGATTTAGTAATGAAGAAATTAGCTCTTTTTCCTACCGTAATGCTCCCAACTTCATCGCTTAAATTCATTGCGTAGGCCGAATTAATGGTAACCGAATTAATAGCCTCTTCGGGAGTTAACCTGTATTGAACGCAAGCCATACTTAAAGCAAAATTTAAATTGCCGCTTGGTGATGAACCGGGATTGTAGTCACTAGCAAATGCAACGGGTAAACCTGCGTCTATCATTTTACGCGCAGGAGGCAAAGGTAAATTTAAAAAGAAAGCTGCGCCTGGAAGAATAGTTGGCATGGTATCGCTTTTCTTCAAAATTTCAATATCGGCATCATTGCAAAATTCTAAATGATCAACACTTATTGCTTTGCATTCAACGGCTGTTTTAATTCCGCTAGAATGACTCATTTGTTCGGCATGAACTTTTCCTACTAAGCCATATTTAAAACCAGCTTCTAAAATAAGTTTGGTTTCTTCTGCAGTAAAATATCCTTTCTCGCAAAACACATCAATAAAATCGGCCAATTTTTCTTTGGCAATGGCAGGAAGCATTTGGTTAATGATAAGATCAATATATCCCTGTTTGTTATCTTTAAATTGTTTTGGTACCGCGTGAGCCCCAAGGAACGTAGCTTTTACAGGTATCCAATTAAGATCCTTCAAACGTTTGATCACACGCAACATTTTTAATTCACCTTCTACACTTAAACCATATCCGCTTTTTATTTCAATGGCGCCGGTTCCTAATTCAATTACTTCTTTAAAACGTTGTAATGATTGTACGTACAATTCATCTTCACTGGTTTTATTTAATAGTTCGGCAGAATTTAAAATCCCACCGCCTTTATTAGCGATCTCTTCGTAGCTTAATCCTTTAATGCGATCAGCAAATTCTCCTTCTCTATTTCCTGCGTAAACGATATGCGTATGACTATCGGCATAACTCGGAAAAACCAATTTACCGCTGCAATCTATCACTTCTAATCCTTTCCAATCGGTAATTCCCGGAAAATCGTCCATGCTTCCAAAGTCAACAATAACACCATCTTCACAAGCCATCCAAGCATTATCAATGCAAGGCAATTCGCTCATTTCTTTTCCGCTTAATTTAGCGGGAGCATTCTTGCGAACCTGTACCAGAGTTTTTATGTTTTTAAGAAGTAGTTTAGTCACAACACAAATCTAAACATAAAAATTAAACTTTCGTCGTTAGAGGCAGAAACCACGAAGACCACAAAGAGTTTTTCACAAAGTACCTTGTTGGCTTAGTGCAACTTTGTGTTCTAAGTGTCTTAGTGGTTTAAAATGGAATTATTTTGTAATGATCAGCTTGGCTGAGCATGCCTTATTATCAGCATTCATTCGAAGATAATAAGCGCCATTAGGTAAACTTTGAAGGTCGATCTCGTTGTTTGATCGTCCTTGCTGAACTTCATTTAGGCTTTGATGAACCAATTCACCAAGGATATTATAAATCTTAACTTGGAAAGAAGAAGAATTCAAATTGATCTGACTAATGTCTAAGTTGAACAAACCATTACTTGGGTTTGGAAAGATCTTGACTTTATTGTCCTCAACTATAAACTCTTCAAATCCTATACCTGCACAATCAACCAGTATATTTTTGCATACAGAACTACTGCATGTTGGCAAACTATTCATCATCGTTAAACAAACGGTGGCCGTGTATGGCGCAGGTGGGCCACTTGGTGGTGGACTGCTATACCAAGTATAAGAAGTTGAATTATTTGTACCCGTTGATGTACTAAAAAATGTCATCTGCCCATTGTTGCAAGGTGAATTTGTAAAGTTTGCCTGACACGTTGGTGTTGGCGGTGGCGGAACGCAACTTATATTCACTGTTTGACAAATGCTAGCGGTGCATGAAGGTGATGTGTTTGTATAAGTTAAACAAACCGTATAAATACCATTCGCTGTAAAAGTAGCCGTAGGGTTTTGTTGACTGCTAGTGGTGCTGTTTCCAAAATTCCAATTATAAACAGATGAAGTATTAGTATTAGGAGATGTATTAAAAAATGACATTTGCGCAACACTTCCGTTAACTACACAATTCGAATCAACAAAATTGGCAGTACACGATAAAGAAAAACAGTTTATAGACAGTGTTTGGCAAATACTGCTACTGCAGGTTGGACTGGCGTTAAAAATGGATAGACAAACCGTGTAAGTACCATTTGCAGTGTAAGTGGCTGTTGGATTTGGTATGTTGGAAGTTGCTGTAAGGGCGCCGGGTAAACTCCAGCTATAATTTGTAAAGCTATTGGTTCCAGTTGATAAATTGGTGAACTGAACTACACCACATGGGAATGCAGAGGTACTATCACTAAAAAGCGCATTACATTGCCCTTTTATCTGAAAATTGATAAGAAGACATAGAAAAAAAATTAAAACGGCCCGTTTCATATATTAAAGATAAAGAAATAGCAAAAACGTTGCCTGGTTAATTAAATTTATTTATGCGGCATTAACCTCAAAAAAGGAGGTAGAACCTTTATTTGAAATATCCATTGTAACCTATTCATTACCAAACTATCACTATATTTGCATCTATGGCAGGTAATAGTTTTGGGCATATTTTTAGACTAACCTCTTTTGGCGAGAGCCATGGAGTTGCGATCGGAGGCATTATTGATGGTTGCCCAGCAGGATTGGAAATTAATCAAACATTCATTCAAGCCGAATTGAGTCGTAGAAAACCCGGACAATCGAACATTTCTAGTCCGCGCAAAGAAGATGATGCAGTTGAGTTTGTATCAGGGATCTTTGAGGGTAAAACTCTTGGTACTCCAATAGCTTTTATGATCAAAAATGCCGATCAAAAGAGTGGAGATTACTCAAAATTAAAAGATGTTTACCGACCTAGCCACGCTGATTTTGTTTACGAAAAGAAATATGGCATTCGCGATCACAGAGGTGGCGGAAGAAGTAGTGCGCGTGAAACTATTGCGCGCGTTGTTGCCGGAGCCATTGCAAAATTATATTTAATGCAATACGGCGTGCAAATTAATGCTTTTGTAAAACAAATTGGTACGGTAAAATTAATTGGTGAACATACGGCCTTCGATATAAAAATGGCAGAGAGTAATATTGTACGTTGTCCTGATAAAGACATTGCTCAACAAATGATCGCACATATTGAAAAGTTACGCGACGAAGGCGATACGTGTGGCGGAATTATTCAATGTGTAATTGAAAATACGCCTATTGGTTTAGGAGAACCTGTATTTGATAAACTTCACGCCGAACTTGGCAAAGCTATGTTAAGCATTAATGCAGTAAAAGGTTTTGAAATAGGAAATGGATTTGACAGTGTGATCTATAAAGGATCGCAACTCAATGATGAGTTTGAACAAAAAGATGGAAAAGTTACAACGCGAACAAATCATAGTGGAGGAATTCAAGGCGGAATAAG
Source organism: Sphingobacteriaceae bacterium (assembly GCA_016705695.1). Classification (GTDB taxonomy): domain Bacteria; phylum Bacteroidota; class Bacteroidia; order B-17B0; family Aurantibacillaceae; genus Aurantibacillus. The sequence goes on from JADJLA010000004.1 coordinate 178,892, forward strand.
TAATGGTATGCCAATTTATTTTAACGTGGCTTTTAAACCAGTAGCATCCATAAAAAAACCGCAAACAACGATTAATAACGCAGGCGAAAAAACTGAGATTCAAATTGAAGGCCGTCACGACCCTTGTGTTGTGCCACGCGCTGTGCCAATTGTTGAAAGTATGGCCGCTATGGTGATCATGGATCATTTTTTATTGCAAAAAGTAAATTCAAAATGAAAGCAAAACTTCGTCCTTTTGAATTAAGTGATGCCGAACGTTTAGCTCAGCTGGCCAATAATTACGAGATCGCCAGATTTCTTACAAATCGTTTTCCGCACCCCTACACTGTTGAACATGCTAGAGAATTCATTGAAACATTTCAAAAAAATAAGCCATGCCAACGATTTGCTGTAACAGTAAATAATGAACTTATTGGAGGATGTGGTATTAATTTACAGGAAGATATTTTTGTAAATAATGCCGAGCTTGGTTATTGGATCGGCGAAGAATATCAAAAAAAAGGAAATATGAGTCAGGCTTTGCAATTAATAAGCGATTATGCTTTTGCAAATTTTCCTATCACACGTTTGTTTTGTCGTATTTATGGAAATAATCCTGCATCCATGCGTGTGGCCGAAAAAGTAGGATTTAAACTTGAGGCTAAATTCGAAAAAACTCTTTTGAAATACGGAGAAGTTTTAGACGAGTATATTTATGCCAAACGGAGATAAAACCTTCTGTCGATCTTATTTACTCACTGTTAACTTTACAGTTTTTACTTTTTCATCAAGTTTTATTGATAAAAAATAAATTCCGTTTACGTAGGTAGAAAGATCAATTTCTAATTTCACCTGACTAACAGACTGCTTATCCTTCTTAAGAACTATCTTTCCTTGAGCATCTATTAAAATATAACTCAAGTCGCTAGAAGTTCTTAGATCTTGTTCAATAACATATTTGTTATTTTGAAGTGTACGAACTACTAACTCATCGTTTAAACTCAAGTCTTTAATTCCAACCGGCTTGTTCATCACCACAATATTCTTTGAAAGGGTATCTAAACATCCTGTTGAACTATTTACAATTAAAGACACATTATAATTTCCAATAGATTGATATTGATGTTGTGGAGCGTATGTAGTTGATGTAATTGAATCTCCAAAATCCCAAGTTTGTGATACTAAGTTAGAAGATTGATTATGAAACACCACAATTGGATCAATGTTTAAATAACATGTATCTACACACGCAAATAGCGCAGTTGGATTAACTTTTCCAATAATAGAGAAAGAAGAACTATTATTGTCACACCCACCAATGGTAGTTACTTCAAGTTGAAAAGTACCATTATACAATCCCTGCAAAGTATCAGCAGTAGTTTTGTTCAATGAGGTTTGAATAGGATTTCCTTGTCCATCCTTCCAATAATAATTCCACGGACCGGCGCTGTTACCAATTGCAACTATTTCGCCAATATTATTCTGGCAAGTTGGTTGACTTACATTGGAAGTAACCAGTAAAGTATTTAAGGTAATTGATAGAATAAAACGTGCAACCGTGGTTGTATCTGAAAGATTAAAAACATAATCACTAGTTGTAAGGTCAGTAGTTGTTGATGTGAATCTATCATATAAGTTAATACATGTTCCAATTGGCAGACTGTTTTCCGACGCAGTAATACTATACGTTCCGTTATAACCTGTAAGCGTTTTCAAATAGGTTGTATAGGTACCCGAAACCTGAGGCATACCGCTTATTTGAAGAAGATCTGTTCCGTTTTGCAAAGCCATATAAGGAGCGTAAGGATCTTGTCCTGCAATTTTGTATGCATCATATTCCTTATCGAAGTTAACAGTTGAAGAAGCGTCAAAATAAATAACGCTTTCTTCACCAAAATTATAAGGACCACCATTCATATTTACACGAAGTAAACTCAATGGATTTTGTGACGCACTTTTTAAATAGGCCTGAGTTGAAGCCACTTTGTTTGTTTCTGAGGCTGTAAGATTAGTATTTGCGGTAGCGTGTACATAAAAACCTTGGCTCATTGGGATATTGTCTGCAATTCCACCAGAACCAACTACAGGACTACTTACACCATTCACATATGTTGCGCTTGCCCCTGCTCCTCCGTTAAGATCAGCATTGAAACAATAAATAGCGTTATCAACGTTTGTATTTCCGTTTCTTAAAGCAGCCCAACTAATTGGTGATGGATAAGGATTATGTATCAAATTCCAGCCATCATCAGCAGGATTACCTGTATTTGTGCGAGTAAGAGGAATTGTTTGACTTCCCTTTCTAACTGTACCGGTCACATCAACTGTTATTCCATTAGTAGTGTATTGTCCATCTCCAACATATACCCAATAACCGGTATTTGGTGTAATTACATCATTGATCGTATTCATTGGAACATAAGCTGCAAAATCTGAATATGATCCAACTGCTGCTTCATTGTAGGTGTAAATAGAAATAAAATTTGGCACATAACCATCAGGGCAAGTTGGACAAGAAATAGCAATATTATCATCCCAATCGTTTAAAGTTAATGCTGATGAGATCGGTGTTCCCCATAAAGCCCAGCCTGTTGCTCCGCCAGGCACAAAACGTTGAACCCTTACAGTAGAACCAATAATATCACCTGTTCCAGTGATAGAAGCAATACGCGCGGTTGCTGCCGTAGTTGAAACCATTGTAAATAGTTGCGAATTGGTATTAAGTGTTCCGCCACTTAAGGTTAAAGTCCCTAATAAATTTTCGGCATTAGTTAATGTGGCTCCGTTGGATGTATTTGACAAAGTGATATTAAAAAAATTAGTTGTGCTGCTTCCACCTATCGTATGAGCTAATGTTCCATTAAAAAGAACAGTACCGGAATTTGCGTTAAAGGTTCCACTATTTATAAAATTACCTCGTACCGTAAGTTGGTGATTTGACGTTGTAACATCAACGCTTGACCCGGGTGAAATTGAAAAATTACCACTCGAGGTTATGGCCGATGAAAATGATTTTACGCCCGCGCCTGAAAATCTCAAATGGTTAAATGTTTCTCCTCCTAATTTGTAAAGAGTTTATGCAGAAGTTGAATTGAAAGTAACCGTTGAAGTTCCTGGTGTAAAAGTTCCCCCTTGATTTAACCAACTTCCACCAAGTGTAATACCAAGATTATTTGAATTAAGTGTTCCTGCGTTAATGCGTATTGTATTGGTAACGGTAATTGCATTTGTAAGAAGACTTGCGGTAGCGCTTGCGTTATTAAGCACCAAATTAGGAATAAGTGCTGTTGAATTTATTTTAAATGTACTACCACCAGGAGTTGTTGCGCTTCCTATTTGTAGCGTTCCTCCATTTACTGTTCCCGAACCGGCTAAATTTACGTAACCAAGATCCTGATTGGTATTTCCACCCTCACGGTTAATTAAAATTGTTCCGCCACTCATATTGAATTGTGATCCTGCGGTTGCAATTTGAAAAGGAGCATTAGTTGTATTATTTGAACCAACAAACGGAACATTAAAGCTACCACCACTCATATTAAAATTACAAACACTTGCTGCGGCTGAGCCGTTAAATCTTCCGGCCACATTTGTAACCCCTCCTGTAAAGCTAAATGTTCCTCCAGAATATAAAAGCGTTTCATTGGTAACATCACCAATACTAAGGGTGCCATTGGAATTACTCAGTTTTCCTGAAACAACAATACCTGCGGGCAAACTCATTGTTGAAACAGCAGAATTCATCCATACACCAGCAGTTGAAGGAATAGTAAGCGATGTTGTAAATGGGGTGATATTAGTAAGTGTAGATTTTGAATATTTAAATGTTCCATTAGTGACCGCTAAAAAGCCGGCAGGTACATCAAATGAACTTGTGCTTACGTCTACAATATTATTTTGAGAAGTTCCCATGTTCACATTAATAGCTACAAAACGCGTTAAGACACCTGCGCCACTTAAATTTTGATTTCCGTTTCGCACGAAATTAATATTTGCTGTACCTATGGAAAAAGGGAAAAAAGAAAACCCGCTATTAAAATCAATTGTTCCATAATTTGTAACGTCGCCTGCAACAAATAATTCATGAGCCGTTAATCCGGAATAAATAATAAAGCTAGATCCATTAGCAACTACTAAATTTCCATTAACTGTAAACGAACGTGCACCTCCAAAGCCAAAAAGACCACTGTCAAAACGCAACTGAGCATTTGATCCGTTTCCTACGGTAAGTGAATTACAAGCTTGGTTTGATGTGATATCTATAACGTGATTCGCTCTTATTAAAACATTATCTGTTGAAATGGGAACTCCAGCCGGTGTCCATGTTGCAGCATTATTCCAATCACCACTTCCTGTTGATTGTTTTGTTTGAGCAGAAACATTTGATAGTAGAAGTATAGATATAGCAAGTAAGAACAAACGAGATACTTTCATTGGCGACATATTAATAAGCTTAGAGTTATTCAAATTATAACCTTGTTCTTGAGAACGTTGTTTTCTTAAAAGTAATAAATTAACATTCATGGGTGAAAAGGATTGGGTTATTATTAATTCAAATTTATGACTAATCTACGTAACTAAATCAATTTAGTTACGTAGATTAGACGAGAATTGGTCTTTTGAGCGTGAAATAGCAAATTAGATGGTTAAACAAGCATTTATCTGCGACAGTGGAAATAATTATGTTTAGGACAAGCAAATTGCCTTATTTTTTGAAAAAGATCTGTTTATCAAAATTTAAATACAAACCAAAATCACAACTAAACCTTTTAAAATCTATGTCCAACTGAGGTTCTGTTCTTAAGGTTAAAGTAACCTGTTTGGCCAATTTGAACTTTGAAGTTAATCGTAGCATCAAATAATTTCTAAAACTTTTGTAAGTACCCGCATAAGTTATCGATGATGACTCGCTTGAATACAATGCGCCTCCAAATTCGCTTATATAATCGCTGCCATACCAATAAGACAACATAAGGTCGGAGCCAAAAACATTAATTCCAATATTGGCTAACATTCCATCGCCATACCGTTTGTATATATAAACTGATGTATCCTTTGTGTTATTCATGTTTCCTACATAACGTGTATCAAAGTATACGTTCTTTAAATGTTTTTTATTTAAAATGTATTTATAATAAACTCCTGCGCTGCCATTCAAATGCGTATAAACACCTTCTTTATCTGGTCCGTTTATATAACCGCCCCTTGCAATTTGCCCTCCGTTATGCCTACCCGTTCCTTGGATCGGGATCCTAAATTCAAATTTCTCAGAGCTCTTTTTCAAAACATTGGTGTTCACTCCTACCAAAAGTCGTTCATAATCATTCACCAATTTATATAACATATGTTGCCAATCGATCCAAAGCTCAACATCAAATTTCTTCTTAGTCAATATATACTGAACGCCGGTTTCCATTCTATTCGTCATTAATCTTTCAAACGCATAAATAGGCTCTATCAATCCATGATTAACGCTGCCATCCAAATTTCCAAATATCATTTTGAAATCGCCTTTGTGATATCGAATTGAAAAGGTTGGCAAAACCTCATTAAAATCTTTATACCCAAAATCCTTTCTTAAATACACGCCCCCCTCAATACATACATTCTTTGAAACCTGGTATCCTAATTGCGGATTGAACTGAAATCCGAAAAGCGTATAGCCATCTATCATTGGACCAAAATTCTCAATGTCTTTATTATAACCTAAGCCCTGAAGTTTGAAATATGCTTTTTCTTCTTCGAGTGTATCGTTGTATTGATTTTGATAAAGTGAAGTATTATCAACCTGTGAGAACAAGTTAGAAGAAATAAATAAAATAAGGAGGTACTTTAGTGATTTCACAGCTTTAATTAGAGTCTGTAAAGATATGAAATTTAATTAAATAGGCTAGTTTTGAACTTCAGGCTTAATAGCCTCATAAAAAGCCTTATGCACCTTGCCTCTAATGCCCAACTTGGCTAATTTATTATCTTCTGCATCCGGAAAAACGCGATTACTTAAGAACACAACCACCAGTTTACTTTTTGGATCAGCCCAAGCAAAGGTTCCTGTAAAACCGGTATGACCGAAACTTTCTAAACTGCAATCGCTAGTAACGGGACTATCTTTTTTATCATCAGGCTCCGGTTTTTCAAAACAAATACCGCGGCGATTATCCGGGCAATGTCTGCACGATGTATATAAACTCACAACATTACTATCCAAATATCTTTTCCCATTATAAACACCTTTGCTCATGTACATACTCATTAATTTTGCAACATCCATAGCATTTCCAAATAAACCGGCATGCCCTGCTACACCTCCCATTAAAGCAGCGCCTTGATCGTGAACAAATCCTTGAACAATTTGTTTACGGAATTTTGAGTCGTTCTCGGTTGGCGCAATATTTTGCAAAGGGAAGCGCCTTAATGGTTTGTAAGTTAGGCTCAATCCCATTTGCGTATAGATCTCGCTCACGTATTCATCCAAGGGCTTTTTTGAAATATCTTCAATGATCAGTTTCGCATAATAATATCCAAGATCACTATATAAATACTTTCCTGGTTTTTCTAATTTGCTTTCGGTAATACGTTTATAAATGCTATCGGTAAAACCACGCACCACAAATACTTTCTTGGCCACCATTGTTGGAAAATTATCAGATCGCTTTTTTGAAATATACTCCGGTTTAAAATTACCGCGTTTATCTATGGTGCGTAAAAAGAAAGGGATCCACGCTTGCATACCCGATTGATGCGTAAAAATATCTTCCATGGTCATGTCGGCTTTATTGGTACCCTCCAATTGTGGCAAGTATTCTGCTAAACGTTTTGTATGATCAAACTTTTGTTCACTTTCTAATTTCATCATTGCTAAAGCGCTTGCTGTGATCTTTGTTACGCTCGCCAAGTCATAAATTGTAGCCTCATCAACTTTTGGCGATTCCGCTGCATAACTTTGCGTTCCAAAACATTTATTGTAGATCACTTCTCCATCGTACATGGCTACAATTTGACATCCCGGATACGCTTTTTCATTTATTCCGTAAATGGCGATGCTGTCTACTTTTGCGAATTTTTTTTTCTGATAATCTATTTTATTGATCTTGGCCTCAACGGGAATTGGCATAATGTGTAAACCTGTACCATATGTAAAGTTTGTAGTTGATACAGGTAAGGTTGCGTCGGTATAAAAATAACCTAGCATTGCTTCTGCACTTGCTTTTACAAGACTTGGCAAATACTCGTATCCTAATAGGATTGCCTTAAAATTATTTGGCGACCTTAATTTATTAAGCGCGTAAGGATTTGCGAAAACGTTAAGCACTGTTGGTTTTAATCGCGCGATAGAATCGATCAATTGTAATGTTTGCTCTCCAATTCCAAAGTTGTTTGCTGCTTTTAGCGTTGTTTTATTTATTTGGATCACTACCACATCGCTTTCCGCAATTCCTGAAAATACCTGAGCAATGGCTTCAGGCTTGGCATCATGCTTCAATCCAAAATGCTGAACATAGGTTGAAGATTTTAAAACATTAAATAACTGGTTTTGTTTTTCATCGCCAAACGAAATTTCGGCGATCTTCAATGTATCGGTACGCTTTAATGGTAAAAAATTATTATCGTTCGTTAATACAGTAATAGCAGCCCTTCCAAGTCTGTCATTCAGCTCTGTGCTTTCTTTCGTATTAAGATCCTTGATTATATTTCTAAAAACGATCTCTTGTTTATTATTTAAACCACACCAATATTTTGCTTGCAGTATTTTTTTACAACGTGCGTCAATTTCTTCTTGTGTGATCTCTCCATTTTTGATCGCCAATTCAATTGATTCAATTGCTTTTGGAACACTTTCGCTGAACAATAACACATCATTCCCTGCCAATAAAGCTTTCACGTCCACTTTTCCGGGTTCAAAGAATTTTGAAACACCTTTCATGTTAAGCGCATCTGTAAATATCAATCCTTTAAATCCCATTTGAGTCTTTAAAAGATCGTTCACCACTTTTGGAGAAAGAGTTGATGCTAAATTTTGTGTGGTGTCCAAGGTTAAAATATTCATATGCGCTACCATGATACTTGCAAGGCCACGATCAAATAAATATTTAAAAGGATATAATTCCAAAGTGTCTAATCGCTCTTTGCTATGTTTTATTATCGGCAATCCCTTGTGTGAATCCACATCGGTATCTCCATGTCCCGGAAAATGTTTTCCATTGGCCATCACATGTTCGTATTGCATGCCTAACATGTACATAGCTGCCTTTTGCGAAACCTTGAATTTATTCTCTCCAAAACTTCGCATGCCTATTACGGGATTGTTTGGATTATTATTGATATCGGCAACAGGCGCAAAATTTACATGAATTCCCAAACGTTTACATTCACGGGCAATTTGTCGTCCCATATAAAATATCAAACTATCATTTTGAATGGCACCAAGCGTCATTTGTTTTGGATAATGTGGCGTGCTATCCAAACGCATGGCCAATCCCCACTCTCCATCAATACTATATAGTAATGGCGTTTTTGCAACACTTTGGTAATAATTTGCCAATTTAGCTTGTCTTCCAGGGCCACCTTGCATCCATATCAATCCACCAATATTATACTTATCAATAAGATCGTGAATTTCGCGAACGTGTTTAATGTCCTTATTGCTATAGGCGGCGATCATGAACAACTGAGCTAAACGCTGACGAGGCGTAAGTGAATTAAATACCGAATCAACCCATTTATTTTGGGCCATGAGAAATTCAGGCTCCTGCTTTCCTTTAAATCCAAGAAAAACAAGTGAACCTAATGCAATAAACAGTATAGTACGCAATTTGTTCAACACTTAAAATTACTTTAATACAAGCCTCTATATCATCTATAATGCCAATGTTTTAAACAGTTAATTTTTAATTCCCAAAAAATGTTTAACTTTACGTCATGTTCAACTCTAAAGCATCTTATTATTGGTATCCTACTCCTCAAGGAACCGGTATGCTTTATTGATAATATTCAATTTCTCAAAACATCATACGCCCGGTTTTAACGCCGGGTTTTTTATTTTAAAAAATCACAATTATGAAAACGTACCAATTAAAACAAAACCTAACACAGGTTTACAAAAACTACACAAATGAAGACCAAGCAGTGTGGAAACTACTTTTTGAACGTCAATTGAAACTACTTAAAACACTTGCTACGCCCGAGTATCTTGAAGCTTTGAATAAAATTGGCTTTACTCCTTTTAAGATCCCAGATTTTAAAGAAACGAATGTGGTATTAAATAATGCTGCGGGATGGCGGCTGGAAGTTGTTGAAGGCATTATCAATGAATCGGATTTTTTCCAATTGCTTTCGCAAAAACGCTTTCCGGCCACAACCTGGTTGCGAAAACTGAACGAATTGGATTATTTGCCTGAACCCGACATGTTTCATGATGTATTTGGACATGTTCCGTTATTGATAGATCCTAAGTTCAGTGCCTTCTTTGAAACTTTTGGAAAATTAGGCGTGAAGTATAAGAATGAACCTCAGATAGTTCAAATGCTTGGGAGAATCTATTGGTTCACGATTGAATTTGGCCTGATCAAAAGCAAGAATGAATTGAAGATCTATGGCGCCGGAATTCTTTCTTCACATGGAGAGAGTAAATATTCGGTAAGCCAACAGCCTACTCATCTCAAATTTGATGCTAAAACCATTATGAATACCGCATTTGACAACGATAAAATCCAAAACACATACTTTGTTTTAGATTCGTTTGAGCAGCTGTACCAAAGCATGCCGCTTATTCAACAAGTGATCTCTGAAAACCTCATTCATACATAAAAACAAATGCGAGAAATTTGTGTATATTTGTCACGTTATTGGTTCTTTTCTTTAATAAAAAAGAAAGATTAATAGGGAATAGCGTTAAACTCGCTAACAGTACCCGCTGCTGTAATTCTCTCAAATGAACCGGTCATTCTAAAGCCACTGCCCTCGGAAGTTCCGAGACGGGAAGGCTGACCGGGAAGAGATAAGTCAGAAGACCTGCCATAACATTGGAACTTACAGCTTTCGGGAAGTGAAGCTGAATAGAATGGTATTATAACGTGTTACATTTAAAGATCCATACGTGCTTCGGTGCCGGTTTTTATTTACAAAAGCCTGTTGGGATTGCTATTTTTTTACTTCTTGCAGGCGCCTCGCATTCACAAGTAAAAGATACTACACTTTTGGATGAAGTACCTGTTACAACCACTAAGATCCGATCTTCAAATACAGGAAAAAAAACACAAAATTTCGATTCATTAACCTTAGAAATGTTCAAGGATCAAACGTTAGATGTTTTATTAAGTTTTAATACTCCAATCTTCATTAAAAATTATGGACCTGGTGCTTTACAAACCAGCACTTTTCGTGGAGGTAATGCGTCGCAAACAGCAATTTTGTGGGATGGTTTGAATATTCAAAATAGTATGTTGGGACAAACCGATCTAAGCAACATTTCTTCGAGCTTATTTAATTCGGTAGAAGTAGAATATGGAGGATCGTCGGCCATATGGGGATCGGGTGCTATGGGCGGTGCAGTGCACTTAAATAATACGCATAAATTAAATAAAGGTGCTTATACAAAAATAAACACATTAATAAGTAGTATTGGTTCGCGAGCTGCATTTACTGATATTGGTTACAGTAATTCTAAAATAAGTTTTGTTTTAAAAGCTTCTATTATTAAAAACAAAAACGAATACTCCTTTTATAACGACAGCAATTCAATAACAAAGCGAAAGGATGCTTCTTACGAACAATTAAGTGCAATGCCTGAACTTAAATGGTTAATCAACCAAAATAATAGTGTGCAAGCCGGGGCTTGGTTAACTAAAGGCCTTAGAAACATTCCAAATTTCAGTTCAATTCATAATAAAATTCAACAAGTTGATGGAAGTGAACGAATGAATTTAAATTGGCAACATTCAAAAAACAAAATAGAGAACAACTTAAAGGCCGCCTATTTTACAGAATTATTGAATTATAACGACAGTGTTTCACGAATTGATTCGAAAAGCACAATGCAAACACGAATCATAGAAGATGATTTCTACTTTAAATGGCACAACCATCATATCTTAAATTTCGGATTCAATTATACCAAGAACGAAGGGCTAACAGAATATTATAACGGAAGTAAATTTATTGAGAGATATTCGTTCGTTGCTTCGCACAGAGATCTATTCTTCAATGAAAAACTAACAACAAATGTTGTTATTCGTTTAGAACACACGAGTTCAAATTTAAACCCTCTTACCTATAATTTGGGAGCAGAGTATATTCCATTTAAAAAATTACTCTTAAAACTAAATGCAGGGAAGGTTTATCGCATTCCAACGCTAAACGACCTATATTGGATCCCCGGAGGAAATCCTGATCTAAAGCCCGAAGAAGGTTATACTGCAGATGGAACAGCCGAATATTCAACCACAAAAGAAGCGTTTGATGTGAAACTCAGTGGAAGTTTATTCTATAAACTTATTTCAAACTGGATCCAATGGGTGCCTAATAGTGTAGGAAGTTACAAGCCGATCAACTTGCAACAAGTTTATAGCAGAGGAAGCGAGACATCTTGGCAATTGGCTTATTCAAAAAACAAGTTCAAAGTGCAACTAAAATGTATCACATCCTATGTTCTTTCAACAGTAAATAAAACGAAACTCGATGGTGATGAAACTTTAAATAAACAACTGATCTATACGCCTCGTTACACCATTAATTCATCGCTAACATTGAGGTATAAAACCCTTGCGATCTCCTACTTTCACAATTACACCGGTTATAGATTTGCAGCCAGTGATAATAGCGTGTGGCTAAAGCCGTACCACTACTCTACTTTAAGAGCAACTTATTCGTATCAATTTCAAAAGATTGAAGTGGAATTATTCGGCAATATCAACAATGTTCTCAATAAACAAATAGAGATCTTAGATAACAGACCAATTGCTCTGCGCTATTTTGAAATAGGCGTACAACTAAATTATAAACAAACTAAAAAAACATAAAATGAAAAAAACAATTACTCTAATTGCTTTAGCGCTAAGTCTTACACTAGTAAAAGCGCAAACTTCAACCGTTACAATTGATTTTGAAACATTCACGCTTTCGCCAAATACAGCATATAGCAACACAAACAGCGTAGCATTCTCAACGTCGAGCGTATCTTTTCAATATCAGTGGCATACAAGTTTTAATTATTGGAGTGGTGGTTTTTCTTATACTAATAAATATGACTCGGCAGCCATTGTAACATCTACTCCCGGGCTATATGGTGTAAAACCGTTTAAAGGCTATAATAATTCAAATACCTATGTGATTGCGCAAGACAAAGGCATTGTTAATTTAAGCGCACCTTCAACTACAGTAGATGGATTTTATATTACAAATAGTACGTATGCCTATAAAGCAATTCGTCATGGTGATTCGTTTGCAAGAAAATTTGGTGATACCACAGGAACCGGATCTGGTACAACAATTGCACAAGGATCTTATCCCGATTTTTTTAAAGTAACTGTAAAAGGTTATAAAAATGGTTCTTTAAAAACTGATAGTGTTCCGTTTTACTTAGCAGATTATCGTTTTTCAAATAATGCGCAAGATTACGTGATAAGCAATTGGCAATGGGTAAATACCACTATTCTTGGAGACGTTGACAGCATAAAATTTTATATCTACACAAGTGATAATGGATCTTTTGGTCCTAATACCCCATTATTTTTTGGAATAGATAATTTTACTGTTAAATATTCCACTGCGGGCATTTGAGAGTTAAATTCAGTGAGCAAAGCAAAGTTGTATCCAAATCCGATCATTAATGATCTTATCATTAACAATCCTGCCAACGCTGATTTATTTATTCAATTAATTAATATGAATGGCTCAATTATCAAAGAAGAAAAAATAAATAATTCGGCCAAATGGGACCTTTCGGAACTTAATCAAGGAATATATCTTGTGAGAATTTCTGATGAAAGAAATAGTATTACCAGAAAATTTGTAAAACAGTAAAACAAATTGCACCAAGGATTTATTGCATTTTGTCTTTCTTGCCACAGATCACACAAATTCACACAGATTTCGTTCGCGAATTTTTTAAATTAAAACTACATGTTTATTTAATATCTTAATCTGTGAATGAAATCCGCGTGAATCTGCGGAATCTGTGGCACAATAAGCAGGTTTATCTAAAAACTCTCTGCCCTTAAGTGTTGTGTAAATTATTTCACCCGTTCAAGAACCGCCATTATCTCGGTAAAGTTCTGGAACAGTAGTTTAATTTCGAACTTTACAGAAAGAACATCATTTGTTTTGTAAAGGAAATCGCCAAAAGTGCTTACGGTCCAGTTATGAAAGTGCACGCTATAGTCCATGTCAAATAATTCTTTAGTACGTTTGTCAATGGCTTCTTTTCCTTTAGCTTCGTTCCAGTGAATGGCCCAGTCCTCAAAATGAGGATAATGATCTAATTCTCCTTTATAATCGGCAAGCACGTGCTCAAAAGTTGTATTTTCTCTGTTTTTATCTGCACAAAAACGTTTATCGGGAATGGCATAAAAAAGAATACCTCCGGGCTTTATTTTTTTAAGATGCGTTTCAATAGTATTAATTGGGCTCTTACAATGCTCCAACATATGGTTAGCTATAATAAAATCCAATGAACCATCGATAAAGGTGCTTAGTTTTTCGCCATCATCTATTACGTCAACATCTACAAGATCATAATTTGCTAATTCTGCATAATGATGACGAAGATCGGGCTTACTCATACGATCAACATACTTTACCCGCGCGCTTTGAGGCAATTGAAGTGGAATATGCAACGCGCCTATCTCAATACCATTTCCTTTAAGATATTTTGTTGCGAAAAAATAACGGTTCTTTTCTACGGTATTAAAAACCGAAGTTGCCGAACGTAAAACACTCTTCTTAAGGCCTTTTAGCATGATCCAAATATAGCAAAAATACCTAATTTGCTCAGTTCTAAATATAGTTATCTTTGTAAAAACAAATAGTTATGAAGAAAATAGGGATCATAGGTTCGGGAGTTGTGGCAAAAGTTTTGGCCACAGGTTTTTTAAAACATGGATATTCAGTAATGCTCGGTACAAGAGATGTAAGTAAGCTTACCGATTGGTTACAAAAAAATCCGGCAGGCAAAGTTGGAAGCTTTTCGGATGCTGCTGCATTTGGAGAAATTATTGTGCTTGCCGTAAAAGGAAGTGTGGCTAAAGATGCTCTTAAATTATGTGGTGAAACCAACTTAAAGAACAAAACTATTATTGATACAACTAATCCCATTGGAGATGCTCCTCCTGAGAATGGCGTGATCAAATATTTTACCGACAGCAATAACTCACTCTTGGAAATTTTACAGAACGAAGTAAAAGACGCCCATTTTGTAAAAGCATTCAACTCAGTTGGAAGCGCATTTATGGTTGATCCCGATTTTGGAGGAACAAAACCAAGCATGTTCATTTGCGGAAATAACGATCATGCTAAAACAGAAGTAAAAACCATTCTCGATAAATTTGGATGGGAAACCGAAGATATGGGTAAAGCCATAAGTGCCAGAAGCGTTGAACAGCTTTGCATTTTGTGGTGTCTCCCCGGATTTCTTACAAATCAATGGTCGCACGCCTTTAAACTGCTAAAAAAATAGAATAAGATGTCCCGACGGTAACCGTCGGGACTTTTGTTTTATATTTGTGTAATTAACCCGAGTCTTATGAGCATCAAAATTGCCAAAACAAATAATCCCGTTATCGATATTATTAAAGATCGTTGGAGCGCGCGTTCGTTCTCTTCTAAAGATATTTCACAAAAAGATCTTGAAACAATTTTGGAAGCAGGCTCATGGGCCTTTAGCGCCAACAATGCTCAGCCTTGGAATTTTGTGTATGCGTTTCGTAACGACGCTTCGTTTGAAAAATTATTTAATTGCTTGATGCCGGGTAATCAGCCCTGGGTAAAAAATGCTGGGGTGCTCCTAGCAGTTATTGCCAACAAAAAATTAGATAACGGAGCCGAGAACAAAGCTGCCAAGCACGATGTTGGTGCAGCAAATGCCACGTTAATGTTACAAGCACTTACCATGGGAATTTACGGTCACGTAATGGGTGGTTTTGACACCGCCAAAGCCATTGAAGTTTTAAATATCAATACCGAAGCACAAGAGCCAATTGTGTTTATTGCCCTTGGCTATTTAGATGCTCCCGAAAAACTGGAGGAGCCTTTTAAAACACGCGAACTCACTGCGCGTACACGCAAAAGTTTGAGCGAGATCTCGAAACACTTTGTTTAAAGCTGATTTAAAGACATTTGCAAGCAAAGCTTATTTTTTGTAAATTCGATAAAAGACATTTACATGAAGAAAATCTACTCTCTAACATTTCTATTTATCCTTTTTGTGTTTTACTCCAATTCGCAAAGCACGTATTATAAAATGCTTAAGGAAGATACTACTACTTGGCAACATTTTGGTATCCTATTGGGTGTAAAAAGTGCATATTCTCCAACTATAGCTCCTCATGTGTCATACAATTCCATTGCAGCGATTGATACCATAACTATAAATGGATATTTATACAAATATTTGTACCACCTAACAACTCCCGCATATATCGATTACTCATTAAAATCACTAATGGGATATATAAGGGAAGATACAATAACTCGAAGAGTATATTTCAAATCACTTTCAAACTCAGAGATGTTGTTGTATGACTTTGGTTTAAACGTAAATGACTCCATTTTAATGTCCTTTCCGATTGCTACTTCTGATAATGGGTATTATAGAGTAGATTCTATTGTCACGAAAAATGAAATTAACGGACCAAGAAAACACTTCTTTATGAGAAAGCATGTAAATAATTGGAATCCGAATTTCTCATACTTTGATATGGTAGAAGGAGTTGGCTCTACATTTCACATACTCTATCCTTACTTTTTTAGCTTCACTTACGGCGTTTTTAACTCAACAAACCAAAATTGTAGTCACCCTTGGAACATTGGCTTAGCATGTAAGCACGATGACGAATCAAAGCAATTTCAAAGTTGTACATTTGCTTCCTTTACAGAGAATTGGATGATAAATGACTCTTGCACCTACTTTTATTCAACTGGTAGTCTAAAAAAGAATGACTTAGAGCGCATTATAAAGATCGGTCCAAACCCAACCAACGACAAGATCGAAGTCTCCATTGAACATAGTTTTGAGACTATCAATTGCTCTGTTACCGACATGACAGGAAAGATCATCTTCACTCTCCCAAAAGAATCAATTTCGGCAGACAAAAAATCTTTCTCTTTCTCAACAAAAGATCTTGCTCCAGGAATTTACATTCTCCAGGTAAAACTCAACGAAACGCTCGTCAAACGACCTATCGTTGTTCAACACTAAGCTTGCTCCTAAATCAATAAAGTTTTGTTCGTCCAAAAAATAATTTTGGATTATTGAATTATTATTTCCAATATTTGCAAAACATTTAATTAAAAACTAAAACACAAAGAGCACAAACTAAAAATGAAAACACTTAATTTCATTCTTTGCTCGACCGGTATCACCGGAAAATTAAGCTCCTTGAGCAAGAGTGTGTTTTTCTCAACAGCTAACCTGTTGTTCATTTTACCCGCACGCCCGGTATTCTATATCCGACGTTGATTCAGTATTTTTTCTGGTCTAACAATTAATTCTGCTGGTCAGCAGGGTTGATCTTCTTTATTTTTTCATTCAAATCAATTTTTGACATGCAACATTTTATTGTGCAAGTTGCCCATGAGCAACATTTGCACTATGCAGACATTATCTGCAACGAAATGGAGTTGTCGGCAAAAGCCAGAGGAACCGGCATAGCCAAACGAACTCCAGAATATATCCGGCTAAAAATGCTGGAAGGAAAAGCAGTAATTGCCCTTACTAAACAAGGCAACTGGGCGGGCTTTTGCTATATCGAAACCTGGAGCCACGGAAATTACGTGGCCAACTCAGGCTTGATCGTTTCTCCAGCATTTAGAAAAAGTGGATTAGCCACCGAGATCAAGAAAAAGATATTTGAACTCTCAAAAAGCAAATACCCTGATGCGAAAATTTTTGGTTTAACCACGGGCTTGGCGGTTATGAAGATCAATTCTGAATTGGGTTACGAACCGGTAACATACTCTGAGCTCACGCAAGACGAAGCTTTTTGGAAAGGTTGCCAAAGTTGCATCAATCATGAGATCTTGATGAGTAAAGATAGAAAGAATTGTTTGTGCACGGCCATGCTTTACGATCCGGTTGAAAAAGACAAACCAAAGTGGTTCAATTTTGCCGACAAGAAAAAAATAATGGAACGCTTGATACGAATTAAGCAAAGCGTATTTATAAAAAAGATAAAACTAAAATTACAAACCTTATTATTTTAAAATGGAAAACAAAAATGTGATACTTGCATTTAGCGGTGGATTAGACACCAGCTTTTGCGCACTATATTTAAAAAATGAACTCGGCCTAACCGTTCATGCAGTTACAGTTGATACAGGCGGACTCACCGACAAAGATAAAGTTCAACTCGAAAAACATGCCCATGCGCTTGGTGTTGCCTCATTTAAAATTGTGGATGCAAAAACATCTTACTATCAAAAAGTGATAAAGTACTTGGTGTTTGGGAATATTTTAAAGAACAATACCTATCCTCTCTCCGTAAGCGCCGAAAGGATCATACAAGCACTCACCATTGTCGAAGAAGCAAAATTGTTTGGTGCAGCAGCCATTGCGCATGGAAGTACCGGCGCAGGGAACGATCAAGTGAGATTTGATATGGCTTTTCATATTTTATTGCCCAATGTGAAAATAATTACGCCTATCAGGGATCTGAAACTATCAAGACAAGAGGAAATTGATTATTTGAAAAGAATGGCGTTGAAATGAATTTTGAAAAGGCTATTTACAGCATCAATAAAGGCATTTGGGGAACTTCTGTAGGAGGAAAAGAAACTTTAAGCTCTCACCTACCCCTATCCGATGAAGCTTGGCCAACTGCTGTTACAAAAACTAATGCAGAAAAACTGAAACTAAGCTTTGAAAAAGGCGAATTAAAAAGCATAAACGATATGTATTTTGAAAACCCGGTAGATGCCATTGAAGAACTAGCAAGAATTGCTTCTCCATTTGGAATTGGAAGAGATATTCATGTGGGTGATACCATTATTGGAATAAAAGGAAGAGTTGGTTTTGAGGCTGCAGCGAGTATCATTATCATTAAAGCGCATCATGCTTTAGAAAAACATGTGCTAACTAAATGGCAATTGTATTGGAAAGATCAATTAGCGCTTTGGTATGGTAACTGGATGCACGAAGGTCAGTATTTAGATCCAAGCATGAGGGATATGGAAGCTTTTTTTGAAAGCACGCAGCAAATGGTAAATGGAGAGGTATTTGTAACTCTACTTCCTTACAGATTTAATATTGATGGCATTTCTTCGCCTCACGACCTAATGAACGACAAATTTGGGTCGTACGGAGAAATGAACAGAGGGTTTACCGGCGATGATGTAAAAGGCTTTACCAAAATTTTTGGAAATCAAACAGCCATTTATCATCAGGTAAATAATTTGCAAAACACTTTAATGCCAATTGAAAATGATTAAGGCGGGAATAATTGGTGGCGCAGGTTATACGGGCGGCGAAACATTAAGGTTATTGCTTCATCACCCTGAAGTTGAAATTGCTTTTGTGCAAAGCGAGAGTCAGGCCGGAAAAAAAGTTTACGACACACCACGATTGCTTTGGAGCAACTGAGCTTGCTTTTCAAAAAGAAATTTCTGATGCCGATGTGCTTTTTCTTTGCAAAGGACATCATGAATCCAAAAAGTTTTTGGAAAGCAACAAGATCAACGAAAAAACAAAGATCATTGACCTAAGTACAGACTTTAGACATAAAAACAATTCTTTGTTCAATGGTTTAGAATTTGTGTATGGCTTGCCTGAACTAAATAAAGAGAAGATCAAAAAAGCGAAAGCTATTGCAAACCCTGGTTGTTTTGCAACCTGTATTCAATTAGCGCTTTTGCCGCTTGCTCAAAACAAAAGATTGGATTCAAACATACATGTTACTGCTACAACGGGCTCCACGGGTGCGGGACAAAGTTTAAGTGAAACCAGTCATTTTTCGTGGAGAAGCAATAACCAAAGTGCTTACAAAGTTTTGGAACATCAACACGAAAAAGAAATTTTGGAGTCAGTAACACAATTGCAAGGTTCGTTTGATAAACAATTACTATTTGTACCACAAAGAGGCGCTTTTACAAGAGGAATCTATTCGGTAACACACATCAAAGGTAAATTTGATTTGGACGAAATAAAAACACTTTACAAACAGCTTTACGAACCACAACCCTTTGTTCATTTAGCTTCATTTGATATAGATGTAAAACAAGTAGTAAACACAAATAATTGTTTTTTGAACATCCATTATCAAAAAGATCATTTAGTAATTATTTCGGCTATTGATAATATGATTAAAGGTGCGGCCGGACAAGCCATTCAAAACATGAATCTAATATTTGACTTAAATGAAACAACCGGATTAAATTTAAAACCATCAACGTATTAAAACATGAAAACATTCAACGTATATCCATTAATGCCAATAACCCCGGTAAAAGCCCAAGGCTCTTATTTATGGGATCAACACAATAAAAAATATCTTGATCTTTATGGAGGTCATGCTGTAATTTCTATCGGTCATAGCCATCCGCACTATGTAAAAAAAATAACCGATCAATTAAACAACCTCGCTTTCTACTCCAACTCAGTTCAAAATCCATTACAGGAAGAGCTTGCGTTCAAGCTTGGTGAATTGAGTGGGTGCAATAACTACAGCTTGTTCTTATCGAACTCGGGTGCCGAAGCGAACGAAAATGCTTTGAAGCTTGCTTCCTTTCATAACGGAAGAAAAAAAGTAATTGCATTCAATAAAAGTTTTCATGGAAGAACTTCGTTGGCAGTTGCTGCAACAAATGATACAAGCATTCAAGCAAAAGTGAATGAACATGAGGTGATCTTTCTTCCTTTAAATGATAGTCAAAAATTCCTGGATACCATTAACGATAGCATTTGCGCCGTTATCATTGAAGGAATTCAAGGTGTTGGCGGAATAAACATACCAACCATTGAATTCTTGAACTTACTAAGAAAAAAATGCCATGAACACGGTGTTGTTCTAATCCTTGATGAAGTTCAATCGGGTTACGGAAGATCAGGTAAATTTTTTGCGCACCAATATGCATTTATTGAATTTGATATGATCACTGTAGCAAAGGGAATGGGAAATGGTTTTCCTGTTGCAGGAACATTAATTGCTCCACATTTTGAAAGCAAATACGGAATGTTAGGCACAACCTTTGGCGGCAATCATTTGGCTTGCGCAGCTTCCATCGCCGTATTAGATGTGATCAAAGATGAAAATTTAATTGAAAGATCATTTGAAATAGGAGAAAAATGGATGAAACATTTGAAAACACTCCCGGGAATAAAAGAAGTAAGAGGCAAAGGGTTAATGATAGGACTGGAATTTGAGTTTCCTATTGCAGATCTAAAGAACGCATTAAATAATGAGTTCAATATTTTGGTTGGAACAGCATCCAATAAAAATATCATCAGGCTTTTACCAGCACTCACCGTAAAGCAAGAAGACATTAACCTCTTCAACACAGCCCTCGAACAAATTTTGTTGAACCAATTAAAACCCGTTTAGCCATGCAACATTTTACAACTGTTTACGATGTAAATGATCCGCTTCAATTAATTAATGAAGCTTTAGATCTTAAGTCATCGCCCTACTCTTTTTCTAAATTAGGAAGAAATAAAACCTTGGGTTTGATCTTTTTGAATCCGAGTTTAAGAACAAGACTTAGCACACAAAAAGCTGCTAAAATGCTTGGTATGGAAGTAATGATCATGAATATGGATAAAGAAAGCTGGGCTATTGAATGGAATGACGATGTAGTAATGAATGGTTCAACAGTTGAGCATATTAAAGATGCCGCGGCTGTTTTGGGTTCGTATTGCGATATTATTGGAATAAGATGTTTTCCTTCTCTAACTGATCAAAAAATAGATTACAGTGAGAAGATCTTAGTGCAACTTATGAGGTATTGTAATGTTCCTGTGGTGAGTTTAGAATCTGCCACCTTACATCCTTTGCAAAGTTTGACAGATGCGATCACCATAAAAGAGAACTGGAATGCATCTCACAAACCCAAAGTTGTTTTAAGTTGGGCTCCTCACATCAAAGCATTGCCTCAAGCGGTTGCCAATTCTTTTGCAGAATGGATGACAAAGATAGATGTTGATCTTACCATTACTCACCCCAAAGGATATGAACTATGCGAAGATTTTACAAAAGGCGCCACAATTGAATACGATCAGGAAAAAGCTTTACAAGATGCCGATTTTGTATATGTAAAGAATTGGTCGAGTTACAATGATTACGGCAAAACTCCTGAAGTAAAAGAAAATTGGATGCTTGATCTTGAAAAATACAAATTAACCAATAAGGCCGGCATTATGCATTGCTTACCAGTAAGAAGAGATGTGGAGTTAAGCAGTAAATTGATTGATCATACCAATAGCTTAGTGCAAAAACAAGCGACCAACAGAGTTTTTGCCGCGCAAGTTGTATTAAAAAACATGCTCACAACACTAAATGCAAAAGCAGACACAAAGGTTGAACACTTAGAAACCGAGAACGTATGAAAAATTTAACTATCGTAAAAATTGGCGGAAATATAATTGACAACGAAGCGGAGTTAAATAAATTCCTCATTTCTTTTTCAAAAATAAAAACGGCCAAAATATTAGTGCATGGTGGCGGAAAATTAGCTACGGAACTCTCTTCCAAACTTGGAATAGAAACTAAGATGATAGAAGGAAGAAGAATAACAGATGCTGAAGCGTTAAAAATAGCAACCATGGTTTATGCAGGCTTAATAAACAAATCTATTGTTGCCAAACTTAATAGTAACAGATCTTCTGCTATTGGTTTATGTGGTGTGGACGTTTCGTTAATTCCTTCCGGAAAAAGAAAAAAAGGCAAGGTAGATTATGGCTTTGTTGGAGATGTTATTTCAAAAAAAATAAATACTGACTTTTTAAAACTATTGCTCGATAAAAATATAAGTCCGGTAATTGCACCAATAACCGGCACAAAAAAAGGTCAGCTTTTAAATACCAACGCCGATACCATTGCTTCCTCTTTAGCTTCGGCGTTAGGAAAATACTATAAAGTAAAATTCATCTATTGCTTTGAAAAGGAAGGGGTGCTAAATGGAAACAAAGTAATAAAAGACCTAAATAAAAAGACCTACGCACAATTAAAAGCCAAAGAAATAATTAAAGATGGTATGATCCCAAAATTGGATAATGCCTTTGATGCCCTTAAAAGAGGTGTTCGCCACGTTACTATTGGCAACGCAAACGACTTAAATAAATTAATGAATCATCATGCAGGAACAAGTATTACAAACTAAAACGACAACTGATCTTTATAAAGATTCCATTACCTTACTTTCTCAATTGATCGAAACGTCCAGTTTTAGTAAAGAAGAGCAAGTAACGGCATATATCATTGAAGAATATTTTGCCGACAAAAATATTCCGACACATAGATATTTAAATAATGTATGGGTAAAAAATAAATTCTATGATCCAAGTAAGCCCACGATTTTACTGAACTCACATCATGATACGGTAAAACCAAACAAAGCTTATACGATTGATCCCTTTTCGGCAACCCAACAAGATGGTAAACTCTTTGGTTTAGGAAGTAATGATGCCGGTGGTGCCTTGGTTTCACTTATAGCTACATTCATTAACTTTTATGAAAGAGATGATCTAAACTACAATTTGCTATTTGCAGCAAGTGCTGAAGAAGAAATTTCAGGATCCAACGGAATTGAAGCCCTGCTTCCAACATTACCACCAATTGAATTTGGAATTGTTGGCGAACCAACATTAATGAACTTAGCTGTTGCTGAAAAAGGATTAATGGTACTAGACTGTACTAATATTGGAAAAGCAGGACATGCGGCTAGAGAAGAAGGCGAAAACGCTTTATACCACTCTTTAAAAGATATTGAATGGTTTAAAACCTATCAATTCGAAAAAGTTTCTCCTCTACTCGGTCCTGTAAAAATGAGCGTTACTAGTATTGAAACTGAAAATAAGGCTCATAATGTTGTTCCTTCGCAATGCAAGTTTGTTGTAGATGTAAGAGTAAACGAACTCTATACCTTCGAAGAAATAATTGAAGAAATAAAGAAACATGTAAAATGCGAAATAAAACCAAGGAGTTTAAGGATGCGCTCTTCTTCTATTCCGTTAGATCATTCTTTGGTTAAAAGCGGTTTAAAATTAGAGAGATCTTATTACGGCTCGCCAACTACCAGCGATAAAGCCTTAATGAATTTCCCCACATTGAAAATGGGACCAGGCGATAGTGCACGAAGTCATACTGCCGATGAATTTATTTATTTGCACGAAATTGAAGAAGGAATTGAATTATATATAAAACTAATTGAAGAGATAATGTAAGGTGGTGTCATACTTAGCGGAGTCGAAGTGTCGTTCTCAACTCCGCTAGAACTGATATAGCTAAGAAAACAAAAATTATGAAATCGAAGATTCGTGAACGCCAAACCTTAAAATTAAAAACGTGAACAAAACAAAACTCTGGGAAAAAGAAAAAAAGACCGATAGTATCATCGAAAGATTTACCATTGGCAATGATCAAAGCTTGGATATGCTTATTGCGCCCTTTGATGTGATCGCCTCCAAAGCCCATGCAAAAATGCTAAGCAAAGTTGGCTTGATCTCTAACGTGGAATGCGAACAACTGTTGCAAGGCCTGAACGAGATTGAATCACTTCTTTCTCAAGGAAAATTTAAAATAGAAGAAGGTGTAGAAGACATTCACTCTCAAATTGAATTTTATCTTACCAAAAAATATGGCGAAACCGGGAAAAAGATCCACACAGCCAGATCAAGGAACGATCAGGTTTTAACTGCCATTAAATTATATTTAAAGCACGAGTTACAAATAGTAGATCAAAAAACAAAAGAACTTATTCAGTTATTTTATCAATTAAGCGCTAAACACAAAGGTATTCTACTTCCCGGCTATACGCACTTTCAAATTGCTATGCCCTCTTCGTTCGATATATGGTTAAGCGCTTATGCCGAAAGTTTGGGGGATGATATTGAATTACTAAACGCAGCGTATAAAATTTGTGATAAAAACCCATTAGGTAGTGGCGCAGGTTATGGCAGTTCCTTTCCCATCGATAGAGAGTTCACCACCAAAGAAATGGGCTTTGCCACTTTGAACAAAAGCTCAGTGTACGCGCAAATGACAAGGGGCAAATCAGAAAAAGTGGCTGCTATTGCACTTTCATCTATTGCTCATACTATTTCAAAATTTTCTTATGATGTGTGTTTGTATTTATGTCAGAACTTCGGGTTCATTTCCTTTCCCGAAAATTTAACTACAGGAAGCAGCATTATGCCCCATAAAAAGAATCCGGATGTATTTGAATTATTAAGAGCAAAGTGCAATGTATTGCAAGGTTTACCAAACCAACTTACACTTCTAACAAATAACTTACCAAGCGGATATCATAGAGATATGCAACTTACAAAAGAATTGATCTTTCCGGCATTTAGTACATTAAAAGAATGTTTGGATGTTTTAATTCACACACTTCCTCAATTAGAAGTGAATCAAAATTGCATGAATGATGAAAAATACGATTATTGCTTTAGCGTTGAAGAAGTAAATAAACTGGTGCTAAGTGGAATTTCGTTTAGAGATGCTTACCAAATTATTGCCGGCAAAATAAAAAGTAATGAGTTTATGCCTGAACGAACTATTGACCATTCGCACACCGGGAGTATAGGGAATTAATTATTTTCCCTCTTCAATTAACGTAACAATACCCGCCGTATTGATATTAAGCGTGTACTTATGTTTTCCACTGGGAACATTTATAGAACCGGGAACATCTCCTGTAATTTCTGATTCACCTTTTGGAATATCTTTATACTCTGTTGTTTTTACCGAAGGCACAGTACCAAAATCAGCGGGACCAACTTTTACTGCCAGAGGCGTTGCATAATTATTTTTAATGCGAATCTGCCTTCTGTGCTTAAAACAACTTGAAGAGATTAGAACAAAACTAAAGCAAAGTAAAATTATCTTTTTTAAATTCATGATAGTTAAAGGTAGTGAAAATTTCCTTAAGGTGCTTTTTTACCTGAGTTCTACCCTCCTTAACAAGGGAGCCGCATTTGTAGAGCTAACGACGGAGGAGGAAAGTTAAACACTCAGATAAACAACCATCTTCGTATCAAAAAACTCTTCGGTAAAGTATTTTTTAAGATCGTAAAAATCACATTTTTTATAAAAGGGCCCAAACTCTTGTTTTAAGTCGCCACCTTTTAAATATAAAATACCATTAGAAAGAACATTCTTTTGTTCTTTGGCAAATTTGCCTTTTACCCAATTGTAAAACGTAGGAAATTCGGTTACTGCCCTGCTCACCACAAAATCATATTTGCCATCAACCTTTTCGGCGCGCTCGTGTTGAGATGTTACGTTGGTTAGTTTTAAAGCGGCGGCAACTTCATTTACTACTTTTATTTTTTTACCAATACTATCTACCAAATGAAAGTGCGTTTGCGGAAACATAATGGCCAATGGAATTCCCGGAAAGCCCCCACCTGTGCCTACATCCAAAATTTTTGTGTCTGGTGCAAATTGCAATACTTTGGCAATTCCTAACGAATGCAAAACATGGCGCTCGTAAAAATTATCCATGTCTTTACGCGAAATAACATTTATCTGCTCGTTCCAAAATGTGTAGAGCTCTTTTAATTGGGCAAATTGTTCTACTTGCAGTTTGCTTAGATCAGGAAAATATTTTTGTATGAGTTCTATAGTGTTCATTAAGGGAGGTGCAATAGGATAATGCTGCGTGAGCGATTGTAGCGAAAAGCCCTGTTTAGGACTTTGCAAAATGTTTGTTGGGCGAGGAAGCGACCGAAGGAAGCTACCGCAGCACTACAAACATTGCAAAGTACAAACAGGCTTGTAGCGAAAAGCGCGACCCCTACAAGCAAAATGCTTCCATTTAATTTCAATGCATTTTGCTTCGTAGGGGGCACGCCCAATAAATTATTTCTTATTGTGTTCAGAATTCTTTATTAGTTCAAATAAAAAATCTCTTGCTCTAAATAATTGAGCTTTGATGGTTCCTATGGGTAAATTCAATTTTTCAGAGATCTCTTCGTGGCTCAATTCCTGAAAATAAAATAACTCTACCAACTCTTTATACTTTGGTTTTAATTTATCAATTACCGCGCGCACCATTTCTACCTTTTGTTTTTTAATATAGAATTCCTCAGGATTTAAATGCGTACTTCTTACCAAATTACTGGCATCATAATCAGAATTTTCATTCCGAGTATCCATGCTAATAGTGTTGTTCAGTTTTTTCTTGCGTAAAAAATCAATGGCATTATTACTGGCTATTTTAAACAACCAAGTACTAAACGCATAATTTGGAGTGTATTGATCTAACTTTTTAAAGGCGCGACCAAATGCTTCAATGGTTAAGTCGTCGGCATCGTCCTTATTGTTAACCATTTTGAGCATCATAAAATAAACACTCTCGCGGTATCGCTGTAAAAGTTCTGCGTAAGCCTTCTGATCTCCTTTTGATAAGGCAAGTTGAACCAACTTAAAGTCGTAAACCCCTTTTGTGGTTAAATTATTTAGATTATCGTTTAGTTCGTCCACGTATTAGGCTTATAAAATGCTTTTGCCAAGTGAAAGATAGGATAAATGAACAAAAGAAACAACTCGTAAATGAAGCTCATAGCCCATAAATCGGGCTCATTTAGCTTAATGGCGGCTTTTCTTATGACCAACCACTGGAAGATCACCTTTAAAAGTAAAAGTCCGGCCGCTAAAATTGCCGTATTGATTGAGAAGAATAATGGCAATAAACTCAACCAAAAAAGGTACTGCGAAAAGTAATTAAAGCCAATTTTGGTCTTGGTGCTTGAGCTGTAAAACGGCGATGTAGTAAGGTGCCTGGCCTTTTGGAGCTTCCAGCCCCTAAAATCTGTTTTTGCTTTTGAATAGGTAAAAGCCGTTTGTTGAATACAGGCATTTACGTTGGTTTCGTTAGCTACTTGATTCACAAAAAGATCATCATCGCCCGAGTTTATATGGTAATGACTTGAGAATCCTTTATTTCTGTAAAATAGATCCTTTTTATAACCCAAATTACGGCCCACACCCATATAAGCCTTGCCTTTTAAGGCACTCGAGAGGTATTGAACAGCTATCATAAAGGTGTCGAAACGGATGAGTTTATTCAAAAAAGTGTCTTGCTTTTCGTAAGCGCCGTATCCCAAAACAACTTCGCGTTCTTTATTAAAGCCTCGTGCCATTTCTTTAAGCCATTGATCGCTGCTTGGATAGCAATCAGCATCCATAAATACCATGTTCTCGTATTGAGCGGCTTTTATTCCTACTAACACCGCAAATTTTTTGCCGTGTTTGTAATAACCGTCCTCTTTAATAGTTACTTTTTTAAGATTGGGGAAGATCTGCGTGAACTCATCGATCACATTTTCGGTATTATCATAGCTGCAATCATTAACTACGATCACTTCGAAGTTTGGATAATCTTGCTGCAATACTTTTGGTAAGAATTCGGTAAGGTTCTCATCTTCATTTTTTGCACAAATGATAACACTCACTGGCTCCAAATTTGAATTTGTTGCAAGGTGCGAGCTCTTAAAAAAAGCAAGGGTCCAGTAATTTAAAATATAGTTGAGAATGATCAAAACAAAACCAATTAAGGCAATGAGCGATGCAACCTGCAACCAGGGTTCTGTTATTAACTCTGAAATAAGCATAATTTACAAAGTTAGAGAGAGCGCTCCCTGCAATTAAGGTTATATTTGCTTTTATTAAACAAAGTAATTAACAATGCACCATTTCACTAGAGCCGTTATTTTTGACATGGATGGCGTGATCATTGACAGCGAACCTTTGTGGCGTCGCGCCATGATGAAAGGATTTGCCGATTTTGGAGTGAAGTTTAGCGAAGACGATTGCCGAAAAACAACAGGCATGAGGCTTAATGAGGTGATTCATTACTGGGCTAAATTGTTTCCTGAGAAATTAACTGATGAGAACGCGGTAAATGTTGGAATTATTAACTCGTTGATAGAACTCATCAATGCCGAAGGAAAAGAAATGCCGGGTTTAAGAGATGTACTTGAAATTTTAAAGAGCCATCATTTAAAAGTAGGGCTTTGCACCTCCTCCGATCATATTTTGATAGATGCGGTTTTAAAAAAATTAAAGATCGAACCCTTTTTTGATGTGATAACTTCTGCACAGTATTTAAAATACGGCAAGCCACATCCTGAAGTATATTTAGTGTGCGCCGAAAAATTAGATGTTCATCCAATGGATTGTTTGGTAATTGAAGATTCTTTTAATGGAATACTCGCTGCAAAAGCTGCGCAAATGCATGTATTAGCGTATCCAGATCATGAACACATAAACAATGTTAAATTCAATGTGGCTGATGGAATTATTAAGCATTTAAACGAGGTAAAAAATTTTATAATCATCAACTAACACTTAAATTTACCTTTCTCTTAGTGAAATTTACATTACAACATAACGACCCCAATTCAAAAGCCCGCGCGGGTTTAATAGAAACCGATCATGGCCCCATTGAAACGCCCATTTTTATGCCGGTGGGAACTGCAGGAACTGTAAAAGCAGTAAAGCAAACCGAATTAGAAACAGATATTAAAGCGCAAATTATTTTAGGAAATACCTACCATTTGTATTTGCGTCCGGGTTTAGACACATTGCAAAAAGCCGGAGGCTTACATAAATTTAATTCATGGAATAAACCCTTATTGACGGATAGCGGAGGATATCAAATTTTTTCGCTAACAGAGCAACGTAAATTAAACGAAGAAGGTGCCACGTTTAAAAGTCATATCGACGGAAGTAAACACATGTTCACGCCCGAAAATGTAATGGATACACAGCGAATTATTGGCGCGGATATTATTATGGCATTTGACGAATGTACGCCCTACCCTTGCGAATACAAATACGCAAAAGATTCGATGGGCATGACGCATCGTTGGTTAGACAGATGTATTAAACGTTTTAATGAAACCAAACCATTGTATGATTACGAACAAGTTCTGTTTCCAATTGTACAAGGAAGTGTGTATAAAGATCTTCGTAAACAATCGACAGAATATATTGCTTCCAAAAATTGCTTTGGAAATGCCATTGGCGGTTTAAGCGTGGGCGAGCCAGCTGAAGATATGTATGAAATGACAGATCTTGTTTGTCAAGTTCTCCCAACCGAAAAACCGCGTTATTTAATGGGCGTTGGGACCCCTGCCAATATTTTAGAATGTATTGCCTTGGGAATTGATATGTTTGATTGCGTAATGCCAACTCGCAACGCTCGTCATGGCTTGTTATTTACAAAAAACGGACTCATGAACATGCGTAACGAAAAATGGAAGAACGATTTTTCGGTAATAGAAGAAGATGGCGCCAGCGAAGTTGATACACGCTATTCAAAAGCGTATTTACGCCATTTATTAGTTTGCGGAGAACAATTGGCCGCGCAAATTGCAAGCTGTCATAATTTGGCATTTTATTTATGGTTGGTTAAAGAGGCTCGCCAGCAGATCATAAAAGGAACTTTTGCCGAATGGAAAAAGAAATGGTTGTAAAGGTAGCGCAACGTTTATAAATGCTAACGATATTAGATAAATACATTTTAAAAAAGTTCTTCAAAACTTTTATTGTATCAATTACCTTGATACTCCTCATTTTTATTGTATTTGATATCAAAGAAAAAATTCCAACGTATACGCAAGGTAATATTCCAATTAGCGAGATCATTACCAATTATTATTTGATGTTCATTCCGTATTACGCTAATTTGTTCAGTCCGCTTTTTACATTCATCGCTGTTATATTTTTTACAGCTAAGATGGCGCAGCAAACCGAATTTGTTGCCATTTTAAGTGCGGGCGCCAGTTTTGGAAGAATCATGAGGCCGTATTTGATTGGTTCGGGATTGATCGCTTTGGTTTCAATTACCGCTAATCATTTCTTTTTACCCAAATTTACAAAAGTAAAGATCGCTTTTGAAGATAAATGGATCAATAATAATTACGTGAATGATGAGAATAATATTCACAAAAAAATTGGTCCGAACCAAATTTTGTATATGCGTGATTATGATAACCGAATAAATACGGCCACAAAAATTAGTATCGAAAAGATCGTGAATAACAAACAAACCGATTTTTTGGAAGCGGAAAGCATGGTATGGGATAGTTTGAATAAAGAATGGACCTTGCTAATTGTTACCGAACGTAAACTAATTTTACAAGACCGATTAGATACCTTAAAGAATCAAAAGCCGCTTTATAGTCAAACTGTAAAAAATTATCCCAGCAAAAAATTAAAAATAGAATTTACACCCGCCGATATGTGGCGCTACGAAAGTAAAGTAGAAGTAATGCCCTATTTTGAACTAAAAGAATATATAGCCCGCGAAACATTGCGCGGCTCAGACATGATCCCATTTTTTGAAGTGGAAAATTACAGGCGTACCTCCTTCCCTATTGCCACTATTATTTTAACGGTGATGGGCGTTTCCATTTCTTCACGCAAAATTAGAGGTGGTGTTGGCTTGCAAATGGCGCTGGGCTTGCTATTGAGCTGTATTTACATCATGCTGATGTACGTTTTTACAACACTTGCTACAACCAGTGTTGCGCCTCCATTTATTGCAGTTTGGACGCCTAATTTTATATTTACTTTCGTAGCTTTGTATTTCTATTCAAAAGCACAACGTTAAATGAAATACTTAATTAAAAATATAAGCATTGTAAACGAAGGCGAGATCTTTACAAATGATGTATTGATCGACGGCGAGATCATCTCAAAAATTGATCGCACAATTGATAATGATTCAAATGCTACCGAAGTAAATGGCGAAGGTTTAGTTTTAATGCCGGGCGCTATTGATGATCAAGTACATTTTAGAGAGCCGGGATTAACGCATAAAGGAGAAATTTATACCGAAGCAAAGGCGGCTGTGGCCGGTGGTGTTACCAGTTATATGGAACAGCCAAACACCAATCCTCCTGCAATTACGGTTGAAGAATTAGAAAAAAAATATGCAAGAGCTTCACAATGTTCGTTAGCAAACTATTCGTTCTTGATGGGTACTACTAATAGTAATTACGATGAATTACAAAAGGTAGATTATTCGAAAGTAGCAGGCGTAAAAATATTTATGGGCTCCTCTACCGGAAATATGTTGGTAGACGATAAAAAGGCCTTGGAAAATGTATTTACCAACGTTAACGCCATTATAGTTACCCATTGCGAAGATGATCCAATGATCAAGGAGCGACAAAAGCAATTGATAGAAGAATATGGCGAAGATCTTCCTGCTTACTTCCATCCTATCATTAGAAGTGAAGAAGCTTGTTTTAAGTCATCGTCGTTTGCAGTTGAATTGGCAAAAAAATGCAATACACGTCTACATGTGTTTCATGTATCAACAGCAAAGGAATTAAGTTTGTTCACCAATAAAATTCCTTTAAAACAAAAACGCATCACCTCTGAAGTGTGTATCCATCATCTTTGGTTCAGTGATGATGATTATAAAACCAAAGGCAATTTCATTAAATGGAATCCTTCGGTAAAAACAGCTTACGATCGTGCCAAATTATTTGAAGCCATGTTG
The DNA here is from genome assembly GCA_016705695.1 of Sphingobacteriaceae bacterium. Lineage (GTDB taxonomy): Bacteria > Bacteroidota > Bacteroidia > B-17B0 > Aurantibacillaceae > Aurantibacillus. Next base: position 210,749 of record JADJLA010000004.1, read on the forward strand.
GATGGAACAATTGATGTTGTAGCAACCGATCACGCGCCGCACACATTTGAGGAAAAAAGTCAATCGTATTTAAAAGCGCCAAGTGGTGGGCCACTTGTTCAACAAAGCATACAAGCCATGTTGGATTTTTATGATCAAAAGAAGATCAGCTTGCCAATGATCGTACAAAAGATGAGTCATAACGTGGCCGACCTGTTCAATATCGACAAACGCGGATATATTCGTGAAGGTTATTACGCCGATCTTGTGTTGGTTGATCTGAAAAAACCACAAACGGTTTCAAAAGAAAATATTTTGTACAAATGCGGATGGAGTCCTTTTGAAGGCCATACATTTAAAAGCAGCATTGCAAAAACATTTGTGAACGGACATTTGGTGTTTGACAATGGCAAATTTGATGAGAGTAAACTGGGTAAACGTTTGCTATTCAATCTCCCTAAATAAAGATCTGAACTGAAAGTTGAACTTGGTACTTTTTAATATCCTTAAACTAAAAAACCTTAACCAATGATCATTTTTTCTTTAAATACAGTATTGCCACATGTGGTAAGAACTGCAAAGAAGGCCGGCGAATTTATTCGTAGCGAGCGCTTAAAGTTCACTCCTGATAAAATTGAGATAAAAGGTCTTAATGATATGGTGAGCTACGTGGATAAAGGCGCGGAGCAAATGATCGTGGAAGAACTTTGTGAGATCTTACCCGAAGTTGGTTTTTTAGTAGAAGAAGATTCGGCCAAAGAAAATAAAGATTATAACTGGATAGTTGATCCATTGGATGGTACAACCAATTTTATTCATGGTATTCCTTGCTATGCAGTAAGTATAGCCTTAGAACATAAAGGCGAAATTATTTTAGGTGTTGTTTACGAAGTAGCCAAAAAAGAATGCTTTAGCGCGTATAAAGGTGGTGGCGCATTTTTAAATGAAACTCCTATAAGAGTTTCGTCCAACAAAAATTTATCCGAGAGTTTAATTGGAACAGGATTCCCGATCTATAATTTTGATCGCCAAGAAAATTATATAAATGTATTACGCGAATTAATGCAAAAAACACATGGTGTGCGCAGAATTGGCGCTGCAGCTGCTGATCTTTGTTATTTGGCCGCCGGAAGATTAGACGCCTTTTACGAATACAATTTAAATCCATGGGATGTGGCAGCGGGCGTTTTAATTATTAAAGAAGCCGGAGGAACTGTTTGCGATTTTAAAGGTGAACAAAATTGGTTGTTTGGTAAAGAAATTATAGCAACAAATGGTTTGGTAGAAAAAGAATTCATGCAACTTGTACAAAAGCACTTTAATTGAGCCCTATCCAAAATAGAACGATCAATCTTTTTTTGTGGGTGTTTACCCTTTCGGTAGCTTTTATTTTAACGCTGCCTGTTTTAATTCAAGACGGCATGTTTATGGACGGCGTACTTTATTCGGCAGTATCCCACAATTTAGCAAATGGTATTGGCACATTTTGGTTCCCAAGTTTTAGTTTTAATAATTTAGCAGGAATTCAAAATTCATTTCACGAACAACCACCATTGGTGTTTGGAATTCAAGCCTTGTTTTTTAAACTCCTTGGTGACAGCATGTATGTAGAACGTTTTTATGTATTCCTATGCTTGATCATTAATATTCTGCTTATTAAAAAATTGTGGGAGCTTATTTTTAAAGGTGATGAGCACACCAAAGCACTTTCGTGGTTACCTGTTTTGTTTTGGATCACTATTCCTGTTTGCTTTTGGTCGTTTAGCAATAATATGCACGAGAACACGGTGAGTATTTTTATTCTCGCCTCTATTATTTTTATTTTTAGAACAGTTCAAGATAAAAAACCTTTACATCTTATTCTTGCAGGTGTGTTTATTTTTCTGGCCAGCTTTTCTAAGGGCCTGCCCGGGTTGTTTCCTATTGTTGTTCCGTTTGTTTTTATTTATAAAGATCAGCTTTCGGTAAAACTAGCAGCCATTTATTCATTGGCACTTTTTGGTATTGTTGCATTCATTTACGGCATTACGATGGTAAGTCCTTCTGCAAGAGAATCGCTCTATAATTATTTTGTATTGCGATTATTAAAACGCGTGAACGATGTTCATACGACCACTTATTATTTAGATACATTAGTTCGTTTAGTAATGGAATCGGGAATCATGATAGGAATTGTATTGATCGTAAGATTGCTCACCAGAAAATTAGAATTAGAGCGCACAGATCATTCCAAAAAAGCAATTACGTTTTTAATGATCGGTTTACTTGGTGTATTGCCGTTGATGTTAACCTTAGTTCAAAAAGGATTTTACATGGTGCCGGCATTACCATTTATCGCTATAGGTTTTGCTATTTTGATAGCTCCTCAAGTAAATATGCTTCTTTTTAAACTCGAGCAAAGTAAATTTTCAGGCGCATTAAAAGTTGTTTTTGTCATGTTAGCCATCACGGCAATCACTCTTCCTATTTTAAACCTAGGGAAAAGTTCTCGCGATAAAGAAAAGCTGGAAGATATTCGTATACTCGCAACAGCTATTCCTGCAAAAAGCGTGATCAATTGCTCTCCTGAATTGCTAACCGATTGGTCGCTTCAAACTTATCTTTCGCGTTATTACTTTATTAGTTTAGATATCAATTCCTCTCATGATCTTTGTGTTTACAGCAAAGAAGAATTCAATTCTAAAAAACAAGAACTGCTTTAAAACTACGAGGTCCTCTCTAATGAGCTCTCACATTACGTGCTTTTAAAGCACATATAGTCAATTAGTTACGTTTATCTTATTAAAGTCCATTTCGGTCGAATTAAATAGGCGGATCAAACAACCTTTTTTAGTTTTGAACGTATAATACAAAAAGAAACCAGTTCCAAACGCACTAAATGAGACCTTTTAAGATCATATTCACCCTTTTCCTGTTTACAATTGCGAGCCTTTCTTATTCACAAAAGTACATGGATGGTGATATCATTTTTATCAAAAATAAAAAGGTAGGCGCTTCTTTGATCCCAAACGGTAAAACCAAATTCAATTATCTTGGCGTTATTTTTATTGAGAATGGTGTGCCCATGGTTTATCATGCAACCGAACCCGTTTCTTCAAGTAATGTTGATGATTTTATTAATCTCTCAGAGGGAAGAGAATATAAGATCCGTCGTTTGTACGAACAAGAATTGTTAGATAAAGATGTGGTTTCAACCATGCGCTCGTTTGCAAAAGCAAAATTACAAATGCACTACGATAGTAAATTAACGTTGAATAACGACGAATTATACAATGCCGAATTCGTTTATAAAATGTTTCAACAATGTTTGGGAATTCCTTTAGCAAAACCAAAAACCTTAGATAGTTATAAAAACGAAGCTGCATCGATTGAATTCTTGAAGGACGCTTATGGTCCTGCTATCCTCACCGAAAAAATGGTTGTAACCGGAGATATTTATAATTCCGAGTATGTTACTGCACCTGAAACAGAATAACCTCTTTCTTGTTGCCCTGAGCGGAAACCGAAGAGCCTTTTAATTCTTCTTCCTTAGCACACAAACACATCTAAAGCCTAACCATGGTTCGGCCTTTTCGTAGTTAATGTCTTTCCCTACTCTGCAGTCTTCCAAAAGATGCATCCAACTTCCACCCTTACTAATACCCTTTTCAGAAACCATTTCAGAAACATTACCAATCATGTTATGCAAACCTAATATGGTTTTTTCGTAGGCAATAACAGGTGCAAATATTTCCGGATACAAACCGTCGGCCTTCTTGTATTTTAAAGATGTATCAGGCATCCAACGCGTATTCACAGCTCTTTTCTTGTCCTTTACTTCCCATCCATCTGCATTAAATAAGTTTCTAATATCAAAACTTAAAAGCTCCCATTCCGATTTACTTGGCAGACGATATTCAATACTTATACCGTTGTATTTTTTTGAAATGGCCATAAGGAGTGTAACTCTTTCAGTACGCCATTTGCAGAAGGCAAGTGCTTGTTCATATGAAATACCAACTACCGGATAATTTCTATAAGCCGGGTGACGGTAATAGTAAATAACATACGGCTCATTGCAAGAATATTTATAACGCCAGATCAAAGTATCAGGTAAAACTTCCTTGTGCTGAATGGAATTTTTACCATATTTCTTTTTGATATCAAGCTCGTACTCACTCCACGAAAAATTATCGATCTCACATTTATCAATAAACAACGTATCGTTATACTTTACCGTTCCGGGTGGAGTAAATTCCTTTTTAGACGAAGTGAATGAGAAAAGAATTAAAACAGAACTAAGCAAATAAACTGATCTCATACTTAACTACCAATACCAATTGCCTTTTTCAATGAATACAGATCTGTTATCTCTTCGCCAAGCTTAGTTGTTTTAAACTTGAGTTCCTTTGAAGCAACCGCACTTTCAAAATCATCTTTGCTCACCGTATAAACACCTCGACCCGACAACAGGCACATGGTATATTTTGTATTGTTGTTGATCCTCATGGATACGCCATTACTCAAATTGTAAACAATATTTCGTTCGGTCTCTATTAAATAAACAGTGTGTGGTGATAATGGAGTTGATCCGTCAACATATTGAGGATTCATTAATAGTGTTCCGCCCGGGCGAGGACAATCTGAATTATAAATTCCAAAGTTGCTAATAGTAAACACACGCGAAATGATATTGGCAAAACCACCGGAACTGATCGAAGCATTTACTTCAGCGTTCTTTTGATTTTCTATACGGATCTTTTCACGAATATAATCTTCATCCAATTTTTTCTGTTGTGCCATGTAAGCGGCCTGTTTTGCTTCCATTTCAGCTTTTAACTTTGCTTCGTCTGCAAGGCGTTTTGTTTGTAGGGTTTTATATTTCTCAAATTTCTCTTCGTATTTTTTGCTGGCATCGGCAAAATCATTTCCACTTAACACAGGATAAACAACCAATTTTTCAATACGCTGTCTTAATTTTAGAACTAAAATATAGTTCTTGCCTTTTATAGGACCTTCTTCAATTTCGGCACTGCTCCAGGTAATGTCTTTCATTTCGGGTTTGTAATTGGTGCTTTCGCTTCCAATTTCAAATACGGCATTCTTAAATGCTGATAGTTCGGGGAATTCTTTGTAATCCACGTCTAATTCAAATTGTGGACGGCCCGCAGATTTGTTGGGCTTTATGGGCTGCGATGGTTTTTCGAGTTTCTCGATCTTTTTAGTGTAAACCACCTTTACACTGTCGATACGTTTTGGAATGGCTGCAATAGCCGGTAGATATTTTTGTTCTAGTTTTTTTAATTCTTGTTTGGCTTCTGCCGGATTGGGCGGTTGCTGTTGGGGCGGAAGAACGGGGTTATCACGTTTAATATAAGACCAATTCTTTGCTACCGTGTCTAAGAGGTATTGATTAAAACGATCTTCCGTTTGGGTACTATTAAATTCTACAGTTAATGGTTTATCGTGTTTAATAAATACGGGTTCACCATTTTGAGAACCGGTGATCTCAAACATACCCGCGCTTTCAAACGTAAATTCTTTTCCGGCGCTATCGTAACGCATGGGAATTCCACTCGCAATGATTTCGGCCTGATCGTGAATTTCGCGGTAAAGAATTTCTACTTCACCTTTAATTTCTTCTCCGGCTTTATTTACAAAACTGCTTTTTGGAATTTTAATTTTAGAGCCCGTTGGATGTTTGATCTCGGCGCCTTTTGAATTATCAACTTTATAAGAAGTATTATTGACCTTTATCTTTTCGAAAGGTTCGTTGATGAATTTGGTACTCTTTGTATTCTTAGTATTTTGATCTTTTAAAGTAGTTGTTTTATCATTCGATGCTATTTCTTTTGTTGATTTATTGAATAATGCGGTATAGGTTACTGTACAAATTACGGTTACTCCTGCAATAACGGCGGCGTATTTTATATAATTATTCTTCCACCAACTCTTATCGCTTCTTGCTTTGGTAATGCTTTGTTCTTTGAACTGTTTGACTAAATTATCAAAGTCTTTGTGTTTATTGATCTCGTCGTCACTTACCTTAGGGCGATCAATATTAAATTTTGGTTGCATACTAGTTCTTTTTTGGTGATGTTATTGCTTTCTTTAATTTTTCTAATATTCTATACATTCTTACTTTGGCGTTATTTTCTGTTATATCCATTATTTCTCCTATCTCTTTAAATGCGCGTCTCTCAAAGAAACGCAACTCTACCATTTGGCAATCCTCCGGATCTAACTCACTAATTACCTTTTTCAATAAAGGAATATATTCCTCCAGGTAAAACTCCTGTGTTTCTTCGCAAATAAATCTCAAGTCGCCAATATCCGCATTGATACAACGTTTATTTTTTTGCTCGCGGAATAATTGCATCAATTCGCTATGCGCTATTCTGTACAACCAACTTGCAAATGGAACCCCTTGAATTCATACTTACTTAGATTGGTAAGCGCTTTTAAAAACACTTGTGAAGTAAGATCAAAAGCCGTGTCCTTATCTTCCATACGTTGATACAAGTAGCCAAAAATTTGCTTGTAGTACTTATCGTATAAGGGTGCGAAATTATTGGGGTCAGCTTTCGCGGCCTCAATGATCAGATGCTCTTCTTGCAACTGAACAGCGGTATGATGATATCGAGAATTGTAACTCATAGAGGCTGCTTTTTTATTGTTACCTCTTTATAACTGAATTATTTCTCGGGGGTTACGCCAAAATTTCAAATAACGTTAACATCATAACTAAGTACTTGACTATCAGTTACAAAAATTTGCGTTAAATTGAGTGAAAAGCCTTAAAATCGGGCGAACCGACCTTATTACCGAGTGAATGAATATGTTGACTAAACCCATTTTGTTTTAAAAACGGTAAAATTGACCCGCTTTTTTAAACACGGAGACCAAGACGCGGAGGCACGGATTTTATTATTTGTGGTGGTTAAAATTAATCCGTGTCTTGGTGTCTCCGTGTTCCCCGTGTTTAATAAAGCTATAATTCATAGCAAGGATTCGCTTCAAAAACATGTAACTTTATAACATGAACTTTGAACTTATCTCTGAATTTCAACCAACAGGCGATCAACCCGAAGCAATTAAGCAATTAACTGCGGGAATTTTAGCGGGCACACACAGTCAGGTATTGCTTGGAGTTACTGGTTCAGGAAAAACATTTACTGCTGCTAATGTAATTAAGAATGCAGATAAGCCAACTTTAATTTTAAGTCATAACAAAACATTAGCCGCACAATTATATAGTGAGTTCAAACAATTTTTTCCGAACAACGCCGTAGAATATTTCGTAAGCTATTACGATTACTATCAACCTGAAGCTTATTTACCAACAACCGGGACATATATTGAAAAAGATCTTTCTATAAACGAAGAAATAGAAAAGTTACGTTTGAGTGCCACCTCTTCCCTACTCTCTGGAAGAAGAGATGTTATTGTTGTAAGTTCGGTAAGTTGCATTTACGGAATTGGAAACCCAACCGATTTTAAAAAGAACATTCATTATATAGAAGTTGGAAAAAATATTTCGCGAAATAAATTTTTGCATCAATTGGTAAGTTCATTGTATTCGCGAACAACCGCAGAGTTCGATCGCGGAACGTTTCGTGTAAAAGGGGATACAGTTGATATTAATTTACCTTACGCCGATTACTGTTTACGTATTTCGTTCTTTGGTGATGAAATAGAATCCATTGAAACGTTTGATTCGGCCAATAATTTTGTAATAAATAAATTCACACATTTCTCCATTTTCCCAGCTAATTTATTTGTAACAGCGCCGGATACGTTGCAATCTGCCATGTTTCAAATTGAGCAAGACATGCACAAGCAAGTGGAACATTTTAATTCGCAAGGAAAAACATTAGAAGCCAAACGTATTGAAGAGCGCGTGAATTACGATCTGGAAATGCTACGCGAACTAGGTTATTGTAGTGGTGTGGAAAACTATTCGCGTTATATGGACGGACGTTTGCCGGGTACTCGTCCCTTTTGTTTATTAGATTATTTTCCGGATGACTTTATGATGGTAATTGACGAAAGCCACGTTACCGTTCCGCAAATTAAAGCCATGTACGGAGGAGATTTTAGCCGAAAATTGAACTTAGTAGAATATGGATTCCGTTTGCCTTCGGCGATGGATAACCGTCCTTTGAAGTTTGAAGAATTTGCCGCAATTAAGAAACAAGTGATCTACGTGAGCGCAACACCTGCAGAATACGAATTGCAAGAAGCAGAAGGAATTGTAGTAGAGCAATTGATCCGCCCAACCGGAGTTTTGGATCCATTAATTGAAGTGAGGCCTTGCACCAATCAGGTTGACGACTTAATTGGCGAAATAAATAAAGTAGTTGAGAATGATGAACGCGTTTTGGTAACAACATTAACCAAGCGTATGGCTGAGGAGTTAACGAAATATTTAATTAAAATGAATATCCGTTGCCGATATATACATTCGGAAGTAGATACATTAGAGCGCATTGAAATATTGCGACAATTGCGTGTGGGAATGTTTGATGTATTAGTTGGGATAAATTTATTGAGAGAAGGCTTGGACTTACCCGAAGTTTCATTAGTAGCCATTTTAGATGCCGACAAAGAAGGATTTTTGCGTAATGTGCGGAGTTTAGTACAAACCGTAGGGCGCGCCGCTCGAAATATTAACGGCCGCGTAATTATGTACGCCGACAGAGTAACGGATAGTATGCAAATTACTATGGAAGAAACTCAACGTCGCCGCCACAAACAAATTGAATACAATTTTAAGCACGAGGTAACCCCAAAACAAGCTGGTAAAAAAGCATTGATGACACCGGTTATGGGTGGCGTTGAAGTTACGGTGGATGGAAAACTGGTGAAAGCTTATATAGAGAAAGACGACATTTCGGTAGCTGCCGATCCGGTTGTACAATACATGAGTGCTGATGAATTAAAAAAACAAATTGGCAAAATAAAAAGTGCTATGGTAAAAGCTTCCAAAGAAATGGATTTTATGGAAGCCGCGAGATTGAGAGATGAGATGTATGGTTTGGAAAAATTATTGGAAAGTAAATAAAGATTAAACATAAAGAATTGGCAATATGAAAATAGCAGTTTGGGACACCTATGTCACAAAAAAAGACGGTACTATTATGCACTTTGATATTTTAGTACCTGAGGAAATTAAAGATTCAAACCTGATCTACAGTTTCGGGAGAAAGTATTTGGAAATGAAATCACAAGCTGGACAAGAAATTTCGTCAAAAGAATGTACATTCTGCCACACTGAAATTGCAAGACCACATTGGGAAGAAGTTATCAGAAAAAACGGATACTTTATTGTGGAAATGGAAAATTGCAATTGATCAATAAACAGAAGTAATTCGGACTCTAGAAATATTCTTTTGAACTACATTACATCTCAATAATTCATAAGCATGGTAATTAACCGTTGATGGCATTAAATGAAAATACATTTTTTACATTTTATAAAGAAATAGAGAATATTAAAATAATTCAACCCATTAAATTTGTAGGATCTATGTAAAAAAACAAGGTCTTGTGCTTACTCACGAATATGATTAAAATAAAAATAAAAAAAAGATGGAATACTTTGAAGTAGTCTCTTTGGCAAGAGTTGTTCATGTTTTGGCAATCATTATTTGGATTGGGGGTGTTGCTATGGTTACAATGGTATTAATACCTGCCATACGCAAACTTAAATCAAAAGATGAGCAAGTAAGTACTTTTGAACAAATAGAAGGACGTTTTGCCTTCATTGCCAAAATAATGACTGTGTTAACGGCATTATCTGGTTTCTATATGATTGATAAGCTCAATGCTTGGAACAGATACTTGGACCCTAAATATTGGTGGATACATGCTATGACTTTAATTTGGTTCGTTTTCACACTCGTTCTTTTTGTATTAGAGCCATTTATTCTTCATAAGCTTTTTAAAAAATATGCCGAGAAAGATCCTGAAAAAACTTTCAAGATCATGCACAAGTTGCATTGGATCTTATTACTACTAAGTTTAATTACAACAGCTGGAGCAGTTGCAGGGAGTCATGGATGGTTTTGGATAAAATAAATAAAGTACATTACATTGGACAAAAAAATATCACAGCTATTTAAATTAGCACTAGGGCTTGCAGCTTTTACAATAATCTACAATATTATTGAAGGCCTAATTGCAACCTATATTGGTTTCTCTGACGATAGCCTCACTCTTTTTGGGTTCGGCGCAGACAGTTTTATAGAAACAATTTCAGGTTTCGGAATTCTTCACATGGTTACAAGAATACAAGCAAATCCAAACAGCAACCGAGACAATTACGAGCGGACAGCGTTAAGAATAACAGGTTTTTCTTTTTACACACTTGTTGTCGGACTTCTCGCAACAAGCATTTATAACTTTACAACCGAGCAACAACCCCAGACAACTTTTTGGGGTGTGATCATTTCTGTAATTTCCATAGCAATAATGTTAGGTCTTGTTTACTACAAAACAAAAGTTGGAAAAGCACTAAACTCAGACGCCATCATTGCAGACGCTGAATGCACAAAGGTTTGCATTTATATGTCGGTTGTTTTACTTCTTTCCAGCGGGATATATCACTTTACTAACTTGCCCTATGTTGACAGTGTTGGTGCGCTAGTTTTGGCTTACCTTTCCTTCAAAGAAGGGCGAGAATGTTTTGAAAAGGCAAAGTCGGATAAGCACTGCTCATGCGAACACGAGTGAAGGACTGGGTATGACGAATATCCAAATAAAAAACACAAAACTTTTAGAACAACTTGTCCATCAAATACCTATATTTGAATGAGCGTTTGAATTCTGATTTGTATCGCGGGATTTGAATTAAAGGTTGTTTTATACATATATAAAAATTTATACCATGAAAAAATTACTACTTTTTGTTCTCCTTTCAAGTTTTATTAAAGTTAACGCGCAGGTGTATACTTACACTGCGAGTCCAACATACACCAGTGATGTGCCGGGGAGTACTCTTTATTATCATATTGGCTTTTATAATCCAACCTCTTCATCTATCACAATACAGTTTGAAAGATATACAAAATACGAGCCTCCATACTGGTATTCTTGCTTTTGTTTTATTCAGTGCCATCCACCTTCATTAGATTACGTGGATATAGAAGTTCCACCTTTTTCATGGGGGCCGCAAATGTCCATTCTTTTCAAAAATGACTCTGTAAATCCAGGGCAAGCAACAGCTAGTATTAAGATCAACCAAGTTGGTTTCGCAAATAACGCTGACACCATTCATTTAACAGCTGCTACAATTTTGTCAACAGGAATTAAAGCAACCACAGTAACTAACAACCTTAGTTTTCCAAATCCCACTCTTGGAGAATTTACATTTGTAGCATCAGAGAATAAGCCTTATCACTTGATCATAAATGACATTAACGGCAAGTGCATTTATCAACAAAAAGATATTGTCTATAGAAAACACCAGATCCAACTGGAAGACAAGCCGCAAGGAACATACTTTTTACAGGCGATCTATAATTCAGGTAAAATCGAAACTAAAAAAATCATTAAAAACTAATCTATGAAAAAACTTCTATTTGCTTTTTGCATGCTTGGGTGTTCAGCTTTCGGTCAAACGGCTACAAATTTCAATTGTAACGATTGTGCGGCGGCGAATCACGATTTATTTACTGAGCTTAATGCCGGTAAGGTTGTTGTAATTTGCTGGGTAATGCCCTGTTCAACTTGTATTGGCGGAGCTCTTTCGGCTCAATCCGCTTGTCAAAGTTTTTCTGCTTCCAATCCAGGACAAGTATACTATTATTGTGTTGATGATGTGGCTAACACTTCTTGCAGCACACTTTTAAGTTGGTGTAACACTAATGGAATAACCAATACAACTGCTATGTTCTCAAACGCAACTATTAATATGACTGATTACGGAACAGCCGGCATGCCAAAAGTTGTTGTGTTGGGTGATCAAAATCACACGGTTTATTATAATCAAAACAACCCCAACATCACAACATTGGGTATTCAAACAGCAATTGGTAACGCTCTTTCCGCGATCGCTATTGGTGTAAAGGAAAACGAAAATGTGTCTTTCGCATCACTAAATGTTTTTCCCAACCCAGCAAACACTTCTAGTAAACTTTCATTTAGTCTCGCAAATGACTCGAAATGTTTTATCGCTGTTAATAATCAATTGGGTCAAAAAGTAGCTGAAGTTTTCAATGGAACTCTTCATAAAGGGGAAAACAGCATTGATATTAACACTTCTCATTTAAGTAATGGGAACTATTTTATTAATTTTTCTAACGGAAATAGTTCTAAGAACTTAAAGTTGATCATTGCTCGTTAAATTTACACTCAGCAAACAGCATTTGTTGGGTTTTGTGTAACACCATTTGTAAAACTGTACTATGCGATCACTATTTATTATACTATTCAGCGTTTTTACTTTTCATCAGATCTTTTCTCAGGGATGTTGTTCTGGAGGAAGCGGCAGTCCAATTGCGGGCGGTGCATCACAAGGGGTTCTTAAGGGAAGACAAATTGAGATCGCTGCAAACTATCAATATAGCGGAACAAACAGGTTTATGACCGATGATAAAGATACGGCCAAATTATTCGACTATCTCTATACCAACTATCTCTATACGCGTTTCGCTTATGGCGTTACAGATAAATTAACAATGTCTATCGAGTCAGGTTATTTCTTTAATAAAACGCAATACGGTCTCCAAAAATCAGATACTATTACTTCGTCAGGAATAGGAGACTTGATCATCTTCCCGCGCTATAGCATTTATACCAGGAATACTGAAAAAACGCGAACAGAAATTACCTTAGGTTTAGGAATTAAAATTCCACTTGGAAAATACAACGACTCTACTAAGGTATTTACCGACCCAAACACCGGACAAAAATATTATACCACTTCGCCACCTACAGTTCAGCCGACCACTGGTTCTCAGGATTTTATTTTTTATGGCTTTTTATATCGGGGTTATCCTGAAAAGAAATTCAGGGTATTTGCCAATATGCTGTATATTAAAAAAGGATGGAACTCATTAGGGCAAAAATTTGGTGACTATGCAAGCGTAGGCCTTTTTGCAGGGACAACTTTTTTTAACAAACTCGGTGTAACTTTACAAGTAAGAGGTGAATGGGTTGATTCAATGAAGTATGATAAAAATATAGACATGCTCGCTTTGTATAATATTGACGTACGATCAACAGGAAGTAAAAAAATATTCTTCGCTCCTCAAGTAAGTTTCACGCACAAGAATTTTACGATTTATACTTTACGAGAAATTCCTTTATACCAGTTTTTGAATGGTACCCAGGTAGCCTCGCAAGTTCAGTATACCGCAGGAATATCGTATCGCTTTTTTGTAAAGGAAAAACGTCCAAAAGAAGTTGAGGTGGAGATAAAGTAAAAATAAGTACTTAGTCAGTTGACCCTTACAAATACCACAATACCAAACTCAAAATGAAAATTACTTTTTATACATTTCATTCTAACAAAAGAAATTATCATTCATTGGGTTATAAGTTCAAAAAAAACCAAGCAGCTGCACTCGATCTATGCGGAAGGCTTTAATATTCAAGGATTAGATCTTAGAAAATAAATTACTGCAGCACATTATACCGAAGCAATTCGTAGGCATGGTAATTAACCGTTGACGGTGTTGAAGGAAACGGACATTTTTTAACGCGACCAATATTTTTCTTCCAATAAGCTCTTTCCACTTCCCACAAATACGTTGTTGATGATTGAGAAGTGTATTGATACGAATAATAAATACATCGCAAGTCAGCGTAAGTATTACCTGCCACATTTTTTAAAGTATCTACATTATAATTATTATTTATTCCCGATCCGTAAGAACTTGTTGTAGCCGTATAAGCAGGGTTGAAAATAATTGTATTCCACGCCCCTCTTTTTTCCAGCCGATCAAAAGGATATGAAACCAAAGCATAGTCATACTCGGGGTCATTAAAACGAATAGTTATATTTTCAACATTGTGGGCGGTAGTTGTAGATGTGCTTACAGTTATTGAAGTTACATAAACGCTATCAAGGGAATTATCAATACTATCTTTATAGATCCAATAACTTCCCTTTTTAAAATAGCCCCAATCCTTTAATGAAGATGAAACTAAAACATCAGTTCTTACAACCGGTGGCGTGTCTTCGTCTTTTTTGCAAGAAGTAAATGCAAATAGAAAAGAAAGTATGAATAGTATGCAAAATTTCACGCTTCAAGTTACGATTTTTTAATGCATACAGCAAGTTGGCTTTATGATGGTTATTACGGCAGCTGTTCTCCTTATCGGCTCGCGTGAGGGATGTTTCTATCGTTTGCGGGACAATCCCGATAGCTATCGGGAGTCCCGTCCAACCGCAGAAAACCGGCGGATATTCAGGTTGGCCGACACATTTTGTGTCGGAAATTCACCCCAAATAAAAATATTCTCATAAAAGTAACCTCTCTTGAAGTTCTACGTACAATTATATATAGGAATCTCTATTAAATAGGATTTTTTAGGCGAACGAGTTTTTGAAATCGCAGAATACAATTGTATTTGAGAATTTCAAAAACGAAGTTCAACGACAAAAAGACATTTAATAGAGATTTCCTAACTAACCCAATGTAGGCTGATCCATGAGCAAACTACGATTGACATATTTTATTATTTGCGTAGCGTTAGTCTCGGTAAAAGCTCAAAGCAATTTAGTTCCTCCTAAAAATGTGCTTGCTGAATATATCAGCACGGGTGAAATGAATTTACAGTGGAATTCTGATAAAGAGATCCTCATTATCGCTTCTCCACATCAATTAAGAACTTCTCCAAACAAAAAAGCGTATAGTCATTGCACAAAATATGGTTCAAATTTAAACTTTAGACGATGGCTTTGTGGTTTATAAAGGTAAAAAGAACGCCATTATAGTATCAGGACTTGAAATGGGTCAGTATTTTTATTTTACAACTTACGAAGCCAATGCAAAAGGTGTATTCAATATTCCGGGGCCTCCCCTCACCTCTTTTGTAGTTTGGAGTATTGGAACAAAAGCCGAGATCAACTTTAAAGCCACAACTGTTTCGGCCGATCAACATTATATCATTGAAAAAAGCGTCGACGGAAAAAACTGGAATGAAATGACTACCATGAATGCTTCGCAAGAATTAAAAGGTGTGGTTGGATATAATTTTGTAGATAAAGGTCCGCTTAACGGCGATTATAACTACCGCTTAAAACAAGGCATTGGAAACACCTATATTTCTTCAGAACCGGTAAGCATTCAAAGCTTTTCGTTTTCAAATGTATTTGAAACCTGGCAATCGGAAACAGATCCTAATAATTGGTTTGTAGTAAGCGATGTGAATATGGAAATAAATGTAGTAAATGCCTTGGGCGAAGTGGTAAAACGTGTGAGCCTTGAAGAACAAAATAATTATGGTTACATGATCGATGATCTTCCAAATGGAATTTACAGCATTAACGGAACGAATTACAATGGTAAATTAAACAGCAAAATAACGGTTAACAGATGAAAGTATATAGATACATATTTATTATAGTTTGCCTTTTGGTGATCTGCTTATCATAACTACGTTAAACAATTGAAGAATATCGGGCATTCAAATTTGTTTTTGTAATTTAGTGGGAACATACTGCCTAAAAATTACAAATGTTGCAATAAGCTTTCTGAAAAAATTTAAACTTTTTTAACGCTTACTCATGGTGATATTTTTCACCACCTAAAATTGTATATGCTCTATACAATTGCTCCATAAAAAACAAACGTACCATTTGATGCGAGAAGGTTAAAGTGGATAATCCCAACTTAAAATTGGCTCGTTCATACACTTCATCTGCAAAGCCAAAAGGCCCGCCAATAAGGAAAACCAAGCGTTTAATGCCCGAGTTTTGTTTTTGTTGAATGAATTTACTGAATTCTATGCTTGTTAATTGCTTACCCTTTTCATCTAGCAAAACCAAGTGATCAGAGGCCTTTAATTCCTTCAAAATAAGCTTGGCTTCCTCTGTTTTTTGCTCCTTTTCGCTGCGTAGGCGAACGTTCTTTGGCACATTTATTGTAATTATATCCAATGTGCAGTAATTCTTTAAGCGCTTTTGGTAGATACTAACACCTTCGTTTAGATAACTATCCTGCGTTTTATCGATCTGTATGAATGTAACCAGCATAAAATGTCAAAAAATTTGATTAAATTTGTATTAACAAAATGAAGTATTTAATAGGTATAATTATCGCCACTTTTTCTTTCTTTTTTTCAGTTGATGATACTGCTGAAGATGCCATTGCTGCATTAAAGCAAGGCAAAGTTACGGACTTAGTGAAATTATTTGACGAAAAAGTTTCTATAAAACTGGTGAATCAAGAAGATGTATTAAGTAAATCTCAGGCAGAGGCAAATATCAAAGCCTTTTTTGAAAAGCATCCTGTAAAAGATTTCAAATCATCTCACGCCAGTGGCCAAACTAAAAGTACAGCCATGCAATACATTACCGGAACATTAGAAACTGCTAATGGTAAATTCCGAGTATCCATACTTATCCGCCGTAATTTAATTTCTCAATTCAGGATAGAGAACGATAATGAGTAAGTTTATTAGCCTTCACAAAAAACATTTCGATCTAAAAAAATTCATTGTTGCTGCGCTCAAAGAAGATGTTGGCGATGGCGATCACACAGCCCTTTCTACTATTCCCGCTTCGCATAAAGGAAAAATGCAATTGCTTGTAAAAGAAGAAGGAATTATTGCCGGTATTGAAGCCGCTGTAGAAACCTTTAAGATCATTGATAAGAACATTAAGGTAAAAGTGCTTATAAAAGACGGACAAGCTGTAAAAAAAGGCGATGTGGCTTTTATAGTAGAAGGAAAAACTCAAAAACTCATTACAGGCGAGCGTTTGGTGCTCAATATCATGCAACGCATGAGTGGAATTGCTACTAAAACCGATCATCTGCAATCGTTATGCTATGGCACAAAAGCCAAAGTAATTGATACCCGTAAAACTACACCGGGCTTTAGATTCTTCGAAAAATGGGCCGTGGTTATTGGCGGAGGCGCAAATCATCGTTACGGCTTGTTTGATATGATCCTTATTAAAGACAATCATATTGATTTTGCAGGAGGTGTAAGCCAAGCTATAGTGGCCGCCCAGCAGTATTTACGGAAGAAAAAGAAGAAATTGCCCATTGAAGTAGAAACTCGCACCCTGCTTGATGTAGAAGAGGTTTTGAGGCATAAAGGCATTGATCGCATCATGTTAGATAATTACTCTATTGAGAATACTATTAAGGCTGTAAATATCATAGGTCGTAAAGCCCAAATAGAGAGTTCGGGAGGCATAACCGAGAAAAATATTTCAGATTATGCCGGCTGTGGGGTTGACTTGATATCCGTTGGAGCCCTTACCCATCAAGTAAAAAGCCTCGATCTAAGTCTAAAAGCGCTTTAGTTTCACATCTATTTAATTAGCCACGGAGACACCAATACACGGAGTTTTTGTGTCCTCTAGAAGTGTGCAAAGACCCGTTTCTCTCTGCCTCCGAGCCTCCATGACAAAAATCAGCATCTATTATTAATATCATTCTTAATAACTTACCCATTATTGTTAAACAAATTATTTAGCCTAATTGCTTTGCATATTAAATGATTTATGTATTTTTAGTTCCCTAAATAATACCCGTTTAAAAAGATTATGAGTTTGAGATCAATATTTGTTAGCATACTAAGTTTCGGATGTTTGTTTTTAATGATAGCATGTGGTGGAAAAGAAGAACCTTCAAAACCACTTTGGCAATCGTACGAAATGCAAGGCAGCGATACTATTAACAAAGTTGATAGCGCAGGCTTAAAACAAGGTATGTGGTTCTTCTTTGCCGATAAAGGTAAAAAAGCCAAACCGGGAGAGAAACCAAAACTTTTAGTTAAAGGTGCATACGTTGACGATAAACGCGAAGGAATTTGGTTCTACTACTCTATTGATGGTACTCCAAGCGATACCGTTAAGTATCATTTAGATTTTCCGCAAGATCAATAATTATTTCTCGTTCCTCGTTTCTAGTTCTGTGTGTAGTTTAAGCGCACAGAACTAAGAACCAGAAACTAGAAATAATTAAATAGCCGCCATCAACAAATTAATATCCTTGAATGGCAAATTAAACGTTTCGCCCAAGAACTGACTGGTTAAGATTCCATTGTAAATATAAATTCCATTTCTTAAACCGGCATCTCTGCGAACAATGCTGTCAAATCCACCCTCCTCGCCCATATGCAAAAGCACTTGAGTAAAAATATTACTGAAGGCAAATGAGGCAGTACGCGCAACACGACTTGGAATATTTGGAACACAATAATGTATCACGCCGTGCTTACGAAAAACAGGTTTTGTATGATTAGTTACTTGCGATGTTTCGAACACACCACCTTGATCAATACTTACATCAATAATTACAGAACCGGTTTTCATTTCACTTACCATTCCTTCGGTAACTACAACAGGTGCTCTTCCGCCACGAGCACGCATGGCACCAATGGCCACGTCGGCAGTTTTTAAATGCTTTTCAAGAACTTTTGGAACAATAACAGACGTAAATATTCGTGAGCCTAATTGATTTTGCAAACGACGCAAACGCGATGTTGAATTATCAAATACTTTTACAGTGGCGCCTAATCCAATGGCTGCGCGCGCTGCGAATTCACCTACAGTTCCCGCGCCAATGATCACAACTTCCGTTGGAGAAATTCCACTGATCCCTCCTAAAATAGATCCAACGCCATTATTTACATTGCTTAATAACTCAGCCGCTATCAAAATACTGGCACCGCCCGCAATTTCTCCCATAGCTCTAATAACAGGGTAAATCCCTTCATCATCTGTCATAAGATCAAAAGCAACGCAATTCAATTTTTTTGAAATAAGTTTTCTTAAAAAATTCTCAGGCTGCACATGTAATTGCAAAGCACTGAACAAAATTTGTTTGTGCTGCATCATTTCTATCTCATCAATAGTTGGAGGCGCTATTTTTAAAATAACATCTGCTTTGTAAACATCCGATGCCGAATAAGCAATCTCTGCCCCTGCTTCGCTATAATCATTGTCCTCAAAATGCGCTGCACTTCCGGCGCCAGCTTCAATAACAATACGATGACCATTATTAACTAATAAAGCAACTGCATCAGGAACCAAAGGCACGCGAGTTTCTTGGAAAGCAACTTCCTTTGGAATTCCAATGAAAAGCTTTCCTTTCTTTCTGGCCACTTCGAGCATTTCTTCCTTGGGCGCTAGAGCTCCCTTTGTTAGCGACATCAATGTTTCTTTGCTCATTACCATAATTTGCTTTTTATTTTTTAATATGCAGGGCCACGATATTTTGGCGCGTTACAATCGTCAATACTCTTTCTTCTTGGTCGGTACACCAAACCAACTCGTGTTTCAAATGTTCTATTCCTCATAGATGTACTTCTTACTCGTGGATTCCAAATATCCGGATTCCAATGCTCCTCTATGAACCAATTTATTTTTCTGATAAATGGAAATTCCATTCCAATACCAATATCACCACTTGCCCAGATCTTTTTTGGTTCGCTAAATGGCGCATTAGCTGATGATGAACCGCTCAAAAGATACTCCGCTCTTATTCCAATCATCCAATATTTAGCGGATGCAATTCCCATATCACTAAAAAACTTTAAATAGTTGTTCCATTGAATGTAGGTGTATTTATTTGTTTGAAAGCCTGTACGCGCTCCGGTAAATGGATCTGTCAAACTCTTTTCTTTTGAGCCTTTTTTTGTATATGAAATTTCGGTTTGCCAACGTGCTGCGTAATTACTCGAGAACTCCGCAAATATTCCTGCACCCCAACTAAAATGTTCTTTGCCTACATAATTTCTTCCGCTGTAGTAATCAGGATTATTAGCGTAATCAATAGCGGTAAATTGTCGTGAACCTGCATCAATGTTCTTGTATTTATGACGCGATTCGGTTAAAGCGCCGTAAGCACCAATTCCTTTAAAGACTTGCGCGAACAATTGTTGCTGTATAAAGATCAAACTAAGTATGAGAACAATTTTCTTCATTTAAAAACTAAGTGCTTCAGCGGTTTGACTTATTTTTTTCACTAATCCCTGCAATACTTTTCCGGGACCACACTCAATATACTGCGTTGCGCCATCAGCTGTCATTTGCTGAACACTTTGCGTCCACTTTACCGGAGCCGTTAATTGCATGATCAAATTTTTCTTTATCGCAGTTGGATCGCTCACCGCGTTAGCTGTTACATTTTGGTAAACCGGACAAGTTGGTGCGCTAAAATTTGTTGAGTTGATGGCAGCTTCCAATTCTACTCTGGCGGGTTCCATTAATGGAGAATGAAATGCACCTCCAACAGGTAAAACCAAAGCGCGTTTAGCTCCTGCTGCTTTTAATTTTTCGCAAGCAATATTTATTCCTTCAATACTTCCCGAAATAACCAATTGCCCCGGGCAATTATAATTTGCAGCTACAACCACGTGTCCTGAAGCGGAAATTTCTTTGCAAATATCTTCTACTATCTTATCATCCAAATTTAAAATAGCCGCCATTGTGCTTGGATTCATTTCGCAAGCTTTTTGCATAGCGAGTGCACGTTTTGAAACCAAGCGCAAAGCATCTTCAAAGCTTAAAGCTTTATTAGCAACCAATGCCGAAAACTCTCCAAGAGAATGCCCCGCAACCATATCAGGTTTTGATTCGTTCTCTTTTGTTTTGAATAAAATAACTGAGTGTAAAAAAATAGCAGGTTGTGTGATCTTAGTTTGTTTGAGTTCTTCTTCAGTTCCGCTAAACATCACATCCGAAATTCTAAAACCTAAAATATCATTGGCTTGCTCAAATAATTGTTTTGCTAAGGCCGAACTTTCGTAAAGGTCCTTTCCCATTCCTGGAAATTGGGAGCCTTGTCCGGGAAATACATACGCTTTCTTCATTGTTAGATCTAAAAAAAGTTAGAACATAAATTTACCTGAAAGGCAATTAGAAAACAAAGAAAGAGATGAACAGTATTTAACTATGGAGTGTTAGTATCGGCCTTGTTTATCTTGTATAGATAGACGAAAAACGCGATAAACCCGAGGCTGAAAGGTATTACAGAGTAGTTTTTGTACTCAGCATGACCAAAGAACTCAACGCACATCCAAAAACTATTGGCACTGATCCAAAAAGCACCGATAAATTCACGAAAAAATCGGGAGTTTTGCGGGTTCTATACATCATTAAAAAAGTTACTCCAACTGTAGGTATAACCATAGAAACACCTAGAGCTTTAAGCTCTAAAGCCCAACTAATATCCTTTATCAACCAAAAAAAGATGTGGAAATTCTCAACCAAACGGATGTTGCCGAGTTTTCCAATATTAAATTTCATGTTGCGTTAAACCTTTATTACTTTTAGGGGTCAAATATAGTTAAATATTGCCTTTTGCCAGCAGCCGCAGATATTGATATCATAGCCCTTTATAAGGACGAAAGCACTCGAAATAAGTCGCTGGAACTGTTAATTGACAAATACCAACAAAAGCTGTATTGGCACATTCGTAAGATCGTGATCGACCATGATGATAGTGATGATGTTTTGCAAAACACCTACATCAAAATATGGAAAGGCTTGGCTAATTTTAAAGAGGAAAGCGCCCTTTTTACCTGGATGTATAGAATTGCAACCAACGAGGCTATTACCTTTTTGAATCAAAAAAACAAAAGAAACACTACATCATTACATCCTATTGAATATCAGCTATCTAAATCATTGGAAAGCGATCATTACTTTAAAGGAGATGAGATACAATTAAAGCTACAACAAGCTATTTTAACCCTTCCTGAGAAGCAAAGGATCGTATTTAACATGCGTTATTACGATGAAACGCCTTATGAACAGATGAGCCAAATACTAGAAACATCCGTTGGTGCCTTAAAAGCCAGCTATCATCTGGCAGCAAAGAAAGTAGAGGAATTTCTAACCAAAGATTAAACCTTTTTAAAACGGTGTAGTCAAACCTAAAACGTGGACAATAATAACAACATACCAAACTCATTTGATCTTCCGGAGGATTACTTTAAAAGATCCAAGGCAGGTATACTTAATAAAATTGAGTGGACTCAAGAGCATGAGGCATATCCTCTTTTATCTGCTTTGAATAAAGAGCATGGATTTGTTGTGCCTAACAATTATTTTAATGCAAGCGCTTCCAAATTGGAATTATTGGATACGCCAATTTTAGCAAGCGCTTCAAAACAAAATTCATTTAATGTTCCGGCAGACTATTTTGCGCAGAATAAATTGCATATCATTTTAAACGTTGAAGGAATTAATGAATTAAGCGCTTACCCTAAATTAAATGCAATTGAAAAGGTAAATCCGTTTGCTACCAGCGAAAATTATTTTGAAACTAGTAAACAAACTACTATACGTAAGAATACGAACGAAGGTGGAGCTAAAATAATTTCAATGAATCGTAAGCCATTATGGTTTGCTGCAGCTGCTGTACTTACTATTACAATAGGATTATGGATCTATGATTCGTTCGTTAAAGAACAAATGATCATTGATGATTGCACAACCTTAGCTTGTTTAGAAAAACGCGAGGTGATCAAATACAAACTGGATAATTTTGATACAGAAGAAATTTTAGATGCCGCAGTTGATCTTGATAAATTAGAAAAGAATTTAAATAAAAAAGAAAGTACTGATAGTTTAAAAACCACTGATTCAACCGATCAGGCGCTTTTAGATTTTATTGACTAATGAAAGCTATTAAGAACATAATTATACTTTTAACCATTTTACTTTGGCTTACACCAAACAAAGGTTTAGCTCAGCGCGATAAGATCGACGAGTTAAGATCTACTTTTATTGCTAAGCATTTGGAGTTTAGTTCGGCTGAAAGTGAAAAGTTTTGGCCTATTTACAATGAACTTCATGATAAACGCAAAGCGATTAAAAAGAATTTGAGACAAAGTTTAAAAAATATTTCTCCAACAGTTAGCGACAAAGAAGCCGAGGATATAATTAACTTAGAGAATAAAAGTGCTGCCGCTGATGCCGAACTCACAAAAACCTATAACGATAAATTAAAGCTCGTTATCGGTGCAAAAAAATTAGCAAAGCTAAAAGTGGTTGAAGAAGAATTTAAACTGGAAGTATTAAAAGCCGCGAAAGAAAAGTAGAACAGGTGCCCCACATGCAGGCAAATATTAAAGTAGTGCTAATTTTTATTGGCACTTTTCTTTTATTTCAGGTAGAAATAAAAGCACAGGCGGCGTTTGATAGTTTGAATTTAAAAAAAGCTAAGCATTATTTTAAGACCACTATTTTTTTAGATTCTTATTCAAAAGCAAATCAAAAATTTCCAAAACAAAAAGCAACCAAGCCAAGCAATGATAGCGTTATTGATGCGCGCTTAGGTTCGTTTGGATTAAAACAATTCAATGTTGGTTTTTATACCCCACTATATACGCGCACCTATTATAATCAAGACAGTACCGTTTATTCAAACACACATTATTTACTTACCGGAAATTTTCTTTCTATTCAACCGCAATTTGATAGCATTAATAAAGTTCATACACTACTTAAATACGGTTTAGGATTTCGTGTTATCCAAAACAGTGGTAAAAAAGGAGTTTGGTTCATCGATATTCAACCTTTTACTACAACCGATATTACCACTTCAACGCCTAATGGATATTTTCGTATGGCCAACTCGTTTATTTATAGCCATAATTTTTCAGCTAAATTCAATATGCGCTTGGGTATCACAAAATCATTTATGTGGGGCAATAGATACTATTTGCCTTATTTAGGATTTAGATGGGGGAAACTGGATGGCGTGAACTTTAGTATTCAAATTCCTAAGAACATCAGTTTAAATATTCCTATCAATGATAAAATTCGTTTCAGTATCTTTAGTAAACCGCAAGGCGGGATGTATAGCTTCTTAAACAACGATTCGCTCTACTATTTTAGACCTGAAGTAAAAGCGTTTAATTTTACGCACTATGAGATCTTGGGAGGTATCCGCTTAGATTTTGCAATTGGAAAAAATTTCTCGGGATATATTGACGCAGGCTCAAGCACAAGAAGCAATATCACTTTCTACTCAACTGAAACAAGTAAAAAAAGACCAAACGTTCCTTACAAAGTTTACTTCTACGAAAGAAGTTTAAGTCCAACCGGATTTTTGAATTTTGGATTGGTATGGCGTTTTGGAAAAACTAAGAGTTACTTTAACGATAAAAACATGTATGATGCATTTGATATCAATAATGTAAATAGTACGGGTGATGTTAATTCAGGCCCAGGCAATATGGAAATTCCGATCAAAAAGAGTATTAAGCAGAGTAAGTTAAATCTTGCCGACATCCAAGATCTGATTGACATAACCGACCAATAAATGAACTATATTTGTGTAAGGCTATTGAAAAAGGTTTTACACATATTTATCATCTGCATCTTTTCGTTTGTTTCAACCGCACAAGTTGATTCGGTACCTGCAAAAAAATACAAACGCATTTCTCTCATAACCGGTTCATCTGTTTTAACCACCGGTTCACTTTTTTATTTGAATAAAGCTTGGTACTCTGAATACAATACCGGTAAATTTCATATGTTCAATGATAATGCCGAATGGTTGCAAATGGACAAAGCCGGGCACGTTTGGACAACTTACAATCTTGGTCGTTTAATGATGGATGTTTTTGATTGGGCAGGATTTTCAAAAAAACAAAAACTGATCTACGGAGGCACTATTGGTTTTGCTTACATGACCGGTGTTGAACTCATGGATGGCTACAGCGATGGTTGGGGTTTTTCGAGTGGTGATATGTTAGCAAATGCGGCGGGTACAGGTTTATCAATTTCTCAAGAAGCTTTGTGGAACGAACAGCGGGTATTTATAAAATATTCATATAAAGAAAGTGAGTTGGCAATTTATAATCCATCCTTGCTTGGAAAAAATCTACAAGAAAAAATATTGAAAGATTATAATGCACAAACATACTGGATCAGTTTTAGTCCGTTTGCATTTATAAAAGGTGATCATAAATTACCAAAATGGCTAGCTATATCGTTTGGCTATGGCGCCAACGGAATGCTAAGAGCGCGCGAAGATTTTGTGACCTACAGGTCACCTACTTCACCATTTGTAGAATCCACTTACAGCAGCCAGCGCATTAGAAATTATTATGTGAGTTTGGATATTGACTTTACTAAGATCAAAACCAAATCAAAGACCTTAAAAACAATTTTTACCTGTTTAAATATGGTAAAAGTTCCCGCGCCTGCCTTGGGTTTTAATTGTAAGGGAAGTAGTTTTAACTGGTTGCGGTAAATAGTGCTTGAAAAAACTTGAAATGTAAATGAATCCGCATTTTTAACTAGAACTTATAGCAAAGCCCGCGATTGAACCCTTCGACAAGCTCAGGATAAACTCCAATCCCACTTGGAGAGAAAGCGCGATAAGGCGCCCAAATAAAAAGAATTCTAAATTTAAAACTAAGTAGGCCTTTTATGCTTCCAGCGGCGGTGGCTCCATAACCAATTCGAAGGTTGCGCTAAGATATTTTCCTCCAAACATTTCAAATGCATTTCGGTTATTTCTTCTTCAGTGTATAATTTTGGCTCTTCGCACACTTTTATGATATCGATCTCGTAAATCCCCCGTTTAACCCTAACTGTTCGCCCGTAAACCATAGGGTAATTAAATTTCTTTGCAATCTTTGCAGGGCCATTATATACTGCTGTATCTTGATTTAAAAATTTTGTCCAGTAGGCGCTTTCCGGTGGTGGACTTTGATCCGCATTTAACCCCAATGAATAATTCATGTTTTTATTGCGAATTAAAAAAGGATAAAAATCCTTCATCGAAATGATTTTAGCACCAAACTTACTTCGCATTTTTAGCATTAACGCATCAAAAGGTTTATTGCTCAAAGGATGATACACACCAAGTAAAATTTGTTCAAAATTAGGTTGGTACGAAAGTGGTACCCACTCCCAATTAGAACAATGCCCAATTACAATTACAATACTCTGCTTTTTATCAGAGTAATCAGTAAGAATCTTTTTTCCACTCTCGGTATAGTAAATACGCTTAGTTAATTCTTCCTTAGAAATAGTAAAGGCCTTTACAGTTTCGAAAATTACATCACAAAAATTCTTATAAAACCCTTTACATATCTTTTGGATCTCTTTTTCATTTTTATCCGGAAATGAATTACGAAGATTTTGCAATACTACCTTCTTTCTATACCCAAAAAGATAATATACCAATACATAAAGTCCAAAGCTTTTTATATGAAGTACCCACATAGGCAAATACGATATCACGTAGATCAATGGTATCAATAAGAATCGCAATAAAATATTCGCCATTGCTTTTTGCTTAGAAATTTGGTTTGAGTAAATATTTGCTGTAGAAATCCACAATATGTTTAACAGCCTCATCCGCTGTATCTACAATTTTAAAAAGATCAAGGTCTTCTAAGTGAATATAATTCTCACTCTCCAACATATCCTTCTTGATCCAATCTACCATTCCTTGCCAATATCCCTTTCCAACAAGTACAATAGGAAATTGCGCGATCTTACTTGTTTGAACTAAAGTTAAGGCTTCAAACAATTCGTCCATGGTTCCAAATCCTCCAGGCATTCCAATAAATCCTTGCGAATATTTTAAGAACATTGTCTTGCGCACATAAAAATAATCAAAGTAAATGCTCTTATCGTGATCAATGAATTCGTTTGGATGTTGCTCAAAAGGCAAAACAATATTCAATCCAACGCTTTTTCCTTTTCCTCTACGAGCGCCTTTATTTGCAGCTTCCATAATTCCCGGACCACCACCTGTAATAACGCCGTAACCTTCTTGGGTTAATTTAAAGGCGATTTCTTCTGCTAAAATATAATATTTATTATCGGGCTTAGTACGCGCACTTCCAAAAATGGAAACGCAAGGACCAATGCGACTTAATTTTTCAAATCCTTCAACAAACTCACTCATGATCTTAAATAAGTGCCAACTGTCGCGTGCTTTTATTTCTTCCAGGTCCTTTTGTGCAAATGCTTTACGGATCCTATCTTCGCTATCTTTTGTCATATATACTTTTTTTTAATTCTGGTTACTATTAACGTTTTATTCACTTTTATATTTTATAAACTCCATATAATCCTGTAAGATTATGGTGGCGCTTATTTTGTCTACATTCGATTTTACTTTTCTATCTTTTTTCTTCATTCCTCCAAGCAACATAGTTTGTTGCGCAATACTGCTGGTAAATCGCTCATCATACCTCTCCACTTTTACATCCGGAAAAGTTCGTTGCAAATGCACAACAAAGGGATCTATAAAACGCGCACTATCACTTTTTACGTTCATCAAGGTTTTAGGTTTGTCTACAACTATTATATCTATTTTTTCCTTATTTAGATACGCTTTTAAAAAATCAATAACATCTTTACTATGCACGGCCTCCAAAGAACTTGCAATGATCCTCAGCGGATCAGTAACAGCTAAACCTACCCGTTTGCTACCGTAATCTATGGCTAAAATGCGTCCCAAAACCTTGTAAAGATATTATTTGCGGTGTTATTAAGAAGTTGATATTGCATTTAATGTAAACAGCATATTTTTAATTACTTTAGAGGTATGAATGCTACCTATCCTCTGTATTTGGCCGGCGAGTTCATTACTACAAAAGACATTTTAATAGTGTCTGATAAGTATGAGAACAAAGACTATGCCACAACCTATTTGGCCGATGAAAAAGTACTTGATTTTGCCATAAAAAAAGGCCTAGAAGCCAAGGAAGCTATGAAACAATTGAGTTCGCTTGAGAAATACGAGATCCTTTTTGACATTTATTCACGAATTAAAACCAAGCGTCAGTATTTGGCCGAGGTATTATGCATTGAATCGGCTAAGCCAATTAAGTATGCTTTGGACGAAGTTGATCGTGCGGCACAAACTTTTTTAATTGCTGCCGAAGAATGCAAACGTTTGCCAAAGGAATACGTGAGTTTGGATTGGACCGCTAGCGGAAAAAATAAAGAGGGTATTATAAAATATTTTCCAATTGGATTGGTGGCCGGAATTTCGTCATTTAATTTTCCTTTGAATTTAGCAGTGCACAAAATTGCTCCGGCTATTGCAGCTGGTTGTCCTATTATTTTAAAACCCGCTTCTTCAACTCCGCTTTCTACCTTAGAACTTGCAAAGATCATTAACGAAACAAAATTACCTAAAGGCGGATTATCTATTTTACCAATGAATCGCAAAACAGGTAATTTATTGGTAACAGATGAGCAAGTTAATTTATTAAGTTTTACCGGATCGCCCGAAGTTGGATGGGAAATGAAAAAGCAATGCGGTAAAAAGAAAATAGTTTTAGAATTGGGAGGAAATGCCGGAGTTATTATTACACCCTCCGCAAATGTAGAAGATGCGATACAAAAATGTATGGTGGGTGCTTTTGCTTATAGCGGACAAATTTGCATTCATGCACAACGTTTTTATGTTCACGAAAGTGTTTTTGAAAAATTTAAAGCCTCCATGGTAGAAAAAGCGAAGGATATGGAAATTGGAAATCCATTAAAGCAAGACACCGAGATCAGCGACATGATAGATGAAACAAATGCTATAAGAGTAGAAAAATGGATCCAAGAAGCAATGGCTTTAGGGGCTACTCTTTTGTGCGGAGGAACTAGAACAGGCAAATTTGTTGAACCAACCATCCTAACCGGCACTACCGAAAAAATGAAAGTGAACTCCGAGGAAGTTTTTGGTCCGGTAATTTGTTTAGAGAGTTACTCCGGATCCATCGAAAATGCTATCAAAAAAATAAATGCGGCCAAGTTTGGTTTACAGTGTGGTATATTTACCGATTCTGTAGCTGAATTAACTACAAGCTTTGAGAAAATAGAAGTTGGTGGAATCATCCACAACAACGCGCCAACACTGCGTTTCGACCAGATGCCTTACGGCGGAATAAAGGAGAGCGGACTAGGACGAGAGGGTGTAAAATACGCCATAAATGATATGTTGGAACACCGAATTTTGGTAAAGTAATTAAGGTCTATTCGGCAGGTTTTTAAAATAACTTGTAGGGTTAAAATTGGATTTTATCTAAATCATTTTAATAAGAGGAGAACGATGTATAATTTTGAACTTAGAATCTAAAAAAAGTCGTTATATTTAGATTAGTAATATATCTATGGAAAACATCTTCATTAAAGGAACCAAACGCACACCAGAGATCAGTTTAAAACTTAATGGATTTATGTCCATTAATGGGATCTCTATTCCTGAAGATGCAACAGAATTTTATCGTGCCACCATGGAATGGTTGGATAAATATGAAAAGCTTGATCCGGAGAACATCAACTTAAGGATCAATTTTGTTTATATCAATACCACCAGTACTTCTATGATGCTAAGAATATTGAAAAAAGTATTTGCAGTATGCAGTAATAAAGATAATTTAAAGATCGTTTGGACCTACGAAACAGATGATTCAGATATGTTCGAGCAAGGCAAAGTTCTTGAAAAATTAGTTGGTCACTCGTTTGAATTTGAACAGGTGGATAGCTTAGAAGATGAAGATTGATCTGACAAACTCTATATAAAAGGAACCAAATGGTTCCTTTTTTTTTGAGTGATATAACCTTTATACTGTTAAAACACAGTTTTCTCTTTAAAATTATTATCTTTAATAAAGTAATTTTTAAATAACATGAGAAAAATTGGATACCTAGTAAGTCTTCTTTTTGCTTTTAATCTTATCGCTCAAAACCCTTCGTTTCTTTGGGCTAAACAAGTTGGCAGAGCTGCTACAACTACTATTTGTTATTCCACTAAATCTGATAACAATGGAAACGTAATTACAGTGGGTGTATTTACTGGAATAGTAGATTTTGATCCAGGGCCAGGCACCTTTACCATGTCATCATTTGCATCAACAAATGATATTTTTATCACAAAGCTTGATGGTAATGGTAATTTAGTATGGGCAAAACAAATAGGTGGAGCATCACAAAATGACCAGGCTTCTGAGCTATTTACAGACGCCGCAGGAAACAGCTATTTTACAGGAAGATTTGGAAATACAGTGGATTTTGATCCCGGTGCCGGTGTTTTAAATTTTACTGCTAATGGCGATGATTTTTATGTAGTAAAAATGGATGCAAATGGAAATTTGGTTTGGGCCAAAGTATTGAGTACAGCAAGTTCTGATTACGGACAAGATATATGTGTTGACCAACTCGGTAATGTTTTTGCGATTGGAAGAGTTGTTGGGAATGTGGATGTTGATCCGGGTCCTGGCATAAGCATTTTAAATTTTTCAAGCGCAGGAACCCTTTTACTAAAATTAGATAACGCCGGGAATTTTATTTACGGTAAAAAAATGGATGGCATTGCGGGTGGACAAGTTGGTCCTAGGGCAGTTATCACTGATTCAAACGGAAATGTGTTTGTTGCAGGAGATTATTTAGGTAACGTAGATCTTGATCCGGGCGCAGGAACATCTTCTATTGCACCGGGTGGACCCTCACAAATGGATGGTTTTATAGAGAAACTTGATGCGAATGGTAATTTTGCCTGGGCTGCAACAATAAATGGAAATTTTGGACCTAAAGGCATATTCGATCTAGAGGTTGATGCCAATAATAATTTACTTGCCGTAGGTTTCTTTTCTAACACCGTAGATTTTCAATCGGGACCAGGAACAACCACGCTTACCGGTTTAGGAAGTTACGACGCCTATTTACTTAAATATTCTAGTGCCGGAAATTTTGTTTACGTAAAACGCTTTAGTGGAACGGGAACCGAAGTTGCTTTGGAATTAACTAAAGATCCATACAATAATATATTTATTGGTGGTTATTTTTCAGGAACTGTTGATTTTGATCCTAACCCAACAACAAATTTTTTAACTTCCACATCTACAAACCCATTTATAGTTAAACTTGATAGCGCAAGTAATTTTATTTGGGCAACAGAGTACGGAGGAACCAGCACAGATGTTGCTCTAAGTATTTCGTGCGATGCAAATTCTAATGTATATTCTGCAGGCTATTTTGGTAGCAATCCAATGCAATTTGATATTGGACCTGGCTCATTCACCACAAGTCCAATTGGGAATTTTGATGGTTTTTTTCATAAAATAAATGGTTGTACCGCTCCGCCAACTCCAATTGATGTTACCCCTGCAAATTCTTTGGGAATTTGCACACAAAACAGCAGCACCTTATCAGTTTCAGGAACCGGAAGTATTAGTTGGTACTCTAGCCAAAGTTCAACAACCGCAATTGGAAGTGGATCAGCCTTTATCACTCCAACTTTAAGCGTAGGTGTTTACACATACTATGCAAGTGCGGCAACCTGTACAACAAGTCCTTTAAGAACTGCTGTTACAGTTACAGTAGATAATCCACCTGTACTTTCAATTAATACTTCTTCAACATTGATATGCGCAGGAGTTACTGTAGCAATATCGGCAAGTGGGGCTACAACTTATTCGTGGAATTCAGGAGGAACAGGTTCCGTAATAGTTGTTATGCCTGTTTTGAGTACAGTGTTTATTGTTACGGGTTATAACGGAAGCTGTGCATCAACAGCAAGTATTGTTCAAAATGTAGCCTGGTGTTCGGGAATTGAAGAATTTGAAAATGATGTAAAGCTTAGTTTGAGTCCTAACCCTAACGCCGGTTTAGTACAAATTGATTGTGCTGCGGAAATTAGTTCATTAAAAGTAATGGATGTTGCAGGAAAAGAAGTGTTGACTAATAACGCTGTGAATTCAGAATAATTTCAAATTAGACCTTAGTGAATTACAAAATTCGGTGTACATTTTACAGATCACCTTAAGCGATGGTCGATCCAAAGTGCGTAAACTCATCATACAGAAATAATTGCAAACAAATTTAAAAGGGGCTTTTGGCCCCTTTTTTTGTAAATTAGCGTCACTAAAAAGAATTTATGGAATACAGGAGATTAGGAAATTCAGGATTACAAGTTAAGTTTGCTTTCGTTTGGAAGTTGGGTAACATTTGGAAAACAAATTGGAGATAAAACGGCCGACGAATTAATGTCGATTGCCTATGATGCAGGTGTGAACTTTTTTGATAATGCCGAGATCTATGCGCGTGGTCAATCGGAAAAAGTAATGGGCCATATTTTAAAAAATAAAACCTGGAGTCGCAGTTCATATACAATTTCAAGCAAGGTATTTTTTGGTTTTGAAGAAGATAAACCAAATCAAAGAGGACTTTCTCGCAAACACATTATGGAAGGTTGCCATGCAGCTTTAAAACGTTTACAATTAGATTATTTGGACATGTTCTTTTGTCACCGTCCCGATAAGAACACACCAATAGAAGAAACGGTACTCGCCATGAATACGTTGATCCAGCAAGGAAAAATTTTATACTGGGGGACCAGCGAATGGGCCAATGATGAGATAATGGCAGCTATTGCCGTTGCAAAAGACTATAAACTAATTGGCCCAACTATGGAGCAGCCTCAATACAATATGTTTGAGCGCACCAAATTGGAAAAAGATTATTTATTATTATTCAGAGATCACGGTTTAGGCACAACTATTTGGAGTCCGCTTTGCAGCGGTTTACTTACCGGAAAATACAATAACGCCGATCCAAAAGATACACGTTTGAATATTGAAGGAATGGATTGGTTAAAAGAAAGAACGTTGGGAGATCAAAGTCGTATAGAAAAAACAAAATCTTTAGATAAACTGGCAAAAGAACTTGGAACAAGCTTACCTAAATTAGCAATTGCCTGGTGTGCACGAAATAAAAACGTAAGTACAGTGATATTGGGAGCAAGTAAACCCGAACAATTAAAAGAAACATTAACTTCTTTGGACCTTCTTCCAAAATTAACCGAAGACGTAATGTTGAAGATCGAGACCATTTTACAGAACAAACCCGTTTTGGCACAGTATTAATGCAAGATATTTTTAAAGATCTAAAAATTGTAGAGTTGGCAGGCGTATTAGCCGGACCTAGTGTTGGCTATTTTTTTGCTGAGCTTGGAGCTAAGGTAATAAAGGTAGAGAATCCAAAAACAAATGGAGATGTAACGCGCAGTTGGAAACTAAAGAATGAAGATCCCAAAAGTAATACCAGTTCTTATTTTTGGAGCGTAAATGGTTTAAAAGAATTTGTTTCCTTAGATATTTCTGAGGCAAAACAATTAGAAAAACTTTACGAAATAATAAAAGACGCGGACATTGTAATAAGCAATTTCAAAAAAGGTGATGACACAAAATTGAAAGTTGACTACCCCACTCTTTCGAAATTAAAAAAAGATATTATTTGCGCATCCATTAACGGTTTTGGAAATGAAAGTCCAAGAACCGCGTACGATCTTATTTTGCAAGCCGAAAGCGGATTCATGTTCATGAACGGCGAACAAAATTCGGTTCCAACAAAAATGCCCGTAGCTTTAATAGATATTATTGCGGGGCATCAATTAAAAGAAGCCATTTTAATTGCACTCATTAAAAAGTATAAAACCAAAAAAGGAAGTCATGTTACTGTTTCATTATTTGACAGTGCGGTTGCTTCGTTAGCCAATCAAGCTACTAATTGGTTAATAGGAAACCATTTGCCCATTGCAAGCGGATCTTTACATCCAAACATTGCTCCATATGGAGAATTATTCATTACAAAAGACAAACACTATGTCACCTTTGCCATTGGCGCTAACAAACAATTTGAAGGATTGTGCGCCGTTATAAATAATAATTCATTATCAAAAGATCAAAAATTCAGTACCAATCAAAAAAGAATTCAGAATAGGCAGGAGTTGTATGGGATCTTGAATAACTATATCTCAAAATTTCAATTCAAAGAAATTTTTAAAGCTTGCGAAGAATATGAGGTCCCTATTGGAAAAATAAGGAATATGAAAGAGGTATTTGAATTGCCGGAAGCAAAGGAAATGCTGAGAGAGATAAAAGATGGAAAGCTCAGTAAAAAAGTAGTAAGTAGCATTGGATTTAAATTCTTAAAATGAAAGCAATCTTTGCACATACACCGGAAGAAATTGAGAAGATCCTTGAATTACGATTCAAGATCTTACGTGAACCTTGGGGTCAATCGAAGGAATCGTCGAGCGATGGACATGAAGATACTTCACAGAATGCCTTTGTTGAAGATGATAAAGGAAATGTAATAGCATGTGGGCGTTTACAAACAAACGATGCAAATACCGGACAAGTTCGGTACATGGCCGTGGCAAACGGAATGCAAGGAAAAGGATTAGGTAAATTAGTTTTAAAAACTCTTGAAGAAAAAGCAAAAGAACTTGGGCTAAAAAAAATAGAATTACAGGCTCGCGAAAATGCCTTGGAGTTTTACAAAGCCAATAACTACCTTCTCAAAGAAAAAACACACTTACTGTTTGGTGTTGTTCAACATTATTTAATGGAGAAAGAGTTGTGATCTCTTACTTCACATCCAACAAATGAATATTAAACACTAAAACCGAATTGGGAGGAACGCCCGAGGTTCCGCTTGGACCATAAGCTAAAGCCGAGGGGATAATTAACATTCCCTTTCCACCCTTCTTAAAATACGGAATTCCTTCTTGCCAACCTTTAATTACCGAACTAAGGTCGAATGAAATACCCGCAGAAGTGCTTTGATCAAATGTACTTCCGTCGGTAAAATAGCCGGAGTAAACAACCGTTACATTGGAACTTATAGAAGGATTAACGCCTGTTCCTTGCGTGCTCATTACATAATATAATCCTGAGCCGGTAGCGGTTGCGTTTAATTTATTATCGCTAATATATTTTTGAATGATCTCCTCATCCTCCTTTGCTTGTTTTTTAGCCTTGCGCTTACTGCAAGAGCTAAACGAAACAACTAAAGCAATTAATAAAACGTATCTGATCATATTAATAACCAAAGATCTCTTTTAATGTAAGCACTTTTACCGGGCCGTACTTTTCAAGAACCTTCATGTCAAGATTTTCTTTTTTTCCTATCACAAGTACTGTGATATTCTTTCCTTTAACGTTATCTGCGTGAAATTTCTTAACGTCTTCGTATTTAAATAAATTTACTTTCTCATATACATCTTTACGAATATCATTAGTTAAACCCATTTGCTGAGCATCGATGTAATTAAATAAAATATCCGCTTTGTTTATGCGTTGTGAACGGATCTCTTGTAATAGATTTTCCTTTGATGCTGAAAAAGATGCTTCCGACTTAGGTATCTCCGTTAAAAGATCTGTCATTCCTTTCATTGCTTCCGGTAGTTTATCAACTTGCGAACCAATATAAGAAACATTATAAAATTGTTTGTAGGGTTTATTTGGTTGAACGTAGCGCGAATATACAGAGTAAGCTAGTGCTTTTGATTCTCTTAGATCTTGAAATACCACCCCGCTCATGCCGTCGCCAAAATACGTATTATACAATTGTAAAAGTGGTATTATTCCCTTGTTGTAAACTCCACCTTGATTCAACATAATGATCTCAGCTTGTTTCATATCATAATCAATCACAAAAACTTCGTTGCTAATAGTTCTGAATTCAAATTTTTGCGACGCAGGAACCGGTTTATAACCACCTGCCGGCGCAATGTGAACTGCATCCAAACTTTTTGTAACATCTGTTAATTCTGCAGGACCATAATACAATACTTTATGTTCAAATGTGCTTAAGCCTTTAATTTTGTTTTTAATATCTTCTGAAGTTAATTTATCTAGGTCCTCATTACTCAATTGATTTGTAAAAGGATTCATAGCGCCAAAACGCGCGTAACTTACCAAGCCGCGATTCAAGATCATGCCTTTTTGTTGCTTAGCATCTTCTCTTTCCTTCTTGATGTCTTCGATCATGTTCTTTAAAGTCTCAGTTTCAACGGTAGGATTTGCCAAAACTTTTTCAAATAATTTAAGTGAAGCTTCAAAATTATCACTCAAACCGTTCAAACTTATCCAAGTGTCTTCATTATCACTGAACACATTGAATGAACATCCTAACTTATATAATTCCTGTTTGATCTGAGCAGGTGTCATATCTGCCGTTCCAACATAATCAATATACTTTACAGCAATATTAGCGATCTTATCATTATTATTTCCCATGTCGAATTTATAGTACAATTCAAACACTTTGTTCTCGGTGTTCTTATTATAGATCAACGAGATATTTGAAGCAAGTGTGCCTTTTTTTATGTCGGTTGCATAATCAACAAACTTAGGTAGTATATCAGAAGTTTTTGCTTCGTAAATACCTTTCACAAAGGGCGACATGTTATCGCGATCCACATCCACAGGAGTTATCTGTGGTTTTTCTACTTTCTGCACATTTTTATCTTCACCAATTCGTTTAAAAACAACCACGTAATTATTTTTATTGAATGCCTTATTTGCATAATCAATGATCTCTTGCTTTGTGATCTTCGACATGCGTTCCATTTTATCTACTTGCTTTTGCCATTTAACATCATTCACAAAAGCATCTAACATTTCGCCTGCTCGAGCGCCATTATCCTCCAATTCTTTTGTTTTTGATAATTTCATATCTGTTATCACGGCTTTCATCAACCAATCAGGAAATTCGCCTTTTTGTATCAATTCAATTTGTGAATACAAAATCCCTTCAAGCTCTTCCAATTTTTGATTTTGTTTTGGAGAAGCGCCTAAAGCAAAGATGCCGTAATCCTTTAAAGGATAAACATAGGAATTAGCGCCCATCACTTTTTGAGCTTGATTTAAATTGATATCCATTAAACCGGCTTTTCCATTTGATAATATTCCAACAATAAGATCAAGCATATCTACTTCTTTAGTTCCCTCTCCTTCTGTTCTCCAAATTATATTCATGCTTTCAGGGTCTGGTCCATAAACATCACGAACGATCCTTGCAGCAATTGCATCTTCTTTTGCAGGTGTATAAGCCTCCAATGGTTTTGCGGCGGCTGAATTAAAATGTTTTTCAATTTGTGTGATCACTTTATCAGGATCAAAATCACCGCTCATGATAATGGCCATATTATTTGGCGCATACCATTTTTGGTAATAATTATTGATCTCCGTCATCGAAGGATTCTTTAAATGATCTATAGTTCCAATCGTAGTTTGTGTACCGTATTTGTTTTTTGGAAATATAGCAGCAAAAGCGGCTTCGTATGATTTTACGTTGTCATTGTCTAATCCACGATTTTTCTCTTCATAAACTGCTTCTAATTCGGTATGAAACAGACGTAATACCGGCTTACGAAAACGTTCTGCCTCAATCTTTAACCAATTATCAATTTGATTACTCGGAATATCATTCACGTAAACTGTTTGATCGAACGATGTGAAGGCGTTTGTTCCCTGCGCACCAATTGCTGCCAACATTTTATCGTACTCATTTGCAATGGCTAATTTTGCAGCTACTCCACTAATACTATCAATTTGATGGTAGGTCTTTTTACGACCTGCTTCATCGGTTGTTTTTCTATAAGTTTCGTATAGATTCTCTATCTTTTTAATTTCCGCTGTTTCTTTAGCGGCGTCTTTGGTGCCAAATTTATCGGTTCCTTTGAACAACATGTGTTCTAAGTAATGTGCCAAACCTGTTGCATTGGAAGGATCATTCTTACTTCCCGCTTTTACTGCAATGTATGTTTGAATGCGTGGTGCATTTTTGTAAACAGAAAGATAAACCTTCAATCCGTTCTTAAGCGTATAAATGCGCGCGTTATATGGATCGTTCAAAGCGTACTCATAATTCAGAGCCGTTTTTTTAGGGCCATCGGCCGGTTTGGTTTGAGCCGAAGTAACAAACGCAATACAAATTGCAAGGGAGATAAGTGTTATTCTATTCATATGTTCTTTGATTTACTTTTTAATATTCTATGTCCAGGTCAAAGCGTTTTTTTAAGTCCAATAAAGCTGAATTTTTTTCGCTCATCACTTTAAATTTTTCTTTTGGCGTAAAAGCTTTTACGCTTGTACTGATATCATCTTCTTTAATAGAAAATTTAAGCACAATGATATTGTTTCTAAGATCCTTTCTTAAAACATCCAACATATCTTGCTTCAATTCTTGGAATTTCTCAAGCTGCGAATGGTTCAAAAGCGTGATCACAATCTCGTTTGAAGGAGTTAAAACAACAGGAGCTTCTGTTAGTGAAACATAAATACTTTTATTTTGTTCCTTGGCTTTAGCATACCTTAAAACTGCCTCTTTGATCATTTCCAAAGTAAGCTCCTCATTCACATAAGCTACTTCATTTGATCTTTCGGGAGCCGACGATTCATGTGGCAATGTTTTATCGGTTAAAGCATCCTTTAAGGAGAAGCTTGCTGTATTTTTTAATTGATTGAATGGAATTACAGGCTTGCTTGCCGTTTTTATCACAGGCGCATCGTTATTGAAATTGGTAATAACAGGATTATTTTGCTTTATAACCGGTGCTTCGTTGCTAACTACAACTGATTCATCGTTTTTTTTTTCAGTCTCTAAAGGCGAGTTCAAATAACACAGTTGCATTAAAGCCATTTCAACTAACAATCGCTGGTTCTTGGCGCTTTTGTAATTCACATCAGTTTTACTGATGATCGATAACGATTTTAGCAGGAATTGTACTGTGCAATTGGCTGCTTGTATGGCGTATTTTTGTTTCAACGCATCACTTACTTCAAGTAAGCCTAATGTTTGAACATCTTTGCTAACTAAAATATTACGTAAATGTTCCCCTAAACCAATAATAAAATTATGACTATCGAAGCCTTTCTTTAAAATATCATCAAACACTACCATGATCTCAGGTAAGCGCGATCCTAAAAAAGCATCCGTTAATTTGAAATAATAATCGTAATCGAGTACGTGTAAATTTTCTACAACTTGCTTGTACGTTAAATTATTTTCGGTAAAAGCTACCATTTGATCGAACATAGAACACGCATCGCGCAAACCACCATCTGCTTTTTGCGCAATAATGTGTAATGCTTCTTGCTCAAACTTTACATGTTCGCTTTCGGCCATAAAAGCCAAATGATTGCTAATGTCCTCAACTTTAATTCTATTAAAATTAAAAACCTGACAACGCGAAAGAATGGTTGGAATAATCTTATGTTTTTCGGTAGTAGCTAAAATAAATTTGGCGTGCTTTGGTGGTTCTTCCAATGTTTTTAAGAACGCGTTAAAAGCTGCAGCACTTAACATATGAACCTCGTCGATGATATACACTTTATATTCTCCCAGTTGTGGGGCAAAGCGAACTTGATCAACTAAATTTCGGATATCCTCTACGGAGTTATTACTGGCAGCATCTAATTCGTAAACATTTAATGATGCGCCAGAATTGAAAGACAAGCAAGATTCGCATTTATCGCAAGCTTCTCCATTAGAAGAAACATTGAAACAATTGATGGTTTTGGCGAATATACGTGCGCAGGTAGTTTTACCTACACCACGCGGACCACAAAACAAATAAGCCTGCGCTAACTGTTTTTGAATAATGGCATTTTTTAAGGTATTAGTGATGTGGCCTTGCCCAACAACAGTATTGAATAACTGGGGACGATACTTTCGGGCCGATACAATAAAATTTTCCATAGACAGACTTTAAATATAACGTAAATAAGCATTAATGCATTAACCGTTTGTCACCTAAAAAAGGTTAAATTATCAACCAATTGTGAATAATTTTCCTCAAAAAAAGTTTAATTTAACAGCATTGAATGCATGGTTTAAAATACTAGTAGTTACACTTCTTCCCTCTTTTGCAGGAGCGCAAGAGGCAATCAGGGGAGTTATCTATGAAAAAGACAGCAGCAACGTAATGCCTTACGTTTACGTGATCAATAAAACCACAGGTAGCGGTGCCATGAGTAATTTGGAAGGAAAATTCTATATCACGGCTAATTTGAATGACACTATTATTTGTTCCCATGTTGGTTACATAAAAGAATACATACCTGTAAAGAGTTTAAAGAAGAATGCCAAAGGAGAATATCCCATTTACATGCGAACTCAATATATCAATTTAAATACTGTAAGCATAACTTCGTTTAAGTACAAACCTTACGAGCGTGAATACATGAACAAGATCATCGACATGAGTCATATAAGAACCATTGATGCTTTTAATAGTCCATTTACTGCTGCGTACATGCAATTTAGCAGGCGTGGAAGAGAGATCCGTAAGCTTGCCAAAATATTTGATGACCTTCTAATAGAAGAAGAAGTTGCCAAAAAAATAAATCCCGAGATCATTCGAAATTTAACAGGCGATGAGAAATTGGATATTGAAGCTTTTAGAAAGTTTTGTTTGGAGCTAAGCAATCAATTCATCTTAACGCACGATGGATTCGATCTTTATACCAAGGTAATGGACTGCTACAAGCGTTACAAATCGGAAGGTCGATAAGTATTTAGCCACTCTTCGGCTACTTTTATTTCAGTAAAAAAACGTGTTGGCACCGATGGTTTATTCATTCTCATATAAAAATTACCAAGTATCTTATGAGCCAAAGAGGAAATAACATACGCTTCCACTATAGAAAACTGTGTACTTTCATCAGTTGCCATGTATTCACGCCCCTCTTTTTCAATATTGGCAAATTCTGAAACAATAACTAATAAAAGACGTCTTTTTCCATTATTTAACTGTCCTTGAGCAATATTTATTTCTTTCAGCTCCTTCATCCCATAATCATGATCGGTTGTGTTCACTTGAACAATACCATCATCTCTTAAAAATAATTCGCTATGTGATAGATCAATTCGCATTTTCGATATTAAAATTAAACAATTTTCCTTCTGAAAAACCTATTTATAATCACCAAATGATAATTTTCACTACATTGGTAATTATTTAAATGATCGATCGCAGAAACTTTATACTTGAGACAGGAATGTTGGCCTGCTCCGGACTTGTGTTAGGGGGAAATTCACTTGCAGAACTGCGTTTATCTGATATAAAACGCATTAAACCAAAAGCGCTAAAAGCCGGAGATACAATTGCGATCACCTCCCCTGCCGGTGCCGTTTGGGATGAAGCTCAAATAGAAACTTTTTCTAACATTTTAAAAGGCTTTGGATTCAATATCATCTTAGGAAAAACATTAAAAGAAAAGCACGGATATTTTGCGGGCACAGATGTATTAAGAGCAAATGAATTGAACGACTTGTTTGCCAATAAAAAGATAAAAGGCATTTTTTGCATGAAAGGTGGTTGGGGTTGCGCGCGTTTATTGGATAAATTAGATTACAAGATCATAAAAGAAAATCCAAAAGTACTTATAGGATTTAGCGATATCACTACTCTGTTAATTGCCATTACCACAAAAACAGGATTGATCACGTATCACGGTCCTGTTGGTAATTCGGGCTGGAATGACTTTACAAAGAATTCATTTATAAATGTGGTGCAAAACACAAAACCATATACGTTTGAAGCAAATCCTGCAAATGAAGATGCGATCTTAACCATTAATTCAGGAAAAGCTAACGGAGAATTAGTTGGTGGAAATTTAACCGTACTAACTTCTATAATTGGTAGCGGCTATTTACCCGATTGGAAAGGAAAGATCTTATTTTTAGAAGAAGCGAAAGAAGAGCCTTACAGCATCGATAGAATGTTGACGCAATTAAAATTGAGCGGCGTTCTAGATTCAGTAAATGGGATCATATTTGGAAAATGCGCTAAATGTTTGGCTGAAGAGCCTTTGAAGTCGTTTACACTCAATGAAGTATTATTGCAACACTTCAAACCATTAAAAATTCCTGTTTTCTTTGGTGCCATGATAGGCCATATAGAAAATAAACTAACTGTTCCTATTGGTATTAAAGCAAGCATTGATGCTGACAAAGGAACAATTAGTTTATTAGAATCAAGTGTTTATTAATCTGCCCAACCGCAAACAATACCACCCATTACCATCATGGTAATGATCCAGTAACCACAATTGATGGCAATGTATTTAAATCCTTTTCTTTCAAACATTGCGTTTGTTCCAAGTATTGGTAAAGCGATCAATACCCCGCCAAGCGCTCCGTGCAACATGCCATGTTTGAAGGTTCTGAAATTAAGTTCGTTTTTAGTTATAAAATTAGTAAACCATTTTCCTAATTCTGAATTAGGATTATTTATAGTTGGATCTCCTGTTAATGTTGAATAAACCCCTAATTGATGAATAGTCATGCCTATCAAAGAGCTTGCTAACAGAAAACTAAGGACTAATGAAACGCCAAAGATCACGGCCATATTCGCGCCTTTCATTTTTTCGTCGGTAACACCGGCCGCAATTTGCCAAGCTTTTCCAAATACTTTTGGATTATACCAAATAAAGCCCATTATCATAGGGACTAAGGCTGCTACCAGAACAGCAATAAAATTTATGTGCATAGTTTTTGTGGTTTTTAGTTTATCAAATTTAGCAGCTTTAGAATTCAAATCGTTACCGCTCATAAGCATATATTAACCATTAATAGTTTATCTTTGTTGATAGAATGAAGGTTCTTCTTACCACATTAAACGCAAAATATATTCATACAAACTTGGCAATTCGCCTATTGTATGAGCTTAACAAGCAATACGATGGATTGCGCTGGAAGGAGTTTACCATTAAGGAGGGTAAAAACGATATTGCCGAACATTGTAAGGATTTTGACATCGTTGCCTTTAGTTGCTATATATGGAATATTACTCAAACTTTAGAAACGGCAGCAATTATTAAAGCAATGAGCCCGAATGTGAAAATTCTTCTGGGAGGACCCGAAGTTAGCTACGATTGGGAAGATGTGATATGCAGAGATGAAGTTGACATGATCATTGCCGGAGAAGGGGAAATTCCTTTTGAAACATTACTTGCTTCGTATCCAAATTTAAAACCAATTCCCGGATTGATCTGGAAAAACGGAACTGAAGTAAAACAAAACATCAAAGCAACAACGTTTGATATTACAAGGTATAAAGACATTATGCCTTACGCCACCGATAAAGTAGAAAGCTTAAATGATAAAGTATTATACATAGAAACGTCGCGGGGCTGCCCTTACAAATGCGAATTTTGTTTAGCAAGCTTAGATAATAAAGTAAGATACTTACCGGATGCACATATCAAAAGCACTTTATTGTATTTAATGGAGAATGGTAAGACCATTAAATTTTTGGATAGGACATTTAATATGAAAAGGGATTTTACCTTGGATATTTTCCAATTCATATTAGACCATTATAAGCCGGGGAATATTTTTCAGTTTGAGATCACCGCCGATATTTTACATCCCGATATCATCAAATTCATAAATGAAAAGGCGCCAAAGGATCTTTTCCGATTTGAAATTGGGATTCAAACCGTAAATCAAAAAGCAAATTTAGAAGTTGGCCGCAAGCAAAACTTCGAAAAAACAAAAAGCATCATTAAACAAGTAGAAGATAAAGTTGAATTACACCTGGATCTTATTGTTGGAATGGCTTTAGATCATTACGAAGATATTAAATACAGTTTTGAAGAAACCTTTAAATTGTTTGCTCCCGAATTGCAATTGGGCTTTTTAAAATTTTTAAAAGGAACACCTTTGCGTTACAAGGCCGAACAACACGGGTTTAAATTTGATCTCCTTCCACCCTATCAGATCATTGAAAGTAATTATTTATCGAATGAGCAGCTACGTTCTATTGAAAAATTAGAGCATATGCTTGAAATATACTGGAATAACAAGCGCGCGCAAAACACGCTTCGCTATATTTGTAATACGTACAGCATATTTGATTTTTTGCTAGGACTTGGCGAATTTTTTGGTCAGAAAAAAGATTTTCATAAATACACACTTCCTGACGTATTTGATATTATTACTCAGTTCTCTGAACAAGAATATCCTAATGATACCATTTTAAAACAATTGATCGCCGTAGATTATTATTTGCACTTTAAAGTAAAACCAAAAGAATTATTTATGAGCGATATGCCCAAACAAAATAAGTTTGAAGTGATCGATCGTTTAAAATTGGATCATCATAAATACCGTTTTATTATTTTACCGCTAGATTTTAATTTTGAGAAGGTGGTGAATAAGAATATTATCGATCGCACCCCTCAAAATCTCATTATTCAGTATAATGGACAAACCAAGGCCCAACTGGTAAAACCTGAGGCTGCTTTAGGCTAAAAGTACTTGGTTAACCCAAAGTAATTCCTCAGTATTTAAGGTCATTTGTTCAAAGAGAATTTATTACTATATTTAAAGGGCTAATGGAAGACATAAGTATATCACCCGAAGCGGTTAAAAAGGAGTTCACCAGATCAACCGAGCGCTTTCACGTTATTACGTGTTGGGTAGGTCTTTTATTGAATTTAGTTTGGTTTGTTAGCGATATTTTTGTTCTACCCGATCATTGGAAACAATTTTTTGAATTCAGAATTGCCGTTTCAGGTATTGCTGTTATTTTACTTCTCACAAAAAAAT
The DNA here is from genome assembly GCA_016705695.1 of Sphingobacteriaceae bacterium. Taxonomy (GTDB): domain Bacteria; phylum Bacteroidota; class Bacteroidia; order B-17B0; family Aurantibacillaceae; genus Aurantibacillus. Next base: position 255,216 of record JADJLA010000004.1, read on the forward strand.
GGACAAAACTTGATATTTACGCCTGCATGTTTGTTTTGGTATTGGGTATCTCCATTCAAAACTCTTATATGTGGAGTGTCATGGATCTGGCTCACTTACAACAACACGCATTTGCATATATGGTTCTTTTTATTGGCGTTGGAATGTTGGTTTTATGGGATATTTGGTATTCGATCATCATTTTAGTTGCCACCGTTATAAGCAATATTGTTTTTTATAAAGCTTATAGCGAGTTAACCGTTGATCAATTCGTTATAAGCGGAGGATTACTCGTATTAACCGTTGCTATTTTTTGCGTATTCCTTATTCGTACGCGTTATCGTTTAACAATGAATGAGATCAAAAGCCGCTTAGAACTTGCCAAATCAAAAGAGATCATTGAAATGGAGAATGTGGTGATAAGCAAACAAAAAGAAGAGTTGTTTGATAAGAATAAAGAGATCACCGACAGTATTAACTATGCCAAACGAATTCAAAGCTCGCTCATTCCAAAGGAAAATGAATTTACTAAGTCATTCAAAGATAGTTTTGTTCTTTTTAAACCAAAGGATATTGTAAGCGGCGATTTTTATTGGATCTACGAAAAGAATAATAAAGTTTACTACGCCACAGCAGATTGTACAGGACATGGAGTTCCCGGTGGTTTTATGACCATGTTAGGCCTTTCATTCTTGGAAGAAATTGTTTCGTTAGATGTTGCACAAAACCCTGCAGATATTTTAAATATCATTCGCGACAAGATCGTAAGTACACTAAGGCAAACCGGAAGCGCTGAGGAAAACAAAGACGGAATGGATGTTGTATTATGTTGTGTTGACAAAGAGAAGTTGAAACTTACTTATGCAGCGGCCAACAATTCGTTCTATATTCTCAGAAAAGATGAGAAAATGGAATACACATTGATAGAAAATAAAGGTGATAAACAGCCTTGCGGATTTTTTCCTGATCCGCAGCCATTTACTTTACGCGAGGTAGAATTAAAAAAGGATGATATCATTTATACATTAACCGATGGTTATCCTGATCAGTTTGGCGGTAAAACAAAAGAGATCCGCAAAGCGGGTGGAAAAAAATTCCGTTACAAAGCTTTAGAAATGCTGTTGATCCAAAATTGTGAATTACCTTTTGCTAAACAAAAAGATCTTCTTAATCAAGCTGTAGAAGAATGGCGCGGTGAATTAGATCAAGTGGATGATATCCTTATTATAGGGGTGAAAATATAAAAGCCACATTTCTGTAGCTTTTAATTCAATATTCCTAAGTCCGAATGACGAAGTTGGAGTGACGAAGCTAAACACACAGATTCGTACTTCTACCTTCGTAGATCGTACTTCTAATAGATCATCACTTTCTTTACTTCGCTTAAGCTCTTGCCTTTTATTTGTAGTAAATAAATTCCCTTAGGCAATCCTTGAATATTTAGATCCTTACTGCAACAATCTTTATTTAAACTTTCTTCTATTACAACTTGTCCTAAACTATTGATCAACTTCAATGTTGCATCTTCAGCTTTAATATCATTGTATTTTACTGTTAAGTGATCAGAAGCAGGATTAGGATAAACTACAAGGTTGAAATTATTAGAATTTTGCTCTTTAATCCCAACATTTAGTGCGGCAGTACCTGAAACCACAAAATCATAACTGCTTTCACTATAGTCGTTACTAAATAAATGGATCAAAGCGGTTTTTGTTCCTACAGTTAATGGTGCAAACTGAACACTTAATATCTGAGCTCCTGATGGAGAAACAGTAAATGGTGTTGATGGACCAACAATAGAAAATAGAGAAGCATCTGCCCCGGTAATAGTGATCGAAGAAACATTTAAGCTTGCTAAACCGGTATTTTGAACGATAAAATTATTGGTGGCACTTGCAGTAATGATCACCGATCCAAAATCAGTATTGTTGGTGGTTGCTGTTGAAACTGATCCGTCGGGAATATTTACCGAATTACCAATAATATTTATCTCCGGATTAGAATACAAATGTGTATTCATAACAAAAATTCCATTGTGACGGTCTAATGCAAAAACACTTTTACTTGGAAACCATGGGTAAAGTCCCCATTGCCCATTATAATTTGCGCCGCCCGGCCAGGTATTATTATTACCGCCGCTTACAGGGTAAGTATCAAAATATCCTGCTAAAAATGGTGCGTTTGGATTAGAGATATCCCAAAGTTGTGTTCCATCCTGATAAGCACTTACAAGACAGTATTGATCTGTTAACATAAATGGATTGTGTGGTGTAGTTAAAGGGAATTGATTTGCAGTGGCTGTAACAACAATATTCGACAAATTGGTAACGTCTAATACCTTTATTGGTAAACTCGCCGGAACTTCGTCTAACATAACCAAATTTTGTCCATTTGGAGTTAACGCAGTGGCGTGATTATAACCTGAGCCCGGATAAGTTACTAAGGATCCTAATTGCGTGAAGGTATTTGCTGCTGTAAATTTATATACGTAAAGTCCTTGGTATGCCGCAGAAGCATAAACGGTATCATTTCTCACAAACGAATCGTGAACATAAGTGATACTTGGATAATCTTGATTCAAACGACGTAATAATACAGGTGCTGTTGGTGTTGCTAAACTGTAAACATCCAAACTGCTGGTAGTATTATTACTATAAGTAACACCTGATACATATAATTTATTGCCATCGATCCAAGCTGCGTGGCCACGACGGAATAGATCCATATTCTGACTCACCAAAGTAACTGTGGCAGGCAAAGTACTCATATCAAAAATCTGTAAACCTAAAGTTCCGGCACCATTATCGTTCACCACATATAAGTAATTCTTATAACTCTTCATTTCGCGCCAGTTACCATTACCATTCACTGCAGGATAAAATGCACAAACCGTAGGTGTATACGGATTAGTAATGTCAACAAAATAAGTTCCTGTTATTGAACCTGCAATTGCATATTCTTTGTCGTTCAAAGTATCTGTCCAACCCCAACAACCCGAATATTTAATACCGGCGCCCACTTCAGGACTGATATTGCTTACAAGCGTAAAATTTGAAGCGGCAAATTGCGCAGATAAATTGGCAATGCTTAAACAAACGAATAAAAGTAGAAAGTAGATTTTTTTCATTCTTAATATTTTTTTAGATGAGTAGTAAATATAGTCCTTCTCTTTGTAAAAACAAAACGGAGACCTAAATTGGTCTCCGTTAATTTTTATCTAATTCCATTTAAACTAGTGGCGGCGGCACTGCAGCAAACAAAGCAGCCAATTCAGCTTGCCCTTCGGCAGCTCCCCAGGCAGCCATTCCGGTTTTCCAAACCTGAGTTGTGCGAGTTAATTGCCCGCTTGCAACCATTGCTTTTAATTGGTCAATTCCAAAAGGACCGGCTTGTGCGCCGTTTACAGCCACATGAAATTGAGTTAACGGTGGCGGTACATTATTTTGGGCCATTGAATTACCCATCATATTTGTTACCATGTTGCCCATTCCCATACCAACCCCCATTCCTACTCCCATCCCACCAATTCCTTGTTTTTTGCAGCATCTCCAATAGCATTTGCTGTATTGAACTGCGCTAATTTTTGCATATCAATGGCATTTAAACGAGAATAATTGAAAATTTCTTTCTTCAATTCCTCAGGCATTGATACATTCTCAACTAAGAATTTTGTAATAGTTAATCCGTACTCTAAAAAATCTTCGTTCAACTTTGTTTGTCCTAATTTTGAAAGTTCGTCCATGTTAGCAGCAAACTTTTCAATAGGAATATTTCCTTCTCCAACGGCGTCGGTAAATTTAGTAACAATTAAACTCTTCACACGAAAAGCAAAACTTCCAAAAGAACGCACTTCAATAAAACCAAAACGTGGATCGCTTAAAGTGATAGGATTTTTTGTTCCCCACTTTTGATCAATGAATTGTTTGGTGCTTATAAAAAACACATCGGCTTTGAACGGACTATTAAATCCATATTTCCAACCTTTTAATGTACTCATGATCGGCATATTTTGCGTTTCTAAAGTGTACATACCCGGCTGAAATACATCAGCAATTTTTCCTTCGTTCATAAAAACAGCTACCTGGCTTTCGCGCACGGTTAGCTTTGCTCCCATTTTTATCTCGTTTTGATAGCGTGGAAATTTCCAAACGATCGTGTTATTAGAACTATCAACCCATTCAATGATGTCGATGAATTCATTTTTCAGTTTATCAAATAATCCCATGGTTAAAATTTTGAAGTATAAATTTAGTGAAAAAAAATATAGCCACAAAGTGAGTATTCCCGTTTAAATTGCCACGGAGACACCAAGGCACGGTTTGTCAATCCCATTTTTTTAACACGGAGGCACCAAGACACGGTTTATGTCCCGTAGGGACATACTATTATTAGAAAATCCATTAAGAAAACAACAGAGCTCCGTAGGAGCGACCTATTTATCTAAAAATTATCCAATAAATAGGTCACCCCTACGGGGTTCTAATATTCCTATGTAATTTTTCTAATGATAGTTGGCTCCTACGGAGCCATTAGATTAAACCGTGTCTCGTGTTTAAATTATGCATTTAGAATATAAAACCGTGTCTTGGTGCCTCCGTGTTTAAAACAAGGTCATCTATTACAAATCCCTTTATAATCGCAGAATTCACAAATTTTAAGGTCATCGGTTTGCCCAAAAGGCTTTGATACATCAACGATCCGGCCTACAAAAGAACTTAAATGGCCCTCCATATCGCTCATTAGGTCTGTACTAAATTCCAGGTCTTGCTTATCGGCACCAACAATTTGTTTTGGTTTCTTTAAGAATTTCTTAAAGGGAATAATACCCGGTTGAAGCTGCTTTAAATACTCAGGTTTGTTTTTATACACCAACCAAACGTAAATAAATAACTGAAGCTGTTTATTGTAATTAATATCTTCAAATACCGTTTCAAAATTGGTGAAGGTAAATTTATCTGAATCTTTTACTGAATTCTTATAATCGATCACGCGAATTTTTCCACCGAAATCATCAATACGGTCAATTTTTCCCTGAACGTAAAAAGTTTCTTGCTTGTTGTTTACGTTTACTTGCAGTGGAGCTTTCCAAGAACTTTCCAAAAACAAGATCTTCAAAAATTTATTCTGTTTCTTTAAAGCCTTTACATTTTCTTTATCCAGATCGATCAAACGCTTTACGTAAACTTTTAAAACTTCTATTTGCAAATAATTTTTCCCTTGTAAAGGAGATGAATCCTTAAAAAATTCTTTAAATGCCTTTTCAACTTCTTTTTCCAATTCGGAAAGCATTTTTAATAGGTCTTCTTCAGCTAAATTTTTATTGATATAAGGCTTGTATAGATTTTCCAAAGCCAAATGCAATATCGATCCAAAGGTATTTGCTTCGGCGCTCTCCTCTACTTCTTTTATTTCCTTTAATCCGGCACCATATCTATAATAAAATTTTAAAGAGCATTCTTTAAATGTATTTAATGCTGAAGGAGAAATTCCTCCAAACTCATCACTGCTTCTTGCTTTGGTAAGGATCTTCTCTAAGGTTTGCTCATTCTTTTCAATGCTTATTGCATCATCTACATACACCGGAGAAGCTGAAACTGCCACATGTTCGGTAATTTGATGATCAGAATGGTAATGCTTTAATTCAAATTGCAATTGAGAAATGAATCTACTCTTCTCTCCTTTTCCCATTTCATCCGTTTCGCTATCGTAAATTAAATGAACAAAACTACTGCGCTGTAATAATCTGTAAAAGTGATAGGCATAAATGGCATCCTTTTCATAATACAAAGGCAAACCAAATAAACGTTTCAAGTCGTTTGGTAAAAATGAGTTCACCGTTTTTCCCGAAGGTAAAACGCCTTCGTTAACTCCTACCATGATCAAATATTCAAAATCCAAAGTGCGCGTTTCCAAAACGCCCATAATTTGCAAACCTTTTAAAGGCTCGCCAATAAAGGGAACTGTGGCCGCACCAATGGTTTGTGTGTATAACTGACGGTACGAACGAACATCGGCATAATACATTGGATATTTTTGAAGTACATCGTTAATGCGCTTGAACGAACGCAATAAAACTTCCATGTATTCCAATTCCAAGTGAATGATGTTCGTTTCAAAAAGTTTGATATAATAATTACGAATTAGATCAATAACAGAAACTAAATTATTATTTCCATCCAAAGAAGATGGCCAAGGTTTAAAGATCTCGGAGATTATTTTTGGAAGCTCTCTGAATTTCTCCTGAATATACTTCTGATGAATAAAAACATAATTATCCTTGTTTATTTGATCGATAATTGCGCTGACATTAAATTTTTCATCCAAACTCTTTAGCAAAACACCAAAGAATGGATGTTGCAATACGGCAACAAACTCTTTAAAATAAACCGAGTCCGAACTTCTGCCTTTATTTTGAAAATTTACTTGAATATTGAACAGTAGATCAATAAAACTATAAGCTTGCGTGTATCTTATAGGATATTCCATAGTAATATTCACATGCTCTACTTCTTTTGGCAATAATTTTAAAACAGGCCACAACAATCGCTCGTTGGCTAATACAACCGCTACTTTGGTCATGGATACATCATTATTGATCAATTTGATCAATTCATCATGCACTAATTGCGCTTGGCCCATTTGTCCTGCAACAGCGGTGATGTGAATTTCTTTGGCTGTTTTGTAATGCTCGGCCGTAAATGAATTTTGTTTGACATCAAACACTTCCAAGTTTCTTCGCAAAAATAATCCTGCTTCCTGAGTTTTATCTTTGTAATAATAATTATCAATATCCCAAAGCATTTCGGCCTTTCCCGAACTTTGCAGCCAGGTATAAATTTTTGTTTCTGCGGCATTCAACGCGTTAAATCCGCAGAATAAGATCTTTGAAAATTTATTTAAAGAAGGATGATCCTTAAAATTCTCTGATGCTTTTTTATATATCAATCCTTGGTAACCAATACCTCTTTTTAAAAGCTCTTGAGAAAAATGCACGTAAATATCCCCAATGCTTCCCATAAAATTGAGGTAATTCACCTGGGTAGTTCGTAAGCTCTTCCTGACCCAAACTCCAATTCTCAATTTCTTTGATGTCGGTTAAATTATTATAAATCTGCCGGCTATCTACCAAATAACGATCGATCTCATTAAAATCCTGGATCATTAAATGTCCCCATTTACTAAATTTATCAAAAGGCTCCGGCTCGCCCTTTAAACATGCTAAATAACTCTCATATAAAAACGCGATCAAGTCAATTTCATCGGCTTGTTTTAAACCGCTCAACGCTTCAATAAATTCTTCAGCGCTCTGGATATCAGGCAGCCAAGTGGTTTTGGTAAATACTTGCTTAAAGTGATCTTTCAAAAAAACCGAACCCCTTTTGCTTGGAAGTACAATGCAAACGTTTTCTACACTATCTTTGTAGTGCGTATGAATATGATGCGCTATTAAATTTAAAAATGCCTGCATGCAAAAGCCTGAAGTTATACATTTTCCCATTTACCGTAAGTACACTAACAACAAACGTTTTTATAAAATTATCAATACTAAGGAGTTTGAGGAATTGCAGATCGTTGGTTCAAAAACCCTCATAAATCACATAAAAGCCACGCAATTCCCCGAATTTGTTTTTATTAACGACCTAATTGAGAAAACCGGCGATTTTACAGTTGAGATAAGTGAGGAAGAGTATTTTCAGCACAGGATCGCTTGATTCACACGAGTTATCTTGCCTCAAATTTTTAATAAATTAAATACTCGAACTTGAAAATGTGCCTTTGTAATTTGGGCGCCATTTCGCGCTTTCACTGCAAGCCAGTTCAAATTTTGTAGTATTTGTTGGGCTGTGGTGGCTTCCGTTGGTCGCCTCCTCGCTCCACAAATACTTAACAAAATTTTTCACTGGGCTTTCCGTTCAATCGCGGGCGCAGCATCCCACCTAATGTACGGTAAAAATTATATTTCGTCTTTGAACATTATCTATAATGCATTTTTTTAAACCAACCTCAGTAAAATTCCACAATTCGTGGACAAAAAGTCGTACAGAATTCTTTCCATTATGAATTTTTATGGTAACGTTTCGGCATTTTTACGTTATCTTTAAAACCATCAAAAAACATCTCACATACGCGTTAATTTTTATTGGACTTTTGGGGACAGTATTGGCTCAAAACGTGACCATTAAAGGCAAAGCGCACAAATCGCATATCAATAAGCGAATTGATGTTTATACTTATCAGGATCTTGTTACCAAATTAAAATTGAAAGAAGCTACTGATACCGTTGCGGCAGATGGCTATTTTGAATTGAAATTTCATACCTCGTATACACAACCGGTATTTGTTCAAATTGATAATTATATTGGGAAGTTATATGTAAAACCCGATTATGTATACGGAATTCTTTTTCCGGAAATAGATGAGCAATTTAAATATTACGAAAATGCAGAGCTTCCGGTAAATTTGAGTTTAATTGGTGGCGATACCACTGAGTTGAACATGCTCATTTTTGATTATGAAGAATTGTACACCAACGTTTTTACACCCAAAGGAAATCAGTTCTTAACGCATCACATGCTTTTTAAAAGAGCAGATTCATTAAAGATCCTTTGCGATAAACGTTATGCGGGCATTAAGGATCCTTATTTCACTAATTATTATACCTACCAAATTGCAGGCATCAATGCCAGTCTATCACGCGGCGAAAAAGCTTTAATAAATGCCTTCATCGCCAATAAAAAGATCCAGTATCATAATTTTGAGTACATGAGTTTTTTTGCGCAGTGTTTTAATAATTATCTCAATACAATGGCGTCTTCTAAAAAAGGAACTACCTTGTATAAGATCATTAATCAAGATGCTAGTCTGCAAGAATTAAATGATTTTTGCCGTGGCGATCAATTTTTAAAGAACGATAGCTTGCGCGAATTAGTGATCATAAGGAATTTATGGGAAATGTATTTTAATCCCGAATTTAATACCGAATCCATTGAAGCCATTACTTCAAAGATAAACACCACTACAAAAATTGAAGAACATAAATTGCTTACCGATTATATGCTCAAAAACTTTTTTAAAATGCAGCCAGGCCTTCCCGCTCCTATGTTCTTTGCACGCGGACGATTTGGAGGTTTAGAGTCGTTTGAAAAAGCAAAAGGCCGTTGGACCTACCTCAATTTCTTTTCTACAAAAAATAACGAAACTCTAAAGGAAATGGCCAAAATTGCCGACCTCAGAAAAAAGTATAAAGACAAAATGAATTTTGTAAGCGTGTGTTTAGATGATAGCTTAAATTCATTTATGGAGTACATTGCTCAAAACCCCAAATATGATTGGCCCATTTGGTTCAACAATGTGGGCGGCGTTAAACAAACGGCTAAAGAATTGTACAATGTTATTGGAACCGAAGCTTATTTTTTGATCAATAATTATGGAACACTCGCGCTTTCTCCTGCTACGGCTCCATCCAAAGGAATTGAGTATAAATTCAATGCTATTTTTAAAGTGAAAAAGAAAACCACCAAAACGGGCATACGATGAGTTATAATGTAAATCCCAGCAGTATTTGGCCCGAGCAAATTGCTTACGAAGATAATCACATCATGATCGTAAATAAATTGCCCTCTGAAATTGTACAAGGAGATAAAACCGGAGATATTGCCCTTACCGATAAAGTAAAAAACTTTATTAAGATTCGTGATAAAAAACCAGGCAATGTGTTTTGCGGACTCGTACATCGTTTGGATAGACCCGTGAGTGGTTTAGTGATCCTCGCCAAAACAAGTAAAGGCTTATCGCGCTTAAACGAAGTGTTTCGCGAAGGGAAAATTGAAAAGTATTATTTGGCGGTTGTAAAAAACCGTCCGCCTAAAGAAAAAGACACTTTAGTACACTACATTTTAAAGAACGAAAAGAGCAATACTTCTAAAGCCCATGTAAAACCTGTAGCGCACGGACAAGAAGCAAAATTGGAATACGAGATCTTGGCCACTTCTGATAATTACACACTTTTAAAAATAAAACTTCATACAGGGCGTCATCACCAGATCCGCGCGCAATTAAGTGCTATTGGTTGCCCAATTAAAGGCGATCTTAAATATGGTTTTGATAGAAGCAATAAAGCAGGTTTTATTCATCTTCATAGCTATATGTTAGAATTTGAACAGCCCATAAAAAATGAGAAGCTAAAGGTTTCTGCTTGGCCAATTGTGGATGATCCTATTTGGAATTACTTTAAAAAGAGCTTGGGAATTTAACCACGAAAAACACGAAAATAAGAGGCAAACACGAAACCTTTTGTGTTTTTCGTGAAAAATTTTCGTGCCTTTCGTGGTTAAAATTGTCCTAAAAATGTAAAAAAAGCTAAAAACACAATACCCTCCCCCTATTGTAGTTTCACTTATAATCTTATTTTTACAATTTCGCAACTTATGGGTAATTATATATTTTTAGTTCTAGTATTGTCTTCGTTTTTTGGTTTAAGCAAATTATTTGCAAAAGCCGGTATTGATAGTTGGAAGGCTTGGGTTCCTATTTACAACTTTTTTGAATTAAGCAAAGCGCTTAAAAAACCATGGTGGTGGGCGCTCATCATGATCGTTCCGGGTGTGAACATTATGATGTACGGCGTTTACGGATTTAATGTAGCCCGCGCATTCAATAAACCAAGCAATACCGATCTTTGGTTCGCGTCTTTTCTCCCATATATTTTCTTCGTAAAAATTGGAATGGATCCAACCGCCAAATTTATTGGACTGGATAAATTCAAGAATGAACCAAGTACCATTATTAAAAATTGGGTAGACCCAATAGTGTTTGCTATTATTGCTGCGTCTATCATTCGCGGATACTTTATTGAAGCCTTTACTATTCCAACTTCCTCTTTAGAAAAATCATTGATGGTGGGAGATTTTCTTTTTGTAAATAAATTTGCGTACGGACCAAAACTTCCTCAAACACCGCTTTCGTTTCCGTTTGCGCATCACACTATTCCGGGAGCAAATACAAAATCGTATTTAGAGTGGTTAAAACTTCCTTATTTCCGTTTACCGGGTTTTGGACACGTAGAGAACAACGATATTGTTGTTTTTAATTATCCTGATGGAGATACAGTGTTATTGAATTTTCAGGATAGAAGTTATTATCAAGTAGTGCGCGATCTTGCGGACGACATGAAAATGAAAGGTCTGCAATACGATTCAAGTAAAACAGATGCTTATTACATGATGATGGCGCGCAATTATTTGAATGATGATAGCAATCCATTAGGCGAAGTAAAAGTTGGAAAAATTGTTGCTCGTCCTGTTGATAAGCGCGAACACTACGTAAAACGTTGTGTGGCTATTGCAGGCGATAAATTTGAAGTACGTGATGGCGAAGTTCATATTAACGACAAAAAACAAGCAACGCCCGAAAAAGCGCAACATTATTATTATGTAGCCACCAACAATTCGTTGTTTGGCGAGATCACTCAAAGTAAAGAAGGAGGATTTCCAACTTTAACGAATCAAAAATTACTTGACGAATTAGATATTTACGCGGATGAGGCTGTGCGCAGAGAACTAATAAGAAATGGTGATACAACAACCTATTATTTAAATATGCCTGCGGATGTTGCCGCTAAAGTAAGACAAATGCCGGGTGTATTATCGGTAAAAAAATATGTGGAGCCTAAAGGCGACTATGATGCGCGTGTGTTCCCTCACCGATCGGCCTTTGGTTGGAACAATGATAATTTTGGTCCGCTTATTATACCAAAAGCAGGATTAACTGTTCCTATTGATACGCATAATGTTTGCTTGTACGAAAAAGCAATGAATACCTACGATGATGGCATTCATCAAGTAGAAGTAAAAGGAAAAGATGTATTGTACGATGGAAAACCTATCACCTCTTATACCTTTAAACAAGATTATTATTTTATGATGGGAGATAACCGTCATAATAGCGCAGATAGCAGAAGTTGGGGATTAGTGCCCTTTGATCATATTGTAGGCTCACCGTTTTTTGTGTGGTTAAGCATTAAATATTCGGAGAAGAACCAAATAAGTGGAGCAAGTTTTGTTAAAGGACTCTTTAAAAACAGTAAAGAGGGCAAATATCGCTGGGATAGATTCCTGTGCTATGTAGATGATGGTAAACTACATTCAATTAAAATACCATTTTTGGTAACAATTTTCGCCATTTGGGGTGCAACCAGATGGAACCGTTTACGTAAAGAAAAGATGAAACCAAAAGCCAAAGGTGCTAAATAAGATCTTTTTATATTTAAAACAATTTACCTGGTTCGTTAACGGCATCATTGCCTTGTTCACGTTTTTCATTCTGAAAGTATTTGTATTTGAGTTTTGCGTGGTGAATAGTGCTGATATGGCCGATACCATTCACAAGGGCGATATTGTATTTGTAAATAAATTGGTGTTTAATTACGAAAAAGAAGACGTATTGTATTTTGAATTTCCGGCAAAGGACAGAGGCGAGAAAAAAGCATTTTTTATGCAGCGCTTAGTGGCCGAGCCCGGAGATACGGTAATGATCATGAACAAGACCATTTTTACCAATGATCGCATTTTTGATGATCCGCTCAGTATTAAATTCAATTATATTTTAGATACTGATACCGCCAAAATTGATTCACTCACACGAGCGCGTTATAAATTATTTGAAGGCGGTTCTATTTCTAAAAAAGGAAAATACGCTTACTCGTTAACCAATTCGCAAGCCGATAGTGTAAAGCGTTTGTACTTTGTAAAGAACATGGAAATGCGCACCGAAAAAGCGGATATATACGATGAGCGCGCTTTCCCCTACTCGCGTTTGTATTCGTGGAATGCCGATAATTTTGGGAAATTATATGTGCCTAAAAAGAATGATACGTTGGTTTTAGATACTGTAAGCATTAAACTGTACAGCAAAATAATTAGCACGTACGAAAAAAATAAATTAGAGATAAAGAACGATTCTATTTTTATTAATGATGAACTCACTAAACATTACAAAGTAAAACAAGATTATTATTTTGTGATGGGCGATAACCGCGATAATGCCATTGATAGCCGACAATGGGGATTTTTACCAAAGAGTTATATTAAAGGAAAAGTGTTGGGAGTTTTAGTTCATACTACTTCGGTCAATTGATAAGCAGCTCACAAATATCGTTTTTAATTACCACGACCTTCGTAGTACAAAGCAAAGATAAACCATGAAAATAGTTTTGGGCAGTGCCTATTGGCCCAATATACAATACCTGTATTATGTTTTGAATGCTGATTCAATTTGTATTGACCTACACGAACATTACCAAAAACAAAGTTACCGTAACCGCACAAAAATATTGAGCGCTAATGGAGAATTAAGCTTGAGTATACCGGTAAAAAAATTTGCTGAACATGCGCCTGTAAAAGACGTTGAGATCAGCTACGCCGAAGATTGGCAAAAACAACATTGGCGCTCCATCACCAGCGCCTATAAAAACTCGCCCTACTTTGATTTTTTAGAAGATGAATTACGCTCATTTTACGATCGTGAATATAAATTCCTTCACGAGTACAATGCCGAACAATTAAAATGGATCATCAGGGCTTTTCGTTTAAAAAAAGACATTAGCTATTCGGCCGCTTATATAGAAGACCCCACTTTTACCGACCTGCGAGCAGAGATCCATCCTAAAAAAGCTATACAAAACAAACGTGTAGCTGAATTACTACAGCAAGCCTATTACCAAACCTTTTCAGATAAAATGGGCTTTGTGCCTAACCTTTCGGTGTTAGACCTCATATTTAATGAGGGGATAAAATGTGTTAATAATTACATTCTAAAATAGAAAATATATACCTTGTGTATTGATAATGGCAAAAAGCAAAAAACCTTCGGTTAAATATAGATCAGAAAGAATATCGGTCTTTGATTCTGTTGCAGAACAAGAAGCGTCTAGCTATCAAGCCATATCCAAAGAAGATCCTGTGAAACGAATTAAAGAAACTGTAAAATTAATTTTGAAGGTTTATGGTTATACAAATCAAAGTTTGAAAAGCAGAAAGAGCAGTAATAAGATCACTTTTGAATCCTAATAATTCTCGTAAATGAATATTTTCACTCCCAAACATCAAAAACTTATATCCTTGCTGCTAAAAAATAAGGTTGAGTTTATGCTAATTGGAGGATACGCTGTTATTTATTATGGATATAAACGCACAACGGGCGATATGGATCTTTGGTTAAAGCCAAGCAATGCTAATAAACTAAAATTATTAGTTGTATTGGAAAAACTAAAGTTCAGTAAAGCCGATATTAAACATATTGAAACTTTAAATTTTGAAGAAACGATAGCCTTTCACTTTTGGAAGGACCCCGAAAGAGTTGATTGCTTAACAAAAATATCGGGAGTAAGCTTTGAAGAGGCTAAGAAAAAAATGAATTTTATTGAGTTGGATTCATTAAAACTTCCTGTTATTCACTACAATCATCTTGTACTGTCAAAGATCACTTCAAAGCGCGCCAAAGACAAAGCGGATATTGAAGAACTTCAAAAAGTGAATAGAAAATAACTCGCTCGACGATGGTTGCAATTTCACCATGACAAGGACAGAGATATTTTTTAATATAAAATCAAAAATAGCCATTCCGGAATACAATGGTGACTTAATTTGGTGTTCAGACATAAGATCGCTTAAAAACATTGCGGAAGAAGTTTATGAGCACGAGAACCATCTATCTATAGACCTAGGCGAAATCACAGTTTTTGAAAATATTAAACTGCGTTTTGGGACAAATTCAAACGACAATTACAAATTAAAAAGCATCCTGGGAACGTTTGCAAAATACAATGACGCAAAAACTCTATGTGATCTGCTAATATCTATACTCGACTCCCCAGACGAGTATTATGACGTGGAAGAACAGTTATTTGTTTATTGGTCGGACGAAAATATAGAAATTAAGGTTTGTACAAGAGATCATCATGGCGGACCTTGGTTTGAATATAGTATTACGAAAAAAAACTGCAAATAACCATATAGCTCGACAAATATTCCTCCACGAGTACAATGCCGAACAATTAAAATGGATCATAAGGGCCTTTCGTTTAAAGAAGGACATTAGCTATTCGGAGGCTTATATAGAAGACGCCACTTTTACCAACCTAAGAGAAGAGATCCATCCTAAAAAAGCCATACAAGATAAACGTGTAGCCGAATTACTACAACAAGCCTATTACCAAACCTTTTCAGATAAAATGGGCTTTGTGCCTAACCTTTCGGTGTTAGACCTCATATTTAATGAGGGGGTAAAAGGGAACCGGTATTTGATGGTTTGAGTTTTTCCTGTGTTAGTATGCACTTTATTGGAAAGTAAATCTTGTTTTGGTATATTTATGGTAGCATGAATTAAAAATCCGCGCTAGCTGGCATCCCCCAAGTATGTATGGAGGGTGGTTATGACAAAAAGTATGTGCGAGGAACTAGAGGCAGTCCTTCAACTCCGCTCAGAAAAAATTTAACCACGGAGCACATGGAGTTTTTCATAGAGTTTCATACCCGCTCGCGCGGATTTTTAATCCGTGCTACGATAATATTCCATTTACTAAATTCTCAGCTGCTAGGAATTACTACAACTTCCATTCTACTCTCAAGATCAGCATAATTCCTCGCGCTGCTGTATAAATAATCTTCTGCCCTCGCAACTATTCCGTCTTCAACCGGGTTTTGATGAATGTAATTTAGTTTCTGAAATACAAAACTATTACTGAAGGCTTCTTTGGCATGATAGCCATCTTGCCAAACTTTATACTCCTGTCCTCGTTTTAAATGATCGCAAGCTTTTGAAAATACTTCAATTAACCATTCGCGTCTACTTTCGGGCTCACCTTTTATTTGCCTAATGAGCATATTGGCCGTATATTTTTTAAAATCCCGCATAATGTCCGATAATTTAAATCCTTCAACAGCTCTGCATAACATATGCAAATGACTTGGCATTAAAACATAAGCATAAATCTCGAGACCTTTTTCTTTTTGGCAATGTTTTAAGGATTCAATAATTAGATCTTTGTGATTAGATCTTGTAAAAAGATCAACCCACTCTACTGTTGTAATAGTTATAAAATAAGCACCATCAGGATTGGATGCCTTATACTTTGTTGACATAAAATAAAAATAAGAAATATTGAAGAATAAAGAAAAATGAGATTGCTTTTATTGTAGCACGGATTAAAAATCCGCGCGAGCGTACGGTGGCATGTCCAATGATGCGGTTCGCTATTTCATTTTCATTCATGCTGCAAAGCTACATCGGTAAATAAGCTTTCCTTGCTACGAATTGTAGCATTCTAAAAAATTCTTGCATCCGCTTTGCGATCCCAATAATTATCGGGATTTAATCCGTGTTAGGCAACATAACTACCTTTTCCTGCGCTACAGGCACACCTCCCTTTAATAATACACAAGTATAAATACCCCCGCTCGCGCGGATTTTTAATCCGTGCATAATTACCCTTCAATGAAATTTGCTTGCTGCCACTAAAAACCGCTTGTTAGCCACAAAAATAATTACAACACATAATTTGACGAATACCATCAGACATTCGATTATTTTGTTATATTTACTTAAAATAAAATAGATATGGAATATAAAGTGGTATCAATTGTCCCCGTTCAAGGCGACAAACAAACAGGTAAAGACGTTGCTCAAGATTTTGAAAACGTAATTAAAAAATACCACTCAGAAGGTTGGGATTATGTAAGGGTTGAAAACTTATTAACTTGGGTAAATCCAACAGGCGGTTGCTTTGGAATCGGTCAGACTCCAGGATATAATAAAACTATACAAACTATCGTATTTAAAAAATGAAGCGCTTTTTGCTTTATTTTATTAAACTTTATTGGCTGTTTATTCCAGCGAACAAAAGAAAGACTTGCATTTATCATAAATCTTGTTCAAGACACGTTTATGACATCACAAGTGAAAAAGGTTTGTTCATTGGAATAAAAGCGTTAGCAACGCGCATTAAAACTTGTAGACCTAACCACAAAATAATTTATCAGGCCAAAGAAAATACTCTCCTCATAAAATTATCAGACGGGACAATTCTCCAACAAAATGAAATTTCTGAAAATATTGTTTTAGCATACACGCACACAATGATCAGCAGAGATTAAACTTAACGACCCCGGCTTTCTCGGTTTTTTAATTTTGTAGAAACAAAACATCAAAGAACTTCTACAAAAATACATTCATGCATAACGCATCTCCAAATAACATGATGCGTTTGCACTCAAATGCACTCCTTTGCATCGTTTTGCTTTTATTTGTTTTAAATTGCAGTATTTTGCTTCTTATGTCAGCTTGTCATAGCAATAGCGTGTCATAGCAACTATGTAGCAAGTATCCTGCACTTATCCCCCAATCATCCCCCAAGTATGTTTGGAGGGTGGTTATGACAAAAGGTAAGGGCGAAGTGAAGTTGGTGTGCGTAAAATGCTTCCTCTACCACTCCAATAATAAGGCTATTTCTTGGTCAAATATTAGCTTTTAAGCCTGAAAAAATATCAAATAATTTTAATAATTAATTACTAATGTTATCTTTGAATAAGTTTTTTTATATGAATTATTTTCGTTTCAAGTTAATTATTATTGTTTTATGCTCTCATTTAACTACAATTTATAGCCAACAAGACGGTGGGCCATGTAACTCACGTTGGTCTAAAAGCAACGCAATGGCATACAATACCGGACAAGATGAAGTAAGGGTTTGGTATGCCATACAAATGAATATGTGCGATAAAAATGGGCTTTGTGGTACACCAATGATTTGGTTATGGCATGATGCTCCAGGAATAGCTAGTATTGAGTTAAGCCTTAAAGGTCAAAATAGTGACGGTGAAATAATCGTTCGGAGTTTTCCCTCAACTGATTTACCACCTAATGAATTTGATAAAGGTCAGGGAAATTGGCATTTATTCTGCAAATACATTGGAGTTGAAGCATGTTCAATCCGTTACAAAAAGGGAGATGATATATTTGTGATAAAAGCAGTTTTTGATGGTCAAGCAGGCGGCATATATACATTTTCAAAAAATGGTAGTAAAGTTTTAGCCAACGGCAAAACTGAAAAGGAAGTACAAGATGAAACAAAAAAAAAGGAGGATGTTAAAAAGATAGATAATAAATACAACGTACTTGTACAGGAGGGAGATCAACTACAGAAGGATGGAAAATTTGACGAAGCATCAGCCAAATATGCTGAAGCCAAAGAAATAAAACCTGAAAGTAGCGCTTTGATAGATGAAAAAATGAATGCCATCAAACAAAATAAAAATAAAGAAGTCCAACAACAAAAGAAGCAAGAAGAACAAGCAGTTGCCAAAAAACAAACAGAGCAAAAAGAGGCAAAAGAAAAAGAAATACTTAATCAACAAATTGCTCAAGAAAATGCCGTACGTGAGCAAAATCAAAAAGAGTTTGATGCTCAGAAACAGAAGGTTGTTGATAGACAAATAGAAGAAAAAGCAAAAAATGAACAGTTTAATGCAGCAAATACAGCATTAGTTGTTTTGTGGATTGGATTTTACACATTACCCAGCCCTCCGGTCAGCAATTATAATTATAAAGGAATGTATTTTTCTCTGGGGCCATATAACACTTTTCAAACCGCCCCGGTATATAATAACACATATGGGTTATATACTTACAATAAAAACGCAGGCTTTCCATTCGAATTGGAAGGAAAAGGTTCTTCCACTATCACTAAAGTACCAACTATAAACTTTGGGATAAAAACAGAATTTGGATATCTATCCGATGCTTTACATTTAACGTTTCCATTAAGAGCTAGCTATGGCAACCTTGGTCTACGTATATATAATTTTACAGGTACAGCTGGTACAAATATTTTTATTGGTAGTAGTAATTGGAACCGAGTAAAGTTTGGGATATGCTACGAGTATCATTACAACTCTCTAAATAGATCGGCAGAAAATAGCACCATTGGCGATCAGTGGACCTACGAATCAGTTAGCATCGCAAATGCTAAAATGGGCATTGCGTCTTTAAAAATGGGTGTGCGATTTCAAAATAATTTTAATTCAAAAACTATTAACACAACTGCGCCTTTTGTTTTCGATCTATTTTTTACAATGAATTATGTAAACGAATTAGATTCGCGAAGAGGACATAACAGTTATATTCACCCTATGGCTCCTGGCTTTGAATTAAATTTATCAAAACTTGGCAAGTTCGGTTTTTTTGCAAAAGTATTTATGATGACACCTGTTGGTAAAGTTGAATATTATGGTTCTAAAGATGTAGTTAATATATACGGTAAAAATAAAGAAACAATCGAAGCAACTAATTTTTTGATTGGTAAGGAAACCAAACCATTTTTTGAAATTGGAGTTAAAAGAGAATATTGTTGGTTTAAAAAACATAAATAATCATGAAAAATATAATTATTTCTTTACTTATTATTTTGGCGGTTGGGTGCCAAAAACAAAATTTGGATCAAGTGCAAGAAGTGGTCGTTCCAACCACTACCACCCCACCAGTAGGACCAACCTGCACCGGAGTTTGCGTGACTGACATTGATGGAAATGTTTACCATACCATACAAATTGGCACACAAACCTGGATGATGGAGAATTTGAGGGTGACCAAATATAGAGATGGGTCTTTGATTCCAAATACAACATCAATAACTCCGTGGAGTAATATAACAACAGGTACCTGGTGTTATTATAATGATAATAGCCAAAATAATGCAGATTATGGAAAGCTTTATAATTGGTATGCAGTTAATGATAGCAGGGGGCTTGCGCCTGCAAATTGGCATATTCCAACCTACACTGAATGGACTACACTTGAAAATTATTTAGGTGGAAATAATTTAGCTGGAGGTAAATTAAAAGAAACCGGAACAAGCCATTGGAATAGCCCAAACACAGGTGCAACAAATTCCTGTAGTTTTTCTGCGCTACCTGGAGGACTTAAACAATCAAGTGGCGGTTGTTCTTATCAAAAAGATTTTGGGTTTTGGTGGTCTACTTTTGATATCGGCAACAACAATGCATACGCTTTTCAATTAGACAAAAGTAATGGTTATTCAGACAAATCATATCAAGCGCCAAAAGTGATCGGGCTTTCCGTTCGATGCATTAAAGATTATACAACAAGCTCAACCACATGTTCAAATCCAACTCCTGGAATGATTAAAACTATTGCCGGCCTTGCAAATACGGGCGCAGCAAACACTACCCCTGGAAGCAGCTGTTCGTTTCCGCCTGACGGGATAAATGCAACTCAAGTTGTTATTTGTCCTTCTGGTCCTATTGCTGTAGATTTAAGTGGGAACGTGTTTTACGCAGAAGGAGCTAGAATTAGAAAGATCGATAACCAAGGTATTTTAAGCACAGTAGCAGGCAATGGTGGCCCAGGTTTTTCTGGAGACGGAGGGCAAGCTACCGCTGCTTCAATAAGTATACCACAATGTATTGCATTTGACAACAATGGAAATCTTGTTTTTTCTGACTATGTAAATTGTAGAATAAGAAGGGTTAACATGTCAACCGGAATCATTACTACTATAGTAGGCAATGGTGTTGACGCATATGCAGGGAATAACGTTAATGCCCTCTCAGCTTCTATTTCACAATATATTACCGGAATTTGTTTTGATGCGGCAAACAATCTTTATTTTTCCGATCAGATAAGTAAAGTTGTTAGACAGGTAAATTCCTCAACCAATATTATTTCATTGTTTGCGGGCACGCCTGGCTCTTCCGGTAGTTCCGGTGATGGCGGTCTTGCAACGCTCGCCAAATTAAATAACCCCGCTGGATTGGCCTTTTATTCAGGGAAAATTTACATTGGCAGTGCTGATGGTATTCGATGTGTTACATCTGGAATCATTTCCAGTTTCTTGAATCAAGTCGGAATATATCATATACACGCAACCCAATCGGGTAATTTATATTATCCCACTCCTGATGCAAAGCTTTATACCATGTCGTTAATCACTCCAAGCACTGCCGTACAGCTTGCTGGAACAGGAATTGCAGGAGACTCGGGCGATTGCGGCCCAGCCTTGAGTGCAAAAATAGCACCCGGCGGTCCTTGTGTTTATAACCAGTCATTAAATGCTATTCTATTTACTGATCCATCATTTAGAAAAATCAGGATGATAAAGTTATAGGAAATTTAAGTTTAAGTATTTAAAAGAAGGTAAAGACCTGCGGTTGCGCAAAGCGCAGTAATAAAAACCAATTAGCATAATGTCTTTTTTCAAAAGTGAAGCCTTCTTTGACTTCTTAATTTTTCTGCGGTTAGTTGATCATTTGCAGTCTTTGCGTAGTTCGAAGAACGCTTTTCGGTTTCTGCCTCTAAAAAAATATCTGCTAATTTAACCTAGAAACACTAATAGATCTAATTCCCCACCTTCAAACCAAAACTCGCTTTATTCTTGCATTTATCCATAGCCTCCACCACAAGATTGAGTTCACCTTTGGGAGTATCCTCTTCAATAAAATAAGTTAACCTTCCGCTCTTCGCATCAAACTCCGCTAAGGCCCATTCGCCGTTGATGGTGAGTTTATAGTCTTTAATTCCGCTTAGTTCTTCGCTGATCACAAAAACCAATTTGTTTAAACCTTTTGCAGTTTTAAGTTTTGCTGCAGGAAGTTCTGTTTTAATTTTTGGAGCCAACGAATCTACAATTAAAACAAAGCCGCCAAAATTACGTACCGAATAAAATACCGAGTCGTTCTTTACAATGGGAGTATAAGTATTATCCACATTTTTAAATACCAATTTATCTTTGAATTTCTTGAATTTTTTTGGCACTTCAAATCCAACAATGGCCGTGCTTCGCAAGGTAGCATCAAATGGTAAGATCATTAATTTACCCGAAGCTTCTAAGGTGTTCTCAAATATTACCGCGCCCGAATTGTATAAGGTATAAGCAGGAATAAAGATCTGTAATTTTTTACGCCCAAATAAAACGTCTTCGTTAGCATTCGCAAAAATATCACCTTGTATAGTTGGAGGCTCAAAGTATCTAATTTCCTTGGCCTTCACGCAAAATTCTAATTCGCTTTGGTTTCCTTTTTCATCTTTAAAGATCATTCGAATCTTATGAACGTTTGTATCGCCGATCATGATCCTGCCTTTATTGGCCACACCTTTGTACATTCCTCTAGGGAATATAGTAGATTGAAAACATTTCTGAAAGCGCCATTTCTCTTGCATTTGCGAGAACTGACTCACATATTTAGCATCGTCAAAGGGAATATTATCTAGTTGATGTTTATAAAATGGTTTCTCATCAAATTTAATTTGTACTTCGTAAATATTATTTGTACTTCCTGTGGCTGTAAATTTATCTTGTCCCGAAAAAGCTACACCAATAATATTTGACTTTAACACAAGGGTGTCTTTTTTCAATTTCATTTTTCCGTCCTTAGTTATTACAGGATAGAAATTCAAAAAACGAGGATTGGTTGTATCGGCCAAATTATAAAGCCCTAAATGCGTTAAGGTTGGCGCTTGGTTATCTTCAATATTATAGAATAATGCAGGGTTCAAAGGCACTTCCGTTTTTTCATCTCTAATTTCAAAATGCAAATGCGGACCGGTGGAGTTTCCTGAATTTCCGGAGTAGCCAATAATATCTCCGCCTTTGTATTTTATTTCTCCCGGTTTAGGAAATAATTCAACTTCGTATTGCTTGGCTTTTTTCTGTTCTGACTTTACATATTTGTTTAAAGCGGGTTCGTAATTGGTTAAGTGCCCGTATACCGTAACTTTTCCGTTGGCGTGGGTAATATAAACGCATTTGCCATAACCCATAGAACTCACTTTGATGCGCGATACATAACCGTCTTTTGCCGCATACACCGGTAAGTTGATGGCATTCTTGGTAGAAAAATCTAATCCTGCATGAAAATGATTAGGACGCAACTCGCCATAATTTCCTGAAAGTACAATAGGATCTGCAAGAGGCCATTTAAAATCGCCTTTTTGGGCTATTACAGAAATTGTAAAACACAAAAATAAACTACTTACTATTTTCTTCATTAAATTGGATCTTGTAAAACACATTTAAAAAACACAGGAAGAATACAAAAAATACGGTGCCTGCAGAAGTTTGCAGCATACTTTCTACTAAAAAATTGCAGGTGATCAATGTGCTAAAGAAGAAAATAAGATTTCGTTTTTTACGTAGTCCGTAAATAGTTAAGCCAAGGGTTAACAGTAATAAATTTAGCAGGCCAATTATGCCCATACCAATGCTGGTTTGAAAAAATTGATTGTGCGCATTCAGCTTACCTTCTAATGCTCCTGTTAAACCATCCATTTTGTAACCCGCGTACAAAGTTTCGTTGGCCTTGCTCACCCCTACTCCAAACAACATATTCTCTTTGATGATCTTAGTGCATTCGTCCCATATCAATACCCGAACGGACGAACTTTCCATGGCAGTTTTATCAATGTTCTTATTGGTAACCACTGCTACCGAACGTAAATGATCGAATACCTGAGGAAATACCGCATAAATGCTTACCGAAATAATAACAGCGCTTGTAATACCAATAAGGTAATGCTTTAGCTTGATCCTGTTTCTTAACTCCATAATGAGTAATGAAGGAAGCAAAATAAATAAAGTAATGATGCCCATTTTTGAAGCGCATAATAAAATACAAAGCAGGAATAAGGTAATGAAACCAAATGCAATGTATTTGAACGAAGGTGCGTTCTTGAACCATTTAAAATAAAACAGGATCACAAACACCACGGCCAAATTTAAATACATGGCAAAATATGCGCTATGCATAAAAAACGAAAAGTTAGAATAGTAAAAATAACTGCTATCACCTTTAAACAAATAGGCAAAGGCGCGTGCGATACAAAACACACAGGCAAACATACAACCCGAAACAAATGCCACAATAACACGTTTTGCGACATCGCTATTGAATTTGAACATAAAGAACAAGAACGGAAATAATAAGAATGTGAGTTTTACTTCAATGGCGCTTAAGGCGTCGTTTGGATTATAAAATATGAAATTAGAAATGGTAGTGATGCCAAAGAATAGCAATGTGGAAATGAACCAAAGGTTCTTCCAGCCATTTGCTATGACCAGATCTTTAAAACAGAAAAACGAAGTAATGAACCATAAAGCAATGAATGGCGAAGTGATCGCATTACCAAACGGTAATAAAAAGGCAATGATGACAGGGAAAAAATAAAATAAGAGTTTAATATTCTTAACCATTTCCGTTTTGAAATAATGCTAAGATATGACTTCTAAGAAAAGGAACATTGAACAGATGGTAGAATTTACCAACTTTTCGTCCTATAGGCGGGGCCAAAGTAATTTTTTTGATGGTAAAATTGGAGCATTTGTTAAATAGACTCCTTACCTCGGCAATGTCGACCTTTTTTACATCCGCATTTTTGGGGTTGTTATAAATAAAATCGTACCACAAAATAACACCACCCGGATTCAATAAGCTCCACATTTTATCGGCTAAGGCCTTACGGTCATTATCATTTAAGATGGACGTAAAAACAGTAGATTGAAAAACGATATCATATTTTTCAGGAAATTGAACATGAGTGGCATCGCCTTCGTATAATTTATTGTTTGGGAAACCGCTTTTTATATTGTTGAGCCTCTCGCCTATTAATTCATTAAAAGAAATATTCTCGAGCTTTACTCCCATCTCTTCAAAAAAATAAGCGTTGGTTCCATTTCCCGCGCCAATTTCGAGTAGCTTTACTTTTGACAGATCTTTGAAAGTGGATGTAAGAAGTTGTTTGGCTGTTGCTTTTAATTCGCTTTGCACAGCGTCGGAATAAGGCGAGCGCTGATACAAATGCGCTTTGGAAGAACGTTTATTGTACTGCGTATTTATTTGATCGCTTAAGCTCATTTCAATCCTGCAATCTTTTATAAAATCCCGCTGCAATAGTATTGCGATTGAAATTTTGCATTACGTATGCTCTACCCGCTTCGCCTAATTGCTTTTGTAAAGCTTTATCCTCATATAATTTAGAAACCGCAGAAGCAAGATCATTTTTATTTTCAGGCTCCACGTATAAGGCGCATTTTCCTTGGTTCACAAATAACTCACGCGCTTCTCCGTCAACGCCCAGTATAACAGGAATCTTCATAGCTAAGTTCTCAAAGATCTTAGAAGGAATAGCTCCAAGGAACAGATCGAGTTTGCGTAATGGAATTACAGCGACGTTCACCTCTTTTAAAACCCCTCGCATCTCATTTTTTGAAACGCCTTCTATAAATACCACATTGGTTAATTGCATTTGTGCTTTTAATTGTTGTAATCGTTCTTTTTCGGGTCCATTACCCAACAGCACAAATTTAACGGCAGGTTTATCTATTAATTGTGCGGCGGCTTTTAAAATAACATCGAGGCCTTGTGCAATGCCAATAATTCCGGCGTATAACACAATAAAATCATCGGGTTTTAGGTTGTTGCTTGTTCTAAAATTAGCAGTTTCAATTTTTGAGGGATCATAAAAATCAAGATCAACGCCATTTGGGAGCCAATAGGTTTTTACAGAAGGAAAACGCGAATTAATATTTTTACAAATGCCCTGTGTTTGCCCAGTTACCAAAGCCGAACGCTTATAAAGCTTGGCTTCGAGGTTATAAGCCATTTTTAAAAGGAACTTATTATTTACAACGCCTAACTTTTCGGCACTCTCGGGCCAAAGATCGCTTACATTAAAAATAAGTTTGGCATTTTTACTTTTTGCTAAACTCATTGCCGAATAACCAAGGAATAAAGGCGGAGATTCGCACATTAAAAAATCGTAGTGATCTTCCAAATGCTTTTTACCGATCTTAACGCTAGAACGTACAAAGGAAAAATAATTTCGTAAACGGGCTATAATAGACCGATCTGTAGAAACGTAAATAGAAGCGCGATGAACCTTTAAGCCCTGCATTTCCTCAAACATATAATTTTTGCCTTCATACCCCTTATAAATTTGCATTTGAGGGTAATTAGGAAACGCAGTTAAAACGGTTACATCAACGCCAACGCTTTTTAAACGCAGGGCTAATTCAAAGAGGCGATTTTGCGGAGCGCCCACTTCAGGAGGAAAATATTGTGTAAGTATAAGTAGTTTCAAAACTTTATTTCTTAATCATTTTTAATGGCCAAGGCAATTGATTTATTTTAAGTAGCTGGTATTTTAATTCTTTTCCGCCTAAACCTTTGTAAAATGTAGCAATACCGGCTGCGGCCCCTCCTCCAAAATCAAACAATTTCACTTTAGTTTCAAAATAGTTGATGGCGTAATTCATTAGCAGATGCATGCTACCGTTATTGTCTTTTTTATGAAAACTCATGCCCTTTAAAAATACGGCATGAAAATCATTATAAATAAAATATCCTAACGCTTGCGGAGCGCCCTTTTCATCAACCGTTACAAAACATTTGAGAGCTTGCTCATGAAATGCATTGGTTATTAATTTTAAAAACAACAAGCAGTGCGCTTCTGATACCTTATGTTCTTTTTTTAACCAAGGAATGATCTTGCTTTTAGCTAGTTTAATTACACTTTCAAGATCCACTACTTCGCTTATTTTACAGTTGAGCTTATTGGCCTTGGAAACATTACGTTTGGTATTATCGTTGAATTTGTAGCCCTTTTTGTAATCAATAATATAAGTGAGTTTATCCTTTACATTCTTTTGAAATTTTGTGTAAGCATTTTGCTCGATCTCAATAAATTTATAATTCTTTGTAAGAATCGCTTCAATTTCTTCAACTTCCTTTTTTGTTGCATCACCATAAATTCCCAATTGCGAAGTAAACGGAGGCTGATGAAGGTATTTAATATTTAATTTACTGGATTGCGTTAAAGGCATAACCGTTTTGTAATTATCCATTACAAGTGCTTTCCAGTTGGGCGCTGTGGCATTTAAATAAAACGACTGGAGCAAATACCAATGGAAAAGGCGAATTTAAAATGGTTTTATCCCATTTTTTAAGGTCGAGAGCATTGTGTGGTATGATCTTTATTCGTTCCATTAATTTAATATGGCAAAAGTATGTCCGCGCTGCTTAGCATGCAAAATAAATTCATTTAAATAGTCGAACGAACAAGGTGCTAATGATTTTGGGTGACTCAACACCGTCATGCGTTCAAATTTCTTTTGTTCGCAGTCTTCAAGGTTCTTAATTAATCGCGATGAAAAATAACCATCGGCACAAGCAAAATGATCGGTACTTGAATGAAATTGATTATAAATCCGTCCTTTGTCTTTTAACCACATACCATCACCAAGAGGCTTAAACTTTTCGGGAGCACTTTTCATTTTAAAATACAGTTCCCAATAAAATAAAGGACCAATTTTATCAGGTGTAATGCTTATTTCTTTAAAACTTCCGGAAGCATCTTCCACACAAGGATCATTCTCAAATTTCCACTCCGCTTTATCCTTTGCAGTTATAAAATCATACGAATGCGCGGGCGAATCGTGATAGCCATTAAAATAAACGCTGCTATCAATGGCAATGCCATTTTGTTTTAAAGCATCTTTGATGTGCGAGAAAGGCTGAACACACCATCCTCCTGCTCTATAGGCTGTACATTTGGTTCCTGTAATAGCAAAAAGTGCTTTGGCGTATTTAGAAATTACTTGCGAGGCTTCTTCTTTTGAAAGATCAGACAATTTATAGCGTGTGGTATCAATTACCCATTTATCACCATCGAATTTACAATCTTCCCAATGCGGATGAATGTGGAGAGCAATTTGATGTCCTGCTGCCGAAAGTTGTGAAATTTGCGCCGAGATCACTTCCAGGTCAGACTTGCATTGAGAATGCTGTGAATTGTTCTTTAACTGTACCAAATATCCTGCATCCACAAAAAATATAAGGGGAATTTTATTCTTTTCGGAAAGCTCAATTAACTGTTGTGTTGGTTCAAGGATGCATTTTTGCAGAGTGCCTGTGTTCTCACCAAAAAATAATTCATAATCAAAGCTCAAATGTACCTGCATATTATTCGGGCTCACCTCCAAATGGTGTATACATGGTTATTCCTTCTTTGTATTTTTCCATCAACCAATTGTGCATTTTTTCAGCATCAATAATAGCGCAACTGGCATCGCCAATATTAAATCGTGTCATAACGCCATCTTTAATAAAAGCAGGTTCCAATTCGTTACATTTTCTTTTTTTAGAGATCGCAGGATCGTGCGATTTTGTAGTTACCATTCGCTCCACTCCCACTTCATCTCTAACCTTCACTAAAAATTGTTTTTTATGATACACAGGATATTTAAAATTCTCGATCACATCTTCGATCACATGAAAATTTGTAACGGTATCTAATTTTGTTCCTAACAACACAATTTTCCCTTTTAAGGTGATCAATTTATAAAAAGGACTATTTTGATTATACGGAGTTAATTGCGAATAATGATCTTTCAATAAAAATTTAGTTTCTTTTCCAAGAGCGCAAACCGGATCGGTAGGATGCATACTGCGCTTTACCCCTTTAATTTTTCTAAATGCTTCGGTAATAGCACCCATTTGAGATTTGGTATGCCTAACATCAAAGGCAGGATTTTTACTTAAGTAATCAAATGTAAAACCTAATGATGGAAACGAGGGCATTACTAAAGTTCCTTCATCTCCTAAAACTTCTATCAATGCTCTTATTACAGTTCCTGCGCCGCCCTGTACATTTCCTAATTTGCTTAACGACGAATGAACCATTGCCACATCGCCTGAGTTTAATCCGTTTTGACGTAAAGCTTCAATAATATCATTTTCTGTAATTACTTTTCCTTGAAGTGCTAGTTTTTGGCGTTCTTGGGCACGACGTTTTTTCTTCTGCTTCTTATAAAGATGCAAAACAAATTCGGGTGCTATGGATCTAAAAAACGCGCGCATTTATTCTATTTATATTGTAAGATACGATTTGTTAAGCTAAATTCAAATTGTTCTTTTTCACTTCTTAACCAAGGAACCGTATACTTCAATTTGTTGATCTAAATTTGTTTGCCAATTAAAGAGTTCCCTTACACTATTTAACGCTTTAAGGGAGCTTGTGGTTGCAAAATCTTTGTCCATTATTAGTTTCTCAATAGCCTGAGCAGTTTGATCAATATTGCCCGGTTCAACGCATTGGCCGGTTACGCCGTTAGAAACAATATCTTTTAACCCACCAGTATCGCTTACCACCACCGGAACATTACAAGCCATAGCTTCAATAACACTTACGCCAAAACTTTCGTATTGAGAAACGTTAACCAAACAATTTAATTTATTGAAATAATTTACCGTTTCCTTAAAGGGAACTTTACCTGTAAATTCAACTGAATCATCTAAATTCAATTGCTTTACCAGGTCTTTCAAAACATCTCTTTCCTTACCATCGCCCACTATAAGCAATTTAGTTTTTGGATACCTTGAATGCACTACAGCAAATGCTTTTATGAGCACATCCATATTATAAACCTTTTCGAGAGATTTAATAGCGCCGATCACAAAGTGATCTTTACTTCTTAAAGATTCGTTTGGTTTGAACGTATCGAAATCAATTCCAAAGGGAATTACATAAACTTTGCGTGGATAAAGTTGCTGAATATAAGTATTGATGGTTTCGGAAGTAGCACAAACGGCATCGGCACATTTCAAATTAAAACGCATGATCTTTTTATTCATGAAACTTTCTTGCGGAAATTTCATCACATCGGTTCCCCATGCCGAAAGCACAAAGGGATGAAATTTTATTAAGGCGCCCAACAAACCATAGCTACTGGCATAATGTGCATGCACCACATCGGGTTTAAAATCGTTGATGATCTTTTTTAATTTAGGGATGTATGTAAAGTAGGTGAACTTGCTGCTAAGTCCGTTTGCTACATGGCGCTCTTTTAATTCGAACAGCACTTTTACGTTTGGCACATTTGCCATCCACGGAAACTCAGTTTTATTCAATGAAAAAATGCCTACCTCAATGCCTCGTTGAGCAAGGCCTAAGGCCCATTTTTCGGTGTGGCCCGACGCCACATCTGCCAACAATAATATCCGCATTTACTTCAAATTTAAAATATTAAGAATCAATAACGGTTTGTTAGCTGATTTGTTATAAACATTGAATATTTAAAAAATATAAGCTTTATATTCGCCTAATGACTTCATTTTCAATCATTATACCCTCCTTTAATCAGGATAAATACATCAGGGAAACCCTTGAAAATGTGGCTCTTTTGAAGAAGCAAGCCGCTCAAAGAGGCATAATGGTTCAATTGATCTTGGTAGATAATTGTTCTAATAAGGAAACTTCCAATGTGATAGATGATTTTAAAGAAGACATTGATAATTTATTTGTTGAAAAAGATAATGGACAATATGATGCCATTAATAAAGGATTGAAGCATGTTGTGGGAGATTATTGGACCTGGTTGAACACCGATGATCTGTTGGATATTGACGGATTTTTTAAGATAGCGGATGTTTTGAATACGAACGCGAACATCGACTATATATATGGAAATGTGGGATATATGGATGCGCACTCGAAGTTTTACAAGAGCTATACGAGTGGGAATTTAAGTTTAGAAAAGCTAACGCAAAAGGATGCTTCTATTAGTCAGCCCGGATCATTTTTTAAAACATCGTTTACTACAAAAATTGGAAACTTGGCCGAATACCGCTTTGCATTTGATTACGAATATATTTTACGTTTGTTCAAGCACAATGCTAAAATTCATAAGGTAGAGGATAATGTGGCTTATTTTAGATATTACGATGCTTCCAAATCAGGGAGTAAGAACTTTAGGTTTTTGGAAGAGCAATATACTATTAGCAAATTATACGGCAGGAAGAGTTTTTCTACGCTTACATTTATGCTCATCATTCGTATCATAAAAAGGAGACTTTTTAATTAATTGGCCGGGATCAAAGAAATAACTGTTTTTTCGGTTGGAGATTCGAACAGTCTTAAAACCTGGTCGAATGTACCGTATTTTTTTACAAAGAATCTTGAATTGAAAGGGTACAAAGTAAATCGTGTGAATATTGAAGAGAATAAAGCTCTTTTTAATTTATACAAATACACGGCCTTTGCTTTTCTAAAGCTTATTTACCGAAATTCAAACCATACGTATTTTAGATCGAAGTTAAATTATGGTTTAACCAATAAAAAAATAGCGAAAGCATTAGAAGTATATTCTAACACAGATGCTGCTGTTTTTTTAACCTTTAGTTTTAGTGCGCCAAAAAGTTTCAATAAAAAAGTAATTTCTTTT
Source organism: Sphingobacteriaceae bacterium (assembly GCA_016705695.1). Classification (GTDB taxonomy): domain Bacteria; phylum Bacteroidota; class Bacteroidia; order B-17B0; family Aurantibacillaceae; genus Aurantibacillus. The sequence goes on from JADJLA010000004.1 coordinate 286,480, forward strand.
GGCGATTGGACCTTCTCCTACTATATCGCTAACTTTTTGGATCGTGAACCAAAATGGTTTGAGAAAAATTGTTTAGAAAGAGAAAAACAACATATTGAAAAAGCGGATCTTGTTTTAGGTCTGTTTCCCTTATCGAGTACATTCATTAAAAAGAACTATACAAATGCAAACGTTCATTATTTAGGAAACGTGATCAATTCTAACAGCGAATTAAATAAAGAGTTGGTAATAAAAGCCAAACAGAACAGCAAAAAACTTTTATTTATTGGTAACGAAAAATATTTGAGTGGTGCTTTGGAACTTATTGAAGCGTTCAAAAAATTAAAAAACAATTATCCCGAATTGGAATTACATTTTATAGGCTTAAATGAAAATGAAACAGGGATAAAAGCGAGTGGTATACATTATCACGGTTACTTAAATAAAAGTGTGGTAGCAGAGAACGAATTGTATTATAAACTTCTTTCGGAAGCATTGGTAATTATTAATTCAACCAAAGATTGGGGAGGATTTTCTTCTCTTATTGAGGCCATGCATTTTTATACGCCTGTAATTACAAGGTCCTATGATGAATTTACAGAAACGTTTGGCTCAACAATTGATCTTGGTTATTTTATAGATCAAAATAATACACTTAGTAGTTGCGTTGAAAAACTATTAAAAAATTCGAAAGACGAGCAATTAAAATTAATGACTGCCGCACATGATAGAGTAAAAGATTTTACTTGGAGTAATTATATAGGTAAAATGATAGGGCTGATCTAAAATAAAAAAGCGAGGGGCTTCCTCGCTTTTTTATTTCATTTAATTTCTTACTTCTTTTGTTTGTCAAGCTTTTCTTGCTCCTTTTTAGCTTTCTCTGCAGCTGCCTTCTCTTCTTTTTCCTTTTTCTCTTGCTCCTTTTTTGCTTCCTTATCCGCTTTTTCCTTTGCGGCTTTTTCTTCCTTCTCTTTCTTTTCTCTTTCTTTATCTTCTTTCTTCTTCGCCTCAGCTGCGTCTTTCTCCTCTTTAGTTAATGCTGGCTTTTTCTCTTCTTTTGGTTTTTCTACTTTTTCCTTCTTATCATCTTTTCTATCGTCCTTTTTCTCTACTTTCTTCTCTTCTTTTTTAGCCTTATCATCTTTCTTCTCATCCTTCTTTGCTGTTGAGCTTGATCCTTTTTTATCTTTCGCTTCCTTATCCTTAGCTTCTTTCGCTAATTTTTCTTCTTCATCTTTCTTTTTCTTCTCAGCATCCTTTGTGGCTTTCTCTTCGACCTTCTTTTTATCAGCCATTGTTTTTGGATCGCTGCCTTCAGCCCAATAAATAATATCTACACGTGTTCTTTGATAATTCTCACCTTTTAACGCCTCCTGTGTTTTGATATTTACAAGATCACGTACCTTACGATTTACCGATAGGAACATTTCTTCAACGCGTTGCTCGGCAAATTTTTTGAACTCTCCTTTATGATAATAAGCAACGATGTTAATGTCCTGCTTTTTTCCATTTAATGTTTTACCCCAAGCTACGATCTTATCTTCGATAGCTTTGTCGGGAGCTGTTTGTGTGGCGCCAAAATCAAGATGCAAAGTATCTTGAGCAGATAGTTGTTTAGAAAAAATAATTGCCAAAGCAATTGTAGTAAGTTTAATGATCTTCTTCATGGTTTATGATTCAAAAATTCGTTCTAAATATACAAAATTTACTTAAGCATCATGTACAATTTTAACACGGGAATATCATACCATTTGTACATAAATTGCTTATAACTTGAGCTTAGATCATCAAATATCTTCTGGTCCTCGCCGTTTTTAATAGCCCTGGATGCCTTGTACAGCCTGTATTTAACGAACATGCGGTGTTTTGAAATACCATTTGTTCCTATATAAGCCCTAAAATTCTTGAACTCGGGTTTGGTAAGCAATTTTAATGCATATAAAAGTGCTTCTATATGATCAATATAGTAATTATTACTGTTTACATTTTTAACTGTTGTAGAAGAACTATGAATTCGAAACGCGCATAATTGCTGTGGAATATATCGTAAACCAAAAACGGAAGCTAATCTTAATAAAAATTCCAGGTCGCAGATCTGTTTGAGTTCATTATCAAAACCACCAACTTTTAGAAGTGCTTCTTTTTTAAACATGGTTAAAGAAGGCTCGCCAATAAAATTAAGAGAAGGATGCTCGTTGGCGATCTTTGAAATTGTTTGAGCGCTAAAATCATTTGATATAAAATATCCTGTATTTTCTAATGTTCTTACTCTGTTTTTGTAATAATCCTTTACATCCTCGGTAGCCGAATCGTCTAGTAAAAAATGACGTTTGCAAACTATCAATTCAACACCTGCTGTTGCATTTTTGAAGAACTCCTCCAAACAATTCGAATTCATCACATCATCCTGAAAAAGGAATTTGATCCAAGTGCCGTTTGCTAATTCTACACATTTATTCCAATTACCCAATAAACCAAGGTTCTTTTCGTTCTTAACGAATTTTATCTGTTTATGTTTTGCTACGTACTCTTCACAAATAGAAATACTTTTATCGCTTGATCCGTCATCACAAATAATTATGTTGTAATTAGCAAAAGTTTGAAAAATGCAAGAATCCAAACATTCTTTTAAATGCCTTTCGCCATTGAATACCGGCACACAAACGGATATGAGTGGCTTTGTCATTTCTTAATGGCTTTATAAGCGGGACGAACTAATTTAATTAATGATCGTTTAAGATTGTATGCCAAAACATCAACCGAACTCATTTGCGGTGGATTTTGCTTTTTGAATTCAATTGGATCTATAAGTAGATCTTTTTGTTTAGCGATGAGTTGGTAATAGTGATCTACGTCAATATCAAAACCCATGCGCGCTAAATTTGGAAGTTCATCTTTGCGAAACGAAGAAAAAAGGATCTTGGTTTTAATTATCGGAATTCCCTTTTGTAAATGATGATCAACACATTTGTAATATGGACTAAATTCTCCTTGGTAACCATCATTATCCACAAAAGAAGCGAGTTTAAGTCCCTTATCGGTAAAATACTTATTTAAACCTAGTTCGTAGGTTTGTATTACATCTCCAATACTTTGTTTGATGCCATGCTGTTTAAAATAGTTAGCCGCAAGTTCGATGGCTTTTTTGTTAAGCACCATAAAATACGACTGAACATGCGGAGTAATAGCTTCAGAATAGGTCATTCCTTTTACATCTGCATTGTCCTTAATAGCCCAAGCCATGAACGGATCCAAAGATCTAAACAGAACGCAGGAATCATTTACCAAGGCAATTTGATCGTATTCGGCCACGTTTATTGTTTGAAAAGCTTTATACCAAAGTCCAAAATCAAAACCTTCGTTTTTTTCGTACTGAACACTTATACTATTCTCTTCTAAAAATGAAGCACTTTCCTTATCTAAATTCTCTCCACTACGAATAAGAACAACTTTATTTAAATGCTTTTTTAATTCCTTTAAATACACTCGAATATAATAAGGCAACTTATTACCTTCAAAGTAAGACGCGTATAAACATATATTGTTAGTATTTAGCACGCAATTTGTTTTATTAGGTCATTCCACTTTTTCGAGATCGTTTTTATCCCAAACGTTAAAGCTCTTTCTTGTAAACCTTTTTTATTATTTTTCGCTGGATCTTTCATGAACTCAAACATTTTCTCTGCAAACTCTGCTGCATTGTTCTTTTGTTTCACAATATACCCAAATTCGGTACCGATCACTTCTTTTACGCCCACGCAATCATTTGCAACTACAGGTAATTGAAAGAACAAGGCCTCTAGTGTTGTCATTGAAAACGATTCGTATTGTGAAGTTAATACAAAACCATTGGCCATTGAAAAATAGTCGTAAAAGCTGTTCTTTATATCTCCTATGAACATCACATGATCCTTTAATCCGTTTTTCTGTACCAAACTATCGCACTGTATATCTATATCTGAATTATCTGCCTTTCCTCCTATCCAAACCATTTTAAAGTTAGGTGTACGCATTTTAAGTTCAGAAGCAATTTCGATAAACAAAAAAGGATCTTTATTTGCATCCAAAGTGCCGCACATTACCCAAACAAATGCATCAGCAGGAATATTCAGGGCTGCTCTTTTATCCTCAAACTTTATTTTAGATTCCAAAGTAGAATTTAAAGCAGGATGCATTACTTCAATCCCACTCTTTCTTCCATAACCTTTAATCACTTCAGCACTTGCCTCTGAATTTGCAACGATCAATTTGGGATAGTTTACTAAACGTTTTATTTGAGTCTCATTTAAACCTTTGTACATCTGCCCAAGTTCATGAATATGTACTATGGTTTTTATATTATGTTTTTCGGCATATTCCAACACATCAGGCATCATAATGGTATTGATATACCAAGTGGCATTTATATGCTTTTCTAATATACCATCAACTGCAAATGCCTTGCGGAGTTTATTATAGATCTTAGATCCAATGCCGCCAAATTGCTTTCCGTAAAGAAAATACTTCGGCATGGTTCCCGGAATATCATCGTACATGCTTCCCTTGAATTTGCAGATCACTGTTATCTTACAATTAAACGACGAATGTTTCAAAAGATCCATAAGCACAATCTCAGAGCCTGTTCTATTAAGAGTAGGCGTAAAAAATACGATATGTTCTTCCTTCTTCAATGTTTATTTTTTCGAGAAGAGTAAACTTGTAAGACTTTTTAGTAAAGGTCTTTCTGAAACAAAGATCCTTAATCGTGTTTTGTAAGGCAATTCATTTAAATAATTCTCTTTTGCCCTTTTATATTCTTCTGAGCTCAAATAGGTCTTTAATATCTGCTCTTTTTCTTTAATAATAACTTCATAGTTCTCAGGCTTGGCGCTTAAGCCTGCCTCTACATAGTTACATACAAACTCATTCAGATGATAAAATGCTTCAGGTTCCTTTTTAAAAATCATTAGCAAAAGATCCATGTCTGCACTAAATCTATAGTTTGTATTGTATTTGCCAAATCGCTCGAAAACATCCCTCTTAAAAAATACTGCCTGATGGTTGAGTGTTTGGCGATACCAAAAATTTGTACTGAGTTCATCGGGAGGAATTAATTTTTCGATCGCACCGTTTCCCTTGATGATATTTGAATTTCCGTAAACAACACTGTACTTCTTTGCATGAGGATCATTAACGAACAGATCCAATACTTTACTTGAACAAAATGTATCGCCTGAATTTAAAAATATCAAATATGCACCTTTTGCTTTTGCAATGCCTTTATTCTGCGCATCATAAACGCCTTTATCAGACTCTGATATTGAATAAGAAAAAAGCGACGCGTTCTCTTTAATAAGATCAAGGCTCCCATCGGTAGATCCTCCATCGATGATAATATGCTCATACAACGAATTGCTTTGGGACTTTACGCTCTCAACAGTTCTTTGCAATCCTAACTTGTCGTTTAAATTAATAGTAATTACCGAAATTATTTTTTCCGAATTATCTATCATTTCTGGATCAAAATTTATTTAAGACCTCTATTACTTTGGATCTCAGATTCGGTGTGATAAAAAGAAATTGGTAAACTCAACGTGGTATTGTGTATCTCTTCCGAAATAAGCGTTATTTGTTTATCGATAATATTCTTCATTGCTAATTGCTTTACAGGACTAACAGGATAATGGATCTCTGTTTTAATTTCATTTTTTAGTAAATGATCCTTAAGGGCATCGCGTTTTGGGTGACGGATATTGTAAATGTGATACACATCATAATTATCTTGGGTAACTTGGGGTTTGATAAAATCAGACTTAAGTTCTTTTTGATAGATCGCCGCCAACTTCCGTTTATGTTCATTGATCTTATCCAGATATTTCAATTTCACCAATAGCAAAGCCGCTTGTAATTCATCCAAGCGTGAGTTATAACCAACAACTTCATTATAGTATTTTACTTTCGACCCATAATTTCTAAGCACCTTTACTCGCTCCATTAATTCGGCATCAGAAGTTGTAATGGCTCCTGCATCGCCCATAGCGCCAAGATTTTTTGTGGGGTAAAAACTATGCGCCGCATAATGTCCAAAACTTCCGGATAATTTATTTTTATACTTAGCACCATGCGATTGAGCGCAGTCTTCGATCACTTTAAGTCCGTGTTTATCTGCAATGGTCATTATTTTATCCATCTCACAAACCTTTCCATACAAATGAACAACCATTATAACTTTTGTATTTGGCGTAATGGCCTGCTCAATTTTTGCAGGATCAATATTGTATGATTCAATATCAGGCTCAACCAACACCGGTTGCAAACCATTTTGTACAATAGATAAAATGGTGGCGATGTAAGTGTTAGAAGGAACTATAACTTCAGTGTTCTTTGGAAGATCGAGTGCTTTTAACGATAAGGTTAAAGCATCGAGGCCATTGGCAACGCCAACACAATATTTTGATTGGCAGTAAGCAGCAAATTGCTGTTCAAACTCTGTAACTTTTTTTCCTAAGATATACCATCCACTTTGCATTACTTCTTTAAAGGCCTCTTCGTACTCTTTAAAAAAGGGTTTGTTTAGGTTATGCAAATTCTCGTATTCGATCATGGTTTTGGATAGGGTTCAAAAATATAATCTTTTTCTTCAAAGTTCTCAGAAGCCAACACCATTAAAATAGCCTCTTCTGTAAAATCATACATGGTGTGCCAATCTTCAGTGCTTAAAATAAGACATTTGTTTGGCTTATTCAGTTCAAAAATTTCCTCCTTAACGCCGTTGTTGTTATATATCTTACAAGCGCCTTTGATACAAATTGCCGCTTGAATTGTTTTGTGATGCCTATGTCCGCCTCTTTTAGAATCATCAACACCATAAATATAAAAAATACGTTTTATATCAAAAGGAATTACCTTTTCGATAACGGTTAAGTTACCGCGAGAATCGGTAAAAGTTTTTAGATCTAGTAAATGAGCCATAAATAGAACACTAATTTAATAATTAAATCGTTGAGGCCTTAAAAAAGTAATGATGCCTTACTTTGTTCATTAAACCATGTCCTAGTATATTTTTCTTGCTGCTTTTAATGCCATTGCGATAGTATTCAATAACGGTACTAAGTCCCATTTCACCATAGGGCGCCTTGCCTGCCGAGCCATTAGGATCAAAGGAATTATTGGTCTTTTGGATATGCTTTTTAGCATTCATCAATGAGCGCACATAAGGTTTAAAGAACAGATCAATAACATTGCTATTCAGATCATATCCCGGATCGGTAAGAAGTACTATGTCGTCATCAAAGAATTTCAAACTATGAAAATGAAAGAAAACAGCCTCAAAATTCTTCCCAGTTGTTATTTCAGTGCCTTGTAATTTACCATTGTTTAAGGTGAAATTGTATTGCTGAATATTCCACGGAGCCAAACCACCGCCTAAATGCTGTAATTCGTGAACGCCGGCGAATTTACTGGTCCACACATCCAAGTACTTTTGATCGCCAAATTTTCCATCCTCATGGCGAGCGTAACACCACTCAATACATGAATCGCGCCACCAATTGATCACTTTTAATCCCTCGGCATTACTAAATACGGTGATGAATTGAACGCAGTACTTTCCGCTCTTTTTAGTTTGATCGTATTTAGAAGTATAACGATGCTCAGTAATTAAAACAGACTTACAATTCATTTCTTCAACCAAAACCATTGGGTTTGAGTAAAAACACATGTCGGCATCAATGTATGTGCAATTGGCGGCATTGAATTTAGTTAAACAATATAAAATAGTTGAGGGTGTGCATGTCCAACAAAACTCAGCGGCCGAGCGTGTTGGCTTAACTGCCAATAGTTTTTCATCCTCAAAATCCTTTAAAGATATAGGCGTTAAATGTTCGTAGTTAGCTTGAGAAAGGTATTGAAAAGTTTTATCATCGAAAGCAAAAACGTACAAGTGAAAATCGGGACAATGTTTTAGTAAAGACTCGTAGAGAACGATGCCACGAGCGAGGTATGCGGAATTAAATAATGTGCAGAAATTTAATTTCATTTTTTTGCCTCCATAAATAGTGAATCTGGCTTCCTCACTTTTCCGTCAACCTCGTCAAGACCAAACTTGGTCCATTGAGGGATAGAACTCTCGTTAAATTTTACAACTTTAATATCTGTGAAATTATGTTTCTTTAATAGTTCGCCCAAAGAAAACCGGTCGTACATCCACTGATGAATTTCACCACCAAATCTGAACTGCCCATGCGCCAAGGCTTTCACGTCCTCTTTTAAGATCCAATCTTTTATTTTTCCTTTGATGCGATATAGTAAGCTTGGATTTGAAGCAGTAGAGTTGCTGTTCGTTTTTGCTCCACGGATATTTTCCATCAATAATTTAACTTCATGCCCATTTCTTTCCAGTAAAAAAGCATCGTTGTTCTTCGATGTATCTTGAATGTACTCTATCATTTCTCCACCGCCTTTTGTTCGCACCACTTGATCATACATCTCCAACATCGTCCATTCATATTTTTCTTTTGCGCCAGATTCATTTTTCAAAGCGGCTTCAAGGTATAAAATATAATTTCGTGCAATTTGCTCAAGGTCGGGAATAGCAATTCGCAATACACCTCCCTTTTTTAAAACTCGGTAACACTCGCTGATCAATTTTTCACCGTCGAGCTTTAAAAAATGCTCTAAAATATGCGAATGATATACAACTTCAAATTTATTGTCTTCAAAAGGAATACCAACGAGTAAATTATGAGCAATAACGCCCTCGCCGCTCGAAATAAAATCAACGTTTGTCCAATCATTATGATAATGAAAGCCGCATCCTAAATTTATGTAAGGTAGTTTAGCCATGTCTTAGTTTAATATAACCCTCCTTGCTTCTTTATACTCATAAACATTTTTTTTACGTAAACATCATAATTGTGATCCTTCACAGTTCGTGCTTGCGCATTTTTTCCTATCTCGATCGCTTTCTCCGGATTGCGCATATAATAATTCGCTTTTTCAATTGCTTCCTCAATAGTTTTATACGTTTCTATTTCTTTTCCTGGCACAAAGAGCTCAGACAAATTTGTTCCTTCGTCGTTCAATACCATTGTACCAACACCAGTTGCTTCGAACATACGCATATTGCCCACATACCCCTTTAATAAACTTTCATGAATATTGAATGTACACGTTGAACGCTGAATAATGTCGTACATATCTAATCCCCAGGCCTCGCCCATATATCGATCAAGAATAGTTTTGTTATTTTGTAAAACAAGATTCTTATAATAACCTATCGATCGTTTGCTATAATTTTTTTTATAAGAATATCCCCATAGTTTAATTGGTGTATTTTTCACCAACTCTTGCAGCGCATTTTTTCTATTGATATGCACATCATCCCACCCGCCAACAAAAGAAAATGGAATATCTTTTGTAGAAGTATTCTTTAACTTTTTTAATATCCTTTCATCAAAAGCCGGGTGCATATACTCAGCATTCAGTCCTTGTGTTTTAAATGTCTTAATAAAATCAGGAGTAGATGAGAAAACAAGGTCCAATCCTACTAAAGAAACTTTATTAATAAGGGGCGAAGAGATCCAAGAAGCAACGTACTTGCAAAACGGTTTTACTTCGTGCAAAAAATCATTAAAAAATTCCAACACATATTCTAAATAAAAAACATCGGGCTTATATTGCTTGATCTGTGCGAAAGCAATTTCCTTAAGCCAATTTTCTACTGTGTATGAGATGTTATTTTCCTTTGCCCACTTTTTTTGAAGGATCTCGCAGTTCGCGATGATCAAAAAAGTCTGGTGTCCTGCTTTTTCTGTATGGTAGGCCAAAGCACCTGTATCGGCAAAATGTTCGTCAAGAAGTGCGCTCATGATGGCATCATACGACTCATTTTCCAACTCCTTATGCGACGCAAAAAAATTATTAAGAAAGGGTGGATAATATGATGTTAAAAACTGTACTTTCATCAAGATCGCGGCTAGCGAGGCTAAAGGTATAAAAAAGAGGGGGATATTCAATTAATTCTGTTAAATTTGCCTTAGTGAAATGGCCTCAAATTCAGGTTTTTTACTTTTGTTTTTTGTATGACCAATAACGAGTTTGACAATGAAAATGAACCATGGGATCTGTCCTTAGAACCCGATTCCAAATGGTACGCGTTGCGATTGAAACAAATATTCCGTTTCAAGGATCTGCTTTTTCTTTTTGTACGTCGTGATTTTGTTGCGGTTTATAAACAAACCATTTTAGGCCCTATTTGGTTCTTTATACAACCAATAATCACCGCCGGAATTTTTGCCCTGGTATTTGGTTTGTTTGGAAGCATCCCAACCGAAGGAATGCCCACGCTTTTGTTTTACATGTGCGGCATCACCATGTGGAATTATTTTTCTGACACGCTCACCAAAACTTCCGACACATTTACGGCCAATGCAGGCATATTTGGTAAAGTATATTTCCCTCGAATGATCGTTCCGCTTTCCATTGTTATTTCCAATCTCATTAAATTCGTCATTCAGTTTTGTTTATTCATGGTGGTATGGCTCTATTATTTTTCTACAACAGATATCATTCATCCTAACATTGCAATTGCTCTGGTACCTGTTCTGATCATTATCATGGGATTTTTGGGGCTTGGGATAGGAATCATCATTTCATCAATGACCACCAAATATAGAGATCTTAAATTTCTCATCGCGTTTGGAATTCAGTTATTGATGTATGCCTCGCCAATTGTTTTTCCTTTATCACTGGTGATGGAAAAATATCCGGGTTTTAAATATTTATTATTAGCAAACCCTATTACAAGTATTATCGAAACATTTAAATATGGATTTCTGGGTGTTGGTGTATTTAATTGGGGGTATTTGGCATACAGTTTAGGATTCACCATTGTTGTATTTTTTCTTGGTTTGATCGTTTTCAATAAAGTGGAACGATCATTTATGGATACAGTTTAATTTTTTTCAAAGAAGAGCATGAGTAAAGTAGTTTTAAGAGTTACCAATATTTCCAAGCAGTACCGATTAGGGCAGCTTGGAACAGGAACTATTTCTCATGACCTCAACAGGTGGTGGCATAAAGCAAGAGGAAAAGAAGATCCGTATTTAAAGATAGGTGATGTAAATGACAGAAGTGCGAAAGGCGGAAGTGATTATGTATGGTCGCTTAAGGACGTCACATTTGACGTGAAAGAAGGCGATGTATTAGGAATTATTGGAAAGAACGGCGCAGGTAAATCAACACTCCTAAAAATATTATCGCAAGTTACTACTGCAAGCACAGGATCGGTTAAGATCCGTGGAAGAATTGCAGCATTGCTTGAAGTAGGAACCGGTTTTCATCCCGAACTTACAGGACGTGAAAATATTTATTTGAACGGTGCGATATTGGGAATGACAAAATCGGAGATCAAAAGTAAATTTGATGAGATAGTTGAATTTAGCGGCGTTGAAAAATATATCGATACGCCGGTAAAAAGATACTCTTCTGGTATGATGGTGCGTTTAGGATTTGCGGTGGCGGCACATCTGGAGCCGGAAATTCTTATTGTGGATGAAGTATTAGCCGTTGGTGATATTGAGTTCCAAAAAAAATGTATGGGTAAGATCAAGAACGTAGCAGGCGAAGGCCGCACGGTTTTGTTTGTGAGTCATAATATGCAGGCCATTTCGAGTATTTGTAAGACCGGGATTTTATTAAAGAACGGAATGATAGATGAAATGGGCGACATTAATACCTGCGTAAAAAAATACAATGGACTGTTCTCCGAATCTGTTATTGGAGAGGCCAGCATCAAAGACCGGTTGAATCGTGCCAATAGCAGCGGAAATATCTTATTCAATAATATTCAGGCTTATTTAGGAAATAAAAAAACCTGGGATTTTAGATTTGATGAAGACATTACGATTAAGTTTGATTGTGAAGTAAGAAAAGAATCGGAAGGCGCGCTGTTTTACATGGCATTGCTTGAGCCACTTTCGACCGATGTTATAAGTAATTTTAAAGTTGTGTTGTGTGAAGAAACTGTGAGTCCGGGTAAAAAATTATCGTTCAAGATCACCATTCCCGCACGCACCTTAAGGGTTGGACAGTTTCTTTTGTATTTTGCTTTGGGTGATGGTAAAAATAAAGTATGGTACGATATTGTAGATAATAATGTAAATTTACCTGCGCTCACCATTACGGCCATTGATATGGATCCGCATTATAATTTGGGATTATTTTCTATTCCTTACAAATTGGAGTTAAATAAATGATCTTAAAAGAAAAATGGAAAACGCATTTCTAAGACTTTTAAAAGATCCGGTTAAATTTTACAGATCCGCTGTTCTGCGCAGGATCTATAACAATAGCGCCGTGCTGAAGCGTTTAAGAAATGCCTCCACTATTCAGAAAACATTTATTGAGAAATTAAGCCGGTATAAAATAAATTGGGATACTCAAAAGAAGAACGTAATTCTTGCTCAATCAATTTCTGATTATGAAAGCTGCATTAAAATAGCTGCCGTTGCTAACAAGTTAGCCAAAGAACAAAATGCGAATATTGGGATCTATTCGGCTGAATATTTTACGAATCCAAAAAGTTTTATTGGCAAATATCTTTCTTCTTCAAAAGTTAAAAGTAATCTCGATAAAATAGGTTTATCCTTTGCCGGAAAGGTTCTCTATCGAAATAATGATCTTCATAACGACCAAACAGAAGTTGATTCGGTTGTTCTAAAGATCATGCAAGGATTAAAAACAAAGAAGGATGTGCTCGCTATTGAGATCGAGAATATAAGGATCGGCGACCTGGTGTACGATACATATTTGCGTTATGCCAACAAACCTCAGGTTGACTTGAAGGATCCTTATTTGAGAACATTGATCGAGCAATCGGTGAATATATTCTTTGTTTGCAAAAATCAAATAAAACTTCATCATGTAACTGCGCTTGTAACTTCATACTGTACGTATATCTATCACGGCATTGCGGTGCGCTTGTGTTTGGTAAATAAAATCCCTGTTTACTCTATCGGAGCATATTATTCGCTTGTGCATAAAGTTCTGGATATTTATCCAAGTCATGCCAATGATCATTTTTTATTTCACAAGCAGTTCAAACAACTATCTAATGGCGAAGAGTTATTAAAAACACATAAACCCTTATTTGAAAAACGATTTGAAGGCATAATAGATAGCGCAACGGCTTACATGAAAGAATCCGCCTTTTCGGGTGAGGTAAATACAGAATTGAATGGAATTGAGTGGGATAAAACGGTTGTTATCCTTGCCCACTGCTTTTTTGATTCACCACATATTTACCGGGATCTTTTATTTCCTGATTTCTATGATTGGATGATCTTTACATTGGATGAACTGGTAAAACAAAAAAACCTTACCATACTTGTAAAACAGCATCCCAATGGACTGCCCGATAACGAAAAGATCTTTAATCAATTAAAAAATGTGCCTGCGTACGACAAAGTTAAATTCATCGATAAAAAAACATCTCAACTTCAGATAGTCAATTCGCGGCCCAAAGCCATTATTACCGCATACGGAACTGCTGCAGCCGAATTTGCTTATCAGGGCTTTCCAATTATAACCATTTACGACAATCCATTTACCGCATTCGATTTTACTCATAACGCAAATTCTATTGAGGAATACAAAGAATTGCTTTCAAAAGTCATGACGCTTTCAGCAAAACAACATCAACAGGAAGTAATAGAATACTACTATATGCAGCATTTCTTCTTCTTAAAAGGTTATCCGTCTGATTATCTTGATTGCGCCAAATACAAGGGTGAAACCTCATCCGAAGCTTTTCTTGAAGACTACATTCCAAAAATGGCTAATCCATATTTTGAAAAACTGGATATCCTTACGCGAAAAGGTTTTGAAAGTATAGTTTGGGAAGAAAAGGCTAATAGCTTGTAACAGAATTACTGCTCAGTGAATTTTTCAACCTTTTTATTCTTACCGCTCTCATCGTAAAAGGTCCACATGCCGTCTTTAAGATATTTTTGCCCATCGGCACTTAACCTAAGAGTTCCCTCTTCTCTTACTTGCCCGTTTGAATAATATTTTTTCTCAACGAATACTTTTTCCTTTTTATCTTTTAATTCAATAACATATTCCATTTGCCCATTAGAATACCACGATTTTTTTAAAGTGATGTACTTCATTTCTTTTTCGTTCTCAACAGCAATTTTTGGTAAACCACTATCGTAGAACTCATAGTATTTTTGAGGTTTTCCTTCGTAATAGGCTATTTTTTTCTTTGCTGTACCATTATCGTAAAAAACATCTACAGCGCTATGCAATGGGTCGGGGTTTACAAACGAACGCTCTACTTGGCCGTTCTCATAAAAATTCTTGAACACTTTTAATTTTCCATCTACGTAATACCCTTTATGAAGCATTTTTCCGCTACTATAAAATTCTTCATTCCAACCCTGAGCATTGTAACCTGCTTTGTTGTATTTCACCGAATCTCCACCTAAACACTCTATAAGTTTATTGAAAATAATGATCCCATTAACACTGTCATAAACTTCCGATTGGGTATAGCGCTTTATTTGCGGGATCTGATCGGCAAAACGTTGCGCCTGGCAAAAAGCCTGAGTTAAGAACAATATGATAACGATCCTTTGGAACATTTACTCAAAGATTATAACAAAAATTGAACCAAATAATATCGTTAAAAAAAACTAATGAACAGGCTGTGTTGCTAACCAACGTTCAGCGTCCAAAGCCCCCATGCAGCCACTTCCTGCTGCGGTTACTGCCTGGCGGTAAGTTTTATCAAAACAATCACCTACGGCAAATACACCTTCAATTTTGGTCTTAGAAGAACCGGGCACAACCTGAAGATAACCCATATCATCCATGTCCAATTGTCCTTTAAAAATATCGGTGTTAGGCTTATGTCCAATAGCCACAAAAAATCCTGTTATAGTTAAAGTTCTACTTTCGCCTGTCTTGTGATTCTTTACAACCGCGCCTTCTACAGTGTCTTTTCCTAAAATATCCTGTGTTTCACTATCCCAAAGAATTTCAATGTTTGGCGTGTTTAATACTCTGTTTTGCATGGCTTTGCTAGCGCGCATTTCGCTACGTCTAACGATCATATAAACTTTCTTACATAGCTTTGCTAAATACGTAGCTTCTTCAGCTGCAGTATCACCTGCGCCAACAATTGCAACTTCCTGTCCTTTAAAGAAAAAGCCATCGCAAACTGCACAAGCACTTACGCCACCGGCGTTCATACGTAAACGTGTTTCGTTAGGTAAACCCAACCACTTGGCGCTAGCACCGGTTGAAATAATAACGGTGTCGGCAGTTAACTCAATTGTTTCATCAACCCAAACGCGTTTAGGATTGCTGTTAAGCTCCACCTTTGTAACTAATCCAAAACGTACTTGTGTACCAAAACGTTCGGCTTGTGCTTTAAGATCTTCCATTAATTCAGGGCCTGTGATACCCTTTGGGTAACCTGGGAAATTATCTACTTCGGTAGTTTCGGTTAATTGACCTCCGGGAGTTAAGCCGGTATATAAAACAGGTTTAAGATCTGCGCGAGCGGCGTAAATAGCTGCGGTATATCCGGCAGGACCAGAACCAATAATTAAGCAATGAATGTGTTCGATTTTAGACATGGGCATTTTTTTTCAGACTGTAAAGTTATAACAACATTACATAAAAAGCACTATACTTTTAAGCATAAATAAACATAAAATTTGAGCAAAAAAAACCACGCCCAAAGCGTGGTTTAAAGAACCTATATAAATGGGTTAAATATCTGTTACCAATCGTCGCCGTAGCCCTTGCTATCGAGCATCATTGCCTCTTTAATATCGTTAATGGTAAAATTGGCAAATTTAATAGCTTCGCCTCTTATTTTTTTCCACTGAATGTCGCTCATGATCATACTTCCGCAATCAGGAACAACGTTGTCTATGCTTCCACCTGAGGTTTTTCCACTTTTACTGGTATGCTTGATGCTGCTAATAGTATATCTGTATTTTCTATCCTTACATTCAATTACCACTTTCATAGTAATGGTCCCTGTATGATCGCATTGAGGATTTAGTTCTTTGGGAACAATAGAAAAAGAGGCTACACATTCAGCCTTTGCAGAAGTTGTTACACCATTTAATTTATCATACTTCGGAACATCTAATTTAACCCAATTAACAGCTCTTTTTAAAAGTTCGCTTCCGGATACAGAATCAGTAGGGATAGTTTCGGTGTACTTAGTTTCCTTTTTTGGTTTGCCTTTAGGTTCAGTTCCGGCAGCAGTTTCCTGCGAAAAAGTATGACCTGAAAAGCCAAACAAAAATAAGAACAGGAAAAATTTAAATATGTTCATTTTAAAAATCTTCAATTTACGCATTAAAATGTATGCCATTTCTGAAATAAAGCTCGAATTTAATAAATTTTGGGGAATTTAACCGGGTCAAACTCATTCATGATGGAATACAAAATATCAAACACATCATCAGAGCTTGGCTTGCTAAAGTAATCTCCGTCGCTTCCGTAAGCAGGACGATGTTCTTTAGACGCTATTGTTGTAGGCTTAGAGTCGAGGTACTGAAATGCTTTTTGCTCTTCTAATATTTTTTGCAAAATGTAAGCGCTTGCACCACCCGGTACATCTTCATCTAATACCACTAAACGATTGGTTTTCTTTACAGAATCAACTATTGAGTGATTGACATCAAAAGGAATAAGTGTTTGAACGTCAATTAACTCAACGTTAATACCTAATTCTTTTAATGAGGCAACTGCTTCCATTGCAATTTTAATGGTACTACCATAGGAAACAAGTGTAATATCGCTTCCTTCTGTTAACACTTCCGGAATTCCTAAGGCGAATTTATACTCTCCAAAATTGGAAGGTTGAGTTTCTTTTAAGCGATAACTATTTAATGGCTCAACTATCAAAGCCGGCTCATCCGCTTGCAATAATGTATTGTAAAACCCAGAAGCTATGGTCATGTTACGAGGAACACAAATATTAATTCCTCGGCAAGCATGAACGATCATTCCCATCGGAGAACCACTATGCCATACACCTTCTAAACGATGTCCGCGCGTACGAATAAGCACAGGTGCTTTTTGTAAACCTTTTGTGCGCCATTGCACAGTGGCAAGATCATCGCTCATTAATTGAAGCGCGTATAATAAATAATCTAGATATTGAATTTCAGCAATTGGGCGAATGCCACGCATAGCAAGTCCTATTGCTTGTCCCATAATTGTTGCCTCGCGAATACCCGTATCAAACACACGATGTTCGCCGTATTTTGCCTGTAAGCCTTCTAAACCTTGGTTTACGCCACCAATTTTTCCGGAGTCTTCACCAAAAATTATTACTTCAGGATATTTTGCAAGAATAGCGTCAAAATTATCTCTTAAAATTTCTCGGCCATCCATTTGCTTTTGTTCGCCATATACAACCGGGTTTACGGAAATATTTGCGACTCTTTTTTCAGATGCAGAATATAAATGAGAGCCGTAACGTGCATCATTTTCCGCTTTTGAATTTTTTAACCAAGTAATAAGCTGTTCACGCGCTGGAGAAGTGGAACCAATAGTTTTGCGAATTGCCTTTTTACAGCAACGTGAATGTCTTTGCGAATTGGTTCTTTTATTGAAGAAAGATCAGTTCGAATGGCAGAAATATCCGCTCCTTCGGTGATCATATTATCTAACAATGTTATAGCTTGAGAAGCGTCTTCTTTAATTGGAAGCAAATACGCTGCCCAAGCCGCGTTCTTCGCATTCTTAACTGCTTCTTTAGCTTCTTCTTCAATTTTATCTAATTCAGTATCTGTGCCCAATGCATTTTGAATGATCCACTCGCGCATTTTTTTCACACAATCAAAATCTGTTTCCCATTGTAAACGCTCCTTGCTTTTGTATCGCTCGTGCGATCCGCTAGTACTGTGTCCTTGCGGCTGAGTTACTTCTTCAACATGAACCAAAACAGGAACATGCTCTTCGCGACAAATTTTTACCGCTTTCTCGTAAGTTTCGCATAAGTGTGGATAATCCCAACCTTTTGTTTTTAAAATTTCGTAGCCTCTTCCGTTCTTATCTCTTTGGAAACCTTTTAGTACTTCGCTAATACTTTCTTTGGTGGTTTGATATTTTTTTGGAACTGATATCCCATGACCATCATCCCAAACGCTTATTAGCATGGGTACTTGTAGAACACCGGCTGCATTTATAGTTTCCCAAAACAAACCTTCGGATGTGCTTGAATCTCCAATTGTACCAAAAGCAACTTCATTTCCCTTATTGCTAAAGTCAGTAAAAGGTGCTTTATGTAGATCTGTATTTAACTTATAAAAATGTGAAGCATATGCTAAACCTAAAAGGCGAGGCATTTGCGAACCCGTTGGAGAAATATCGCTTGAAGAATTCTTTTGTTGTGATAAAGGCTTGAAAGTTCCATCTGCATTTAAACTATGTGTTGCAAAGTGGCCACCCATTTGCCTTCCGGCGCTCATTGGATCATGTTCAATGTCTGTGTGAGCGTATAAACCCGCGAACCATTGTTGTAAATTCAATGCCTTAATAGCAAACATAAATGTTTGATCGCGGTAATATCCACTTCTAAAATCACCGTTTTGAAATACTTTCGACATGGCAACTTGAGCCAATTCTTTTCCATCGCCAAATATTCCAAACTTGGCCTTCCCGGTCAAAACTTCTTTTCTTCCTAATAAACTTGCTTGTCTGCTTTCGTTAATAAGTCGGAAATCATTTAAAACCGCCTTTTTGAAATCGTCGAAACTCAAACTTTCGGCAGAAGCAGTATTAATTTTTTGGTCCATAACAATCTTTAGAGCTTATCATACAAATATAACAATTTGTTTCACAGACAAACCGGTATTTTTTCCCTGTTTTTGATATTAACAAAACCTTAATTTTGTAGTAATGGCGCATAATTTCTAAGAAGCCATCTCAAAAATAAGTTTTCATGCTTTTTCAAGTATTTTTCACAAAGACGAGGCGCTTTTTGTAGACCATACCCAGAGGGTGTCTGGTCAAAAAAAGGAACGAAGTCTTCGGGGTAAAGACGCTGAAAAAGTAGAGAAGGTATTTTTGAGATGGCTTCTAAATATTTACTATCTTCGTGCCGACTTAAAACCTAAGTTGTATTTAGGCAAAAATATATGATCAAAATAACACTACCCGATGGTTCAATTCGCGAAGTTGAAAAAGGAACCACCTCACAGCAAGTAGCTTTAAGTATAAGCGAAGGATTAGCAAGAAACGTTTTAGCGGCAAAAGTAAATGGCGAAGTTTGGGATTCCAACCGTCCTATTGAAGCCGATGCAAAACTGCAATTATTAACCTGGAATGACGACGAAGGAAAATCAACCTTCTGGCACTCTTCTGCCCATTTAATGGCCGAAGCATTGGAAGCATTATATCCCGGTGTTAAGTTTTGGGTTGGTCCGCCGCTCGAAAACGGTTTTTACTATGATGTAGATCTTGAAGGAAACATTTTAACTCCTGCTGATTTTGAGAAAATAGAATCTAAAATGTTAGACCTTGCAAGGCAAAATAATGCTTATGTAAGAAAACCTATCTCAAAAAGCGATGCTATCAACTATTTCAAAGACAAGAATGATGTGTACAAACTCGATCTTTTAGAGCGTTTGGA
>JADJLA010000005.1 GCA_016705695.1 Sphingobacteriaceae bacterium
AAAATAGCGCCAACCCCAATAGCTAATTTACTAGTAGCGACCATCGCCATTGATCTTTGCAGTACTTTTAAAAGAAAGTTTCGTAAATATTAACAACTTACCTTTTACTTACCTACGCTCAGAGTCGGCATTTTGGTACGTTGTATATTGCTACCTTCAATTCAATGGGTATTACCTTCAAAACAAGATTTCCTGAAATAGTGATATTACCGACTAAAAGTGCCGTCGATCCAAAGTCGCCATTAGAATTGATATCGACGTTAATTTTAGTGCCTGAACCTAAGGTTTATAGAACCGGCATCTACACTTTGATTTTTGTTGGCGAGTTAAACATGGGCCGTAATTTTATACAAGATACAGAAATTTAGGCTAAGCAGCTATTTTAGTTTATCAGGAGTAGGTAATATGTTATTATCAAACTTTATAATTGTCGTTATAAAACAATTGGTAAACATGAGGTTCTTTTTACTACTTATAGGCATATTACCGCCGGGAACTATGAGGTAAGGTGAAGAGTTCTTTTTAAGATCGTCTTTAAAGAAGTCTTTATCGTCCTTCATGTTGTCTCTAAATTTTATGGCTTCAATGGCGATATCAAAACTTTATAAGATAAGAGTTGCATTTTGGTCCAAGTAATGTGCTTTCGATGTTAGTTACTTTTTATTACTGTAATATTTTTGCGAACATCAGGTTTTTGATTTAAGCTATTCGCAATTTTTGGATCATCAGCGCACAGTGTAACATAAAATGTTGGTTAATAAAATTTATCTGGAACGTATCCTTGCCCATCACTTTTATTTTTGGCGCGTCACTAAAGGCCTCGGATTTTTTGTTTTTAATACTATTCAAAATATCTTTTGATAAAGGCGCAACATCCGATTTAGGATACATACAATTTGTTTTAACGCTACTTCCAAAGAATCAAGTCCTTTTAATTTGCCTAAGCTCATGGCTTTTATAAAATTCGAACTTTGGCAAATAAACATTCTTGCCATTTGTAATGGCATCGCTTTGCGAATATGAATCGGAATAATTACCGGCAGTGTACGAAGCATAAACAACTGCGTAATCTTTTTCTACATCGCTCAATACACTTTGTTTTTCTTCAGCGTATTTAGGATTTTTGATCAACTGTGCAAATTCGCTATTAGGATAATCGTTCAATATCTTGTTCTTATAGAACTCGGCTTTCTCTGCATTTTTTTCTTTTTCGTAAATGCGAAATAATTGATAGTAAGTGTTCAGTAAATATTTATGCGTACTATAACGGGAATTTAATTCTTCAAATGCAGCAATTGATTTTTTATTATTACTCAGATCTTCTTTGTAGGTTGTTCCTAATAAATAAAAAGCTTCAATGATCTTATCATTACTTACTTTCAAAAGCGAATCGGTTACCGGTAAATTCTTTAAATAATATTCTTTTGTTTTTTTAGGATCTTTACTTGCCGTTTTATCTTTTGGATCCTTTGCGGGATCTGTAGCATTGTTTGTATTAGGATCATCTATTGTAAGGGCTTTGTTGGATCGGCGCCAGTTATCCTCATTTTTGCGATTACCCCATTTTTTACCAAAATCGGCAATACCAAAACTAATGGTATTTTGATTGTAGAAGTAAAATGTATTTTGATTACCCATAGGAAGATTTGGATGGCCGCTAAATTTGTGTTGCTGCCAACGCTTTGCGCATTTGCCAATAATCGTTCTTTTTCTTCACGCGCACGCTCTTCATCTTCTTCCATTTTTTTGATGATCTTTTCTACCATCGCCGCTTTTTCGGCATCACTCATTTCATAAAACGCTGCAAGCTATCTTCGCGCTTTATCGTTTTTAAATAACTCACCAAGTTATCAAGGGTTTTTGCCTTGCTACAATGTTCTTATAATTTGGATGATCGTTAGGCAGTGTTGTAAGTGTACTATCATAATACGCTTGCGCAATTGGGTAATTGGTCATTTCAAAATTGATCTCACCCAATTTTAAATACGATAATGCTTTTTGACTCGGGTTTACCGTACTGGTTTGAACCGACTTCTTATAATAAAAAACAGCCTTGTCAATATTCTTTTCTTTTTCTTCAATTTCTCCAAGGGTATAAAAAATAACATCGTAGTAATCGGCATTTTTAAATTCGCGACCCATTTTCAAAAGACCTTTTTTGGTTTTTTCCGAATCCATTCGTTTTACATCCAGCAAGCGTGCCAATTTGATCTTGCTATAAAACACCATTTCGTAATTTGGTTTTAAGCGAATGGTGTATTCGTAAAAGCGACGTGCGCGTTTATAATCTTTCTGCTCTTCGAGCATTTGCGCAATAATGAATGAATAACGTGCGCGTTTTTTGCGCGGCGTACCGTTTATGAGTTTGCGATTATTGGCAGCCTCCATTAATTTAGAAGAAGCCTCGGTAAGCAATCCTTTACGGAAATAATAATCAGCTTCCAGCGCGGGTAATTCTTTTTTAATGTGGGCAGGTAATTTTTTTTCGTTCTTTAATAAAGAGATAATGGGCGCTGCACTACTTACCGAACCAACTTCGTTATACGATTTTATGAGCCATACCATGGCATCGTATTTATCTTTTGAATGATTATAAGCGCTTACCACATATTCAAATGCTTCAATGCCAGAAAAGAATTCACGCTTGTAAAAGCGCGAGATGCCAATGTTGATCCAATTATTATCTATCCATTTTCCGGAAGTAGGAATGGTATTGTCTTTTGAATCTTTGATAGCATGTCGCTGAATACACGTTGTTGATTTTTTTATCGCCTTATCAAATTCAGGAAAAGTTGTTTTTGCTTTTTCGTGTGTAGGGTAAACATAAACGGGTAAAGTTTTATCGTAATTCTCTCTATTATTATTTTCAATTTTAAAAACGCCGTCTTTTATGCTTTCAGTTGAATAATAATAGCCGTTATAACGTGCCGTTAAATTATGGAAGCCTCTCGAAAGCACCGTGTTCTTTTTTGTAGAACATGACGCTAGTACTATTATGAAACTGAGATATGTGAAAAGCCTGAAAGTCACTTCTTTACTTTAACGAAAGAACGGTAAAAATAGTATAATTTTCAGAGTTTTTAGAGGAAAAAAGTGTTAAGGCTGGGCATTATGACAGCTGTTTTACAGCTAAATAGGCCATTAAGCCTGTTCCTGTGCGAAGAGCGTTCTCATCTATATCAAAAGTGGAGGTATGAACCCCTGAAGTAATGTTCTTTGTCTTATTGCCGGTTCCTAGTCTATAAAAGCAGCTTGGCACCTTTTGCGAAATGAAAGAAAAGTCTTCGGCGGTCATGCGTAAGGGTAATTCTTCCACATTATTTTCGCCTAAGTATTCTTTGGCCCAAGCTGTGCAATTTTTTGTGAGCGCTTCGTCGTTCACTAAGAACGGATAGCCTTTTTCGATTCTAAATTCGCAAACGCCGTTCATTTGTTTCGCAACATCTTCTGCAATTGCCTTCATTTTCAAATGTGCTTTCGCTCTCCAGTTCTCATCCATGGTTCTAAACGTGCCTTCAATTTTTACTTCATCAGGAATAACATTTGTTGCGCCATTTCCAATTATTTTTCCGAAGGCAAGTACCGTAGGAGGTTTTGGTTTATTGTCGGCTTCGAGTGTTGAATAAGCAGGAGGCATTTCCATAAATGCTTTATGGAGTTCTAATAATATTTTTGAAGCAATAAGTAAAGGGTTAACATAATCGTTTGGCATAGCTGCATGACCACCTTTGCCTTTAACTGTTATGTATAATTCATCAGTGCTTGCCATGTACATGCCGGTTTTAAAACCAACTTTTCCGGTTTCCATGCTTGGGAAAACATGTTGTGCTAATGCTGTAGAAACTTTTGGCGAATCTAATACGCCTTCTTTGATCATGAGTGATGCACCACCCGGCAATACTTCTTCTCCCGGTTGAAAAATGATCTTTACACTTCCTTCAAATTCATTTTTTAATTCATTTAAAATAATAGAGGCACCTAAAACGCAGGCACTGTGAACATCATGTCCGCATGCGTGCATTATCCCTTTATTTTTAGAAGCATAAACTACATTATTTTTTTCTTCAATTGGAAGCGCGTCCATATCAGCGCGCAATAAAATAGTTTTTTTACTAGGATTTTTCCCTTCGATCAAAGCAACAATTCCGGTTTTTACAATACCATTTTTAAAAGGGATATTATATTTTTTGAGAACTCCTTGAATGAAAGCAGATGTATTGTGTTCTTCAAACGATAATTCGGGATGTTGATGAATATGCTGCCGAATAGAATTTATTTCAGAAAAAAGTTCCTCTGAACGTTTTTGTATTTGAGAGATAAATGTCATTATTTATTGAGGAGCATTTTTAATCCAATCAAAATGATCATTGCCCCAAAGATCTGTTTTACAATTTTGGTATCGAGCGATAGAGCTGTTTTACTTCCAAAATAACTTCCAACAATAAATGTAATTGACATGATCAAAGCATACTTATAATTGAGTTGCCCATCTTTATAATAATTGTAAACGCCCAAAAAACCTATTGGAAGCATGAACATGAATAGCGTTGTTCCTTGTGCGGCCTTTTGATCCATTGCCAAAAAATAAACGAGTACGGGAACAATTACAATACCACCACCAATGCCAATTAATCCGCTTAGGTAACCTGCAACACAACTCCAACTGCCAATAAAATAAAAATATGATTCATATTAAAAATCTGTAGCAAATGATAAACCTATCACTGCCTTTTGGGATCTAAAGTTATCAATTCCGTAGCCAAAATCCAATCGTACAAAATAACCGTATAATCGTGAGCGAATTCCCCAGCCTGCACCTGCTACCAATGGATTTTTATCGTTAATAACAGTAATGATGATAGGACTTAAATTACTTCCTTGAAGATACGTATTCACGTTCTCGGTATTCTCTTTGCTTAAAGGATTTAAACCATACCACGCCGCGCCAAGATCAAAAAAGCTGATCAATTGTAAGTTATTCAAGAAATCAGAACGCATTGGTCTATCAACAAAATATTTTACAATTGGGAAGCGCAACTCTGAATTGTAGGTTACAAAATTATTTCCGTTACGTATGTTTTGCGAAAAGCCACGCATGTTAGTTGCTAATGTTTGGAACTGATACGTCTCGGGTTTTACAATATTGATCTCGTTATTGAATTTAGCATTGAACCAATTATCTACTCCGCCTAAGTAAAACAATAAACGATCTGTTTCCCAAGATGTTCCTCCGGCCAAACGATTACACCAAGTAATTTGTCGGTGAACACGTTGGTAATGTCTTAGGTCAAATCCTGCAGTGATTAGATCATGTCTTTCGTTCTTTATTTTGCGCCAATATTCGCCCCACACTTTTCCGCGGAATCCATTCATGATATTTACCATAACATTTCGCGTATCATCAAATACTAATTCAGCACGCAATCCTACGTAATTATCATACGCGGGTTTTTTTGGAAGAGACACATCTCCTTGTGAAAAATAGGTAAATTTATCATTGCGATACAGTACCGACCCTTTAGCACCTAACACTTCATTGATAGGTAATTTAGCGGTGTAGCGAATATCATGAATATGTGCACGAGCAGGAGCCCCATTAAAATCATCGATCTTCACAAAACTTTGGCGATGCAATACTACTTGGTGATCAATTTTCTTTTTACGGTATTCATAGGATAATAGCACTTCATTATCAACACCACCACTGGTAAATAGATTTGCAATTCCTGAAAAACGGAAGGCCCCAACAATACGGTGGTCTTCAAAAAGATCGCTAATACCTATTTTAGTTAAGAAATTTAATCCCGGATTTAAATATACCGGTGAACCCCCTCCAGCAAAACGCTGGTAGTTTGTTCCCAAATATGCGTTGTCAAATTGTGTAACAATATAATCGCTGTAAAAGGATGTGAAATAATTTTTTTGAATAGGGAATGTTATTAGGCCGGCATTTTTTGACCGCTTAAGAGAATCTGCCGCTAAAGAAATTGCGGTATTGGTTCCTACACCTTCTGTCTTTTTTGGTTCGCCACTCAAGGTATAATTATCAAAATCAATTCCGTCTTGTTTTTTTGTTGGTGTTTGGTTAATGCTTGGCGAATTAGTTTCGGGTTGATATTTTTTTGCATTGTAAAAATAAGGATCGAGTAGTGTAGGCTTAATGGTCATTTTGAACCAACTGTCTTTTGGTTGCGAATAATTCACCACATCTAATTTTCCTAAAGGTGTAACAGCCATATAATCTTTTCCGTTGTAATAGAATGTTTCGGCAACATGGGTTGCGTTCAAATTGATGTTCTGATCTAAAATATTGCGATCGTAATTAGTTACTAATTTGCTTTTGAAAAAGTAACGGTAGTGTTCTGTGGTATCTACAAATGAAATAGCGCTATCGAATTCGGCAAGGTAGCGATTGTAGATTCCGTTCTTTTCGCTGAGGTAAGTAATGAATTGACTGGTGTATGCTTGCGGAACGCGCTCGTCAATTTCGCTTGAATTAGTAATTCCAACTAGCACTTGTGTTTTAAATGGATAAGGCGCCATGTAAAGATCCATGTTCTTGTTGAATTTATTAAAGAATGCCGCGTCATCTTTTGCTTTAATGGTATCGTTAGTGCGATTACTTTCAAACACAATATATTTTGATGATTTTACAAAAATAGGATTGTTATCATCCCAAATATCATTGGTAATTTGCTCTAAGCCGCTATTGTTTAGTGTAAAAACAAAAATATCGCTTTGGCCTTTTCCTTTTTTTACCCCACTCACTACTAATTTTTTTCCATCTTGGCTAAAAGAAAAGCTATTCACTTTTTCAAAGCCGGGCATATTGCGAATGTGTTTTTCTTTTGTTTCGGTATCGTAAGTGTGAATTACCATTTGATCTTTCAATTCGTAGATCATCATCACCGTTTTATTATTGGGATGCCATTGGATCAAGGGATAATTGTAATCAGCGATGCGTTCTAACTTAGGACCCTTTTTTAAAATACGTGTTGGTTTTTTCTCTTCCAAATTCTTAACGTACACTTTCATCTGGCTTAATTCATCAGTAGCATAAGCAACGTTTTTTGCATCCGGACTTAAGCGCAATTGATAATAATGTTTGGTGGACTTATATTTTTTAAGAACCGTATTGTTTTTAATTGGAGAAGTGCGCGCTGAATCTTTGGTCATGTAGATGCGGCGATTTTGCGCGTCAACAAAGTCGAATAATAAATTATCAAATGAAGTTCCTATAACAAATAAAAAGGCGTAATCGGGTGAGCGATTTATTTTTGTCATGTACAATAAACTTGGGATCTGCGATTCACCATGCACATCCACAATATAATGCCATAACGCATGCCCTGCATTTGCGGCTTGTTTACCTGTAAGTTTATTGAATTTGCTGATCTTATCATTTTTCAAAGCATCATACAATACATTATCATAATAACTATTCCATCCTTCGGATAAATACTGTACCAAACCTTTTGTGAACCATTCCGGTAAATTAAGCATTGTAGAGTTCTTTACCATTTCGCGAGCGTTACCCGAATACAGATCTTGATTGATCATTAACTCGGCAAGTGCGGCGCGAATTTGTTTATCCAAGTCGGCATGATTGCCATTAAAGTAAACAAAGATCTTATCCCCAATTATTTTTGTGGTTCCGCCAATGTTGGATGATTCATCATTGTTCAATCCAATATTACTTTGCTTAAAATCGTTTTGATTATTGTAAACAATAACATTGATCTTATCATCAACTTGATGTTCTAAGCGTTTTTCTAAAATAGGTAATTGATTGTTGGCCGAAACGGAAACATATTTTGCTATCTCATTTCCACCGGCATAAAAATAAACTCTTATGCGTTCGTAGTCAAAATAGGTCCAGTTAAAAACTTGGTATTGAATTCGGTTCTTTCCAAAGTCCATTTGCATGCCATAATAGAACTGCGCCTGCAATTTTAAAGCAGAACTTAGCAGTAAGAACAATATGGTAATGTTTAGTCTTTTTAACATGGGCCGGGACCTATAAAAGTAGCAAAAATCCAATTGGTTTTCAAGGAAATATGGGGTTTTGAGGGACATTTTAGGTTCTTTTCACAATAAATTTACTGCGAAATAACCAATTACCATCGGTAAGCCATACAATGTAAAGGCCATCATTGAGGTCGTTAATATTTACTTCGCTTTGGCTTTGATTTATATCAAGTAATAAAGGGCGTACAACTTTTCCAAATTGGTTAAAAATAAAACCTTCCACTTGTGCTCCAACATAATTGTAAAAACGTAAGCGAATAAATTCCTGATTAAAAACAGGATTAGGAAAGACCAAGATATTCGGTTTGGGTGTTTGTTGGCTTACATAAATGCGAAAAGCCGGAGAGGTTTCATAACCGGGAATGGAAATTTTGTAATAGTTCATCATTTCAATACCCGGAGAACCATGTGTAAAATTAAAAGACTCATCGGCAGTTGTGTTGCCGCAAACACCGGAGTAATTATAGATCTGCAAATAATTAAGCGAATCGGTACAATGTAAAATTTCGTAACCGGGGCAAGATTGCCCGGCGGTTAAAGAAAAGCGAACAAGCACTTGACTATTTGTTCCTTGATTTTGACTATTTACTAAACTTACATTTACGTTTTGTATGCGCTGAGAAAAAATGCTTAGGCACCCAAGAATAAAAATATATGTGAAAAGCTTCTTCATTCCTCTTGTATCCAAACGTAATTAGCACCCAAATTATTGTACACAACTAAAACATAAGTTTCCTTTGGGAGCTTTAACTTTTCAAAATCTACGGTAATACTTCGGGCACCTGTATTAATTGGGATCTGAGGGCTTACCATTACTTCAAAAGAAGGGTCGGTTGCCTTGTAAAGATAAGCGGTATAAGGCCCGGGATTTTGGTTAAAATTAATTTGTGTTTTAGCTGAATACACATGCGTTATGGTTTTATCCAGAATTATTTTTTCGGTGAACATGGAATTTTTAAGGCTGGCATCGTTGATAGATGTAGCATGAACAACTAATTTTTTCTTTTGATCGGTTTGCATCCAAATAGGATAAATACTTCCGTTGTTTATCACCAGCGAAAAATATTTGTCTAGGGAAGAATTATTTTTCCATTCAAACGCCGCCTCATTTAATTTATGTTCAATGAATGTTGTGCCGTTATCTCTGCTTACTGCTAAATAAACATCGGTTAAATTTCCCTTAGCAAAATTACGTTGGTTACAATACATAAAATACAAATACCCGGTAGCATGATCAATACCAAAACGCGGCATGAATTGTTGTTTGTGATTTGGGAAATAGGTTACAAGAATTCTATCAAGCCATGTATTTCCGCCATCATCACTGTAAGTTAGATATACGTCGTTATTTTTTATTCCATTTTTTGCATCGCTCCAGCAAACGTAAATGCGATTCATGCTTTTGTTACAAACGGTATAAGCGAACTTATTCACTTTAGAAAATGGATTTGTTTTATATTTTGGTATGCTATCTATGAGTATGTCGTTTGGCAACCATGTTTTCCCCCCATCAGTGGATCTGGTAAAATATAATGCGTTGTTCTTGATGAACGACTTGTACAATTTTCCATTAGCCCCTGAGGCCATGTTGGGAGTTTGAGGTCTTTTGCTGAGGCTATCCAGCACATGATAAATTAGACCCTCATTCTTTTTGTCTTGTATGCTGTTACCCAGTGTTTTAATATCGGGCGCTGAAATAACCGTGAAAGTTTTGATCTGAGCGGCATTTAGGCCAACGCAAAAATAAAGAGTGATTATACCAAAATATTGTTTGAACATGCTTTTATAACACCAATTAAAAACATAAATTTACGACTTAATTTTAAGGATCATGGAAAGAAGCACTATCACTGATTATATTGGCAGTAACAAAGAAAGAATGTTAAATGAGCTGCTTGAGCTTTTAAGAATTCCATCGGTAAGTGCCGATGCCAAATATAAAGATGATGTACTAAAAACAGCAGAAGCGGTAAAGAACAGATTAAAAGAAGCCGGTGCTGATAACGTAGAGATCTGTCAAACTAAAGGTTATCCGGTTGTTTACGGCGAAAAAATAATTGATAAAAATAAACCAACAGTAATTGTATACGGGCATTATGATGTTCAGCCTGCCGATCCGTTGGAATTATGGGATTCGCCACCGTTTGAACCGGTGATCAAAAAAACAGCAATACACCCTGATGGTGCAATTTTTGCGCGTGGATCATGTGATGATAAAGGGCAAATGTACATGCACGTTAAGGCGTTTGAGATCATGATGAGAACAAACACACTTCCGTGTAATGTAAAATTCATGATTGAGGGTGAAGAAGAAGTTGGTTCTGCAAATTTGGGCGCATGGATCGTTGCTAATAAAGCAAAATTAAGAGGCGATGTTATTTTAATATCTGACACATCGCTTATAGCAAATGACACACCAAGTATTGATACAGGCCTAAGAGGTTTGGCATATATGGAAGTAGAAGTTGTTGGACCTAATCGCGATCTTCATAGTGGCGTATACGGAGGTGCAGTTGCAAATCCTATAAATGTGTTGTGTAAGATCATTGCATCTTGTCATGATGAAAATAAACATATTACCATTCCGAATTTTTATGATGATGTTCTTGAATTAACGGCTGCGCAACGCAAAGAGATGGAGAAAGCACCATTTAATTTGGAGAATTATAAAAAGGATCTTGCTATTGAAGATGTGTATGGCGAAAAGGGTTATTCAACCATTGAGCGTTCGGGCATTCGTCCAACTTTAGATGTAAATGGAATTTGGGGAGGGTATACGGGCGAAGGTGCAAAAACAGTTTTGCCAAGTAAAGCATTTGCAAAAATAAGTATGCGTTTAGTTCCAAATCAAAGTTCGGAAAAGATAAGTGCTATTTTTCAAAAGTATTTTGAAAGTGTTGCACCAAAGGGTGTAAAAATAAAAGTAAAACCTCATCATGGCGGAGAGCCTGTGGTGGTGAATATGGATAGCGCTGCTTATACTGCAGCTAGCAGAGCTATGGAAGAGACGTACGGAAAAAAGCCTGTGCCAACGCGTGGTGGTGGAAGTATTCCTATTGTAGCTTTATTTAAACAAGAATTAGGATTGGATAGTATTTTAATGGGATTTGGATTGGATAGCGATGCGCTTCATTCGCCAAATGAACATTATGGTTTATTCAATTATTATAAAGGCATCGAAACTATCCCATTGTTCTATAAGCATTATTCGCAGTTATATAATGCCAAATGAGTTTAAGTAGTTGGATAGGATCGGCGGGAGTTACTATATTATTGTTCGCCTTTGTTCTCAATCTCTTAAAAAAACTATCTCCGCACTCGAGCGCGTATTTATTAATGAATATCATTGGAGCACTTTTAGCGGGCATCTCAAGTTATATGATAGAGTTTTGGCCCTTCGTGATCTTAGAATCTGTTTGGGTAATTGCATCTTTAATCCCACTTCTTAAAAAAACCACATGAAGAAGATCATTTATTTTTTAGTTGCCATTTTTATTTTTCTATCGTGCAAAGATTTTAAAGAAGCGCAATGCACCGGCGTTACCGGATTTAAAATTAATAAAGTTGACATGAATGGCATTGATGCGGATATCATGTTGGGAATAAAAAATCCGAACTCTATTGGCTTTTCAATTTACCCAAGTGAATTTGACGTTAAGCTTGCGGGTATTGGATTAGGAAAAGCAAAACTGAAAAAGCGTGTCCATATAGATGCAAATACCGAAAAAGATTACACCTTTAATTTGAAAAGCAGTTTCAAAGACATGAACATGATGGATGTAATGAAACTGGTTAATTCAGGAGGATCAGGAATGATCCAGGTAAAAGGGGATCTTAAAGCAGGAAAATTTTATTTAAAGAAAAAATTTCCGGTTAACGAGAAAAGATCTCTCAGGTAAATTATTTTCCTTTCGGTCCTTTTTCAGCCGCAACTTCAGCAGCAGCCATTGTTTCAAGATCACGATCAAAGAAATACAATCCGCCTTTATCGTCGCCAATTAATTTTAATTTATCTACGATCTGACGCGCCAAAGCTTCTTCTTCAATTTGTTCGCTAACATACCACTGCAAAAAATTATGTGTTGTATAATCTTTTTCTTTTAAAGTGATCTCAACCAAACCATTGATCTCTTCGGTTACTTTCATTTCATGTTTCAATACTTCTTCAAATACTGATTTTACCGATTTAAATGTAACAGGAGGTTGTTTTAAAGCCGGAACAACGCCGTGGCCACCTCGCTCGTTAACGAATTTAAGGAGTTTAAGCATATGCATACGCTCTTCATCGGCGTGACCGAAAAGAAAAGCTGAGATGCCATTTAAACCTTGTGTTTCGGCCCAACTGGCCATTGCCAAATAATATTGTGATGAGGATGCTTCTAATTGAATTTGCTTATTTAAAGCAGTGCTAACTTTTGATGATAACATAGTGTTTAATTTTATACAAATGTACTAAAATAAATAAGGGGCGAAGTTATTCGCCCCTTAAAAAATTTCTTAAAAAAACCTATTATTTTAATAAAGTTACATGGCCCGTTTTGGTATGTTTCTTACCGTCGAGGGTTGTAAAGTTAACCTTGTAAACATAAGTATCTTCTTTAGAAAGAACGCCTTTAAATGTACCATCCCATCCTTTAGCGATATCGGTTGTAGTGTATAATTTTGCACCCCAACGATCAAATATCGAGATCTCAATTTTATTGAATCCAGTACCATATACGGTAAATAGATCGTTCTTACCATCATCGTTTGGCGTAAATATGTTTGGAATGTACATATTGTAGTTGGCTGTAACCTCAACACAAACATCGTCGGTGGCTTTACATCCAAAATCGTTAACCGCTTGGATCTGGTAACAACCACTTGTTTTAGGTAAGATCTGAGAGTTAGGACAAACAGAGCATACAATGTCTTGACCAAATATCCACGTTAAAGTTCCGGTACCTTTTGCATCTAAATACATCGGGTCATCAAGGTTAAATAGAAGATCCGGTCCGGCAGTAACTGTTGGATTTGGATTTACTTTTACTTGTACGTTTGCTACTTCACCACAATCACCACCATTTGAAATGGTAACGGTATAAGTTGTTGTAAATTTAGGATTCGCATAAACTGTTGATTTATCGGTAACGTTAAGTTCTGTTGGAGGGATCCATTGGTATGTATCACTTCCGCTGGCAGTTAGTTTTACGCTTTCTCCTTCGCAAATAATAACATTGCCACTAATACTCGGGATGATCTTAGCAACAACTTGTATCTCTATTTCTTTTGTGATATTACAAGTCTTTGTTCCAATAGTATTATAAGCTAATACAGTATAGTTAGTTGTTACTTGAGGATTAACCGATGCTGTATTTGGATTTAATTGATTAATGCTAAGCGTTGGCGTCCAAATAAAATATTGTGAACCGGATGCAAAAATAGTTGTGCTATTACCTTCACAAATTTTATTGTTTGTTGTGGCCAAATTTAATTCGGCACGTGGCACAACTGTAATTGGAACTACCGCAGTTCCTGTACAAGCACCGTTTAATCCCACCAAATTATAAGTTGTAGAAACGACTGGAGACACGGAAATAAAATTGGTAGTTGAACTTCCAATGATACCTGCTATTGGCGTCCATTGATAATTAGAAGCACCGTTGGCATTGATTGTGGCAACTTCGCCGCTACAAATAATAGATTTACTAGCCATTGCTTGCAATGTTGGTAAAGGGATAACAGTTACTTCTCTTATTGCAATAGCCGTACAAGTATTTACCTCTCCAACAACTGTGTATTGTTGAATAGATAAAGGATTTACTACTACAGAGTTCATGAATGTATTACTAATAGCGCTATTAGGATACCACGAATAAGTGGTTGCGCCGATAGCATTCATTACTAAACTAGAACCGTAGCAAATTGAAGCTGTTCCTGAAGCGATCAACACTGTAGGATTTGCAACAACGGTTGCGGTGATGTAATGGAAATCGCTAGTACAGCCTAAAGCGCTACCAACAACTGTGTAAGTAGTGTTTGCAGTAGGACTTGCAACTACAAGCGAACCGGTAGTTGTATTTAATGTAACACCCGATGCCCAAACATAAGTTGATGCACCACTTACGCTTATTGGTGTAGATTTACCAAAACATAAAGTTGGTTGTGCCGGAGGAAACACCAATACCGGATTAGGAATAACCATAATATTATGAACTGCTTGTGCGGTACAACCCAAAGCACCTGTGATGGTTACTGTAACGTCACCAACAATAGGAATAGGAGTTACAGGTGCAGTTGTGATAAAGTTAGGGCCTACACTAGACGGAGGAAAGAATCCTGCTGCATTGGTCCACGTATAAGTATTTCCACCCATTGCTTGTAAAGCAACAGTGTTAGTTGATCCGTTAAAGCCTTGAGAACATACTGTATTATTACCAACCGTAGTTGGTAAGGGGATATTTGCAACACTTGCTGAAGAAATTGCTGTATTTGTACAACCGTTGGCTCCAGTAACTGTTACCGTATAATTTCCGGCATTAGGCACTTGCGCATTATTAAGTGTTGGATTTTGAACTGCCGAAACAAATGCAACAGGTCCGCTCCATGTATATGCGGTACCGCCATTTGCTGTAAATAATAAAGGACTTCCTGCACATGCAGTTGGATTATTAACTGCCACAATTGGTGCAGTATTTAATGTGATTTGAATTGTTTGTGTACCTGAACACGTTGAAGTTGAAGTTGCGCCTTGAACAGTATAAACAGTTGTTGCAGTTGGAGTAACTACAACAGTAGTTGCTGTAATATTTACCGGCAACCAAGTGTAAGTTCCGCCTGCCCCTGCGCCACTTGCAGTTAATGTTGTTGATTGACCCGGACAAACCGCAGTTGCCGTTGCCGTTATTGTTAAACTTGGAGCAGCACAACAATTTGGATTTAAAATTACCTGACCATTACCAGCTTGAACACCAGCAAAAAGTGTGGGAGTTGAAGCCGCAACACCATAACTAGATCCACCGGCGCCACTTGCACCCGCCCAAGTACTTGGACAACCAGTACCACCGGTACAATTAGGACCTTGGCCACCAATTAAACCACCACCAATACCTCCGTTACAGCCGGGATTATTTGCGGCTTGGTTATTACAACCTACTAAACCACCAACGCCACCGTTACCAAAAACTCCGGGACCTCCTGGAGTTGGTCCAGCAGGACAACCACAACATGAAGGGCCACCGGCACCACCGGCAACTTGTGTTCCACCAAAACCCGGTGAACCACCATAAGCTCCACCGCCGCCGCCGCCATACCAGCCACCACCGCCACCGCCGCCACAACCGGGCGAACAACCTTGAACACGATTTCCGCCTGTTCCACCACCACCTGCGCCAACCGCAACGCGATCAGCTAAAGCATAAGGGGCAACACGAATATCAGATGCACCACCACCGCCACCACCGCGGGAGTTAGGACAACAGTTACCAGTTGACGAACCACCGTTTGCACCTCCATTAAAACCACCAATATTAGAAGCAATACCACCTTGACCAACTCTTATTTCTAAAACTTGACCGGGAACTACAGACAATACACCCATTACACGCCCGCCTAAACCACCGTTCATGTTGTTTAATACGTTACCCATACCTTGAGCTCCACTTACTGTATAGCATATTCCGGTTACTCCGGCAGGTACAACATACTGTTGCATAGCGCCTGTGTAGTTAAAGGTAACTAACTGGCCAAAAACAACAGACCCACTAAGGAGAATTGATGCTATTAGAAGAATTTTTTTCATTTCAATCTATTTATACTTTTAATATTATTTTCTATTCTACGTAAAAACTTGAACCAACAATTGTTTTGAATTCTTTAAGCGTTACGCCATAGTCGCTTAGTTTAACGATCAACTCGGTTGCTTTTGTATTACACGTACCAACTGATTCGCTTGTTGCTTTTAAATTAACCGATACTAATTTTGTTTTACCATAATGCTCTTTTTCATCATTACTAACGATAGCATTTACCCATTGTGCTTTCACAGCTTTATCATTCGTATTTTTAAGTTTGATCAGCACAACATCAGTGCCACCACAATTTGAAAGTGAATAATAAGCTTCAACGCCCTTGAATGTATTGGTGCCATCCATACTCACCAAAATTGGTGTCCACTCAACATTAGTTTGAGCTTTTACAACGCCAAACATCATCATCAGGGCGGCAATTACTATTAAGTTCTTAATCTTCATGATATTTATTGAATTATAAAACAGTTTAACTTAACTACAAATCTAATAAATAAAGGGGCTGAAACCCTTAAAACTCACTAAAATGAAGGGGCAATATACTCTCTTAAAAGGGCGGCTCACTCATTTAACAGTATTTTGGGCAAAAAAAACGCTAAAAGCAGGGGATAGACAGGGCTTTAACAAACGACAGAAAATAGCTGACAGTAAATAAGATATAGAATCTATTTGAGCTTATTTAAAGCAGCTCTCAAACTCTCAATGGCCGATGAAACATCTTCGATTTTGCAGGTCCCAACAGACAAACGATACCATGATGAATTGGCGGAAGCGCCAAACGCGTAAAACGGAACGATAGCAAGTTTTGCTTCATCCAATAAATATTTGGTTACATCTTTTGTGCTTTCTAAAACTTTTCCTTCAGCAGTTTTTTTGCCGTGTAATTCAAACTGAACGGTAAGATAAATAGCAGCTTGTGGGGCGATGGCATTTATTTTGTGCCCTTCGTTCTTTAGTTGAGTAATGCCTTTGTAAAATCCATCCAATCGCTCGCTAATTTTTTTCTTTTGTACTTCTAAAAATGCAGCGTATGTTTTTAGATCGGCCAAATATTTTGCACTAGCTACTTGTTCGGCTTTAGGGGCCCAAGCACCAACGTGTGTTAAAATGGCTTTCATTTTATCTATAATGAATTGTGGCCCCATGCTCCATCCTACGCGAACACCCGTGGCAGAAAGGGATTTAGATATACCATCAACATAAATAGTATATGCTTTCATTTCAGGACGTAATGTAACAGGATTGTAATGTTTGATGTTGCCGTAAGTTAATTCCCAATAAATTTGATCGTACATCAAGTAAACAGGTTTTGCATTTTCGCCTCTGCGTTTATTTTCTTGCAAAATAAGATCACAAATTTCTTCTAAACCTTCTTTACTGAAAACAGTACCTGTTGGATTTTGCGGTGAGCATAATGCAACAAGCGACGCTTCTTTAATATGTGGTGCAATATCTTTTGCCGAAGGCATAAAATTATTTTCTGCCTTTGCTTCTATTACAACTGTTTTTGCCGAATTTAAATAGGAGTAGTGATTATTATTCCATGATGGAACAGCAAATATTACGGTATCATCTTTATCTACGATGGCTTGAAAAATACTATAGATAACAGGACGCGCGCCACCGGCAATTAAAATTTCGGAACTGCTATAATTTAATGCGCAACGTTCTTTTAATAAAGTACTCACCGCTTGACGCAATTCTAAAACACCATCTGCAGGAGGATAATTGGTTTGATTAGCCTCGTACTCCTTAATAATGTAATTCTTAAGTTCGTCAGGTATTGGAAAAACGTTAGGATTAAAATCACCTATGGTAAGATTATAGATCTTCTCGCCGTTTTTTATTTTCTCATTTACTTCGGCAGCAAGCTTAATGATCTCCGATCCTATGATGTTTTCCGCGAGTTTAGAAACTTTCATGTGTTTGTTTTCTGTAAGTAGCATTTGTCCGTCTTTCTTTATCAAGAATACCTGTTTTTATTTTAAATCACAAGCTTCTCATATTTGCGCCACTAATTAAGTTATTTTCTTTAAAATCGGCGGGCATTTGTTAAAAACTGGTTATATCCTCTCGGGAATCTAAATGGTTTTAAATTTAGACTACAATTTTAGGCTGTTCGTCTAAATCCATTTAAAATTTAGAAACCTTTTTAGAATTTAACGGTAGAACCAAAGTAATATTAATTTTGATTTATGAAGCGACTACAGTTAGAAGATCTGTCGAGAGAGTTAGGTTATTCAAAGACACTAATTTCGATGGTGTTGAATGGAAAAGGGAATCAATACGGAATAAGTAAAAAAACGCAAGCGGCAGTTTTAGATGCTGTGGCGCAATTAGATTATTCGCCAAATAAATTTGCGCGGGCATTAAGAACCGGGAAAAGTTTTTTCATTGGTTTGATCGTAGCGGATGTTTCCAATCCATTTTATTCACGCATTGCAAAAAATATTGAAACTGTTTTATTTGGTAAAGGCTACAATTTAATGGTGTGTAGTACCGAAGAAAATGTGGAGAAAGAAAAAAAGTTAGTTGACATGATGATCAACCAACAAGGCGTGGATGGATTGATCATAGCATCCTCATGCGACAATGCAGATTTTTATAGTAGCCCTCGCTTTAGTAAAACACCAATTGTTTTTATTGATCGCGTTATCCCATTATTTAATGCCAATTATATTGTGATCGATAATTACGGTGGATCAATGGAAGTGGTGAATAAACTTTTAGATGATGGTTGCAAAAACGTGGCCTGTTTAAGTATTACGCCATCTTATATTAGTACCATCGAAGATCGTATGAATGGGTACAAAGGCGCTTTGCAAAAACACAAACTCGATCTAAATCCAAACTTGGTAGTGAATATCAGTTTTGATAATATCTACGAGGATGTTGTTGAAGCACTTAAAAAATTCGCCTACGCCGGAACTAAAGTAGACGCTATTTATTCATTGAACAATCACTTGGCAGTTGCAGCGCTTAAAGCAGTAAAAGAAAACAAGGACCTGAAGATCTATTTTGATAAAGTAAGATTTGCATGCTTTGATGATGTGGAACTATTTAATCTTATAGATAACAAAGTTCTTTCGGTTTCTCAACCTATTGAATCGATAGGACAAAACGCTTCGAATTTGATAATGGATATTATAGAAGGCAAACACACCAGCCACTCTAATATTGTTTTACCTACGAATCTAATCGAACGGAAGTAGTCTCAAAAATTTCCACTTCGGCTAAAGAGTTAAAAAGGTAAACATTCCCTGTTTTTATTTCCATGCATTTATAACGCGTGCGTATTTTTTCGCCCTTTTCAAAAATACGATTGTTGTACAAAAAAACACTTTTGTGAGGGAGATATTCTACAAAAACCATTCCGTTTGAACTTTCATCGTATAATTTTAATGTACGTAATAAAGTAGTATCCGAGCAACTGGAAGCTCCGGGATTACGCATATACTTTCTTACAGCGTACAAAATATCAATTGGAAAAACCGTTTCATTCATAAAAGGCTGCATCAATTCCGCAAACGACCTTTTCCATTCGGCGCCATGCGGCATCACTTTATCTTTGTGTGCATTAAAAGTTACAAGATGCGCAATCTCGTGAACCAATGTAATTAAAAAGGAATATTGGTTGAGGTTATGATTGATGGTGATGAGATGATTGGAACCATTTCTGGGAGATGTATAATCACCTAAACGCGTACTTCTTTCTTTTTTTATCTTCAACTTAAAATCATACTCCACTATCCAAAACGCAATTTGAGGCACAGTGCTTTCAGGAATGTACTTTTTAAGAACATTACAATTCCTATCAAATTGCTGTGTGCGGTGGTCCATACCTTAAAGTTACAAAACCCACCAGTCTAAGAAGACGAAATTATTTTTTTTACTAACAATTTAAGTTAGCTTTTTTAATTAACTTTATAAGCCCAATGAATTTCGAAAAAGTTAAACAACATATTGTAAATTGGCTTCTATCTTACTCCAATTCTTCAAAAACAGAAGGCTTTGTGGTGGGAAT
Organism: Sphingobacteriaceae bacterium; assembly: GCA_016705695.1. Classification (GTDB taxonomy): domain Bacteria; phylum Bacteroidota; class Bacteroidia; order B-17B0; family Aurantibacillaceae; genus Aurantibacillus. The sequence continues at coordinate 19,840 of JADJLA010000005.1, forward strand.
AAGTGGCGGAATTGATAGCGCTGTAACTTCTACACTTTGCGCTTTAACAGGTAAGCCGGTAATTGTATTAACCATGCCCATCAAGCAATTTAAAGCCGAACATGATAGAAGTTTAGAACACATTAATTGGCTTAAACAAAACTTCAAGAATGTTACTTCACATGAAATTGATCTTAACGGGGTGTTAGAATCGTTCGAAAAAACATTAGAAAGCAATATTCAAGATTTTTTAACCATGGCCAATACGCGAGCGCGTATTCGCATGAGTACGTTATATGCTTACGCGGGCCATAATAAAATGTTGGTTGCAGGCACAGGAAATAAGGTAGAGGATTTTGGCGTTGGCTTTTATACAAAGTACGGAGATGGAGGAGTGGACGTGAGTCCGATCGCTGATCTTTATAAAACACAAGTTTACGAATTAGGAAAACATTTGGGTTTAGTGCAAAGTATCATTACTGCAAAGCCCACCGATGGTTTGTTTGCCGACGGAAGAACGGATGAAGATCAACTAGGAGCAACTTATGCGGAATTAGAATGGGCCATGGAATATGTGGCCAACAAAAGTACTCAAGCATTAAATGAACGTCAACAACACGTGATGCGAATTTATTTGGATAGGAATAAAGTAAACAAACATAAAATGGAACCTATACCGGTTTGTATGATACCTAAGGAATTTAAATGAGAAAACTGGCACTTATATTTATTCTTGCACATTTCCTTTTAAGCGCCCAGCAACATCAGGGCACTTATAAAAATCACTTAACTTTTAATGACACTTTTTTTGGCAACGAAGAGGCTTACCAAGTTTGCTATCCAAAAGAACATCGCACTTTTTTTTACAGTATATTTTTTGCATCGGGCATTGCGTTCATGTTTTTTTGCATTATTATTTATCAAAAAACAAAGCACAACAAGGCATTGCGCTCATCCAACGATGTTATTTCCGAAAAGAACAGGTCAATTTTAGACAGTATTCATTATGCCAAGCGCATACAAACAGCCATTTTGCCAAACCAAAATGATTTAAAGGGTCTGGCCAACTCGCTTAATGTTTTGTACTGCCCTCGCGATATTGTAAGTGGCGATCTTTATTGGGTTCATAAAAGCCAAGAGGACATTTATCTTGCTGTAATAGATTGTACAGGACATGGCGTGCCTGGAGCATTTTTGTCGTTGTTAGCGCATAATGCCATTGAACAAGCAATTATTGAGAAGGGTTTAAAAGGTCCACGAGAGATATTGGACAGCATGAATGATTTTGTGAAGTCGGTTTTAGACCAAAACAATGAGGAGGGATCTAAAGACGGAATGGAAATAGGGCTGTGCTTGATACAAAAAACTAGTATTAAATATAGCGGCGCAAACATTAGTCTTAAATACATAAGCAATGGAAAACTAAATGAAATTAAAGCAGCAAAGTGTACGGTTGGGAGCGTTCAAGCAAATGTTATAGAACCGCCGATCGAACATTTTTTAGAGTTGAAGAAGGGCGACAGGATCTTAATGCATTCGGATGGCATTATTGATCAATTTGGTGGCTCAAAGGATAGGAAGATAACATCGAAGGTGTTAAATGAATTAATTCAACAAACTAGCGGTAAAACTTCAACAGAACAGTTGAGTTCAATAAAAGAATTTTTTATGAAGTGGAAAGGAAATAATGAACAAACCGACGATGTGCTAATGTTGTTATACGAAATTTAAAAGAAAGATCTTATGTTCGGAAAATTTGGAGATATGATGGGCAAACTTCAGGAGATGAAGAAAAAAGCCGATGAAGCAAAAGAAAAACTTGATGCTACACTTTTGGTTGTTGAAGGCGCGGGCGGTGATATTAAAATTGAAATAACCGGCAATCGTGAATTAAAAAAACTCTCAATTGCTCCCGGTTTACAACATGGCGGTAAAGAAGAACTAGAGGAGCAATTACGCATAACGTTAAATAAAGCTATTGATCAGGCAAATACTTTGAATGAAGCTGAAATGAAAAAAGCGGCGAGTGGTTTGCTGCCAGGGTTGACGTGATTAAAACTTCAAATACAACCAATAATTTGGATTGCTGTGTGTTTCGCTAATTTGAAAAAGTGTATCCGCAATAATTTTGAATCCTTGTTTTTCATAAAAACGCAACGCGCGTTTATTTTCTGTCCACACATATAGCCAAATCCCTTTTTGCTTATTTTGTTTAGCTAATTCAATATTGAGGTCAAATAATGGTTTGCCAATTTTTTGATTGTAGTATTCTTTTAGCACATAGATCTTTTCGAGTTTACAAACAGGCGCATCATTTATTTTTGGATTTGGCGCATCATAAATGATCTTAGAAAATGCAACAGGCACATCGTTCAAATAAGCCACACGAAAAATATTTTCAGGATGGCCAAGTTCTTCTTTAAAAAGATCAATATTCAATCGCAGGGTTATATATTCCTTAATATCTTTTTCTGAAGCGCTAGTTCCATGTGACTCATAAAACGTTTGAACTGCCATTTGTGAAATGAGCTCCGCATCTTTTATAGTTGGTATTTTAAACCGTAACATATCTCAAAATTAGAATTTAATCCCAACAACCAAAACATCATCGGTTTGCTCGGTATCCTGTTTCCAATTATTTAAAGAATATTCCAAAAATCCTTCCTGTTCATTCATTGGCATTTCGGCCACTGTAAATAAAAGCTCTTTGAAATTCCGCTTGTTGAACTTCTTATTGTTTTCTCCACCAAACTGATCGGCATAGCCATCCGAAAATAAAAATAATTCATCGCCTGGTTGTAATAACACTACCTGCTCCTCAAATACTTTTACAATATCATTAAAGAATCCAAGGGGATATTTATTCGCTTTTAACTCGATCACGTTTTTGTCGCGCATAATAATAGCCGAACGCATAGCGCCCGAGTAATGCATGCGGCCTGTTCTTTTATTAATGAATACAATAGAAGCATCCATGCCATCATTGCTTACTTCATCATTGTACGAATTGATATTCCGGAATAATTCTTTATCCAATTCATATAGCATTTCAGAAGTAGACCGCACTTTTTTATTAAGCAACACTTCTTTAATAATGGAGTTGGCTACCATACTCATCATAGCTCCGGGCACACCATGGCCCGTACAATCCATTACGATCACATATTTATATAGATCATCTTCATGAAAGAAATAAAAGTCGCCACTTAAAATATCCTTAGGCTTGTAAAATACAAAGTTATTTGCAAATATCTTGGCGATATAACTTTGCGATTGCAAGATATTACTCTGAATGCGTTTAGCGTACCGTATACTATCGGTGATCTCTTTATTCTTTTCAGTAAGTAAGTTGTTCTTGGTTTGTAATTCTTTTTCCTTAACCTTTTTTTCGGTTATGTCTATTCCTATTCCAACCAATTGCCTTTCGCTCATGTACGAAACATTCCAACTGAACCATTTCTGAGAACCGCGCGAGGTTTTCAAGAGATGTTCGAAACGATGCACTTTATTTGCGTGTTGCTTAAAAAGATCCATAATCTTGTTCTTAATCTCTACACCTTCCGGTTTAGAAAATCGAGTGGCTTCCCACCAGCTGTTTCCCAATAGGTCAGAAGGTTTGTAACCAAGCATGTCTTGCGCCGATTGGCTCACAAATTCAATGTTGCCATCATCATTTAACACTACTATGAGTGTGTTTAATTTATCGAGTATAAGATCCTGTAATGCCAATGTTTCCATAAAGCTGTAAAATTCAATTAAAAAAAGGGAAAATTAAAAAATGCCGTAAAGGCTTAACGTATTACTTCCAAATGGAATTCCACGTAAACGATCGCGTAATGCGATAACAGAACTGAATATGTAGATTGTTTTTCAACGGTACAAATGTAAGAAGAGTTTTGAACTACGCAAATTATTTCTCGGCAATCACCGAGATCTCAACATGCGCACCCTTTGGCAAGGCGCTCACCTGAACGGTTTCGCGGGCCGGAGGGTTGTTTGGAAAATAGGTTTTGTACACGTCGTTGATCTGAGAGAATTTTTTAAGATCAGTAGTGTAAATGGTTGATTTCACAATATTGCTCATCTTTAAACCTGAAGCTTCAACAACAGCTTTTACATTTTCCATTACCTGTTTGCATTCCACTTCAAAACTTGTGCTATCCAGTTTTCCTTCGGCGTTCAAACCAATTTGTCCGGATACATACAACATATCATCCGTTTTAATGGCTTGGCTGTACGGACCAATAGGCGTTGGGGCCAATTTTGTAAATATAACTTCGTGTTTGTTCTTTGTAACAAACGCAACAAGCATTAATGATAAACAAATGCCTAATCCAATATTTTTTAATTTATTTTCCAGCTGTTGGAGGTTTTTGTTCGGAAATGTCTGTTAATCCTTTAACCAATAAATTTAGGTCGTACATATTTGTATACACACTTGGTGTAACACGAATACCATTTATCTTTTCAAGTATGATAGAGGTAACATGGATCTTTTGTTTTTCGTATAATTTACCTTCAATATCATTTGCTTTCCATCCTTCAAAACCAATATTGCCTATTGCGCACGAGTACTGAGGCTTCATGGATGTACAAACTACAGCCCCCTTTAATTTAGATGCTTTTTCAAGCCAATGATTCTTTAAATAACGCAAACGTGCTTCCTTACGTTTGATGCCTATTACATTATGAAAATCAACTGCGGCACCTATTGCCATTTCTGAGGCCATGTTGCGCGTTCCTAAATTCTCGAATTTGCGAATATCATCACTTTCAGGATTTGGTGCCGAAAGCAAAGGCCATACATTTTTGATCTTATCTTTTTTAATATATAACAATCCACTTCCTAATGGCGCGTGTAGCCATTTGTGTAATGATACTGCTAAATAATCGGCCCCTGTATCGCTTAATTTAAAATCTATTTGTCCAAACGAATGTGCGGCATCACAAATAACTTCTGCGCCTTTTGCGTGTGCCATATCGGAAATTGCTTTAACCGGATAAATATTCCCACTCCAATTTACCATGTGTGTAACATGAACTATTTTTGTTTTGGAGGTCATAGCTTTTGCGTAAATATCTACAATTGCTTTATCGTCTTCGGTTGGTTGAGGTACTTCAACCCAAACTAATTTAATGCCATCACGTTTCTCGCGTTGTTTCCACGCGTTCATCATGTTTGGATAATCGTATTTATTTAAAATAACTTCATCTCCTGCTTTTAAATTTAAACCAAATATCACACTATTCAATCCTTCGGTAGAATTACGATTAATGCAGATCTCTTCAGCACTTACACCGCAAATATCTGCCAACTTCAATCGCAAACCTTCTCGGCCAGCATCTAAAATGCGCCACATATAATAGGAAGGGGCTTCATTGCAATACTGATAATAGCGTATATGCGCATCTTGAACAACTTTTGGTGAAGGGCTAACACCTCCATTATTAAAGTTGATCATGTTTGGAGAAACTGTAAAGCTCTCGCGCACCCATCCCCAAAAATCCTCATCTTCCGCGGCCGCCTCTGCGCTTAAGTTATCAATACGATTTACCTGACCTTCTAATTCAGCGGCAAATGTTTTATTGATGGCAGATAAAAAACTTAAACTTCCAAGAGTACCTGCCGAGGCAAGCATAAAACGACGACGATCCATAGTAAAAAATTTTATTAAAGATAGGGAAATTAAAGGAAAGAAAAAAAGAGCTATTTATACTTATCCTCGCAAAATTTGATCCATTCATCAGCTTTTTTGCGATCACCACCTTTACTTTTAAAGTTATTAAACTCCACAATAGCTTCAGGGATCTTTTCGAGCTTTATTAAGGTTAGGGCAAGCATATAGTAGTCTTCAGGAAGTGGATTAATTGCTATCCTTTTTTGAAAACAAAGTTCTGCTTTATTATAATTTGAGAGATAAAATGAAGAGTGGCCCATCTGTAAAAGTATTTGAGACGTAAACTTATTCTCTTTATCACAAAAATCCCTTCTCGATAGATTTTGACAAACCCTAATATTTTTCCTGTACCAACTTAAATACGTTGTGTCATTATTTTGTCTATAACACTCTGCAATATTAAAACTGATATCCGCGTACTTAAGCGTATAATCTTTACCCTTTTTCTCAGCCTTATTAAATTTCTTTTCTGATCTAGTAAGGCTTATTGGATCACAAGAGAATTTTTCTTGTGAAAAACAAACACAGCTTACTAAGCAAAAAAGAATTGTGAATTTTATATGTTTAATGAAAGGTTTTATAATTTGATAACTTTAATTTTTTCTTGGTCTTTATGAATTTCTCCAGAGCTTAAAGCAGATTTTAATTTTTTGATATTTGACACAATTGCCTTTTTATTTTTATAGCTCCAATCCTTATTATAATAAGTAATTCCTTTAGCAATACTCTCCTGCGAAACACTATTCGTTTTTCCTTCGGCCACAAATTTGATGGCTTTCAAATACAACGCATGCGCATGCTCCATTACTTTTAAATGAATTTGATCTAAGTTCTCATCACCGGTTAGTTCTGTAAATTCTGAGGTTAAAATATTTCCCGAATCAATTCCGCTATCGATCCACATCACTGTATTTCCTATTAAATGAAATTGTTCAGTAGCGATACACCAATTGGTGCAATTTGGTCCGCCCTTTATATAAGGTGATAACCCCGTATGAAGATTTAAAATGCCAATGCTTGGTTTTAAGGATAGCATTTTTTCTTTTATCAATCGCGTTCCTGATACAATAATTAGATCTGCATTGATGCTCTTCGAAAATTCAAAGGCTTGATCTGAATTAATATCTTCAACATCTATTGTTTTTACTTGAGGATAATTTGAGAACGCTTTGTTATAATGTTGCAACATATTCCACCAAGCTTTTCCTATGGATGGTAAAAATAAACGTTCAACTATTTTTGATAACGTGATCTTTCGTTTATGCGGACGAGTTTCGGTAATTATTCCCGTAAGCGGGAACAACGAATGGATCTTATTCGCCAAAGCCTTTTGATTGGGCTCATTTCCTATCCACAGTAAAATTTTCATTTATAACCTATCAACGATTTAACGTTCTCTAAAGTATTTGTAATTCGTAAACGTGTTTTCCACCAAGGTTCATTATATAATTCTATGCGCGGGATCTCAAATATATCTGTTTTACTCGGATCGTAAACTTTTTGTTTTACAGCTAAGCCAATTTTATATCCGGCATCTTTTGCCAAACGTTTTGTGGCTTCATTAAAACTTCCAACAGGATAAGAAATAGTTTGCGGAAAATAACCCAAATGCTCTTTTATTTTGTTTCCCGATAATTCTAATTCGTTTTTTATTTCTTTTTCATCGCTCATTGTTCCTAACATGGCATGAGTTACAGAATGTGAACCAATATAATGTCCGGCATTTTTTAATTCATTTAGATCCTTCCAATTCATCATTAATTGCGGCAACTCTACATCAGTGTAAGTTTGAGTTATCTTATCAAGAACTTTATTTCTATCACCGTGCGATAGTTTTTTAAGGAAAGGCTTAAGTTTAGATACATAGGCAATTCGCTCTTCTTTACTTTTAAGTTGATCGATCTTTAATTCTGCTGGCAAGAAGCCGAAATCTATATTGATCTCAACTTTATTCGTGAACTGAAAAAGATGTTCGAGCACGTGAGTCCAAGTGGGTGTGTTGTTATCAATACAATCGCTTACAACATAAAACGAGGCTTTGCATTTATATGTTTCAAGAATTGGCGCCGCGTATGCAATATTATCCTTATAACCATCATCGAACATAATGGTTGCATATTTATTTTTGGAATGAATTTTATCAGAAGCAACAAGATCTTCAATTAAAACAACCTCGTGTGTTTTGGAAATATAACGGATACATTTTTCAAATAGAGCAACATTCATGGGGTCCCATAATGGATCTCTTTTTGGATTTACTCTATGAAATAAAAAATTCTTTATCAAAACTGCGGCGCCGAAATGGTTCTTGATTTCTTTTTTAATTCAACAGCTTTGGCCTTTGGATATTTTATTGAAAATGAAAGCAGGATCTTTTTGGTTTCGTCAGGCGCCAAACTTAACTTCCACTTTAATTGCCCGGTGGCTTCATTACGATCGGCCTTTGAAATTTCTTTTACGTCCACAATAATTTCACTATTCTGCGAAATTGGTAATTGGTCTTCCACTTCAATTTGAATTGGTGCTTTGTGATTGTTCTTCACTATAATTTCGTAAGTATAAGTTACTTTTTTTGTTGTACCTGCGGTTTGCTCGCTATTGTTTTCTTTTAATTTGGTTCGCGTAACTTGTATCTTTTTATCACGGCCAAACGATAGATCTAAAGTGTCAGCCACACTGCGTGTATTGATATAACTTTGTCCTACATAAGTCCCCGCTAAGTAAACATTAGCCTGCCCTTCAATTAAGTCAAGATCTTCCCAGCCTGCAATACGCGCTAGCATGAATGCTTCTTTTTCAACTTTTGGCACACTGTAATACTGATATGAAGCATTTAAGTTATACGATGTTACATCGATCAAATACGGTTTTGCATCTGAGGGAATGGAATAACTTTGCTTAATATCAAATTCAGCGCTTAATTCCGACACCTGTATCTCTTCAGTAATTTTTGGTAATTCTTTTACTTTGCCCTTCATCCCCTTTACTTGATTTTCTTCTTCGTACAAAGTTTGTTCCTGAGCCATAGACTTTTGCTGGCGATAAGCAGCCGATGGTGCGTTGTTAGCTGCGTTATTATTATTGTAATAACCGTAATTTGTTTGTGTACTAAAATTCAAATACCAGCAAGCAAGATCGGGTTTCGATGCATTCTTTAATGGATCAGCACTCGATATCTTCAACTTCACATCATTCCAATCTACACCACTATTATTATAAACTTTTGCTTTGTATTTTAAAAGCACTGGTTTATTTATGTCTTCACTTATCAGATCATAACTTGGCACCCAACCGCTTTCTTTCACAACATATTTTAGATCTATATCAACAAGTGTTTTAGAAGTACTCGAAATTAAAACGGCAATTTCAGCTGTTGGCAATTGTGCATCACCTATCACTTCATTTAATTGGTTGTTCATTTTATTTACAGCTTCTTGGGTTTTCGCTTGTTTTTTATCCAATTTAAATAATTCTGAATTGATATCCTTTAAACGAACACGGTAATAATCTGCGGCTAATTTTAGATCTACTATGCTTACACCTTTATCATGACCGCCAATAGATTCGTTTTTGGCTAACATGGTTTTCTCTTTATTATAGGCGTCGTAATCATAACTGATCTGTGCAAGGACATCATTATACATCTCGATCGAATCGCGAATTTGTTTCACACGAGGGCTTTGTTTCTGTTCGCTCAAAAAATTGATCTTGTCCGAAACTGAAAGTACAGCAGCACCGTTACCCACATTCACTTGTATGCTTTTTGAAATAAGTTTTGGTGATAAACCTGTAAAAACAACCATCGTTCGCCCTGCATTAACGGTCATGTTTTTGGTTTGGCTAACTTCAGCACCATCCAAATAGAGAATGACCGACTTTATCGGCACATTAACTCGCACATCTTCGGAAGATTGCGCTAATGTGTTTAAAAACAAAGTAACAAGTGATAGCGAAACAATGATCGACTTTTTCATGAGTTTATAGATTTAAGGAATGGGATAAAAAAATTCCTACAAGGCGTACAAAGATTTTAAACCACAACATACTAAGGTATGTGAGGATTTAAAATTTTGGCAACAACGCAGTAGGGGCTTTTTTATACACATTCCTATTTATTTTAATTCAATGTATTTAAATAGTTCAGTTCTTGTAGTTTCTCTTTCAAATTGCCCGCCATAAAACGAAGTAACGGTTCCTGAAGCGTGATCTTGCACACCTCTTGATGACACACATAGATGTTTGGCGTCGATGATCACCGCTACGTCATCTGTTTTTAAAACCTTTTGTAATTCTTTTGCAATTTGCATGGTCATGCGCTCTTGTACTTGCGGGCGCTTACTAAAATATTGAACAATGCGATTTAATTTACTCAAACCAATTACTTGCCCGTTTGAAATATAAGCCACATGCGCTTTTCCAAAAATGGGAACAAAGTGATGTTCGCAATTGCTGTAAAAGGTAATGTCTTTTTCAACCAACATTTGGTTGTACTTATATTTATTCTCAAATAATGCAACCTTTGGTTTATTGGCAGGATCAAGTCCGTTAAAAATTTCTTTCACGTACATTTTAGCAACGCGCTTTGGAGTTCCTTTTAAACTATCGTCGTTTAGGTCAAGCCCTAAAGTTTCCATAATGGCTTTAAAATGCATTTCGATCTTCGCCATTTTTTCATCTTCGCTTAACTTAAAAGCATCTGCGCGCAAGGGTGTTTCCACGCCTGTGCTTATATGTTGCTCGCCAATTTCCTCTTCGTTTAAATTTGAAAGAGTTATCTTTTCATCTTTAAGAAGGGAATTCAACAAAATTTCTTTCTGTTTCATATAGTCTCAAATTTAGTTCATAGCGGCTATCAATTTTTTTACGAAGAATATCGTAGATAACCTTTACAATATTTTCGGCTGTAGGATTTAAATTTTTAAATTCAGGAAGATCTAAATTCAGATTCTTGTGATCAAAGCGCTCCACTATCTCTTGTTTGATAATTTCGCCCAACAATTTCATATCAAAAACATACCTGGTCTTTGGATCTACCTCACCAATAAGTTTTACAATAATTTCGTAATTGTGTCCGTGATAATTAGGCGAATTGCATTTGCCAAAATACGCAGCATTTTCTGCATCGCTCATGAACGAACTATGCAAACGATGAGCAGCATTAAAATGCTCTTTACGATAAACAGCAACTTTAGTCATTTTTTTAATTGATCAGGATAGGTTGGTTAGGCTTATCGTGATGTTCACTTTTTTAAGAACTGTGCCGGAAGTTTGCCGGACATTGGCTCTTTGTTTTGGTTACCTAAAATTAAGGAAATAATTGCAATACAGAAAATCGGTTTTAATTGAACCACCAAGACACAAAGGCACGGTTTTTTCAATTAAAATACATAAGAAACTGTGTCTCCGTGTCTTGGTGGTTATAAAAGAAGGGGTTAGCTATTCACCTCCAAAATATTCCACGCCAATACGGGGGGTTTCGTACAATTTTACGCAGTGGAGCTTAACGTTTTTTGGCAAGTGAGGCGATAATTGTTCCCAAATGGCAATAGCTACATTTTCGGTGCTTGGGAATTTATCTTTTAAAAAGGGCACGTCCATATTCAGGTTTTTATGGTCGAGTTTTTCGGTAACATGATCGGTAATTAACTCACTTAGTTTTTTTACATCCATCACAAATCCGGTATCAGGATCCACTTTTCCTTTTACGGTTATCATCAAATCATAATTATGTCCGTGCCAATTCTCGTTAGCGCATTTGCCAAAAACTTCCACGTTCTTCTCTTTGGTCCAATTAGGATTTGATAATTTATGCGCGGCATTAAAATGCTCGTGGCGAGTGAGGTAAACCATGGTGCAAATATAAGGTTTTATTTTGCCACAAAGTCACGGAGGTACAAAGGAAACGTTTTCTACATTTTAAGGATATGTATTTTATCCATCTGGTTATATAAACTTTGTGTCTTCGTGCCTTTGTGGCTAAAAATATTCGTAACTTAGCATTACAAATGCCACACATCCTCATAGTAGCCGCCACGCCTTTCGAAGTTCAACCTTTGTTAGAAAAATATTCTATCATTTTAACCGGTGATGGTTTAGTAGAATCTTATGTATCAGATACTCGTCAGCTTTCGGTTTTGATAACCGGAGTAGGAATGGTAAATACCGCGTATCAAATTGGAAGAAATTCGCATACCATTTATGATGCAATTATTAATGTTGGAATTTGCGGCGCGTTTGATACACATTTAAAATTAGGACAAGTAGTGAACGTAACCAAAGATGAACTTTCCGAAATGGGTGCCGAAGATGGTGATGAGTTTATAAAATACAAAGATCTTGAATTAAGCGGAACAAGCGTTTACGAAAGTAAATGGATCATGCGCTCAAAAGAAATAGCCGAACTTAAAACCGTAAAAGGAATTACTGTAAATAAAGTTCATGGTAATGAAGAAAATATTGAACGCATTAAAAAATTATTTTCGCCCGATGTAGAAAGCATGGAAGGCGCAGCTTTTTTAGCCGCATGCAAAGGCGTAAGTAATTATACGCAAATTCGCGCGGTTTCAAATTACGTAGAGAAACGTGATAAAAGTAAATGGGAGATAAAATTAGCCGTTTCAAATCTCAACACTAAAGTTCTGAATATTTTAACCGAATTATTTGAAACATATTAAGATCGGATATTCGCCCTGCCCAAACGATTGTTTTATTTTCGACGCCCTTGTACACAAAAAAATAGACACAGGTGATTATACCTTTGAGCCTGTTTTGGAAGATGTGGAAACACTCAACAAATGGGCCATGGAAGGAAAACTTCCAGTAACAAAATTGAGTTATCACGCTTTAGTTTATGTGTTGGATAAATATGCTTTACTAAAAAGCGGAAGTGCTTTGGGTTTTAACTGCGGACCCTTGCTCATTTCAAAAAAAGAAATTAAAGATCCGGAGACCGAAATCAAAAGCATTGCTATCCCGGGCAAATTAACAACGGCAAATTTTTTATTGAGTATTGCGTATCCAAAACTCACCAATAAAACCGAATTGGTTTTTAATGAAATTGAAGATGCGGTTTTAAATGGAAAGTTTGATGCAGGATTAATTATTCATGAGAACCGTTTTACCTACGAGCAAAAGGGCTTAAAAAAAGTGCGCGACCTTGGTGAATTTTGGGATGGATTAATTCATGCGCCAATTCCTTTAGGAGGAATTGTTGCTTCAAAAAGTTTGGATGAGACAACGCGAAATGATATAGATGCTTTAATTAAAAAAAGTGTGCAATATGCTTTTGCGAATCCCGAAAGTTCCATGCCTTACGTAAAACAGCACGCCCAAGAAATGAGCGAGGAAGTAATGAAAAAACATATTGCTTTATATGTGAATGAGTTTTCAATTGACCTAGGCGAAGTTGGAACCAAAGCTGTGAATTTGTTGTTTGATAAGGCGAAGGAAGTGGGATTGATAAAACAATTCGAAAAAGTTGTATAACAAAAAAGCCATCCCTAAAGATGGCTTTTATATTTATTTAATTCAGCTCAAAGCGTTCCTCTGAGTGCTTGTTCCCTTTCAATACTCTCAAACAAAGCTTTAAAGTTTCCTGCACCAAAACCGGTTGCACCCATACGCTGAATTATTTCGTAAAATAAGGTAGGACGATCTTCAACCGGTTTAGTGAATATCTGCAACAAGTAACCATCCTCGTCAGCGTCAACTAATATGGAAAGTTTTTGTAGCTGAGCAATATCTTCTTTCATCATATCGCGGTGCACACCCAAACGCTTTGGAATTTCATCGTAATATGCTTGTGGAGGAGGAGGTAAGAATTCAATGCCTCTTGCTTTTAATTCAGCAACAGTTTTAATAATATCATCTGTAGCTAAAGCTAAATGCTGAACTCCTGCTCCTTCATAAAAATCAATGTATTCTTCGATCTGTGATTTTTTATTTCCTTTGGCAGGTTCGTTTATTGGGAACTTGATACGACCGTTTCCATTACTCATTACCTTACTCATTAAAGCAGAGTACTCAGTATGAATTTGTTTGTCATCAAAACTTAAAAAATTCACAAAGCCCATCACGTCTTCGTACCATTTTACAGTTGGGTTCATTTGATTCCAATCAACATTACCAACCATATGGTCAACAAATTTTAAACCAACAGGAGTTGGATTGTAATCACTTTTCCATTCTTTAAAGCCCGGTAAAAAAGTGCCTTTGTAATTTTTGCGTTCTACAAACATATGTATGGTTTCACCATAGGTGTAAATACCTGCACGAACTACTTCGCCATGTTCGTCTTTCTCAACTACGGGCTCCATGTAAACTTTTGCACCACGCTTGGTTGTTTCTTCAAATGCCTTGCGAGCATCTTCTACCCATAATGCAATTACTTTCACACCATCGCCGTGTTTTTTTACATGTTCGCCAATGAGAGAATCGCTTTTTAAAGCAGTAGTTAAAATAATTTTAATTTTATCTTGCTTTAAAACATATGATGTGCGATCTTTTAATCCGGTCTCTAAACCTGCATAAGCAAACGATTGAAACCCAAAAGCGGTTTTATAAAAATGCGCAGACTGCTTTGCATTACCCACATAAAATTCTACATAATCGGTTCCTAATAAAGGAAGGAAATCTTGTGCTCCTTCAAATATTTTTTCTAAACCGTACTCTACATTCTTTACTTCTTTTGCTGCCATAATATTTTTATTTTGAAATTATTTATTTAATAACTGAAAGTCTACCCTTCGACTACGCTTGAAATGACAAGGGGTATTTTAGTCCAACATCGCCATTGTATGCGACCTCAACTCTAGTTTATTTTTTAAAATTTTTGATCTCATAATTACTCAACCCAGCTTTTATAATATTTTCCATCATCGATCTTCATTGCATCTTCAGTTACCATTAATGGTTTAAACGTATCAACCATCACTGCTAACTCCAAAGTGTCTTTTTGTCCAATGCTGCGTTCCATTGCTCCAGGGGCAGGGCCATGAGGAATTCCTTTTGGATGTAAAGTAATATGTCCTTGCTCGATATTATTTCTACTCATAAAATCACCGGCCACATAGTATAATACTTCGTCGCTATCAATGTTACTATGATTATATGGTGCAGGAATTGCCTTAGGATGATAATCGTATAAACGGGGGCAGAACGAACATACAACAAAGGTTGAAGTTTCAAAAGTTTGATGCACCGGAGGCGGTTGATGAACTCGTCCGGTGATTGGTTCAAAATTATGGATCGAAAATCCCCAAGGGAAATTGTATCCATCCCAACCAACTACATCAAAAGGATGTGTTGCATATAAAACATCATGCAACATACCTTCCTTTTTTATCTTGATCAAAAAGTCACCTTTTTCATCATGCGTTTCTAACACGGAAGGTAATTTTAGATCACGCTCGCAGAACGGCGAATGCTCTAATAATTGTCCTGACGAATTTTTATAACGTTGTGGTGTATAGAACGGCGAATAACTTTCTACATAAAAAATACGATTATCGTTTGTTTCAAATTCCATTTGACAGATCATGCCGCGGGGGATGATCAAGTAATCGCCATATTCAAAGGGAATATTTCCCATAAATGTTCTTAGGGTGCCTTTTCCTTTATGAATAAAAAGCATTTCGTCGGCATCAGCATTCTTATAAAAATAAGTTTTCATGCTTTGCTGAGGTGCAGCAAGTCCAATAGAACAATCGCTATTTACTAAAACAGTTTTACGACTATCTAAAAAGTCGGATGTTGGTTTTATCTCAAATCCTTTTAATAAAAGTGATTTGATGTTTTTATCGATAGCAATTTTCGGACGCACATCCACGCTTTTTAAGATCTCCTTAACTTGCGTTGGGCGATGTGTGTGATATAGCAGAGAAGAAAAGCCATTAAAGCCTTCGGTGCCAAATAGCTGTTCGTAATAATGCTTTCCTTGTTTCGATTGAAACACAGTATGGCGCTTTTGTGGGAAACTACCCAGTTTGTGATAAATTGGCATAAGGCAAATTTAATTAAATTTTAAAACCTAGAACACATACATCATCAATTTGATCTTTACTCCCTTTCCAGCTGTTAAAGCGCTGTTCAAGTTCCGTTTTTTTATCGTTTACATCAATGATCTCAGTTATCCACTCTTTAAATCGTTTTGTGGTAATTTTTTTATTTTCAAGACCTCCAAATTGATCGGCAAATCCGTCGGTTGACATAACTACCATTTCATTTGGCTCAATAATTATTTCGTGCTCAGCAAATATTTGATCATCGGGTGTATGCCCTGCAATCCCTGTTTTAGTAGCTTTTATTTCTTCCTTCAAGCCTTTGTCATTGTATATTTGTAACGAACGGTTTGCCCCACTGTATGTTATTTTTCTTTCTTTACTGTTTATTTTACACAAGCAAATATCCAAACCATCTTTCGAAAATCCTTCTTGGCCTTGATTAAGTGTGTTTTTAAGACTGATATTTAGCAAAGAAAGCAATTCGGAAGCTGAACGTGTTTGTGTAGATAGTTCATTCAAATTTTGAATGCTTAAAGCACTCATCATTGCTCCGGGCACACCATGTCCTGTGCAATCGGCCACCGCAACAAAAATTTCGCTAGCATTTAATTTCTTGGCCCAAAAAAAGTCGCCGCTTACAATATCTTTTGGCATGTAAACTAAAAAATGTTTTGGCAATAGAATTTCTAAAAGATCTAAAGGTGGAAGTAATGATTGTTGAATACGTTGAGCGTATGTGATGGAATCGGTGAGCTCTTTGTTTTTTTCAGCAAGTAAACCTCTCTGATGGGTGATTTCTTTATTCGCTTTTTCTTTATTTCTATTTGCCCTTATAAGGGAAATAGAAAAGCCAATGATCACTATGAAACCAAACAATGAAACAAAAATAATAATTCGTTGTTGCTTTAATTTGGCTTCTGCCTTTTCTTGAACGCGAAGATTTTCTAGGTCAGTTATTTCTTTTTCTTTAGCAACACCTAAGGAATCCTTATGTTTTTCGTATTTATAACTTAGTTGCGCTGCATCCATCAATTTTTTTCTTTCCCACTCTTCTCAAATAGGTTGTAATGTTTTAGGAAGGTTTGCGATGCTTTATCATAAACACCTAACTTGTGATAAAGCACTGCAGCCGTAAGCAACGAATTAATATCATCTTCATCCATATCCTCATCCTTAAGAGAAATGCTTTCGGATTCATAAAGATACTTTTTTGCACCCGGCAGATCCTTTAGATCGTAGCATATCTGCGCCATATTTTGTTTTACTTGTTTTGTCCATGATACATCCTTGTGTTTCTTTACATATTCTAACAATTCAAGATTGAATTCTTTAGCCTCTTCAAATTTCTTTTGTAGCGTTAGTATTGTAACAAGATTGTAAGTAATGTCAGCGTAATCGTCTAATAGACCGTTGGCTTTGGCTATCGCGTATCCAATTCTGTAAATACTATCAGCGGCTTTATAATTATTCTCTTTTTTATAAATGAGCGCGAGATTGTTCAAGGATTTGGCATAGCTATCTTTCTCCTTTTTCAATTTTACAAAGGGCATGTTTCGGTGTAAATATCTTTTGGCATTCTCCAGATCTCCTATTTCTTGGTAAAGTAAGGCCATGTTACCATAAAGCATTGGTAATCCTTCTGTCTTTAGTTTTTCCATTATCTCCTGACTGTATTTAAAATATTTAAGCGACTCAGAATAGTTGCGCGACATAAAATAAACCGAGCCCATATTCATACAAAACGAGCTGGTTAATTCTTGTAATTTGTTTTTTTTAGAAATAACTATTGCTGAGTCGAAATAAAGTATCGTTGTTTTGTAGTTGCCTTTATAGTAATGCCAAGTTCCAATTTTTTCATAACAATAAGCCAGTAAAAAACGATCGCCTTTTTTGATAGACAATAATTTATTCGCTTTTATTAGATCAAAGAATGCGAGCGAATCTCCCGCATGTATGTGTTCAATCATTTTATCTATGGTAGCGCTATGGGTAGCTCGCGCTTTTTGATACTCAGTGAGTGGTTTATCTTGAGCTTTACTTTGAAAGCAAAACAGGAAGAGAGGAAGTAATATGTAAGTTTTAAACGACAATTTATTTTTTTAAATTTAATTCAGCCTTCAATATCTCCGCCAAATTCGGCCTCAATCTGCTTTTGTAAACAGATAAACATTCAGGTCCATTTTTTACGCGGCCTTTGCGTAATTTGCGTTGTTCGTCAATTGGTAAATGAAAAATACTTTTACAATTCTCGGTACAACAGCCGTCCATTTTTGTAGTGCACTCTTCGCACTGAATAAAAAGTAAATGACAATCATCATTCTTGCAATTCACGTGCACATCACAAGGTTTTCCACATTGATGACAATTACTTAACACATCTTCAGTGATCCTTTCGCCAATACGCTCATCAAACACAAAATTTATCCCACGGAATTTACTTTCTAACTTTTGATCTTTTACTTCTTTGGCATATTGAATAATTCCGCCATGTAAGTGATTCACATCTTTAAAACCTTTGTATTTAAAATAAGCACTTGCTTTTTCGCAACGAATTCCGCCGGTGCAATACATTACCACTTTTTTATTTTCCTGCCCTTTTAAATGATCAATTACTAAAGGCAATTCTTCTCTAAACGTATCCGCATCAGGGCAAAAGGCTCGGTCAAATCTCCCAACTTCACTTTCGTAATGATTGCGCATATCTATCACTATGGTGTTTGGATCTTCAATGGCTGTATTGAATTCTTTGGCGCTTAAATATTTTCCGGTATTAGATGCATCAAAGTCTTTATCATGAATTCCATCGGCCACAATTTTTTCGCGCACTTTTACAATAAGTTTGTAAAACGATTTTCCGTTCCCATCCACGGCGTGTTTAAAAGGCACATCTTTAAAATACCCAACGCGATTCAACTTTTCTTCAAACTCCTCCCAATTATGTTCGGGCACACTCATTTGCGCGTTAATGCCTTCGTTGGCAATGTAAATTCGTCCAAAGCAATTTAGCTCTGTCCACATTTTAAAAAGTTCGTCCCTTAAGGTGTCGGGGTTTGAAATATTCACATACCTGTAAAAAGAAATTGTTTTTCTTTGGAAGGCCTCTTCCTTAAGGCTTTGCTTAAGAACGCTCTTGTCGATCCGGTTTACTAATAATGCCATAGGTCTGATAAAAATAATTGCAGTTTATATTATCACTTTAAGTAGATAAAAGTTTTTAAAATACCTTCTAAATACTTAGGTTTGTAAAGATACTAAATGTAGTTGATATGTCCGGTACACACGAAAAGATCCTGATCATTGGAGCAGGTGGTCAAATAGGAGTAGAGTTAGCCGAAAGTCTCTCTAAAATTTATGGAAGTAGTAATGTGGTTGCTTCTGATATTAAAGAATCGCCTGCCTTAGCAAATAATCCCTTCGAAAAATTAGATGCGCTTGATGGTAAAGCGTTATTTGATGTTGTAAAAAAACATCAGATCACTCAAGTGTATCATTTAGCTGCAATGTTATCTGCAACAGGAGAGCAAAATCCTATGTTTGCATGGAAATTGAACATGGAAAGTTTATTTCACGTTCTTGATCTTGCAAAAGAAAAACACATAAAGCAGATCTATTGGCCAAGTTCTATTGCTGTATTTGGTCCAACTACACCAACAGAAAATACACCACAGTATACAGTAATGGAACCAAGCACTATTTACGGCATTAGTAAACAGGCCGGCGAACGCTGGTGTGAATGGTATTTTAAAAAATTTGGAGTTGATGTAAGAAGTATCAGATATCCGGGTTTAATTGGTTGGAAGGGCGCGCCAGGAGGGGGTACAACTGATTATGCAGTGCATATTTTCTACGAAGCCCTCAAAAACGGCACCTATGAGTGTTTTTTGAGCGAAAACACAACTTTACCCATGATGTGCATGGAAGATGCCATTAGGGCCACAATTGAGCTAATGCATGCACCAATTGATAAAATTAACATTAGAGGAAGCTATAATTTAGCCGGATTATCATTTGATCCTAAACAAATTTCAGATGAGATAAAAAAGCACATTCCTAACTTTAAAATTACCTATAAACCCGACTTTCGACAGCAAATAGCCGACAGTTGGCCAAAAAGTATCGACGACCGCGAAGCCCGCCAACACTGGGGTTGGAAGGAAAAGTATAACCTTGAATTGCTGGTTAGCTCAATGCTAAGTAATCTAAAAACTAAAGTCTGATAAAAAACATCAAAAAACCTTCTTTTTTGTAACCCTGAGCCTCATCTGCCGTAAGAAAACATAGAACAAAGTACACAACGGCACTTATCGATAAAATCAATTAATTAAGCTAAAAAACATTTCATATCGTTAAACTATTATTAAATTTGATAGAACATGAAGAAACTATTACCAATATTTTTAATGATTTCCTTTGTAACCTTTGCACAATCGCAAAGTTCGGAGATTGTTGGGAACGATACTCTAAATAAAATAGATATCGCCGGAAAAAAGCAAGGTAAGTGGATACTTAGAGGTAAACACAAACCCGGAACATGTTTTACTGCAGAACAAAAGATCGAGGAAGGAAAATACGCCGATAACCGCAAAACTGGTGCTTGGATAGAGTATTTCTGCAATGGTAACATGAAGAATAAATTAACTTTCGTTAATGGTCGCCCTGATGGATACGCTATCATGTACCATGAAAATGGTAAGATCAGCGAAGAAGGTAATTGGAAGATCAATAAATGGGTAGGGAAGTATAAATTATTTTATGAGAACGGTCAAGTACAGCACGAATTTGCATTTAACGCAGCAGGTAAACGTGATGGGCCACAAACTTATTTCTTTGATAATGGTCAAAAAGCCATTGAAGGTAATTTTGCTAATGGAAAAGAAAGCGGCCTGATCAAAGAATTTTATGAGAATGGCGATATCAAAGCAGAAAAGAATTATGCAGAAGGAAATGTTGACGTAGCTACTATCAAGGAATTTCAACCTAAGAAACCTTTGGTTCAGAAATCAGATAACCCAGTAGATAATGCGCCAAAAATTGTTTTGAAACCAGATGAAAAACCAAATGAAGGCGCAGTAAAAGGCAAGGGGCCAATTGTATTGAACGGTAAGTTTACATTGTATAATAAAAGCAAACAGATAACGAAAGATGGCATATTTAAAGACAATCGTTTAATGGAAGGTAAAGCTTACATTTACAATGAAGATGGGATTCTAACCCGTGTTAGTATGTACAAAGACGGTATTTATGTTGGTGATACCCAAATAGAAAACTAGCTTTATTTAAAGTATTTAAGTCCCAACGGTAACGTTGGGACTTTTTTGTTTATTAGATAAAAGCCTCCTTTTTTTCGCTTAATTTTTTTGGTTCTAAGAAGCTTTAAAACTAGCTTTGATACAACTAACTGAAAATGAAGCTATTTATCACATCCGTTTTTATTTTTTCAACGAGTGCCATTAATGCGCAATCGTTCGAATTGTTACCAAATTCTAAAGACACCATTAATTTTATTGACCAAGTTGGAAAAAAACAAGGTAAATGGGTTTTAATGGGAAAACATAAACCCGGTAATTGTTTTAAGCCCGAACAAAAAGCTGAAGAAGGTGCTTACAAAGAAAATCGTAAGGTTGGGAAGTGGAATGAGTTCTACTGTAACGGAAACAAAAAGAACGATCTTACGTTTCAAAATGGCCGTCCAGATGGATACGCCATTATGTATTACGAGAACGGAAACAAAAAGAAGAAGGAAACTGGAAAAATAATAAATGGGTAGGCGATTATAAACTGTATTACGAGAACGGACAAGTACAACACGATTTTAAGTTTAATGCAGGCGGAAAACGTGATGGTGTTTAAACATACAAATACGATAATGGCCAAGTAGCTGTTGAAGGAAATTTTGCTAATGGAAAAGAAGCAGGGCAAATAAAAGAATATCACGAAGGTGGAGACATTAAAGCCATTAAGAATTATAGTAATGGCGATGTTGATGTTGCGAGCATTAAAACTTTTGATGCAAAAAAGGAAGTTGCTAAAAAAGATGATGCTGCTAAATATGCCCCAAGTAAATCGCTTACTGAGATTAAAAAAGAAGAGATCGTTACAGCTGGCGTTGGAGGAAACAAAAATACTATAGTTACTGCTTTAAACGGAAGTCATATTTTGTACAATAAGAACAAACAAGTGAGCAAGAACGGTAAGTTTAAAGATAATCGTTTAATGGAAGGCAAAGCCTATATCTATGATGACAATGGCCTCCTTAACCGCATTGCAATCTATAAAGATGGAATTTACGTGGGCGACGGAGAAGTTGAGAAAGAAAAGTAATTAATCCGCCGTGGCGGACACAATATACATTAAAGAAGACGGATAGTATTTCCGTCTTTTTTATTTATTGTATATTTACATACTTATGCAACCGCTTTTTTTATATAATACACTAACTCGCAAAAAAGAAGAGTTTAAAGCTATTAACCCACCGTACGTTGGAATGTATGTTTGTGGACCAACAGTTTACAGCGATGTGCATTTAGGAAATTGCCGTACATTCATTTCGTTCGATCTTGTATATCGTTATTTATTGCATTGCGGATATAAAGTAAGGTATGTAAGAAACATTACCGATGCCGGACATTTAGAGGGCGATGGCGATGTTGGAGAAGATAAAATCAGTAAGAGAGCCAAATTGCAACAGTTAGAGCCAATGGAAATTGTGCAAGCGTACACGGTAGATTTTCGTGAAGTAATGCGTCAGTTCAATAATCTTCCACCAAGTATTGAGCCAACTGCAACAGGGCACATCATCGAGCAACAAGAGATCGCCGAAACAATTATTAAGAACGGATACGCATACGAATCGAATGGTACAATTTATTTTGATGTAGAGAAATTTGCGAAGGAACATAATTACACAGCACTCACCGGAAGAAAATTAGAAGATCTGTTAGAAGGCACGCGCGATCTTGACGGGCAAGATGAAAAACGCGGGCGTTTAGATTTTGCATTATGGATAAAAGCAAAGCCAGAACATTTGATGCAATGGCGTAGTGCTTGGGGTCAAGGTTTTCCGGGATGGCATATTGAATGTAGCGCCATGAGTACAAAATATTTAGGCGCGCATTTTGATATACACGGTGGCGGAATGGATCTTGCGCCAACACATCATACCAACGAAATAGCTCAAAATTTGGCGTATTGCGGTAAACAACCTGCCAATTATTGGATGCATACAAATATGCTTACAGTAAATGGGCAAAAAATGAGTAAGAGCTTAGGGAATAGTTTTTTACCTCGCGAATTGTTCAGCGGCATTCACCACTTACTTACCAAAGGTTATAATCCAATGGTGGTACGTTTTTTTATGTTGCAAACGCATTATCGCAGCACGTTAGATTTTAGTAATGATGCATTGAATGCTGCCGAAACTGCATTTGATCGTTTACACGATGCATATAAAACATTACGTACACTAAAAGCATCGGATAAGTCAACTGAAGACATTGCTGCTTTGCAAAAAGCGTGTTACGATGCCATGAATGATGATCTGAATACATCGGTGATGATGGCGCAGTTGTTTGATGCGGCAAGAATAATTAATTCTACCAATGATGGTAAATCATCTTTAACGCGAGCTGATATTGATCTGTTACATGTGATCTTCCAGAATTTTTTAGTTGATATTTGCGGCGTGAAGTTTGAAGAAGATAATGGAGAGGCTGCAACTGTATTACACAATGTGGTAGATGTTTTATTAGACATGCGAGCTAAAGCAAAAGCGGATAAGAATTTCCAATTAAGTGATGAGTTGCGTAATAAACTTGTGGCAGCAGGTGTAAAAATTAAAGACGGAAAAGAAGGAAGTACTTGGACTATTTAATTATGAGTAATGAATTTTGAATGAAGCATTTTCCTAAATACATATTATTTTCAATTTTACTTTCTTCATGTGGGCCTGAGAAAACCGATGATAACACAAATGTCACAACGGATAATACCAATACAACCCAACCGAAAGTAGAGACAAAGCTTCGTGTTGTTCCGCCCAATTTTAATGAAGATAGCGCATTTGCTTTTGTAAAGTACCAGGCAGATCTTGGTCCGCGCACTCCGGGAAGTAAAGCGCACGAGAATACAGTTGCTTATTATGAGAAGATGTTCAAAAAATTTGGCGCGCAAGTATTAATTCAAGCAGCAAGTGCAACTACCTACGATGGAAAAAGCTGGCTCCTTAAAAATGTGATCGCCTCTTTTGATCCTCAAAACAAAAAAAGAATTTTATTGTGCGCGCATTATGATAGCAGACCTTTTAGCGAAAAAGAAACTGACCCTAAGTTGAGAGCAAATCCTTGTCCTGGTGTAAATGATGGCGCTAGCGGCGTAGGTGTATTAATTGAAGTGGCTCGCGTCATTCAAACAAAAAATCCGAATGTTGGAATTGATATTGTGTTATTTGATCTTGAGGATTACGGCGATAATGGAGGAATGCCCGATACCTGGTGTTTAGGTTCACAACACTGGAGCAAGAATCCACATAAGCCAGGATACACAGCAAACTATGGAATTTTATTAGATATGGTAGGAGCAAAGGATGCCCGTTTTCCTAAAGAAGAAATTTCAACATTTTATGCCAATGATGTGGTAACAAAAGTTTGGAAGGCAGCAAAAACCAGTGGCGCTTCAGCTTATTTTGTTGATGAAGAAACTGGGGAGATGACCGACGACCATACATTCATTAATAAGATCGCGCAAATACCAACCATTGATATTTTGCATTACGATGCATATAAAAATAGTTTCTTTGAGCATCATCACAAGAATAGCGATGATATCAAAACCATTGATAAAAATACATTAGAGGCTGTTGGGCAAACTTTGTTAGAGGTTATTTATAACGAAAACTAAATATAAAGCACTTGCATGGTAAAAAATTGATCAAATGGTTTTAAGAAAATTCAAAACGATCATTATTGATGATGAGGAGAAAGCAAGAAAGAATCTCAGGCTTGTATTGGAAAAATATTTTCCTGAATTGGAAGTGATCGGTGAGGCTAATTCAGCAATAACAGCACGTCTAATGATAGTTGAACAGACCCCCGAAGTAGTATTTGTAGATATCCATATGCCTGAGATGAACGGGATCGAATTTTTGCGATCATTTGAGGTAAAGAATTTTGTATCCGTGATTGTTTCAGCTCATAGTGATTTTGGGATTGATGCTTTGAGAGTTGGAGTTTTAGATTATTTGGTAAAGCCCATTATCATTTCAGATCTTCAGGCAGCAGTAAATAAAGTATTAAAACATTATTCTCTTGTAAAAGATCCTGTTATTAGGACTGCGATCAATACGGCACAAAAAAAATTAGCCTTGTCTACTTCATCAGGCATTTATTATTCTGAAATTGATAAAGTTCTTATATTAAAAGGAGAGGATAATTATACTAAAGTGCTATTTACCGATGGTAAGGATCTATTGGTATCAAAAACTTTAAAGGATTTTGAAAGGAGTTTGCCTACTGAATTATTTTTCAGGATACATAAATCGTGCATAATCAACGCGCAACACGTAAAGGAGTATACCCGCACAGATGGCGGTTATGTAGTGATGATCAATGGCAGCAAATACGAAATATCAAAAAACAATCACGCATCTTTTCTTGACTTCATGAAAGAATATTCGATCAGTATTGGTAAATAAAGGTAAAATACTTATTTTAATTTTTACACTGATATTTTCTTGTTTAAGATCACAGTTTGGCGTTTATAAAAATCTATCGGTTAAGGATGGTTTGTCAAGCAGTTCGGTTTTTTCTATTTTAGAAGATAAGAACGGTAAGATGTGGTTTGGAACCGACAATGGTTTAGATTGTTTTGCAGGAAATCATCGAACACATTACAATAATGCATCGGGCCTTAGTGGCAGCCTTATTACATCTATTGCCGAATACAATAATACAATTTGGGCGTTTAGTAAACGCAAAGGGATATTTAGTATAAAGCAAGGACAAGCAAAAGAGATAGTTTCGGATACGGCAAAAGAATATATTGGCGAGCGATTATATATTGTAGATAACACAATAATTACCATTAATCGTGGCGTGCATCTTATTGTGTATGATAACGTAGATGCGATAAAGAAACGAACTATTATTTATGGTATAACCGACGCTTTTGTTGATGGCAAAAATAATCTTATAGTTTTAAAAGATGCCGCAGTTTATAAGCTTAAAGGCACGTCACTTGAGGATCTTAACATAAAAGGGCTAGCAAAAAAAGTATACAGTTACTATCCAGTGTCGGCCAAGGAATTTTATCTGGGCGGAACAAGCGTTGTTTACAAGATAGTGGATCTTAAAGTTGTTGACTCAATAAGGGTTTCAGCAAATGAATTCAATATAAAGGGGCTTTGTTTAGATAAGCATGGCAATATCTGGTGTTCATCATTAACCTCCGATGATAATTATATTATTACACCCTTAAAAAAATGCGTGAACATAGATTCCATTCTTGGCGTTAAACGACTTCTCATAACGTCAATTTTTAAAGATAGTAAAAGTAACATTTGGCTAACAACACTAAACAATGGTGTTTATTATTTCTATAATTCATTTCTTGAGAATCTTTCAGATAATTCCGGTTCGCCCGCTTACGTGAGTAGGGTTATAAATGGCAAGGGTGATGATATATTTTTATGTACTAATTTTGGTTTGAAGCAAATGAACCTTAATTCTAATAGGGAGCAACAATTTAAGTACTTCTCAAAAAACGCAACTACATATGTTTTTGATGCTGCAATTAGCGACGACGGTTATTTGTTTGTTGGAAATAACTCTTCAGGTGGATTAGTTGTATCTAACTATGGCGAAATAAATTACAGAAGTGACAGGAGCACATTTTTTGTTTGCAGTGCAGTAAGTAATGTTTACAAAAATAAAATTGCATTCGGGGCATGGGGACGAAGTTTATATTCTGGTGAAGTAAATAATAAAAACGAAATAATAGTTACTGATAGCGTTGAGCTATTCAAAAATAATGAGCGAGGCGTAAAGACTAACCGATTATTTTACGCAAATGACGGAACACTTTGGGTGGGAACCTCAAGCGGCGTTGGCTCACTCAGTGCGGGAAAATTTCTGAGGCATAATCAAAAAGGGCTTAATGGAGAAATATACGACATTATTCAAAGGGAGAATGGGACCCTTATTTTTTGTACTGAATTTGGGTTGGTAGAACATGTAAATGGAAGCTGGACATATAGTGAAATCTATTTTGGGAGGAAATTCACCAATGTGCGAACTGCGGTGGAAGACGGCAAGAAGAGATTATGGTTTGCTGCTCCGGAAGGTTTGTTTTGTTTAAATGACACGGGAATAATTCACCTAAATGTATTTGATGGTATTATTTCAAAGCAGATAAATTCGATGTGTTACAATAGGAAGTGCAATTGTATTATTATAGGAACTACTTCAGGTGTTAGTGTTTTAGACCTCTCTTATTTTGATAATGAGTTTGTAAATGAAAAAAATATACGGATATCCAATATCTCTATAAATAACAAAAGCTCAGCTATAAACGATACTTTGTATTTAAATCGTGATGAGCGTAGCCTAACCATTTATTTAACCGGCGCCGATCTGATACATTCAGATGACATTATTTACCAGTATAGGATCAATTCGCAAAATTGGGTACAGATTGAAGGAAGCAGCATCAATTTCAATAATCTGCCATTACCTATAGCTACTATTAGCTTTAGAGGATCCAATGATCAGATCAACTGGAGTGCACCAGTTAGTATTGTAGTTGTTCCGGAACCTTTTTTTTTGGAAACGGGCTGGTTTAAAATAGGTGTAGTTGTATTGATCCTTTTCATCCTCATCCTCATTATTTTATTGAACAATAAGAAGAACGCAGAGAGACTCAACTATTTAAATCAATTGAATGAATTGCGTTATGAAGCATTGATGGCATCCATTAACCCCCACTTTATTTTTAACGCACTTAATTCTATACAAAGTTTTATCAATGATAATGATATGCGTAATGGGAGCGAATATCTTGCCAAATTTGCTCAATTAATAAGATTAACTATTGATCATGCGGATCAACGTTACATCGTATTATCTAAAGAACTTAAACGCATTGAATATTATTTACAATTGGAGGAAATGCGCTTTGAGGGCAAATTTGATTTCAAGATCATTTGTAATAAAGCAATAGATCCAATAGGTGTATATATTCCTAATATGATCATTCAACCCTTTATTGAGAATAGCATTATTCATGCGTTCAACCAAATGGATCAAAAGGGGAGTATTGTCTTACGAATAGATCAAAAAGGGGATAGCATACAAATTGAGATAGAAGATAATGGGGTAGGTATTGATCATTCGCGAAAGAGTACTAAATCAGAACACCGTTCTATTGGTTTTTCAAATGTTACCGCACGTTTGAAACTTTTACCCGGAACTACGTTGGAAATTACCGACCTTTCGGCCATGCAAAGAACCGGTACGCTCATCCGAATAACTACCCCACTCAAGAATTCCCAATAAAAGGCTTAAATTTTGCCTAAACGGATGGTGCCTTTTCCTAAAGCGATCGCCCTTTAACCTAATTCCACTAAGGAAAGCCCGTACGAATGGCTTAGGTTTGATAGTATAAATAGAAATCATGGATAATATCAACCCCCGAAAAGCTTACCTGTTCATATTGGGCATCATCATAGCTTTATCAAGTATTGGTCAAAACATACAAATGAACACTTCAAATATCAAAGTAATAAACGCAGAGCATCATGGTTTATCCTTTGTAAATTTTTATAATACCTGTACAGATAATGTATGTACGGATAATGTAAAGAACCTGAAGCCACGTGTTATTCGTTTTCCATCGGCCGGAGATGCAGATAATTATAGCATGAATAAAGACACGGCCGGGTATGGAATTAATTTTGCAAATGTTGCGGCATATTTAGCAGACAGATATAATAGCATACAAAATCCATTAACTTTTACGCCCCTGGTTACTACATATACATGCCCGATCGCTTTTGATCAGTTCTCGGTTCCTTTAAATTACAATGCCTCGGTACCATCAGTTTTTACAACAACAGCTGCAGCTTCGAGTTATACCAGCGAACTTCAAACATGGTATTGTAATTATAGAAGGCAAAAAACACAAATACCACAAAGCTATCTAACTAAATTTATACAGTATGTAAAAGAAATGGAAGACAGTTTGCAAACCGGCGAACGCATAAATGTTATTTATGTAGCTAATATTTTTTCGGGCACCCCTGCGGATCTTGTAAAAACACTAGATCAATTAACCAAAGTAAGCTTAAACGGTATCAAGTCGATCAATGTGGTTGGAATTGAATTATCGAACGAATCATGGGGAAAAGCAAACAATGATATTTTTCCTGATCTAAATGCCGGGAATCAATTTTATAATTATGTGAGAGGTTTTGGACCGCCACTTTACACCGGCTGTTTAACCCCAAAAGGCGATTATATCAGCGCCATCCGTTCTAATTTTCCAAATATAAAGATAGGATTTCCAACCGCGCCTCTTGCGGCAGCAACACATACGGATTATTACGGCTGTAGTATGGCAAGCTCAAGCGCTTCTCGTTTTAATACGTGGAATACACAGTTAGCTACAAATTTGAATACAGTGATCAATGTCACTGTTGGGAGTACTCCAACCACGGTTACTTCAGGAGATGCATTTGTTATACATAAATATTTTGATGACAAATACTGGGGCAGTAACCAGGAAGGGATGCCCGGAAGTTCGTGTAACAATTGTTTATTAAATACAACAGGGCCCGCTCAATACAAAAATTATTTACGCGCTCACACAACTAGCTCAACCAATTTTAATCACCCGTATTCTTACTATCCAAACACCGAAGATGATACCCTCAGATCATCATTTGATTGCCAATTGAAAGAAACATTTAAATTTATTGATTCGGGTTTTGTAGACAAAATAATGGATGGATATAAAACACAATTGGGAATTAGTGCCGCCAATAATAAAAAAATATGGATGACCGAGTGGAATATTTTAGAGAACAATAATGATGATACAACCTATCTCTTCCATAATACATTTAACCATGCTGTTTTAACCCTTGGTTGGAAAATGGCCATGTTCCGTTCTAATTGGGAAATTGCAGGCGCAAGTGATATGTTTCAGTATAGCACATTTTTTAATGGTGTTTCGGCGCAACAAAATGGATGTTTGAGCAAACGAACAGGAACCAATTCAATTGGCGATGGAGCTGCTCAGGATGCTACGTCGGGTAATGTAAAACGTATGGCGTATTGGGCAACGAGTTTAGCCCGTCACATCTCGCTTGATTCGTTGAATTGGATCGGCAATACCATTAATAATACAGCCGCATACCCAAATACACGATTTTACACATTCATTAATCCGGGAAACAAATACATGTACATGTATTACATTAATGCGGATAACACCGATCTTAATTTGAATTTAGATAGCATCAAGTTAACAGGGTACAATTTGGACTCAACAGTATATCGCGAATATTTTTCCGTAAAAAATAATTATTCAACAGCCGGGTACTCTCAAGGCTTTGAACACAATAAATTTTATAAGGTAGGTAACAATTGGCAAACCTTATTGGCTAACGAACCTGCAGCAACCTATTCGCAAGTAGCGGTGTCTGCAAAAAACTATAATCTGAAAAGAAAATCGATTGGTTATATAAAGATCCCTATAAAAACGCCGGGAACCGGAATCAATGAATCTGATGTTCTAATTAAAACGATCGCCTTTTTCCCAAATCCAACAAATGGCATAGTAACCATCTCGGCACTTAGTGATATAAATGCCGACATAAAAGTGAGCGATATTTTGGGTAATACGATTATGGGTTCAAAAATGAATGGGCAAACATCAGAGTTGAATTTTAAAGAACTGTCGAACGGAATGTATTTGATCAATGTGAGTTCAGAAAACGCAAGCGCTACATACAAAATAATTTTATTAAAATAATTTAAAAAATATATGCTATGAGAAAATTAATTTTATTAGGAATGTTGTTTTTAACAACCGTCTTATTAGATGGACAAACGCCGGGCTTTCAATGGGCAAACTCTATTGGATCCACTGGTGGTGGAGATGATGTTGGAAAATGCATAAAAACAGATGTGTCAGGTAATACATTTGTATGTGGGTCGTTTATTGGCACCGTAGATTTTGATCCCTCCCCGGCTATATTTAATCTATCATCTTATTACGGATCTCAGGATTTCTTTATTGCTAAGTATGGACCAACCGGAAATTTGATCTGGGCAAAAGGTTTTGGTGGTTTAGGTATAGAAGATTGCCCTGCTCTTGCCGTTGATGCCGCCGGGAATGTATATGTTGCCGGGTCGTTTGTTTATACGGTTGACTTTGATCCTTCGACAAACGTTTCAAATCTTGTTCAACAATATGGAACAAATCTTTTTTTAGCAAAGTACGATCCGTCCGGAAATTTTGTTTGGGCTAAAGGAATTATTGGAAACACAACCCTCAATGCCTTTGCAGAGGGATTAAACGTTGACATGAATGGAGATATTCTTTTGACAGGAAGTTTCAGCGGAACGTTAGATTTTGACCCTTCTGCAAGTACAGTAAATCTTATTTCGACCGGGAATTTAGAAATTTTTATTGCTAAGTATACTTCAGCCGGTAACTATGTATGGGCACATAGGTTTGGAAGTACATTTGCAGATTATGCTCATTCAGTTTCAAGTGATGGGGCAGGAAACGTTTATATTGCCGGCCAATTTAAAGGTACAGTTGATTTTGACCCTTCTGCTTCAACAAATACACTAGTAACAGGTTCAAGTAGCGATATATTTATTGCGAAGTACGATCTAAACGGTAATTATGTTTGGGCAAAGAACATGTCAAGTAGTTCTGCCGGAGAAGATATTTATTGCATTTTTTCAGATGCATCAGGGAATTTGTATATAGCAGGAGATTATGGAGGAACAACCGACTTTGACCCTAGCGCAGGAGTTTACAATTTGTCAATTGTTGGGGGTGTTGACGCTTTTTTCGCGAAGTATAATTCTTCGGGGAATTTAATTTTTGCAAGGAGTATTGGAGGAATGAATTTTGATGCAGCATATTCAATTGTAGCCGATGCATTAGGAAGTATTTATGTAACCGGAGGTTTTAGACTTACTTGTGACTTCGACCCATCTTCTTCAACAGCAAACTTAATAACAGCAACAAATGATGGAAACGATGTAGATATTTTTCTTGCTAAATATGATGTTAATGGAAACTATGTTTGGGCGAAAAACATGTTAGGTAATAGTGTAAGCAATGATATTGGAAGAGCAATTACGCTCGATGGCAATTCAGGTGTATTAATAACAGGGCAGCTTTACAACACTTCAGATTTTGACCCATCGTCAGCTGTAAATAATTTAGTCGCTTCAAGCGGAAGCTCATTTTTTGTAGGGAAATATGATCTGTCATCATGTAATTTACTCTACGGATTTTCCGCGCAAGAAACCGTTGGGGGTACTGATAACGGTAAACGAATTAAAAAGGACGCAGCCGGTAATGTATATACAATGGGAAATTTTATTGGTACGGTAGACTTTGACCCTTCGGCTGTAACCGCTACATTATCATCTCCTGTTACCGATGGTATTTTTATTACAAAGTACGACCCATCCGGTAATTATATTTGGGCCAAATGTATAGTGGTTGAACAAATAAACTTCGGATCTGTATGTAGTGCTGCGGATCTATATATAGATCCCACGGGTAATGTTTATCTTACAGGTTCGTATAATGGAACTATTGACTTCGATCCTTCCGTTGCTACTTCAACACTCACTTCATACTTAGGTGTGAATGATCAGGATGCATTTTTTGCAAAATACGACAATTCAGGAAATTATTTATGGGCAAAAAGTATTGGGGGAGTAGGCTCTCTGGTAGGAGCCGAGAGTGGATGCGTAATTAATTCTGATGCGGCGGGGAACGTTCTTGTTGCAGGGTATTTTCAAACGACCACAGATTTTGATCCTTCTCCAGCAACAGCAACATTATCTACTTCAGGCTTTTCTGAGTTTGCAATGTTTATTGCTAAGTATGATCTGAACGGAAATTATGTTTGGAGCAAAGGGATAATTGGAAGTGCAAATAAAATCCCAAAAGCAATTACCATAGATAATTCGAATATATATTTAACCGGATATTTTACTGGAGTAGCAGATTTTGATCCGGCAGCACCGGCTTATATGCTCACAGCATCCGGCAGCGAAGATGCGTTTATTTCTAAATACGATATGAATGGAAATCTTGTTTGGGCAAATAAGATCGGTGGTTCGTCACAAGATGTCGGAAATTCAATTGTGCTTGATGCATCAGGAAATATATACACAACCGGGTATTTTTATGGTACCGTAGATTTTGATCCGTCAGCAAGTATTTCCAATTTAGTATCCGCCGGAACCTCCGATGGGTATATCGCCAAATACGATAATTTAGGAAATTATGTATGGGCAAAACGATTCGGAGGAACAAATCTTGAAATTGTTGAAAGCATTGATTTGGATATGAATAATAAAATAATTATTAGCGGTTATTTTTATGGAACCTCAGATTTTGACCCATCAACGAACATTAGCAATCTTGTTTCAGTTGGGAATGCCGATTGCTTTCTAGCTGCGTATGATAATTCCGGTAGTTATTCATGGGCTTTTTCGTTTGGAAATGTAGGCAGTGATAGAGCATATTCGGTATTAACACACAATGGAAGTATCTACACAACCGGATACTATGGAGGAACTATAGATTGTGATCCATCCGCTTCGGTTAATAATTTGATTTCAAGTGGAACCACGCAAGACGTTTTCATTGCAAAGTATGGCAGTTCTACAACAACAGGCCACGGAAAAATAAGTATTGTAACATCAATGCTTTTAACTTTCCCTAATCCAAATGCAGGTAATTTTACAATTCAATGTGAAGAAGAAGATCATGCCGTTATTTTAAATCAGATCGGACAAGTGATCCAAGAGGTTGATCTAAATGTTGAGAATAATTATAAAGTACAGATAAATAATTTACGATCTGGAATTTATTTAATTAAGGGAAAGAATAGATCAGCAAAAGTGATCGTCAATTAAATAATTGTCTTCCAAAAAACTCAAACAAGTATTATTATACCCATGAAAACAACAAAAAATTTATTATTAATAGCAGCTTTTCTAATAAGCATAAGCGCTAATTCACAAAGAGATTGTAGCACTTTGAGCGGAAGTTGTGTCCCGATTGAGAACCTGGGGACCTCAACTTACATGACCTATCAGGGCGGACAATATCCCGGAGGATCGAATACACGCCCGGCGCTTCAGTTAACCAGAGCACTTAACCAGGTAAATGCGATCATGCCACTTAACTCAAGCGGTGCTATTGATCAAACAAACGGCAAAATTGTTATGATTGGTATTGGCGCCTCTAACCCCCGTACAGAGTTTACAGCGTTTAAACAATATTGCGATACATTCCAATGTTTAAATAGTAAATTAAAAATTATAAATACGTGTAAGGGCGGAACAGGTATTCAAAAAATGGTCGACCCAAATGATACCTGCTGGGAACAGGCAATTGACACCTTGCTTTCCCATTCAGTAACAAATTTGCAAGTTCAAGTGGCTTGGATAGAACAAGAACACACCGGGAATAACAATACATCGTTTCCGGGCGCCCCACAACAATTGGTCACTAATTTTAAAGATCTTTTAGAAGTTGTTTTGCAAAAATATCCAAATATAAAAATTGCTTACATTAATTCCAGAGCATATTCGGGATATGCCGACAATTCTACCGGGCCTGGTTTATGGGCCCCAAGGGATTATTATAATAGTTGGGCAGTAAAATGGGTAATTGAGAATCAAATAACTAATGCAACAGGTTTTGATTATACAGGTTCTAACCCTTCAATTCCTTTTGTAGATTGGGCAACAAATTCATGGGCTAATGGGAATATCCCTAAATTAGATGGATTTTTCTGGGATTGCGTAAATGATTTTGGACCAGGTGACGGATTGCATTTGTCTACATTAGGAGAAAAGAAAGTAGGGCAGCGTCTCTTTAATTATTTTTCAAAGGATACTACTGCAAAAGTTTGGTTTGTGGATGCTTCTTGTAAACCTACCATTACAAAAGTAGATCCAATAGATAATAGAACTAATAAGGTTCAGATCTTTCCAAATCCCGCTAGTGATAAATTAAATATCACATGCGCTGGAAGTTTTAGTTATGAGATCTACAATAGCCTTGGGGAACTAATTACCGGAGGACAGCACAAAGAGGTGACGTCAGTGATAAACGTTAGTGAATTTGAAAAGGGTATTTATCTATTGAAAACCAAAGGAGATCTGAACCTGAACAAATTAATTATAGTGAATTAATGCTCAATAATTCCACAGATCATGTTCCCAATTGAAAAGATCGGTTTTAATATTATCCGCTTCTAACAAGGCATCAATCCCTTTTTCATATTGAATGATGTATCGGTCGTAAGCATTGGATTCCTTTACGATCACGCTGCTAAAATCACGTTTCCAAAATAATTCATCAAAGCTTCGGTATTCGTTATCGTTACGCGTATTGAACACAACGTTTGATGCAAATGTATTTCGGCACGAAGGGAAATAAACCCAGAATAATTCTTTGTAGGCTTCTTTATCTTCTACATATTGATACGCAGCAATTCCAATTATTCGAACTTCCACGGTTGAGGTTTGTTTATTAAAGAACCAATCTTCTTTTAATCGGAAGCGTTGTATACTTTTGTAAATGCTTGTAGAATCAACTACCCAAACCTTTATGGGGACCTCTTCACCTTCTTCGGTAATTTCTATTCTTGTGATCGAATCACCTATGACCAGCATTTTTCGAACTTCTGATCTTTCCATGGGCACCATAAATTCCTCATCTTTAAAAGCTACGATCTCTCCTCTTAAAATTCCGGTACTCAATGTTTGAAATAAAGAATGCACACATTGATTTACTTCTATGGGATAATAATATTTCAAATTTTGCTTTTCTGTCAGGTCAATATCTCGCCAAATACGCTTTTCCCATGCAACATCACTTTCTCTTACATACGTGTAGGCAATTGGTCTTTTTTGGGCCGTATGGAATTTAGAAAATGAGCTGCATGGGTCGGGCGCTATTGCTGGATCGTAAATGCTCTGGGCTTTACTGTTAATTAAACTAAACGACATGAAGTATATCAGAAACGTGATCCGCATACATATATAATCATGCGGGATAAAAAAGATACAGATTCATTTTTAACCACAGAGGTCACAGAATAAATGTTTTATCTCAGTGCCCTCTGTGAAAGGACTCTGTGTGCTCTGTGGTTTTGTTATCCTGAGCTTGTCGAAGGGCAGCCTCTAAAAATTGGATTATACTCTGATTCCAAACACACACACATCATCGATCTGTTCGAGCTCACCTTTCCAATCAACAAAAACTTGGGCAAGCTTTTCCTTTTGTTCGTTCATTGGTTTTTGATGTAATTCCATCAAAAGATCATTCAGTTGTTTGTATTTGAATTTCTTTCCTTTTGGTCCGCCAAACTGATCGGCATAACCATCGGTATATAAATAGATCATATCGCCTGGGCTTACATCAAATTTATGTGTTGTAAATGAATCTTGATGTATCCATTGTCCGATAGGCATTTTATCGGCATCATATTCAACAAATTCGTTGTTCTTTATAATAAGCGGACAATTGTGAGCCGCGGAATAGGAGTAAGTATTTGTATTAGTGTCAATACACACGAGGATACCGTCCATGCCATCTTTATTCCCATCTTTTGAAATATTTTGGATCAATCGTTTACGCGCATGATTTAATACTTCGTGTGGCTCAACCATATTTTTTTCGGTTATAGCTTCATTTAAAAATGCGATGTTCAATAAACTCATAAATGCACCCGGAACACCATGCCCGGTGCTATCACATACTGCTAACCAAAAACGACCATCTTTTTTTGTTGCCCAATAAAAATCACCGCTAATATGATCCTTAGGTTTAAACAATACAAAATGCTGAGGCAAATGTTTTTGTAAATAAACATCGTGAGCTAAAATCGCGTTTTGAATTCGTTTTGCATACAAAATAGAATCAATGATCTCTTTTTGTTTTTCTTCAATGATATTTTTTTGTTCAACAACTTCGGCGGTACGCTCTGTTACTTTATCTTCAAGTGTATGATTCATATGCCTAAGATCCATAATAAGTTTTGTAATGGAGCCTTGCATCTTTTTAAAATTATCGGCTAAAACTCCGATCTCATCTTTTCGCCCGGTTTTTATTTCTACATCCAAATTACCATTTCCTAATTCTTCAGCTTCAATAGAGAGTTCTTTAATAGGACGCGTTAATTGCATCGACATAAAATAGGAAGTAACAATCACTACCAGCAATAAAACAATAAACGCACCTGTCATTTTATGTTTTAAAGCAACTATTTCTGTAAAGGCTTCGTCTTCGTCTATCTCGCTCAAAATGGCCCAATGCATTCCTAATACGTTCAAAGGTTTGTAAGAAGACAGTACAGAAACACCACGGTAATCAGGGAATATCTTCGTATCACTAGAATCTTTTAGGGCCGCTAAAGTCCCAACAGTTTTTACTTCCTGTAAACCAATACTGCTGTTAAAGGTTTTGATTTTTGAAATGGTTGTTGCCCCAACACCAAGGTCGCGCAGCATTTTAAAATAATTTACGCTATCCTCAATTAGAAAACGCGATTGATTACGCAGAGTCATATCCTCACCAATGATATAGGTTTCGCCTGATTTTCCTAATCCAACATTTTCCCAACGTTCGTTATTGGTCATTATAGAATTAATGCGATCAATAGGCATTTGAAAGGCTAATACACCGATCTGCTTTTTTCCATCAAAAATTGGACAAGCAATAAACGAAGAGTGCGCGTTGTAAGATGGATGATAAGGTTCGTAATCAACAAGCTTTGAAACAGTATCACTGGAAACACTTTTTACATATTCAAATGCTTCAGCTAAATTAGTGTGCTTTAAAGGCCCTTCGCTAAGCGACGAAGTAAAATCTACTTCTTTGTAAACAGTATAAACAATTTTCCCTGTTTCATTATCAATGATGAACAGATCGTAATATCCAAAACGCTCTATAAAATTTTTGAATACAGTATGATATTTGGAATGCGTTTTACTATAATTGCTTCCATCATCACAGCTAAGCATGTTATGTTTTTGACTAGTAGGATTAGGATTTTTAATGATGTAAAGATTTTGCAATGCAGTAGCTGAGGGATCAGCTGTTACTTCATCCTTTAAAGTTGTAGGAATAATAAGATTCTTGTTTAAACGAGAAAGAAATTCTTTTTCTAAGTATGTCCAATTCTCGTTCTTTAATTCATCAATTTTTTTCTCATCTAGCTTTAGGTCTTTTGTAATGGATGCATAACCCGATTTAAATTCGTTAGTAGCATCTATTATTACAGGACTTAAAGCAAGATCTTGTAATTGATCTTGAATATTTTTAAAATAATCGTGGATCTGATCGGCCTTTGCTTCTCGCACCGCCGTGAGTTTGTTGAACGATTGTTGTTCTAAGGATCTACGGGCATTATTATAACTAATGTACCCAATTACGATCATAGAAATAGCCGCAAGAGAGAAAAATGCTAATCCTATTTTTAAACCGATCTTCAAAATAAAAATTGAATATCAAAAGTAGCATTTTAAATGAATAAACAGGCGTCAATTAACAATTAAATAAAGTGCGTATAGCCTTGGTTTTAAAGGAGTTTGACAAGCACTTATTTATCCACACAATTATAACAAAGCTTGGGTTTGTTTTGAAAAATGGGTTTCTTTAAAGGATGGTACAAAACACGTATAAACTACTACTGGCGGCTTTTCTGGCAGTTTTCACTTTTGCTACAACAAATGCGCAAATAACTTTCACAAAAGGTTATTTAGTAAATGAAAAAGGCGACACACTTCGTGGAGAAGTAAAAATGAATCCAAAAAAGGAGCAGGATTATTACGCAAGGGTAACTTTCAAAGACGCCTCGGGCACTCAAAAAAACTATAAGCCTGCTAAAGTAAAAGCGTACGGATTCGACAATGAACATTTTGTTTCAATTGTAAATAACGATGAGGGATTGTTTTATAAACGCTTAACTAATGGACCAATATTACTTTATAAAGGAGCTTTTGAAGTAGTAGTAATGAATAAAGCAACTTGGGAGTTTGAATACTTTTTATTTAAGCAAGGCGATAAAAAACTAACTGATGTAAAAGAAGGAAAATTCAAAAAGCAATTACAAGAGTGGATGAAAGATAGTCAGGAGTATGCAGAGGCCTATAACGATAGCGACAAAAAATTAAATATAGAGAACAACATAGAGGTGATCAATAAATATAACGACTGGAAGAAGAGCAATTAAGTCACGAATTTCACTAATTTTCACTAATCTGTATTTGTAATATGCGATTAGATTCGTGTTAATTCGTGTAATTACTGGCAAGAGAAATGAATTATGATAACAAAAGATACCGACAAGAAATTATTTTTATTAGATGCGTTTGCGTTGATCTATCGAGCGTATTTTGCATTTAGCAATAGCCCGCGCATAAATTCAAAGGGCTTGAACACATCAGCCATTTTTGGTTTTTGTAACACACTTACCGAAATTTTAAAAAAGGAAAAGCCAACACATATTGCCGTTGTATTTGATACCGATGCGCCAACGCAACGTCATATTGAATTTGAAGCGTACAAAGCTAATCGTGAAGAAATGCCCGAGGATCTTAGACTTGCAATTCCTTATGTAATTGATCTGATAAAAGCATTTAATATTGATGTAATTGGCTTACCCGGCTTTGAAGCAGATGACGTGATTGGCACGCTTGCAAGAATGGCCGAAGAACGTGGATTTACTACGTATATGATGACGCCCGATAAAGATTACGGACAGTTGGTTGACGCGAACACATTTATTTACAAGCCCGCTCGTTTAGGAAATGGGGCAGAGATATTGGGCCAAGAAGAGATCTGTAAAAAATGGGAGATCCAAAATGTAAAACAGTTAATTGATATTTTGGGATTGATGGGAGACGCTTCTGATAATATTCCGGGAATACCCGGCGTTGGAGAAAAGACCGCTATTCAATTGATGAAGGATTATGGCTCCATGGATAATTTATATTTGAATACCGATAAATTAAAAGGGAAATTAAAAGAGAAGGTAGAGAACAATAAGGAGCTTGCTTTTCAATCGCGAAAATTGGCAACTATTATTTTAGATTGTCCGGTTGAGTTTGATGAGGCATCGCTTGCTATTAAGCCATATGATAATGAGGCATTGCGTGAATTATTCAAAGAGCTTGAGTTTAGACGTATTGCACAAAATATTTTAGGAGAAGATATTGGCGGAAATGAAAGTATAAGTGCCACCAAAGAAGCGTTTAAGCCAAAAGCGTCAAACGGGCAGGGGGATCTTTTTAGCACGGCGGAATTTTTTAGTGTTGCCGTAGCGACTGAAGTAGCGGATGAAAATCCTGAAATAAATTATAAAACGGTAAATGATATACCTCACACATACATTACAGTGGATAGTGATGCGGATATGGCTGTATTGATACAAAAACTTGAAAAAGCTAACGAATTTTGTTTTGATACCGAAACAACAGGTTTAAATTCATTGGAAGCGGAAGTAGTTGGATTATCATTTAGTGTAAAAACTCACGAAGCCTATTATGTTCCGGTAAGTGAAGATCAAAAGAAGGCAAAAGAACTCTTGTTGAAATTTTCTTCAATTCTTAGTGACGAGAAAAAAACATTGATAGGGCAGAATATAAAATACGACTATCATATCTTAATGAACTATGGCATTAAGATAAAAAATAAATTATTTGACACCATGGTAGCACACTTTTTAATTCAACCTGAAATGCGTCACGGAATGGATGTATTAGCAGAAACGTATTTGAATTATGCTCCTATTAGTATTGAAACGCTAATAGGAAAAAAGGGAAAGAATCAAACCAGTATGCGCGAAGCGCCAATTGACAAGATAACGGAATACGCTGCAGAGGATGCCGATATTACTTTGCAATTGAAAGAAGTGTTTGAGCCTAAATTAAAAGAAACGCAAACCGAAAAATTGTATGCAGATGTTGAAGCACCATTAATAAGTGTTTTGGCTGATATGGAACGCGAAGGAATTAATTTGGATGTAAACACACTAAAAGATATTTCCGAGCAATTACAGATCGATATTACAAGTGTTGAAAAGGAAATATACGAGCACGCCGGATTTAAATTTAATATCTCATCACCTAAACAAGTGGGCGATGTATTATTTGATGTGTTAAAGATCTCGGATAAAGCCAAGAAAACAAAAACAGGTCAGTATGCCACCGGAGAGGATGTATTATTGAAGTTGGAAAATCTTCACCCCATTGTAGCAAAAATTTTGGATTACCGCGAATTGAACAAATTAAAGAACACTTATGTTGATACACTTCCTGAACTTGTAAATAAACAAACAGGGCATATTCATACATCATATAATCAGGTTGTGGCGGTAACAGGGCGCTTAAGTAGTGATAATCCAAACTTGCAAAATATTCCTATTCGTACCGAAAGAGGAAGACAGATACGAAAAGCATTTATTCCAAGAGATAAAGATCATATTTTATTAAGTGCGGATTATTCGCAAATAGAATTGCGCATTGTTGCTAGTATTAGTGGTGATCCAAATATGTGCGATGCGTTTCAAAAAGGAAAAGATATTCATACGGCAACTGCTGCAAAAGTGTTTGGCGTAAAAGAAAATGAAGTAACCAAAGAAATGCGTTACAAATCAAAGAGTGTGAACTTTGGAATTATTTATGGACAAGGTGCTTTTGGATTATCAGAAAATTTAGCAATACCTCGCGCCGAAGCAAAGGAGTTGATAGATAATTACTTTAAGGAATATCCATCTATTAAAGAGTACATGGATAATGAAATAAATTTTGCACGCGAGAATGGTTTTGTACAAACATTATTAGGCCGTAAACGTTGGTTACGCGATATTACTTCACAAAATCAAACGGTAAGGGGTTTTGCAGAGCGAAACGCTATTAATGCCCCTATTCAAGGAAGTGCAGCTGATATGATAAAGATCGCGATGATCAATATTCATAACGAATTGAAAAAACAAAATTTCAAAACGAAAATGCTGTTACAAGTGCATGACGAATTAGTATTTGATGTTTACAAGCCCGAATTAGAAAAGGTAAAACCTATCATCGAAAAATTAATGCAAGACGCATTGCCTTTAAAAGTTCCTGTAGAAGTTGGAATGGGTGTTGGTGCGAATTGGTTGGAGGCGCATTAGATCTTTATTCCAACAAGACAAACATCATCAATTTGCTCTAAACTACCTTTCCATTCTGAGAAATAGGCAGTAAGACTTTTTTCTTGTTCGGCTATTGTTAAGCGAGAGAATTCGCAAAGCAATTCTTTAAGAGGTTTTTCTTTTAATTTTTTCCCTTTTGGCCCACCAAATTGATCAGGATAACCGTCGGTGAACATGTACACCATATCGTTTTTTTGTAAAGTAAATTCATGTTTGCTAAAATGTACGTGGTCTCTTGGCGATCTACCTACCGGCATTTTATCCCCTTTAAGATCTATAGCAATGCCATTTCTTACAACTACAATGGCATTATTAGCGGCGGTATAATCTAAAGTGAGTTTGGAAAAATTAAATTTACAAAACACAGCATCCATGCCATCTTTCATTTGATAGGCATCATTGTCTTTATCGCTTAGCGCGGAAATGATCTCTTGTCGCAACTGATCAATAATACTATTTGTGTCTTTTAAATTTCGTCCAACGATCAATTCATTTAAGTAACTAATTCCCAGTAAACTCATAAAGGCACCCGGAACACCATGGCCTGTACAATCGGCCAGCATAAAATAAAGATCCTTACCGGATCGTTGCGCCCAATAAAAATCTCCACTTACAATATCTTTTGGCTTATTTATAATAAAGAATTCGGAAATACTTTCTTTAATATAAACATGCGAGGTTAAAAGCGCCTTTTGAATTCGTTGCGCATATAAAATGCTATCGGTAATATTTTTGTTCTTATCAAAGAGTTCATTCTTTTGCAAACTTACTTCTTTGTGTAAAGTTTGCAGTTCAATATTTGCTTTGCGTTTATTGATGAATGCGTATACAGCAAACCCCAGCGCGATCAATATTAACGCACAACCAATGATGGCAAAGATCAACAGCTGTCCTTTACGTTCATTTTCAGCTTCGCTTACTGTTTTTTCAGAATTCAATTTCTCTATCTGCGCCAACTTCTTTTGGTCTTCATATTTTTTTTCAAGTTCACGAGCAATTTTATTGGTCTCGGCATCATTGATGGAGTCGTTTAGTTTTGAATACTCAACATGATAAAAGAGGGCTTTTTCATAATTCTTTTTTGCGTTGTAAACCTCGTACAGTTTAAGGTTTGCAGCTATTTGCGAGTTCATTAATGAGCCTTCTTTTGCATATTTTAAGCATTTAAGAAGTAAGGGTTCGGCTTCATTGTATTTACCGGCATCAACAAACATTTCGCCCATATCCGTTGAAAAACCATAGTAATAGTAATCTGAGTTTAATTCCTTAGCTATTGCAATAGCTTTTAAACTTTCTTTTTCCGAAAGGTCGTATTGTTTGAGGGCTCTATACCCACGTGCTTTCCCCGCATGAACGAAAGCCCTTAGTTCTATATTGATCTTTGGTTGTGTTAATGAAAGATCGAAGTAGTACAAGGCAGAATCCACTTTCATAAAATCTAAATACATATTACCAATATGAAGATAATCGTTGTAGAAATTATATTTAAGCTCTTTACTTAATTTAAGGGCCTCAAATAAATAATGTCTTCCATTAATAAAATCCTTTAATGTTATGTGCGTATTACCTTCATTAGCGTAGATAACACTTAGCGCTTGCTGATCATTCAATTCTTCAGCAATGGTTCGTGCTTCGGTATAGCATTCAAGCGCTGTTTTGTAATCGGCTTTGTCTTGGTAAATGGTGCCAATGATATTTAACGCGTTCACTATCCCACGTTTATAAATTTGCTTTCGGGCTAAATTCAAACCCATTTTTGCTATCACAAGTCCACTGTCAAGATCGGTGTAACTATATTCAAAGCCAAGACCCGACAAAAGTCTTGACTTCACTGTATCCTCATCGCTTTTAAGAGGAATGATTTTTCTTATGCTATCTATATATCTGAAATTTTGCCCGTGAAAAAGAATAGAGGAGCACAAAAAAGTGATGATAAGCAGATGTTTGTTTTTCACAAAGTAAATTTAGCAATAAAAACCAATACAATAATGGTTGCTAGAAATTTTACTGGGATGGTGCGTTAGATCAATTCTTGATCACGATCTTACGAGA
The DNA here is from genome assembly GCA_016705695.1 of Sphingobacteriaceae bacterium. Classification (GTDB taxonomy): domain Bacteria; phylum Bacteroidota; class Bacteroidia; order B-17B0; family Aurantibacillaceae; genus Aurantibacillus. The sequence continues at coordinate 64,014 of JADJLA010000005.1, forward strand.
GTAACTCGATTCGTTACTCATTTTAAAATCTTTGTTATCTATTTTTATGGCGTGTGAATTCTCCATGATCAAAGTAATGATGGCATTTGTGGAAGTGCTCATACTGCTAAGATCAGTCGAACTAAAAGTTAATGTATCTGATCCTAAACCCAAAGCTTTTGTTGTAACATTTGGAATTGGTAAACCATCAGAAATAAGAACCGAGGCACCTGTAATATAATTAAGATCGTAAATAGAAAAAGTAAAACCAATACCTTTGCTAATGGTGTCTGGCCAGTTTGTCATGGTGCCGTATTGTGGTTTCTCTTTTAAATTTTTGTAAGTAAAAGAAGGTATTGTTGAAGCGCCATTTACTGTCCAACTAACCGGACTTAATACAACACTCGAAAGATTAGTGTAATAATAAGGAGCTCCTGAATAGGTAAGTGTATCATCATTAAAATACACACTACTAACCGTTATTGAATTTGCAACAGAAGGAACTGTTACCACCGTACTGCTAAAAAATGCGCTCACACGATTTGAAATGCTTGTGCTTATTGCGGCCCCTGTTACTGTATAAGAACCGGCTTTAAAAATTCCACTAAATGTTGTTGCATAACTTGGCAAGCAATTACTGCATCCGGTATTTGGATCAATAGGGACTTCCTGTTCCTGTTTTTTACATGCAATTAAAACAAATACACAAAGAAGAATATAAAGTGAATTTCTCAAGGAAAACAAAGATACAACATTTCGAGTACGTGTTCGCCCACCGCTTCAGCCTAACAAAAACTCATCTTAAGCTAAAGCATAAATCACATTGGTATTATCGCTTCTGTTCTAATAGACGTTTTGCCTCATTTACATCAATACGCTCGCCGTTTTTAAAGGCTACGATAAAGCAATCTTTAAAGCCATTTTCGCGTAATATAGCTTGATGCGCGCTTGCTTCACTCATAGATGCGAAATTGCCTGAAGTGTATTTATAAGTGGTTTTTACCTTGTAATAAGCTCCATTTTTAATATCAGCAAAACGTTTTTCTTTCAAATTTAAAGCGGTTTCACTACTTGCAAATTGTACTTTAAACGCAATGTCTTGTTTAGTTTCGTCTTTTGTTTTATTAAGTTTTTCTATCTCCGCTTTAGCCGCTGCTATTGAATCGGTTTTAAATTTAAAACGTGCTGCATTTATTTTCGAAAGCGAATCGTTGATCTCTTTTGTTCTTTGAGCAGGACTTTTTACATTGGCAGTTTTTGTTTCCGTTGCTTTTACAAATTTCGAACTATCAATAACTCCAATGATCCCTGTATTAAGATCTTTTTCATGATAGATGGTTGAATCAGGCGAGATTTTTCCTCCGGCCTTTACTGTTTTTGTAGAATCTTTTTTTATGCTTGCTGAGCTTGCCGAAGTATCCTCTTCTATTGGCTCTTCGTCCTCTTCATCTTTTGCTTTTTCTCCAATATAATGCCCTGCTTTTAAATTTTCATTTTCAAGCGGCGTTTGATTTTCAATATCATCATTATATTCTTTTTTGTTGCCTTCTAATTCGTCTTTGTATTTTCTTAGGCCTCTAAAAATGGATTTTGAGATATAATCCTGACCTTTTTCGCTCGCCAAAAACTCTTCTTCCAAGGGATTGGTGAGATAGCCAATTTCTGTTAAAATACTGGGCATGGCTGTTCTCCAAAGCACCCAAATGCTCTGGCGATGCACGCCTTTATCAACTCTTCCTGCTTTGCTCTTGTATTCTGCTTGTATTTTTAAGCCAAGATTAGCACTTTGTATCACGTAAGCACTGGTATAATTGCTCATGATGATATAACTCTCTTCGCTATCCGGATCAAAGCCCTCGTATTTTTTCTCGTAATCATCCTCTAAATAAATTACGGAGTTCTCACGTGTAGCAACTTTCATTTTTCCTTCTTCGTTCTTTAAACCCATTACGTAGGTCTCCGAACCAAAGGGAAGAGGATTGGTTGTTTCTACCGGAACATATTTTCCTTTTTTGTTCTTGCGCATTTTAACACGCATCTTTTTTGTCTTAGGATCTCTGTATTTTACAACCTTTCCGGCCGCATTACAATGGATAGAAATGAACAGATCGGCTTTGGCTTTATTGGCAATTTGTGCTCTGTCTTCAAGGTCAACAAACACATCGGTAGTGCGGGTATAAATTACCTTCACATCTTTCATATTCTCTTCAATAAGCTTACCCAATTTAAGGGCTACGCTTAGCGAAACATCTTTTTCCTTTGAAGAAACACCATTACATCCGGGGTCTTTACCCCCATGTCCGGCATCGATCACAATTGTTTTTATAGTGCCCACTTTGCCTTTGCCATTACCCGGTTTAAATGCAAAAACCGCAACTAGCGCAAGAGATAGTAACAGGGTAAATTTGATATTTTTAACCTTTATGGTCACAATTAGTGGTCCGTTTGTCGTTTAGGTTTGTAGCTTTGTAAGTCTAGTAAAAATAGAGCCTTTCCCTTGAAGCTGACCAGACATAACATATTAGTTTTCTTATGGTTCGTGTTAATATCTTATAACGCCATTTACGCGCAAAGTAACACCAAGGATACCATCATAAAACCCGCTATTGATACGCTTTCGGGTTCAGAAATGCTGAATTCGAAGATCGATTACAAAGCCAAGGATTCTATTGTTTATCTCGCGCCAAGAAAAGTAGCCATTTTGTATGGCGAAGCTAATGTGGTTTATGAAAGCATGAATATTACGGCGAGCGCTATTGAGATAGATCATATAAGCAATATTATTACTGCTTATGGAATGCCTGATAGTACGGGTAAAATAGCGGGCACGCCAGTTTTTAAAGATAATGATCAGGAAATGAAAGCGGAAAAGATCATGTACAATTTAAAAACGCGAAAGGGAAAAATATTTAATGCACTTACAAAACAAGGAGAAATGTTGGTGTTTGGAAATGAGATAAAAAAAGACAGCAACGATGTGATATACATGAAGAATATGAAATGTATCCCTTGCGAACATGCCGATTCGCGTACTGTTTTTAGAGCTACACGCGCAAAAGTCATTCCCGGCGATAAAATTGTTACCGGCCCAATGTATTTGGAGATTGGCGGCGTTCCAACACCATTAGGCTTACCTTTCGGTTTTTTTCCGAATACTAAAAAGCAACATAACGGAATTTTATTACCCTTTTACGGAAATAGCCCAACACAAGGCTTCTTTTTAAAAGATGGGGGATTTTATATTGGAATAAACGATATGACCGATATGACCATTCGCGGCGATATTTATTCGAACGGAAGTTGGGGTTTGCGAACTACCAATAATTACAATGTACTTTACAAAGCAGTTGGTGCCATCAATTTAGGGTTTAGTCAATTCAATGTGGGCGATAAGGATCTGGCACCATTGGGCTCAAGTAAATTCAGTAAGCAACAATCTTATAGTGTAGCTTGGCAACATAGGCAGGATAATAAAAATAATCCAAAAGTAAATTTTGGGGCTAATGTAAATTACCAAAATCAATTGTATAATAAATTCAATGCCTTGAATACAGGCCAATATCTTCAAAATACATTTCAATCCAATATAAATTTCAGTCGTGCATTTAAAGTAGGATCATTAGCTTTGAATGCAACGCATAGTCAAAACACAAACACCAAACAAGTTGATATTTCTTTCCCTCAATTAACTTTCAATGTAAATCGTTTTTATCCTTTTAAGCGCGAGAATGCCGTAAAGCAAACGGTGATCGATAAGATAGGCGTGAATTATTTGTTTGAGGCACGCAATACCCTGAGCGGATACGATTCAACCATTTTTAGAGGGAACATTGATGAGAAAATGAAATATGGTATCAAGCACAGTTTGCCGATCTCAACCAATTTTAGTATGCTCAAATATATCACTGTTACACCGGCGATAAATTTAAGCTCTGTGATGTACACAAGTTCTATTCGAAAAGAACATTTACTTACGGCAACCCTTAAAGATAGTTTAGCAGATAGAGCGATCAAAGGTTTTGTGGGTGGCTACGATGCAAATTTTTCTACGGCATTAAATACAAAAGTGTTTTTTGATTATATGTTCAAAACCAAAAAACTAAAGCAAATACGACACTTAATGATCCCAACACTTACCTATGTTTACCGGCCTGACTTAGGCGAAGAGCAATATGGTTTCTGGAAAAAAATTAACACCGATACATTAACTAACGGAAGAACTTTGAGGTATAGCATTTTTGAAAAATCATTATTTGGCGGCCCGGGAATTGGCGAGCAAAATACAGTTAATATGAATTTGAGTAATAATATTGAAGCAAAACTTAAACAAGTGAATGATACTGGAGTAACCTACAAGAAGGTAATGTTGTTGCAAAATTTGGGCATAACAGGCTCTTATAATTTTGCAGCGGATAGTTTTCAAATGAGTCAGATTGGCGTAAGCGCACGTAATAAATTATTTAAATATTTTGATGTGCTGGTTGGCTCAACGTTTGATCCTTACGGGTATGATAAAACTACGCAGCGTAGAGTGAAAGAATATGCGCAAAATTACAATGGAAAATTGGTGCGGTTCTTAACAGCTAATTTAGCTGTGAATGCTACGTTTGGCAGTAATGATATAGAGGCGAGAAAAAAAGCAAAACTATCACCGGATCTTACCAATGGTGCCGAACGTGGCGCTAAGAAAGAAGGAGAAAAAGAAGAGGCCTTACCTTGGAATTTAAGTGTGTATTATAATTATAACATCACGCCCGATCTAACCGATCCAAATAACAATTCAAAATTTAAAACCACACAAGCTTTAACGTTTAGTGGTGATATATCTCCAACCAAATATTGGAAGGTAGGAATAACAAGCGGTTATGATTTTATGGCAAAGGGTTTAAGTTATACAAGCTTGGATATTTACCGCGATCTTAAATGTTGGGAAGCGCGAATTGGTTGGGTGCCTTTTGGTTTTAGAAAAAGTTATAATATTACCATCAATTTAAAAACAGGAATGTTGAGCGACTTAAAAGTACCTCGTCAACGTCAATGGTATGATAATTTTTAAACTATGGAAACAAATTATTTAGCAAGCGCCATAAAACAGTTTGAATATTACAAACTCCTTGGTGAAAAAGCGATGCAACAATTGGGCGATGAACAATTGTTTGCTGTTCCTTCTGCAGAGAGTAATAGCATTCCCGTTATTGTTCAACATTTATCGGGTAATATGGTATCGCGGTGGACCGATCTTTTAACCAGTGATGGAGAAAAAGAATGGCGAAAACGCGATGAGGAATTTGAAAAAGTGATCAAGTCGAGGGCTGAACTTATGAAGGTATGGGACAAAGGATGGGATGTTCTTTTTGCAACACTTAAAAGTTTAAGCAACGATGATCTTGGAAAAATAATTTATATACGTAATCAAGGATGCACTGCGCAAGATGCTATCAATCGACAATTGGCGCATTATCCATATCATGTAGGGCAAATGGTTTTTCTTGCAAAATTACTAGTAAGCAAGCAATGGCAATCACTTTCAATTCCGAAAAATCAATCGAAGGAATACAATAGCGATAAATTTTCAAAGGATAAGTCTATCCAACATTTTACAGATGAAATTCTTAAGAAAGATAAAAAGGACGATAAATAAAAAAAGCCTGTCGAACGACAAGCTTTCTTTTGTATTAGAAATTATTTTTACTCAACTCTTTTTATAGTACAGCCAATAGATTTTGTTTCTTGCATTTTTGGTGTTTCACCTTTTGCAACAGCCGCTAAGGCATCTTTTAAATAAGGAGCTTTTACAGCAGCAGCATCTTTTACGTTATCGTCAATTGCACCTTTATAGGTTAAACCTTTTGCGTTAAATAAAAAACATTGTGGCGTACGTGTTGCGCCAAAGGCATCAGCCACAGCGCTTTTTTCGTCAACTACATAGGCACACTTTAATCCTTGAGCGGTATAATATTTACTCATTTCATCAAAGCTGTCTGCTTCGGTGCGTTGAGCTTCGTTACTATTTATAATAACACAACCAATCCCATTTTTTAAACAATAATCAGAATATTCTTTGATACGTTTTTCGCTCAGCTTTACATAAGGACAAGTATTGCAGCTAAAAATAACAAGTAATCCTTTAGCAGTTTTACTTTCTGCCAAAGAAACTGTTTTACCTGAAACGTCTTTCATTTTTGCATCAGCCATTGGCAAAGCAGCGTTCAAGGTAAGTTCAGCGCCTGGTCCGGAGCCAATAAATGAGAACAAGGTTACCATTACAGCAACCAAAGCAGGATAAATAAATAGTTTTTTGCTCATGTTTTGTTTTTTTGATTTAAGGTATTCGAGAATCTTTGATTTCATATTATCAAAGTTAATGTATGCAAGGCAAATACCATATTATTTAACACAATTGTATTCGTTTTTATTCATAAAATCGACCTTTGTTAACAGTAAAAGTAACTTTTATGCGCTCTAGCATTATGCTATAAAGCAATTAAGAAGTTAATGTTAACAGTCTCTTCACTTTTAACGCCTCTTAACAGGCATTTTTTGGCAAATTTACCTTATTGGACACGCCCGAACATATCCAGCAATTACCTAAACCCAAACGGAATTTTTTAGGAAGATTTTTCCGTTTTATTTTTTGGATTGCATTCATTCTTGTTGTGTTAGTGATCACGGCAATTTCCTTGGTTTACATTTACGAAGATGATGTAAAAGCGATCATCATCAAAGAACTCAATAAAAATTTAAATGCGGAGATAAAATTAGACCCAAAGGACATTGACCTTACCATTGTAAAAACGTTTCCCGATTGTGCCTTAGAGTTCAAAAACATCGCCTGCATGGAAGCTATTAAAAGCGAGAAACGCGATACGTTAGTGTTTGCCAAAAGTCTCCAACTCAAATTTGATCTCAAAGATCTGTGGAATAAAAAATACGACATTAAAAAGATAAAAATGACTGATGCTTTTTGTCGTTTAAAAGTGAACAGCAAAGGAAAACCAAATTATATTGTTTGGAAGGACCCTTCGACAAGCTCAGGACTCGATACAATAAGTTCGAACGATAGTTTAAAATTCAATCTCGAGCAAATTGAATTTGTAAATGTTGACATGAGCTATATTGATCTGGAATATAAAGTGAGAACGCAATTCAACATGAAGCATGTAGATCTTTCAGGAAATTTTAGCGATACAGATTATGAATTGAAAGGTGAGGGCGATCTTTATCTAAGTAAAGTGAGCGTGAACAAAACGGAGTATATTAAGAACAAAAGTGTAAAGTACAAAGCTGCATTACAAGTTAGCAAGGATCTTTATAAAATTAAAACCTGTGATGTTCACTTGAACAAAATGCATATTGAAACTAATGGAATGATGGTTTATGGAGATAGCTTGAGTGAATTAGACCTCGCTTTTAAGGGAATGAATTTGGATATACAATCTGTACTGTCGTTATTGCCCGAATCACAAAAAGACCGTATCCGTGATTATAAAAGTGAAGGAAACTTTTATGTGAACGGGAACATGAAGTACAAAAAGGACTTTAGTGTAAATGTGGATTTTGGCGTGAGTAATACAACTGTAGTTTATCAGCCTAAAGATGCCAAGCTAACTAATTTAAATGCAAAGGGAAAATTTGTTAGCACAAAGGACCAAACTTTATTAGAACTAAAAAATGTTTCGGGCGACTTGATCAGCGACCATTTTTACGGGGATATGGCCCTTACTAACTTTAATGATCCTTATCTGGATCTGAAAGTTGGAGGAACACTGGACCTTGAGAACTTTACAAAATTTTGGCCTATCGATACACTATCGAAACTAAAAGGGAAAATAACATTTAATGGTTTGGTAAAAAGTAAAGTGGAAGAGTTGAAAAGAAATGTGCTTTCCGAAAATGCTTCTTTAGAGTTACAAGCATCTCTTAAGGACCTAGTGATTCAATTTAAAAAACAAAAAGACAGCACAAATATCTATTCTTGCGAAGTAAAAGCTTTAGATCGTTTGGTAGAAGTAAAAGATCTTTCCATTAAAAAGGGAAATTCGGACCTTAAGATCAATGGAAAAGTGGAAGGAGCTTTTAATTATATTTTAGATGACAAGAATCCATTGAAAATACATGGTGATCTAAAAAGTGAACGAATAGTTGTTGAGGATTTTATTTATGATGAAGTTAGCGCCACTAAAAAAAGCGAGGTAGATGTGCCCGATAATATAAATTTTATTTTGGATGCAAGTATTGATGCCTTGAGTTTTGGAAAATTCAATGCTGCCAAACTACAAGGTAACATCGAATTAAAAAACAAGAAGATCATGGCCGAGAGCCTTAATTTAAACACCATGGACGGAAATGCTACCATTGATGCCTTGCTTGATCTTAACGGAAAGAATTTAGAAGTATCGATGCATGGAGAAATGGCGAAGATCAATGTGTCTAAACTATTCACGCAACTAAATAATTTTGATCAAGAAACCTTAAAGGATAATAATGTAGGCGGTTTATTAAGTGCTAGCATTGACTTTAGCGGCACATGGGATAAATTTTTGGAGCCTGATCTTAATTCGATGAAAGCCACATCAGATCTGCAAATAGAGCAAGGAAGACTGGTTGATTTTAAACCACTCGAGAGCTTGGCTAAATTTGTGGACATTAATGATCTGAAGAGTATAAAATTCTCTTCACTGCAAAGTCGGGTGGAGATAAGCAAAAGTATTATTACAATTCCTAAAACCGCTATTAAAAATTCAGCCTTGAATATTGATTTCTGGGGAACGCATAGCTTTAATAACGATATTGATTATCACATTCAATTATTGATAAACGATTATTTAAGTAAAAAGAGAAAACCAAATGCAGATGATGAATTTGGTTTGTTGGAGAATGATCCCGAGAATCGCCGAAGCGCATTTATTTTAATGACAGGAACAGTAGACAAGCCTGTTATTAAATACGATCGTAAAGGCATGAAACAAAAGATCAAAGAAGACATTAAAAATGAAAAACAAAATTTAAAAGCAATATTGAAGGAAGAATTTGGCATGTTCAAAAAGGATTCTATCAAGGTAAAAACAAATCCAAAGTCAGATCAGCAATTTAAACTCGAAGATCCAAAGAAGAAAAAAGATCCTGAAAAGGAAGAAGAGGATGATGATTTCTAGCCACTAATTTCACGAATTAGCACTAATCTGTGTGCAAACAGTTTAGTGGAATAACAGAACGTTTTCTTTACGTCTTGATTAGTGAAAATTAGTGTAATTCGTGGCAAAAAAAGGCGCAGCTAAACTGCGATATTTACCCTTCAAACGTAACCGTAAACGTTACCATTCGCGATCGCACTTTATCCAAACTATTTGTAAAGATGCTATTTTCTTTTTGCAATAAATTTCTTGTACCCTGGTGAAGTTTGAGTTCAAATCCTAATTTAAAATACATCAAATAAAAATCAACTCCTGCGCCACCACTATAATAATAATCATCGCGTTTTAATTTTACATTATCATCTAATTGGTTAGCCCCACCACTTTGCACACCGGCTGCTTTTTTTCGTGAAGCTAAGTCGAGCATATAACCACCGCCTCCAATTACATATGCGCTAAAATTTCCTAATCGTTTGGATTGAACTTTAATTTCAATCGGAAATATCAAGAAGGTAGACTCAACTGTTTTTTCAAAATACTTACTCGAATCGCGAGCGGCATTAGAAAGAAAATATTCGATCTTACGAGAAGCAAAACTAATACTTGGAGTAGTTCGCAAACGCATGTATTCAAAAATGCGAAAATCAGTAACTAAACCAATTGCAAAACCGGGCCCTGGTCTTGTATAAATAGAACGAATGCGATAGCGTGTATCAACATTATTGCTTTTGATAACCGTATCCGGAAAAAGGGAGTTTTTAACTGTATTTAATCTAAAATCGGTTTGATTATAGGCAATTGTAAAGCCAAAATGCAATTGTTGCTTATAAAAACGAGGCTGATTAACGCTATAACCATCGTTTTGTTGTGCAAACAAAGCGTTAATTAATGCAATAAAAACGACTATATATTTATACCAGTTCAGCACCACGAATATAACGGTTTTCGGGGATTATTATTTTATTCCTCTAGGGGTTTTTATACATTTGTTTTTCTTATGCAAAGCCACAAATTTAGCACTCATTTGGCCTTCTCTTTATTTACCGCAGCGGTAATGTTGGCCTTGGTTTTGCCTAACCTTGTGCAACACGGCATGTTCATGGATGGAACCCAATATGCCATTGTAGCAAAAAATTTGGCCGAAGGAAAAGGCAGTTTTTGGTTCCCCTATTTAAGTTCATCGTGGGAAAAACAAGGGCAAAATTATTTTTTGGAACATCCACCTTTGATCTATTTTTTGCAATCATTTTTCTTTAAGATTTGTAACGGTAGTTATTTAAGTGAACGGCTATACTGTTTTTTCGCACTCATCTTAAGTGCTTTTTTAATAAAAGCGATCTGGCAAAGAATTTTTAAAAAGGAAAACAAATATCATTTGCTCTATTGGCTTCCGGTTTTATTATGGATCATCGTTCCTTCTGTTTCGTGGTCGTATAAAAATAATATGCAAGAGAATACGGTAAGCGTTTTTGTTTTGGCATCGGTGTATTTTATGTTGAGGTCAATTTCTAAAGATTCTAATACTTACTTATTCATCATTTTGGCGGGCACTTCAATTTTCCTTGCAAGTTTTTCAAAAGGACTACCAGGATTATTTCCGCTTAGCTTTTTTATTATAATGCGCTTAGCTTTTAAAAATATAACGTGGAAACAAGTCATTAGTAACACTTTTTTATTGGCCCTTATTCCTGCAGTAATTTATTTTTATTTGGTGTATTTTAATGATGATGCACGAAGAAGCTTGAGTTTTTATGTGAATGAAAGATTATTCCATAGAATAAGTAATGATCCTGAGGTAGAAAGTCGCTTTACGGTATTGTTTTGGTTGTTCAGCGATCTTCTTGTACCTATGGTAATACTTTTACCTTTTATGGGATTTAATATGATGAGAAATAAAAAGTCAATGCTTTCCTTACAAGATCCGATCTTAAAAAAACACATACTCTTGTTTGCAGGTATTGGTTTAGCGGGCGTTATTCCTCTTTGTTTAACACACGTTCAGCGTGCTGTGTATTTTGTTCCGGCATTGCCATTTTTTGCAATAATGTTAAGCGTACTTTTTTTGGATGAGATATTTAAGTTGCAGAACAATGTGACATTGAGCCCAAAAGCATTTAAAACCGTTTTTACGGTTGGCAGTGTTGGAGTGATAGCTGTATTGATATATACCATTATAGTTTTTGGAAAAGATGGAAGAGATGAAGAAGTAATTTCTGACGCAAGAAAAATAGCTGTAGTAACAGGAAAGAACAAGAACATTTATGCACTATCGGGAATTTACGAAGAGTGGGGATTTCAGTTTTACTTGTTGCGCTACAATAATATTACCCTTGAGCCGGGAGCAAAACAACAAGAGTATATTTTATTGAACAAGGAAGAAAAATTTGCTGACGCTACCTATAAAGATCTGAACTTGGATCTTACCAAATACAAACTACTTAAAAAGATCAATTAACGTTGATATCGTAATTGGCTTCTTTGCCAAAAGCTTTTATAGTGAGTTTTAAAACCGATCCTTGATACGGAAGAAGATCAAAGTTTGTGATACCATATTTTAGTGTACTTCCAGAAATTATTTTTCCTGAATCATCTTTTAGTATAACAGTGCCGTCTTTCGGAATGTTTTTCCCAAGAACAGTGAATTGATATTTACTTCCGCTTTGCGGCATAAGCGATACAAAAAAACCTTCGTTCTCATGAAGATCTTTATTTCCATAATGCATTTTTGATCTTGAGATAAGTGATGAACTGGCAATTTCTTCAGCTCCTACAACAGGCTCTTTAATGATAGAAGAACTTTTGACTGTTCGTTTGGCGATAGAACTATTTCTATCCCACACACGAATATAATCGATCTCAAAATTCACAGTGTCTTTAAAATCTTTTCGTGGTCCCGGAGAATACGCACCTCCATCACTTGATACCGCAATATTCGCAACCAATTTTTTCGGATGCTTCATATCTACATATGTAATGGCAATACACTCTCCATTCAAATAATATTTTAAATAATTAGCGGTCCATTCACCGGCAATCACATTATATCCTTCGGTAAGCGAGCCTTCAAATTTTACCCAATCACCCCAAACTTTTTTTCCGAATAATGTTTTTTTGTAGTTATCCGCTTTTTTCTGGCAATGTCTTCCTACGTGGATCTTATCCGGTTTTTCGGTTTTTAATTCCATCCAATCTATCTCTTCGTTTGGAGTTGCGCCGTATAACCAAAACGCAGGCCAAAATCCTTTTTCTTTTGGGATCTTGAATTTGATCTCGAAATAACCGTATTGAAAATCTTTGTGCGATTGGATCATTCCGGCCGAGTAGGTAAATTTTCTTTTGTTAAACCCATCAAAGCTTTTCCCGTCTTTTATCGAGTCATTATCGCCCATCCAATCCACGTAACGTTCGTGGATGTCTTGAGGTTTTGCAGTTAATAAGAGTTTACCATCTTTTAAAAAATGATTTTTGTATTTTGTGTAGTACTGTTGTTCTTTATTACTAGCAATCGAGCGTGCCCATCCAAACCAATCGCTCCAATAATTAGTGTTTAATTTATCATCGCTAAATTCATCACCTCCTTGGTAATACCAGGTAATCAGCGAATCTTTATTAAATTGCCATTGGATCTGCGCATTACATGCAGTGATGAAAATAAAAAGTAATAATGTATACTTAAGTTTAATCATTCAGCTTTAACACAGCCATAAACGCGCTCTGAGGGATCTCCACATTACCAACTTGCTTCATACGTTTTTTACCGGCTTTTTGTTTTTCAAGTAATTTACGTTTACGTGAGATATCACCGCCGTAACATTTTGCGGTTACATCTTTACGTATAGCGCTGATGGTTTCACGAGCAATAATTTTTGCACCAATAGCAGCTTGAATAGGAATTTCGAACTGTTGTTTTGGAATTAATTCTTTTAATTTTTCGCAGATCTTTTTCCCGAACAAATACGAATTGCTTCTGTGTATCAAACACGATAAAGCATCAACAGGTTCGCTCTTTAAAAGAATATCTAACTTTACAAGGTCAGAATCGCGCATGCCTATTGGATGATAGTCAAACGAGGCATAACCTTTTGAAATTGATTTTAAACGATCGAAAAAATCAAATACAACTTCTCCTAACGGCATTTCAAATATCAACTCAACTCTATCGGCCGTTAAATAATTTTGTGTAACAATTTGTCCGCGCTTTTCAATACACAAATTCATTACCGGACCAATAAAATCTGATTTAGTAATGATGTTTGCTTTAATATAAGGCTCTTCGATTCTATCTATTCTTCCAGGATCAGGAAGATCACTCGGATTATTTACAGTTACTACATCTCCATTAGTTTGATAGGCGATATACGATACGTTTGGAACAGTTGTAATAACGGTCATGTTAAATTCGCGCTCTAAGCGTTCTTGCACAATTTCCATATGCAACATTCCTAAAAAGCCACAACGAAATCCAAAACCTAAAGCTAACGATGATTCAGGTTCCCAAGTTAACGAGGCATCATTAAGTTGTAATTTTTCCATGCTGTAACGCAGCTCTTCAAAATCTTCTGTATCTACCGGATAAATTCCGGCGAATACCATTGGCTTCACTTCTTCAAAACCATGAATGCCTTCTGCACAAGGACGATCAAAATGAGTTATGGTATCTCCAACCTTTACTTCTTTGGCACTTTTAATTCCCGAAATAATATAACCTACATCACCTGTACTTAATTCTTCACGAGGCTCTGGTTTTAATCTTAACACACCAACTTCATCGGCATTGTAAAACGCTCCTGTATTTACGAATTTTACTTTTTCGCCTTTTTTAATGGTACCGTTTGTAATTTTAAAATAAGCAATAATTCCTCTGAACGAATTGAACACGCTATCAAATATCAATGCTTGCAATGGCGCTTTTGGATCGCCAACGGGAGCTTTAATGCGGTCAATAATAGCAGCTAAAATATCTTCAATGCCCATTCCTGTTTTTCCGCTGGCAGGAATAATTTCATCTCTCTCACAACCTATCAAGTCAATGATCTGATCTTTCACTAACTCAGGCTCTGCACTCGGCAGATCCATTTTATTTAAAATAGGAATAATAGTTAGATCATGTTCTAGGGCTAAATATAAATTCGAAATAGTTTGTGCTTGAATTCCTTGCGCTGCATCAACAATTAATAAAGCACCTTCACATGCCGCAATAGAACGCGACACTTCATAACTAAAATCAACGTGGCCCGGTGTATCAATTAAATTTAAAACAAACTTTTCGCCTTTGTATTGGTAGTCCATTTGTATGGCGTGACTTTTAATTGTAATGCCACGTTCTTTTTCAAGATCCATATCATCTAAAACTTGCGCTTGCATTTCGCGACTACTAATAGTTTTTGTAAACTCAAGCAAGCGATCGGCAAGTGTGCTTTTTCCGTGATCGATATGGGCAATGATACAAAAGTTCCGAATGTTCTTCATCTCTTTAAAAAACTCAAATTAAGGCTACAAAAATAGTAAAATAAAGGGGGTTTTTGAAGGAAAAATAGGCGTAAAACCCATATAATACGTAAGAGGCAGGAACCGCAAAGAGTCCTTTGTGAAAGCGAAGCGCTTTTGCGGTTTCTGCCTCTAAAAAAACGATTACAAACGCCTGAAAAGATCTTTGATATAATCGAGGGTGGCAATTTCCTTATAATTATCTCCAAAAGCATGATTCCACATAAAAGGCAGGTTATAACTCACCGTGGCCATTGCCGTTAAAGTAGCATCGTCCCATTCTTTATGCAAATTTTGCGGAAGGGTGATGTTGTGTTTTTTGATCATTTGGTTGAACTCTTTTACACCTTTCGGATAAATATCTTCGAGATGTTGGAAGATCACGCAGTTGGCGTAACAATGACGCGTGCCATGAATTTTTGAAAGCCCGTAACTCAAAGCATGGCACACACCAACTTCACTATAAGTTAAACTTAAACCTCCCATTAATGAAGCAACCATTAATTTATCATCGTTATCCGGAGTTTGTCCGCTTTTTTCGCTAAGATAAACCTCTCTGCAAAGTTCTAATGCTTTATCGCCATACGCTAAACTAAACGCGTTATTGCGAATTCCGCCGTGCGATTCAATGCAATGAATATACGTATCCATTCCTGTATAAAACCACCAATCGGTTGGAACGGATGCAATTAATTCAGGATCTAATATCACTTGATTAAAAACGGTCCAATCGCATTTTAATCCTAATTTTTTTTCCGGCCCGGTAAGTACAGCTGTCATTGAAACTTCAGCTCCTGTTCCGCTAATAGTTGGAACTCCTAAATGATAAATGCCGGGTTTCTTAATTAAATTTAATCCTTGATATAAAGTAGATGAACCTTCGTTGGTGAACATTAATGATAATGCTTTTGCAATATCCATAATGCTTCCGCCACCAATTCCAATAATTCCGCTTGGCAAACCTTTTTTACTTAATACTTCATCACGAAGTGTATCAATTTGTTCGGTAGTTGGTTCGTGAGGGTCAACATTAATATAATAAATAAGATCCTCAGGTTTGTTTTGTAATTTATTGCTTAAAGGTTTCCCTTTAAAATAATTATCTACAACGTAAACAAAATAATTCTTATTCTCTTTACGAATAGGCTCAACGGTTTCTGCTAATTGGTTAAACGATCCGCGACCGTAAACAACCTTATCAATGTTCTTAAAATTTTTGTGTTGCATAAAATTATTTCGAGTACAATTCTTCTACTTTTGGCCAGTTAACTAAATTCCACCAACCTGTAATATAATCGGCGCGTTTGTTTTGGTATTTTAAATAGTACGCGTGTTCCCAAACATCCAAAGCTAAAATTGGTTTGCCTTGTTCTCCCTCTAATTTCATTAGGGGATTATCTTGATTGGCTGTAGTAACAATTTTTAATTTTCCTTCTTTGGTTTTAATTAACCAACACCAACCGCTTCCAAATATCTTGGTTGCTTTTTCTGTAAATTCTTTTTGAAAATTATCGAACGATTTAAATTCTTCATCAATGGCCTTAGCAATTTTTCCTTCCGCTAAATTTTTGTAACCCTCAGGATTAGCGCGCAGTAACGTCCAAAATAAGGAATGATTATAATGTCCGCCCAAATTATTTCTGATAACTGAGCTTGTATATTTATCTACATGTGTACACTTCACTTCATCCGAACTCATATAATCCATATTGGTAGATGGAGTTTCGTTCAATTTATTTACGTACCCTTGGTGATGTTTAGTGTGATGGATCTCCATGGTCTTTGCATCAATAAAAGGTTCCATGGCATTGTACGCATACGGTAATTTAGGAAGTGTAAATGCATCACCACCCATTTTATTTGAAATAGATTCTAAATGGTTTAATTTTTCTTCTCCGAACAAACTACTGCTAAGGCCCACTAGTCCAAGCAAAGCACTTTTCTTTAAAAAATCTCTGCGATCGTTACTCATTTTAGAACTGAATTAAAAGTTGATTTTTTTCTACGGCATTTCCTTTTTGTACCGCAATTTTTTTGATGATGCCATCGGTTGGACTCTTAAGCATGTTCTCCATTTTCATGGCTTCCAAAACTAAAAGCACATCGCCTTTTTTTACTTCGTTGCCTTCGTGCACCAAAATATTCAATACCATTCCCGGCATTGGCGCTTTGATCTGATTTATTTTTGCGCTCGCCACATTATCCATTCCTAAGCTGTGCAATAATTCATCGTACTTATCTTTTAATTCAATAGTATACTTTACCGAATTAATTTTTAGCACCATTGTTTTTTCGACAGCATTAAGTTTCATCACATCTACATTGTACGATTGATCGTTGTGCAACAAATGATATTGGTGTGGATTTATTTTAATGAAACTTCCTTTTACAAGTGCTTCATTTAATACGCCCTCAAAATCATTTCCTTTTAATTTAAGATCGCTTTTATGCTTGTTGCTGTCGTTTACGTTGATAGTATACATAGGAACACAAATTTAATAAAAAACCCCCGGCATATACCGAGGGTTCTTTTTGTTTAATTTCTTTAAGGTTATTTCTTTACGAACTCACCCATTTTATTATCGTAGTTAAGGAAGTAACCGCCTTTAGGTAAGTTACTTACATCGATTTTTTCGCCGTAGCCTTTTTTAACCACATTACCATATTGATCATAGATCTCATACATGGTTTCAATTGGTTTTCCTTTAGCTACAAAATTAACGTCTTTACTTGCTTTGATCGGTGCGAATGATATCTCTGGAACTTCGCTTACAAATTCTGCGGCTTTACTTAAACGTGGTTGCCCGCTATAATCAGTTTGACGAATACGTACTTGATTTTTACCACTGTGAGGTACAATTTTGAAAGAGTAGTTATTTGTTGTTGGAGTTCCCATTCCGTCTACTTCACCAACTTTTACCCATTTGTTCCAGCGGAATTGCTCTACTGCGAAAGCTAATTTACCGGTTTCTGACTTAGTGCTCCAAGTAAAGGTGCCATCTTTGTCAATTTCCATGCTTATAACCTCGTAAGTACTCTTAGGTTTTAAAACCTCAGCATTCAATACTTTAGGCTTGCAATCTTCTTTGTGGAATATTTTGATCTCTACTTTATCACCAATATTAAGCTTATGTGGCTTCATATCGATCTCAAAAGCGCTTGAGTTGATCTCATCAGTAGTAATGTTGCCATTAACCTTAACCTCTGAAACACAGAAACCTACACCATTTGATCCAAACGGGTTTTGAATATATAGGTTTTTGCCTTGGTAATTGCCCTCTAAAATGATAACCCCACCGCTTTGAGCAGTTAAGTTCAAGAACCCTAAGGACAGTACTAACGCAAGTAAGCCAATTTTTTTCATCGATTAAAAAATACCGTTTGTAACTTTAAGTTGCAATATTATAATCTTATTTTCGAATTACAAAATATTTTTGACAAAAAAGGCGAATTTTATTTAATGAGCATTTTTGATAAATTACCTATATTTGTTTGTGAATTGGATTTATATGAGATTAGTTAGTTCTGTATGTGTTGTTGCCGCGCTGGCACTGGGTTTAAACGGGTGTAAAAACGGAAATTCCGATATTGGTAGCACTTCAGCCTCGCCAATGAAAACCGATTACCAGGGAGGCGATAAAGTGGTAAGAATAGCCGAAAATTCGGCTCCGATCAGCATTTTCCCGCACAAGATCACACAATCTACAGAAGGACTCATCTCCGGTCAGATCTTTGAAGGCTTGGTAAAGGTTGATCCTAAGACACTTAAGTCGGTTCCGGGTTTGGCCGAAAGCTGGGATATTGACCCAACCGGAAAAATCATCACATTTCATCTCAGGAAGGGAGTTAGATTCCACAGATCAGCAGCTCTTGACTTTAAAGAGGTTGAGTTAACTGCACAAGATGTTAAATTTACGTTTCAGTTACTTTGTACGGCTAGTAATGATAACCTTCATTTTGCTACCATTTGTAAGGATAGGATCGTAGGCGCTAACGAGTGTTACGAAAACTCTAAAAAGGGAGATAAAATCGACCTAAAAGGCATAAAGATCATTGATAATTACAATTTTTCGATTGAATTACTCAATTCTCCTGCTATTTTCCTTGATATTTTAGGTGGTCCTTTTGCCGGAATTCTTTCAAAAGAGGCCTATGCTGTAGATAAAACAAAAACAATTGTGGGGGCAGGACCATTTATTTTAGATACCAAGCGCACAACTCCACAACAATATGTGCTTTATAAGAACATAGATTACTACGGAAAAGATAAAAAGGGAAATCAGTTACCATATTTGGATAGTGTAATAGTAGATATAACCGGATCTGCAGAAGTTGCATGGAATGGATTTAGAGAGGGAAAGTATGATTTCATAAGTTCAATTCCTGCCAATCAATTAAAACAAATTGTTGAGGAGAACATTAAAGATTTTACGGGAAAGGATCCAAAATATGTTTTGGAAAGAAATGCCGAGATGATCACGCAGTATTATCTATTCAACACGCACAAAAAACCATTTGATGATGTAAAAGTTCGCCAAGCAATTAATTACGGGATTGATCGCGAAAAATTAATTGAAAGGGTTTTATTTGGACAAGCATACGGGCCTGCAAGCAATGGAATTGTTCCTCCAACATTTGATTTTTATAGATCGTCAACCATTAATGGATATACATTTGACATCGAGAAAGCTAAAAAATTATTAGCCGAAGCAGGATATCCTGATGGAAAGGGTTTTCCGGAAGTAAAGTTAATTGTGAACTCAGGTAATATGCGTAACAATACGGTTGCCGGAGAGATACAAAAACAATTGATGATGAACTTGAATGTGAACATGACATTCGAATCACTTCCAAATGATTCTAAATTCTTATTGCAAACGAGTGGACAAGGGGATATTTTTCGTGATGGTTGGGTAGCAGATTACCCTAGTCCTGAATCATTCCTTTCTATTTTTTATGGCGAGCCTGTTGAGAATGATACAGCACACATTTCGTATCCTAACACAATGCGTTTTGTAAATAAAGAATACGACAAATTTTATGAATTAGGAAGAGATGCACTAAGTAGAGATACTGCGGCGGGTTACTTTTTAAAGGCAGAAAAGATCTTAGTTCAAGAAGCGCCTTTGATAGCATTGTGGTATGAAAGTAATTACCGTTTACTAAGATCGCGCTTAATTAATTTTCATGTGAATCCTTTACGGCACTTCGATTTTTCAGAAGTTGATGTAAAAGAGAAGAAAGAGTAAAATAGGTTACCAACGTTATTAAATGAAAAAGCCCTGATCAATTTGATCGGGGCTTTTTGTTATTAAATATTCTCTGAGATTTCGGCCCCTTGTGCTTAAAGCGCGTCGTAATCAACGATCACCTTTTCAGTAAGAGGATGTGATTGACATGTAAGTATAAATCCTTGTGCTACTTCATCATCGGTTAATGCAAAGTTGGCATCCATTTTTACTTTTCCTTCAATAACTTTTGCACGGCAAGTACAACATACTGCCCCTTTGCAACTATATGGTGCGTCAACACCTGCTTCAATACTCGCATCTAAAATGCTAATACCGCTTGTTTCAAGATCGTAAGTGGTTTCAGTTCCATACTGTATCACGGTAACTTTAGCTTTCACATCTGCTCCGCTACCATCTCCGCTAGCTTTATTTACAGCATCAATTACACTTGTAAAATATTCAATATGTATCTTCTCCTTTTTTATTTTAAGTTTTTCTAATGTGGTTTTTACATTCTCCATCATCGGTCCCGGGCCACAAATAAAATAATCATCAGCATTTACGCCGCCGTAATTTTCTATGAGCTGTAACGCCTTCTCTGAGGTAATAATTCCTTTTTGAATATCAGGCACCGAATTTTTTGGTGCATCAAAAACATAAACAACTTTTAAGTTTGGGTTAGATGCTGTAATAGAATCTAATTCATTTTTAAAAATGGTTGAATCTTCATTTTTGTTGGCGTAGATAAGTGTAATGGTGCTTTGTTTCTCAACGTATAAAATACTTTTTAAGATACTCATCATTGGGGTGATCCCACTTCCACCTGCAAACAATACGTATTTCTTTTTTTGATTTCCGGCAAGGATACTCGTAAAGGTTCCCATGGGCGTCATCACTTCAATAGTTTCGCCAACTTTTAATTTTTGGTTGATGTGTGATGATACTAAACCGTCTTTTACTTCTTTGATAGCAACGCGCAATTCTTTTTCGTGAGGTGCAGTGCATAAACTGTACGAGCGACGAACTTCATTTCCGCCTATCGTCATTTTAAGAGTGATGTATTGTCCTTGCTTAAATAAATATTCGGGTTGTTGTTGCGCTGGAATTTCAAATGCCACAGAAACCGCTTCTGCAGTTTCTCTTTTTATATCTTTTACTTTTAATGTATGAAAGCGAGCCATGGTTGTAAATTGAGCTGCAAAAATAGCAGAATTAAGGCAATAAAAAAACCCGCTACAACAGGTTGTAACGGGTTAATTCATAAAAAACGAGTTTATTGTTTAATTTGTGCTAAAATGGATTAGTTTTTGTTGCAATTCTGCTCCTCCAACATATCTCACTTTTACAATATAAACACCTGATGCTTGATCTAATTGAAGTTCGGCGTTAACAGAATTATCATTTATAACCACATTTTTTATTTGCTTTCCACTTATATCATAAACAGATATGGCAGATAAAAAGTGCGGCGCGTTGATCTTGTAGCTTCCCCTTTCATTATTATAAATAGTAAATTCATAAGCAGCTTTTTCTTCTTTAATGAATGTTGAAGTAAGGCAGTTAACAGTGTAATTAGGTGTAACAGTTGTGTTTGGACTTATAGGAGTAACACTGCCTATGCTTAAAACCAAAGGTGCTTGCGAAAAAGAAATGGCTGTTACGCTGTTGATAGGAGTTGAACTGTAGCTGCTTGAAATAGGACTCGAACAATTAAGTGCTCCGCCAAGATCGGTTTTAGCAATCACATAAGTTGAACATGCCCATGAGCAGTAACCATAAGCCGGAAAGTATAGATTGTTATTGTAAACAGCAACATCTTCGATCTTGTATCCTATTACCGCGGTAAATGTTGGAAGGAAAGGATAGCTAACTTGATTTTGTGCTACAAGGTTATTGTTATATATCACAAGGTTTGTTCCTGTAGGATTAGAATATAATTTATCATTTTTAAACCTAGCCGACATACTCGTGTAGGAATAAGCACCGGGTGTAGTTAGCAAAGTTAAATTCGTATCAATTCGTGTGAGAGAGGATGTTCCTGAAATAAATAGTTTATTGTTGCTTCCATATCCAAGACTCATTGAACCGTCGGGTAATTCAGTATAAGGACCAGCCACCAACTGCTGAACAGTAGCGTTAGATGAATTAGAAGTTATTCTTAACACCAAATTCTTTAAGCCGCTGCCTGTACTATTATGATATCCGGTAATGATATAGGAAGAGTTTTGTAATTGCTCAATGTTATTGAATTGAAGACCAACTGAGCTGCTCGGTAAAGAAAATATGGTAGCATAATTAAGGTTACTTGATGCAATATTATAGCTTATAATTACGGCCCTGGTACCAGTAAGAGTGGAGGTTTGCGCTGAGCCGACAATGAACGCTGTATTTCCAAATATTTTCATCTTAGACGCGCTAATAACATTGGAATATGTTATTTGAGAGGCTTGAACTACTTGTAAATTTCCGGTATCGATCTTTAATATAAAGTTGTTAATGCCTATGCTGCCAAGTGCAAATAACGATCCGTTACTATATTCAACATCTCCAATTCCATAAGAATAAGTTCTTGAACTTAAGGGAACGCCATTTAAATTCATTTTGTTGATCTGTGTAACTCCGGTGTTATTTTTTGAATAAAGTTTATCGGTGCCGGGTGCCGAAATAAGCTTAACGGTCATGTGTCCTTGCGAATCATAAACGTTATATAAAGTGCTTTGTGAGTTTGCATTAAAAAATGCGCTTAAAAAAAGTGCAGGTAATAATTTTTTCATGATGTTGTTTTTGATGAGCAAAGGTGAGTTTTTAAAATGCGCCTTGCTAATTACTTACTCATTCAAAAAAGCGTTCTACTAAATAACATCAGTTAAAACCATAAAAAAAAGCGCTCCGGTGAGAGCGCTTTTAAAAATAGTTGAATGTAAATTAGTGTTTGCTCAAATAATCAGCAACACCAGCGTGGCTTTCTTTCATTCCTACAGCGCCTTTGCTCCAATTGGCAGGACAAACCTCGCCATTTTCTTCAAAGAACTGAAGTGCATCAACCATACGAAGTGCTTCGTCAACATTACGTCCTAATGGAAAATCATTTATTAATTGATGACGAACAACTCCGTTCTTATCAATTAAATATAATCCACGGAAAGCGATCATAGGGCCTGTTGCCACTAAATTACCTTCATCGTTCACATCATAATCTCCTGACAGAACACCATAATTCAACGAAATAATTTTTGTTGTATCGGCTACTATAGGATATGTTACTCCTTTAATACCGCCTTGAGCTTTGGTCATTTGTAACCAACCCCAATGGCTTTGTTCAGTATCTGTTGAACATGCTACTACAGCAACACCGCGACTTTCGAATTCGCTTAATTTTTCTTGAAATGCGTGTAATTCGGTTGGGCAAACGAATGTAAAATCCTTTGGATAGAAAAAGAAAATAACATGTTTTTTACCTACAAATTGATCTAACGAAAAATCGCTTACTATTTCTCCTCCGTTGATAACGGTTTTGGCCTTGAAGGAAGGCGCTTTTTTTCCTACTAATGATGACATATGAATTGTTTTAAATTTATAAATGAATTGGGTTACAAAATTATTAATTAAATTAGAACACTTAAAGAAAATTAAAGAATAAATTTGTCATAAAACAGTCATTATGAGTATTACAAAAGGGCAAACAGCCCCAAATTTCAAGTTGTTTAACCACGATAAGAAGGAAATTGAGCTTGCACAATTAAAAGGAAAGAACGTGTTGTTGCTTTTTTTCCCATTCGCTTTCACCAGTACATGTACAAAGGAATTGTGTAGCGTGAGAGATAACATCGCCACGTACAATGGTTTAGACGCTGTTGTTTTAGGAATTTCGGTTGATTCGCCGTACACGCTTGTTAAATATAGAGAAGATCAAAAACTCAATTTCGATCTGTTAAGTGATTTTAACAAAACAACGTCGGAAGCTTACGGAAGTATTTACGAAACATTTGGCATGGGATTGAAAGGTGTAAGTAAACGTTCGGCTTTTGTTGTTGATAAAAATGGAATAGTGCGATATGCTGAGGTTTTAGAAAACGCAAGCGATATCCCTAATTTTGACAATATCAACACTACCCTTCAAGCGCTTAAATAAGATCTTAAAGCTCTGTTTAAATAAACATTTATTAGAAGCCGGATGCGATGAGGCCGGTAGAGGCTGCTTGGCCGGTCCGGTTTTTGCCGCCGCGGTAATATTGCCTAAAAATTTTAAGAATGAATTGCTTAACGATTCCAAACAAATAAAGGAAAAGGATAGAGAAGAATTACGCAAGATCATTGAAAAGGAGGCAATAGCTTACGCAGTTGGGCAGGTAGATAATTTAGAAATTGATGAGATCAATATTTTGAACGCGTCGTTTTTGGCTATGCATCGCGCGCTGGATCAACTTAAAACGAAACCGGAATTTATTTTGATAGACGGCAATCGATTTAAGCCTTACAAAAAAACACCACATCAATGCATTGTAAAAGGTGATGGTAAGTACATGAATATTGCCGCAGCTAGTATTTTAGCTAAAACACACCGTGATGATTTTATGAAGGAAGCAGCTCAAACTTATATTCACTATGGTTGGGAAGCAAATATGGGTTATCCTACAAAGAAACACAGAGAAGCTATTCGTCAACACGGCACAACACCTCTACACCGAATGACCTTTCAATTGTTGCCAAGGCAGCTTGAGTTGGAATTATAATTCCGAACATCTTACTTTTCATAACTTCATTAGCATTTGCTTTGCAAAAGTATTGTAGTGCTTACCTTTAAAGTGAATTTGTCGCTCATCAAGAAAATAATTTTCGGAGTATTTATCGCTTTATCACTGGCTTTAGCTATTTGGGCGTATAAAGCTTTGCAACAAAACAAAAAACCTTCCAAAGAGGTTCTATCGGTAATGCCCGATAGTTGTATCCTGTATTGTTCAACACGTAATTTCAGTGATCTAAGCGTTAAACTAAATTCACAAAGTTTGATATTCAATAAATGGAAAGTTTTTGCTGACGTAAAAAAATTATCAAGTGCGATTGATCTGTATGATTCGCTTATTTATAATAGCGAACTTATTAATTCTATAATTGACAATAACACTATTCATTTCGCTGTTTACAAAGGAGGTTATTGGCTTGCAGGGTTTAGCGTAAAAGAACTAAAGCAAGAATCAGAACTCATACAATTATTAGAAAGAGTAATTGTAAAAAAGGGAGAGAATGAATTTGCGATTGGAGCAAGTAAATTAAAAATAAAGCAGGGGGTTGCGCTGATCTCAGATTCGGATGAACTTATTGAAACAGCTTTTGGTTCGGGAAATAAATTGGCAAATAATAAATTATTTGTTGATCAATTGGAGGCGATTGGAAAAAACGAGACCATGCGATTATACGTGAATGGGGATCTTTTCGAAGGGAACGTAAAAGCACCAACATTTAAAATAAACAAACTCTTAGATGCCTCAGAGTTAACCGCTAATTTGAAATTCAATCCGAACGAACTCATTATTAATGGAAATTATAAACCAAAAGATAAAATTCTTCAAAAAATAATTGTGTCGCAAGAACCATTAACTATGAATGTTTTTGAGCGCTTGCCGTTTGGAACTAATTGTTTTAAAGCTATTGCTGTGAGTTCGCCGGATGAATTTCAAACTGTAATGGCAACATCCAAAGAACATCAAATATTTTGGAAAGTTATAAATGATAGAGCCTTGTACAAAGTAAGTAACGAATTTTATAATTGTATAAATGATTATGTTGTAGAATTTAGTTCTTTTCAAAATAAATGTTTGGTAATAAACTTGAACGACACAGTTAAAGTAAATGAAGTTCTTAAGCACTTAAGTAGTTCCGATTCTTTGTTTGGAAATGTGCGGATCTATAATTTAGGATCTGCCGGAATCATTAAGGGCGCATTTGCCGATATTTTTGATGTGGAAGCTACGAATGCTTTTATTTTTAATGAGGCTCTTTATTTGTGTCAAAGTATTGCTTCTTCACAAGAAATAATAAATGCATTGAAAAATAATTCTACCTTAAAGAGCAATGAGACTTTTACGAATTATGCCGGTGATAATTTAAATGGGGCCTGTAATTACCTTTATTATTTTGTTCCAAACATGAATAGATCTTTAGTTAAGCAATTCACTACTTATGATCTTGAAAAGAATAAGGAGGCGATAGAAAATTTAAGTGATGCTAATGTTATGGTAAGTAATCAGAAAGGCATATTAAAGTTTCGAATGCAACTGAACTATCAATCTCCTTCATCGGAAAATATTCCAAATATGTTATGGCAGTGTGCACTCGATTCGGGAAGTGCGCAGCAGGCTCATTTGTTCGTTAATCATTTAACCAAAGAGAACGAAATTGTAATTCAGGATAAATTACAACAAATATATTTGATAAACTCAACAGGAAAGGTTCTTTGGAAGAAAAAGATAAATGAAACCGTTCGTTCAAAGGTATATACCGTAGATATTTTCAGGAATAATAAGTATCAACTTTTATTCAATACCGATAATTATTTGCATTTGATCGATCGAAATGGAAAGTATGTGGATGGTTATCCCATTAAATTATCGTCTCCGGCTAGCAATGCTATTTCTTTAATTGACTATGAAGGAAATAAAGATCTTCGTATTTTCATCGCTTGTAAAAATCATCTTATTTATAGTTATACTCTATACGGTGTACGTTCCGAAGGATTTAAACCGTATAGAACCGATGGCTTTGTAAAACTACCGGTAAAATTTGTGAGAGTAGGGGAGAGCGATTATTTGATCACCGTGGATGAGGGCGGCATTATACATGCATTTAGTAGAAAGGGAGAAGGACGAATTGGATTTAAGAATAGAGCAGTGGAAGGCTGCCAGGATTTTGCCATAGTGGCCACAAACAACATCAATCGAACGTTTTTGTATTATGTGGATGAAAGGAATAATTTGATAAATCGTGTTTCGTTTGCAGATAAAAAAGATGTGATCAAGCTTAAAACTGATCTTACCGATGCAAAAATTTCTTTTCAGGACGTGAACGACGATCAAACACCGGATTTCACGGCGCAATTATTCAATGGTTTGTATGCCTATGATATTAACGGTGCGCTTCTTTATAATAATCCTAAGTTAAATGGGAGCAATGTTGCGTTTGTGAGTCCTGTTGGAGCAAAGAAATTGTATTATGGATACGATGAGAGTAAACGTACAATTTTAATGTCATCAAATGCTAATTTGCAAGTTCAACAACTTGGTTCTGGAACGATCCCTGGAGTTTTCGATCTTTATAAAGACGGGAAAATGTACTTAGTGTATTCTAACGACGGGAAACTTCTTTGTAATCTATTAAAATAGATTTTGTTGTTTATTAAAGCTAAGCTAACTTTACTAAAATAAATAGGATCATGGCATTTTTTACGGCACAAAATGAAAAGGTAGTTAAAAGAGTGATATACGGGGCAGCCGTTTTGATCTGCGGATTGGTAGTTATGCTTCAACAAAAATTTTTACCGCATCCCAACGTCTTTCCTCAATTCATTTATAAATTGCCAATGGTAAACGCTATTTTAAATGGTTCGTGTTGTATTTTGCTCATTTTCTCATTGCTTGCCATCAAGAAAAGGAATATTCCTTTGCATAGAAAGTTGAACTTAACGGCGTTTGCACTAAGCTCTTTATTTTTGGTTTGTTATGTAACAGCACATTATTTTATTCCGGATACAAAATTTGGAGATGTGGATCATAACGGAATTATGAGCGCGGAAGAGTCAGCCGCAGTTTCGGGAATTAAACCGGTGTATGTTATTATTTTATTAACACATATTTTTTTAGCAGCTATTGTTCTGCCTTTTGTACTTTTATCTTTTTATTACGGACTCACCGATCAGCGCGAAAAGCACAAAAAGATCACACGTATATCTTATCCTGTTTGGTTATATGTTACAATCACAGGGGTGGTAGTTTACTTAATGGTATCGCCTTATTATAATTATTGATCGGCATGCGCACATCATTGGTATATTGTAGCTCAGTAATTTTATTTTTTTCATGTTCGCAAACTTCGGAAAAAAAGGAAGAGACATTTTCTTCGATAACTTGGAGCGAACACATTGCCCCCATCATTTACAAAAATTGTTCTCCTTGTCATCGCCCGGGGCAAAGCGGACCGTTTAGCTTATTATCATATGCCGATGCGGTAAAAAAAGCCAAGCAAATAAAATTTGTAACCAAAACTAAATACATGCCACCTTGGCCTGCCGATGCAAATTATACGCATTTTGTGGGTGAACGTGGTTTAACGGACGAACAAATAAAACAAATTAGTGATTGGGTGGATTCAAATGCATCAAGAGGAGATTCTACAAAAGAGATCGCTGCACCGGTATTTGAGAACATTTCTTTTTTTGGAAAACCTGATCTTGTAATTAAAGCGCAGAAAGCTGTAGAGATAAAAGGAAATGGAACGGATGCATTTTTAATTTTGAAATTTCCGTATGAAATAGATAAGGATACCATTGCCGATATAATTGAGTTTGTTCCGCATCAACGTAAATTAGTTCACCATGTGAACGGACATTTGATCAGTTACGATGAGAAGCGCCAATTCAATTACATGAGTGGTGAAAATATTCACAGCGATACAAAAGCGCAATTATTGGATGTATATAAGAACATGCATATTCCTTATACAGATAAATTGCAACCAAACTTTCCAACGCTAACTCCAAACACAGTTTATTATTTACCGGGATATATTCCACCGGCTTATCCAAGTGAGATTGGAGGATACAGATTGAAAAAGAATGGGGCCTTTCTTTTAAACAATATTCATTACGGACCAAGTAACAAAGATCTTTTAGATTCAAGTTATATAAATGTGTTTTTTAGAAAAGATCCGATCAAGCGTCCAATAATTGAAAAGCAATTGGGAACGTTTGGTGTTTCACAAATTGAACCGGAATTTATTATTCCCCCCAACCAAGTAAAAACATTTCATACACAAGCTACAATTGAAAAGCCAATTTCTATGCTTTCCATTAATCCACATATGCATTTAATTGGAAAAACATTTTGGGCTTTTGCTTTGAGATCAAATGGCGATACTATTCCTCTGATCAAGATAAATAAGTGGGATTTTAAATGGCAGTATTATTACACGTTCAAACATCCAGTGAAATTAGAAGCAGGAACAACAATTCATGTGTACGGAACATTTGATAATACAAAAGAGAATCCATTTAATCCGTTTTCTCCTCCGCAAACCATAACGCAAGGGAATGGTGTTGAAAGTATGAAGACCACAGAGGAAATGTTTCAATTCATTTTTACCTTTGTACCTTAT
The DNA here is from genome assembly GCA_016705695.1 of Sphingobacteriaceae bacterium. GTDB lineage: Bacteria > Bacteroidota > Bacteroidia > B-17B0 > Aurantibacillaceae > Aurantibacillus. The sequence continues at coordinate 93,211 of JADJLA010000005.1, forward strand.
AAAGACGGAGATGAAAAAATTGATCTAGAAAGAAGGTACTAGGTTTATTTAATTATTACTCTTCCTGTGTAAACACCTTTTTTCTCATTTATCACGCGATACAAGTAAACACCTTTGGCTTGTGAAGAAAGATCAAAATTAGTTTTAATATTTAATTTTTCGGTCAACACAATTTCTCCAACTGAATTATAAAAAATAATTTGCCCTTCGGCTTCAATAATAAACTTACCTTCGTTTGGATTTGGATAAGCTAAAAGCGCACCTTCCATATATTCTTCTTTAACACAAGACACTGTCCCCAAAAGTTTAGCTACAAACACGTCATCGCCACAACCTTTAAATACAGTATTGGCATCAAACGAAACCATAGAACTATTGAACATGCCACCTACATAAATTCCACTACTATTAACGGCGATAGCGTTACCAACTTCATCAAAGGTTCCTGCAGTGGCTGTTTTTGCCCAAGCTACATTTCCAATTGCGCTATAAGCTGTTACAAAAAGATCCCGATAACCGGCTCCTGAATTAGTAAGCGTATTTCCTCCAAAATTAATACTGTTACTGATAAAAGATCCGGTAATAAAAGCATTTCCTGACGCATCTATCGCTACACTGTTTCCTGCTTCTGCATCGGCATCTCCGGCACTGTTTGCCCATATAGAATTTCCATCCAGATCATATTTCGCTAAAAAGACATCACTAGTTCCGGCAGAATTATTATTTAAGGTTGTTGCGCTAAAAGCAATTGAAGCACTACTAAATCCTCCGGTAACATATACGTTGTTTTTTTTCACGGCAATTCCATTTGCTGCATCATCTAAAGTTCCGCCCGTGCGACTCGACCAAACAGCATTCCCCAAGCCATCATATTTTACCACAAAAACATCTTGTGTTCCTGTAGTTGAGTTTGTAAGTGCGCCTATTCCAAAATCAATTGATGAGCTCGCGAAAGCACCCGTTGCATAAGCATTTCCTAAAGAGTCGGAAGCAATAGAAAGACCGGTATCAGCGTTTGTTCCTCCGGCTTTATGAGCCCAAAGCGCATTTCCGTTGGAGTCGTGCTTTGTAATAAAAAAATCATTGGTTGTGCTTGCGTTGGTTAATGCCCCTGTTCCAAAATTAATAGTTGAACTCATGAACGCACCTGTTGTAAACGCATTTCCTGAAGGATCAACTGTAATACCATAACCTCTATCGCTTGAAGAACCGCCTGCGCTTTTTGCCCAAACTTCAGTCCCTGTAGAATTAAGTTTAGCAATGAACACATCATTCCCTACTCCGACATTTGTAAGGGTAGAGGTTCCAAAACTTATGGTTGAGCTTGCAAACGCACCGGTAATATAAACATTGCCCAAAGCATCAACAGCAATGCCGTTCCCAACATCTCCATCGGCACCGCCAAATGTTTTTGCCCAAAGCGCGTTTCCACCGCCATCAAACTTTACAACAAAAACATCTCCGGTGCCAACTCCGGGATTTGTTAATGTGATGGTTCCAAATGTAATGGTTGCGCTCGAATACCAACCTATTACGTACAAGTTTCCGCTGTTATCTGCAGCAGTTCCTAATGCTGCTTCATAGCCGGTTGATCCTGCACTTTTGGCCCATTGCCAGGTTGTAGTTTGAGCTAAACTTTTTTCTGTTCGCAGAAATAAAACAACTGTAAGAACTAATGCGAAAATTTTAAATGATGTCTTCATTTTTTATGATGATTAGATTATTCTAATGTTATACTTACTTCTAAACTCTTTTTTTTATTTTCAAAGATCACACCAACGCCTGAATTTGAATAACTAAAACCATTTGTATCGGTGTACGTTGCTTTTATAAAATACTTACCTTTGTTCAATCCTTCTATTTTATAATTTCCACTTGCATCAGTTACTATAGTTTGATCAAATGATGAAGTTGCTTCGTTTGTTCCGTAAGCGATCGAAACCCACGCCATTGGTGCAGCATCATTATTTCCGCTAACTCCGTTCTTAAAACGTATAGTACCGCTGATCGTATTCTTTCCACCGGGACCGGCTACTTTTTTTTTGCAACTTCCTATAAAAGTAAACAACATTAAAAAACAAAGTGGAATGATCAGTTTAGTTTTCATTTTAATGATTTTTGTAAAATTGTGCATTAAAACTAAAATTCATTTCATCGGCCACATTGGTTGTCCACACACCATAGGTCTTATTATTGGCGGCAACTATATTTCCTGTTTGATCGGCAAGTTTTGGAACAGGAACCCATTGTACAGTTGATTTAGTGTCAACAAAATCTGATCGTTTAAATTTTAATATTGCAGTGAATGATGCGCGATATCTATCGTTCACCAGATCTCCATCATTATCAAAATCGCTTGTTCCGTTATAAACCAAATACATGATCGCTGGTTTTACAATAGGTGTTCCGTCGGCAAATCCACTTGGCGCACGATATTTATTAAATCTTAAATTTCCAAACACCACATATCCTGTTCCAGATCTCACAAAACTTGTGCTTCTGAACCAAGCTGAATCGCTATTTGGATTTGTAATTGTTTTCAAGGTATCCAAATAGGTTACACCCATGTAACTTCGAATACACTTGCCAACATCATCTCTACCGGGCTCGCCCGAATTAATAGATGAAAGTTGAACCCATGCATTGATGCTGCATTTACTTAGATCAGTTTGATCAAAGTTAAATTTCGGATTGAAGTTAAAATTATTAAAACGGCCGGTAAGCATTCCAGATGACCAATCCAAATATCTAGTTTCCCAGTTCACATTACTATGAGCTTTATCAAAGGTCCACGAAATATCTACTAAGCCATTTCCTGCAATAGGTGTGTTGTTTAAAGGGGAAACTGAATCTTTTTTACGGCAACTAATAAAAGCTATTGTAGCGATCAAAAAAAGTGACAATACTATTTTAAGATTCTTAATACTCATTTCAATGAAATTAAAGGTAATTCATTCTGATGGATTAACAAAAATCCCAGCAGGAGTTTTAACATGAAAGATGGTGAGCTATTGTAAATATCACGTTAAAATTGGGCTAATACCCAATTAGCTCTCGCACTTGCTTCAATTTTTCATTGGCAATTTTTGCAGCTTTGGCTTCACCAATGCTTAATTCTTTTTCAAGTAAAGCTTCGTTATTCATTAACGAATTAAATGTTTCGCGCTCTTTTTTAAATTTATCTAAGATCAATTCAAACAAAGCCGTTTTTGCATGGCCATAACCAAAACCGCCTTTTAAATAATTGGCACGTAAACTTTCGGTTTGTTCTTTGCTGCCAAGTAATTGGTATAACTTAAAAACATTATCTGTATTCGGATCTTTTGGTTCTTCTAATCCTTTGCTATCTGTAATAATAGTTCCAATTACTTTTTTAAGATCTTTTTCAGGTAAAAATATATTGATAAAGTTATTGTACGACTTACTCATTTTTTGTCCGTCAATTCCCGGAACAACTTTTGTATCTTCATTCACTAATACTTCGGGCAAAACAAAAACTTCTTTACCCATTTTATTATTAAACGCGGAGGCAATATCGCGCGTCATTTCTAAATGTTGCACTTGATCTTTTCCAACAGGAACATAATTAGCATCATACAATAAAATATCAGCGGCCATTAATACCGGATATGTAAATAAGCCCGAATTCACATCGCTTAATCGTTCGCTTTTGTCCTTGAACGAATGTGCGTTTGCCAACATAGGAAAAGGAGTAAAGCAATTTAAATACCATGTAAGTTCTGTAACTTGTGGTACGCGACTTTGGCGATAGAATAAATTCTTTTGAGTATCAAACCCAAAAGCCAACCATGTGGCAGTTACAGCTTTTGTACTTTCTCTAATAAATGCCGCGTTTTTTACGCTGGTTAAAGTGTGCAGGTCGGCAATAAAAAACAAACTCTCATTGCCCGGTTTTTTGCTTAACTCAATTGCAGGCATTATAGCCCCCAATATGTTGCCAAGGTGCGGTACGTTAGTACTTTGTATGCCTGTTAAAATGCGTGCCATAATGTAATTGAGTAAAGGTATAATTTTTATACCAAATGTACATATAATTTGGTCTGAAGATGCGAAGTGATTTTTCATCAAGACGATGAACAAAAATTTTTGCGCAGCAATGGTTACGGAACAATTTTTTGAAGAAGTATTGATGGAAAAGAACGAGTATATTCGACTAAATTTATATGTATATTTGGTATTAAGTCTATTTTTGTGGCTTAAGGTGATAATTGTTAGAACGATATTAATGCCCATTTGGAAGATCTGGTTTGCCCTATGTTTTGCCATTCCTTTCCTTATCCTTTTTCCCTTATTTTATTTTGCCTTAGTTACTAAACGCTTTGATATGGTATTTAAGCTCAAGCGCTTTTGGGCTCGTATCATTTCAATATTTAGCATGCTGTATCCAAAGATCATCTATACTTCAAAAAGAAAGCACAAATTTCCAAAACCATGCGTGATCGTTCCAAACCATACATCTTATCTTGATATTCTTTTCTCTCCATTTTACATTGATCATACGGCTGTTTACATGGGCAAGAACGAGTTACTAAAAATACCTTTGTTCAAATATTTCTTTGTGTATTTGGATATTCCCGTAAAACGTAAAAGTGCTACCGATGCACACAGAGCATTTAAAAAAGCGGGAGAGATGATTGATGCGGGAATTAGCACTGTAATTTATCCTGAAGGAACTATTGGAGATAGAGGGCATTTGAAATCGTTTAAGAATGGCGCTTTTAAGTTGGCTATTGAGAAACAAGTGCCAATTGTACCTGTTGTAAACTTAAATAATTGGTGGTTCCTCGAAAATGGAGGTTTTTTTAAAAGCAATGGTAGGCCGGGTATCCCTAAGATAGTGGTGGGGAATCCTATAGAAACAAAAGGTCTCACCGAAAAAGACATGGAGGAACTTAAAAATAAAGTTCATACCTTTATAAAACAAGAATTAGACAAATTCAATGGCAAAAAAAATTGATATTAAAACGGTTGATGAAATTGCACACTTAGCTCGATTGGAATTTAGCGACGAGGCCAAGAAAGGAATTATTACCGACATGAATCGCATGCTGGATTTTGTTGACAAATTGAACGAAGTAAATACCGATAATGTTGAGCCTCTTATTTACATGACACAAGAGCAAAATGTACTAAGAGAAGATGTTCCGCAAATAACGCTTACCCAAAAAGAGGCCTTAAAAAATGCGCCTCAAAAAGACACCGATTACTTCAAAGCTCCTAAGGTTATTGATAATAATTAATGATGCTTTTGAAGATCAGCCATCATAGCATTATGTTTTGGCGTGATGATCACTTCTGCATAAGTAGAATCATTTTTAAATCCAATTTCAAACAACAGTTTTCCTTTGTAAGTATAAACTGATTTGTAACAAACGGTTGGAATGTTCAGCCGATCAAAATATAAAGTAGTGTATTCATTATAACACACTACCATCAGCGAATCGGTTTGTGAAAGTTTACGCACTTTCATTTCATATTTTTTCCATTTTCCTCTATTGAGTTTTGGTAATTGTGGAACGCAGTTGTAATAACTAAAAGTTAATCCCTGCAAACTATCGTTGTATGCAAAGTCTTCGGCGGGCACTAAATGTCCACGATCATAACCTTTATGTAAATAATCTTTGTCTGATAAGGTTAGATGTGTTCCGGTAAAATGATCGTTCTCTCGGCTGGCATCTCCTCCGCCTTTATATAAAGTATAAGTAACCGCAACGGGTTGTTTTAAAAGAGTATTGAAGTAACTTTTGTAAATGCCTTTCTGAATAATAGTATCATAATGAAGTTGCGCGCTTAGCGTACCAACAAAAAGAAAAAGGAACCATTTTAGCATTTAAAAATGATCAGGAAGTTTGAGCAAGCTTTGCTTTGAGGCGAAGAAAAAGAGTTTTTAATTGTTTCCTGAAAATAAAAGCAAGCATTAGGTAAGGCACCGCTATAAGGTATAAAATACCCGAGTTCAAACTGCGAGCCATAGATTTGGAATCGTTTTTTAAGCCACTTTCAGCCGCTTGTTTACACATAGCGCATTGAGCTTCGGAAATACTAGGAATTAAGAGGATGAGTATTACAAAAAAGAGAGCTATGTAATACGACTTGCGCACTATTGATCAAATTTTTTGTAATCTGCGGGAACTTCTAATTTCGAAGGCTCTACTTCACTTTTTGTGATCTTAATCATCTCCAATTTGGATATCATTTTGTTATCAGAGATCTGTCTTTCTTCACTCATAAGAGGCATTGAGCCTTTTGATAAACCTTTGATCTTTCCAAAGTAAATGCTTTGTTTGTCCTTACGATTCCATAATTCCATCATAGGTATAAAAAAATCGTAGCTCTCTGTAGCGATATAATAAGAAATGATCGTATTTTCTTCTGTATTTTTTACAATGTACTCGGTGCATTTTACACCATTAAGAACTTTACTTGCTTTACCCTTCTTTACATCACATTTACCTTTCATTACAGGAGGGATCTCACTTTTTTGATCGCCCCAAACTTTACGTTTTGGATTTACGAATTTTATAGTTTTTTCGCCAAGATCAAAAATGAAGCTACCTTCGATAGCGTTACCTCTTTTGGCATATTGATCAAGTTTTATTTTTTTATCCTTAACCCAATAAGTGTTCAGGGTAGTGTCTTTAGAGGTGTAATACTTAAACTCAACCGAACCTGCAAACTGAGAAAAAGAGCTTAAAAATGCTAATCCAAAGAATAAAGTAAAAAACGATTTCATATGTTTTTGTTGTTTTTTAAATGTCATACGTAATGCTCGTACTTTGTTCACTTTTTCCAAAACCGAGCATTTCATACAATTGATTTTGTACGTAAATTTATGAAATTAATTCAGTTTTTCTATTAAAAAATGAAAGATAATTCACAAAATTTGGGCAAAAATGGCGAACTGGAGGCTGTTAAATATTTAGAAAAGAAAGGATTGAAGATCGTAGAACTAAATTGGCGTTTTGGTAAACTGGAAGTTGATATTATTGCTAAAGATAAAGAAGAGCTCGTTATAGTAGAGGTTAAAACCCGTGCTACAGATGCCTTTGGGGAGCCCGAAGTATTTGTAGATAAGAAGAAACAGAATCGTTTGATAAAGGCGGCCAACGCCTATATCCAGCAAGTTGATTTCAATGGAGAAACGCGTTTTGACGTAGTTTCGGTCCTCGAAAAGAACGCTCAATTAGTGGTAAAACACATCCCAAATGCCTTTGCCCCCTCCATTATCTGATAAAGTATAAAGCCTCATTTCCAAGATAAGTTTAGTATCTTTGCAGCATCATGGCATATAATAAACCGGGTGGTAGACCCCGTATTTCTTCAGCAAATAAAGGCAAGGCAAAACCTACCAGAAGCAAAGGCAAATTTTCCTCATCCTCAGATAAGGATAACAGCAAAGGTTCAGAAAAGAAATTCAGAAAACCGTATTCAGAAAAAGACAAAAAACATCGATCTGAAGGAGAGGGTGGTTTTTCGCGCTACAAAAGATCGGGGGATGACGACAAAAAAGGGAAGTATAAGAAAACTGACTCTTACGGAAAAGATAAATACTCATCATCAAAGGATGAGGATAAAAAACCGAGACGTTCTTACGGAGATAAAGATAAAAAATACAGCTCCGACAAGGGTGAGGGAACTTCAAAATACAAACGAAAAGACGATTCGGGTTTTGAACGCAAACCAAAATTCGAAAAAGATGATTCATTTCGCAAGAACGATAAATACAAAGGCGACGGAGAAAAACGTTCGTACAGTAGGTCGAGTTCTGATGGCGATAAAAAACCTTACAAAAGTGATAAGTATAAAGACGACGGGGAAAAGAAACATTACAAAAGTGATGACGATAAAAAACATCACCGTCCGTTCACAAAATCATACGGGGATAGCTCTGAGAAAAAACGCACATACGATAAATCTTTTTTTGATAAAAGCGAAAAGAAATCGGATAGTGATGATAAACCTTTCAAGAAAAGATCTAACGAGTTTACTGAAGAAAAACGCTTTAAGCATGATGACCTAGAAGAAGGAAAAGCATTTAAAGGTCATAGCAAAGATAAAAGCGATTTTAAAGAAGGCAAGTTCAGAAAAAATAAATTTGGCAAGGATAGTAGTTCTAAATCGCACAAAAAAGATGATGATGGAACAGTGCGCTTGAATAAATATCTTGCACACGCGGGAGTTTCTTCACGTCGCGAAGCAGATATATTGATCCAAGGTGGAACCGTGAAAGTAAATGGTGTGGTTGTTGATCAAATGGGTTACAAAGTAAAACCGGGTGATGTAGTTACTTACGCCGATTCAACTATTAAGAACGAGCGTAAAGTATATTTGCTTTTAAATAAACCAAAGGATTTTATTACTACTACTGATGATCCACAAGAGCGCAGGACTGTTATGGAATTAGTTCGCCCGGCATGTAAAGAACGTATTTATCCTGTTGGAAGATTAGATAGGAACACAACGGGTTTATTGTTGTTTACCAATGATGGTGACATGGCTACAAAATTGATGCATCCAAAACATGAGATTCGTAAAGTATATCATGTTACTTTAAGCAAACCACTAAGAGGAGAAGATTATAAAACAATTAGTGAAGGTTTTGAATTGGAAGATGGACCTGTAAAAGTGGATGATATTGCATATGTTGGCGAAGGGAAAAAGGAAGTGGGGCTTGAAATTCATAATGGCCGTAATCGTATTGTTCGTCGTTTATTTGAACATTTGGGTTATGAGGTATTAAAATTGGATAGAGTATCTTATGCAGGACTTACAAAAAAGGATCTGCCGCGCGGCAAGTATCGTTTTTTAAGTGATAAAGAGATCTCATTCCTAAAAATGTTGGGATAGGATAATTTGAAAATAAAAATTTCGTTATATATTTGATATATGTGTGGAATAGTAGGATACATTGGAAAAAATAACGCTTACCCTGTTCTAATAAAGGGTTTGCAAAGGCTCGAATACCGCGGCTATGATAGCGCCGGGGTAGCTTTAATTAATCCCGAAGGCATACTTTCTGTTTATAAGAAGAAAGGAAAAGTAAGCGAACTAGTTGCCAACAATAAGGAAAAAGACCTGAGCGGAACTATTGGAATTGGACATACTCGTTGGGCAACACACGGCGAACCAAATGATGTAAATTCACATCCTCATCGTTCGAACAGCAAAGAGATCGTATTGATCCATAATGGCATCATTGAAAATTATGCTTCTATAAAAGAGCGTTTAATAAAGCGCGGACATAAATTTGAATCGCAAACAGATACCGAAGTATTAGCGCATTTGATCGAGGATATTCAAAAAGCAGAAGGAATCAAATTAGGGCACGCGGTTATTGCTGCTTTAAAACAAGTGATAGGCGCTTATGCGATTGTAGTGATGGATAAAAATGATCCGGACACTTTAATAGCTGCGAAAAAGGGAAGTCCAATGGTAATTGGTATTGGCAACAAAGAGGATTTTTATATTGCCTCAGATGCTTCGCCAATTGTTGAGTACACAAAAAACGTAGTGTACATGGAAGATGAGCAGGTTGCTATCATCCGCCGTGGAAGAGAATTAAAAATAAGGAATTTAAAAGATAAAGAGATCACGCCTTATGTTCAAGAGCTCACTATTGAATTGGAAGCTATTGAAAAAGGAGGATACGATCACTTTATGTTGAAGGAAATTTACGAGCAACCACGATCTGTAAAAGATAGCATGCGTGGACGTTTAATTGCTTCTGAAGGAAAAGTACAGTTAGGCGGAATTGTTGATTACGAAGGAAAATTTAAGAATGCTAAACGGATCATTTTTATTGCTTGCGGAACTTCATGGCATGCAGGTTTAGTAGGTGAATATTTGTTTGAAGAATTTGCGCGCATACCGGTAGAAGTTGAATACGCTTCTGAGTTTAGATATCGTAATCCAATTATTTATGCGGATGATATTGTCATAGCTATTTCACAAAGTGGCGAAACTGCAGATACTTTGGCGGCTATTGAATTAGCAAAAAGTAAAGGCGCAACAATTATTGGCGTTTGTAATGTGGTAGGTTCATCTATTCCTCGTGCATCGCATGGCGGAAGTTATACGCACGCCGGACCGGAAATTGGAGTTGCTTCTACAAAAGCATTTACAGCGCAAGTAACCGTATTAACTTTAATGGCATTACACGTGGCGCGTTTGCGTTCATCCATGTCTGAAAGTCGTTACCGTCAAATGTTGTACGAAATGGAAGCCATTCCAACTAAAATAGAAGAAGTATTAAAGTTAAACGATCAGGTTAAAAAAATTGCCGCAGAGTATAAAGACAGCACTAACGCATTGTACTTAGGTAGGGGCGTAAGTTTTCCGGTTGCCTTAGAGGGCGCTTTAAAATTAAAGGAGATCTCGTACATACATGCCGAAGGTTATCCGGCAGCAGAAATGAAACACGGACCAATTGCTTTAATTGATGAGGAGATGCCGGTATTTGTTATTGCTACAAAAGGCGCTAATTACGAAAAAGTAGTTAGCAATATTCAAGAGGTTAAAGCGCGTAAAGGAAAAATTATTGCCATCGTAACAGCGGGCGATGAAGAGGTAAAAAAATCAGCCGACCACGTTATTGAAATTCCTGAAACGGATGAGAATCTAGTACCGCTAATTTCGGTTATACCTTGGCAATTATTATCATACCATATTGCAGTAATGCGCGGTTGCAATGTTGACCAACCAAGAAATTTAGCGAAGAGCGTTACGGTAGAATAGGTCTCGATACGATTTCTCGTTCCTCGAAATCACTCGACCTGACATAAAACAAAAGATCCCGCACTAGCCGGGATCTTTTGTTTTATGTTGGTTTGCGAATTATTCTACGATCACCTTTTTTGTAATAGCCGTATTATAATTCCCGTTTATTTTTAGAAAGTAAACCCCTTTTGGCAACTCAGTAGTTCTGAAACTAAATACATTTTCTAAGATCTTTACCCAATCCCTTAAGAGTACTGTAACTAATTTTCCTTGCGAATCGTACAGCTCAAAACTTAAATATTCAGGTTTAGTTAAATGTAACTCTACACTAAATCTATCAACCGCAGGATTTGGAAAAACAGTAGCATCTCCTGTTTTTTCAGATTCTTTAATTGCAGTGAGTGTGCCATTAATTGCAATTTGCGCTACCCATCCTGCATGGGCTTTATAGCCACTCCAATTGGTTCCAAAATAACCACTCATCCAAACTTCTCCCGGAACATTATAACGTCTTTGCGATCCGGTATAATCACCCCAGCGCTCAAGGCCGCTTGTTAAAAGATCAACGTATTGAGTTCCGTTTTGAATTCGCAAAGCGGGCGACCAATCACCAAGAGCATTTGCTTTGATGGCAGATACTCCTGTAAACACTTTATTTGATGTGTGATCAAAGGAGATAACGGATGTATTATCGCTTGAAGAGTTTCCTGCATACGAAATATTTGGATAACCAAAATCCATTGTATCATTTGGTAAGTAATAACCCGTTACAATTGGTGAAGCAGCAGCAGGATTATCTATAACCCCATAATAAACAGTACACAAACTGTTTGTTGGATTCATTGTATTGTGTACGAATTGAATTTTATTATTTTCATAAAACGCACCAAGATTTCTACAATCATTAGTTGCTAATGATTGACTTGCTATGGTTTGTCGTCCTGAAGGAGGAAAATAATAAGGCACACTTGCAGTCATGCATTTTACTGTAAGTGTTTGTGTTGGCGCACCAATGGTATCTGTTAGATTCACAAGAAAAACCGTATCATTTTGATTTGCTAAGTTTCTGTTAGAAACAAAATACATATTTGGAGAGTACAATTGACTTCCGCCTTTTACAGGGCATAAATTACGAATCGGTTTGTTATTGTATTTGATGTTGGAATGTAAAGTCGAACCAATAGGAAGTCCCACATAACCGCTATCTTTTTTCATTTGCCAAACTAATGTTTCAACAAATCCTGCCTGCCAGGTGCTGTCGTTATATAAATAATTAACGGTAAGAAACAATTCCTTTTTTGTCATCGAGAGCATTGGGTAATCGCTCCATAAACCTACGTTCAAAGGGTCTCCTGGAAGTGTATATAAATTCCAAGCACCCGCTGGATTATTTGTTTGAGAAAAACCCACAATGATCTTGCTAGTTGTGTCAACAAATCCAACCAGGCAAACTAAAACAAAGCGATCTTTATCTGGATCGTATATAACCTTAGGATCAAACTCTTGATGCAAGCTGTTAGTTGGCGCTGTAAAAACAGAAAGTGATTTGTTTGGAGAAACAGACCCTGTTGCAATATTTTTTACATAAATATTTGTATTTACCACAGAGATCACAAAGCCGGAATCAGAAATAGCCATATCATTATCGTTTGGGGTACTGTATCCCCATGGATTTGACTGAAAACTTTGTCCTTTAACTAGTGGCGAAAGAGTGGCGGAAGCCGACGAACGCTGGGCAGCTCTTTCAGGATAATTGTAATGTTCTACTTTTTTCGAGCCTTGTTTTGGCAATTCATTAACCATTAATTTAGGAGCGTAATCATCTTTAAGTTCGCTAAAATTAACTGTAGCCGATTTTTTTATAGTGAAAGTCTTTTTAGCCGGAATATTACTATCCGAACCATATTTCTTTTTAGAAACTTGAGCAGTTCCAATTGTTGAAACAAATAATAAACAGAGTAAATGATTTTTCATGCCTTTAAATTTGAGTGATAAAGATATGAAAAAATACGAGAAATAAAAGGGCTGTGATTTGTTAATATGCCAGCGCTGGCCCCAGCCAACGTTCCACATCAACAACGATCATGTTTTTACGCTTTGCATATTCTTCCACCTGTTCTTTGTTTATTTTTCCTAAACCAAAATATGCTGAATTTTCATTGGCAAAATATAAACCACTAACTGCGGCAGTAGGGAACATGGCCAAACTATCAGTTAATTTAATGCCTGTATTTTTTTCCACGTCCAATAATTTCCAAATCGTTGTTTTTTCGGTATGATCGGGTTGAGCAGGGTAGCCCGGTGCAGGACGAATTCCAAAATATTCTTCATTTATTAAAGCGTCGTTGGTTAAATTTTCGTCGGAAGCATAAGCCCATATTTCTTTACGCACTTTTTTATGCATCAATTCGGCAAATGCTTCTGCTAATCTATCAGCTAAAGCCTTCAGCATAATTGCACTATAATCATCATGATTTTTCTCGAAGGCTTTTACATGTTCATCAATACCAAAACCCGTTGATAATGCAAATGATCCAATGTAATCTTGTTTTCCTTTTGGTGCCACAAAATCAGATAAGGCAATATTATATTGTCCGGCCGGTTTTTTACTTTGTTGACGCAAGGTATGGAATGTACATTTTGCATTTCCTTTTTCATCCACCACTTCAATATCATCAGTGCTATTACTATTGGCCGGATAAATTCCTATCACCGCTTTTGCACTTAGCCATTTCTCAGCAATGATCTTTTTAAGCATGGTCTGCGCATCGTTGAATAATTTTGTTGCTTCAACGCCGCGGTCCGGATCCTTTAATATGCGAGGATAAACCCCTTTCATTTCCCAACTATGGAAAAATGGTGTCCAGTCAATAAACTCAGCGATCTCAGCAATACTGTAATTATCAAATACTTTATTCCCAATAAAATTAGGTTTACTTATTTTGCATGTATTCCAGTCTACCGGAAATTTATTATCACGCGCTTCTTTTAATGAGATGAATTTATTTTGCGACTGAGCATTTTTGTTTTGCTCGCGCACACGTCCGTAATCTTTATTTACTTCAGTCATGAATGCTGCACGCAAATCATTTGAAATTAAACTGCTTGCTACTGGAACCGATTTACTGGCATCATTCACATGCACAACCGGCCCTGAATAATTTTGTGCAATTTTTACAGCCGTATGTACTTTTGATGTTGTTGCACCACCAATGAGCAATGGCAATTTAAAATTCAAACGTTCCATTTCTTTGGCCACATGCACCATTTCATCTAGCGAAGGCGTTATTAAACCACTCAAACCAATTACATCTACATTTTGTTTTTTGGCTTCATCCAAAATCTTATCGCACGAAACCATCACGCCAAGATCAATGATCTCGTAATTATTGCAAGCCAATACAACCCCAACAATATTCTTTCCAATATCGTGCACATCGCCTTTTACTGTGGCTAATAAAATTTTACCTGCGTTAGTTCTACCATCGCCAACAATACCTGCTTTTTTATTGGCTTCTTTTTCAGCCAATAAATATGGTTCTAAATATGCAACGGCTTTTTTCATCACGCGCGCACTTTTTACAACTTGCGGTAAGAACATTTTTCCGGCACCAAACAGATCGCCAACGATGTTCATACCATCCATTAATGGACCTTCAATAACATGCAACGGACGACCAAGTTTTTGTCGCGCTTCTTCTGTATCCACATCAATATATTCTACAATTCCTTTTACCAAGGCATGACTCAAACGCTCTTCCACAGTGGCTTTGCGCCAGGCTTCATCTTTTTCGGCAACATTTTTTACAATGCCTTTTAATGATTCGGCATGATCAACCAAACGTTCGGTGGCGTCATCTCTTCTATTTAAAAGGACATCTTCTATCAACGTCAACAATTCTTTTTCTATATCATCATACACTACTAACTGACTCGGATTTACAATTCCCATATCCATGCCATTTTTTACAGCATGATATAAAAATGCAGAGTGAATAGCTTCGCGTACATGATCATTCCCGCGGAAAGAGAATGAAACGTTACTTACACCACCGCTAACTTTAGCGCCGGGTAAATTATCTTTTATCCATTTGGTTGCCTGAAAGAAATCCAGTGCATTCAAGCGATGTTCTTCCATTCCTGTTGCAACGGGAAAAATATTCGGGTCAAAAATGATATCTTCCTTTGGAAAATCAACCACATTTACTAAAATATCATAAGCGCGTTTACAAATATCAATGCGTCGTTGCAAGGTATCGGCTTGCCCAACTTCGTCAAATGCCATTACAATTACTGCAGCTCCGTATTGTTTTACCTTATGAGCTTGCTCAATAAATTTCTCTTCTCCTTCTTTCATAGAGATAGAATTCACGATGGCTTTTCCTTGTACACATTTTAATCCTGCTTCAATAACGGTCCATTTTGACGAATCGATCATTATGGGAACACGACAAATATCCGGTTCAGATGCAATTAGATTTAAGAATGTTGTCATGCTTTCCTCGCTGTCTAACATCCCTTCATCCATATTCACATCAATAACTTGCGCACCACCTTCTACTTGTTCTTTCGCAATAGATAATGCCTCTTCAAAATTTCCTTCTTTAATTAAGCGAAGGAATTTTTTTGAACCTGTAACATTGGTGCGTTCTCCAACATTTAAAAAATTACTTTCAGGACGAAGCGTTAGAGGCTCTAGCCCACTCAAATGCATTAAACCATCGCGTTGAGGTTTTTTGCGTGGCTTTGAAAGTTTTGCTAATTCAGCAATACGTTTGATGTGTGATGGAGTAGTTCCACAACAGCCACCAACGATATTTATAAACCCCGCCTTTAAAAAGTCTTCTATTTCATGCCCCATTGCATGAGCATCCTGATCATATTCGCCAAATTGATTTGGCAAACCTGCATTAGGATATGCACTTACAAAAAATGGCGCTTTGGCCGAAAGCTCTTCTAAATACGGCCTCATGTCTTTTGCACCTAAAGCACAATTCAAACCAACGCTGAGTAATTCAACATGAGAAACAGAATTTAAAAATGCTTCGGTAGTTTGTCCCGATAAAGTTCTTCCGCTGGCATCGGTAATTGTTCCAGAAACCATTACGGGCATTTTTCTATTTATCGATTTGCAATAGTTTTGAATGGCGAACAAAGCAGCCTTTGCATTGAGCGTATCAAAAATAGTTTCTATCAACAAAAGATCAGCGCCACCTTCTACCAAACCTTTTACTTGCTGCTGATAAGCAGTAACCATTTCATCAAATGTAACAGCGCGAAAACCCGGATCATTTACATTAGGAGATAGTGATAAAGTACGATTAGTTGGCCCAATAGCACCGGCAACGTATTTATTTACGTTAGCAAATTCAGGAAATTCTTTTTTAAATTCCGCAATAGCTTCTTTGGCAATTTTAGCTGATTCATAATTTAGTTCATGAACCAATTCTTCCATTCCATAATCGGCCATGGCAATAGTAGTTCCACTGAATGTATTTGTTTCAATAATATCAGCGCCGGCTTTCAAATATTCTTTATGAATAGCCTTTATGATATTTGGTTGCGTAATGGATAAAAGATCGTTATTACCCTGAAGATCTTTTGGCCAATCGGCAAAACGTTTACCGCGATAATCTTTTTCCTCCAATTTATATTGTTGGATCATGGTACCCATTGCACCATCAATTACTAGTATTCGTTTTTCGAGTTCTTGTTTAATATCTGAGTTCATAAATGTTCCTTATAGTTTTCCGTAATAAATTTTTGTATCATACTCTAAACGCACTGTATTGTTTTGCTGACACCTTGCAAACACTTTTTTTAAACAGTACAGCATATGTTCATAGTCTTTATGGCCCTCGTTGGGCATATAGGATGATGACAGTACGCGGCCTTTTAATCCTGCAAAATCAACTTCCTGAAAATTATCAAACCATTTTTCGGTATAATTATTTTCTCCAAAAAACGAATCAAATATTTTTTTGTCTTGAGTATTCTTATGATTTACTTCTTTATAATCTGTTCCGCACAATTGCAAAAGATCTTCATATGACCTTAAGAACTCCCCGCCTTGCCGGCCGGCAGCTGTGCTATTTGTTCTTCTATCATTCCAAAGTAAAACCACATACCCATTAGGTTTTAAAATGCGCTTGAATTCCTGTTTCGTTCTCTCTTTATCAAACCAATGAAACGCTTGTCCTGCCACGATCACATCTACGGAATGATCGTTCAAGCTTGTTTTTTCTGCTGTAGCATTTACACTATGAAAATTTTTATCACCTCCCAATAGTTTTTCTGCGGCGTCTCGCATTTCTTTGTTTGGTTCAATCGCAAATACTTTCAAATTCAATCTTAAAAATGGTTCTGTAGATATTCCGGTTCCTGATCCAATATCGGCAATCACAGAATTTTTAGAAATGATATGTTGAGACAATAGATGATCGAACATCTCCTGAGGATAATGCGGACGATACTTGACGTAATTGTCAACTCTATCGGCAAATCTATGTGTTGTCTCTATGGTCATAAAACAAAAAACCCTTCGCGTTTTTTAGTCGGAAGGGAGCGTTATTTCTTGTTAATTTAAATCTCTTTTTATTTCCGACTTATCTTTCTCGGTTAAACCGAGACGAATTTCCACCTTCTAATAGAATTATGAGTTATGAGTTATGAGTTATGATTGGTTTTCCAATTCATCATTCATCATTCAAAATTCATCATTACTATCAGGGTTGGTAAGGCTTAAACGGGCGTGTCCCTAGGCCTTTCTTGATAAGTTTGTTAAAGAACTAAAACAAAGGTAAACAATTATTTAATTATTTAAAAATTCATCCTAATTTTAAGGGATGAAGCGATCGGTCGCTATTTTGCTGCTTTTTATTGGTTACTGGGCTCAGGCACAAAGGTCTGCATGGACTTCCTATGACCTCTATTTAGGCGACACTGTAAATGTGATCGAGAAGAATAGTGACAAGCAAGGACGGTGGGTTCTTTTAGGAAAAGACAAGAAGGGGAGGAAATATAAATTTTATAAGAATAACCAGATCGTTGAGGATGGAAATTATAAAGACGGAAAAAAAATCGGTGTTTGGAAGAGTTATCATCAAACCGGTAAGTTAGAGTCGGAAATAAGATTTGTGAATGATGAGGCTAATGGCGCAGCGAAATTTTATAATAAGGAAGGAAGACTTACAGCTGAAGGAAATTTTAAAGGAAAGGATTTTGAAGGAGATTATTTTATTTATGACGCAGAGGGAAATAAAATAAAAAGAAATTCAGACGATAAATTTAAGAACTCATATTTAGCTTTTAGTGGTAAGATAGATAAATTTGGAAAGGAACTGAGCAACGTTCGCATTGTTGTGGAGCGTGATAATTTTGAGATCTACGATGAGTTGAATAATGCCGACGGAACATTTAAATTGAAGCTTGAGTTGAATTTTGAATACATCATTCGTTTTTCTAAAGAAGGTTTTGATGATGTATCATTGATCCTTGATGCCAACGTTCATAATTTGAAAGACACTAGTATTTACAAATTGGAAAAGTGGAAAGTGCAGATGTCCGATAACATTGCTAACTCATTAAGTTCGGATTTTATGAGTTTGTTGTTGAACAAGCCGGCCGGAAAGATATATTTCAGCAAGCGCAAAAAACGATTTACTACCGATGGCGCCTATGTGAATTTATTCAATAAGCAAGTAAAAGGCATTAGTGAATCAACTAAATTCTTATTAGCGCAAACCGCAGATGATAACAAGAAATTGGAGATCGAGAATTTGCGGATGGAGGCGGAGAAGAAAATGACCGAGATCGCCATGCTTAAGAAAGAGCAAGATCTGAAAGAAGCAGAACTCAGGCAAAAAGAAGCACAAATATTAGCTGAAAAAATGGCGCGCGAAAAACAGCAATCGGATATTGCCATGGCGGAGCAACAAAAGCGAATTAAAGATCTACAATTTGAGCAGCAAAAAATAGAACTAGAGAAACAGGCATTGGTTGCTCAATCGAACGCAAAAGAACTGGAGCGACTGGCGGTTTTGAAAAAAGTTCAGGAGTATGAGTTAAAGGAAAAGCAAAGCGCTTTAACTAAATCTAATCAAAGTTTAGCAGCGCAATTGCAAGAGAACGAAAAGAGTTCTATGAAATTGGATTATGCCAACAAAGAAAAGGCCCTTAAGGAAACAGAGATCAAACAACAAAAGATCTATTTTTATTTTATGGCTGCAGGTTTGTTGTTAGTTGGTGTTTTTGCTTTCTTTATTTTCAGAAGCTTTCAGCAAAAGAAAAAGGCGAATACGCTGTTAGAGAAACAATCGCAAGAGATCACTCAGCAAAAATACGAGATAGAAACAAAGAGTAAGCTTATTGAGTTGAAAAACATGGAAACGGAACAAAGTATTTTGTATGCTAAACGGATCCAACATGCTATTCTTCCTCCAAAAGAAGAGATCAGTTTATACTTGCAAGATTATTTTATTTTATACAAATCGAAGGATATTGTAAGTGGTGATTTTTATTTTTTCTCAGATAAATATGCCAAGGATGGCAAAGTTTACATTGCTTCGGTAGATTGTACGGGCCATGGTGTTCCGGGCGCATTTATGAGTATGATAGGTTATGAGAAATTAAAAGATGCTGTTGATCTTGCAACGGAGCCCGGAAAAATATTGAATGAACTGAACAAAGGAGTTAAATCAGCTTTACGTCAATCGGCGGAAGCAAATTCAACTCGCGACGGAATGGATCTTAGCTTATGTGCTATTCCAACGAAAACAAATGGAACAACCACAATTTCTTACGCGGGAGCTAATCGTCCGTTATGGATCATTAAAAAAGATGCAACTGCAGTAGACGAGATAAAAGCGACCAAAGTTGCCATTGGCGGATTAACTCACGATTCGCAGGAATTTCAGCAACACGATATCACACTTAACAAGGGCGATACAATTTATATGTTCAGTGATGGCTATGCCGATCAGTTTGGCGGACCAAAAAAGAAAAAATTAATGACGGGTAAGTTCAAAGATATTATTTTGAGTATACAGCACTTGTCAATTAAGCAGCAGCATGATCATTTGAATGATTTTATTGAGAAATGGATGGAAGGAAGCGAGCAGGTGGATGATATTTTAGTTATAGGTGTAAAAGTATAATGATGAAAGCACTTCGTATTTTATTGATCGTTTTATTTATGCAGCTCTTTAATTCTGCCTATTCCCAAAGTAATTCTAAGATCGTAGGAGAAATTCAGCAACTTATGAAGTTGCAAGAAAAGGCCTGGAATGATTTTGACATAGATGGCTTTATGAAATATTATTGGAATAATGATAGTTTGATGTTCATTGGAAGCAAATCGATCACATACGGATGGAAGCAAACATTAGCCAATTACAAAAAGAATTACTCAAGCAAAGAACTCATGGGGGTGTTATCTTTTACAAATATTAAATGTGAAGTATTTACTAAAGAAGCGGTAACTGTTGTTGGAAAATGGCAGATAACACGACCTGATGCAACACAAATTGGCGGACATTATACATTACTCTGGAAAAAGATCGATGGCAAATGGGTTATTGTACGCGATCATACAAGCTAAACTAAACTTATGAAAAAATACTTTTTAATTCTGTTCCTGTTACCTTTTGCACTTTTGAGTCAGATCCTCACTCCCGTAAAATGGAGTTTCTCAAGCACTAAGATCTCGGATAATAATTACGAGCTCAAATTCAAAGCTACCATTGATAAAACGTGGCATATCTATTCGCAATACATTGCAGATAATGGGCCGGTGCCAACAAAAATATCTTTTCTACTAAATAAAGATTTCGATTTAGTAGGAAAAAGTGAAGAGCCAAAAGGACACGAAGAGTTTGATCCTAACTTTGACATGAAGTTGGTTTATTTTGAGAACGAAGTAACTTTTATTCAAAAAGTGAAAGTTGCGAAAACAACACGTATAAAAGGGAATGTAGAGTATATGGTTTGCGCAATGCAATGTTTGCCACCAACAAAAGAGCAATTTGAATTTTTTCTGGATGGCACCGAAGGCGAAACGGTAGAAACACAAAGTATGTCAATTCCTTCAACTACAATTGCCGGAAAAACACCAACCTTAACTTTGAATTTGCAAAATACTTTGCAGTTCAACAATGTTACTCAAAGCGGCATTGTAGATCCTGTTAAATGGGATATACAAGGTGTAATGGCTCCTGGAAGCAAGGGAAAATATATGATCACATTTAAAGCTACCATCGATAAAGGTTTTCATATTAATGCCAATCAGTTAAAGGAAAAAGAATTAGTGCCAACTACATTTACGTTTGATTCGTTGCAAGGAGTAAAAATAAAAGGAGAACTTGTTTCACTCTCGAGGGTGATCGAGAAAAAGGATAAGTTATATAAAGAGAAATTAAGATATCACGAAGGAGAAGCTGTGTTCACTCAAGAATTGGAAGGAGATATGAATGGGTACATTAAAGGAGTTTTAGAATACCAAGCATGTGATGATACAAAATGTTTACAGGCTCAAAAGGTGCCATACACTTTCTTGATCCAAAATGGAATTGTAACTAGAGTAATAGCAGAGGTGAAAGAGATAAGGCCATTACCTGTAAATGGTGTTTTTCCATACAAGCATCCAACGATAGATAATAATAAACCATTAAGTACGTGTTCAGTAACTTCAGATGAAATAAAAGGTGAAAGTAATTGGACGATCTTTATTTTAGGATTTGTAGGAGGTTTGTTAGCACTAATAACTCCTTGTGTTTTCCCTATGATACCACTAACTGTGAGTTTTTTCACAAAAAGCAGTAGTGGTAAAAAAGGAATATTCAATGCGGCCTTGTATGGATTCTTTATTTTGCTGGTTTATATTCTTCTCAGCTTACCATTTCATTTATTAGACAAGATCGATCCAAATATTTTGAACACTATTTCAACTAATGCCTGGCTAAACGTGGCTTTCTTTATAGTGTTTGTTGTGTTCGCCATTTCGTTTTTCGGATATTATGAGATCACCTTGCCAAGCGCTTTAGCAAACAAGGCTGATTCGGCGTCTAGCATGGGAGGATTGGTTGGCATATTTTTTATGGCACTTACTTTGGCCGTAGTTTCATTTTCGTGTACGGGTCCTATTTTAGGATCACTCCTTGCAGGATCACTAACTTCCGACGGCGGCGCATGGCAATTAACAGCGGGCATGAGTGGATTTGGTTTAGCACTGGCATTACCATTTACATTATTTGCAGCATTTCCAAGTTGGTTAAACGCTTTGCCAAAATCCGGCGGATGGTTATCAAAAGTAAAGATCATTTTAGGATTTATTGAATTGGCGTTGGCGGTTAAATTTTTATCAAACGCTGATCTTGTGGAGCATTGGGGAATTTTAAAGTATGAAGTGTTCATGGGTTTATGGATACTGATAGCCTTATCAATGTTGATCTATCTTTTAGGCAAGATCAAATTTCCGCATGATGACCCATTTAAAAAGTGGACAAGCATGCGAGCTATATTTGCTGCTTTTTCTTTAGCGTGTGTAATTTATTTTAGCGCCGGCTTTAGATACAGTAACGAAACAAAAACATTCACGAGTTTAAGTTTACTAAGTGGCTTAGCCCCTCCGGCAGGATACAGTATTATCCATCCAAATCATTGTCCGCTTAATTTAAATTGTTTTCACTCATACGAAGAAGGCTTAGCTTACGCAAAGCAAACGGGCAAGCCTATCATGTTAGATTTTACCGGATGGGCTTGTGTAAATTGCCGTAAGATGGAAGAAAATGTTTGGAACAAACCTGAAGTGTTTAGCATTATCAACGAAAAATACGTTTTGATCTCGTTGTATGTGGATGACAGAGAAAAACTACCTGCTAATTTGCAACACGACTACATGACCGCTCAAGGAAAATTAAAACACATTGAAACGGTAGGAGATAAGTGGGCAACTTTTCAAACAGAAACGTTTGTAAATAACTCGCAGCCATATTACGCGCTTTTAAATTCTGATGAACAATTGCTTGTAAAGCCTGTAGGATATACACCTAAAGTTTCTGACTTTGCAGCGTATTTAAATTGTGGTTTGGAAGCTGCCGGAAAGAAGTAATTATTTATCTCCAATTGGAGTTTCTTCTTTTTTCGGGAAATACTTTTTGATATTATAGGTGAACGTTAACATGTAATAGCGTTGAAGGATATTAGACTGCGTGTCTTCAATATAAGTCTCAGTAATATTTCGTTGGATACTTTGGTTCTGGTTTAAGATATCAAACACAAACAATCTCAATTCTGCACGGTTATCTTTCAAGAACTTAAAGGCTATAGCGCTGTTCAAGAGGTTTATGTTTTGATTAAAAGAAGCCGTTAAGCCTGTATAAATAGTGATGGCATACTCCGCTTGAAAAACCAAACGCTTGAAGAAGGTTAAATTCACCTTAGCTTTGGATGATTGATTGAGATAGGAAGAATTCAAACTTGTTTGAAGTGAATTTACCACTGTATTATAAGAAGAGTTGGATGAGATAGTAAAATCTACTTTATCACTAAAATTACTACTGATCACTAATCCTAACGAAGGACTTGTGGTTTTTGAGAAATTTGTTTTATTGTTGATCAGTGCCGGAACATTGCTATAATTGCATCCTGTATTTATGTTCACATTAGATCTAATGAATTTAACGGGAAAACCGTAATTAAAAAAGAAACATGCATTATAATACCCGTTAAAATTTTCTTGCCGCGATATTTGAGAACCACTAGCGAGATAAATAGTGTTGTAAACAACGGTATCCTTATTGGCAATAATGGTACTATTTCCAATGTAATTATCGGTATAAGTGCCACCTAGCATAACGAATATATTAGTGGATTTATTCGTATTCACGCCGAAATACCTTACAAAAAGATTATTTTGAAAACTTTGTTTAAGATCAGGATTACCTATACTATATTGCAAACTGTTGCTATTGTTCAATACGTTCTGCAATTGATCGATGCTTGGAGCGATGTTATTGGTGCGGTAATTGGCCCTTAAGTTATTTTGTTTATTGAATTTATACTGATAAGAAGCATTGGGTAAAATAGAAGTAAAAACTTTTGTGGCCTCTGAGCTATTAGGAAATTGTTGTTGTTTATATAATTCGGCTTGCTGACCTGAAATTCCTAAGGAAAAACTATATTTTTCTTTTTGTAAACGAAAAGAAACACCGCCCATATGCGCCATATAAGTGCTGTTGAATACATTTGATACAAGCGAATCAACTATACTATAATCATTAGCGATCGCATTTTTAGTGAACGTGTTTTTAGTTGATTCTGAGATATTGTATGTGAAAATATAATTGAAAGACAGGAAGCTAACTTTGCTTAAGGGTTCGGTGTAACTAAGATTACTTGTAGAATTAAAAGCATATTTGTTTAAATTCGATCGTTGATCAACGGTATCAATTACGGTTAAAGTATCGTAATAGGCATTGTAAGAAGTAAGAGAGCTTGTTCCGGAGCTAGGATTGTAGGTTGGGTTTAGATCAAGGGAAATAGTTCGTCCTTTTTTTAGGAATGAATGGCGATACAAAATCGGAAATGCAATGGAATAGCCATTGAGATAAGAATTGTAATTATTACTAATGCTGCTTAGCGTTGTTGTTTGAGTATTAGCACCACTAAGTGAGCTTAAGCCATCATTTGTTTGCATGGAGATCTTTGGTTGAAGTAAAATGGAATTTAGAGAGTCGAATTTGTGATCTAAGCGAATGCTAAGCCGGTGATTATAATTATTGCTTTTAGCAGTATTGTTCTCATTGTAATTCAATCCTGAGTTCCCCCCACCGAGATATTGCCTCAATAAATTTGTAGTTGCATTATTATCTGTCCAATTAAAAAAGTATGAAGAAGTTATACTTGTGTTCTTTCCCCATTGATCAGAATAGTTTATGCCAAAGGCATTGGTAATGCTAATTCCATTCTTCGAATTGACTAAAAAACTTTCTGAATTGCTTTGACCACTTGGCCCTCCACCTCTTCCGCCTCTTTCTCCACCCGACCCACGCGAACTCCCTCCGCCACTATTTCCTCTGGAGTTTGAAGAGCCCGAACTCATCACACCTAAAAGATCTTCGCTACTAAAATTTTGTTCGTTAATATTATTACTCATGGCCATCACGGTAAATCGCTGCTTATCTTTAAAGCGATTTACAACGGCGCCGCCTTTGTATTTGTCTTCGTAACCATATCCTCCATAAAGTCTTCCAAATACGCCATTACGAAATTGTGCTTTAGTGATAACGTTAATAGTTTTACTGGTGTTTCCATCATCAATCCCTGTAAATTGAGCCTGATCACTTTTTTTATCAAAAAGCTGTACTTTATCTATCACCTCCGCCGGAAGATTTTTGAGAACTGCATTAGGATCATCGCCAAAGTATGGCTTACCGTCAACTAATACTTGCTTTACATCTTCTCCTTGCGCTTGCACTTTTCCGTCAACAATAGTAACACCAGGCATTTTTGTAACTAGGTCTTCCGCGGTGGCATCCTTATTTGTTTTAAATGCATTGGCATTGTAAGCTGTGGTATCGCCATTTTGCGTAGTTGTTACCGCTGTGGTTGTTACTTCTATCTCTCCTAAAGTTTTTGTATCAGGTTTGAGTTTAATTTTCCCTAAACGCAGATCGGCGTTCACTTCTATTTTTCGAAATTCATCTTTATACTCAATAAATTCTATTTTAAGAATATAATTCCCTGCAGGGATGTCTTGAATTTTAAGAATACCTCTCAAATTTACGGATGCGGCTTTTACTATTGAAGAATCGGAAATACTTAATAGACTTACCGCTGCACCAATGGCTGAGGAATCATCTTCATCAACCACTTTAGCGAATACCGAGAAATTCTGAGATTGGACCGGAATAGAAACTAAAAATAGTAAAAGAATATACAACTGTTTCCTCATAGATCTATAAACGAATCCCTAAAACGCAAACATCATCTACTTGTTCAAGTTGCCCTTTCCAAGTGGTAAAGGTCTCTAACAATACTTTTTTTTGTTCTTGCATTGGTAATGTCGATATTGTTGAAATAGTTTGAAGCAAACGTTGTGTTTTGAATTTCTTTCCTTTCTCGCCTCCAAACTGATCTGAATAACCATCTGAAAGTAAGTAGAATTTTTTAGTTGGCGTGATATCAAAAGGTATATTTAAGAATAATTTACAAGAACTATCAGACGAACCACCAATTGAGAATTTATGACCATGATGAATTTCCATTTTTCCTTCGTCGACTGTGATTAAAGGACGGCCTGCACCGCAAAATGCACCTTTATTTGTAGTTGTATCAAAAGCAACTACAGCAATGTCCATCCCATCATTATTAGAATTGGTATTCTTATTCAATAGTTGATGAACTTTATAATCCAACTCTCTTAGAATAAGTGATGGATTTACTTGTTTACCCTCTTTAATGATCTGCTTTAAAAGATCGTGACCAATGATCGACATAAACGCTCCCGGTACACCATGCCCTGTGCAATCGGCTAAGATCATCACAATAGTGTCATCAATTCTGTCGAGCCAATAAAAATCTCCGCTTACAATATCTCTTGGTTCAAACAATACAAATGATTCGGTAAATTGACTTTTAAATTCTATTACCTCAGGAAGAACTGCTGACTGAATTCGCTTGGCGTATAAAATACTATCGGTAATATCATTCGACTTAGCTTCAATGATCTCTTTTTGTTTGATGATCTCGTTATTTTTTAGTTCTAAAGAAAGATTTGTTTTTTTACGATTGATATTACTTCTAACAATGAAAAATGAAACGATCACTAAAAATATGATCCCTATAATAGCTGTATAAATTACCCATTGTTTTCTTTTTAATTGAAGTTCAGAGATCTCTTTCTCGTTTTTTAAAAGCGCAACTTCTTTTTCAATTTTTTCTTTACCAAATGCCGCTTCTAGGCTAGCGAGTTTGTCTCCAAAGTTCAATGAGTCATTTAATTTAGCATAATATTTATGAGCTAAAAAAGCATCTTTATAATTACCCATATCGGCGTATATGAGCGAGAGTTGGTTGTAATCTGATATCAATCCCTGAGGTAAATTACCCTTATTACTAACGTTAATGGCTTTTTGAATTAATTCCAATGCCTTTTTATGATCACCCTGTTCTCTGCTAATATCTGCAAGGTTTCTGTAGTTCAATTCTAAACCTTCTAAATTATTGATCTCAGTATTGATCTCTAATGCCTTATTTAGAAATTGGATGCAAGTATCCATTTTCTTTTCTAGGCGGTATATCTCACTCAAATTGTTTAGAGCTAAAGCTATCCCATCTTTATTATCTATTTTGTTATTTAGGTGATACGCTTCAAAATAATATTTCTTCGCCTTTATTTTATCGCCAAACTCATCATATATCAATCCTACATTGTTGGTCGACACTGCCAAACCTTCTAAGAAATTCTTTTTCCTGAAAATATCCTGCGCATGTACAAAATGCTTGAGGGCATCATTTTTGCTGTGTTGACGCCAATAGATAAGCCCTACATTATTTAGCGTCCAAGCCAAAGGAACGCTGTCTTTTATTTCCTCTCGTATTTTGATGGCATTTAAATACGCTATAATGGCCTTGTCGAATGAACTTTGCAAATAGTTTGCGAATCCTATGTTGTGATAGCATTGAGCTTCTAATCTTTTTCTTTTTATGGTTTGGGCAATATTTAAAGCATCGGCATAGATTTTAAGCGCAAGATCTATTTCTCCTGTACGTTCTAACGCTAAACCAACAAGTCGCATGCTGTTAGCGTACCATAATTGATCGTTTAATTTTGAAGTGCGATTTAAAACTTGTGTTTTATTTTTTATGATACTTTTAAAATCGCCGTCGTTTATCTGTTTAAGCTGTAAACGATAAATGATCTTAGCATCGTTTGTGTCCAGGTCGTGAGAATTAAGAATGAGCTGTACGGAATCTACTTCTTTATCTTGGCCAAACACAAAATTTACACATAGAAGTAAAAGAAATATGAAACTATATGATCTCAATGGTTATAAACGAATTCCTAAAATACAAACATCATCTACTTGTTCAAGTTGGCCTCTCCATCTCTCAAATTCCGCAAAGAGCAACTCTTCTTGCTGCAAAACAGGCAAGTTACAATTCTTTAAAATGAGATCATACATGGGTTTGTATTTGTATTTTTTTCCTTTTGGTCCGCCAAATTGATCTGCAAATCCATCGGTAGATAAATAGAGCTGATCGCCTTTATGCATTTCAAACTCGTATAGTTTAAATGGCTCATTCTTTTCTCCTTTTCCAATGGGCATTTTATCAGCATCCAAAATACTCAACGTATTATTTTTTATTATAAAAGGTGCATTGTTAGAGGCCGCGTAGGTTATTTTTTGGTCTTTTACGCAAATAAGAATGCCGTCCATTCCGTCTTGCCGTCCATCTTGTGAAAGATTGTCAACTAATCTTTTTCGTACATAATTGAACACTTCGTTTGGCTCTCTAATATTTTTTTCGATGATAGCCTCGTTCAAAAAATTAATATTGAGCAAACTCATAAATGCACCCGGCACACCATGTCCTGTACTGTCGCAAACGGCTAGGTAAAAACGATCTTCTTTTTTAGCTGCCCAATAAAAGTCACCACTAACAATGTCTTTTGGTTTGAATACAATAAAACTATCAGGTAAAGTTTCGTTTACAAGTTTATGATTTGCTAGTAATAGTTTTTGTATCTGCTTAGCGTATTGCAAAGAATCAAGGATCTCGTTCTGCTTTTCCTGTATCTCATTTCTTTGTTGCTCTACTTCCGCTTTTTGTGAGGTAATAATTGCCTTTTGTTTGTTGGTGATCTTAAATCTATTGAATAGAACCGCTAAAAAAACAAGTACCAGGATGAGCACAGCAATAATGATGACCCTTTGTTTTTTACTAGCATCTAACTCGGTATCTTTTTTATCGAGACTTAATTTTTGGAGTTTTATCTCACTTTCTTTTTTGTGGTTTTGAAACTTACCTTCGAGTTCTAACGCCATGGCTGCTTGTCTTTGATCTGTTAAACTATCCTTAAGCATCATAACTGAATCTTTGTAAATGTAAGCCTCCCTATATTTTCCGGCACCAAATAAGGCTTTAGCCAGCGCACTTTTAGAATGTAGTTCGAACTCTTTTAATCCATATCTCTCAGAAAGTTGCAAAGCCTGTAATCCATAATTTTCGGCAGAAGCAAAATTCTTGCGGTCGATCTCAATAGAAGCTAAATTGTTAAGTGTACCGGTTAGAAGAAGAGGATCTTTTAATTTCTCGGCCGACACTAGTCCTTGTCTGTAATACTTCGATGCCCCTTCCAAGTTGCCCATAGCACGTTCAACTTCACCTAAATTTTGTATCACATAAGCAATTCCTAGCTGATCTTGTATCTTCTCTCTTAATTCCAAGCACTGAATATAGTTCTCCTTGGCTTTCGGGAAATCTTTTGTGTAGAGATAGTAATTTCCAATACATATATACGCACCGGCAATTACATATTCATTCTTTGAATCTTTAAAATATTCAAGCATTTTAAGATAGCACTCCAAGCTCTTGTCGTAATTTTGTTGTTGCATGAAGGTGTTTCCAAGAACGAGGTAACAATTTCCAATACTTCTTGGATCCTTTGAAAGTTCAGCTAGTTGTATTGCTTTTTGACAATAGGTAATAGCTTTAGGATAGTCAATTTGCAAAGCATAAATGCGGCCAATAGTTTGATTACATTCTGCAGAGCCTGTATAATATTTGGTGAGCGCGTAAAGAGAATCAGCTTCTTTAAAACTATGAATGGCTTCTTCATATTTTTTTTCGGCTAATTCTATGTATGCTTTTCGTATTTTGAATTCGGCAAGATATGACTTGAATTTTGTTCCGATCAGAAATGCTTCGCCTTTATTCAGAATTTCTAACGCTTCTTTATTTTTGCCGATCTTTTCTAGAGCTGAAGCCTTACGCAAAGTACTTCTAAGTATGCCACGGTCGAAGCTTGTTTTTTTTGCTAAACTCAAAGCCCTTTCAATATGCTCAAGAACAAGAACAGGGTTTCTAGACTTATAAGAATCGGATAATTTTATGAGGTGGTTAACTTTATTAGAATCCTCGGGTGCTTTTTTTATCAGAGTCAGCAAGCTATCAGAATTCATTATTTGCGAAGAAGCAAAGATGCTTAAAAGCAAAAACAAAAAAAGTATTTTAAATTTTTTCAAATGCTGTTTCAAATATTATAACGTCATTAATTTCTTTAATATATCAATAGCACTTTTGCTATCACAGTTCCAGGACCAAACACAAACGACACACCATTTTTAAATAGAAAATCGTAATCCTGTTGAGGAATAACACCACCCGCAACAACCATGATATCATCGCGACCGTATTTTTTTAATTCTGCGATCACTTGGGGGATCAATGTTTTATGTCCCGCCGCTAAACTGGATACGCCTAAAATATGAACATCATTTTCTACAGCTTGCTTGGCAGCCTCCTGTGGCGTTTGAAAAAGCGGACCAATATCCACATCAAACCCAAGATCAGCAAAACTGGTGGCAATTACCTTAGCTCCTCTGTCGTGACCATCTTGTCCCATTTTTGCAACCATAATGCGTGGACGTCTACCTTCTTTAACGGCAAATTCATCCGACAATTTTTTTGCATTGATAAAATCATTATCCATACTTATTTCTTTACTGTATACCCCTGTAATGGAGCGAATATTTGCTTTGTATCGTCCGTAAACTTTTTCAAGCGCGTAAGAAATTTCACCCAAGCTGCATCGTGCACGCGCGGCATTAATGGCGAGCTCTAAAAGATTCCCCGAATTGGTTTCCGCAGCTTTGGTTAAAGCATCTAATGCGTGTTGTACTTCTGCATCATTACGTTCAGCTTTTAATTTTTTTAATCGTGCTAATTGTTGATCGCGCACTGCGGTATTATCAACATCACGAACTTCAATATGTGTTTTTTCATTGGTCTTATAATTGTTCACGCCAACAATCATATCTTTGCCACTATCAATGCGCGCTTGTTTTCTTGCAGCCGCCTCTTCAATTCGCATTTTTGGAATTCCTGTTTCAATGGCTTTTGCCATTCCGCCTAATTCTTCAACTTCTTGTATCAAGGCCCAAGCTTTGTGCGCGATCTCACGCGTGAGCGATTCTACATAATATGAACCTCCCCAAGGATCAACCACTTTGCAAATATTAGTTTCTTGTTGCAAATACAATTGTGTATTACGTGCAATGCGCGCGCTAAAATCAGTTGGTAAAGCAATGGCTTCATCCAAGGCGTTTGTATGTAAACTTTGTGTATGCCCCATGGCCGCGGCTAATGCTTCAATACATGTGCGCGTTACGTTATTATAAGGATCTTGTTCGGTTAAACTCCAACCGCTGGTTTGACAATGTGTACGAAGCGCCATGGATTTGGCCGATTTTGGGTTGAATTGTTTTACCATTTTTGCCCAAAGCATTCGGGCCGCACGCATTTTGGCGATCTCCATAAAATGATTCATGCCAATGGCCCAGAAAAAAGATAAGCGCGGTGCAAACGTATCAATGTCCAATCCTGCTTTTAGTCCTGTGCGAATGTATTCTAATCCGTCTGCCAATGTATAGGCTAATTCAATATCTGCAGTTGCTCCTGCTTCTTGCATATGATAACCGCTAATGGAAATAGAATTGAACTTCGGCATTTTTTTGGAAGTGAATTCAAAAATATCGGCAACGATCTTCATGGATTGTGTAGGCGGATAGATATACGTATTGCGAACCATGAACTCTTTTAAAATATCGTTTTGAATTGTGCCGCTAAGTTTTTCCATACTCACGCCTTGTTCTTCGGCAGCAACAATGTAAAATGCAAGAATAGGAAGCACAGCGCCATTCATGGTCATAGAAACGCTCATTTGATCCAAAGGAATTTGATCAAACAATACTTTCATATCTAAAATAGAATCAATTGCTACTCCCGCTTTTCCAACATCACCAACTACGCGTTGGTGATCGCTGTCGTAACCACGATGTGTAGCAAGATCAAATGCAACTGACAATCCTTTTTGTCCGCCCGCTAAATTTTTACGATAAAACGCATTACTTTCTTCGGCTGTGCTAAATCCTGCGTATTGACGAATGGTCCAAGGATTTTGAACATACATACTCGAGTACGGTCCGCGCAAGAAAGGAGGAACGCCCGCGCCAAAATTTAAATGTTCAAACTCTTTGGTATCATCGGAAGAATAACTCGGCTTTATCTCAATTTGTTCGGCAGTAATAAATGGTGGTTTATCATTTGCTTTTTTTTCAGCTTGACGTGTTGAACCAACATAGTGTATTTTAGAAAGATCTTTACGCATAAAATGCAATTGGAATATCAGGTACTAATTTACAAAAACTTTGTAATAAAGGTCTTTCAAAAGGTACGTAATAGTGTATATTTGTGTGATATTTTATGAGTAAATTCTTAATAGTTGGTTTGGGAAATGTTGGAGAGGAGTATGCGCATACGCGTCATAACATTGGATTCGACGTACTCGATCATTTGGCCAAAGAAACCGGCGGTAAATTTAAGAATGACAGATTAGCAGATGTGGCAGAAGTGAAATACAAAGGGAAAACGCTTGTTCTAGTGAAGCCCACCACCTTTATGAATTTGAGTGGAAAGGCGGTTAATTATTGGATGCAGGCCGAAAAAATAGGGATCGATAATGTGATGGTAATTGTGGATGATCTTGCACTTCCTTTGGGAAAAGTGAGAATAGGACCAAAGGGCAGCGATGGCGGACACAATGGATTAAGGAATATTCAGGAAGTTTTGCAAACCACTAATTATCCGCGCTTGCGTTTTGGTATTAGTAACGAATTTGGTAAAGGCCAGCAAGTAGATTATGTATTAGGTAAATGGGATGCTGAAGAAAAAGCAAAACTCACCGAGCGCATCCAATTGGCAGCCGATGCTATTAAAGCCTTTACTTTCATAGGTTTGCAACGCTGTATGAATACCTACAATACCAAGTAAAATTTGCCTTAGAAAAGCGAATTTATCTCCAAAAAATGCTTTTAAAATCAATTTCTTTTTAGTTAATTTAGGGGTTAATATATCCTAAAATATGGCTACTAAATCTATCCTAAACAACAAGTCAAAAGAATTCCTCTATTCTTACCTAAACAATGCTTCGCCCACCGGTTTTGAAGCATCGGGGCAAAAAATATGGTTGAATTATTTAAAACCGTATATCCACGAACATTTTATTGATACTTACGGAACAGCGGTTGGAGTTATTAATCCAAAAGCGGAATTTAAAGTAGTAATTGAAGCGCATGCCGACGAGATAAGCTGGTTTGTTCATTATATCACTAAAGATGGATTTATTTACGTAAGGAGAAACGGCGGAAGCGATCATCAAATTGCGCCTTCAAAACGAGTGAACATACATACAGATAAAGGAATTGTGAAAGCAGTTTTTGGATGGCCTGCAATTCATGTAAGAGATGCGGCAAAAGAAGAAGCACCATCATTGAAAAATATATTTTTGGATTGTGGTTGCACTTCAGATAAAGAAGTTGCGGCGCTCGGGGTGCATGTGGGTTGCGTGATCACTTACGAAGATGAATTGATGGAATTAAATAACCGTTATTATACCGGCCGAGCTTTAGATAATCGCGTTGGTGGATTTATGATCGCTGAAGTTGCACGTTTATTGAAAGAGAAAAAAGATAAATTACCTTTTGGTTTATACATTGTAAATTCTGTTCAGGAAGAAGTGGGTTTGAATGGCGCGCAAATGATCTCCCGCAAAATTAATCCAAATGTTGCTATTGTTACCGATGTTTGTCATTGCACACAAAGTCCAATGATGAATAAAATAACAAGTGGAGACATTTCTGCAGGTAAAGGCCCTGTGTTGAGTTACGCACCGGCTGTACAAAATAATTTACTGAAATTGATTATCGACGCAGCGAAGAAGAATAAAATTGATTTTCAACGCCAAGCTGCGTCGCGAGCAACAGGAACAGATACTGACGCGTTTGCATATTCAACAGATGGAATTGCATCTGCTTTGATATCATTGCCATTACGTTATATGCACACAACTGTTGAATCAGTTCATAAGCAAGATGTGGAGGATGTGATCAAATTGATCTATCATAGTGTGAAAAATATTAAGAACAATCACGATTTCCGATACTTTAAATAATTATGAATTAAGGTTGATGAGTGATTATTCATAACTTATAATTCAACATTAAAAAAGATGCCAATTCTAGGTTCTATAATTAAAGGTGCGATCGATCTGCGCGGAAGAATTCCGGCGCGGAAGAATATTTACAAGCAACAAGTAAAACAGCTTCGCAAACTTTTAAAAAAGGCAGAATATACAGAGTTTGGAAAGTACTATGGGTTTAGCAATATGCTGCTGGAGGAAGATCCTGTTAGATCGTTTCAAAAAAATGTACCAATACACGACTACCAATCACTTTTTGATGGGTGGTGGTATAAAGTATTAAAGGGAGAGAAGGATATTTGTTGGCCCGGGAAAGTAAATTACTTTGCTTTAAGCTCTGGCACATCCGAATCATCCAGCAAACATATCCCTGTAACAAGGGATATGATAAAGGCTATTCATAGAGGAACTATAATGCAGATCCTATCAACGCGAAATTTCAATTTTTTAAAGGAGCAATATGAAACGGAAATACTGTTTGTTGGAGGAAGTACGAATTTAAATTACAATGGAATTTATTTTAGTGGTGATCTAAGTGGGATCACAACGGGAACACTACCGCGATGGTTTCGCGGCTTTTCGCTACCCGGTCCTGAGATCCGTGGATTAAAGGATTGGGAAAGTAAATTGCAAATGATGGTTGATAATGCGAAAAATTGGAATGTTGGATTTATTTGCGGCGTACCTGCATGGATTCAAATTTTATTTGAGCGGATAATTAAACACTACAACTTAAAATCAATACATGATATTTGGCCAAATTTGGCAATTTACGTACATGGCGGCGTTGCAATTCATCCATACAAAAGTAGTATTGATGTTTTATGCGCAAAGCCTTTGATCTATTTGGATACTTACTTAGCTTCAGAAGGCTTTATTGCATATCAAGAAAGACCTAATCCTCATCAGGCCATGAAACTGCTTACGAGTAATAAGATGTTTTTTGAGTTTGTCCCATTTAATGAAAGTAATTTCGATGCCGATGGAAATATTTTGCCAAACGCAAAAGCATTGAACATTACTGAAGTGGAATTGGGCAAGGTTTATGCCTTGCTAATTTCAAATACTGCCGGAGCATGGCGTTATTTGATAGGCGACACCGTTAAATTCACAAACCTTAAGCGTTGCGAAATAATTATTACCGGAAGAACAAAACATTTTTTAAGTTTATGTGGCGAGCATTTGAGTGTAGACAACATGAATGTAGCAATAAAGCATACCGCCGAAGATCTTGGTATTCACATCAACGAATACTGTGTAGTAGGAAAACCTTTTGAAGGATTGTTTGCACATGAATGGTACGTCGGCACTGATAAAAACGTGGATCCAAAAGTAATTGCGGAAACATTGGATGCTTACTTAAAGCAATTGAACGATGACTATGCCGTTGAACGTCATCATGCATTAAAAAGCGTTTGGGTAAATGTTTTACCAAATGACGCTTTCATTGAGTTTTTGGCAACTAAAAATAAATTGGGTAGCCAAAGTAAATTTCCACGAGTACTAAAGGGAAAACACTTAAATGAATGGATGGCATTTTTACAAAAATATAAAACAACAGCGTGATCCTAACCCTAGTATATCAAACAGTAATTATTGCGTTATTACTGACCTTTTCTTTTGGTCCGGCATTTTTTGCTTTATTAAATACAAGCATAAAACATGGCCCGCGCGAAGGTTCACTTTTAGCAACAGGCGTTATTTTAAGCGATCTTTTTGTTTGTGTTCTTGTAATTATTCTAATTAGCTTAGGAGCTACCAACTTTATTCAAGATGAGAAGAACCAGAGGTTCATGGGGATCTTAGCCGGATTAGTTTTGGTAGTATTTGGTTCTTTTTATTTTAAAAAGCCGGTTACAGGCACCAACGAAACCATCGAGATACAAAGTCCAACCGCTTGGGTTTTATTATTGAAGGGATTTTTTCTTAATTTATTGAACCCAACAGTTTGGTTATTATGGCTGGGCAACGTTACCGCGGTAAGTAAAACGTTAGAATATTCTACTCTAAAAATGTTTATTTATTTTGGCATAACTCTTGGGTTAACCTTAACAATAGAGATTTCCAAAGCGTATTTGGCAAGTAAAATAAAAAAATAT
Source organism: Sphingobacteriaceae bacterium (assembly GCA_016705695.1). Lineage (GTDB taxonomy): Bacteria > Bacteroidota > Bacteroidia > B-17B0 > Aurantibacillaceae > Aurantibacillus. Next base: position 129,307 of record JADJLA010000005.1, read on the forward strand.
CTCACCGATAAGTTAATGCACACCATCAATGTAGCAACAGGAATTTTGCTGGTGATATTTGGCATTGTATTAGTGTATAACCACTATTTTTAAAAAAATGACTGATAAGGAACTCGAAGGGCTAAGAACTAAATTACTGGAAACTACATCTTTTCCCACGGTGTATATGTTCAAATTCATAGTGCAGGCCGAGAATCGCAATATTGCTCTTGTAGAGAGTTTATTTGCAGAGGAAGCTGAGATACTCACCAAGCAAAGCGACAAAGGAAAATATATTAGTATCACTTCAAAACAAGTAGTGATGAATGTTGACGAGATCATTGCCGTATATAAAAAAGCAGCGGACATAAAAGGTATTGTGTTCTTGTAAGATGGTTTACTACTTACGATCAAATAATTTAATAGTTTCTATCAATTCAAAAGGTGCTGAGATCGCAAGCGTAAAGTGCAACGAACTCGAATATATTTGGCAAGCAAAAGCAGATGTTTGGCCAAGGCATGCACCGTTCTATTTCCCATTGTAGGGCGATTAAAAAATAATTCTTTCAAATGTAAAGGGCAAAATTATTCATTATCACAACATGGTTTTGCAAGAGACAAAGAATTCAAATGCATCTCTCAAAGTGAGAAGAAGATATGTTTTAAATTGGTGAGTGATGTGGAAATAAATAAAATATATCCTTTTGATTTTAGCTTGATGATCAAATATGCTTTAGAAGAGGATATGGTGACATGTACTTATGAAGTAACAAATCCTTCTTTACAGAATTTGTTTTTTAGTATTGGCGCACATCCTGGATTTAAAGTTCCTATAGAGGATCACGAAAAGTTTGAGGACTATACATTGAAATTTGATCAGGCTAGAGAATATCAAACAACTGTTTTAAGTGATGGATTACTCAGCGAAACAAAGGAGAAGTTACACTTAACCAATGGCGAATTAAATTTAAACTCTTCTTTATTTGATAAGGATGCTTTAATATTCGAGAATTCTCAAATTGATGCAATAAGCCTGATCTCTCCTACGGGAAAAGGTGTTGAAATTAACTGTAATGGCTGGCCTTACTTTGGTATTTGGAGTAAAAAGGGTTGTAATGAATTTGTTTGTCTGGAGCCATGGTACGGAATTACAGATAGTGTAAATGCATCAGGCGATCTTAATACAAAAAAGGGAATTATTGAATTACAGTCGGGGAAAAAATTTGAATGCAACTTTAGTATACGATTTTTTTAGAGGCAGAAACCACAGAGTTCACAGAGTACACGGAGCTCACGAAACGCCTAATTATTAAACACAGTTTTTTCTCTGTGTCCCCTGTGTAAACCTCCGTGAGACCGAAGGTCTCTGTGGTTAAAAAAACTTACACCTTAAACTCCTTCACAAAATTCACAAAGAACTTCACCTTCTCTTTGTCAATATCAGGATACAAACCATGCCCTAAATTGCAAATGTATCTTTGTTTTCCAAAAGCCTTAAGCATGATCTCAGTTTCTTTGGAAATAGTCTTTTCATCGGCATACAATAAACACGGATCTGTATTTCCTTGCAGCGTTACATTTTTTCCGGCTTCAGTTCTTGCTTTGGCAGGATCAATGGTCCAGTCCAACCCAATGGTACTGCAATTGGTTTCACTTATTTTTTTAAGTGCATAATGCGCGTCTTTTGCAAAAACGGTAACCGGTGCTAAAGGTTTTATTGCCTCAACTATTTGCGAAATGTATTTTAATCCAAACTCGTAATACTGTTTTTCACTTAAAACGCCTGCCCATGAATCAAACAATTGCACCATATCAGCGCCTGCTTCAATTTGCCCTTTTAAATAATTGATGCTGCTTTTGGTTATTTTATCTAATAACGCGTGCGCTAATTCGGGCTGAGTATATAAAAATTGTTTGGCTTTACTAAATGTTTTACTGCCGCTTCCTTCAACCATGTATGATAAAATGGTCCACGGCGCACCACAAAAACCAATTAAGGGCACGCGGCCATTCAATCCTTGTTTTGCTAAACGCAAGGCTTGTATCACATAATCCAGATCGCCCGCATTTGCAATACGCATGGCATCAACGTCGGCTTTATTCTTAATTGTATTTTCAAACCAAGGTCCTTTTGCTTCTATCATTTGATAAGGCAAACCCATAGCTTCAGGGATCACTAAAATATCACTGAAAATAATAGCCGCATCTACACCTAAAATATCAACCGGTTGAATGGTAACTTCACAAGCTAACTCGGGATTTTTTACGAACTCAATAAAATTCTTTGCTTTAGCACGTGTGGCCCTATACTCAGGTAAAATTCTTCCGGCCTGGCGCATCAACCAAATTGGAACTCGTTCAACTTGTTCACCTCTTGCTGCTTTTAGTATCAAATCGTTTTTTAGCATGTTATTTTATGATCTCATTTAAATTTGTTTCTATTCTGTCGCAAATGTCATCTAATGGTAAATCATTATCATCTTCACCAAATGGGTCTTCAATTTCTTCGGCAATTAGCTCGATACTGGCAAACACATATAAAATGGCCATTGAAACAGCAATGGTTGCGTATCTAAAATCAGGACCGAACATAAAGGGAATTGTAAATACGTAAAGGAAGATGATCTTTTTAAGAAAGAGGTTGTAAGAGTAGGGAATTGGCGTGTTTTTGATCCTTTCACAGATTCCACAAATATTAGTGAACGATCTAGCTTCGTCGTTCAGCAATAATAGTTGAGTGTCGCCAATTTCTTTATTTAAGAAAAGGCTGTTTATTTTAGCATACAAATGTTTGGCTACAACGTTGGGTTTATGACTTGCTGTTGATAGTTCATCAAGCAATTCTTTTGGAAGATGTGGAGCAACATAGGTCGCTTCTTTCGCTCTTAAATGATTTTTTAAAATGTAGTTGTAGTTAATGATCAGTGAAGCCAATTCTTTTTTGGAAGTAGCATTTTTTACAAATGCATTTATTTTTAAAATAAAGTTGCGCGAATTGTTCACTGCATCTCCCCACGCCTTTCTACCTTCCCACCAACGCTCATAAGCTGTATTTGTTCGAAATACCAAAAGCATAGATAAAGCAAAACCTAAAATGGAGTGTACAATACTGCTATTTTTAAAAGACCAATCGTAAAAATATATATCCGCAGTAACAACAAGGCCGCTAAACACTCCAAGAGCAAGCATGGAAGGAATTAGTTTTCTAAAGGTGTCACTTTTGTGAAACTGGATTATTAGTGTGAACCAATCTTTTGGATTATAGGTGATCATGGCTGCAAAAGTAAGCAATTTTGTTTTCTACAAGGGCAAAAAACCAAAATTGTGCCTGTTAATGAGCTGGTTTTTATGCTTTTTTTGACGTAAATTGCGATAAATCAGTTACCGTATGAAAAACATTTTTCTTATAGCCCTTATTTCTATTTCTTCAGTGGTTTTCGCGCAGGAACATAAATGTGCGAAAGCGAAGCAAGCAATGGCTCAGCAATTAATAGATCATGAAAAATCAACCAGCGCTTTGCTTCCAAATATATCTCACGAATTAAAGTACGATGTAAAGTTTGTTCACTTTATGTTGAATTTAGAACGAACTACCAAGTTTGTTTCCGGAGGAGTAAAAACGGTTGCTAAAGTTACAGCCGCAGCCATGGATACATTTATGTGTTTGTTGCATGAGAATCATACCATCGATTCTATTCGATTTAATGGGAATTTAGTTACGGCTACACGCGTAGATAGCGCCGTAAAAATAAAACCAAGCATAGCAATTCCAAACGGACAAAGTTTTACCGTAACTATTTATTATAAAGGAACACCACCGGTTGGAGCAGCAGCTATTGGAAGTGGATTTAGTAATGCAACTTCAGGTTCTTGGGGAAACCAAGTTACATGGAGTTTAAGCGAAGCTGTTGCGGCATATCATTGGTGGCCGTGTAAGCAAATTTTAACCGATAAAATTGATTCGAGTTGGGTGTATGTTACAACCGATTCAACAAATAAAGTAGGGTCCAACGGCTTGCTTAAAAATGTAGTGATCGTTGGAAATAAAAAACGATACGAGTGGCAGAGCAGGAATATGATCGATTATTATTTGATCTCGGTTGCTATTGCACGATATAAAGAATATAATTTGTACGCCAAGCCTTTGTATATAGGACCGGATTCTATTTTGATCCAAAATTATATTTACGATAATGCCATCAATAATACTTCATGGATAAATTCACAAAAAGTAGAATTAAATAAAATGCCTCAAGTAATGAATTTCTTTTGTAAAACATTTGGCATGTATCCGTTCTACAAAGAAAAATACGGACATTGCATGGCGCCCTTTAGTGGAGGAATGGAACATCAAACGATGACAAGCCTTGGTTTTTTTGATTATTATATTGATGCACACGAACTCGGACATCAATGGTGGGGAGATAATGTAACATGTAAAAGCTGGGGAGATATTTGGATCAACGAAGGTTTTGCATCATACGCTGAACATTTAACCGCGCAATATTTAGATTTACCTAACTTTGCAACAAATTTGAATAGTGCTCACACAAATGTAATGAGTCAGGCGGGAGGGAGTATCTTTTTTACAGGTAATGATACATTAAATTCAACACGTATTTTTAGTAGCCGACTAACGTATGACAAAGGCGGTGCAATTATTCACACCTTACGTTTTGTAACAAATAACGATTCTTTATGGTTCCAAACTTTGCGTGGTTTTCAAAATACGTATAAGAACAGCACAGCCTCTGCTATCGATTTTCAAAATTATTATCAAGCGCAAACGTCTATTAATCCAACGCAATTTTTTAATCAATGGTATTACGGACAAGGATATCCAACGTTTGATGTGAGCTGGAATTTTGTTGGGAATACTGCCGTTATTAAATCAACTCAAAGCACCTCTTTTCCATCTTCTGTTCCGCTATTTATAACACCAATGGAATATCGAATTCAGCGTACCAGCGCTGCTGATACCATTGTTCGTGTAATGCACAGCAATACAACTGAAGTATATTCATTTCCTGTTTTAGGAACCGTGATCGGTATTACATGCGATCCAAATAATTGGGTGATCAATAAAGTTATTGGACCAACGCAGGATGTAACTTTAACAGCTGTTCCTGATCAGATGATCTCAAATAGTGATATAAGTTTAAGTCCAAATCCTTCTGGCGGTATTTATAATTTAAAGATGAATAATGTAAATAAAGCCACTTATACTGTTACCGACATTTCGGGTAAATTAGTTAGCAAAGGAAGTTGTGCTTCTGAAACCGCTATTGATATTTCAAATGAGGCAAACGGCATTTATATTTTGCAGATAAAAGATCAAAACGGTAAAACACTTGATTCCCGCAAACTGATAAAGAAATAAGCATCTCTTAACGCTTAGTGTAATTTTCTTCTTGTTTTTTAATCTTACCTTCGTGGTAGTATGTGGGAATTTCTTAAAACATTAACCGACCCTCAAAGCATTATTCAATATGGTGGTTTATGGTTATTGTTGTTTGTGATCTTTGCCGAAACAGGATTGTTAGTTGGATTTTTTTTACCCGGAGATAATTTAATTTTACTCGCTGGTATTCTTTGCAAATCGCAACCTAGCTTATTAAATGTTGATTTTATTCCCTTGGTTATTTTAATGACCATTGCAGCTGTTGTTGGAAATATGTTTGGTTATTGGTTCGGCAAAAAAGCAGGCGAACGTTTATATGAACGAAAGGAAACTTTATTCTTTAAGAAAAAGCATTTGGAAGCGACTAATAAATACTATCAAAAGTACGGCGGCAATGCTACTTTAATTCTCGCGCGTTTTTTACCTGTGATACGAACCTTTGCACCCATTATTGCCGGTGTGGTAAAAGTAAATTTTTCAAAATTCATGCTGTTTAATATTGTGGGAGCAATATTATGGATCTTCGGCTTAGCTTCCATTGGGTATTATTTGGTAACGCTCTTTCCGGGTATTACCAATTACATGGGTTATATTTTTATCACACTCATTATCTTAACCGCCATTCCGGTAGTACGTTTGATCTTCAAGAAAAAAGAGAATTCAACGGTTTAATAAGAGCCACAAAGGCACGAAGACGCAAATGCATTGTTCCGCAACGGAATATTTTTATCATCAATGTGAACCAATATGTCACCCCTAAAGGGGTTCTGCCCCAAAATTTTTTTTTTTCCCCGGGGGGGCCCCCCCGCCCCCCCGGGGGGGGGGGGGGAAAAAAAAAAACAACCCCCTTTTTTGTTTGGGGATCCCCCCCCCCCCCCCCGGGGGGGGGGGTGTGAAAAAAAATTATTCGGGGGGTGTTGAAAAGGGGGGGGGGGGAAAAAAAGAGAAAAAAATAAATCCAATACAACAACAAGCTTACCTTTTACCGACCGTGCCTCCGTGTCTTGGTGGTAAAAATCACAATGGTTGTAATAAACTTTCTGACGAAAAGATCTTAAGCTTTTAGCAAATCGTCAGGAGTTTAAACACATCCTTGTAATCGGTAAGCGGCAATGTTTTTTCTACATCATCAATATCATGATAGAACGAAACGCCACCCAGCGTGTAAATAAAAAATGAAGGCACTCCCAATTCGGTGAACCAATAGTGATCGCTATTTTGAGCCTTTCCTCTTTTCTTGATCTCTTTTACCAATTGTTTGTCTTTATTTATTTTCTCAAGCAATTCAAATTGCTTTGTAAAAATAGCGCCGTTCACCACCATCATGCCATCGTCGCCTGTGCCTAAAAGATCGAGGTTAATTAAAAATTTTACTTTTTTAAGATCAAACGGCGAGTTCTCGCTAAAGTGTTTCGATCCCAATAATCCTATCTCTTCGCTTGCAAAGAAAATAAATACCGTTTTATATTTTGGTTTAGTAGCGGCGTAATGTTTTACAAAATTCAAAACCATGCTTGTTCCGCTGGCGTTATCATTGGCTCCCGGAAAGTAACAGTTCTTTCCCATAGCTCCCAAATGATCGTAATGCGCGGTAAATACAACCATCGAATCGTTATTTTCACCCTCAATAAAAGCGCCAATATTATTTGTTTTAAAATCTTCTATAAAAACCGATTCAATATCCAGTTCAATATCTTTAATGTCATTTGGAAATCTTGAGCGCAATAATTCGATCTTAGCAGGTTTCATATGAAACAAACTCACGCTATGCGTTAATTTTTTTACAAGCTTAACCGAGCAAGCTTTGCTTTTATCTTTACAAACATAGTTTACGCTATCCTTTTTTTCTAATTCCCATTTCCCCTTAATGGTTTCGCAATTAGGATCAATAATAAAATCTCTTCCCGGAATTAATTTTTTGCCGTTCACTTTTACCTCTACTTTTTTAGGGAACGTATTTACCTGATGCGAGTACGGCTGCAAGAATGTTGTAGTAAATAAAGGTTTTGCCTTGCTCTTCTCTAATTCTTTTACAATAAAGTTGGCAGCGTGTTTTTGCCCATCTTTTACATAACCTCGGCCCAAACATTTTTTAGAGGTCAAAAATTTGATCACGTCTCTTGTATAATCAAGATCCTGTGCGTTTAAAAGGGAGGAAGCAAATAGGAGTAAAAAAAATAAACGCATTAGGCGAAGCGAGCTTTACTGAGTTCTCTTAAGCGTTTGTAACTTTCGTTTTGATCTTTCCAATCGTAAACCGATTTTAATCCCAAAAGATAAGAATCTGCGTCGGCCCAATTGGCGCAATTATTCAATTGATCAATAGCCAAGCCATATTCTGTGGCGTTTTGTTGGAATAGTTCGTTAATGAACCTGAATTTTTCATTTAACGACACTTCTAATTTTTTATGATTCGCCTCGTTCTTGCTTTCATTGGCAAGGGTATCATAAGAAGCTGCTTTTAGCACTTCGGGAGTCGACTCTTTTAGATCTTCCGTAACTTTTATCTCCTCTTTTACAAAACTTGCTTCGCTTACTTTAGAGTGAATGCCAAAACTTGGTGATATTTCGGTGGTAGTTTTTAAATGCTTGTAAACGCTCAATTTCCCTTGAAGATCGAATAACTGTCTTTGCAAATTTTCACAGTCGGTCGACGATGGTTGAACGTTTCCATCAACAAAAAGCTCTAAATTTGGCAATGTTTCGTGAATGAGGTCTTGAAGTTTACCAAGTGTTTGTTCGATATTCATACTGTGAAAATTTATCTTTAAATTTAATTTGAATTTATAATATGTTGGCTTACTTTTAATTTTTTGTTGTTAACGCCTTTTAAACAATGTTTGTTGAAGAAAATAGAGCTAGTGTAAAGCGGGGATGGATAGAGGTTATCTGTGGAAGCATGTTTTCGGGCAAAACCGAAGAACTCATCAGGCGTTTAAAGCGCGCGCAGTTTGCCAAGCAAAAAGTAGAGATCTTTAAACCAAGTGTTGATACGCGTTATCACGATATCAAGGTTGTTTCGCATACAGGCATCGAAATTCATAGCACGCCGGTTGCATCCAGCTCCAATATTTTTTTATTGGCCGCTGATACCGAGGTGGTGGGTATTGATGAGGCGCAATTCTTCGACGATGAACTTCCCAATGTATGCAAACAGTTAGCCGATAAAGGTGTAAGGGTAATAGTAGCTGGTTTAGATATGGATTTTCAAGGCAAGCCTTTTGGCCCCATGCCTCAATTGCTGGCCAGCGCCGAATATGTTACAAAAGTTCATGCCATTTGCGTAGATTGTGGTCAGTTAGCTTACGTTTCGCACCGAACTGTGGCCAATGAGAATTTGGTGTTGTTGGGTGAGACCGATAATTACAAACCTTTATGCCGACAATGTTATAATATTTCAAATCAACATACCTAGTGTACACACTTTCGGAAATAAATAGTATTGTAAAAGGAACATTGCACGGGATAGGCGAAATGCCCTACTCATTTTTTGTTACCGATAGCAGGCAAGTGATCCATACCGAAGAGGTTTTGTTTTTTGCTTTGGTGAGCGAGCGCAATGATGCACATAGATACATTGATGACTTGATCGAAAAGGGTGTAAAAGCATTTGTGGTAAGCAACAAAGAATTTATTTGCAACATAGCTTCATTTATTTTAGTAAATGATACCTTGCAAGCTTTACAAGATCTTGCCGCGCATCATCGTTCGCAGTTTCATATTTCGGTGATTGGAATTACAGGGAGCAACGGAAAAACGATCGTGAAAGAATGGTTGTATCAATTATTAAAAGACGATAAAAATATTTGTCGCAGCCCTAAAAGTTATAATTCGCAAATTGGTGTGCCATTAAGTGTACTGAATTTAAACAAAACGCATCAACTAGCCATTTTTGAAGCGGGAATATCTTTGCCGGGCGAGATGCAAAAACTGCACAACATCATTAGACCAACTCTTGGCGTTTTTACGTCGTTAGGACAAGCCCACGATGAAGGTTTTAAAAGCAGAGATCAAAAATTAGCCGAGAAGTGGAAATTATTTGGAGGCGCCGAACGTGTTATTGCCAATAAATTTGATGATCCTACTTTGCGGTTCTCAGAGAACATGGCCATTACCATTGGCTCCGGAAATGATAGCACGTATAAATTAAATTATGTTCCGGGTTTAACTAGCTCAAGTATTGAATTAACACGCGAAGGAAAAAAGGAAACCTTTAAAATTCCATTTATTGATAAAGCTTCTTTGTTGAATTGCGCTACTTGCGTAGTTACACTTTTGCATTTGGGTTATAAGTCGGAGGTAATTCAACAACGTTTAGATCATTTGCAAAGTATTGCTTTGCGTTTGGAAGTAAAAAATGCCGTTCATAATTCTATCATCATCAACGATTTTTATAATTCAGATATTGATTCAATACGGATTGCGTTATCGTTCTTAAATCAACAACACCGCCGTGAGAAAAAAGTGGTGATCGTTTCGGATATTGAACAATCGGGTAGGAAGGAAGAAGAATTATACAAAGACCTGGCGAATTTACTCAAGCAAAATAATATTGACCTGCTCATTGGAATTGGAACTGCAGTTTTAAAGAATAAGGATCTGTTTATTGCAAACGCTTTGTTTTACCCGGATGTGGACGCTTTTTTGAGCGATGAGAAAAAGGTAAAAACGCAATTGCATAATTCAAGCATTCTTTTAAAAGGCGCACACCGATTTAATTTCGAGAAGATCAGCAAAACGCTTCAGTTAAAAAGTCACGATACTATTTTAGAGATCGACCTCAATAAATTAACGCATAACGTAAATCATTACCGCTCGCTCATTGGCAAACAAACGCAGTTAATGTGCATGGTAAAAGCCATGGGTTATGGAAGTGGAAGTAGCGAAGTGGCAAAAACATTGCAGCACATTGGCGTAAATTATTTGGCTGTGGCTTATGCCGACGAAGGTGTAGAATTGCGCGAAGCTTCTATTAGTTTACCAATAATGGTAATGAGCCCCGAGCGCGATTCGTTTGAAGATATCATCAAATACAATTTAGAGCCCGAGATCTATTCGTTTAAACTCTTAGAAGATTTTATTCATGCGTTGGATAAATTTGGGATCCAGGAAACGTTTCCGGTACATTTAAAAATAGATACCGGCATGAAGCGCTTAGGTTTTGAAGCGGAAGATATAGATGCTTTATGCGAGAAGCTAAGACATTCTAAGCAAATAAAAGTAAAAAGTATCTTTTCGCATTTGGTTGGTTCGGATAATAAGGAGCTAGATCGATTTACCCAACAGCAAATAGAATTATTTAAAGCCTCGGCCGATAAAATAGAAAAAGCGGTTGGCTATATTACCCTCAAGCATATTAGCAATACCTGTGGCATTACACGTTTTAAGAATGCACATTTTAATATGGTGCGTTTAGGAATTGGGATGTATGGTTTTGGAGTGAATGAAGAAGAAAATACCCTGTTGCAAAATGTAAATTCGTTACGAACACGCATCAGTCAAATTAAACACGTAAGAACCGCCGAAACCGTTGGTTACAATCGCAATGGCATTGTTACAAGTGATATGACCATTGCCACCATTCCTATTGGATACGCCGATGGTTTCCATCGCACATTAGGAAACGTGCGCCATGGTGTTTGGATCAATAACAAATTCTGCAAAACCGTTGGCAATATTTGTATGGATATGTGCATGGTAGATATTACCAATGTAAAGTGCAAAGAGGGCGACGAAGTAATTGTGTTTGAAAGCTCCACACAAGTTAATCAAATGGCTAAGGCCATGAATTCTATTCCTTACGAAGTACTTACCGGTATTTCTTCCAGAGTGAAGAGGGTTTATACGCAGGAGTGATCAGATGTTTTCCTAAAGAAGAAAGTAAAATTTAATACCAATTATGTATACCAAAAGAAGATATCCATTTAGAACTGTGTTAAACTGGACCAAACGGGAAATTATGTTTTTTACTATACAAGTAACCTTGGTTACGGTTTTGTACGAACTACTCGATCTGCATTGGATACAAGTTCCATTGTCTCCTGTTGCATTGATCGGTACCGCAGTTGCCTTTATGGTTGGTTTTCAAAACAACTCGGCATACGACAGAATTTGGGAAGCAAGAACAATTTGGGGAGGAATAGTTAATTCTTCAAGATCGTTTATCATTACGCTCAAAGATAGTTTCTACATTCATCGTACAGAAGATAGCAAAGAAGAAAAGGACGAGTTAAAAATTATTACCAACCGCCACATTGCTTGGTTAACAGCTTTGAGATATAGCATGCGGAAAAAGAAAGTGTGGGAAGCAACATATACTACCACTGGGAGTATAAAAATGAATTTTGGCTATAATGTTCCTGAATATAATATTACGCTTGAAGAAGAATTAAAGCCTTTATTATCGGAGGCAGAATTTACTAAGGTGATGAGCATCGATAACATTCCCAACGCTTTAATTTCATTACAATCGGAGCATTTAAGGAGACTAATGAACGAAAAAAAATTATGGGATTTTAGCTTATTGAACTTGCAACAAATACTTGCTGAATTAACCGAACTTCAAGGAAAGTCAGAACGAATAAAAAACTTTCCTTATCCTAAACAATACGCCAGCATTGCCTATCATTTTGTACATATATTTATGTGGTTATTGCCACTCGCGCTTATACCTGCATTTGGTGAGTTGAGTCTTGAAGTTGCTAAAACCAATGATTGGATAGGAAAGTATTTTATTTGGCTAAACATTCCTTTTACAGTAATTGTAATATGGGTTTTTAATACAATGCTAAGGATCGGACTAGTAGGAGAGAATCCCTTTGAAGGCTCTCCGAATGATGTTCCAATATCAAATATTTCAAGAGGGATTACGCGAGATCTTTTACAAATTATTGGTGAAAAACCCGAAAACATTCCGCCGCCATTTGAAAATATAAATGGTGTGGAAATGTAAGATCTATTTTGAACAATAGATTTTAATCTAAACCAACCCCTGCCATTTCCAGGCACTCAACATCATATCATCAATGCGAGTTTTGGTGTCCAGCCCAGATCTTTTTGTGCTTTGCTGCTGTTAGAATAGATCTCAACCACATCGCCTGCGCGGCGTTTGCCTATGGTATAATTTAATTTTTGGCCTGTTACTTTTTCAAAGGCTATTATGGCTTCTAATACGCTTACACCATTACCTGTTCCTAAATTATAAACTGAGTAAGGGTGTTTGGCTTTACCACTTACTAAAAATTCTAACGCTTTTAAATGCGCATCGGCAATATCACTTACATGTACATAATCTCTTATGCATGTTCCATCGCGTGTATCATAATCATTGCCATGCACCGTTAACGAATTTTTTCCGGCAGCGGTTTGTGTAATAATGGGAACTAAATTACTTGGTTTGTTGCTCGATAATTCTCCATTCAATCCACTCATGTGCGCACCAACCGGATTAAAATAACGCAAAGCAATGCTTTTTAAAAATGGTTTAGCGGCGCAAAATTCGGCCAGCATTTCTTCGCCCACTTGTTTTGTATAACCATAAGGCGAAGCGGCTTTTTGCAAAGGGGTTTCTTCGGTAACAGGTAATGCTTTTGTGTTTCCGTAAACCGAACACGAGGAAGAAAAAATAAAATGTTGTATTTGTTTTTGTTCGCAGATCTTTAACATGTTCACCAAGGATCCAATATTGTTGTGGTAATATTTTAAAGGGTCTTCTGTACTTTCGCCAACCGATTTAAACGCGGCAAAATGGATCACACCTACAATATCATCAAACGAATACAACGCGGTAGTTAATTTTTCAAGATCGCATAGATCAATATTTAATTTTGTAAAATTCTTTTTGCTGATGTTCTCAACGCGCTCGTAAGTTTGCTCTGTTGAATTCGAAAAATTGTCAATGGAGATCACATGATAATCTGTTTTTTCTAAAAGTTCAATAATGGTATGCGAACCAATATATCCGGCTCCTCCGGTAACTATTACATGTTTTCCCATACGCTTTATTCAGCGTGCTCCGAATCATCTCCTCTTACTAAAAGAGGTTCTTCAACAGCAGGCTCTTGGTTAAAAATTACTTTAGCTAATATAGCCTTTTCTGCGTTGGTAAAATAATTTTCGTGTACTTCAATAATGTTTTTTTCGTTCTCAAATGCCAATGCCTCGTAAGTGTTAATTCTATGTAAACTATTTGCTTTATCCAATTCATCCAGGTCAAAAGCACCAATGATCAATAATAATTCGTCGGTATAGTTCCATGCCGTGGCATAACCTAATTTTTTAAGTCCCACACACCAATTATAATGATCGGTTATTTTTAATTGAAACAAAGACGCATACCTTGGTCGCGATACCAAGAACATACTGTGATCGGTAAACGAATCTTCAATGTTATTGTAACTTCTAAAACATTCATCCTCCTCGTCGTCGTTTAAAAGGTAAGTATTGCCACTCCATTCGGAATGGCATTTTATGCCAAACTGATTATTGGTTGCTTTTGCAAGTGTGCTGCTTCCAAAACCGCCCTCTTTAATGGCCTGAGCCATAATAACGCTAGCAGGAATGTGATATTTTGCCATTTGTTCAATGGCGAGTTCTTTATATTTTTCAATATAGGCCTTTATCTTTTCACTACGCAATTGTGAGAACGAGTTAAGGCCACTTAAGAGGCATACAACCGCAAAACTATGCAATACTATTTTTTTAACCGATGTTAAGTTGTGGAATGCCATCTAAACAAAGATATTTCCACAGCATTTTTGTATTTCAACTTCCTGTTTTTTATATCAACAAAAGGCTCTTTACAACTAGGTCCTTTATTTGATAAGAAAAAGACAGGCTCTTTCATCAAAAAAGCATGATTTTTAGTGGTATTTGCTGTATTTAACAAAAGAGACCCCATTCTCGCTTTTTATAAGGCAGGTATGGGTTAGTGAATGGCTTTTTAATGTGTTAACAATTTCCTATTTTTAACGACTAAACTTTGAGGCAAAAACGAGGTCAAACTATTGATCAACTATTAAAATAAAAAACTATGAAAAAGACCATTATTACATTAGCCCTTATTGTAGGATCTAATGCTGCAATTTTAGCGCAAGAAGTTACTGCAACTCCGGGAACGGCTCAGGCTACAAAAAAAGAATTAACTCCTGAAGAGAGAGCTAAAAAAGGCGCCAATCATGCCGAGAAAAAATTAGGTTTAACGGCACAACAAAAAGCCGATTGGGAAGTGGCCGCTTTAAAACGTAATTTGGTTAACCAACCTTTGCACGAAAAATTGAAAGGCTCAACAACTCCTGAAGAAAGACAAACAATTCACAAAGAAATAAAAGCAAATAACCAAGCTTTTGAAACATCGGTAAATTTCTTTTTAACGGCTGATCAAAAAACAAAATTTGCAAGCATGAAACAAGAAAGAATGCAAGCGAAGAAGAAAGAAATGAAAAAGAATTTCAACGAAGCTCATGTAGATTACGGAGATTAATTTTTTAAATTGATAATGATTTGAAAAGCCTCGCAGAAATGTGGGGCTTTTTATTTTTTAAGCCACGAATTTCACGAATTAGCACTAATCTGGATGTATTAATAAACACAGATTAGTGAAATTGGTGTAATTCGTGGCTAAAGAACCGTATCGCGGTAGCGACATTAAATATTACCTTTACATCCGTGGCTGGAATTTATTTACATATCCCCTTTTGCAAGCAAGCCTGCACCTATTGTGATTTTCACTTTAGCGTGAACATGAATTCTAAACCTGAATTGGTAAAAGCTATTTTGTTAGAAATAGACCAACGCAAAAATTATATAGAAGGAGAAGAGATCGAAACCATTTATTTTGGAGGAGGAACACCCAGCGTTTTAGATGAGCATGAATTGAATTCTATTTTGGAAAAAATTAATAAAGAATTCAAAGTAGCAATAAATGCCGAGATCACTTTAGAATGCAATCCTGATGATCTTACGCCGCAAAAACTAGATCAATTAAAAAAAGCCGGCATTAACCGTTTGAGTATAGGTTTACAAAGTTTTAATGAAGAAGAACTAAAATGGATGAACCGCGCGCATACGGCAGCTGAATCGTTGAGCTGCGTAAAATTGGCGCAGAGTAAAGGATTTGATAACATAACTATTGATCTTATTTATGGTTCTAAATTTCAAG
Organism: Sphingobacteriaceae bacterium; assembly: GCA_016705695.1. GTDB lineage: Bacteria > Bacteroidota > Bacteroidia > B-17B0 > Aurantibacillaceae > Aurantibacillus. The sequence goes on from JADJLA010000005.1 coordinate 144,846, forward strand.
ACCAGCAAAGTTGGGAGGGAACCTTGCAAACCGTTGTAAATTTAAATGTGCAGCATATCTCTGCTTACAATTTAACCATCGAATCAAAAACAAAATTAGGTGTAGATCACAAAAAAGGATCAGAGCCTGAAGTTTCGGAGGAATTAAGTTCGGAACAATTTAAAAAAATGATAGAGGTACTGCAGAAAAATGGTTTTGTGCATTATGAGATATCCAACTTTGGTAAGGAGAATTTTTTCTCGAAACATAATGGTAATTATTGGAAAGGCGCGAAGTATTTGGGTTTAGGACCTTCGGCGCATTCGTTCAATATCAAAAGTCGGCAATGGAATATATCAAGCAACAGCGCTTATATTAAAAAAGTAAATTCCGCCGAAACTTATTTCGAATTAGAAACCTTAACGGACGCTGAACACTATAACGAATATATTTTGACGCGCTTGCGAACCATTTGGGGTTGTGATACAAAAGAAATTGAACAACGTTTTGGAAAGGTTATGCTTAATTCTTTTGAGGAAACCGTAAAAAAACATCAGAAGTATTTTAATTCCACTGATGGCATCATCACTTTAAACACTGAGACGCGAAGGAAAATTACGGAGGCAGGCACGGATTTTTTTGTAATATCTCTTGTCCCGGGGTTATTATAGAAAAGACCAAAACAGCTCCAGAGACTCTTAATACATTTGATAGGTCCCAAGGGGTTCAATCATTTTTTAATATTTCAATGATAGTGGCTGTCTTTGATGAGAATTTCAAAATAAAGTTTAGAAATAAAGATCACTCGTTTTTAAACGCAAGTACCGCATCACTGCAAGCAAAGCACTGATGCCGGAAATGATAATGCCAATAATGATAACACCTGCAAATACCATTAAGAGCACATTCTCATCTTGCAATTGAAGCAGATCAGGAATAAAACGCGTGCTGATCAATAAAAATCCTGCAAGTAAAAATCCGGCAATGAGTCCTGCAATTACACCTTGCCTTATGCCTTTCAGTAAAAACGGTTTACTAATAAAGCTTCGTGTGGCGCCAACTAAATACATGGTACGAATTAAAAAACGTTGCGAATAAATGGATAAGCGAATGGTATTATTGATAAGCGCAATAGCCACTAATAAAAGTGCGCCGCTAAAAATTAAAATAAAGAAGGCAATAGCTTTTGTGTTCTTGTTCAAACTATTGATCATATCTTTTTGATACACTACTTCCTTCACAAAAGGTTTTTGAACGATGATCTTTTCAATATTTTGAAGCGTATCCGTATTGGCGTAATCGGCATTTATTTTTACATCGAGTGCATTGAGTAATGGATTACTTCCAAGGAATGAAATGAAATCTTCACCTAAATTTTCTTTTAATTGAGCGGCGGCTTGTTCTTTGTAATAAGGCTTACGCTTTTGGCAAATTTAGAACTATTGATTTCTTGGATCAATCCGTCAATTTGCGCCGATGAGGTAGTATCTTTTAAATAAATTTGAAAGCCAACGTTCTCTTTAAAATGTTTGGTGAGTTTATTGGCATTGATCACTAATAAACCTAAAGCGCCCAACATAAATAACACCAACGATAAACTGATAATTACAGTAGCTCCTGATGACCTGATCTTTTTTCGTGTAAGCGCTTCACTCATAGAGCGAAGTTATTTTTTATTGAGGTGCCAAAGGCAAGTAAAAGCAGGGATTTTGAACAGTAAAGTGTTATTAAAGCACTTTTGTGTCCGTGGTTAAAGTCGTTAACCCTTTTGTGGTTCTTTGTGGTAAAAAAGGAGATAAATTCAATGTTTTAGAGGCAGAAACCACAAAGGACACTAAGGTTTTGCACGAAGGGCACAAAGACATCTAAATGATAGAAATACTTATCCCCATTTTGAAGAGGATAATGAGAATAATTCCCAAAACAATTCGGTAAACACCAAACCATTTGAATCCATATCGGTTCAAGATCCCGATAAGCGTTTTAATTCCAATAAGTGCCACTACAAAAGCCACAACATTTCCAAAAGCGAGTAATTTTATTTCTTCGCCGCTAAGTGTAATGCCATCTTTATAAAAATCCAGCATTTTTTTTGCGGTGGCTGCAAACATGGTTGGAACTGCCAGAAAAAACGAGAACTCCGCTGCTAATTGTTTATTCAATTTAAATGCTTTTCCACCAATAATGGTAGCGCCACTGCGGCTCACACCCGGAAATAAAGCGATGCATTGGCAGCAACCAATTTTAAACGCGGTAAGCAAACTTATGTCTTCCTCCTTGTGAACTTCTTCTTTATTGAACCATTGATCGGCAAATAATAATACAATTCCCCCAAGTAAAAGTGCAATGGCAACGCCCCATAAATTTTCGAGTGCGGCATCAATATAATCGCCCAATAAAATTCCTGCAATGGCTGCAGGAATAAATGCTACGATCAATTTCAAATAAAAATTCACGCTCTTAAAAAAACGTTTGAAGTAGAGAACGATCACACTTAAAATGGCGCCCAATTGAATGGCGATGGTAAATAATTTTACAAAAGGTGTTGGTTCAATTCCCAGAACTGCTGTGCCAAGCATCATGTGTCCGGTTGAAGAAATAGGAAGGAATTCGGTTAGGCCTTCGATAATAGCAATGATAAGAGCTTCAAAATAGGTCATGCTTTAGTCCATTGTGCGTACAGCATGAATAAAATAATCTGTTTCGCCTTGCCAGAAAAAATTCTTGATCACCTGTTTGTATGTTACAATAACCTTTCGGCCTTGCAACGAATCGAGTTTTAAGTAGGTTTGCTCATCATAAACCGAAAACTTAAAAACAGTTGCAGGTAAAATAGCACCATCTCCTTGGTTAACGCCTCCAATGATCAACTCACCTTCGCGGGTTTTAAAGACATATCCTTTTTTAGAAACTTTTGTAAGAATTCCTGACCTGGTGCCTTCGCTGTATGCCATACCGCAAATGAGATAAAAGATCCAGAAGCAAAATGAAATAACAAGGAGAGAAATAATTAGAATTTTTCTGAACGGTCGTTTTGGAGCGGGTGCTGTTTGTGTAACTGCCTCCATTTAAAATTATTTTTTAATTTCCTTTGTAACAGCGCTCTTGTCTTTCCACATAATGGCAACAACGATCGCTGCAAAACCAAGTAAACAAACAATTGGAGCAACAGTGATGCGTTGCGCATCAAAAATAGCAGGATTGAATACATTTGGATCTTCACTTCCCCCACCTATCATTAAAAAATAACCGAGCACTATCAAAATAACTCCGGTAATCAGGATCATGTAATTTTTCTTTGTGAATGTAGCTGTCATACCAAATAATTATGGACGTAAATATATGCAAAAAAGCAGGTAAAATCGCTAAATTACCTTCAATAAATTCATAATTTTTTGTAATATTGTTGTTTATTTCAAATTATGGGAAAAGTTGCTTTAATTACAGGCGTTACAGGGCAAGATGGGGCCTATTTGGCCGAGCTTTTATTGTCAAAAGGCTATCATGTTCATGGTATAAAACGTCGTAGTTCGTTGTTCAATACCGATAGGATCGATCACTTATATAAGGATCTTCACGAAAAAAATGTGCAGTTTAAATTGCACTACGGAGATCTTACAGATAGTACTAATTTAATTCGTATCATTCAGGAAGTACAGCCTGATGAGGTTTACAACTTGGCAGCTCAATCGCATGTAAAAGTTAGTTTTGAAACTCCAGAGTATACAGCTAATGCCGATGCCATTGGCGCTTTAAGGATCTTAGAAGCTATTCGCATACTAAAATTGGAAGCAAAAACACGTTTTTATCAAGCCGGGACATCTGAGATGTTTGGTTTGGTTCAAGAAATTCCACAAAAAGAAACTACGCCTTTTTATCCGCGCTCACCATACGGTGTTGCAAAAGTTTATGCGTATTGGATCACAAAAAATTATCGCGAAGCATATGGAATGTATGCGTGTAATGGAATTTTATTTAATCACGAAAGTCCTGTACGTGGCGAAACATTTGTTACGCGTAAAATAACGCGCGGTGTTTCAAAGATCAGTTTAGGAATGCAGGAAAAATTATTTTTAGGGAATTTGGATGCCGAACGCGATTGGGGTCATGCGCAAGATTATGTAGAAGGTATGTGGTTAATGATGCAACAAAAAGAAGCCGATGATTTTGTATTGGCAACCGGCGTAAAAATTACCGTAAGAAGATTCATTGAAATGAGTTTTAATGAAGTTGGAATTACGATAGAATGGAAAGGTAAGGGTGAAAATGAGAAAGGATATAACACAGCAAACGGAAAATGTTTGGTAGAGATAGATCCAAAATATTACCGTCCGGCTGAGGTTGAATTATTAGTTGGTGATGCCAGCAAAGCAAAAACTAAATTGGGTTGGACTCCAAAACGCACCGTTGAGCAATTGTGTAAAGAGATGATGGCTTCCGATCTTGAATTATTCAAGCGCGATAAATATTTAATGGAGGGTGGACATAAAGTGTTAGATCAACACGAGTAATTAAAATGGACATCAATTCAAAAATATACATTGCAGGACACAGAGGAATGGTTGGTTCGGCCATTCATCGCAATTTGCAAAAAAAAGGATTCAAGAATTTTATCTTTAAAACCTCACAGGAACTTGATCTGCGAGATCAAAAAAAAGTAGCGCAATTTTTTGTGCAAGAAAAACCGGAACTTGTATTTTTAGCAGCAGCTAAAGTCGGAGGTATTCAAGCAAACAATACGTATCGGGCCGAATTTTTGTACGATAATTTGATGATCCAAAATAATGTCATTCATCAAGCGTATCTTAACAAAGTAAAGAAACTTTTATTTTTAGGTTCTTCATGCATCTATCCTAAAATGGCACCGCAGCCTTTAAAGGAAGAGTATTTATTAAGCGGTTATTTGGAAGATACCAACGAGCCATACGCTATTGCAAAGATCACCGGAATTAAAATGTGCGAGAGTTACCGCCGTCAATATGGTTGTGATTTTATTTCGGTAATGCCAACTAATTTGTATGGCCCAAACGATAATTATAATTTAAATAATTCGCACGTACTACCGGCGCTCATTCGTAAATTTCATGAAGCAAAAGAAAGCAATGCGCCTTCGGTAGAAATGTGGGGAACAGGAAGTCCGCTACGCGAATTTTTACATGCCGATGATATGGCTGATGCTTGCGTTTTTTTAATGCAAAACTACAACGGACAAAAACACGTGAATATTGGTGTAGGTGTCGATCTTTCTATAAAAGATCTAGCTTTAATGATCAAAAAAATTGTTGGATATACCGGGGAGATTAAACACGACCTTTCCAAACCCGATGGTACACCAAGAAAATTAATGGATGTTAGTTTTTTACATTCGTTAGGATGGAAACATAAAATTGAATTAGAGCAAGGGATAAGCGAAGTATACAAAGATTTCAAAGAGAAAAAAGGGGTTAAGGTGTGGTAAATAAATTGATTGAGATATAAACTCTACATATTTTGTTTTTTAACCGCATCATTTTTTTCAAGTGCTCAGTTCTACAATTTGCCAAACGATTATTTTTTTTCTCTTCTCACCGAAAGAGAGTTGGCGCAAAAAGACGCGCAAATTCATAGCGCTGTAAAACCGTACATTCAATTCTTCAATAGAAAATACGTTCATTACGCCGATAGTTACCGCGTATTTAAATACATTACCGAAGATCCGGCATTGGACATCACATTTTTTAAACATGTATTATCCATTGAGCCTAAAACGGAAAATTTCAAGATCCATGTTGATCCCATATTAGGTTTGCAAAATGGAAGAGATCTTACAGATACCGTAAGACCATACGGTTTTAATAATACAAGAGGGGTCATCGCATCCATAAATGTGGGCAAAGATCTTTACGCCGAAAGCATGTTTGTTGAGAACCAATCGCTTTTTCCGGGGTATGTGGCCACATACGTTACTGCTACGGGAATTGTTCCCGGCCAGGGCAGATACAAACCATTTAATATTTATGGTGCCGATTATGCATTCTCTTCAGGATTTATTTCTTACAGTCCATGGAAGAATTTTAATTTTCAAGTGGGCCATGGCAAACACAAGGTTGGAAATGGATATCGTTCGTTATTGTTAAGTGATAATGCATTTAATTATCCGTACGCGCGCATTACTCAACAATGGTTTGGCGGTAAACTGCAGTACACTAATATTTACGCCGTTTTAATGAATTTAGTTCCTGCCACAGCAAAGCCAATTCCAAATGCCGAACGTTTGTTTCAAAAAAAGCCGGCAGCATTTCAACATTTAAGCGTGAATGTTACAAAGGCCATAAATGTTTCATTATTCCAAGGAATTATTTTCCGCACAAATAATAATGTAAATAAGCCATTGGTAAATGTGATGTATGCAAATCCTTTGATCTTTTCGCACGCAGGTTATTATGGATTGAATGATTCTAATAATGTGATCCTTGGTGCCGACCTAAAGATCAGGATCACAAAAGGCATTAATGTTTACGGACAAGTAATGGCCGATAATTTAAAGGATACAACTGCCATTGGTAATTCGTATGGATATCAATTGGGCGTAAATTATTTTAATGCGCTTGGCATTAATAATTTGTTCTTGCAGGCCGAGTATAATTTTGCGAATGAGAATTCATACAAGAACCCTAGTGCATTAAGCGATCAATCGTATTCGCACTACAATCAAAATTTGGCGTATACACCGACATGGGGTAATGAATTAGTTTTGATAGCAGATCACAAATACCAACGTTTTGGTGTGAATTTCAGGTATCATTTACAAAATAAACCGCTCAATAACACCAATTTTACTCAAATAAACATTGTAAATACCAATATTTCGTATTTAATAAATCCTGCTTATAATTTAAACGCGTATATTGGGTACAACTATCGTTTCCAGAAATTTTATAACTTTAATCCCAGTTTAACAAGTTCGTTCATTTACCTTGGTTTTAAAACAAGCTTGTTTAATGCATATTACGACTTTTAAATGTTAGAACTGATCTTAGTATATCTTACATCCTTTGGTGTTGCACTTTACGCAACGCCTGCACTTATTCGTGTGGCGATCTTAAAACGCTTAACCGATGTGCCTGTTGAGGACAGAAAGATCCATAAGCGTTCTATACCTACAGTTGGCGGTATTATTATTTACGCTGCAACCATGTTCTCGTTTGCACTTTGGTATAAAATTGAGGATGGAATGGAGTATGCCGATATCTATAAATCAATCGAAGAATTTAAATTGATCATTGCTACAAGTTTGGTGTTATTTTTCGTTGGCGTTAAAGACGATATTATTGGAACAGCAGCGGTAAAGAAACTGTTTGCCCACATTTTAGTAGCACTCATTTTGGTATTGATAGGAAATATCCGCATCACTAGTTTGTATGGTGTGTTTGGTGTGTGGGACATACCATATTGGGCGAGCGTTTTCGTTTCTTTATTTACGTATGTTGTTGTTGTTAACGCGTTCAATTTAATTGATGGTGTGGACTTTTTAGTCTTTAATTTTTCGCCGGCAAAAATTTTCATGGGCGATTCAGGATCGCTCATCATAGGATTATTTGTATGTATCCTTGCCATCAAACTCATTGAATTTCCTGTAGAAAGGCTTGACAAGTTTTGGGTACATATTTCAAAGCCGGTGTTTGTTATTGCTGCTATGATCTATCCTTTACTGGACACGCTTCGTGTTTTCATCATTCGTACATTAAAAGGACAATCACCACTTGTGGCAGATAAAAATCACATTCATCATCATTTGATCGAAAGAGGATATAGCCATGTAAAAACAGTTATTATTATTTACGGATTTACCATTGTAACTATTGGTTTGAGTTTACTCGATTTCTTTATTCGTGACGCCAATATTGGCTTGATCGTTTTGGGAGGCATAGCTTTACTTTTCTTATTTTTTGTTTTGATTTTAAATCGAAAACATGCAAAAGTGTCTTAAGAGCTCTTTATTCATACTCTTATGTATTTGTGCGATCAATATCAAAGCGCAAAATGATCCGCTCGCCAAAAATCTTTTTATTAATCCCGATCTACAGTTAAGTATTGATCACTGGCACATCACACAACTGGATTTCAAATTTCACTCTGCCTTTAAGCCGTATTTAAGTGGTACTATTTCTAAAAGGGCCGATTCGGCAGTTCCATTTCAACATTACATGATACATAATTTCTTTTTGGGGAAGACATTCAATGATGCGCCTGAAAAAGTAAATCAATGGAATTTTCAAATACATCCTATTTTAGACGCGATGGGCGCTTTTGATGTTCTTGATAATAGAGTATTGCATGATGTGATCGGTGGAGCGAACATCAAGCTAAGTGGAAATAATGATTTTATATTTTCCGGTACAGCTTTTGGAGGCAATGTTACCATGCCATTTTATATGGACTCCACTATTAAGGCAAGTAAGATAATTTCAGGTTTAGGACAAGTGTACGGCGATAATACAAAAGGCTATCAGGTGTTTGATTATAATGGGTATGTGTCATATTCTCCGCACAACAATAAGATCTTTAATCTTCAACTTGGTAGAGATCGCCACTTTATTGGCGATGGTTACCGTTCGGTATTGCTAAGCGATTATGCGAATCCTTATCCGTATTTTAGGATCAACACTAATCTCTGGCATTTTCAATACAATGTTTGGTACACGCTTATGAATGACGTGAGTGGTGCAAACGGTGTAAAAGCAAAATATCAGAATAAATTCGCAACATTTCATTATTTGAGTTGGAACATCTTAAAGGAATTAAATGTAGGGATCTTTGAGAATGTTGTATGGCGCGGAACAGATTCTAATCAGGTACGTTCGTTTGATGTGAATTATTTGAACCCATTTATTTTTTATCGACCACAAGAGTATTCGGTTGGCTCGCCGGATAATTCCTTTATAGGAATAAACGTTAATGGTCGAATTGCACGAACGTTAAAGTTGTATGCTCAGCTTGGTCTGGATGAATTCTTTTTAAAGGAGATCCGTGCACGAAGAGGTTGGTGGGCAAATAAGCAAGCTTGGCAATTGGGATTGAATTATATAAATGCCATGCATGTAAAAGGATTAAATGTGCAATTAGAATACAATGAGGTAAGGCCGTATACTTACACGCACGGGATCGTTTCGCAAAATTACGCGCATTACGGAATGGCATTAGCGCATCCACTGGGAGCAAATTTCAGAGAATTTTTAGGGATGATAAATTATCGTAAAGATAGATTTCAGGTAAGCGTAAAAGGAACGTATGCTTTGGTAGGGAAAGATAGTTTAGGCACCAACAGTAATTTGGGCCAGAATATATTTTTAAGTTATGTAACAAGGCCTTATGAGTACGGACATAAAACCACACAAGGAGATAAGAATCAACTTATGCAAAGCGATATCCGGTTTACATATTGGATAATTCCAAATATCAATGCACGGTTAGAATTAGGATATATTCAAAGAAGTGAGAAGAGTGACGCAGGATATAAATTAGAGGAGCCTTATATCTATTTTGGATTCCGTACTAGTTTTTGGAATATCTACAAAGATTAAGCACTTGCAATTTCCTTTAGCACATCCAAACATTTAAGTTCGTTGAAGCCGGGAATATGAATGCGGTAATAGGTTAAAATACTTTCTAAAAGATCGGTACGTTGTGCGTTAGATAATTTTAAATGAAGTAGATCGGAAGAAAGTGCCTTGTGTAATAATTCAGAACTGTAAGCGTTCAATCCTATAGGTCCAGGAAATTCTACTCCGCAAAACCGCCCTTCTCTGCAATCAAAAAAAGCATTATCGCTATCAAAATTATTCACGGGGTCAAAACCAAAATATTGAAGCAGCTCGATTAAAAAATAATGATGAAAGTTTGCAACAGGCTCCTTCATCTCGTCCAGTTGAATCAAACTGTGCCATACAAAATCAAATAATTCATCTTGAGGCCCTTGCTCTTTTACTGTTTTTGTTAGCACTTCGTTGATGAATTGAAGGATGCTCAGTTTATGAATGTCTTTATGAATAGAGCTGTAAATATGAAGACAACTTACCTCAGTTAGAATTTGGATCTCTTTGTTTTGTTTGTGAATGAATTCCATTTCCACCAAATTCATATTCATTAGGGCGGAAGGTTTTAATTTAGAAGAATTTGATTTTGAAACGCGAGCAAGACATGTAACAACGCCGTGTTGTTTTGTAAAAAATTTTATGATGTTCTTTTTGTCGGCGTATTTTATACTTTGCAAAACAAGCCCCTTGTCTTTTACCTGCATTTACACCAAAGATACATGGTATTAGTTCATCACCAAAACTTTTGTTACCGCTTTTAGTTCGGCGGTGGTAGTAGCAGCGTAAACAATATAAACACCCGAACTTACTTTATTGCCTGCAAATGTTTTTAAGGGCCACTCAATTCTTCCGCCTTGCGATTTTGTTTCCCACACAAAGTTCCCATATTCATCGGCAATTTTAACTACCGAATTATCCACAAGGCCTGTTACATAAACGTAGCCTGTATAATTTGGCTTTACAGGATTTGGATAGGCATAAATACCTGAATAATTTTCTTCACCATCAATGATCACATTTTTATAAGATTGTAAACCAATAGAAGAGGCGATATACACATCACCTGTTTTACCATTTACTTTTAGATCAACGATCTCGTTGGAATATAAAGAGCTGTTATCTGCAGTAAAATGAAATAGCTGACGCTGTCCATCCGAACTAAAACAGTATACACCTCCTGCTATTGTGCCAACCCATTTGTTATTGGCGGCATCTATATCAATACATGTTACTACTTCCGCATCTAGTAATAATTCAACATTTCCATCTTGAACAATTTTTATAGGTTCGCCATCAACAGGGCCACCGCTTAAAATAGTACTAGGAGAACTAAAAATTCTAATGCCGGCTGATGTACCTACCCATATTTTTCCGTCAAGATCCTCAACAATAGAGTAAACTGAATTGGAACCAAGATTGCCGCTGCCAACATTCTTATTGAGGACTTTATAGGACTGAACCGAATAATTTGATGATGATTTATTAAATTTTGCAACTGTTAAACCCTGATCACGTTCATGTAGTATCCATACCTGACCGTTTTGATCGCAAAGCACTTTTCTAACAAAACGTGCTGCACCATCAAATGAAAAATTCTGAAACGTTCCATTCGTCTTTTTTACACTGAGGTATTTTGTAACATCGCTTACTGCAAACCAAAGATTACCTTCCTCATCCATGTCCTTTCCGCTAACCCTCCACCAATTGGGTAATATGGCTTCCATAGCTCCGCCGGTATTAGTTCCATCATGAATTTTAATAACTTCATTATTTTTAAATTCAATCAAGCCTTGCACCCAACTTGAAACCCATAGGCGACTAGGATCTTTTTTATCGAACAATACATGACACTGATCAACGATGGAATTAGCCACTTGACCTGCTTTTCCTAAATAACTCCAATCGCCGTTCTCACTAACATTAGCACCTTCTCGAGAATAGGTGGCGCCACCTCCGGAATCAATAAAAATAGCCGCCGTTACTATCTTGCCATTCCTTATATCAATATTGGCAACATTACTTCTATTAATTCCATTTGTTTGAATGAATGTAGGTTTGTAAAACGGACTACTTCCACCGGTTTTTATCAATCCATATCCAAGGTCTGCTATCCAAAAAGCTTGATCTTTAACGATCGCATCGCTAGGATAAGTTGCAAAAGTTTCATACTGGGTGATATATGCTATATTTTGCCACGAGGTGTTTAAAAATAAACTCCCAAAATTATCCGCGAAGAATAATGTATTTCCAAGGTCTTTAAGTTTTTTTACTACATAAGGGAATGAGTGATATTGAAACACTTCCCATGTATTATTATTCTTTAAGCTGAAAATGGTATCCTTATCTGTAATGCCACTTTCTTTGAAAGGGGAATACGCCGCTAGTACAGTATTGTTGAATACAAGAACATTTGCGTAATAGCCTGAAGGAATTCCATTCGTGATAAGTTTCCAGTTCTGATAGTTATTTGGTAAAAGATCCCTTCTGCACTTGTAAAGCCCTATGGGCGTAGCTGCGTAATAAAGAGAATCGGTGACAGCAAATTGAAGTACTTCTAAATTAGTTCCGTTCGGCCCAATGATGTAGGTGTCTTTTATTTCTAATTTTTCGGTATCAAATAGAGCAATACCAAATCCACATGACAAATAAGCCATTTTGCCATCGAACAGTATTTCATTCACATTTTTTTTCCCGCTAAAATTCTTTCTAAAAGATCAGGGTAATTGGAAATGGAATTATCTGATTTGATAATATCCATATTTGAATTTTCGTACACAATGATCAAACGATTATTGTTTGGATTATTGCGCACGAATTTAATACCTACATCACTTAGTCCTTTTATTTTATTGATCTTTTCAACGCTGTTATCAGTTTCGTCGTAAGCAAAAACGCTCGAATAATTAGAGCAATAAATTTTCCCATTGAAGTGGGCCATTGAAACAGCGCTGTTCAATCCTACATGATCTTCCCAAGTACCTATTCTTGATTGAGAATAAGAGCCCTTACAAAGAACCAAAATGGCAGAAAAAAATACAAGACCTTTAAACATGTTCAAATAACGATAAATTTACACTATTATTGCCTAATTGGGTTCAAAAAACAAGGTTTTCCGGTACCTGTAAAAGATAAAAAAGAAGGGTTAGTCTAATTCTTGTGGCACATAGGGAAATTTTCAAATTTATTATGTGGAATCTTACTAATAAATCAATAATTTAGTACAAAGATGGAACTAAAAGAACAGCTCATAAACGATACCTCACAGTTACCTTTAATAGTTTATTATAGGGGAAATTATGAGGATATTTCAACGGAGACTCTCATAAATATCATCGAATCGAATGAGAAATTGGCTAATAGAAAAGGTCAACTCCGAAAGGTGATGTTCTTGTCAGTAGAGGCCATTCAAAACATCCAAAGATATAGTGCACATAGCGCTACGTCTTCTGATCTTTTTCTTTTGTTCTTCGATGGGGATTCTTATCAGGTTGTAACACAAAATCTCATCCATAATAAAGATAGCCAAGATCTAAAGGGCAAACTCGATGCCTTGGTTTCAAAAGATCAGGAAGAATTGGATGAATTGTATTTTAAAAGAATGGAGTCGGGCGAAACAACCGAGAAAGGCGCAGGATTAGGATTAATTGAGATCACCCGTAAGTCTAACAAATCTATTCGTTATGAGATAAAAAAAGTGAATGAAGAATACTCTTTTTTCAATTTATACTTTGCAATACCAATTAAAGTAACGGAGGAATCGGCCTTTGATTTTTCTAAGGCTATGAGTGTTCAAACAAAATTAGATCAAATCTCAACAGGTAGCGAAAGTTGCTTTTATTATGGCGGCGATTTTTCCAATAGTTTTATCTCTTCATTATTAGGTTTGTTAGTTTCAAAAAAAGCAGAGAAGAAAAGCAATGACAATAAAAAAGTTCACCATATTTTGATCGAACTCACACAAAATATTAAAAGACATGCTCAGTTCAAGAACGAGAGTGCGCGTGGTAGAATTTTCATTGAATGGAAAGATCAATACATTGAAGTAAGTACCTTTAATAATTCCCTCATTGATAACGCTAAAGGATTACAAAAAAAAGTTGTAGATTTAAACGCTGCAAGCAAAGAACAGCTTTTGCAAAAAAGCAAGGAAGTATTAGCTGATCTGGAAAGTACGAATGGCTTAGGGTTGATAGACATTGCTAATTTGATCTATCCAAATAAGATGAATGTGAGTGTTTTCAATCAGAAGGAAGATCAAGTTGGATTATTTTTTAGTATTAAAATAAATAATGAGTAGTGAAACTATACACATAGAAGCACAAGAGGATACGCCCATGGTAAAACATGAGATAGAGGGGAATTCAAATGTGATCACAATTGCCGGGGTGTCTATGTCCGAAAACACCTTAGATTTTTACATTCCATTATTGCAACAGATCGATCAGGTCTGTTCTGGCGCAAAAAAAAATAAGTTGATCTTTCATTTGGAGTACATGAACTCCATGTCGAACAAACAAGTTCTTAAATTGATCAGTTCAACTTTTAAAAACGATCCGGAATTAAAAGTGATATGGAAGTTCTCGAATGGTGACGAGTTAATAAAAATGAAAGGAGAAGAAATGAGGTCTATTTTGGATGGCGTTGATTTCTCTATAGAAGAAGCAATTACGCTCTAAATCCAACCACCAGTACGTCGTCGGTTTGTTCTCTTTCGCCTTTCCACTTTTCAAACTCTTCATGCAATTCTTTATCAGCTAAAGTTAGTTCCGGTTTTGCAGAGATCCTGCTCAGTAAAGCTTCAAAGCGGCGTAAATTATACTTTTCAGGTTTCAAATTATCACCTTTAAATTGATCGCAGTATCCGTCACTCATTAAATAAAAGCAATCATTAGCCTTGTAGTCAATGATCACATCTTCATATTTTGGTTGCAGATCATTTTTTATTGGGCGATGTATAACAGGCAAATAATTTAAGATCTCGCCATCGGAGTATTTGTAAATACCATTTCCATTTGAAGCAAACGCTGCTTTTTTATCACGCTCATTAAAACACATCACCGTAAGTTCAATTCCATACTCCGTTAAATTTTGAGTTGAGAAAGCTAAGTTCAATTGATTGTTAAGCTCATTGATGATCTTACTGGGAGAATTCAATTTATTCTTCTCTATTAATTCTTCAATGATGCCATGTCCCAAAACAGTTAAAAGAGCTCCCGGAACGCCATGACCTGTGCAATCGGCCGAAATAATGATCTTAGTGCCTTCGGTTTCGCCAAACCAATAAAAATCTCCCGATAAAATATCTTTAGGTTGGTAGTATACAAATGAATTTGGGAACAATTTTTTTATTTGTTCCTTATCCATTAATAAATTGGATTGTATAACCGAAGCGTAGGTGATGCTACTGATCAAGCGATCGTTGATCTTACTGATTTGTGTGTTTTTTTCGGTGAGTGTTTTATTGAATTTACGTTTTTGGGCAATAAAATAATACATCAGTCCCATCAATAGTATTGCCACAACTATCATTGCCACCATGAATACAATTAGCTTTTGTGCCTGTCCTAACTCTTTCTTTTGAAGGTTTAAATAATTCTCTTTCAGTGCAAGTTGTGATTCGGCATTTTTTATTTGATTTAGCAACATTTGATATTGAGGATCTTGGTCGTTATATGAACTCAAGAGTTGCTTAGATAATTCTATTTGCTTTTTTAGATCGGAGGCCGAGTCGGCCAAAGATCTATTCAACGAACTCATTAGGTCGTTAGTGTGTTTTATTACTGAAGAATCTTTTTTTGATGTTCTTTTTGAACCATCTTTATCCTGATCAGATCCTTTATTGTCTGAAGAATTTTTACTAGAGAACTTTTGATGAAGGCTAGAAACGATATTTTGCTTAGAACTATTATTGACTGTTACAGCTTTTTCAAACAAGATCTTATTGGACTGCATTACATCTTGATTCTCATTTTTTTTGCTTAATGCGGGAGTGCTAAAAAACAAAGCGCCGTTATCACTAATAGAAAGCGTTCCAAAATCATTCATCGACTTATCATCTTTTCTAATTACAAAGGAAATGAGCGAGAAAATCGTCTTTGCACCGGCATCCTGATAGTTTACTTTTAAGCTTAAGGTCGAATAACCCTCTTTTGAAACAGTAACAATATATTCACCGGATTTGGGAAGGGAAAATGTGTATGCGCCTGTTAGATCAGAATAAACTATAATATCCGTTTCAATGCCTTTTACATTTATTTCAACGGCGCTTATTGGCCCTTCAAAGCCTAAATTCTTACTTGCTTTTTTAAGAAGCATTACCTTCTCGCCATAAAATCCATAAATGGTACCCGAAAAAGCCAAATTTTGTGCGTTGCTAAGCAGGCCTAACAAAAATAAAAGAGATATAAAAAGGTATTTCCTCATTAAAACACTAACGAGTAAAAGTAGCTAACTTAAGGGTGAGATACAAAATTTTAGTATGCTCTAATATTCCGTCTATATAAAATTTGTGGTTAATAATCGAATAAAGCATAGTTTGATATAACCAGGAGATCAGCAAACTGTCAATTAGCATTTAAAGAAGCCAAAGGGGAGTATAACTCCCTTTACTGTTCCAATAGATCACATTCTAATTAAGCTCATAGTAACGAAATTGAATGGGAGTAATTCTTTAAGAGTGACCTCGGCGGGAGTCGAACCCGCAACCTTCGGTTTAGCGCGAGTTTACCTCGCGGTTCCGACACCGCGAGGTAAACTCGCGATGGCGAGCTTCGCCTCGCCATTGAGCTCATTCTCATTGAAAACTTTTTTCGAAATATTTCAAAATAAACTTTTTAAGGTCCTCCGAATTGAGGTTTTTCAATTTTCTCTCAAGAACCACGGCCTCAGATCGTGTAGGTTTTTCAATATATCCTACTATTTCCCATGGAATGAACGGCTTTGTAGAACGCACATTTCCTTTATTATGAAAATTGATTCTTTGGTCAATATCTCTACTTTGGCCAATATAAAACCGATTGTGAATTACCGAATATAAAATATATGTATAAAACAAGAGTGACCTCGGCGGGAGTCGAACCCGCAACCTTCGGTTCCGGAAACCGACACTCTATCCAGTTGAGCTACGAAGTCTTAGCGGCCAAAGGTACGAATTATCCTCAAAGTTCACCTTCTATGTATTTTTGCTTATTTTAACTGTAACCATCTCAGGGGTTTTGTATTATTGTGAACTTGATGAGGATAAAGACCCTATTATTTATTTTTCTATTGTTTGGGTATTTATCAAATGCTCAAAAGTTATCTATAAGAGGTAAGGTTCAGGATACAATTTCAAAAAAGCCCTTGCAAAACGCAGTTATTATTGCAACCAAACTTTCAGATTCAACACTTATTGATTTTACACGAAGCAACGAAGAAGGCTTTTTTGAAATAAAAGAACTTCCTATTGATACCTATAAAGTAGTTATCTCTTTCAAAAAATTTGGAGATAAGATCATGTATGTGATTGGAACGAATAAAAGCTTTGAATTTAATTTCGATAAAATAATCATGCCTCCCAAAAGTGTAGATCTGGATGAGGTTACCATTTTTGCTTATAAAGACCCGGTGTATTATAAAGGAGATACACTGATATATACAGCCGACAGCTTTAAGGTAAAAGCAAACGCAACGGTGGAAGATCTTTTAAGAAGATTGCCGGGAGTTAAGGTAGATGCAAATGGAAAAATAACATCTCAAGGTAAGGAGGTTAGTAAAGTGTTAGTGGATGGAGATGAATTTTTTGGAACCGATCCAACCATGGCCACAAAAAATTTGGCAGCTAATAGCGTAGAATCGGTTCAGGTTTACGAAAAAAAAGACGAGAACGCCAGTGCGGATAACACCAGTGATGAGACCATTAAAGTAATGAACTTGAAACTTAAGGATGATGCTAAAAAAGGATATTTTGGAAAGATCTCGGGAGCCGGCGGCTCTAACTTTCAAAAGGATCAAAAGCCATTGTATGAAGGGGATCTGCTGATAAATAAATTCCGTAACAAACAAAAGATATCGCTATTCGCATTGGGATCTAATACACCAAAAACCGGTTTTGGATGGAGCGATATTGATAAATACGGATTGGAAAACGAACGCGATTGGAATTATGATGAAGAAAATAACACTTGGACAAATGACAACGATCAAGGCCAGGGCGTTCCGCAAACTCTAAATACCGGAATTTACTATAGCGACAGACTAAGTAAAAAAACAAAGATCAACTCTAATTATTCGTATAGGAATAATTTAATGGTTACAGAAAGCGAACAATACAGCCAATATTTTTTAACCGATACCAACTATACAACTAATAATTACACTAAGAATATTGACAAAAAGCAGGGCCATGTATTCAATATGAATTTGGAACACGACCTGGATTCACTAACCAAGCTTACCATAACACCTAAATTAAATTATAAAACAAGCAGTGGTGAATATTATACCGAGAATAATTTTGCTACAACCGAAGGGTTGGTGTCTCGCGAAACAAAAAACACTAACGCAACTAATTCTTCTAACTATACTGCAAGTTCAGGAATAAGAGTAACACGAGATTTTAAGAAGAAAGATCGCTTTTTAAATCTCTATTATTACATTGATAAAGGAGCAAACGAAGGAAGCGGGCAACTAAGCTCCACGAATTTATTTTATACAGATACTATTGTAGGACTAAACGATATTGATCAAAAGAAGCAGACCAATTCAAACAATATAACACATCAAGCCAGTGTGAGTTTCTTAGAGCCCTTTACTAAAAAAATAAAAGGTGAGGCCACTTACGAATTCATTTATAACGATAACAATCAATCGAAAGAATCTTTGAATAAGGTGAATAATGATTATTCATTACTTGATTCAATTTTTTCAAATGACTTTAGTAATTCAAAAATGGTAAACCAGGCGAAGTTGAGGCTCATTTATGAGATCAAAAAATATCGTTTGGTTATTGGTACAAGAGCACGTCAGGTTAGTTTATCCAATACTAATAATTATAATGATAGCGTATTAAAGCTATCGGTAAATAATATTTTACCATTTATAAATTACAATTATAATTTTAGTCAGAACATGCGTTTGTATTTAACGTATAATACAAATTCACAGCAACCAAGCATTAATCAATTGCAACCTTTAAGAAATAATGCGAATCAAAATTTTATTACACTTGGAAATCCTAATTTAATTCCAACTTTTCAACACCAGTTCAATCTTAACTTCAATTCTTATAAACCTATATCGGGGAAATATATGTGGTTGGGTGGTAATTATAACATCACGCAAAATGCGTTCTCGAGTAGTTTAGTTTATGATTCCATTGGCCGTTCCATTTCTACAGCCACCAATATGAATGGAAATTATAACGGTGCCGCATGGATCGGAGCAAACTGGCCAACATTAAAACGCCAATTGATATTTAGCGTTAACGGTAATTCAAATTTTAGTAGCAATAACAATATCATTAATAATGTAGTTAACACCACACGAAATTCGAATATAAACGGGAGCACTGATATAACCGTTGATCTTGAGAAATTTTATTTTAATATTGGCGGAAGATATGAATACAACATACCGTATTCCACCATCAATAATCAAAATAACAAACCGTATACCTCACAAATATACAACGCAAGTGTGCGTATTGAATTGAAGAAAAAATTCTTTATTGAATCGGATGCAGAGTACACCATTAAAAGCAAACGAGCTAATGGGTATAATATAGAGTACGCTATTGTTAATGCGGCGATCTCTAAACATTTTGGCAAGCTTGAAAATTTTATTGTTGCGATCAAAGCCTTCGACATCTTGAACCAAAACATTGTGGCAAATAGGCAAGTATATAATAACATTATCACCGATTCCAGAACAAAGATCATTACCCGTTATTTTTTATTGAACCTCACGTATAAATTCAATAGCCAAAAAACAAAGGACGAAGGCAGAGATGATTAAGAAGATCTATAGTATAGTTTTTTTAGTGGTGTTTACATCAGCATTGTGCGCGCAAATAACGTATGGAAAAGTTACATATGAGCGCAAAACAAATTTGTATAAACGTCTTAAGCATTGGGAAGATGTGAAAGAGTGGGTAAAAGAATCAGAAAAAGTAAAAGTGGATGAGTTTGAATTGACCTTCACTGATTCGCTTTCCTGTTTTAAACCTGTTGAAAGTGAGTACCGCGATAATTTTGAATGGGCCACTTCCTCAATACCACTTACCAAAATAAAACAAGTGATTCGAAGGTGACCTTTAAAAAAATATGGGGAGAAGAATTCATGCTCAAAGATTCCTTATCAAAACGAAAATGGAAGATCACCGATGGACAAAGAACTATTGCAGGATTCAATTGCCGAAAAGCCATTTGGGTAGAAAACGACAGTAGTAGAGTTTATGCGTGGTATGCGGATGAAATTGTTCCCGGTTTTGGCCCCGAAAGTTTTAATGGTTTACCAGGGTTGATATTAGGGCTTGCTTCCGAAGATGGAGGTACCATTTATTTTGCAAAAAAAGTGGAAGTGATCCAACCCAAACCGGAAGTATTTCAGCTACCAAAAACAAAAAAGAAACCTTTGAAAACTGCTGAATTCAGAGAACAACTCGCCAAACAATATGGCAAAGAAAAATGGGGCAAAGCAATGCTGTTGAATAATTTTGGAGGAGTAAACTAAAAGAAAGATTAGTGGATACCGGTACTGTAACTCTCCCTCTTCATAGGGTTTATAGTTAAGATGGGAACATTGCTAATATCAACCATTTTTTCCGACATGGTTCCACCAAACATCTCGCCTAAACTTTTATCTTTTTTATTCATTTGAATGATAAGATCACAATCGTTCTTATTAGCGTAATCAATAATAGCTTCGGCTACATCGTTTGCAGGAATAGATTTATTTGTACAATTAACTCCTTTTTCTTTGATGAATTTTTTTACTTGCTGAAGGTATGGGAGTAATTTGTTCTCGTATTTATGATCACTTGGCGGGAACACCGAAACGATACGAAGATCGGCTTTATAGTAATTTGCTAATTGAACAGCGATACCCACCTTTTCGCGACTTTCCGGACTAAGGTCAAACGGCAGAATGATATTTTTGCACTCCAAGCGACCTGTTGTAGAACGGATAGTGATTACAGGGCAAGGAGATTTTTTAATGAATTTACTAGCTTGGTTGCTTCCCATAAAACTTCTGAAGCGAACATGTGTATCTAAACCTACCACAATAAGCATACATTGTAATTCTTCTGCTTGTTTGTCAGTTGTATCATAAATATCACCTTCAAAATTAAGTGTCTCCACAACTAATCCACTCTCCTTTATGATCTCTTGCTTTAAACTATCAAGGTCACTCACATGATTGGGAGAACCCGGTTTGTGAACGTGCATTATAATGAGCTTTGACTTTGTTAATTTCGCTATGTTATAAGAGTGCCTAATTGCAACTAAAGACTGTTTTGAGAAGTCGATGGGTATTAAAATAGAACTATTTTCTTTTAGTAACATGAGGGGGTTTTTGCGTCTAATATAGTGATAAAAGGCATAGAATAAAAAAAATAGCCCACTAAGGCCAAAATATTACCGACAAACGCATGTTAATTGTAAGGCCACGCGTAATTTTGATGGGTATTTGATCAGTTTCTGCTTAAAAACAACCCAAAAGCCTCTTAAAAAAGATGTTTTTGAGCCTAAATACCAAGAAATAAGCAAAATAACTGTAAATAATGACTAAGCTTTTTAAACCGATCACTCAAGTTTTACTAGTTTCTGTCTAACAAGGCCCACCGGTGTAGCTATTTCTGCAACATAAATCCCTTTCGGTAAAGTGCCGATATTGATCTCTATTTTTTGACCTTTTTGAGAAAATATTTTTTGCGAATAACTTAGCTTTCCATTTATGTCAATGAGCCTTATTTCTTCCGGGGTATAGTTTCCTGTAAACACAAGATCTATTTTATCAGTAGCCGGATTTGGAAAAAGTGAAAATTTGTGATCGGAATTCAGTTCGCTAACGCCTACATTTGGAGCAAAGCCCAATGTAAAACTATTATAAACAATGTAATTTGCAAGGTCGGTTACACAAACCGTATGTGGTCCAACACATACAGTTGGAATTGGAAAATAGTTTGCACCAACATTACTTCCATCTAAAGTTACCGTAGCACTATTTGGTGGAGGAAGATAACCACCGCTAAAAGCTACATACACGCTTCCGTCGCAACAGCTCGAACACACCGCCGAATTAGTTGTAGGCGTTTGCATTACTAAAGCAATTGTTGAGGTGATGGGTATTTGCAAAAGTTCAAACCCAACTAAAACCATGCTGCTATTATAAAAATTCACACTATAATCAGAAACGCAAGGGCATAAACCACCAATTGTTATAGTATTTCCAATAGAACTTTGTACAGTGGTGTTTGGACACGATGAAGAATTGGTTAGCACCGCAGTGAATGGACCACTAATGGCGGTAGTGGGCGTGAAAACAGCGCTACCATCACAAACGCCATAACAAGTGGGATACGAAATGCCGATCAGCGAGAATGTGGTTTGTGAAAATGCACATGCGCTAAGTGCAATTAAAAATGAGAATAAAATTTTCTTCATAAGTTGGATTTTAAACAGTAGCCATTACTTTTAGTTCTATAGCAATGGGAGTTGGTAATTTATTTATTTCAAGTGTTGTGCGGCAGGGAGCATTTTCCTTAAAGTATTCGGCCCAAATTTTATTGTAGATCGGAAAATCATCTTTCATATTGGTTAAAAAAACGGTCACATCAACTATTTTATCCCAACTACTTCCCGAATCTTCCAAAATATATTTTACATTTTGAAAAACGCTGTGACATTGTTTGGCTATATCATAACTAATAATATAACCCTTATCATCAAGCTCAACGCCGGGAATTTTTTTACTTCCCTTTTCGCGAGGACCAACCCCACTTAAAAATAACAAGTTTCCCACCTTGCGAGCATGAGGGTATAAACCAACGGGTTCAGGGGCTTTTGATGATTCTATCTTTTCTGACGACATGTGACTAATATTATATACGTTCAAAAGTAGGCAAATGTTGGTTAAATGGCTTAATTTTTACAAAAAGCTTATAAACCATTGCTTGATAATAAAATGCAAACCAAATTATTCTGTAATTTTAAAAAGTGATCGAATTCTTTAAATACTACGATAGAGCTATTTTTTTAAAGATAAACTCTTCGCATTCTCAATTTATGGATGGCATCATGTGGGTGGTGAGCCACGATCTATTCATTTATCCCTTTATCATTCTTTTTTTAGTTTGGCTTTTTAAAAAGGCATCACCAAAAAGAGCTATCACCATGGTATTGGGAATTGGATTTTGTGTTGCCACTGCCGATCTTTCAACTAACGTTATAAAACATAAGGTTCAACGTTACAGACCTAGCCACAATTTAGAAATTAGGGAGCAAGTTCACGTAGTAAATGATTATCATGGTGGTAAGTTTGGTTTTTTCTCGAGCCATGCTGCCAATTCATTTGCTGTTGTTACCTTATTATTTTTAGCCGCTAAAGGACTAATTGCAAATAAATTCAGATACACATTTTATCTTTTACCTACTTTGATCATTTATAGCCGAATTTACCTCGGCGTACATTACCCAAGTGATGTAATGGTTGGAGCAGTGTGGGGAATTTTGATCGGCTGGCTTATTTTTAGTTTACTCACCCGTTTCTTTCTTAAAGAACAAAAGAGTTGAGATATTTTTTCTTCATATGTCTTTGTTATTTAATTCAGGGGTCTTTGAATGCGCAATTACCCGAAACCGATCTTTGGTTGGCAGAACTGGACACTAAACTTCCGGGAAAAGTAAGAACGGCAATTAATATTACGAACCGTCCCGGATACGATAATCAACCTTCATTTTCAAATAACGGCAAACTCATTTATTTTACTTCGATCCGAGAAGATAAACAAGCAGATGTTTATGCATGCAGTGTTGGCAGCAAAAAAATAACGCAGATCACCAAAACAAAAGAAAGCGAATATTCGCCCAACGAAACCGAATTTGGAAATTATTTGTCGGTATTGCATGTAACCATGGATAGTATCCAAACAGTGAAATTACTCGATCTTAAAACGTTTACGGTTACAAATTCAAATTTTTCATCATTTGATTCGGCAGGATATTATCATTTCTTAAATGCAGATACCGTTTTATATTACAAGTTAACTCAGCCACATTCGTTGAGATATTTTGTGAACTCAACCAGCGCGGATGGTTTTTTGGGAGAGCATCCTTGCCGAACATTTAAAACGGTGAGCCGGCATTCATTTATGTTTGGTGTAAAAGATAGTTCATCTACGCGTTATTTTTTATACGATGTGCGTTTGCAAAAAGCAAATTTGTATGCAAGCATCAATTCGGTGAATGAAGATATGATCTGGCACCCTGATCATGGTTTGTTGGTGTCGCATCAAGCCACTATTTTAAAATATGATGTAGCTCAACAAAAATGGAATGTGCTTTATGATCTCTCCTCTTTTGGAATAAAAAAAATAACACGGTTTTGTTTCGACAAAAAGAATAAGTATTTAGTTGTTGTAAATAATCTGTAAGTGATCATCGCCACCATATATCTTTTGATCATTCTATTCTTCATTTATAAGAATGGTTTATTTGGTATTTTTATAGATAAGAGTATTTCTCCAATACAATTCACGCTGTTCTTCATATTCAAATGTTTGGCAATTCCGGCCTTCTATTATATCTACAAAATATACTATGGGGGAATTGAGAATTATGACGCAGGTAATTTTTTGCGCGATTCAAAGATCATCAATGATATATTTTATGAAAGACCTTTAGAATACATTAAGCTTTTGTTTGGTTTTGAAAATGACGCTGAGAACACCGAATTATTCTCAAAATTCATTTCGCGCACTAATAATTGGGATGAAGGTATGTCGTGGCGTTTATTTTTTAATGATAATCGAAGCTTACTTCGCATTCATTCGCTCATCCATTTTATTTCTTTTAATTCCTATTATGTTCATGCGTTAATTTCTTGTTTGCTTGGATACATCGGTATTGGCCTTATTTACCGTTCGCTAAAGCAGTACTTCATCTCAAAAGAGATCTGGTTATTGGGTGTATTTATTTTTCTTCCGAATCTTTGGTTGTTCAGCGGGGCATTATTAAAAGAACCTCTTGTGTTGTTGAATGTTGGACTTCTCTTCTTTTTTACCGATCGTTTATTTGACCAAAAATATTTTCTTGTCAGAAAACTGAACTATCCCCTTCTTATTATTTTTATCATATACTATTTAAAACCGCAAGTAACGTTCACTATTTTTAGTTTATATCTTTCGTTTAAACTCGTTGAGGTATTAGTTCGGAAACACAAAACGCTATGGTATTTGGGTTCGGTTATTGTAATGGTGGTGCTTGTTAACTTTTCGTTTTTGATATTTAAAGATATGTCCATGTTGTCGTTTATCAACAAAAAACAAACTGAATTCTATGACGTGGCAAGGGGAGGGATCTTTTTAAAGGACAATTCAAAATTTGTACGCTTATCTTATAATAAGGATCTAATTAGAAGTACCGGCGAAAATAGTTTTAAGATCAAGATGGGTGTGCCGTATGATTATTGGGAAGATTCGCATCAAAAGGACACGCTTCATTGCGCTTCAAATACCGATACGGTTACAAATTACACTTTGATCTATGAAATTGTTCCGGGCCGATCCGGTTATGCCATTTCAAATATCAAAACAACTATTGGTTCTGTTGGAACTATTTTTCAAAGTATTTTCAAGGCCTTGGGATTTCCATACAAATTTGGAGGTTTAATGAACACCGTGGTTTCGTTAGAAGGTTTGTTCTTAACATTATGTTTAATGCTATCAATTGTTGGAGCATTTTTTGTTCGAGATAGGAATATACTTTTCTTTTTAATTCTTTCATCTATATTTTTGCTTGTATTGTTCGGAATTGCAACACCAAACCTAGGCGCTATTGTAAGATACCGCTGCATTATTGCACCATTTATTGTTTTATCTGTTCTATATTGTGTAAATCATTATGAAGCCCGCGGAGTTCGTAAAAAAAGTTAGCGATACTTTATACAAAAATGCCAATGCACAAAATGCAAAGGCCATGAAAAAGTATTTGTTAGATCAATTTGAATTTATTGGTCTCAAAAAACCACAACGCGCAGCTTTATGTAAACCACTGTTTGCGGAAGTAAAACCGATCATTACCGAAAAGTGGATCTTAGAAACGGCAGCTTTGCTTTGGAAAAAAAAGGAAAGAGAGTTTCATTATGTTGCACTCGATCTGTTTGATAAGAATAGGAAACTGATCACTCCGGCAAGTTTTAAAACGCTCAAAAAAATGATCGTCACCAATTCGTGGTGGGATAGTGTGGATGGAATAAGTTCTTATGCCATTGCACCTCTGGTTTTAAATTATCCGAAAATGAAAAAGGAAATGGAACGTTTTGCGAAGCATAAGAATATGTGGCTTAACCGTGTTGCCATTATCCATCAGATCTTGTACAAAGAAAAAACGGATACCAAATTCCTTTACAAGGTTTGCGCACGCCATATGCACCGCGAAGAGTTCTTTATACGCAAAGCCATTGGTTGGGCATTAAGACAACATGCTAAGACCAACCGTAAGGAAGTTTATGCTTTTGTGGAAAAAAACAAGCAAAAGCTCTCCGGTTTAAGCTATCGAGAGGCCCTTAAGCACAAATAAGTTAAAGTGTCAATAAAAATTCAGATATTTATCCTTCAAGCGCATGAATTTATTTCGAAAAAAAGATCCCTCTACTGTTAGTTCTGATGAAGGCGATGGTCATGGAGGACATTTAAATAAAGTTTTAAATGTTCGCGACCTAACTTTTTTTGGTGTTGCGGCAATTATTGGCGGTGGTACGTTTAGTGCTATTGGGCAAGCTTGTCATGCTGCCGGTCCTGCCGTTGTTATTTTATATGTGATCTGTGCGATCGCTTGTGGTTTTACCGCCATGTGTTATGCAGAATTTGCATCCAGAGTTCCGGTTTCGGGAAGCGCTTATACATATGCTTACGTTTCTTTTGGCGAACTATTTGCATGGATCATTGGTTGGGCTTTGTTAATGGAATATTCGATCGGCAACATTTACATAGCATTTTCTTGGAGTGGGTATTTTACAAATCTTATTCCCGGTTTACCTGAATATCTTACCATAAATTACACAGCAGCGCATAGTGCGTTTTTGAGTAATACATTAGGTGAAGGATATAGCGCTTGGACCAACGCGCCACAAATTGGGGGCTTAAGAATTATTTTTGATCTTCCTGCGGTTGTTATCAATATATTGATTACTGCATTGGTATTTATTGGCACTAAAGAATCCAGGAATATAAGTAATGCGATGGTGCTTGTTAAACTAGTGATCATTGTGCTAGTGATCACAGTTGGAATATTTCATGTGGATATTGATAACTGGGAACCTTTTATGCCAAACGGATTTACGGGTGTAATGGCCGGCGTTTCTGCAGTTTTCTTTGCGTATATTGGTTTTGATGCGGTTTCTACATTAGCAGAAGAAAGTAAGAACCCTCAGCGTGATCTTCCACGAGGAATGATCTATTCGTTGGTTATTTGTACAGTTATTTATATCATTCTCGCTTTGGTGCTTACCGGAATGGTGTCGTACACAAGTTTAGGAGTAAGCGATCCTTTAGCAGAGATATTTAAGTCGAAAGGAATTAAGTGGATGTTATTTATTGTATCAATAGCTGCTGTAGTTGCTATGACGAGCGTGATGTTAGTTTTTCAAATGGGACAACCACGAATCTGGATGAGCATGAGTAGAGATGGTTTGTTACCAAAACGATTTGCATCTATTCATCCACGATTCAAAACTCCGGGTTTTTCTACAATTATTACAGGCTTAGTAGTTGGCATCCCCATTTTTTTTACCGATGAGAATTTTGTTTTAGATTTTACAAGTATTGGAACCCTATTTGCATTTGTTTTGGTTTGTGGAGGTGTACTCACATTGCCTCGTAATACCGATGCTAAGGTAAAAGGAAAGTTTAGAATGCCTTATGTAAATGCAAAATGGATAGTGCCTGTGATAACTGTTGCGGGAATGACGCTTGTTTTTATGAAAGCATCAGATATATTTTATATTGTAAATGAAGAAGCGAAAACAACCTCGTTTAATTACCCTATGATCATTTTCTTTTTTGTATGGGCTTCAGTTGCTTTATTTTCTTTCATACGTAACTATTCATTGATCCCGGTTCTTGGAGTTCTTTCGTGTTGTTATTTACTTACAGGCATGGGTTGGAAAAACTGGGTAATGTTTTTAATATGGTTATTGATAGGATTGGCGGTTTATTTATTATACGGCTATAAGAATAGCAAACTCAACACTCAAAATAAAACTTGATCTATGTTAGTATTGGTTACAGGAGCAACTTCGGGTATTGGTAAAAGCACCGCTCAACTTTTTGCAAAGAATGGGTATGATTTGATCATTACCGGTCGCAGAAAAGATCGCTTAGAAAGTGTATCTAAAGAATTACAGGCCACTTATAAAGTAAAGGTATTAACGCTGTGTTTTGATGTAAGAAATTTTTCTGAAGTGGAAAATGCGATCAAATCAATTCCGGCTGAATTTAAGAATATTGATATTTTAGTGAACAACGCCGGATTGGCCGCGGGATTGTCTGCTATACAAAGCGGTGATCTTTCTCATTGGGAGCGAATGATAGATACCAATATAAAAGGACTTTTATATATGACTCGAGAAGTATGTAAGGGAATGATTGAACGAAAAAAAGGACATATCGTAAATATTGGTTCCATTGCCGGAAAAGAGGTCTACGCGAACGGAAATGTGTATTGCGCAACTAAGCACGCGGTAGATGCATTAAATAAAGGCATGCGCATTGATCTACTTCCGCATAACATTAAAGTAACCGCCATTAATCCTGGAATGGTAGAAACGGAATTTAGCATTGTGCGTTTTGATGGTGATGAAGAAAAGGCAAAAAGTGTTTATAATGGAATGCAGCCTTTAAAGCCTGAAGATATTGCCGAAACAATTTACTGGGTTGCTACACGTCCTGCGCATGTAAATATAAATGATGTGATCATTATGCCAAACGTTCAGGCCAGCGCTACAAATGTGATCAGAGATTCAAATGCAAAGTAAACTACATACTTGGTGTGCTTTTTTATGTTTAATTGTGTTCAACTCCACTTTGGTGTTTGGACAAAGCCATAATTCTCGAGATTCGTATACGCGTTTTGGAATTGCACCCGTGGTTGGTTTTTATAAATTGAACAGTCATCATGCTGTTAACGCAAAGGCAAGAATGAGTTTCTCGGCTTTCCTTAAACGCGAAAAAAGCATGGACCGCTCTAACCGTGTTTTTCTTTCGATGGGTATTGAATATTTGTTGCATGGTGTAAGCTACCGTTCGTATTATTTTAGTCAGGATACATTGCAATTGTATGATGAGAGTATGGGTTTTAATTACCGCATGAACATTGGCGAATTGAATTTGCCGATCCAAGCAAAGCTTACATTTAAAAGCACCACAAATAGTTTATTCACTCCGTATGTTTCGGTTGGATATCATTTAAGATATATCTTGAATACTAATTTAAAGGTTGATCAAGATGGCGCTCAATTAAAAGATGAATTTGTTCATTTGAAATTTAAGAATCCTTTACTGCACGATAGATTTAACGCGTTTGCAGGGATCAATTTGGGTGTTCAAAGTCATCGTACGCGTTCAAATTCCATCACCATATTTATTGAGCTTTCGTATCGTTATGGTTTTTCGCCTTATTATTTTAAAACAAATTATTCGGCTTCCTCTGTATTTCTTAACTCGCAACACTTAGCACTTAATTTAGGAATAGGTTTTTGATGAAGAGCATAAAAAATTAGCTTTACATTTGTAAAACGATCAATTTAGAGGTTTCTGACAAACTATTATCACATATTAGGCTTAGCAAATTTTGCTTCTTCTGCTGAAGTTAAGAATGCTTTTCGTCGTTTGGCTAAAATGTATCACCCAGATATTAATCCTTCGGGACAAGAGCATTTTAAAACGGTAGTAAAGGCTTATGAAATGTTGTGCGATAGCTATAAAAAATCGCAATACGACCATCGACTTAAAAGTTATTTAAACAGCACAAATAAAAGTGCGAATGTTGTTAAGGATAAGCAAGCAAAGGGTTATGATGTGAGTGATGCAGAATTAAAGCGCCGTCAGTATTATCAGGAGCATTATAAAAAGCAGTACGAGCAAGCTCAACAAAAGGCTGAGAATATCGAATTAAAAAGATCCGGTAACGAATTCAAGAATATTATTATAGCAACGCCTTTAGCCGTGTTGCTTATTATGCTTTTGCTGAATGTTTGGAATGATAAACCTAAAATAAAAGTAGTGCCGTATAAGGAAGAAGCATTGCCGGCTAAAACACCTAATGAAGAAGAGCGAAAAAGGGTAACTACGGGAGATACTCCTTATGCCGATTATTTTGGCGGCGCGCGAAAAGATACGGTTTATAAAGGGGTAATGAAGTTTAAGAACATGTGTGGCAATGACCTCATACTTTTTTTATTCAACAAGAAGAATTTCATAAGAAGTTGTTATGTGGAGCATGGTTTTGAAGTAAGTTTAGAACTGCTTCCAAAAGAAATTAGTTTAATGCGTATTATGCAAGGCAAGAACTTTGAATATATTCATGAGCTTTCAAAAGCCGGTGTGTTTGGAGCTTTTAAGGATAGTTGTAAATTTTATCAGAACACTAAGAAATTTAGGTTGAATGGGACTAATGATCTTACACTATTGAACTTTACCGAACAGGGATTTGTGGAGGTAGGGGAGGAGAATTTCTTTAAGATCCTTTAGAGAAATTCTGTTAGTTTTTTAGGTGTAATGCGTACTCCTTTATCATTTGCACTTTTATCTTTCAAAATTTCTTTACGTTCAGTTGTATTTGGATATTTGTTCACGCCAATAAGAACCGACTTATTTTGTTTATAGTTTTCTTTTAAAGCATTAAAGTCGGTGTTGATCATTTCCTGAATATATTTCGTTTTGATACATGCCATAAAACCACCTTTAGCTTCTATAGTTTTAAATTTTTCCCAGGCATTTTGCGCTAATTGATCGGTGAGTTGTTCAATATAATAACTTCCTGCAGCCATATCGGCTACTTTGTTCAAATAGCTTTCATCTTTTAAAATATGTTGTTGGTTAATGGCCATGCGCGAACTAAATTCATTTGCCTGATTAAATAATTGATCGTAACCTGGAATGCTCAAACTATTTGTTCCGCCAATTATAGCGCTCATGGCCTCAGTAGTACTTCTTAATAAATTTGTATACGCATCCTTCTCGCTTTTATTAAGCATGGTAGTTTGAGCATGAATGTATAATTCGTTCTTGCACCCGTAAGCGTTCTGTAAAAGATCAATGAGTTTTCTTAAGGCACGAAGTTTGGCGATCTCGGTAAAAAGATCTCCGCCTACCGAAACAGTAACATGAACGGCTTTGTTATTAAGCGAGTTGCTATCATTCAAAAAATTAAAATAGTCGTTGCAATGCGCCAAGGTAAATGCTAACTCATTTACTTGAGTACTTCCAGCCTCTTGATATAAAGAAGCATTTACGGGAATATGAACCAATTGTTTTAATACCGAAAGATCTTTTTCTTGTGAATCATGCCACTCTGCATAAAATGCAAATAAGTGTATGGGATCGATATTTATAAAGCACTTTAATTTACCATCGTAAGCATTTGGTTTACTGTAAATATTTTTTAGATCAGTAAGAATGTGTAAAGCATCATTGCTGATATTGAATTGCGAATAAATGTGTTCAAGCGAAATATTCTTTAATAGGATCTTTGTGTCAATTTTTTTGTTGATATTGAACACTAATCCTGAAGCGCCTTTTTTAAGAGCTTGTAAGGCTTGATGATTCGCAAACTTTACATCGTGCACATCAATGGGCTCGCAAATATCCCAATCACTAAATTCAAAAATCGGTTTTCTATTTTCGGTATGTTCTCCTATATAGAATGGTTTAACATCAAAACCATTTTGCGTATGCCAAGTAAGCGAATCGTATTCAGCTCCCTTCAGATCTTTAATGATCTGCTCTTTCCATTGCTGCTCGCTTAGGCTGTTAAATTCTGAGAACAATTTTTCCATCTCTACAAAATACTTGAAGCTTCTTTTTTAATATATTCAAGTGCCACATCGTTTGGTAATTTTTTCTCCAAACCTGCTGCAATGTTCAATATCATCATGGCTAGTTCATTACTTGGCGCTTCGTGGTGTACTTTTGTTGCCGAAATATTGATGAGTTTAATTAATTCCTCCTTTGCATTTTTAATTAACTCCCACGAGCCATAACTCACATAGATCTGCTGCGATAAATTATGTTCGTATTCCGATTTAATGGTCCTTATTAATTCCAATTGCAATTGATGGGCGTTCATTCCGTTCTTATTAACGCGAACAACCAAGGTGTTTGGATTAATTCTTTCTAAATAGATCACTAAACGTTCGAATGCCTGAATTTTTAACGGTAACACAGCATCGTTGTTTTTTTTACGAATTTCGTATTCGCGTTTTTTCTGATCGTTCTCTAACATACTTCTTAAAATGATGTATGTTGCCACAAATACCATGGCAGCGGGTAAAACGATCTTTAATATTTCTAAGAATGCTTCCATTATTTTTTTGATTGTTTCGATTTCACAAGTTCTATACTTTCCTTATTCTTAAAGAAATAATATACAGGTATTAATTTGTCACCATCACCAACGGTTAATGGAGAAAAAGCAATAATTTCCTTTAAAAACTCGCCTGTAGTTTTATTGATACGCCACGACTCGAAGAATTCCAGGCCAACGATTTGTTCAACTCTAGAAGTAGAATCGCAAACAAATATGGTTGTTGTTTTCCCGGCATTTTCCTCTTGGAGCGAGTCACAAATGGTAAATAAACCCTTTCTTTCGTCGAATGTAGAAGCAAGTTTAAATTCAGAATCGGTCATAACTGAGTTAGAGTCAAGAATTGTCGTTTTTAAGCTTGCCAAATACATTAAGTAATCTTTGTAGGTTAGGTAATTTACACTTGTGCCCATTACCTCATCTACATTCGCGCCGCGTGCGTTTAAACTATCAGCTTTAACAAAAGCTTTCCAGTCAGCATCTCTTATAAGCACTTTATAGCTAATTAGTTGTGTTAACTGTGTTAATTGCGTATCACCTTCAGTGGTTTTCTCAACAACCTTCTCATTTTCATTTTTACATCCGATTAATAGGATTAAACAGAATGCTAAAGTAGCTGCAATGCTTTTATTCATTATTTGTAAATTTTAGACCATTAATTTCGAGAATTTAATTCATTTTTAAAAATTAAATAAAGTATGGAATAACATTTTTTTTGCATCTTTATATAAAGCATTTTTTATGGAAAAGAAGTCGGTTTTAAGCATTATTCTGTTGTTTTTAGGAGGGGTGGTGTTTACACTGCCTTTGTTTTTTAATCCTTATAACACCATGAAATCAATAAGTTACGGTAAAAATGATTCTTACGAGAAACTTTGGCAAAGGGTGGATAGTTGCGAAAGCAAAGGTTTAACTGAAAGCGCGTTAAAAATAGTGGAGGTTATTTACCAAAAAGCAAAAACTGACAATAATGCCCCTCAGTTTGTAAAAGCGGTGATCAATCGCATGAAGTACAAACAATACAAGGAAGAGTTTTCGCTCGAAAAGAACATTAACGAATTGCAAGTAGAAGTGCAAACCGCAAAGTTTCCGGTGAAGCCTGTTCTGCAGAGTTTATTGGCCGATGCGTATTGGCAATATTTTAATAATAACCGTTGGAAATTTTATAATCGCACTCAAACCGTTGGATTTAAAAATGAAGATGTTTCAACCTGGGATCTTAAAACAATTACCTATGCTGTAATAAGTAATTACAAAGAAAGTGTAAGTAATGCCGATAGTTTAAAAGCAACGCGTGTTGATGTTTTTGATGAAGTGATTTATAAAGGCACGCAAGAATGTCGTGAGTGGCGCCCAACATTATACGATTTTTTGGCGCATCGTGCCTTGGTGTTCATGGCAAACACAGAGCCTAATGTGCAACGTCCGGCTGCGCGTTTTAATATTAACGATGCAGGTTTTTTAGCACCTGCAAGTGAGTTCACTAAAATACAACTGGTAAACCCGTCGGATAGTTTAGAAACAAAATATTATGCATTGCAAATAATTCAAGATCTGATCAATTTTCATTTGAACGATAAAAACCCTGATGCATTGATCGATGCTGATCTTTACCGTTTGGATTACATACATGGTCATACGCAACATCCAAAGAAAGACACGTTGTATTTTAATACGCTTAAGCAATTACAGCAAACTTACAGCACTCATCCACGTTCAACCGAAATTGATTTTAGACTTGCAACATGGTATAATAACAAAGCGAGTGAATACAACCCGTTAGAAAATGATAGTTACAAGTGGTACAAAAAGCAAGCAAAAGAATTGTGCGAAGCTACCATTAAAAAAATGCCTAACACGTATGGCGCTAAACAATGTCAAAATCTTATTTACCAAATTGAAGCAAAATCGTTGAACCTTACTTTAGAAGAAGTGAACGAACCATTAAAGCCTTTCCGTGCTTTGGTAAGCTCAACAAACATCAACAAACTTTATTTTAAGATCGTAAAAACCTCGCATCAGGAATTAAGAAAAGTATATCGCAAAGAATGGGGCGAGAAATTATATAATGCACTCAACAGTTTGCCAAGCGTAAAAGTCTTTGAGCAATCAATTGAAGACGATAAAGACTATCAAAAACATCAGCTTGAGATCAAAATGCCGGAATTACCATTTGGACATTATGTAGTGATCACATCTTTAAATCCCGATTTTAAATATTCAAATAATTTAGTATCGTATGCACAATGTGTGGTTTCAAACATTGCAACCATGGAACGCCGCCGCGAAGATGATGGCGCATATGATATTTATGCATTGCACCGTCAAACCGGCGAAGCATTAAAAAATATTTCTGTACAAGTTTGGCACGAAACATATGATTATACTTCACGCGATTATAAATACACTAAAGGAGATCTTTTAAAGACCAGCGAAAAAGGTTTATGCAGCATTAAACCAAAAGATAAATACAACGATAATAGTTTTTATTTAGAACTGATAGATGGACAAGACAGTTATTTTAATAATAACTCGTACTATACTTACAAACCTGGTGATAATAATTATACAACAACGCATACCCATTTCTTTACCGATAGAGCAATTTATCGTCCTGGCCAAACGGTTTATTTTAAAGGCATCATTCTTGAAACGAAGAATGGAAAGAGTCCTGTAATCAAACCAAACTATCCCGTTAACGTAACATTTTATGATGCAAATTATCAAAAAGTATCTTCATTAGAATTAACGTCGAATGAATATGGCTCAATTAACGGAACATTTATTGCGCCGCAAGGTTTAATGACCGGGCAAATGCACATTACCGATGGACATGGCACAGCGTACATTAGAGTTGAAGAATACAAGCGCCCTAAATTTGAAACTGATTTTGATCCTGTAAAAGGGTCGTTCAAAATTAATGATGAGATCACTGTTACCGGAAAGGCAAAAGCTTATGCGGGAAATGTGATCGATGGCGCTAAAGTTTCGTACCGCGTTGTGCGAAAAGTAAATTATCCATATTGGTGGTGGTGGTACAGGCCTTACTATAACAGAGGTGGAGATGTAGAAATTTTAAATGGTGAAACATTAACGAATGATACAGGTTCGTACATTATTAAATTTAAAGCTTCACCTGATGAATCGGTAAATAAAGAAAGTCAGGCAACTTACCAATATCAAATTTTAGCAGATGTTACGGATATAAATGGTGAAACGCATTCAACGTCTTCTTATGTAACTGTTGGATATCAATCATTGCAGTTGAATATTTCTAACCAAGCTATTATTGATCAAAAAGCAATTAAGCCTATCAATATTATTACAACTAATTTAAATGGTGTAGCCGAAGCTGCTAAAGGAAACTTTACGGTGTACAAATTAAAACAACCGGATAGAGCTTTTCGTGCGCGATTATGGACAAGACCCGACAGACATGCACTTTCAAAAGAGGAGTATTATAAAACGTTTCCGAATGATCTGTACGCCGATGAATTAAATAAATTCAAGTGGGAAAAGGATAAGCAATTTGAAAAAACATTTGATACAGGTTCAAAAACGGAGTACGACCTAAGCGCCGACCTTAAACATTTGAAGCCGGGCGTTTATATGATCGAGGCTAATTGTAAAGATAAATTTGGCGAAAGCATTAAAGCATTCCAATATTTTACACTTTATGATAATGGCAGCACAACTATGCCTGAAGTTTTACCGGCTTGGTTCTATATGCCTAAGTTAAATGCAGAGCCGGGAGAAAAAGTAAATTTTGTTCTAGCTTCTGCTTATGATAAAGTAAATTATATATACGAAGTAGAGCGTCAGGGAAAATTAGCGCTTACTCAGTTTCAATCGGCTTCGTTGGGCGCTGTAACTATAGATGTGCAAGAAGAGGATAGAGGAAATATTTCTTTTCATACCTCATTTATCAAATACAACCGCTTTTATAATTTCAGTAATGTTGTTACTGTCCCTTTCACCAATAAAGAATTGGACATACAATTTGAAACATTCCGTAATAAATTATTGCCTGGTCAGCAAGAAGAATGGAAGATCGTTATTAAGGATAAAAAAGGCGATAAGCAGGCCGCCGAATTATTAACGAGCATGTACGATGCAAGTTTGGATGCTTTTGCGCCAAGCTATTGGTCGATGTACATTTATAATAGTTATTATACTCGCTACAATTGGTATTCGCGCGCAGCTCAAATAAATAACTCTACAGAGTTGAATAATGTTAGTCGTAATTATGTTGGCATCCCGGGAAGGTATTACGATCATTTGAATTATTTTGGTTTGAATTTTTATAGTTATAACTATCGAGGAGGAAGATCAAAGGATTATTACGAGGATGGCGATATGAAAGCAGATGCTATTGCGGAGAGTTCTGCCATGCCGATGGAGGAGAAGGAAATGAACACAAAGGATAAGAGTGTATCGCGATCTAAAAATGGTGAAGCTTCTAAAAAAATGGCTGCAAATAAGCCTGGACTGATGGGGGGAGAGGATGGAAATGTGGCAGACGAAGCAACAACAGCTACGGGAGTTACCGGAGGAAGCGAAGGAAAAAGTGATAAAGATCTTGGAAGCGTGAAAGCAAGAAGTAATTTTAATGAAACGGCTTTCTTTTTCCCAAATCTTACAACAAATGAGAATGGCGAAACTGTAATTAAGTTCACTATTCCTGAAAGTTTAACCAAATGGAAATTACAAGGTTTAGCGCACACCAAGGATCTGAAGATTGGTCAGTATACTAAAGAAGTGATCACCCAAAAGGAATTAATGGTGCAGCCAAATCAACCACGTTTCTTTAGAGAGAATGATAAGATCATATTTATTTCTAAGATCGCTAATTTATCGGATAAGGAATTAAGTGGAAACGCAGAATTGAAATTATATGATGCATTAACTGATAAAGAAATATCATTTAGCATCATTGAAGCATTAAGCGGTAAATTCCCAACAATTGGTTGGAGAGATTTCACGGTTAAAAAAGGACAAAGCACTGCCATTGAGTGGACCTTGAATATTCCTGAAAGTATTTCTGCAATTAAATATAAGATCGTTGCAAAGGCGGGTAATTTTTCGGATGGAGAAGAAATGGTAATTCCTGTTCTTACAAATAGAATGTTGGTAACAGAAAGTATGCCATTACCAATTCGCAGTAATCAAACAAAAGAATTTAATTTTACAAAGTTCATTAATCAAAACGGCAATTCAACTACGCTTAAAAATCATGCGTATACCTTAGAGTTCACCGCCAATCCTGCCTGGTATGCAGTACAAGCTTTGCCTTATATAATGGAATATCCTTACGAATGTGCCGAGCAAACATTTGCGCGTTATTATGCAAATAGTTTAGCAACGTATGTGGTAAATTCAAAACCAAAAATTAAAGCAGTATTTGAATCATGGAAAACACAGAGTC
Source organism: Sphingobacteriaceae bacterium (assembly GCA_016705695.1). Classification (GTDB taxonomy): domain Bacteria; phylum Bacteroidota; class Bacteroidia; order B-17B0; family Aurantibacillaceae; genus Aurantibacillus. The sequence continues at coordinate 182,606 of JADJLA010000005.1, forward strand.
CTGATGCGTTCTTATCGAACTTGCAAAAGAACCAAGAGTTAAAAGCTCTAATACTTGAAGAAACACCTTGGGTATTACAAGCTCAAAATGAAAGTGAGAACAAAAAACGCGTAGCTTTATTGTTTGATCTTAATACCATGAGTAATGAGCAAGCCCGCGCATTTAAAAAATTAAAGAAAGCACAAACATCTAACGGCGGTTTTTGGTGGTTTGAAGGCGGACCGGATGATTGGTATATAACGCAACATATTTGCAGTGGTTTCGGACATTTAGATAAGCTCGGTGTTATTAAAGTAAAAGAAAATTCTGAAGTATCGAGCATGATGTATCAAGCTGTAAGATATTGCGATAACCGTATGCGCGAAGATTATGAATGGATGAAAAAGCATAATAAAGATTATTTAAAGGAGAATCATTTAAGTTATATGGCCATTCAATATTTATATATGCGCAGTTTCTTCCCTGAAATAGAAATGGATAAACGCAATAAAGAGCATGTAGCATATTATAAAAAGCAAGAGCAAACCTATTGGTTATCTAATTCGCGCTATATGCAAGGAATGATCGCTCTTACTTTGCACAGGGATAAAGATCTTAAAACGCCGAAGGATATTTTGAAGTCGTTAAAGGAAAATAGTTTGAACAGCGAAGAGATGGGAATGTATTGGAAAGAGAACTATGGATACTATTGGTACGAAGCACCAATTGAAATGCAGGCTTTGATGATAGAAGCATTTGATGAAGTGAACAATGATACCAAAGCGGTGGATGATCTTAAAACTTGGCTTGTAAAGAGTAAACAAACACAACATTGGGGAACAACCCGCGCAACTACAGAAGCTGTGTATGCTATGTTATTGAAGGGAACAGATTGGTTAAGTACTGAGCCTAATGTTGAAATTCAAGTGGGCGATATTAAGTTAGATCCAAAAACTGACGCAAGTATTAAAGTTGAACCGGGAACAGGCTATTTCAAAAAAACATGGACAGGCTCCGATATTAAACCAAATATGGGCAAAGTAAAAGTGATCAAAAAAGATGTGGGCGTGAGTTACGGCGCTGTGTACTGGCAATATTTTGAGCAGTTAGATAAAATAACGCCTCACGAAACGCCGTTGAAATTGAAGAAACAATTATTCTTGCAAAAAAATACAGCTTCAGGTCCGGTAATAGAACCAATTACGGCGATTACAAAATTAAAGCTGGGAGATAAGATAAAAGTTCGTATTGAGTTACGTGTTGACCGAGATATGGATTATGTTCACATGAAAGATATGCGTGCAAGTGGTTTTGAACCGGTAAATGTATTTAGTCAGTACAAATGGCAAGATGGTTTAGGGTATTTTGAAAGTACTAAAGACGCGGCAACAAATTTCTTCTTCCCGCATTTACATAAAGGAACATTTGTGTTTGAGTACGTATTGTTTGTGAACCATTATGGTGATTTTAGTAATGGTGTTACAACAATTCAATGTATGTACGCGCCGGAGTTTACCAGTCATAGTGAGGGGGTAAGAGTACAGGTAAATAAGTGATAAGCGAATAGATTTTTAAAGTATAAAAAAAGAGGTAGATTTGTTCCTATGAGAATGAACTACCTCTTTTTATTTTTAGTATCCGCTCTTTCTGCTTTTACACAAGTTAAAAAAGATAGCATCATTAAAAACATTAAAGTTGAGCAAGAAAAACTCGTTAAGTTCTATCTCGATTCAACCACAACACCTCTAGCAAGAAGCGAACGAAAAGATTTTGAAGGGATCCATCACTTTCCCATCACTTTAAAATATAGAGCTGTTGCTCAACTCGAAAAATTCGATCAGAAGGATACCGTTATCTTTCCAACCTCTAGCGGTAAAAAGAAACGCTATATAAAATACGCCAAAGCAAATTTTAAGATCGATGGAAAGAAACATTCTTTAGTTCTATACAGAATGGCTGACATTAAAAAGCCCGAGTACGCTAAATTGTTGTTCCTTCCCTTTACTGATCTAACAAGTAATAACGAAACGTATGGCGGTGGACGATATATAGATCTTGAGATCACAGATGCAAATACGATCCTTATTGATTTTAATTTATGTTATCAGCCTTATTGTGCGTATTCGCATAATGGTTGGAATTGCCCAATTCCTCCGCAAGAAAATTTTGTGAATGCTAAAATAAAAGCTGGGGTTAAGAATTGATTTTAAGGAACTTAAACGATTGGTTTCTCAATTCTAGAATGAATCTTTGATATTTTCAAAAAATGCTATAATCTATAGTGAGGGTTTAGATGTTCATGATGTAATATTTGCAATGAATTAATTATTGGATATCACAATTTGTGATATCCAATAATCTAAGCAATAAAATAAAGTCATGAAAAGAGCTCTTGTAATAACTGATCAAAAAATAATAAGCAGAATTTATCTTGTACGGGGGCGGAAAGTGATGATCGATAGGGATCTGGCCGAATTGTATGGCGTTGAGACACGGGTATTAAATCAGGCTGTTAAAAGAAACATAAACCGTTTCCCCGGGGATTTTATGTTTCAGTTATCTATTTCTGAAATGGATAATTGGAGATCACAGATCGAGATATCTATGAAGGAGAAAATGGGCTTAAGAAAGCCGCCTTTAGCATTTACAGAGCAAGGAGTGGCTATGCTATCAAGCGTTCTTAATAGTGAAACAGCTATTGATGTAAACATTCAGATCATAAGAATATTTACCGGAGTGAGGGAAGTGATAGTAACGCATAAGGATATGTTATTAAAGCTTGAACAGTTGGAGAAAAAAATACTGAAGAACGAAGAGTATTATAAAAAACACGAAGATGAGATCCAAACAATATTTACTGCACTTAAAAGACTTGTTCATTCTGCACCAGAGCCTAGGAAGAAGATAGGATATAAAATTAATTCGGAAAAAGAACAAAGAATTGCGGCTAATAGTTTTTAAGGGAATGTTAAAGCAACTCAACGATCTTCCTCAACCATTCCTCATCAGTTCTATCAAAACTTGAATATTGATCGCTATCAATATCAAAAATGGCAATGATGTTCTTGTTTTTATCTCTCACGGGAATAACGATCTCCGACTTTGAAAGTGCACTGCAAGCAATATGTTCCGGAAATTGATCCACATCATCTACAATAATTATATCATTTAATTCCCAGGCTTTGCCGCAAACGCCTTTCCCTTTGGCAATTCGTGTGCATGCAACAGTGCCTTGAAATGGACCAAGCACCAACTCATTATCTTTCACCAAATAAAAACCCACCCAAAAAAAGTCCATGCCGTACTTTAAGGCCGAGCATATATTGGCCATATTAGCAATGAGGTCTTTCTCTCCTTCAAGCAATGCTTTTACTTGAGGATAAAGTTGTTTGTATTTTTCGGTTTTGGTGCTGGCGTTAATGTGGATGTGTTCAGCCATTTTCGTTATTTATTACAGATGTCAGTTCGTCCCGATAACTTTAGGGAAGTCTCAATTTGTCGTGACGAATCGAAAACTTAGGAATGTGAATGAAATAAGTTCCTACAAGGCGTGTAAAAATTTTAAACCGCAGCATATTAAGATATGTGAGGATTTAAAATTTTTACAACAACGCAGTAGGAGCTTATTTCATTCACATTCCCTATTCGTTGATCCATCCAACAAGTGTCAATACTTCATCAGCATCTACCTTTTCAAATTTCATTTGCTCGTAATTCCAAACTGCCATCCCTTGTTGGTAGCTTTCGGTACCTACTATCAGTTCTCTTACAAGCGCAACTGTATTTTCGGTACTCTTGAAATTCTTTAATTGAAAAGGATATTTTCCTAATTCTTTATTGTTGTTTGCCAATAAAACTCTTCGCCCTTGTGGTGCAGATTTTACTTCCGCAGCAAATCCATTCAAAGGATAAGTAAAACTCATTTCCTCTACTTTATCATTTTTTGAATTCACCAAAACCATTTTATCACCAAAATTCAAAGTGGTAACGTATTTATCTTCTTTGGTAACAATGGGTGCTTGATTTCCCGGTTTAAAAGGGATCTTACCGATCAATGTAGAATTTTTTGAATCTACATTTACTTTGTAAAAACTAATTTCGGTATTTTCTTTATTGTAATGCGTATAAATAAAAGTTGAATTATCTATCCACCACATTGGAGGATCAGGAATTTTTCCGTCTTTAGTTATTTGTCCATAACCTCCATCTTTTACTAATTCAACTTTTGGTTTGTTTTGTGGATACAGATTCAACTTGATAGGCATTGCCGTTTTATCGTACTCTACATCTTGCCCTAATTTTGCTTTGAACGTCAAATTTTTTACTTCACCGTAAGTTTTGGTTTTAAAATTATACACCGAATAGAACTTTCCTTTGGCAAAATCGTTCGTGTAAAAAATAGCACTGTCCCCACTGCATCTTACCAAATTAGCTCGCCCATCAAATAATATTTTTTTCTCTTTTAGGTCAATGATGTTTCCAATACCGGTGATCATGTAACGATCTTTGTACGTGGTGCAAGACCCAAGATCAGTTCTAATATAATCTTTACCACCTTGCTTTCCATTTACTGTCAATATTTCTTCACGCCCTGTAAAGTGTCCGTTCAAAAAATGATACGAATATATTTTCTGTTTGAACTCCGCTTTTATGGGAGTTTCTACATGTACTACAATGAGTGCTTGTTTTCCTCCTTGCGAAAAAGAACTAACGCTCAGTAATACAAAAAATATAAAACACAGTTTACGCATGTTATATCGAATTAAAAAAATCAAAGAATAATCTTACGCCTGTTCCTGTTCCACCTTTTGGACGGTAACCATCTTTGGCAGGAATAAAAGCAGGACCTGCAATATCTAAATGGTAATACGGATAATCGGTATACTTCTCTAAAAATTTACCGGCCGTAATTGATCCGGCATATGAACTACCTAAATTCTTTTGATCGGCAATATCGCTTTTCATTTGGTCGGCATAATCATCCCAAAAAGGAAATTCAGCTAAACGTTCAAACACATTATTACCGCTTGCTTTTAATTTATCGCTATATTTTTTTGGAGCATTACCCATACTTACAATTCCACTTGTGCCAATAGCAGCCATAGCAGCTCCGGTTAATGTGGCAATATCAATAGTTAATTCAGGCTTGTAACGTTTTGCAAAATGTAAAGCATCTGCCAATATCATTCGTCCTTCTGCATCAGAGTTCAACATTTCAACGGTTGTGCCATCCATCATGGTAATAATATCTCCGGGAGCAAAGGCATTAAAGCCTGGGCGATTATCCGTTGCAGGAACTAAAGCGATCACATGAACATTTAATTTTGCTTTTGCAATGGCATACATAGCCGCGCCAACTGCCGCTGCTCCGGCCATATCGCATTTCATCGCATCCATACTATTTGGCGTAGGTTTTAAGCTCAATCCGCCTGTATCGTATACAACGCCTTTTCCAACTAATACAAAAGGTTTTTTATTTTTAGCCTTATGCTTGTATTCCATTATGGTAAATGTTGGTTCATCTACACTTCCGGCATTTACCGAAAGCAAACCACCCATTTTTAATTCAGTTATTTTTTTCTTGTTATACACTTCTACTTTAAATCCTGCTTCCTTCCCCATATGCTTAAATGCATTAGCAAGATCGGTTGCGTTCAAAAGATTTACAGGTTCATTAACCAAATCGCGTGCCTTTGTTGTTGCACTCACCACAATATTAAGTTTGTTTAACACTTTAGCGTCGAATCCGCTTCCGGTTAAATTAATATGTTGCAAGGCATTTTTCTGATCCTTTGCCGTAGTTTTATGTTTAATGAATTGGTAGTTTGCCAGAGCTGCACCTTCTGCTGCTGCATAAGAATACGAAACCTGCTTGGTAGCATTGTAAATATTAAGGTCTTTACCCTTTATTCCATTTACCATGTCTGCCACACTTCCGCCATGTTTGCGGCAAGTTTCCATTACTAAATGAGCCTCTTTCTTTGGATCAACCAGTAAAACCGAGATAATTCGTCCGCAAGAGTTAAAACTTTGCTGTTTTTTGGCGGCATCCTTAAAATAACCATCTAAGTAGCCAACTTCTTCCTTAGAAAGACCGTAATCTGTATGGTTCTTCCAGGTAGTGGAAATGACTAAAATATGAGATCCGGGACTTGCTTTTTTTTGGGCTTGAATAGTGGCCATAATGAGGGCTGGGTTTGAATCTCACGAATTTACGAATTATACGGAAAGTAGCTAAGTTTTTGTGAAAAAACGAAGCGTACTTACCGTTATGCCGATGAAATCAAGCAATAAAATCCTAAGACCTGATTTCCATCGGCATAGATTAAAAATTCCTAATTTTTTGTATGGCTCAAATAAGCGAATAAAGTGGTAAAAAAGTGGTAAATTTGTACCCCATTTAACAATTAAGCATGACCGTTGATTCCCTTTTACAGCGCGCTTTAAGACTCGATTTTTTAACAATTGAGGAGGGTGTGTTTTTGTACGAAAATGCCTCTACTGCTGAGCTTGTTTTTGTAGGAAATGAATTGCGCAATATCCATAAAAAAGGAAGAAAAAAAGTTACCTGGCAAATTGATAGAAATGCCAATACAACCAATGTATGTATAGCCAATTGTAAGTTCTGTAATTTTTATAGAATACCGGGGCACGCCGAGAGTTATATAACCGATATTTCTACATATAAAAAGAAGATAGAAGAGACCTTTAAATGGGGAGGCGATCAGTTGCTTTTACAAGGAGGTCACCACCCCGAATTAGGCCTTAGTTTTTATGTGAATTTATTTAAAGAATTAAAGGCTTTATTTCCTGCTTTAAAACTGCATGCACTGGGGCCTCCGGAGATAGCGCATATTGCAAAATTGGATAAAATAAGTCATACCGAAGTATTAAGTGCGCTTAAGGAAGCCGGCTTGGATAGCTTACCTGGCGCGGGAGCCGAGATATTAAATGACAGAGTTCGCCGTTTAATTAGCAAAGGAAAATGTACCGGCCGCGAATGGTTAGAAGTGATGAAAGCCGCGCACCAATTGAATATTACAACAAGTGCCACCATGATGTTTGGGCATATTGAAACCGTATACGAGCGCTTTGAGCACCTGGTGTGGCTTAGAGAGGTTCAGGCTTTGAAACCATCACATGCAAAAGGCTTTTTGGCCTTCATTCCATGGCCCTTTATGGATGATGGAACATTGTTAAATAGGGTAAAGGGCATTAAAAATAATGTAACCGCCGACGAATATATTCGTATGATTGCCTTGTGCCGCATCATGTTACCTAATATTGAGAACATCCAAGCGAGTTGGTTAACGGTAGGAAAAGAAACAGCAAAACTGTGTCTACACGCTGGGGCCAACGATTTTGGAAGTATCATGTTAGAAGAAAATGTGGTAAGTGCAGCAGGGGCGCCGCACCGTTTTACGTACAAACAAATTCAGGAATCAATAAAAGATGCCGGATTTGAGCCTCAATTAAGGAACCAACAATATGAAGAAAGGGTGTTGCCTGAGCATATTGAAGAACAAACTATAAATTACTAATAAGATACTAAAATGCCAAAAGAAACCGCCATACGTTGCTCTCTTTGTAACCGCGATAAGAAGGATGTAAAGATTTTGATCGCCGGAATTAACGGACACATTTGTGATAATTGTGTTTCGCAAGCTTATCATTTAATTGCTGATGAGAACTTAACTGATAACTCAAGCAAACAACAAATTCAAACTTCATTGAATTTATTGAAACCGGTTGCAATTAAAGCAAGTTTAGATGAATATGTGATCGGGCAAGATGATGCTAAAAAAGTATTAGCAGTTGCAGTATACAATCACTTCAAAAGAATTTCTCACGCCATGAAAGGCAAGGAGGAAATTGAAATAGATAAATCAAATGTTATTTTGGTTGGAGAAACAGGAACCGGCAAAACATTATTGGCACGTACCATTGCAAAAATGCTGAATGTTCCGTTTTGTATTGCAGATGCAACCGTTTTAACTGAGGCCGGTTATGTTGGCGAAGACGTTGAAAGTATTTTAACGCGTTTATTACAAGCTGCCGATTATAATGTTGAGGCTGCTGAAAAAGGAATTGTATTTATTGATGAGCTTGATAAAATTGCACGCAAAAGTGATAACCCAAGTATTACACGCGACGTGAGTGGTGAAGGTGTGCAACAAGCTATGTTGAAATTACTAGAAGGAACAGTAGTGAATGTGCCGCCACAAGGTGGAAGAAAACATCCGGATGCAAAAATGATAGCCGTGAACACAAAGAATATTTTATTTATTTGTGGTGGTGCCTTTGATGGCATTGATAAAAAAATTGCGCAACGTTTAAATACGCAAGCAGTTGGTTTTAGTGCTTCGGTTACCGCAGAGGAAATAGATAAAGGAAATTTATTGCAATATGTTTCACCTCAAGATCTGAAATCATTTGGATTAATTCCTGAGTTAATAGGACGTTTACCGGTGCTAACGTATTTGCGTCCATTAGATCGCTCTGCATTGCGCCTAATTTTAACCGAACCTAAAAACGCGCTTACAAAACAATACAAACATTTGTTTAAAATGGAAGGCGTAAAGCTTGAATTTGATGATGATGTTTTGGAATTGATAGTAGATAAAGCCATTGAATTTAAATTAGGTGCCCGTGGTTTACGCGGTATTTGCGAAGCAATAATGACAGACATCATGTTTGAATTTTTAAATCCTCTATCTTCATAGCTCAATTTTAGAGCCATGGATTTTTCAAACTACAATTTTACAGTTACCGATCGTTTTGTGCGTTATGCCAAAATTGATACGCAAAGTGATCCTCTCTCACCAACTTGCCCGAGTACCGAAAAACAAAAGAACTTAGGAAAACTTTTGGTGGAAGAATTAAAAGCCATTGGCATTAAAGATGCGGCTATGGATGAGCATGGATATATTTATGCAACGGTTCCATCCAACACTACAAAAAAAGTTCCCACTATTTGTTTTTGTTCGCATATGGATACGGCACCCGATTGCACAGGAACAAATGTGAACCCTGTGATCCATAAAAATACGATGGGAAGGATATTGTTTTACCCGCTGACAAAACGCAAATAATTAAATTTTCGGAACATCCCGCATTAAAAGATCAAATAGGTAATGATATTGTAACTGCCGATGGTACAACCTTGTTAGGCGCGGATAATAAAGCAGGCGTTGCAGAAATTATGGACGCTGTTCATTATTTAGTGAATCACCCCGAAGTAAAACACGGCGATATTAGAATTTTATTTACGCCCGATGAAGAAATTGGAAGAGGTGCTGATAAAGTGGATGTAAAAAAACTGAATGCCAAATTTGGTTATACCATGGACGGAGAAACTGTGGGGCATTTAGAAAATGAAACATTTAGCGCTGATGGCGTGAGTTTAATTATCAAAGGATTTCCAACACATCCTGGCTTTGCAAAAGATAAAATGCAACATGCCATTAAAATTGCCGGCGAAATTATTGGTAAGATCCCATCGCATAAAACTCCTGAGACCACCGAAAAAATGCAACCATTTATGCATCCAACTTCAATCAGTGGTGGTTTGGAGCAAGTAGAAATAAAATGGATCATCCGCGCATTTGATACCCCAACGCTATTAGCTTTAGAAGAAGAGCTACGTCAAATAGCAATTTCTGTTTTGAGTAAATACACTAAATGCAGTTATGAATTTAAGGTAACTGAACAATATCGTAACATGAGAGAAGTGTTGGATAAACATCCGGAAGTTGTGAATTACGCCATGGAAGCAATTAAACGTACCGGTGTAACTCCGGTTTTATCAAGTATTCGCGGAGGAACAGATGGATCGCGTTTATCGTTTATGGGATTGCCTTGTCCTAATATTTATGCCGGCGAACATGCATTTCACAGTAAGCAAGAGTGGGTGAGTGTGCAGGATATGCAAAAGGCGGTGGAGACCATTGTGTATTTGGTGAATATTTGGGAAGAGAACTCGAAGTAACCGGCCCTTCGACAGGCTCAGGGACCGGGGGTTGGTCGTTGAGCTTGTCGAAACGACACCTCATGAAAAAGGAAATTCAGCATCTTTCTTCTTACAGAAATTTTCAAATAGACGTTCTGCGTCTTGATCTCATTCATCCATTTTATGGAGGTAATAAATATTTTAAGTTAAAGTATAACGTGCAAAAGGCTGATGGAAAAACTATCACAACCTTTGGAGGCGCACATTCCAATCACATTTATTCAACTGCAGCATTTTGTCACGAACAAAAATTAAAATGTGTTGGTGTTATTCGAGGGGAAGAAGCTATGATCGAGAATTCTCCTACGCTTCAATTTTCCAAGCATCAAGGCATGCATTTGCATTTTGTTTCACGAGAAATTTATAGAACAAAAACAGAACAGGAATTATTAAATGATCTTAAAAAAGAATTCGGTGATTTTTATTTGATCCCCGAAGGCGGAAATAATGATGAAGGCATTAAAGGTTGCATGGAAATTTTAGATGAGGTTCCGTTTTACGATTATGTGTTTTGTGCTTGTGGAACTTCGTGTACATATTCTGGAATTTTAGCTTCATCTAAAAAGGAACAGAAAATTATCGGCATTTCTGTCTTAAAGGGAGAGAATCAATTGATCAATGATGTAAACGCAAATGCTACAAAATTTAATTTCGAAAAGATCAAAGCGTATTCAAGCGGGAAAATTGACCATTCTACTATTTTGAATGAGTTTCACTTTGGGGGTTATGCAAAACATACCCAGGAACTGTTGAATTTTAAAAAGGAATTCGAAAAGGATAACAATATTCCCTTGGACTATGTATATACTTCCAAGCTTTTTTATGCCGTTTACGACCTCATAAATAAAGAGCTTTTACTCGGAAACAAGAAGATCTTGATCGTCCACAGTGGCGGCCAGCAGGGCAACGTAGGATATGAGAGGCGGTATGGGATTATTACTTAATGAAGCAAGATGGCAGGATGCATGATGCAAGACCGTTGACGCCTAGCACACACAGGTCATGGTTCTTGTTGTCTTGGCTTCTGCATCATTGAAAGAAGCGAAATGCATGACATAATAATGACAATGTGCACGTTTATTTGTCGTTCAATCAAATGGAATTTATTTAGTAAATTTACCTTTCTTAAATTATGCAACATCGTCCACGTCGAAATAGAAAAAGTGCAGCCATTAGAAGTATGGTGCAGGAAACTTGGGTAACAACTAACGATCTTATTTTACCTTTATTTTTAATTGAAGGAAAAAATAAAAGGTCGGAAGTAAAGTCCATGCCCGGTATCAGTCGTTTGAGTTCTGATCTTTTATTGAAAGAAGTTGAATCGTGTATGAAATTAGGATTGAATACCTTTTGCATCTTCCCTTCGATCGATAATAAATTAAAAGATAAAAAAGCATCGGAGAGTTTTAATAAAAATGGCTTGTATCCTTCTACCATTAAATTGATCAAAAAGAATTTTCCGGAAGCAGTTATCATGACCGATGTTGCCATGGATCCATATAGCAGCGACGGACATGATGGATTGGTGAAAGATGGTAAAATACTGAATGATGAAACCTTAGATATTCTTGCAAAAATGGCTTTAGTACAAGCAGAAGCCGGCGCGGATATTATTGGTCCGAGTGATATGATGGACGGAAGAGTAGGAGCAATTCGCGATGCATTAGATGAAAATGGATTTATAGATGTTTCCATTATGAGTTATACGGCAAAATATGCGAGCGCATTTTACGGACCGTTTAGAGATGCATTAGACAGTGCGCCAAAGTTTGGCGACAAGAAAACATACCAAATGAATCCTGCCAATGTAAAAGAAGCATTGATCGAAGCAGAATTAGACATGAGTGAAGGTGCGGATTTTTTAATGGTGAAGCCAGCTTTGAGTTATTTGGATGTGATCAAACAATTGAAAGATAATTTTCCATTGCCAATTGCGGCATACAATGTAAGTGGAGAATATGCCATGGTGAAAGCGGCAGGTGCAAAAGGTTGGATAGATGAAAAACGTGTGCGCGATGAGATTTTATTGAGTATCAAACGCGCAGGAGCAGATATTATCTTAACGTATTTTGCTAAGGAATTTGCGCAATCTAAAAAGTAAGTCATACTTCGACTTCGCTCAGTATGACGTCGGCCCACCAAAGTCACCCTGAGCGTAGTCGAAGGGCTTTTCTCATTTGAAACTCTCTCAACACATATTTTTTACCGGGTTTATGGGCAGTGGCAAAAGCACCCATGGTCGTAAATTGGCCAGTGCTTTAAAAACTGAGTATGTTGATCTTGATATTTACATCACGCAAAAGCTAAACAAAACCATTCATGAGATCTTCGAGAATTTTGGCGAGCAATTTTTTCGCGATCAGGAAACCGAAGCCATTAAAGATATTATTGCTGAAAAAAAAGAGCCAACTGTTATTTCTCTTGGCGGCGGAGCAATTTGCTTTAACGATAATATAAAATTGGTAAAGAAGAATGGCTTGATCATTTATTTAGAAACTCATGAAAATATTTTACGTCAGCGATTATTACGCTCAAAGAATAAACGTCCGCTTTTAAAAGACATGAGCGAAGAAGAAGTGTTAAGCTTTATTAAAACCAAAGTAAAAGAGCGTTCAAAATTTTACGATCAGGCTCACATTAAAATAAATGGCTTAAATTTAACTACAGCTGTTCTAATTAAAGCACTTGAAGAGTATTATAAAAAATAGTATTGGGCAGAGCTTCGACTCAACTCAAGATGAACTCCGTCGAAGGGCAGCTCTATTACTACTGATTTTTTCTTTTTCTCTTTCTTTCGCCCAAGACATCCCTAACCGCTATCAATCCTTCGGTTTAAACGCAGGACTCAACATTGCCTTAGGCACACATTTTCAAAGAGTGGGTGTAGTATTAAATGCCGCTTATGTGAATGATCACTTTCAAGCAAATGCAGAAACACGTTTTTATTTTAATTTGAGAAGTTTGGGTCCACGCAAAAAACACGGAGAAATAACAACATCACTTGGCGTGCTTTATGGTTATGGAAAACTGAGCACTTGGTATAATCCATTCTACAATTCTGTTTCTAATCAAACCGGCTATAAATATGCGGTGGCTTATTCGTATAACGCCTACTGGAATAAAATAAAAACATCGCAACGCACAGGAATTGTTGCATTACAATTTGATAAGATCACGGTGATAAATGAAAATGATCTTTGGGCACCACCTTCATTGGATAAATTCAGAACAGCTGGTTTTTTAATTCAGTTTCAGCACGACAGTTTATTTCAAGCGGCAATTAATTTTAGTATGTGGACAGGCAAAATGGGATTTCAAACGCCAAGTACATATGCACATTTTAGATTTGGTTGTTATATGGATACCGTTGGAAGTGTTTATCCCAATTATTCGCATGGCTTAATGAGTGGGCAATTCAAATATTATGTGGGCTACGGACAAAACGCGCAAGCGAATATTGGGGTTGATGCTGAGCAAGTGCGGAATGTGGTGCAGAACAAAATGATCCACGACATGCGGTTTTTACCAAAGAGTTGGATAAAAAATAAAAATTGTCATATCCCAATGTTGGACGATAAAGGAAACCAATATCTATATTTGGAAGGACAAAAAATTAGGCCGGCGAAGTTTTATTTTAATGTGGGAGGGAATGAGGGCTTGTTTTATTGATCACTTTAACCCCATCAACTTACTCACATACTTCCCAACGATATCAAACTCCAAATTTACTTTGGTGCCGGGTTTTATGTTCTTGAAATTAGTGTGTTCAAACGTATAAGGGATAATATGAACCGAAAATGAATTGTTTGTTGACTTCACAACCGTTAAACTCACACCGTTAATAGTAATGCTTCCTTTTTCAACGGTAATGTTTTGTTTTGAAACTTCATGTTCAAATTCAAACTCCCAACTGCCTTTAAGGTCGTTCACATTTTTGCAGGTTGCTGTTGTGTCTACATGTCCTTGAACTATATGTCCGTCAAAACGTCCGTTGGCTGGCATGCAGCGTTCTAAATTTACAAGATCACCGGTTTTTAATTCGCCAAGGTTAGTGCGCTTTAATGTTTCATCAATTGCCGTTACCGTATATTTATTTCCATCAATTTTTACAACAGTTAAACAAACACCATTATGCGCAACGCTTTGGTCAATTTTTAATTCACCGGTAATAGAAGAAGAAAACGTAAAATGTACATTGCTATTTTCTTTTGCAATGCTTTCTACCTTAGCTAATGTTTCTATGATGCCTGTGAACATTATTGTTTTATTAATTGGTTAATAAGATTTTCGGTCCTTATTTTGTACACAAGGTAATCATTTCCTGTGGCAGGACCGCTAAAGCCGGTGTGAATTTTTACGATCTTATGTTCTTTATTTAAAAAAATGGTGGTTGGAAAGGCTGTTATTTTACTTAGTGCCGGAAATGTTTCGCCGGCTTTATCTTTTCCGGTTAATTGTGTGAGTAGGATCTCATATTGTAGATCGAATTTCTTTTTTAAACGGGTCACATTTTTTGTTGCGATAGTAAGATCGTCTGTTTTTTCAAAAGCAAGAGCAATTATTTCCAAGCCCTGCTTTTGATATTGCTTGTATATTCCGCCGAGGTAATTACTTTCGTCCATGCAATTTGGGCACCAACTTCCCATTATTTGAATGATCACAGGTTTGTTCTCAAATTTTTTATCGCTCAGTGAAATCTTACTTCCATCTAAGTTAGGAAATGTAAAGTTAGGTTGAATGTTTGGGTCTTTTATGGTTGTGATCTCTTCAGCATCTCGTAATTTAAAATCTTCGTTCTTTACCGCTATCCATTCTTCTTTCCAATGGGCGCCACTGTAAAATGTTCCTGTGAATTTATCGTTGTTATGTTCTGCAATAAATAAAAATGCATGTGATCCATCAAAACATGATAAATACAATTTGTTTACCACTTTCATTCCTTCCAAAAAACGATAATCGCCGGTTTCGGTTAAAAATGTGCCGTGTATATAATCGCTTTGCTCGATGTGATTAAAAATGCCAATAGCTTTGCTGCTATCTGGTTTACCGGGACTAAAAGTTGTTTCCCATCTGCCTTCAAAATAGGGATTTTGTTTTCCGGGTACAAAAGCAAAACGATTTGTATTTTTGAATTCCGCTTTAAAAGGAATGATATTTTTTTCTTTACGGTAATGATTGATCCAAACGCCTTGTAAATTACCATCAACTAATTTTGTTCTGAATTCGGTATCAAACACAGGCATTTTAAAATTTACCGAATCTCCTTTGATAGTTATTTCATCTACAATAATTTTTTCTTCGGCATTTTTAATTATGATCTGAAGTTTCTTCCCTTTTTTTACAACGTCAAAAATAAAAGGCAATTCAATTTTATTAATGGTATCTAAAATTAATACCGCACGATAAGTGCCGGGTTTTAATTTGGCGGCGAAGGAGTGACTGCAAATAAGTAAAACCAAAACAGTAATTGAAGCTCGTGCCATTTCTCGATACAAAAAACGAGAAGAGGCGCGTTTTTCTCCCGATAAATATCGGGACGAAATGACAAGGCCTACGAAATGCTTTGTCAGTTCGAGTGATTTTTGCCTGCCTCTTGCAAAAATCGTATCGAGAACTGATATATAAAGTAAATTACGCAATACGTTTTTGACTTAAAGCAACCAAATTACTAATACGGTATAAAAGTCGTGATGCTACATTGGCATCCCAATCGTTATTTTTTGCAGGCGTTACTTCGTTAATATCAAAGGCAATAATGGTTTTACCACTCTTCACTACTTTTTCAATTAAGAACAAAATTTCTTCAGTTTCAAAACCTCCTGCAACCGGCGTTCCGGTATTAGGACATAATTTCGGATCCAAAGCATCAATATCAAAACTCAAATAAACTTTATCAGGTAATTCATTTACAATGCGATTACAAATTCTATCCCAACTATCACCGCGATATTGCGCGTGTTTAATATCTCTATCGAAAAACGTTTTTATTTTTGGGTTGTTAGTGATAAGATCCATTTCTTCTTGACAAAGATCACGAATACCAACTTGAACCAATTTGCTTACTTGTTTTATTTTGATGGCATTATACATTACAGAAGCATGACTGTATTCAAAACCTTCGTAAGTATTTCTTAGATCTGCATGCGCATCCAATTGTAAAATGGCATAGCTGTCATGTTTTTCCGCCAAAGCCTGCATCATTCCCAAAGGGGTAGAGTGATCGCCACCAATTAATCCAACAATTTTGTTTTTATTCATAAAATGAAGGCAACGTTCTTTTACAGTTTTGTTTAACCATAAACAGCCTTCGTGAATTTGTTTGGCATTGGTAGCTAACTTTTTATTTTTCTCGTATGTTTTTCCATTGGCTAAAGCGTCAATGCATTCTTCCGCTTTTTTACGCAGTAAATTACTTTTACTGCGTATGGTTTTATTGGCTTCATCCATACCAATTCCTAATTTCCACGCATCTTTAACTATCGGATCTAAAAGATCAACTTGATAACTTGCATCAAAAATTGCTTTGGGGCCATTAGCAGTTCCGCCACCATAACTCACGGTTACTTCCCAAGGAACAGGAATTAAAACTGTTTCACATTCCTCTAGGCTGAATGGTAAACCAAACATGCCTGATTTTTTCTGACCAATACTATTTTGATCAAAGTTCTTTATTTTTTCAGCTTTTGTCATACGAGGTGTAAATATAATATTTTTAGAGGCAGAAACCGCAAAGCTTGCTTCGCTCCCGATAATTATCGGGATCGCAAAGAAGGCGCAAAGTGCACAAAGAATCAACTGAACGCCTAAAAATTAAAGAAGGCAAAGACTTTGTTAACGCAAAGACCCGGCGAAAAACCGACTTTGCGAAGCGCAGCTTTTGCCTTCTCTTGTTTTGGTGATCAAATCTTTGCGAACTTTGCGCCTTCTTAGCGCAGCACAAAATGTGCCTTTGCGGTTTCTACCTCTTAAGGCGCTAACCTTTTTATCTTCCAAACATTATTTTCCTGCACATAAATTATGCGATCATGCAAACGACTTTTGCGGCCTTGCCAAAATTCGTAATAATTGGCTTGTAAAATCCACCCGCCCCAAAAATCGGGACGTTTAATTGTATCAGGTGTGAATTTATTTTTTAACTCTTCAACTTTATTGATCAACTCTTCGCGCGATGATAGTTCTCCACTTTGATCGCTTGCCCACGATCCTAATTTGGATTCATAAGGACGATTATTAAAATACTCATCACTATTATTAGGATGGCATTTGGTAACAGTTCCTTCAATCCGAATTTGCCTTTGAAGATCGGGCCAAAAAAAACTTAAAGCAATGTTTGGATTTTTTTCCATGTGCTTTGCCTTTTTTGAATTGTAATTTCCGTAGAACCAATATTGATCGTGTTCAAACTCCCTTAAATAAACAATGCGCGAGGCAGGTTTTCCTTCCGGTGAAACTGTGTTTAATGTCATCGCTTGAATTTCGGGAACTTGGGACTCTAAAGCTTGCGCCAACCATTTTTCAAATTCAAGCGCAGGACTTTTATTTACATCGCCCTCATTTAAAGTGCCTTTTGTGAAATCTTCACGCAGTTTAAGTATTTGCTCTCTTAAATGATCCATACAACAAATGTACAACTCAATTTTAATTAAATAGAGCAAGATTAATCAATAAAAAGAAATAATTTTACAGAATCTATTTAAAAATAGTTTTTAAGTCTTTATGGAGTATTTTTGAAATAGATTCTAAAAGTGATAGGAAAACTGCTTATAGCTCACCCCTTATTGAACGATGGTTTCTTTAAGCGTTCGGTGGTGTTTATCTCTCAATACGAACAAGAGAGTGTGGTGGGTTTTGTTTTGAATTTTAAAACACAATTTAAATTACGCGATGTAAGGCCGCAAGTTCAAAATGGAAATTTACCTATTTTTGAAGGAGGACCGGTTGCAAAAAATCAATTATTCTTTTTGCATACCCTTGGCGAAAAGATCCCAAATTCATTTCATGTACAAGATAATTTATATTTCGGAGGAGATTTTAATGAATTGCTTTATCATATCGATCACGAAAACATAAGCGAGAATGATGTGCGCTTTTTTGTTGGTTATAGTGGTTGGGATAAAGATCAACTGGAAGATGAAATTGCCAAAGGCTCTTGGTTTGTTGCAGATACGGATCCGGCCACCATTCTTACCTCCACCACAAGTACATTATGGGCAAGTGAACTCGAACGCCAAAAGAAAACGTATAGGATCTTTGGAGATATTGGAAGTGATATTTCTATGAATTAAATTTTCTGTTTTTTTATTATTAGGGCGTGCCGGCAAGCTCACCGGATACAAGCTGGAAGTTCGCTTGCCGTCGGGCTTTCGCCACTCGCTCTTTATTATTTGCACATTTTCTTAAAAATTTACCTTGGGTTGGCAAATAATAAAGGAGCTCAAACAATGGCTCAATCCCTCACGCGTCGTCGTACAAAGAGACAGCTGCCTCTTTTTACCGCCCGCGTGAGCGATTGAAGCGGAAAGCCCTGCTTAGTACTTTGCAAAATGTTTGTTGGGCGAGGAAGCGACTTTAGGAGCTACCGGAGCCCTACAAACATTGTAAAGTACAAGCAGGCTTGTAGCGAAAAGCGCGACGGCGAGCGAATTTCCAGCGTTTATAGAATGAGCTTGCCGGCACGCCCAAAAAATTAAAAAACAAATCAATCTTGAAATAGAAAAGAAAAAATTAAACCTTTTTCCTAAAGGAAATAACGCAAGGAACTCCGTTGAAGTCCCATTTTTCGCGTAATTTATTTTCGATAAAGCGTTTGTACGATTCGGTAACGTACTGGGGTAAATTAGCGTAAAACAAAAACAAAGCTTCGCCTTTTAATTGTGTAACGTATTTTACTTTCACAAATTTTCCTTTAACAGGAGGTGGCGCATGTGAAGCCATTAATGGTAAAAAGAAATCGTTTAATTCGCGCGTTGGAATATGACGTGTTTTATTAGCGTAAACAGTCATTGCTGTTTCAATTACTTTTAATAAGCGTTGTTTTTCAATAACCGACGTAAACACAATAGGAATATCGCGGAAAGGCGCAATGCGTTCGCGGATCTTATCTTCGTAATCTTTTGCTGTTTGTGTTTCTTTTTCAATTAAGTCCCATTTATTTACAACGATCACTAAACCTTTACGATTTTTTTCTACAATGCTTAAAATACTTAGGTCTTGCGCTTCAATACCATTTTCGGCATCGAGCATCAATACACATACATCACAATTTTCAATGGCGTTAATGGTACGCATCACACTATAAAATTCAAGATCTTCCTGAACCTTTGCTTTGCGGCGCATCCCGGCTGTATCTACCAACCAAAAATCGTAACCAAATTTTGTGAAACGTGTGTGAATGGTATCGCGTGTGGTTCCGGCAATTGGCGTAACCATATTTCTATTCTCTTCTAGTAAAGCATTTACAAAAGATGATTTTCCAACATTTGGTCTACCTACAATGGCAATTTTTGGAATATCCACATCATTCAATGCGCCTTCATCCTTTGGTAAATTTGCCACTATAGCGTCCATCAATTCACCCGTGCCTTGTCCCGAAACAGCCGACACAGGATACACATCACCAAATCCAAACTGGTAAAATACAGAGGCATCGGCTATACGTTCGAAATTATCGGTTTTGTTAGCAACAACAAGTATTTGCTTTTTGCTTTTTCTTACAATGTTGGCTACTTCCTTATCAAATGGAGTTACTCCTTCGGCAACATCTACAACAAATAACACTAACGAACATTCTTCGATAGCCAATCCAACTTGTTTAGCGATCTCGCTTTCAAAAATATCATCGCTTCCTTTGATATATCCACCGGTATCAACCAAACTAAATTCAACACCACCCCATTCGGCTTTGCCGTAATGCCTATCGCGCGTAACACCCGCAATTTCGTCAACTATTGCCTGACGCGTTTCGGTGATACGGTTAAAAAGGGTTGATTTTCCTACGTTTGGCCTCCCAACTATCGCTACTATATTTGCCATGAGGCTGCAAATTTAACAAAATAAGTTTAATGGGCCGCTGTATTGCAAAAACTACCTTTTGTTTGTATATTTGGTTTGATGGCTAAAAGAGCATTCATATTACTTTTTGTGGTTTTTTGGCCCTTTTTTATCACATTAGCCCAAAACAGTCCCGAAAGACGTGTTGTTATACCCCAAGCTCATTCATCGTTAAAGTTTACTGAGAATTTAGGTCAGTGGGATGATAAAATTCTATTTAGAGCACAGCTAGATGGTGGATTGCTTTTTTTTGAGAAGAACTGCTTAACCTTTAATTTTTACGATAAAAATAAATTAAGATCCATGCATAATGGCGGGGTTGAGAAGAAATTATATAAGGATTATAATATCATGTGTCATGCCTATAAAGTACACTTTGATGGATGTAATTCGGAAATTAAAGTGGAGAAAGCGAAAAAGGGAGATGACTACGAAAATTTTTACATGGGCAATGATAAAACCAAATGGAAAGGTAACGTAAAAAACTACCACCAAATTTGGATGCGGAATATTTATAATGGGATAGATTATGAAGCCATAACTTCTGTAAGTGGGATCAAGTATAATTTTATTTTGAAGCCAAATGCAAACCCTCAAGAAATAAAAATGAGGTATGAAGGTGTTGATAAGATCAAACTGAAAGATGGAAGTGTACGAATAAAGCTTTCAATAACCGAGATCGTTGAGCAAAAACCATACGCGTATCAAACGATCAAGGGTGTTGTGAAAGAAGTGGTTTGCAAATACACTTTAACTGATAACGTGTTAGGATTTGAATTCCCAAATGGATATGATAAAAATTATGAGTTAGTGATCGATCCTGTTTTGGTTTTTGCGGCACAATCCGGATCTACCGCCGATAATTTTGGAATGACGGCAACATTCGATCTTCAAGGTAATTTATATAGCGGCGGAACCGTTTTTGCCATTGGGTATCCATTTGTAATAGGATCGTATAGTAACTTTTTTAACGGCACGCCTGCATATGGAAATACGGATGTTGTTCTTACAAAATACAATTCAGTTGGGAATACTTTGTTGTATTCCACTTACTTGGGTGGCATGGGAACTGAAGTGGTTTCCAGTTTAATTGTTGATAAAGCAAATAACCTTTATCTGTATGGAACAACAGGGTCAACAAACTTTCCAACAACAGCCGGAGCTGCCTACCCGAATTTTGCAGGTGGATCAAATATTGGTTTTGTAAGTAATGGTTCTGTTTTTTTTAACGGTACTGATATTTATATTGCAAAATTCAATCCAGCAGGAAGCGCTTTATTGGGCTGCACCTATTATGGTGGAAGCGGAAATGATGGCGTTAATTATTTAACTACCACTTCGGTTATAAGTTTTAGTCTTGGTCCTGCAGTGGGAACCGCTACAACAAATACCACAAATTACGATTCATTGCAAACTAATTATGGCGATACGTATAGAGGCGAGATACAATTAGATACTTTGAATAATGTTTACATTGTAAGTACAACACGATCTACTGATCTTCCAATGGTTGGAGGATTTGATAACACGCTCAACGGCGGGGCGGATGCTGTTGTTGCAAAGTTCAACACTAATTTAACCGGACTCATCTATAGCGGGTTTTTAGGAGGAAGTCAGAACGAATGTGGAAATGGATTATTTGTGATGCCGAATTTTGAGGTTTTTGTAACGGGAGGAACATGCAGTAATAATTTTCCAAGTACAGCGGGTGGTCATGCATCTGCTTACCAAGGTGGCAAGACCGATGGTTTTTTAACGCATATTAATTCTGCAGGAAATGGGATCATGCAATCAACCTATATTGGAACAGGCTTGTACGACAATTCATTTTTTGTACAATGTAATACTGCAGGGCAACCGCATGTGTATGGGCAATCGTTAGGAAATATGCCCGTGATCATGGATGCAAGTGCTACAACAATTTTTAGTGTTGCAAATACGCATCAGTTCGTTACAAAATATAACACGGCTTTAACTTCAAAGTTAATGTCAACTGTTTTTGGAAATAACACCAACAACATCGATATTTCTCCTTCTGCTTTTGCTGTTGACGAATGCAATGGCAATATTTATCTTTCAGGATGGGGAGGAAATATTCTCATAACAAATTCGGCTATTTCAAATATGCCAATTTTAAACCCAACGCAAGCTACCACAACAGGCTATGATTTTTATTTAATGGCCATGAAAGTAAATGCATCTTCATTACTGTATGGTTCTTATTTTGGAGGAAATACCAGTCAGGAACATGTGGATGGTGGCACCTCTCGTTTTGATAGGAAGGGAGTTATTTACCAATCGGTGTGTGCAGGTTGTGGAGGCAATCAGGATTTTCCTGTAACACCAAATGCGTGGCCTTGTCCAACATCCTCTAATTGTCCAACTCCAAACTTATCTGCTAACTGCAACAACGGCGTTTTCAAAATTGATTTTCAACTTCAAGCGCCTACATCATCTATGAATACCAATACAATTATTGGTTGTGCACCACTCACCGTTAATTTTACTAATAATAGTCCGGGTACCGGGTTTGTGTGGCATTTTGGTAATGGACAAACAAATTCGGTGACGCTAAATCCTTCTTTCACCTATACAGCCGGTGGTACTTATACTGTTTCGTTAGTAGTATATGATACAACTAAGTGCGTAAAAAAAGACAGTAGTTTTAAAGTGATCACTGTAAATCCAAAACCCGTGTCGGCCTTTACTTCTACACTCGCACATTGTTCTAATACCTTCTCCATAACAAATACAAGTACAGGCCCGGGCTTAACGCATATTTGGAATTTTGGTGACGCATCGCCAACTTCAACTTTGTCGAGTCCTAATCATACATACACAACTTCCGGACTTTACACCATAACGCTTGTCACTACAAATTCTTTTGGGTGCAAAGATACCCTCAAGCAACCTATCAATGTATTTATTTTTAATCCTTCAGCTACGATGGATCTTATTTGCGAAGGACAAACAGCAAACCTTTCGGCCACAGGCGGCACAAGTTATACCTGGACGCCCGCAGCTACACTAAACAATCAGTTTATTCCTAATCCAACAGGTAATCCAACTGTAACAACATTATATACAGTAACCATCGAAAATAACGCAGTAGCTCCATCGTGCTTGGCAGATATTGTTACAACCATTATTGTAAATCCAAAACCAACAGCGGCATTTTCTTACAGCATGAATCCTTGTGGTGGGGGTGTATATTTTTACGATGCTTCAACGGCAAGCATCACTGCTTGGAATTGGAATCTTCAACCTTTACCGGTTATAACAAGTACACTGCAAGATCCATATCATTTTTATCCGAACGGCGGAACGTTCACGGTTTCATTGATCGCAACCAATCAATTTGGTTGCATAGATACAACTAGTCAAGTTCTTTTGGTCCCTGTTCCACCACCCTTGTCAATTACGGCCGCAACAACTATTTGCCAAGGCAATAGCGTACAACTTTTAGCAACAGGGGGTGTTTCGTATACATGGACACCAGGCGCAACATTAAGCGCAACAAATATTGCAAACCCAATTGCCACACCAACTATTAGCACTGGGTATTCGGTAGTGGTTACAACATCTAACAATTGTAATTTCTTACTTATTACCGGAGTTGTGGTTAATTATTTATCTAATTCTCCAATTTCGGCAACTGCAACACAAACACGCGTAGTACAAGGAAGCACAACAACATTAATTTATAGCGGAGATCCGGGCGCTTTGGTTACTTGGTCGCCAAGTACATTTTTAACGCCAAAATCTGGATATACAGTAACAGCGCAACCTGATAGACCAACCACTTATACGGTTATTGCATCTAACGGAGGATGTAAAGAAACACTTTATGTGTTTGTTGATGTTGTATTGTCTGGCTGCGAAGAAGGAGATGCTTTTGTACCAAATACATTTACACCAAATGGTGATGGACAAAATGATATATTATATGTGCGCGGAATAAAAGTAGAAGAACTATATTTTTCTGTTTACAACCGCTGGGGCGAAAAAGTGTTTGATACCTACGACAAAAAAGTTGGTTGGGATGGAATTTATAAAGGCCGACCTGCCGACGTTGGTGTATTTGGTTGGTACCTCAAAGTAAAATGTTACGATGGTAACGAGACCTTTAAAAAGGGAAATGTGACGTTGATTAGGTAATGATGCTTCATTTAAAATCTAAACATGAAATCGCTTTTAGGAAAGTATATAGTACCCTTCTTTGTTGTTTCTTTGTCGATTTCGACATCAAAGGCTCAGAATATATATTCAATAGCCGGAAGTAGCGTATATGGTTATTCAGGTGATGGGGGGCAAGCGATCTTAGCTGAAATAAGTCACCCAACAGGAGTAGCGGCCGATATATTCGGTAACACGTATATTAGCGATCAATTTAATCATTGTATCAGGAAAATAAATTCTTCTGGTATAATAACTACAATCGCAGGTACAGGTACGGCGGGATATTCAGGTGACGGCGGTCTCTCTACATTGGCGCAAATTTACAATCCTTTTGGAGTTGCGGCTGACATTGCTGGAAATGTATATATTGCCGACAACGTAAATCATAGAATAAGAAAAATTAATACTTCAGGTATTATAACAACGATTGCGGGAAATGGTAGCCCAGGATTTTCAGGTGATGGTGGACAAGCCACTTCCGCTCAGTTAAGCTATCCAAAGGGCGTTACAGTAGATTCTCAAGGAAACGTCTATTTTCATGATGGGGGTAATAACGTAATTAGAAAAATCAGTTCATCTGGCACAATCAACACAATTGCCGGAACGGGAATTAGCGGTTTTTCGGGGGATGGCGGACCTGCGACTATGGCACAAGTTTTTAATCCAGATGGAATCGCAGTCGACAAAATCGGCAATATCTTCATAGCTGATGCATCTAATAATCGTATCAGAAAAATTAATACATCTGGGGTGATTAATACAATCGCAGGAACCGGGGCCATAGGATATTCTGGTGACGGTGGAACTGCCATAACTGCACAACTTTATTCACCGAGTGGGGTGTCGGTAGACACTGTTGGTAATATCTACATATCTGATACTTATAACAACAGGATTAGAAAAATAAATACTTCTGGTATAATTAATACAGTTGGGGGAACAGGAATAGGTGGATTTTCAGGTGATGGTGGGCTTGCAAACGCAGCAGATATATTAGACCCCATGTCCATTACAACTAATGAGGCTGGAAACATATACTTTTGCGATTATTCCAACAATAGAATAAGAATAGTTTGCGTGAATACATGCACATTGGCAAACATCAATACTTATTTTAAAAATAATAATGGTTTGTTATTATTTCCAAATCCTAATAATGGCACATTTAGTATACAAATTGACAATATCGAAAACGGAGTATTATTTATAGTTAATTCACTAGGACAAAAAATACACGAACAAAAAACACAGCGTGGTGTAAATAAGATAGCAACATCCGGAATCCCCACCGGTTTATATCATTACAGATTATTTAATAATATGATTCATGCACATAGTGGCACCGTTAGTATTGAATAAATTTTTTAAACAAAATGCAGCATAACAGTTGTCTTACTTAATTGGTAGGAAAAGTACATCGCGACACCCAACTAAAGCGACACCGGTGTCGCGGATTTGTTCGCGACAATTTGTGAAGACTAATCCATAACATAAATTTTTTCACGAATGAACTTAATGTTATGCTGTTTGTTTTTGAAACCAATATGTCGTCCCTACGGGACTATTTTACAACAATAAATGGCGTAGCAAAAAATTTTAAGCTCCGTAGGAGCGACATATTGGTAGCCCCGAAGGGGCAAAATAAACAATGGTGATCAGAACCCCTTTAGGGGTGACATATTGGTTCCGGCTAAGTGTAAAGCGATCCATTTAACATTTCTTCACTCTTTAAAAGCCTCAAAAACCCCTTTATACCTCCTTTTTGGCCATTTGTATAATTGTTTTGAGGGTGCCGCTAAACGGGATAACTTTACGGGAGCAAAAATCCCTATGAAATCAACTTTACAGATCCTTATCCTTCTTGTCCTAATGTCTTCGAATGCATTATTTGGTCAAATGCCTGGTGGTGGCAATCAAAAAGACATGCTTAAAATGATGAAAGACATCAAAGGGCGTGTGTATGGAAAAGTAATTGATGCCAAAACAAAAAAGCCGGTTGAGTTTGCTTCAGTTGTGTTATTATGGTACAATAAAGATAGTGCCATTGCAGGCGGGTTTACCGAAGATAATGGTGATTTTAATTTAGAAGGACTTCCTGCCATGGGAGGTTTTAGATTACGCGTAACGCAAGTAGGTTACAAAACCTTTGAGCAAAAAGTTTATATACAAGCGCCGCAAAAGCTAGAACAAGATCTTGGAAACTTAGCGATGGAGATCGATCCAAAATTATTGAACGAAGTTGAAGTAGTTGCTGAGAAAGCAACATTTCAAATGAGTGTAGATAGAAAAGTATACAATGTAGAAAAGGACCTTTCGGTAAGAGGTGGAACAGGTTTGGATGTATTAAAGAATGTGCCAACCATTACAGTTGATGGCGATGGAAACGCAACACTTCGTGAAAAATCGGTACAAATATTTATTGATGGAAGACCAACTACTTTAACCATGGCGCAAATTCCGGCTGATGCTATTGAGCGTGTGGAAGTGATCTCGAATCCAAGTGCCAAATTTGCAGCCGATGCAAGTGGCGGCATCATTAATATTGTTTTAAAGAAAAGTAAAAAGCCCGGTTACAATGGAATGTTGATGGGTTATGCAGGAACACAGGATAAATACGGCATCACCGGAAATATAAACGTGAAAGAAAACCCCTTCAATATTTCGTTGATGTATTCATTAAATGCAACCCAAACAGGTACAACTTTTGGATACACCGACCGCACTGATTATAATTACATCACTCCCGGAAACACGCTTGATTACAGGCTTGACAATAGCACACTTTCAAGAAATCGTTTTCAATTTGCAAGAGGAAGTGTTGATTACAATATCAATAACCGAAATAATATTGGCATCTCTTACAACTTTGTAAGTGGTTATTTTCATTCGGATGATAAACAGAATTTTTCTTCGCTGGATAATTCAGGAGCAATAAATGCATGGGGTTTTAGAAAAAACTTGAATATTGGTGGTTTTACAAATCACACGGCGCAACTTACCTATCGTAAAACATACCCTACTGCCAATAAAGAATTAACTGCAGATATCAGTTATAACCAAGGTGGCGGTCCTGCAACATTTACATTCAACACGTATAATTCTGCAAGCATTGCCGGTTCAGTTTACGATTTTGCTCCCGTTGTTTCAACAAATAAGGGTTTGTCGGGTAACTCTATGTACACAGCACAATTAGATTTTACAAACCCTTATGCCGATAATAAAAAAGTAGAGGCAGGTATGCGATTGTATCGCAAGTGGTCAACGTTTGACAATAATATTCAGGTTCAAGGTCCAACAGGCGATTTTATAAAAGACACCACGCAAAGCAGCAGTTATTCAATTGATGACATGATCAATGCTGCTTATATTACTTATACAGGAAAAGCATTTTGGGATATTGGTTTTCAAGGTGGCTTACGTTTTGAACAAACGTATTATGCGGGTAAATTATTAGACAAGAATATTTCATTCAACTATAATTATCCAAGTAATAAAGATAATATCCTCTTTGCTTTTTTCCCTTCTGTGTTCCTCTCTAAAAAAATTGGCACAAAACACGAATTTCAATTTAATGTAAGTCGTAAGATCGAACGTCCTAATTTCTTTCAAGCAATGCCATTTGTTTTTTATAGCGATGCAAGAAATTATAGGATAGGTAATCCTGCTTTAAAACCTGAATTGATCAATATCAGCGAAGTGAATTATAATAATGTTTTCAAAAAAGGGAATTTTCTTTCATCAGCATACGTTCGTTATCATCAACAACCTATTTCAAATTATTTGTATCAATCGCCCGGCAATGCGAGTGTAACAGTTAATACGTTCGCTAATGGTAGAGATCAATGGCGTTATGGTTTTGAGAATACCTTGCGTGTTAACTGGACCAAAAAATTCACAACTACACTTAACGCCGATGTGTTTTATGTGTATTTGAATAGCGGCATTATTGATGGACAACCCGAAACTGTTTCGCAAGGCTGGAGTTATAAGGGTAAAGTAGGATTAAATTATACCTTACCTTGGAGTTTACAATTGCAGGTGAATGGAAATTACGAAGCACCAAAAGCTATATTGAATGGCCAATCACGTGAGCTATATTTTATGGATGTGAGTTTGAATAAAATGGTGAATATGAAATGGATCTTTAATTTAACCCTAAGCGATGCATTTAATACAAAACAACACGGATATTATATTTCTACAGACACTTATTATCAGGAAGCAACCCGTAGAAGAGAATCGCGATTCTTAAGATTTACGATCACTTATCTTTTCGGAAAATTTGATACCTCGATATTCAAAAAAATGGGTAAAAAAGGCGGCGGTGGCTCCGATATGGGCGGCCAGGGCGGCGATGGATTTTAATTGAAAAACTTTTACGCAGCTACACTGCTTTGCTTGTTTTTTTAGCCACGAATTGCACTAATTTACACTAATCTATATGTAATCAGATTTCACTAATCTGTGTGTATTGATCAAACACAGCTTGCGCATAGATTGGTGCAATTTTTGTAAAGCCAGATTAGTGAAAATTAGTGTAATTCGTGGCAAAACACCTTAACTCGGCGTAGCCGAGGCTGCAAGGTTGCGATTTAACACTTTATTTTTCAATTAACCATCAAAAGGGCATGAAAATTGTATTTTAGCCAGTACTATAATTTACCATGCGCGCAAAAATCTCTATAAGATCACTCGTTACTTTTGTTTTAGTTGCGAATTGGAGCACAGCTCAAAATTGCAAGCTCGATCTAACTCCTGTTACGCCGGATATTTTGGTGATCAATAAAATAAAGGAGATCAAGGTTTATAAAACAGATGCGAGTGGAAACAAACTCAATTACGAGCATTTTTATATTGACGAGAATGGCGGATGCAACAAACAATTATTTTATGTGGATGCTTCCAAAAGTAGTGAGCCTATTATAAGTGAATGCACGTTTGATAAGAAAACTAACTGTAGTACATTTTCAAAGCGCCTGAAAGCAAATGGCGTTGAAAAAAGTTTATTGAAGGATGAAGAGTATTATGATGATAATGGTAAGCTTATAAAAAAAATAACTGTGGAAGGTGATGAGATCATTCAAAAGACAATTCATACGTTTGATCAAAAAAATGGAAATGAGGATAAACGTTATTATAAGATCTCTGTAAAAGAGAACGATACACTTACAAAAGTGGTGAACATTAAAACGACAAAAAAGCATTTGTATTACTTAATAAATAAAACCGCCAATGGCTATGATACCGAACGAAGTGAAACCACATTTGATACGCCAGTGTCGGGTACTGTAAAAGTTTATAGAAACGATAAATTGATCAATCAATACGAATTTGGAAAGGATAAAAAGCAAAAAAGCCAGGATATAGAAGAAATAAATTATGGTTTACCACATGCTGAAACATCATTTAAAAAAGTGTATACCAACGATGATAAAACATTTGCGCCCGCAAAAGATGTTGAGAATTGTAAATACCTTGTGATGGTTAAAAGAGGCACAAGCGATGTAACAACTTCATTAGTTTACGATAAGAAAACCTCGCTTTTACTTAAAGAGATAAATGCGCATAACGGTAAAACTCTTGAGGGCAAAGAATACGAATACGTGAAATAGATCTTAAGCTTTTCGTTTTGGATTATCATTTACAAAAGCCTTCCAACTTCCGTAATTTTTTTTGGCCCCTGAAACTCCGGGCTTATTTTGAAAATGGTGACAAACCGCCGCGCCCAAAGCGTCCGTAGCATCCAAATATTGTTTTTCGGTATCAATTCCTAACATTTGTTTTAGCATGGCCGCCACTTGTTCCTTACTGGCATTTCCGTTTCCGGTAATTGACATTTTTATTTTTTTAGGCGAATATTCGGTGATGGGAATATTTTTGCTAAGTGCAGCAGCAATGGCAACGCCCTGAGCTCTTCCTAGTTTAAGCATACTTTGCACGTTCTTTCCAAAAAACGGCGCTTCAATGGCTAATTCATCGGGTTTGTATTCGTCAATAATACCTATCATGCGTTCAAATATCTTTTTTAAACGCAGGGCGTGATCATCATATTTATCTAACTTAATAACACCAATGCTCAATGGTTTTATCTTGTTATCAATAATATGTATCAAACCGTATCCCATCACAATTGTGCCAGGGTCAATACCTAATATTATCTTATCTTTGGTCAATGCAAACGCAATTTACAAATAAGCGATCTTGAAAAGCAATAAACTTATAGGTGTTTTTTTAAAACTTATTATTGGTCTTGCCAGTTTTGCCATTATTTATTGGCGCATTGAAAAGGAATTTACTTCCGAGAATATTGGTATTCTTGTGAATGCGATCACCAATAGCAAAGGACTTTTATTGATCGCCGCGAGCATACTTTTGTTTCCTATAAATTGGGGTATTGAGGGTTATAAATGGATGTTGATCACATCTCAGATCCAAAAAATAAATTATGCAACTGCAACTAAGGCGGTTTATGCCGGGATCTGCGTAGGTAATTTAGCCCCCGGAAGAGCAACCGAATTTTTGGCTAAGATCCATTTTTTTAAACCGGAAAATAGAATAAGCATCACGGTATTGCATTTTGTGAATGGCATGTTTCAATTATCCATTACCGTTTTGTTTGGTTTGCTTGCCTTGTTGTTGCGGTCAAATGCATCAGCCGATAATGATGAATTGCTAAAAACAGTTTCTATTATTTTGTCGACTGTGGTGATGTTAGGATTTGTTTTGGCCTTATTCAACATTAATAAATTAATGAATTGGTTATACAAGCGATTTAGCAAGAACAGCTCGGCCGAAGCGGTTCACATAAGCTGGGGAAATGGTTTATTGGTGAAGTTGTTCTTTTTTTCGTTTGTGCGTTACATGGTTTTCTCACTACAATTTGTTTTGTTGATGCACGTGTTCAATGTTCAAGCAAATTATGTGTATCTCTTCACAGGCATTTATATCTACTTTTTATTTACTACCATCATTCCCATGTTCAGCATTATTGAAGCCGCTGTACGCACAGCTATTGCTTTGGTTGTATTTTCTGATCTTGGCTTATCAAACGCGTCGTTAGCTGTAGTTGCTATCTTGCTTTGGCTGATCAATATTGTTTTTCCAAGTATAGTGGGATACATTGTTTTATTGCGCGAAAATTTAAGTTTATCCTCCTTTACATTTAAGAAGAAAGCAAAGTGATATTTGTTGTTATCATATCTTTTTATGTTGTAATGCTTTTATTGGTAATGGAGGGTT
The DNA here is from genome assembly GCA_016705695.1 of Sphingobacteriaceae bacterium. Taxonomy (GTDB): domain Bacteria; phylum Bacteroidota; class Bacteroidia; order B-17B0; family Aurantibacillaceae; genus Aurantibacillus. The sequence continues at coordinate 214,062 of JADJLA010000005.1, forward strand.
TTGTATTGCATCCAAATGACACCAAGTGTGAAGACCAGAAGCAAAAAATTTCGGTGGTCATTGCAGCACGAAACGAGGAAGGAAAAATAAGGCAATGTATTTCTTCTATCATTGATCAAGATTTTCCAAAACAACTTTTGGAAATAATTATTGTAGATGATGCTAGCACAGATAATACATTTAAGGAAGCCGCCGAAGTATTAAGTAGTTCAGGAATAGAACATCGCTTGATCCAAAACCAGCAACATCTCGGAAAAAAGCAAAGTTTAAAATTAGCCATCGAGCAAAGCAATTCGGAAATACTAATTTGTCGCGATGCAGATACAGTTACAGTTTCCAATAATTGGCTTTCGAGTATCGTAAACTATATGACAGTAACTAAAAAGGAATTTGTTATTTGTCCCATCGCTATTGACCACAAAAAAGGAATTTTGAGTTCGCTGCAAGAAACAGAGATGGCTATTCTTTCTTTGTTCACTATTTCGTCGGCATATTTTAATACTCCATTTTTAGCTAATGGCGCAAATCTCGCTTTCACAAAAAAATTATTTTATGCTACCGGAGCATACCAAGAACATCTTCATATTGCTTCGGGCGATGATATTTTTTTCCTTGAAAAGGTGAAACGGATGGATGTAAACAAAATAGGGTATTTAAAAAATACGGACGCAATTGTATATACTTATCCCGAAAAACGCCTTTCAGGGCTGATCCATCAAAAGATCCGTTGGTCGTCTAAACTCTTCAAAAACCCTAGCGTAATTAATTGGCTTTCAGCCCTAATAATCAGCGTGAGCAATTTTGCATGGATTGGAGCCCTATTTTATGCCATTTTTAACCCCCAAAATTTACCTGTAAGCCTATTTTTTGTCCTTTCTAAGTTGCTAATTGACATTTTGTTAGTATTTTTAGCTTCCAGTTTTATAAAGGTTAAAACAGGGGCATTAATGGTAGCTGTAATGGCGCTTATTTACCCATTTTATGCTTCGCTTATTGCCATTTTAACCGTTTTTGTAAAGCCTAAATGGAAAAATAACTAAGTGTTTTTTAGAAAGAAAAATAGAGAGCTTCAGTCTGAGTCATTAAGTGCCGAAACATGGCGCCGATTTAAAAAGCAAAAGCTTTCGATGTTAGGACTGTTCATCATTTTCTTTGCATGCGTCATTTCTATCTTAGGTTATCTTATTACTCCCGATCCAAGTCCATTTGCCAATAATCAAAAACCAGAATTACACACAAAGCCTCCAGGGTTTGTAGTGGATATGATGAAGGTAAAAAAGAATCAAGAGCCTGATCATACCGGTTGGTTTGAAACGATGGTATTTGGAAAGCAAGATGAGTATACCACAATTCCAATTTACGATTTTGATTATGATGCTCACAACAGTGTGATCATTGAAGAATATACAGGAAGCAGACCAAATGCCGGAACAAAAATAAAATATGATCTGGTGGACGTTATTTATGCAGTTGATTCAAAAAAGGCCTATTTGTATGATACCTTAAAGAAAAGTGTTTCTTTTTATGAAATAGGAAATCCAAATAAGATCGTGAAATCTGTTGAAACGCTGAGAACCGAATTTGAGGCCAAGAACGTTGAAAAGAAAAAGTATTATTTAGGAACCGATATCATTGGTCGCGATCTATTAAGTCGTTTGATGATAGGAACACGTATTAGTTTAAGTGTTGGTTTAGTATCGGTTATCATCTCTTTATTTATTGGAATTTTTCTGGGTGCTGTTGCGGGATATTATCGTGGAACTATTGATGCAATGATCATGTGGTTGATAAATGTTGTTTGGAGTATCCCAACTTTATTATTGGTAATTGCGATCACTTTAGTTCTAGGAAAGGGAATTGTGCAAGTATTTATTGCGGTTGGTTTAACCATGTGGGTTGAGGTAGCGCGTGTTGTGCGCGGACAAATATTAAGTATTCGCGAAAAAGAATTTGTTGACGCGGGTAGGGCATTAGGTTTTAGAAATATGCGTATCATCACACGCCACGTATTATCAAATGTAATGGGCCCTGTGGTTGTAATGGCCGCAAGTAATTTTGCCGCTGCTATTTTAACCGAGGCTGGTTTAAGTTTCTTAGGAATTGGCGCGCAACCTCCTGTACCTTCATGGGGCGAGATGAGTAATGCGCACTACGGCTATATACTTTTAGGAAAAGCGTATTTGGCTATTGTGCCTGGTATAGCCACTGCTATTCTGGTATTATCGTTCATGCTTGTGGGTAATGGTTTACGCGATGCATTGGATACTCGCAATTTGGACGACCAGCCTTTATCGGCTAGTTAAGACTTTTCACTGTAGATCTTCTTTATAAATTGACTGGCGAATACAAAATCGTAAAGCTCCTTGTTGTTTGTTTTTAAGATCTCATCTTTTGTTCCAGTCCACCAATTTTGCCCTTTATGAATGAACATCACATTCTCTCCGATCTCCATTACACTATTCATATCGTGCGTAATAATAACCGTGGTAATATTGAATTCTGCAGTGATATCATGAATGAGTTCGTCAATAACAATAGATGTTTTAGGATCTAGGCCTGAGTTAGGCTCATCGCAAAATAAATAATTAGGACTATTAGAAATAGCTCTTGCTAAAGCCGCCCTTTTTTTCATACCGCCGCTGAGCTCCGAAGGATACAATGCGTTCTTATCAACTAGCTTTACTTTTTCCAAACAAAAATTCACACGATCAATTTTTTCGGCTTCAGTTAATTCGGTGAACATATCCAAAGGAAATCTCACATTCTGCTCTAAGGTCATTGAATCAAATAGTGCCCCGCCTTGAAACAACATTCCAATTTCTTTTCGAACACCTTGTTTTTCTTTTTCGGCAAGCGCTGTAAAATCACGACCATCATAAAGTACCGCGCCACTGTTTGGCTGATGTAATCCTACCATCACTTTAAGCAAGGTAGTTTTACCCGATCCGCTTTCTCCGATCACTAAATTGGTTTTGCCTTCGTAAAATTTGAACGAAACATTCTCAACAACATTTCGGTCGCCAAAACTTTTGGTTATGTTCTGTAGTTCGATCATACCAGCATTATTTGGGTAATAATTAAATTAGCCACCAAAATAAGTATGCTATTATAAACAACAGATTTTGTACTTGCTTGCCCAACTTCTAAGGCACCGCCGGCTGTATAATATCCGTGATAAGCCGAAACCGATGTAATAATAAAAGCAAAGATCACAGTTTTTGTAAGTGAATAATAAACGTTGAATGGAATGAAGAACGATTGAATTCCGTAAATATATTCATACGATGTACAAGCACCCGAAACCACGCCCATGAGATAACCACCAAATATTCCCAAGAACATGCTTATGATAATTAAAAACGGATTGATGAACATGGCTCCAATTACTTTTGGAAGAATTAAATAACTGGCAGAATTAATGCCCATGATCTCGAGCGCGTCTATTTGTTCGCTAATACGCATAGTGCCAATTTCGGAAGCGATGTTAGACCCAACCTTTCCGGCTAAGATCAAACTAATGATGGTTGGAGAGAATTCAAGAACGATAGATTCGCGTGTTCCTAAACCAACAGCATACAAAGGAATAAAAGGACTTGTAAAATTATAAGCCGACTGAATTGTAATTACTCCACCCATGAAAACAGAAATGATGGCAATAAGTCCAAGTGAACCTGTGCCAAGACTGTTTATCTCATAAATGATCTGACGGAAATATATGGAGAATTTTTCAGGCTTGCTGAAAACTCTTGCCAATAACAAAAAGTAACGACCCAAATGAAAAAATAGTTTCATGTTTAGAAAACGTGTTCTTTAATAAAGTATCTAAATTCACCTTTTAACATTATACAATAACAAATTTAATCAGTCTCATTTTGTCAAATCAAAAATACTAAAAATTTAGCGTATATTTATATCCTAATTTATGGCCAATAAACCCCTCTATTTCCTTTGTGTAGCCTTGGTTTGCTGCATTTTAGTGTTTCAGGCGTGTTCTTCTACTAAAAAGAACAAATGCGATTCTTGTCCCGGATTTAGTCGCGGGCATTAAGGAATTGCACCATTTGCCCTCTTCCCGTATTTTCATTAAATTTGAGTATGCCCTCTCTAGTGCGCATAATAACATATTCCCTTATTTTATCATTTATGATGCCTCTGCAAAGTTGTAGGCACAATAAATGTAACAGCTGCACAGATATTTTAAAGTACAAAAAGCGGAAGAAGATCCGGAAATCCAGTAAGGGATCAATTTAGAATTTTTGTTTAGCCACGAATTACACAAATTAGTACTGATCTGTGTGTAATGATTGGTGGAATATTAGCACCAAACGATTACTGAAAATTAGTGTAATTCGTGGCTTAAAACAGAGTAGAGAGGCAAAGCTTCAATATTAACTTAACGTGCGAGATAGTTAAACAGTTTCCTGTAAAACATCAAACCAAAAACGCAACCTACTGAATTGGCAATTATATCATTCCAATCGGCACTGCGGTTGTTGAATAAAGAGCCTTGCATTATTTATAAAGAACAACCGTATAGAATTGAAAGTGCAAAGAACAGATAGATCTTATTTTTGGAGCTATTTTTTTGTAGGAGGTAAAAGAAAATAAGTGAGCATAATACAAAGAACATTCCGGCGTGCACCCATTTGTCAAAAGCCAGCATTTCCAAAAAGTTGAAAGAAGGAATGTGTTGGCCCGGCATAGAGCATAAACCCAAAATAATAAGCGCCCAAATAACGGAAAGTGAAAGAGAATATTTGAGAATGATTTTTTTCATCATAAAAAACCCTCCCGGAGTTTGCGGGAGGGTTTGCGTAATTTATTTGATACTATATTAAGCGCCTATTAAAGCTTTGTATGCATTTACATCTAATAAACCAGCCACTTCAGAAGCATTGGTTAATTTGATCTTTATCATCCAACCTTTTCCGTAAGGATCTTGGTTAACGCTTTCAGGTGCGCTATCGATGTCTTTATTCATTTCTAATACTTCTCCGCTTACCGGCATAAAAAGATCGCTCACTGTTTTCACCGCTTCAACGGTTCCAAATACAGCGTCTTTGTCAACTGATTCGCCAATGGTGTTTATATCTACGTAAACAATATCGCCCAATTCTTTTTGAGCAAAATCAGTGATACCAATTGTGGCTTTGTCGCCTTCTATTTTGATCCACTCGTGATCTTTAGTGTATTTTAGGTCTGCAGGAAAATTCATATTTCTTAATTTTTGAACTACAAATGTATAAGTTTGTTTACAATTTGCAAATGTTTTATCTCAGCTCAAACTCAACAGGTCGCCAACCACAAAGGTACTTCCTCCTACAAAGATGAGATCGCCCTTTTTATAGGCTTTTTTAGCGGCTTTAAAGCCTGTTTCAACGGTTTGGAAGGCCTCGCCTTTGAGCTTGAATTTAGAGGCGTTTTTTTGTAATTCGACACTCTCTAAAGCACGGGGAACCGACGCTTTTACAAAATAGTAGGTAGCGGTATTTGGAAGTAGTTGTAATATTTTATCTATGTCCTTATCATTTACGGTTCCAAATACCATGTGCAAATTTTTGTATTTATAACGATCCAAATTTTCGATCACTTGTTTAATCCCGTCAACATTATGTCCGGTATCGGCAATGATCAAAGGGTCGTCAGATATGGTTTGCCAACGGCCTTTTAGTTTGGTGAGTTTTACAACTGTACTTAACGCTTTTTTTACTTCTTTTTTTTCAATGATGAATCCTTCATCTATCAATACCTCAACAGTATTCAATACACCAAGTAAATTTTTTAATTGATATTTTCCTGTAAGATCTAATTTGTAAGTATCGGTGGCATTTGTTTTTTTATCCAGCACATCGCACTCTAAAAAATTGTTATCGTGTTTATGATTGCTTATTTTAAAACGTTTATCTGCAAATTGAATTGGCGCGCGAAGTTCGTTGGCTTTTGCTGTAAATACAGGGTAGATATCGGTTTGTTGTTCGCTTATGACAACAGGAATTTTTGTTTTAATGATGCCTGCTTTTTCTCCGGCTATTTTTTGTAACGAATCGCCAAGTAAATTCATATGATCGTAACCAATGTTTGTTATCAGCGAAACAACCGGTGTAATGATATTTGTTGAATCTAATCTCCCGCCTAAACCAACTTCGATCACTGCAACATCTACTTCTTGTTTTACAAAATAACTAAATGCTAAGCCAACGGTCCACTCAAAAAAACTTGGCTCGATCGTTTCGAAATCTGTTTTGTATTTTTCCACAAAATCAACGATCTCTTCCTTAGCTATCATTTTACCATTGATGGTAATACGTTCTCTAAAATCAATTAAATGTGGCGATGTGTACAAACCAACTTTATAACCTGCTTGTTGCAAAATAGCGGCGAGCATATGGCTGCTACTTCCTTTTCCATTAGTTCCGGCAACATGAATGCATTTTAATTTTTTGTGAGGATCGCCTAAAAGCGTTGCAATTTTGTAGGTATTATCCAGATTGGGTTTGTAGGCAACTGCGCCTATGCGTTGGAACATGGGCAAACGAGAGAAAAGATAGTCTAACGTTTGTTGATAGGTCATTTTATTCAAAGGCAAATATAATGGTAATTGTTCCATGTTGTTCAGGAACTTTGCCATCAATATTGAACTTTGTTGCCATGGCAGCTTGACGTGCTTTAGCTTTTAATAAGGCACTAGAGGTTGTTGTGCCGCGGCCGTTTGGATCAGCCTCTGTAACATTTCCTTCGCTGTCTACAGTAATATTCACCACTACTTTACCTTCGTCTTTGGTGTCTTTCGGAAGAGTAGGGGGCTTAATGAATGATCTTCCTGCTAAGGAGAATTTATAATTACTCCCTGTTCCGGGACCTGAGCCTGGGCCATTTCCGGGACCATCACCAGTTCCGTTTCCTCCGCCTGTTCCTCCGCCGGTGCCACCATTACCATTTCCATTTGGATTTCCATTGGGGTCACCTTGTTGTCCCGCTTCTTTATTATCGCCAATACCGCCACCAGGTTTTCCAGTGTTCTTTTTAAATTTCAAAGCTAGTTTTTCAGCTTCAGTAAGTTCTTTTACTACAGGTTTGATCACAACCGTATTGTTTTTTACATCGGTCTTGGTTTCTTTTTCGGGCTCATCTTTTTTAATTTCTTCTTTAACGCTTACATCGCTTTTATCATCCGATAGCAATTCTTCTTTCGCCGCATCTTCACTTACTACAACACTGGGCGCTGCACCAATTTGGTTATAGTCAATATTATCATTTCCGGCGTCGGTCATACCCAAAGCCATTTCCATTCCGCCACCACCGCCTTCCGATTGTGGAAAAGGAGGATTTGGAGTAATTAATTTATAGAGAATGAGAAACAATAATAACAAACCAAATACAAGCACCGCAATAGTGCCCGAGATGGTTCTGTTCTTTATTTCCTCTTGTCTTGTTAGGTACATTTTATTTTCCGTTACTTGCGGTGGTTGCTAAAACTGTTTTGCATTTTAATTTATTGCAAATGGTCATAATGTCAACTTGATCTTGAATAGTTAAATTTTTATCCAAGTGCATTACAACTGTTGGTTCGGCTTGTTGTGCCGAAAATTTGCTGATCTCTTGCTCCAAAATTCCAAAATCAACTTCAACACTATTCACAAAAAATTTACGATCCTTTGAAACAGCCACGTGAATTGGCTTGGCGTTATTATCTATTGTCTCCTTTGATTTAGCATTTGGCAAATTCACTTTAATTGCGTTTGGACTTACCATGGTAGATAATATCAAAAAGAAAAGCAAGAGAAAGAACATGATATCATTTAATGAATCGGTGCTTACTTCTGCGTCTCTATGCTGTTTGCGTAATCCCATGTTATTTATTTAGATGCTTAAATATTGAATTTCCACACTTATTTGCTTGGCTCGTTAAGCATATCCAAAAACTGGATCTGCGTATCTTCCATGCGATGTGCAAGTTTGTCGATGCGTGCATTTATGATGTGGTAAGCCACAAAGGCAATTAAACCAACAACTAAACCTGAAGCAGAGCTAACCATTTTTTGGTAAAGACCTGTTGAGATAACTTCGATCTCTACTGTTTTAGATAAGGAAATATCATAGAAGATCTTAATAACTCCAATAATGGTTCCAACGAAACCAAACATAGGTGCAATACGGCCTGTGATATTCAATACATTTAAATTCTTTTCTAGTTTGGCAATTTCATTAGAACCGCTTTTGTTCATCGCTTCACGAATTTCTGCTACGGGTTGTCCCACACGAGAAACGCCTTGTTCGATCATTAACGATTCAGGTGTATTTAAATTTTTGCAAAATGCTCTTGCATTAGAAATATCACCTTTGTGGATCATGTCTTTAAGTGATGCAACAAGCGTTGGCAATTTTTTATTTGCTTTTGAAAGCACGATCAAACGCTCTGCAACAATGTAGATGGTTGCTAAAAGCAATAATCCTAAAGCGATCATGATGGGCAAAGAACCTTTCATCACCATATCGATGAGCGAGATCTTTGTTTCAGTGATCACTTCAGGCCCTACGGCCTCTGTGATACCGGTTGGAATATTACTCGCGGCAAGTGAGTCGGTTTTTTCGGCCATGTTAACTACAGCCGCGCCTGTTTGTAAAATGAAATGAAGCATGATTTAATTATATTTTATACCAGATGTTCATATAATTTAGTCCAATATACTTGTCCTTTTTCATCAATACTTCTTCAAAAAATAGTTCCGTAGCTATTGCTACGCAACGATTTTTGTTCATCGTCTTGATGAAAAATCACTTCGCATCTTCGGCCCAAATTATATGAACATCTGGTATTACGAATTTACACTTAAAGAAAACTAGTAAATGTTTAGCCTCATATGCTTTTAAACAGTGGTTTGTTGATTATAACACCATATTTGATAAAGGATACAGGTTTTTTAGCCACGGAGGCGCGGAGGCGCAGAGTTTTGTTCTAAATTGTGTTTAACTGAAAACTGGAATGAACTCATTTTTTTCAGCCACAGAGACACCAAGACACGAAGTTTTGTTTTAAAATCATTTTCTCCGTGCCTCCGTGTCTCCGTGGCAAAGTTAAGGCACCGCAAGCGTGAGGTAAAATAAAAAAGCCGCCTGAATGGAGGGCGGCCTTTTTGTCCAATAAAATTAAACACTAACCTAATTTAAACTTGATTGGAATTTGATAATATGTTTTTACGGGCTTGCCTTGTACTTTACCCGGTGATTTAAATTTTGGGATCATTTTTACTACGCGCATTGCCTCATCGTCTAAGCCGTACCCTAAATTATTTTGCAATAGGATGTTTGATACTTTACCACTTTCATCCACCACAAATTTTACATAAAGTGTTCCTTGTTTGCCAACATCAGCGGCCGGACCCGGATAAACCAAATGTTTTTTAATAAAAGCTAGTAATGCAGCATGTCCCCCTTCAAATTCAGGGCTTTCGTCAACAAAAATGTTTGGACCATCATTATTCCCGCCGCCACCAGATGTATTTGTATTGGATCCGCTACCAGTTAAAGAAGGGGTTCCGCTTCCTGTTCCTGCTGTAGTTGCAGTGTTTGTTGGTTGTGGATCGGTATTAACTGTTTGTTTGGTTGTATCAGTTGTATGTTCATTTATCAATGTAGCTGTTTCAGATGAAGTTGTTGAACCGCCCTCGCTTCTATCTACGGGTTGATCTGGAACTTTTGGTGGATCTATTTTACACACGATCACACGAACGGCGGTATCTTGTTCCAAAACAATATCATTAATGGTTGGTTTTATAGGACTATCTTTTAACCAATGTGCTAAACCTGCGCTTGTGGCTACAGTAACAAACACAATAAATAATGAACGGAACAATGTGCTTCCGTATGCCGAACGAAGAGCGTAAGCACCGTAACTTTTATTTCTTTTAGCAAAAATAATGTCTAACATTTTTTGCTCGTTGTTGATGATTTTCATAGTGTAGGTTTTTTTAAGGTTTATGATCTACTTCTGATATTATGATATAAAATTAGGCCGGATTCCATACGTTTTTTTAAACCTTTGTAAAACTGGCATATCTGCCTTGGCAAGTGGCGGTCTATTTGAGGGAATTGGAGGGGTGTACAGGTCTTGAAAAGCCTTTTATTAGCTAGGGAGGCATAAAAAAACCCCATCATTTCTGATGGGGTTTTGTATTGAATTCAATATGAATTACTTCTTCTCTTGCTGTGCTTCAAGGGTTATTTCAACCTTTACATCTTCAGTAGCTCCGCCACCGCCAATTCCAAAGGCATCACGGTTGATCGATAATTCTCCTTCAAAACCCGTGATCACAACTTTTCTGTTCACTTCTTTTCCTTTATCGTCAACATAGTTTTCTTCGATCTCGTTACTTCCAATATACTTAAAAGCCATCTCTACATCTTTAGTTATACCTTTCATCGTTAATTTTCCTTTTGCAGTATAAGGGTACATACTATTTCCTTCGTTCTTAACGATCTCTGACGCTTCAAATATTGCTGTTTTAAATTTCGGAACATTAAAGAATTTCTCCTTGTTCTTCAAATGTTCATCCCGCGTATCGTTTTGTGTTTTCAATGATGTCATGTCTAAGCGGGCATAGATCTTTGAACCGTTAGCATTATCAAAGTGGACATAACCGCTGTCGATCAAAATAGTTCCTTTAGTATAAGTGATGATATGCATCACGCTAAAGTCAACTGAGCTGTGTGCCCCGTCAACAACATATAAACCTTTTACTTCGTCAATGCTTTTTGTATTCGCAGCCATGGCGCTATCAGCTTGCTCTTTTGAAGCAAAGGTCATTTCCTCACCATTGATATTTAAAACAACAACTTCTTTGCTTATTATTTGTTCGCCATGACCTTCACTACTTCCAACAACAGCAATATATGGTGCTATAACTAATGATACGATACTCATTAATTTAATTAAGATATTCATTGAAGGACCAGATGTATCTTTAAATGGATCACCAACAGTATCTCCTGTTACAGATGCTTTGTGTGGTTCTGATTTTTTGTAGAACATCTCGCCATTGATCATCACGCCTTTTTCAAATGATTTTTTGGCATTATCCCAAGCACCACCGGCGTTGCTTTGGAAAATTCCCATTAACACACCTGATACAGTTACGCCCGCTAATAAACCCCCTAATACTTCAGGTCCGAAAATAAATCCAACTAAAACAGGGGTAACAAGTGCAATTGCACCCGGCATCATCATTTCGCGGATAGATGCTTTGGTTGAAATTGCTACGCACTTTTCGTATTCAGGTTTTGCTTTGTATTCCATGATGCCCGGAATTTCGCGAAACTGGCGACGAACTTCTTGCACCATATCCATTGCAGCTTTACCAACCGCTTGAATACATAATGCCGAGAAAATGAATGGGATCATTCCACCCACAAATAAACCTGCTAATACAGGCGCTTTGTAAATATCAATTGCAGAAATTCCTGCGATACCAACAAACGCTGCAAACAATGCTAACGATGTTAATGCTGCAGAAGCAATAGCAAAACCTTTTCCGGTCGCCGCTGTTGTATTTCCTACCGCATCTAAATTATCTGTACGTTCGCGAACTTCCGGAGGTAATTGACTCATCTCTGCAATACCACCAGCGTTATCGGCAATTGGCCCGAAAGCGTCAATTGCTAATTGCATAGCCGTAGTTGCCATCATACCCGCAGCAGCTATTGCTACACCATATAAACCCGCACAATAATAAGAACCCATGATACCCGCAGCCAAAGTTAGAATTGGAATAACTGTTGATTTCATACCTACAGATAAACCACCAATGATATTTGTTGCATGACCTGTAGATGATTGTTGAATGATAGATAACACAGGTTTTTTACCCATGGCTGTATAGTATTCAGTAACAATACTCATAATGGCACCTACAACGGTACCAACTAATATGGCTAAGAAAACTCCCATTTTATTAAAGTGTGTATCGCGTAAAAAGATCTCACCTTCAGGTAACATCCAGTTAACAACAAAATAAGAAGCGATCACAGTTAAGATCATTGACGACCAGTTACCCATGTTTAACGCGTTCTGCACATTTGATTTTTCATCTTTAATAGTAACAAACCAAGTTCCTACAATTGAGAAAAGAATTCCTAGACCACAAATTACCATTGGTAATAATATTGGCGACATACCGCCGAAATTATCTTTCAAAGTAATTTCTTGTCCTAATACCATGGTTGCTAAAATTGTTGCAACGTACGAACCAAAAAGATCGGCACCCATTCCGGCAACGTCTCCTACGTTATCACCAACGTTATCGGCAATAGTTGCAGGATTACGAACATCATCTTCAGGAATTCCTGCTTCAACTTTACCTACAAGATCAGCGCCAACGTCGGCAGCCTTTGTATATATACCACCACCAACACGTGCAAATAATGCAATTGATTCGGCCCCTAAAGAAAATCCTGTTAATACTTCAAAAGCAGTTTTTACCTGATCAGCACCAAGGTTGCTGAACATTGCTAAAAATGCAATGAATAAACCACCTAAACCTAATACTGCTAAACCTGCAACACCTAACCCCATTACAGTTCCACCGGTAAACGAAACTTTTAATGCTTGTTTTAAACTTGTACGAGCTGCTTGTGTGGTACGAACGTTAGCTTTTGTTGCTACTTTCATTCCAATATATCCTGCTGTTGCAGAAAAAACTGCACCTATGATGAATGCAATAGAAATGATCCAGCTTGAGTGGATATGTACTCCTTTAACTTCATGAATTGTTCCTGAATACGCTAATAAAGCAGCTGCAAACACAACAAAAATGCTTAACACTTTCCATTCGGCTTTTAAAAACGCCATGGCACCGTCGGCAATATAACCGGCCAATTCCTGCATGTTCTTTTCACCTGCATCTTGTTTACTAACCCAGGCCGATTTTATGGCCATTACAATTAATCCAACTATCCCAAGTACGGGAACTAAATAAATGATACTCTCGTTCATATTCTTACTATTTATAGGGGTGCAAAAATAACAATTTAGTCGGAAATAAAAAAACTGTAACAGGCTGAAAATCAATAAAAAGGCAAAATTCAAATGAAAATGGTCGAATTTATTTACTTCTTCATTTTAAGGGGTGTTTCAAGAGGATTTATTTGTCTAGATTAGACGTAAAAAAATCATGAAAAAATTTCTTATCGCTTGCTTGTGTGTTTTAAACGTAGTATGCGTTAATGCACAAACTCCTCAGTTAGAATGGGGGCCTGAATTAGTTAGACCGCGAAAAACTGATATTGGTGGTTTGATCGGTTGTGATAAGAACTCTTTTTATTGCGTGAGGAATGTACATTCATTTTTTAGTGTGAGAACCGGCGCTATAGAAAAGTATTCAAAAAAAACAATGACACTTGAATATGTAAAGGAATTTAAGATGCCTGAAGTAAATGGAAAGGAATTGCAGTATGAAGATATGTTTATTTTAAATGGGCAGATCCTTGTTTTTTCATCGGCATATTTTGGCGATCAAAATAAAAAGATAGCATACGTACAAAAAATAAATACCAATGATGGTAGTTTAGCCGGTTCGCCAAAAGAGATCGACCAGATCGTAGCAGATAAAAAACGCAATAGTGGATCGTTCAGTTTTATTGTGTCAAACGACAGTACAAAGATCTTGATCGCGCGTAATGACCCTTATGAAAAATACGCGAATGAAAAATTCTCTTACAAGTTATTAGATGGTAATACTAATGTACTTTGGTCGGCTTCTTTAGAATTACCATACAAAGACAAGAATTTTTCTATCAGCAATTATCGTGTTGATAATTCGGGCAAAGTATTCATGCTGGCAAAAGTGTTGAAAGAGAAAGAAGATAGAGAGCGAAAAAAGCCGATCTATACTTTCAACTTGATCTCTTATAACAATGCTACAAAATCGTTAAAGGAAATGCAAATTACCTTGGGTGATAAATACATTAGTGATGTTAGTTTTGCTATAACACCGAAAGGGAATATTGCTATAGGCGGATTTTATTCGAATAAGAGTGCCGCGGGTTTAGCCGGCTCATTTTTTATGTCGATCGACAAGGAAAAGAATCAAGAGCTTTCAAAAGGAACAAAAGATTTCTCAACCGATTTTTTAACGGAGTTCATGTCGGCTCGCCGCGCTGATAAACATAAAGAACTTTATAATTATAATATTGATTATTTAGTAAGTCAACCCAATGGTGGATTGATCATGGTGGCTGAGCAATTCTATATTAATGCAGTAACTACCTGTCAGCCTAAAGGTGGTTGTACAACAACGTATTATTATAATTATAATGATATCATAGTTGTGAATTTTAATCCGGATGCTTCTATTAAGTGGATAAAGCACATTCCAAAAACTCAAGTTTCTACAAACGACGGCGGATATCATTCATCGTATTCATTTGTAGTTACCGGTGATAAATTGAATTTTATCTATAACGATAATCCAAAGAATTTGAAACCGGATGCTGATCCAAGGCGGTCAAAGAACGGTATAAGTAGAAAAATGGTAACTGTGATCGTTGCGATGAATTTATCTGACGGAAACTTTAAAAAGACCGCCATGTTCTCGGCTAAAGAAGAGAAGATCTATACGCGCCCTAAGATCGCAATGCAGCTTTCTAAGAACCAGTCGTTGTTCTACGCTATTAAGCGCAAAAAATTCAAGTTTGGTATTATAACTTATTGATGGTAATAAATTATCATTCCCTTTTTTTGAGGGAATGATAAAACCTGTATCTTCATGTTCGAAATGGAGCATTTTGACTTGATAGTTATTGGAGGAGGCCCGAGCGGCTATGCCGGAGCCATGCGCGCGATCGATTTCGGAAAAAAAGTTCTCATTATTGAAAAGTTCAAATTAGGTGGCGCAGGCGTGTACGATGGGGTACTTGCTTCAAAAACTTTGTGGGAGCATGCTTTAAAAGTTCAGATTACTAAAGAATTGGTTCCAAATTTTATTCCCGATTTTAAGGATGTTTCCAGAATTGTGAATGAAGCTGTGTTTGAGCGCAAAACGCAAATGACGGTTCACTTGCAGTTCCTACAAAAACAAAGAAGCAATTTGATGTTCTATGAAAGAGGCACAGCTTATATTTTAGATAAACATACCGTTCGAATCACTAAGGAAGACGGCACATCAAAAGAAGTAAAGACCGATCATGTTTTAATTTGTTCAGGAAGCAGTCCGCGCAAACCGGCTAACATTGCAGTTGATGAAAAAACCATTATGACAAGTAACGGCATTCGTAATCTAACTCGTTTTCCAAAAAGCATGGTGGTATTAGGTGCAGGAGTTATTGGTTGTGAGTTTGCAACAATTTTTTCGCTTTTAGGTAATACAAAAGTATCATTGATAGATAAAGCGGATCGTATTTTGCCTTTTGAAGACAAGGACATCACCGATATCATTAGTAGAAATCTAGAATCTCATGGTTGCCTTTTGCATCACGGCGCAAGTTTGGTGCGTATGGAAATTAAAAATGGTGGAGTAGAGTACGAGTTAAAATATAAGGATGGTAAAACAGAAGTATTTCAAGTAGAAAAAGCCTTAGTGAGTATAGGAAGGGAAGCGAATGTGAATGGCTTGGGCTTGGAAAATGCGGGCGTAAAATTAAACGAGCGCGGGTGCATTTGGGATGATGATACGCAAACCAATATCAGTAATATTTATGTAGCAGGAGATGTAACAACCGAAGTTGCCCTTGTAAATGTTGGCGAGCGCGAAGCGCGTCATGCTGTGGTAAGAATGTTTGGCCCTATTGTGAAACCTTTATCTTACAAAAATATTTCTACCATCATGTTCCTTAATCCCGAAGTTGCGGCGGTTGGAATGAATGAGCAGGAATTGGTAGCAAAGGGAATTCCACATAAGGTTGTGAAATTAGATTATGCTACAAACGCAAGAGCCATTGCCATGCGAAAAACGGTTGGTTTTTTTAAGATCATTGTTACCAACGATAATGCGATGAGAATTTTAGGAATGCGCGCAGTTGGAGAGCATGCAAGTTCGGCCATTCAAGCTGTTGCTTATTTAATTCACACCAACCAAGGAATTCGTGAGTTGGCAGATATGATGCATCCTCATCCAAGCATTATTGAAGGTGTTCAAGAATGTTTGCGCATGCTATTGAATAAATCTATTTACAAACCTTATGTGTTCAAAGATCGACTTAAATGTTACGTATGCGAAAACGGCGTTTGCACACCTATAGAACAATTAGTGTAAAATGAGTTTAACTATGCTCATAGCGTTGATCGCATTAAATGTTTGCCATTGGGCGGCCGATTTTACGCACTTAAGTACCGATTGGATGTTGAATGCAAAAAGATATGGAAAGCCTTTGTATCCTATTTTTATTCATGCATTAGTGCACGCACTTTTATTTTTTACAACGGTTTGGATCTTGTATGATCTTGATAAAGCAATTTTTGCAGGAGGATTTCAATTGATCACACATTTTATGATCGATCTTATAAAGGGAAAGATCAGTTTCTGGTTCAAAAAGTTAGAGGATCCAAGTAATAAGTACCATTGGTGGGTGTTTGGTGCCGATCAATTCATGCATCATTTGGTGATCATCTTAACTGTTTACTTTATTTCCTAAGAAAACTGAATAATGAATTTAGTGCCATTATTCCTTACAATTTCGAGTTTCCCATTTAATTGCTCTAAAAGGGATTGAACTAATTGCATTCCAAGGGTTTTTGATTCAGAATATATACTTTCCGGCATTCCTACCCCATTGTCTAAAACAATGAGTTCATAAAGATAAGGTTGACCTGAAATGGCGCTCAATTTTATTTTTATTTTACCAGAACTTTGGGTGGGGAAGGCATATTTATAAGCGTTCGATAGTAATTCATTTATTATTAAACCACACGGAATGGCTTTGTCGATGTCTATTCGTTTTGTTTTAATATCAATTGCTAATTCAACATCAATATTTTTATTGATACTATATGTTTGCGAAATGTATTTAACAAGTTCATTTAGGTAATCATCGGCTTTCACATTGTTGAAATTCTTTGTTTGATAAAGAAGTTCATGAATAATAGCCATTGATTTTATTCTACCAATACTTTCGCGATATTTTTCTTTAGCTTTAACATCTTCTATAGTGTCGGCCTGAAGATTTAAGAGGCTTGAAATTATCTGAAGGTTATTCTTAACGCGATGATGGATCTCTTTTAGCAAAATTTCTTTTTCTTCTAACGTATGTTGAATTCGCTCTTCTGAGATCTTTCTTTCGGTGATGTTCCTTAATATACTTCTAGTGGCTACTAGCTTACCATTTTCCTTTTTTAGGCTTATATTTCCTTCTAATAAAACAGTTCGTTTATTTTTTGTGAGCATGCCTAGTTCGAATTTATCAACTTTCTGTAGTTTTCCTTCCGAAATCTCTTTCATCATTGATGTGCAATGGCTGTGGTAGGAATGGTGGATAAAATCAAAAATATTCCTATCCTCTAATTCAGCGTCAGAATATCCAAGGGTTTTTTTCCAAGCGCTATTCACAAAAAGTATTTTTCCGGTCATATCAACGCTCTGAATAAGATCTGTAGCGTGTTCTAATAGATCACGGTAACGCTCTTCGCTTGCTTTAAGTTCTTCTTCCGCTTTTTTTCGCTCAAGGAATTTAGGAATAACTAATTTTTTAATAGTCTTTTTTTCTCGTTTAAGATATTCTTCTATCCTACTTGGAGGAGCCATAATAAAAGAGCACTCTTTATCACCCTTTGCTCGGCAAGTAATTTCAACAGCCGTTAATGGAATGCCAAAACTAGCTTCACACCAGCCGCTTGAATAACCTGAATTCATGATGCAAACCGGAAAACTAGATTTCTTTTTTAATTTGATCCACGAATCGGCCTCAAATGAAAATGGATGATTGTATTTAAGGAAGAAGTTGCCGTCAGGGCTGGGGTTGCTGTCAGTAGAAATATCTACAGATGCCCATCCTGTATAGGCAAAATGCACCGGCCCGGCAGACAGTTTGCTTATTGGGTCTTTTAACTTTAGTTTTTTATGAAAGCTTAAAGCGTCTTCGTGACCAAGTACGTGAGCCACGTCGAACAAGATGTTTTTACCAATATTTATTGCCTCTTCTTCACCTCTTTCTTTGTATAGATTTTTAATTGAATTTAGAAATTCGTAAGATAGTGTAGAAGCTCTCAATAGAACGTAGCGTTCTTTGTCGATATCGATTGTGCCTTTTGATGGATTGAATTTTAAACCTTTAAAATAGCTACCTACTATTTTTTCAGCAGTATTGAATATTGGGGCAAAGGCTTCCGGAACCTTTACGGTGTGTTTTACTTCTTCTTCAAAAAGTTTTTCCTTTAAGGCGTTGTTTTCTTTTTTTAAAGCTTTGACCTCGTTTTGTAATTTTTTGATAGTAGTTTCCACCGGTCGCTTAGATTTTTACAGTGGCTAAAATACACTATTTCTTTATTAATTCAAGAAATACATATTAATTCCTTTACTACTGCGCGACCTAAATTATTTTAAATTTTGTGCTTTCTATTTCTGATCGTTCTTCTCAAAGAACTTTAGCATGTCTATCACTTGTTCAGAGCCTAAGCGTTTTGCTTTGATCTTTTTATCCTTATCCAAAATATAGATCACCGGCGTTGAATAGATATCGTACTTATTCTTAAGGTCATTGATATGGACCGGGTCGAACACATTTATGAAATCCAGTTTTTTGTCAATGATGAATTTCCTCCAGGCTTCAAAATCCTCTTTGGTATATACAGACAACACTTTATAATCGATCTTGCCTTTTAAAGTTTTTAATGTGTCGTTCAGTTTTGGGATCTCGGTTTGGCAATGCCCACAATCTACCGACCAAAAAACAAGCACGGTGTACTTGGCGCTTATTCCGTACACCGTTTTGAACCAAGGTGTAAGTTTATCTAAATTTTTATAATATAGTTTTGTTATGGATTCACTTGTTTTGGCTGTATCAAATCCCATTTTTAGTACCTCTCGTCCGTGAATGGTATCTATCATGTAGATCTCAGGTGTTTTCGATTCCAATAAGATGTTTCTTAAAATATCGGCCCGTTCTTTTATTTTCTTAGCGGTTTCATCCTCATAAACTTTTTTAGCTTTACCGCTAATGATATATTTATCGCAAAGATGAACAAACACCTTATCAAATCCCATGCGCTTATCTTGCTCGTATTTATAGGTAAAATGCCCTATCAATAAATTGTATACCAAACCATCGGGTTTACACTTCGCTAAGATCTTATCAATTTCCTGGATCATTGTATCAGGCGCTTGTAAGATCACACTTTCAAAATAACGTTTTACGCGATCATCAAAAAATGGTGTTCTAATGATGCGATCATCAGTAAAGTCTATGCCATCAAAAAAGTGACTTTTGTACCAGTAGTATTGATAAACGCTATCCGGCCTTCCGTTCGACGCTTTTGGTATATCTGTAGGGTTCTTTTCTGTTTTTAAATTCATTACATCATTCACATAAGTACCCTTAGTACTTTCCATAAAGTCTTTTTCAAACTTCATCACATCAGCATTCATTAAATTTATTTTATCCAGCATGAATTTAGTGCTGTCTGCCTTATTCATTCCCTTTGTTTGTCCTTGGAATTTACCGAATTCTTGATTTTTGCCGGTGATGTACTTAATGTAACTAAAAAAAGTTTCGTTCTCTTTATTCCCGGTTACCTTGAGTGTAGTAACTATATCGCTGTTATCGCAAGTGATAGTGAATTTTTGATTCTCGTTTACAAATACATCAAAATAGATGGATTTGCTTTGACTCACCAGAACGTAAACACCTTTATCAAGATCTTCTTTTCCTTTAAAAACAACTTGACCATTCTTTATGTTTTTGCAGGTATCTGCAATGTATTGTTGATCCCACACATATTTTACAAGATACATGATCGTATCTTTATTTCCTTTCATGTTAAAGCGAATATCGTATCCGCTTTGTGCAAATGAAAAAGCGAATAAAATGCTAAAATAGATGGATAATTGAAGTTTGGCGGAACGGATCATCATATACAGTTTTATTTTTTACTTGGGGTTTTATCTACGCTGTTCAAATATTCTAAAAGGCCTACCATTTGGTCAGCCGCAATCTTTTTTCCTTTGATCAATTTGTCTTTATCTAGTACATATATCACCGGTGTTGAAATGATATCGTATTTATCTTTTATATTATTCAAATGGATAGGATCATATAAATGATAAAAATCCGTAAGCTTTTTCTCGATGATATATTTACGCCATTTTTCAAATTCTTCTTTTGTGTAAACGGAAACAACTTTGTAATCGATCTTACCTTTCACTTTTTTAAGTTCTTCGTGCAGTTTTGGGATCTCTGTTTGGCAATGACTGCAATCTACATCCCAAAAAACCAAAATAGTGAACTTTGCATTAACCATATATAATGTCTTGAACATAGGCGTTAACTTGTCGATGTTCTTATAATATAGTTCGGTAGCGCTTTTGCTGGAGATAACTGTATCAAAGCCCATCTTTATAACTTTGCGTGCGTCAACAGTATCTATCATGTAAAGTTCGCTTGCCTTTGAGTCTATCAATAGATTGCGAAGAACGTCAACGCGTTTTTTTATTGCCTTAACGGTTTCTTCAGTGTACACTTCTTTAGCTTTGCCGTTTAAAATATAGTTATCTGCTAAGTGTACAAACACTTTGTCAAAGCTCATGCGCTTATCTTGCTCGTACTTATATGTAAAATGCCCCAGTAATAAATTATACACCAATTCATTTGTTACGCATTGGCTCAACATCCAATCCAATTCTTTTATCAAACTATCTGGAGAGTATTGAAATATAACACCGTCAAAATAGCGTTTCACGCGATCGTCGAAGAAAGGGATAGTAACAATTCGTTTATCTTTAAAATCTACGCCTTCAAAAAAATGATTCTTATAGTAGTAGTATCTCCATAAACTATCCGGCCTTCCATTAGATGCTTTTGGAACTTCTTTAGCTTCTTTCTCGCTTTTCATGTTTAGAAAGTCGTAGGTAAAAGTGCCTTTCACTTTTTTCATAAAAGCTTCTTCAAATTTCACAACGTCTTTTGTCATAGCCTCAAATTTTTCCTTTACAAATTTGGCGCTATCAGTTTTGTTCATTTTTGTGGCTTGATCTTTAGCTTTTATGAATTCTGCATTTTTATTGGTCATAAATTTTAAATAAGCAAACATATCTTCGTTCTCTTTGCTTCCATTCGACTTCAATGAATTCACAATATCATTGCGATCAAAACTTACCGTAAAATTGTACGAGTCGTTGATTAAAAAATCAAAGTAAACCGATTTCTCCTGGCTCACTAAAGTATACACGCCTTTATCTAATGTTTTTTTGCCTTTAAATTGCACCAAGCCATTTTTTACTTTTTTACAGGTATCAGAAATATATTGCTTGTCAAAAATTGTACGAACTAAGAACATCGTAGTATCTGTATTATTCTTGATCTGGAATTTTACATCATAACCTGTTTGAGCAAAGGATGCAATCGAAAAAAGGAGTACAAAAGGTAAAAGAAGGGTTTTCATATTTTTTATGTCTTGATTTCAAATATAACTATTACACCCTTATGGTGCCAAAGACCGTACCATGTTTTTTATCGACCCCTTATAAAATTTGTTAAAAGCATTTTCGAGGCTATCTTGCCGGCTGTTGTACTGCATATAATCAATGAAATAGGCGTTCTGCTCAAGCAGAATTTCTTCTTCGGTCATCAAAACAAGTTTTTCTTTTTTAACCCCTTCGTTTTTAAGTTTTTTTATTAAAAAAACAAGCTCTTTTTGTTTCAAAATGAGCTTGTTTTTGTGGTTTAAAACCGAATCTAGGAATAATTTATAGGCTTTTGTATTCGCGTTAAGGAATATATTCAACTTTTCGCGTTGAGCATCATCATACATATATTCCTGTAGGGCAAGCGTATCTTTTTTAAGAAATTGAATGGTGGCTTTGTGCGCTATAAAATTGGCTAGATTCTCATTCTCATTTATGTTACTTGATGCAAAGAACGTGGCATGAAAAAGTTCGTGAAATAGGAGATTGCAAAAGTTGCCTTTGCTTTTAGTTAAGTGCGAACTTAATAAGGGATCACTAAGCCATCCTAAAGTGCTCCACGCCGAAACGGTTCTTATTCCAACATCATACCCGGCGGCCTGCAATTTATGCTTTTCTTTTAGAGCAAGTTCTTTATTAAAAAAACCTTTATAACTCACGCTTCCTATTAAAGGGAATTCCCATTCAACCGCTTTGAGTTCGTATTTTTCGGAAGCAGTTATTACCCATAAAATTGGTTTGTTTTGTTGATCATAAATGGTGGTGAAATTATCGGTTGGTTTATATCCTAAACTGTCTACCGAGAATTTTTTGATTTCATCAATAAGCCGGAGATTAAAGGATTCTTTTTCGCTTAACTTAGTATTTGCTCTATAGTCTTCAAAACTTTTTGTACCACTTAAAACCTGTAATTGACCCTTGGCCTGCTGTAACAAGTAAATGCTTAATTCGTAGTTATAAATAGCCACGCCAAGCATTATAAATGCGAGGTAACTTAAAAATAAACGTGCAAAACGCAGGTATAACATAAAATGGTTTATAAAATCGAAGCTTTCATGCTCAATACTGTAACAAATTACTGATATTTGCGTTATTGGTCAAATGAAAAAACAACTCATTTATCTTTTTTTTGTGATCTCGTCCTTTTCCTTTGCGCAAAAGGCAGATTCTATTAAAAGTACATTCGCCGCTAAGTTGTTTGAGTTAAGAAGCTTGCAAACGGAGGTCTTTTATAGTAAAAAGGAGGCGGATAGAATGGCGGCCAATAAAGATTTTATAAAAACGATCGAATCCATTGCCGTAAGTCAAAAATCACTTGATTTCCCGTTTGATAGTTTAAAGGAGATCTCAACCTTAAGTCCAAAGAACAAAAAATTCAAATTGATCACTTGGAACATTCATAAGGATGATGAAACACATTTATTTTTTGGATTTTTATTAGTGAATAATTCAAAACGGGTTAAGAAGGGATTTATGAAATACGAAACGATAAACAATTACGAATTCTTTAAACTCGTGGATAAATCAGGGAGCGTAAAAAATCCCGAAACATACATTGGCACACCCGATAAATGGTTTGGCATGTTGTATTTAGATATTATCGAATGCGAAGATTATTATACTTTAATTGCATGGGACGGAAATGATAAATTGATCCAGCGGAAATTTATAGACGTATTATATTTTAAATCAGATGGCACCCCGATTTTTGGTAAAGATGCATTTAAGTTCCCTAAAAAAAACCCCAAACGTTTGATGTTCGAATACAGTAGTGACGTTACCATGAGTTTAAAGTACGATGATAAAAGTGGTAGAATAGTTTATAGCCATTTGGGTCCTCGCGAAGAAGGAACCGTAATGGACGGTTTGCCTCAATATTATGGCCCTGATGGAAGTTTTGATTCAATGATCCAAAGAAAAGGAAAATGGGTTGTGGCTGAAGATGTGGATGCTCGCAATGAAAAGAACAAGAACGATAAGGCCGATAAACCAGATCCCAATAAGCAAACTCCTATTTTTGTTCCCAAGTAAAAGGTATTAGTTTCTCAGTAAAACCGCTTTATCTAAAACATCCTAAATTTCTTTCTATTCTATTTCATTTCTTAGAGATTATAAGTAAATTCAAACTGTAATACCGAATGTAACTATAAAATAGACCAAAGATGCGAAGTAATTTTTTGACAAGACAATGAAAAAAATTGTTGCATAGCCTAAGCTACGGAACTATTTTTTGAAGATGTATTGGCGAAAAAAGACGAGCATATTGGACTATTTTATAGTTATATTTGGTATAAATTGAACTATGCAAATCGACCTCGAAGCTGAACGTAAGGAGATACTTAACCGATACAAACTTTTAATTAAAGCTTGCAAGCGTCGCCTTGAAAAAGGCGATAAGGAAATGATCCGCAAAGCCTTTGAAGTTGCAGTAGAAGCGCATAAAGAAATGCGTCGAAAAAGTGGCGAGCCTTATATTTATCATCCAATTGCAGTTGCTATAATTTGTGCCGAAGAAATGGGATTGGGCGCCACCGGAATTGTATGTGCTTTGTTACACGATACCGTTGAAGATACTGATCTTACTTTAGAAGATATACGTGGTTTATTTGGCGAGAGGGTTGCGCAGATCATTGATGGATTAACGAAAATATCGGGCGTTATTGATAATACGTCATCTATTCAAACCGAAAATTTTAGAAAAGTATTACTCACTATGAGTGAGGATATTCGCGTTATCTTGATAAAACTTGCCGATCGTTTGCACAACATGCGCACGCTTAATCATATGAAGCGTGATAAGCAAATGAAAATAGCCAGCGAGACCTTATTTTTATACGCACCGCTCGCTCATCGTCTTGGATTGAATACAATTAAAACGGAACTAGAAGATCTTGGATTAAAATATACTAACAGCGATGCGTATTACGAGATCGCGGTAAAATTAACGGAAACGGAACCGGAACGTAAACGTTTCATTCAAAAATTTATTGATCCTTTAAAAGAAATTTTGCAAGAGCAAGGGTTTAGCTTTAAAATATTCGGTCGGCCAAAATCTATTTTTAGCATTTATAATAAGGTAAAAGATAAGGGTGTAGCGTTTGAGGAGATCTATGATCTGTTTGCCATTCGCATTGTAATTGATTCGCCAGTTGAAAATGAAAAATCAGATTGCTGGAAAGTATATTCCATTATCACCGATTTTTATCATCCAAGTCCTGAACGCTTACGTGATTGGATCAGCACACCAAAAAGTAATGGTTACGAAAGTTTGCATACAACCGTAATGGGCCCCGAAGGAAAATGGGTAGAGGTGCAAATTCGTTCGGTGCGCATGGATGAATTGGCCGAGAGCGGATATGCTGCGCATTGGAAATATAAAGATGCGGCGGCTGAAAAAGAAAGTAAACTCGAAGCGTGGTTATTACGCGTAAGAGAAATGTTAGATAGCCCCGACCCAAATGCATTAGAATTTATTGATGATTTTAAACTCAATTTATTTAGCGACGAGATATTTTTATTTACGCCTAAGGGTGATATGAAAACTTTGCCTTTAGGTTCTACAGCTTTAGATTTTGCTTTCGATATTCATACAAAGATCGGCGAGCAATGTATTGGTGCTAAAGTAAATCATAAATTGGTCCCCCTGAGTTACGAATTAAAGAGTGGCGATCAAATTGAGATATTAACCAGTAATAAGCAAACGCCAAAGGATGATTGGTTGAAATTGGTTGTAACAGCTCGCGCAAAATCTAAAATAAAGAACTCTTTAAAAGAACAGCGACGTAAAACCGCTGAGGGCGGAAGAGAAATGTTGGAGCGTAAATTCTACAAGAACAAATTGGAATTTACAATTCAAAATATAAATGATTTTGTTTCATTTTTAAAATTGCCAACATCGCAGGAATTATTTTACCGAGTTGCTGTTGGTAATGTGGATACAAAAGAAATAAAAGATTTTTATAAGCATAAAGAAAACCCTATTAAAGGAAAGAAAGCTAAAACTGCCCCGAAAATAGAACAGTTAGTTACAAGTGCCCGCGGCGGAAGCGATATGTTGGTGATAGGCGACGATCTTCAAAAACTTGATTATAAATTATCGCCATGTTGTAACCCAATTCCGGGCGACGACGTTTTTGGATTTGTTACTGTTGGAGAAGGAATAAAGATACATCGTGTATCTTGCCCTAATGCCGTTAAATTACTTTCTAATTATGCGTATAGAGTTGTAAAAGCAAAGTGGACCAACGATCAACTTATTTCTTTCCTTGCGGGATTGAAATTAATTGGAACTGATGAATTAGGTTTAGTAAATAATATTACCAAGGTGATCTCGAGCGAAAATAATGTGAATATGCGCTCTATTAGTTTTGACACCGAAGACGGAATTTTTACAGGAACGATAATGATCTACGTGCATGATACAAAGCACTTGAACCATTTGATAGATAATCTTAAAAAAGTAAAAGGCGTTAATAAAGTTGAACGCTTCGATCAGAATTAAGCTTTAAACAAAGGAAATTTGATCATCATCGTATTCACTTTCTTTTTGATCTTAGCTAATTCTTTTTCATTGTCTTTGTTCATTAAAGCTGCGTCAACAAACTCAATTATCTTTATACAATCTTTTTCTTTCAATCCACGGGATGTAATTGCCGAAGAACCAATACGAATTCCACTTGTAACAAATGGCGATTTATCGTCGAAAGGCACCATGTTTTTATTTACGGTAATATCAGCATTTCCTAAGGCTTTTTCAGCTTCTTTACCGGTAATATTTTTATTACGAAGATCGATCAACATTAAATGATTATCAGTTCCACCGCTAATGATCTTATACCCTTTGCTCATTAAAGCATTGGCCATGGTTTGCGCGTTCTTAATTACTTGAACGCAATAAGTCATGTATTCATCGCTTAAGCATTCACCATAAGCAACTGCCTTTGCGGCGATCACGTGTTCTAGTGGACCACCTTGTGTACCTGGGAAAACGGCACTATCTAAAATAGCGCTCATCATTTTTGTTTCACCTTTTGGTGTTTTTTCTCCCCAAGGATTTGGAAAATCTTTTCCCATCATGATCATTCCACCGCGAGGGCCGCGCAATGTTTTGTGTGTTGTAGTTGTAACAATATGGCAATGAGGCAAAGGATCATTTAAGATTCCTTTGGCAATTAAACCAGATGGATGAGAGATATCGGCCAACAATAATGCGCCAACACTATCGGCAATTTTGCGTAAGCGTTCATAATCCCAATCGCGTGAATAAGCACTTGCACCGCAAATAATTAATTTTGGATTTTCGCGCTTAGCGGTTTCTTCAACTTTATCGTAATTAATTAATCCAGTATGTTCTTCAACACCATAAAAAGTTGGACGATATAATTTACCTGAGAAGTTTACAGGTGAGCCATGAGTTAAATGTCCACCATGACTTAAGTCAAAACCTAAAATTGTATCACTGGGTTTGATAACTCCCAACATTACTGCGGCGTTTGCTTGTGCGCCAGAGTGTGGTTGCACGTTTACCCATTCAGCACCAAACAATTCTTTAGCGCGATCAATTGCCAGTTGTTCTACTTTATCTACAACTTCGCATCCACCATAATATCTTCTTCCGGGATAACCTTCAGCATATTTATTTGTAAGTACACTTCCCATGGCCTTCATTACTTGATCGCTTGCGTAATTTTCGCTGGCAATTAATTCAATACCGTGTGTTTGACGTTCGTGCTCTTCTTTTATGAATTTAAAAATGAATGGATCTTTTTTCATATGTTTTAATATTTATTTTCTTGATCTGGTTGTTTTAGTAATTGATGCGATGCTATAATTATAATTGTTATAATGGGCGATTGAATAATTCCAACCAACCATCGGCTAAGTGTGTATTCATCATCTTGCAAACGTTGGTTAACAATATAACCGAACACCATACTTAAGCCTGCCAAAGTTAGTAAAATGAGATAAGAATAAACAACCCAGCGCCATAATTTTTTTGTTCCCAAAATAAAGCGCACTGCAAAAAAGCTCAAGCATCCAAACAGTATTATTGAAAGAATAGTGAAAGGGTATTTCATATAGTACAAAGTATTATACTCAAAATAATCAAAGAAATGGATGAAGGGATCAAGGTGTTCTTCGTTACCATGGCCGTAATACTTAATATACATCAGGTGATTTAAGGTAACGAAGAATTTTTCGCGGTAATAACCAAGTACTGCAAACAATAGGAAGAACAGGACAAAAGATTTCCAGTTTATTTTCATTTGGCCGTTGTGTTTTTGCCTGCGAATTTATTTACCCACCACATCCATAGTATAAAAATGTAAGCATAAACAATGATCGTAAAAGTATAACTGTGATTAAAGTCGAGCCAAGTGGGCGCAAACTTGGCAACAAGTGCTAAGCCAACCACGCGTATAATATTTAGTATGTGAATTGTTACAATCCCAAAAGGAATGAACCACAATTTTGACTTTTGATGGCCCGGATACCAAATAATGAACACAACAAAAAGCATGAATAGAGAAATAGCATTACAGTTAGAACCAACCCAGACACCACTAGACCCATCTATGCCGATCACCTGGAAATCGCGGTCTTGTAAAACTTTAAATATCTTAAAATCAAATAGTTGTAAGATAAAATCACTTCCTGTAATTATTGTTCCAATGAATTTCTGATCGTAATAAGTGTTTCGCCTTACAATAAACTGATAAATTAAATAAAGTGCGAGGTAGGTTACTGCGGAAGATACAAGAAATTTTAATACGGCACTTTTCTTAAGATTTGCCCACATGACTTACTGATCTGCTTCAGCTTTTTTTCTTGAAGTATAGATCTTTTTGGCTCCGTATGCCGCGCCAGCAGCAATAAGTAGTGTTATACCACCGTCAATTGGTATGTAAGGTGGTGGTTAACAAGTTGGTTCAATAACAGGAGGTGGAGGAGGAGGAACGCCACCATTTGTAGTAACCGCCAAAAGAAGGAAAATTACAAGAACGCTATATTGTTTAAATCCCATTAAGTAACTTAAATAGAGCCACGAAGATACATAAATTATTTTTACCCCACAACCTTGAATTTTCAACGAAATCAGCTAATTTTGTTGGTAATCCACCAATGGCAAAATCAGCTAAACAAGCTATAATTACCCAAAAAGACTTCAATTTGATCATCAGGGTCTTGAAGGCAAATTGGTGGATCCCTCTGATCTTTTTACCTATTTTTTATTTTGTCGGAACTTTTTACATCTACCGTTTAACTTCCACTTACAAGATATCAACGCAGATCCTATTACAAAATAACGACGCCTATTACAAAGGAAATGTAGTAACCGATGCTAATTTTTATGGTGGTCAAAGTTATATTGATAACTCAAATGAGAAACGCGTTTTATTATCATATGACCTACTCAACAAAGTAGTGAATAAGCTTAAGAGTAAATTAGAGATCTCTTATTTTATTGTAGGCAAGGTACGAACAACCGAGCAGTTTGGTGGAATGCCCTTTAACGTAATGATCAATAATATTAATTCTTCACTTTGTGAAACAGTGTTTGATTTTAAGATCATTGATAGTACCTCTTACGAAATTGCTTATTTAAAAGAGAATAAAAAAGGAGATCAAAAAAGGATTTTTCGGTAGGGAGTTGATCGATCTCGACTTTAACATGTTAATTGCTAAAAACCTGCCGTTAGAGTCAAGAAAAATTGAGTCATTAAAAGATATTTATTATCAATTCATAGTACACACAAATGAATTTCTTATTTATAAAATGCGCGAGAATATTAGCGTGGAAAATCCGGATTATACAAATATTTTGGAACTAAGTTTAAACGATATCATTCCTGAAAGAGCTGTTCTTATTTTAGATTCTTTGAATCAAGAATATTTTTATAGTAAACTTAAGTCAAAAATTGAACTAAATGATAAAACTATTGACTACATCGATCGACAGTTAAACGAGATCTCTGTTTTGCTGAATGCAAGTGTTGATACGTTACAAATGTATAAGCAGCGTAAATCAATTGTTAATCTTACTTGGGAAGAAGGTGATTTTCTTGGCAAAATAGGATCCTATGATCAAGAAAGATCAGTAGCTCAGATGCAAATCCAGTCACTTAACGATCTAGAGAAATATATTATTGACGACAAAGACCCTCAATTTTTGCCACCTTCTATCTTTATTACCGGAAAGGAAGGGTTTATACCAAAAGCAGCCACTGAATTATATACTAAGCAAATTGAATTAAATAGGTTATATTATTTGGTTACTGATGCTAACCCTGGTTTACAAGAGCACGTCAATACCATTAAGAAATTAAAACAAGATCTTTTGGTTAATATTAGTAATGAGAGAAAAGCAACTACTCTAAAAATTGATAATATTAATGGGCAGATCGCCAAATACATTAGTGAGGCAAAATCAATTCCACAGAAGCAACAAGATATATTGGGATTCCAACGTAAGTTAGATGTAAATGAGTCGATCTACAACTTTTTATTAGAGAAAAAGGCTAATACACGTATAGCTAAAGCCAGTATAGTGCCCGACGCAACAATTATAGAAGCTCCTAGAAATACAGGAGAAGTAAGTCCGGATAGAATGGGATTGCAAAGAAATTTTCTTTCGGCGGGATTTGCAATTTCACTAATAATTATTTTGTTAAGAACACTATTTTTTACAAAGATCAAAAGCATTGAACACTTAAAGGAATTATCTGACATTCCTGCAATAGGAGTTATACCTTTTGTTAAAAAAGCAGATGAAGAAGATGGGGCATTTGTAGATATGCAACCTAATTCTTTGGCGGCTGAGGCATTTCGAAATATTCGAACTAATTTGCAATATGCAAGTGTAGGCTATGACCAAAAAACTTTTTTAGTAACTTCTTTTTTACCTGGTGAAGGCAAAACTTTTACAAGTGTAAATTTGGCAACAACACTAGCGAAAACCGGCAAGCGAACTTTAATAATGGAGTTGGATCTGCATAAACCAAGAGTTTATAAGAATCTTGGCTTGCCTGCTCCTTCAAATGGCATAACAACATTCATTACAAACCAAGGAGAAGGAGTTATCGAAGACATTATTAAATCTAGTGTAATACCGAATAAAAAAACTATCAACTTTGTTCAGGAGATCAAAGAAAGCAATAATATCTCCAATTTGCTTTTCATCTTAAATGGAGTTAGAAATATTGGAAAACGTTATTATTACAAAGGTTACGGTTATAGCTACGGCTACGGCTATGGTTATGGCTACGGAAAAGGCAGCTCTTACACTAAATAATTTGGCCTAATGCTATAAATTGAGTAATTTTATTACTCAATTTATGTTCGATATCCTCATATCTTCAAAAACCCGGATCAAGATCCTTCTAAAGTTCTTTTTAAATGGGAATTCGGTATCGTATTTACGCGGTTTGGAAGAGGAATTTGGCGACTCTACCAATTCTATACGTTTAGAACTCAACAAGTTTGAAAAAGCAGGTTTTTTAAATTCCTATACCGAAGGCAATAAAAAACTTTTTAAAGCCAATCAAAAGCACTTGCTATTCAATGATATACAACAAATGTTGATGAAAATAACGGGCATTAACCATTTGGTAGATTATGTGATGCAGCATATAGGCAATCTTGAAAAAGTTTACCTCGTGGGCCAATTAGCCAAGGGTTTAGAGAGCGATACAATTGAGCTAGTTTTTATAGGGGATATTAACATTGCGTACTTGGAAGAATTGATAGGTAAGGCCGAGAAAAAACTGAATAAAAAAATTACTTTCAGATGTTTTCGTTCAGGCGAATTTGATATTAAATCCATTCAACAAAAGGATCTACATCCTTTATTGATATGGAATAAATAATTAAAAGCCTTTGGGTTTACTATTACCTAAGGTAATAAAAATAAAACTCGGTTGGGACTGAGGTGGCGAAGCCGTGCCAAATTAAAATGAACTGGAGAGTATTATATGTAACATCGCGAAGCGAAAAAAAAGTGAATCAACGTTTGACGGATCTTGGTTTGGAAAGTTATGTGCCATTAAAAACCGAAAAGCGTAGATGGAGTGATCGTATGAAAACGGTAAGTACGCCTTTGATAAACGGATATGTATTTGTAAAAGTAAGTGAGAAGGAGCGCGATATTGTTTTTAAGGCACAAGGTGTTTTAAATTATGTACGTTACAATGGTGGTGATGCAACTGTTAGAGATATTGAGATCACGGCACTTAAGTCGATAGAAGAAAAAGGATATTTTGTGGAAGGCGCCCTCTCTCAATCACTTCAAAAAGGTGATAAAGTACTTATTAAATATGGACCATTCAAAGGACTTAACGGTTCGGTAAAATCGTTAGCAAACGAAAATGTGTATTTCATCACCATTGAAAGTATTGGCTATTCACTTACCGTAAAAGTTCCAGAAGAAGTTTTAGTTAAGAATAAAAATTTATGATCGTTATTGTTGATTATGGAATTGGAAATTTAGCTTCGGTGCTTAACATGTTTAAAAAGATCGGCGTAAAGGATGTGATCATTTCGAGTAACAAAGAAGAAATAAGAACTGCATCGAAAATTTTATTGCCTGGGGTGGGTGCTTTTGATAAAGGCATGGAGAATTTGGAAAGATCGGAACTAATCCCTTTATTGAATGAAAAAGTATTAGTTGAAAAGACACCTGTGTTAGGGATCTGTTTAGGAATGCAACTACTTACAAAAAAAAGCGAAGAAGGCGTAAAGGAAGGATTAGGATGGATAGATGCAGAAACAGTTAAGTTTGATCCAGACCCATCGTTAAAATTAAAAGTACCAAATATGGGCTGGGCATATGTTGATGTAAAGCGAGAAAATAAGTTGTTGAATAGCACCGGAAAGAATAGATTTTATTTTGTGCATTCGTATTACGTAAAATGTTTAGATCACCAACAGTCCATTGCTACAAGTAATTTTGGAATTGATTTTACGTGTGCTGTAAATAAAGAAAACATCTATGGAACACAATTTCATCCCGAGAAGAGTTTGAAATTTGGAATGGCAGTGTTGGAGAATTTTTCAAAATTGTAATTTAACTAAATAGCACACATAGATCTTTTCACCATGCCAGTTATTCATAATTCATCTTTCATCACTTTTTAATTGGCGCTCAAAAGGATCATACCTTGTTTATTATACGATGGAAGTGGTTTAGTGAAGACCGTAAAATTCAAACACCCATCCTATATAGGCGATCCAATAAACGCCATAAAAATATTTAACGATAAGGAAGTAGATGAATTAATTCTAATAGACATTAACGCTTCAAAACAAAAACGCAAACCAAATTTTCACAAGATTGCCGACATGGCAAGCGAGGCGTTTATGCCTTTTGCCTATGGAGGAGGGGTAAAAACCTATGAGGATTTTGCAACACTTTATAAAATTGGTGTAGAAAAAGTAATTGTAAACTCTTTGATCCAGGAAGATCGGGAGATAATAAAAAAAGTGACCAGCGATTATGGTGCGCAAGCGGTGGTTGCTTGCGTTGATATTAAAAAACGATTGTTTGGACAAAAATCTCCCTATTCGCATATCGGCCATAAAATAAAAGCCGCGATAGTGGAGTATGCAAAATTTCTTGAGAATGAAGTTGGCGTGGGCGAACTAATGGTGCAAAGCGTTGATAACGATGGTACCTGGGAAGGCTACGATGATGAAGTAACGGAGCAAATTGTTAAGAGTGTAAATATCCCTGTTATAGCGTCTGGCGGATGCGGTAATGTGGATCATTTAAAAAAGATCTTATATACTACAAACGCTCACGCAGCTGCAATAGGAAGCATGGCAGTATACAGTAAAAAAGGAATGGGAGTTTTAATTCACTTTCCAAAAAGGGAAGAAGTAATTGTTGAATAAAATGAAAGAAACTGACGATAGTAATTGGGATCTAATTATAAGACCACGTCATAAATGGTACCAGGTTGATGTGGCTGCCATTTGGCAATACCGCGACCTGTTAATGTTATTGGTTCGTCGTGATTTTGTTGCAGTGTATAAGCAAACCATACTTGGGCCAATTTGGTTTTTTATTCAACCTATCATTACTTCCTTAACATTTACTTTCATCTTTGGAAACTTGGCGCATTTAAGTACAGATGGAAATCCGGCCATTTTGTTCTATTTGGCAGGAATAACATTATGGACCTATTTTGCTGATTGCATTACAAAAACCTCTACAACGTTCACTTCAAATGCAGGCGTGTTCGGAAAAGTTTATTTTCCGCGTTTAATAATGCCTTTATCCATTTTAGTTTCTAACCTGATCAAATTTGTCATACAGTTTCTGATCTTTATATTGACCTGGCTTTATTTTATTTTTACAACCGATGCTGTGCAGCCGCAATGGCAATATATGTGGTTGTTGCCTATGTTGGTATTCATGATGGCAGGACTTGGATTGGGCTTTGGTATTTTCATTTCTTCTTTAACAACAAAATATCGCGACTTAACTTTTTTGGTTGGCTTTGGGGTTCAGTTATTAATGTATGCAAGTTCCGTAGTGTTACCTATTTCCTCTATGCCATCTAAAATTCAATTTTTAATGTTGCTTAACCCGTTAACATCTATTATTGAAGCTTTCAAGTTCATTTTTTTGGGTAGCGGTTACTTTGATGGAATCTGGTTAGTATATGGTTTTAGTTTTATGACCGTTCTTATTTTATTCTCAGTCATTATTTTTAATAAAGTAGAAAAGTCGTTTATGGACACTGTTTAGTTTTACACAATGAGTAAGGTTGTAATTAAAGTAGAAAATTTAGGAAAGCAATATCAGTTGGGGCAAGTTGGTACCGGAACAATTACGCACGATCTAAACAGGTGGTGGCACAAAGTTCGCGGAAAGGAAGACCCGTATTTAAAAGTAGGAGAAACAAACGATAGAAGCCACAAGGGAAGCAGCAATTTGGTGTGGGCGCTCAAGGATATTAATTTTGAAGTTAAACAAGGCGAAGTTTTAGGCATCATTGGGAAAAATGGTGCAGGAAAATCTACATTGCTAAAAATACTTTCAAGGGTTACAGCACCTACAGTTGGAGATATTAAAGTTAAAGGTCGCATTGCCGCTTTGTTGGAAGTTGGTACAGGTTTTCATCCTGAACTTACAGGACGAGAAAATATTTTTTGAATGGCGCCATACTTGGCATGACAAAAGCAGAAATAAAAAGTAAGTTTGATGAGATAGTTGATTTTAGCGGCGTTGAAAGATATATTGACACACCTGTAAAACGGTACAGCAGTGGAATGTATGTGCGATTGGCATTTGCAGTTGCCGCGCATTTAGAACCTGAAATTTTAATTGTTGATGAGGTATTGGCAGTTGGAGATGCGGAATTTCAGAAGAAGTGTTTAGGTAAGATGAAGGACGTAAGCGGACAAGGAAGAACAGTTTTATTTGTCAGCCACAATTTATCATCTGTAAAGCAACTATGCGACAAGGGAATATTACTTGTTAATGGAAAGCTTGAATTTGAGGGAACAAAGACTGAGGCAATTGACAAATATTTAGCCGGCAATCAAAAATTGGGTTTAGCGAATACGTTTGAAAAAAAGGAACTTGAA
Source organism: Sphingobacteriaceae bacterium (assembly GCA_016705695.1). Lineage (GTDB taxonomy): Bacteria > Bacteroidota > Bacteroidia > B-17B0 > Aurantibacillaceae > Aurantibacillus. Next base: position 249,254 of record JADJLA010000005.1, read on the forward strand.
AAAAAGGATCTACAGTTAGTAAAGGCTGAATTGATAGATGCAGAGGGTAAGCCAAGAGAGCAGTACGATATCTCAGAAGATATTTATGTTAATCTTACACTTCACTCCACTAAATTGGTTCCGAATCTTTACGGATACATAGTTGTGCAAACAAATAATGAGGAAATACTTATTGAGTCTGATACATTCGATAACCTTCCGAATTGTTTGGACAATATCAAATTAGGAGAAAACATATTTCAAATAAAAATATCCAAAAATGTTTTGGCTTTTGGAGAGTATTTTTTTTACGTGTCATTTGCCTCAAACTTCGCCACGGGGTTTTTGGTAGATGTGCCGGGAGATATTTTAAAATTCAATATTGTGGATACAGAAACAACAAGAGGGCATTCGCGCACTTCCAAAACAAGTCAGTTGTTGAAATGGGAATTAAAGACTTAAAATGGTAATAATAAATTTTAGTTATAATAACCAAGATTTTCTAAAAACAATAAAGGATTTAATAGGCAAATATGACGTTTTAGACGTAACAGGAGTTTTACCAAAAGGATCTACTATTATAAATGTTAAGGCGTTAGATCCACAGCTGATAATTTTGAGGAATACAGTGAAAGACATGATCGATGCGATCGGAGATGTTAGTTTAGTGGGTATAAATAAAACAACTCAGATAAGAGATATCGAATGGAATGGATTAAATCTTTTTTGGCAAACTTCAATATCAGAAAAATATCCAACTCGTTCGTTCTTGACAGATCTATTTTACTTGAAAAATATCATTAAGAAAGGGTTAGTGTCCTTGGCGAAAAAAAAAATATTGGTGATCCTTCCATCTGTGTATTCTGCAGTTTATTGTACCAGTATTCGGAATTACTTAATTCAAAAATGTTTAGCCGCTGAGGTAGATTTTAATTACCAATTGAAAAAGCATTATTTTGCCGGACCCCGCACATTTTTTAAGAAGATAAGAATGGGGTTGGATCAATCCATGAAATTTAGAAAAAAGCTCAAGGACATAAGGACAAATACAAAGGATCTCAATTTAATAACTATGTTGTTACCACATGTCCGGGTACTTGGGAAGAAAATAACCAAGAGGATAGGATATTGGGAAAAATACATAACTATCGTTTCGGATCTAGCAGTACCTATTTACCTTATTTCAACGATCTTGAGACGAACATCAATTGGTCAGGTAAATGGGACCATACTTATATAAGATCATTTCCCACTATTTTGCAGTTATGCAACCATTCACTGAAGGCCTTTTTGGTTTACCGAAAGATCAGAAGCTTAAGAGATATTGAGTTTAAGAACATTAATTGCATAGATGGTAATGTGTTGGCTTATGAATTTCAAAAAGTTGTTTTTGATCAGAATTATGTTTTTGTAAATTATTTATGGATGAGAAATCATTTCTCGTTGTGCAAACATAAGACAAATATATTTTTTCAGGATGAATTTTATCCTACAGGTGGCCGATTCATTTCACAGGCAATAAACAGGACGAACAATAAGAATATGACATCTTATGGCGTACAACATGGTATTATTTACGAAGGCCACACCGTATATAATATGACGCCTGTTGAGTTGGAATGCAACAAGCCTTTTAATGGTCTTCCCAAGCCGCATAAGTTTATACTATGGGGCGATTTCTTTAAAGAGGTGCTTAATAAGAACAAGGCATTTGCGGATGATGAACTGGTTGTTGCAGGAAATTTAAATTACATTGTAACTGCCGAGAAATATAAAAAATTGAATAACAAGAACAGTGTACCGGGTATTTTGTGGTGTACAGCTAACGATTATCTTATAAAAGATCAGTTTGACATTCTCAAACCACTTTTAGCATCATTAACCGATTACCAATTGGTCATCAGATTTCATCCGATGCTCAATATTAAGGATAAGTTGATAGAAGTGATCGACAAGGATATCATGAATAAAGTTGTATTTAAAAATGACAATGATATTTTTGATGCTATATTTAAAGCGGACATTATTCTTGCTATTACTGCTTCGTCAATTTTTATGGATGCGCTAGTGTTAAACAAGATGGTTTTTCAATTCAAGATTGACGGACATATACTTTCAGATTTTCCAAACAAAAATACATTGGTCATAGATTCTGAAGAAAAGCTTATTCAAGCTTATAACGATCTTCTTGAAGGCAAATATGCAAAGGACCAATTAAGTTCGCAAAAGCTATTGCATATGTCGGATGGTAAATGGAGAGAAATTTTAAGCGTTTAACAAATGAGCGGCGGCTATAAACAATGTACACGATGCGTTATGGACACAACCACTGCCCTTATTGTGTTTGACGAAAAAGGTGTGTGTAATTTTTGCCACGATTACGATAAACATGCAGCCGAATCTGTGTTGAGGGATAGGGCCATCAGATACGCTGAATTTGACCAATTAATTTCAGAGATCAAACTTCAGGGAAAAGGAAAGGAGTACGATTGTATTTTAGGTTTAAGCGGCGGGGTTGATAGTTCTTATTTGGCTTTGATCGCTCACGACCAGGGACTCAGACCATTAGTTGTTCATTTTGACAATGGATGGGATAATGAGTTGGCGGTGAAGAATATTCAGAATATTATTCAAAAATTGAATTACGACATGTCAACGTATGTGGTTGATTGGAATGAATTCAAAGATCTGCAATTAGCATATTTCAAGGCTTCAGTGATAGATCTGGAAGTGCCAACAGACCAGTTGATTGTTGCAACGCTTTATAAATTGGCAAAGGAGCATGGCATTAAAAGTATTTTGAACGGAAATAATTTTAGAACCGAATATATTTTACCGCGCGATTGGATCTATAGTAAAAAGCTAGATCTTGTAAACCTCACGAATATTCATAAAAAATTTGGAAAAATACCACTGAAGAATTTTCCGAAAATAGGAATCAATGATCGATATAGATACCAGAAAGTGGACGGAATCAGGATGGCTACTTTTTTTGATAAGATAGATTTTAATTTAAACGAAGTAAAAGAGAGATTGATTAAAGAACTCAATTGGACCCCTTATCCGGGGAAACATTACGAATCAATATTTACAAGATTTTATCAGGGATATATTTTACTAAAAAAATTTAATGTGGATAAGCGAAAAGCACATTTGTCCTCATTGATCTGTTCGGGTCAGATCACCAGAGCAGAAGCACTAAATGAATTAAAATTGCCGCCATACCCCACAGAACTGCAAATGGAAGACAGAAATTATGTGATAAAAAAATGGGGATTAACTGAAGTTGAATTTGACAGAATTATGGCCGAAAAAAAAGTACCTCATGAATCTTACGGCGAGGAAAAAGGAGCAAACTTAATGAATAGACTGAGAGAGGAAGTAAAATTAATTTATAGATATCAAATACTGAAACGGTTAGGGTTATTTAAATAGTGAAAAAAATTATATCGTAGAAATGAATGTTGGTGTTTTAATTATTGAAATGGCTAATCTATCAGGGTCAGGTGGAGCTGAACGTTTTTACGCCGACTTTTTTGAATCATACAACAACCAATCTGATAGAAAAAGAGATTTTTATTTTATTTCGGATGACCTTTCAGAGCTTCACAGAATAGGTAAATTAAAATTATTTACTGAGAAGCAGCTAGCTTTTCAATCGTATAGAAAAAGTTTTTTCTATGAATTTACTCGTAACAGACCAAGAATTGATAAGAAAATAAATTATTTAAGGATCTTTTTAACAAAGCGTAGCCTTTTGAAGCAGTTAGAGCAACACGAAATAAAAGCTTTAGTATTGCCAGTATATGAGGATAAAGATTTTGGCCTAATTAAAAGTCTTGATAATTTACCTAAGAACAAACGTCCGAAAATAATATTGAATGTTACAAATGCCGTTGTACAAAACCATTACTTTGATACCAACCCAAGATATGCTTACCACAGTAAATTAAATTACGGTCGTTTATTTGAGCAAGTAAAGCTTGATGGAATTTATACTTGGTATAAAGCCTTTAAAGAATTTGTGGAAAACAAAAAGGTACTGAACTCAAATCCTTTAGTGCATAGTGTGAGCTCAAGATTTACGGCGACCGATTTTTTTGAAGATTTTTCGGAAAGGGAAAATAGAATTATTTTTTCAGGACGACTAAGTGAGTATAAAGACCCTTTATTATTTATCAAAGCAGCTCAGATTGTAAACAAGCGTATGCCTGATTCTAATTGGAAATTCGAGATGTATGGCAAAGGCCCATTGGAAAATGAGGTAAGAATATATTTGAAAAGCAATGATCTTGAAAGCGTTGTGCTTTTATCGCATACACCGGATATGCAAAAGGTTTTGAGAAAATCCAGGATATATGTTTCAACTCAAAATGCCGAGAATTTTCCGTCACTGGCAATGGCCGAAGCAATGGCATGCTGTAATTTAATAATTGCCAGAAATGTAGGGCAAACTGATTTTTATGTAAAGGATACGGTAAATGGTTTTTTATTGAAAACAGGCGATCCAGAAGAATTGGCAGATATGCTTATAAAAGTAATGCAGTCTCCGGAAATAATTGAAACAATGGGGAAGGAAAGCGTTAGTTTGCTGAAGAACATTCATAATAAAGAAAATTTCATTAAAGAGATCGATGATTTTTGGGACGAATTAGAAAAAACAATAGATGAATAATAAAAAGGTAGTTTTAATTTTGGCGCCGCACACAGATGACGGTGAGCTGGGTTGTGGCGGAACAATTGCGAAATTTTGCAGTGAAGGTAGCGATGTATATTACGTTGCTTTTTCCATTTGCTCGCGTTCTTTACCGCCGGATATGCATCCGCAAACGCTTGCAATTGAGGTAGCAAATGCCACAAAAGTACTTGGAGTGAAAAACGAGAATTTAATTTTATTTGATTTCGATGTGCGAAGATTCAAGGAATTCAGACAAGAGATCCTCGAAGAGTTGATCAAGTTGAAAAACAAGTTAAATCCCGATATTGTTTTTGTGCCTAGTCCCACCGATATTCATCAGGATCATCAGGTGATCTCTGAAGAAGGCTTACGTGCTTTTAAAAATTGCTCTATTCTTGGATACGAAATGCCATGGAACAATGTAGCTTTTAATACGAGGTCATTCATCAAACTCAACGAAGAGCATATTGTAAAAAAGATAGAATCTTTAATTGAGTACAAATCGCAGAACGAGAGAACTTACCTAAATGCTGATTTTATTAGATCTCTTGCTACGATCAGGGGAATTCAGATTGGATGCAAGTATGCAGAAGCATTTGAGGTAATAAGATGGATCATATAAACAAATGAGTGATCAGAAGACAATAGCGATCCATCAGCCAAATTATTTTCCATGAGCAGGATATTTTTATAAAATTGCAAAGTCCGATATTTTTGTTATTTTGGATAATGTGGATTTTCAACAGGGCAACCATAGCTCGATAACAAACAGAACAAAAGTAAAATGTAATGGAGAAGAGAAGTTTTTAACTGTGCCGGTAAAAAAAAATGATCAAAGCAAGCTCATTAAAGATATTAAAATTGACAAGCAGCAAAATTGTTTTAAGAAGCACGCGCGAACAATCCAGCAAAACTATGCAAAAGCATCTCATTTTAAGGAGTCTTTTCCTATGATAGAACAATTGATGATGGAATGTAGTGCATTTGAAATGATGGCTGAAGCGAATACCCACGTTATAAAAACCGTTAGTAGTTGGTTAAATCTTAACCCGTCTTTTGTAACTGCGTCGTCCTTGCCAATTGATGTAGAGGACAGAAACGAACGAATCATAAAAATTTGTAATAATTTAGGTTCTAGCATCTACCTTTCAGGGAATGGCGGAAGAAAATACCATGATGAATCTCTTTTTGCGGCTTCTGGTATCACCATTAAGTATACCGACTTTAAAGTTAGAGAGTACTCGCAAGTTGGGGCTTCATTCATTCCCGGGCTAAGCATTGCAGATATGATCTTAAATTGCGGTTTAATTGAAACAAAAAAGTTAATTATAGGAGAATAAAATATGGGAAATTACGATCAGTATAAGAAAATAAACAATACATTTTTTGAGAAATTGATCACGAACTCAAATGATGATCATTCGGCAGTTGGTCAGTCTTCATTATCACACAAAAAGAGATTTGACACGATGTTAAAGGTTGGACACCTTCAGGATTCAACTTTACTTGATATAGGCTGCGGTTTAGGATCATTTTATGATTTTTTAAATCAATGTCAATTAAACACCACTTATACTGGATTTGATATAAGTGAAAAAATGATCCAAAAAGCTAAGAAACAACATCCGCAAATAGCAGAAAGATTTATTTTAAAGGATATTCTTGAGGATAAGGTTGATTCAAACTTTGATTATATAGTTAGTGTTGGGCCCCTGAACTTATTTCTTGACGAAAAAACAAATTATGATATTACATTGAACTTAATGGAAAAAATGTTTAAGCATGCGAATAAGGGATTTGCTTTTTCAATGACTTCGGCGCTTTCAAGAAAAAAGAACAACGATACATTCTACTATGATGCCAAGATGATTATTAGCCATCTTGAAAAGTATTGCAATAATTATCGTTTAGATCATTCGTACCTACCGCACGATTTTACGATCTTCGGATATAAAGACGACTTCTATAACTCAGAGAATAAAAAATAGATGCTATTTAATTCTTTTGATTTCCTTGTTTTTTTTCCTTTAGTAACGCTACTATACTTCATCTTGCCTTTCAAGTTTAGGTGGGCTATGTTATTAGCTGCAAGCTGCATATTTTATATGTATTTTATCCCTAAATACATCCTTATTTTATTTCTCACCATAATAATTGATTATGTGGCGGGTATATACATAGAGAAGTATCCTAAATATGGTAAAAGATTATTGATCCTAAGCATCGTATCAAATGTTGGAATACTTATGTTCTTCAAGTATTTTAATTTTTTCGCTATAAATGTTAATGAATTAGCAGATAAATTGAATTGGAATTATTCGGTTACATTATTGAG
>JADJLA010000006.1 GCA_016705695.1 Sphingobacteriaceae bacterium
GCACAATGTCAACAACTTCTTTTTCATCATACTTATTATAATAGCCATCCTGCTATCTGCCTGTACCGAAGTAAAAGCTCTCCATGTATCTTTACATTCCAACCGGGTCTATAATCATATCATACTTTTTTGTCCAGCATTTCTTTAATGGGTTTTTTAAACTGCCCGTTCAGGTCTTTTGGAAACATCCAGAATCAAAAGATTGTTTTTTGTTACATCCCATCAAATGAAAAGGTAATTCGTTTTACAGTATGATTTAATGTATGGTTATCTTCTGTCGTATTGGTTACTTTATAGGCATGAGTGCCGCTGGCATCCACATTAAAATCAATAAATATGGCCATCGCTTGTTTTTGATAGTTTGTTTTTGATTGAAGGGTAATCTCAAGTGTCTGTCCCTAAACAAACAGTAATTTGCCGGTAGTTTTTGGCATAAGCAATGGAAGAAATACAAAGTATAAAAGCCGGTAGTCAGAATTTGTTTCATAGAAATAATTAAAGATAATTCCCAAAGTTGACGATTCTTCGTCACAATCGTTGCAAAAGGAAAATATGGTATTATTGTATGTCACCATTACCGATCTACTTTCATCTGATCTTCTTACTTTTAATAATCCATTGTTAGTGGAACTTTTCTCATAATTAAATTTTTCTTATTATGCCGAATTAGAATGACTGATGATCCGGTAGATCCTAACCAACAGGATGATGATGGTGGAGGTGGTGGTCAGGACCAATCTTCCGAATTGGTGGTGGTGGTTTAATGTCAACTTCTCCCTATGTTGCTGGGTACGCTTTTCAAAGGGAAGGGAATTATCCTGTTGCTGGTGATAGGTGCGAGGCCTTTTTTTTTATTAAACAAAAGTAGTGGCTGCAATCCTGCTGATATCATCAAGCAGTTTTCCAGCAGCGGGTATAGTTTTAATCCTGCCGAATTCCAATAAAGCTTCCGTCTTGAAGGCCTTGGAAGATGATGCTGGTAAAAATCCATTGCCGAGAGGCTGTCTCTATAATGAAATTTGCACTAATCGTGGAAAGTAGGGGCAACAGGGTAGCTTGGCATGGAGTTGTGCTTGTGCGTCTCAAACTATTTTCAACTGCAGCCGCTACGGGTCAGGACCCCAATCAAATAGTTTTCAGTCCTTCACTATTTATATAACCAGATCCGGCTGGAAGGTTGCTAGGGTTCATATTTACAAAAAGGGCCGTAAGGCAATATTGAAGGCTAATGGCGAATGCCATTGACCTTCAATATCCTTATAATGACAAGCCTTTGTGAAAAGAACCATCTTCTTCTGATGTGCAGCAGGGCCGTGAAAATGTGATCCATGGATTTACAAGAATCATAACGGAGATAATATTAATGAGATCAGTGTACGGGGTATCAAGGAACATCTGGCAAAAAAATGCACCGGTAGCAATTGAAAATATGATGGTGGGTCTTGAGTTTTATGCAGGATATGATGGGGCAGAGTTGTGAACCTACAGGGAATGGATGAATCGCAAATGGGGATGAGCGGACATGCTATGAGTGTGATTAGCAGTTATGATGACAGGAAATTTGATGCTTTCCAGATAATGAATAGCTGGGGTCCGGGTGGGGCCTGCAAGAATGGTGTAGGCTGGATCCAGTATAGCGATTTTAAAACGTGTGTAAGAGAGGCATAGCGAATTGACCCCTTGCCCAAAAGAAACAATGTGGCCAATATTCCATTGGAGTGATAGATTGGACTAGTCAATAATGATGGAGGGAAAAATATTCCCGTTGCAGGCCCAACAGCCGGAAATATGTTTAAACCACTTCGCCAATAAAGATTGGCACCCGTTTCAAAATGTCAATTGAGAATGCAACGGAATGTTAGATCTATGTTTTGGCAGAGATACAAACAATACCAGTTTTGTATTATTCCTTATCTGAAAACAGGTGATTTGGTTTCAAAACATTCGCCTTATTGTGGCATCACGGTACCCGGCTTTTCCCCAAGGCACAATCTTTTGAACCAGATAATATCCGGAAACAGCGACCAGATTGCTATCGTGGTGAGTAAGGATGAATTAGATTACAATGCACTGAACCAGGCTATCAGCCGCAGCAGTCGTTCCGACTATCTTGGTAAAATAAACGAAGCGTTGCGGAGTATTTTGATTAGTTCTGCCAGATTTAACAATACAAATGATGCACCATTTACTTCAAAGTAGATGCAAACAGTAATAAAGCAGTAGTTTCTGGTTACCATTGATAAACAATAGTGGTTATAAATTATAGTATCTAAATGATTGAAAGAAAATGAAGAAATTAATATTGACGTTATTGGTGATGGTAGGTGGATTAGCGGCTTCATCGCAGGACATGACAAAATTTAACCTGTATAGGCCAGAGGATAATGCCAAAAAGGAAATTGAATCAAGAGTAAAGCAGGCAAAGGAAGCCGGCAAACATGTACTGATTCAAATAGGAGGTAACTGGTGTATCTGGTGTGCAAGGTTCAATGCTTTTGTTACCGGTGATAAATCTATAGACTCTTTGGCGAATGCTAATTATGTTGTGTATCACCTTAATTATAGCAAGGAAAACAAAAACACTGATATACGCAAAGTACCAATTTCCACAGCGGTTTGGCTTTCCTGTTTTTTTTAATCTTAAATGGAAAAGGCGATTTACTCCATACCCAGTCATCATGGTACCTTGAATCAGGAAAAAGTTATGACAAAGAAAAGGTGACTGCTTTCTTCACTGATTGGGGACCGAAGGCATTTGATCCCGCACAATACAAAGAAGAATAAATGAATCCAAACGTTGCTGCTTTTATTAAATGCTGAAGCATCCTGTTAAGTTCAGGATGTTTCTGTTTACCAAATTACCGGCAGCTTATTTTGCTGGTGTAAGAGTGAGGAAATGGATGAGATACGGTGTAAGGTTTCTGTGCCGTATAAGTGGATGTCACAAAACCCTTTTCGTTCCACCTATTTTGCCTGTCTTAGTATGGCCGCTGAAATGAGTACCGGGGCATTGGCAATGGCCTATTTGTATAAGATCGATCCGCCTGTTTCCATGCTGGTGGTAAAAGTGGAATCAGAGTATTTTAAAAAGCAACAGGCCGTACCAACTTTTGTTTGTGGTGATGGAGAATTATTCAGGAATACAATAGCAGAAGCAATAGCGACCGGAGAAGCAAAAACGCTACGGGCAAATCAGTCGGAAGAAATAAAAGAAGGTGAGGTAGTAGCAGAATTTTATATCACCTGGTCTTTTAAAGCAAAGAGTAAAAATAATTTACAAACAATTTAAAAAAAACTCCCGGGTGGAACAGCTAAGTTCCCCTTTCAGGAGGCGGAGGAGATAAATGAAAATTGCATTTCATGGCGCAGCCAGAACTGTTACCGGTTCAAAACATTTACTGACATTAAAAAACGGTAAAAAAATCCTGTTGGACTGTGGTATGTTCCAGGGTTTGGGTAAAGAGACAGATCTCCTTAATCGCAATTTTGGATTTGAGCCAAAGGAGGTGGATGTGATGATCCTTTCACATGCACATATTGACCATAGCGGTCTTATCCCAAGGTTGGTGTCAGGTGGGTTTACCGGCAGAATATTTTGTACACCTGCTACAAAAGACCTCACGACTGTATTATTGGAAGACTCAGCGGAAATACAGGAGGATGATATCCGCTACACCAATAAACGACGTGCAGCAGAAGGGCTTCCTTACCTGAAACCTTTATATACTATTGAAGAGGCAAAAAAAGCCACCACTCATTTAACCGAGCGGCATTATAACGAATGGTTTGAAGTAACAGATGGTGTGAAAGCGATGTACACCGATGCCGGTCATATCATAGGCAGTGCCTGTGTGAATATAATTGTGAATGAAAATGGAAAAGAAACCAGGCTGACATTCAGTGGTGATGGTGGCCGTTACCGGGATGCTATTTTAAAATCGCCTGACACTTTCCCCAGGCAGATTATATTCTTCTTGAATCAACTTATGGCAACAGCCTGCATGATGATAATACAACAACACCAGATATGTTGTTACGCTGGATTGAAAAAGCCTGTCTTCAAAAAAAGGGAAAGCTGATTATGCCGGCATTCAGTGTGGGCCGCACGCAGGAACTTTTATATTCTCTCAATCAATTAGAACTGGAGAATCGTCTGCCCGATCTCAATTATTATGTGGATAGTCCCTTAAGTATAGAGGCAACGATGATCATGCAGAAATACCCGGAGTACTTTAATAAGACGATCCAGAAGATTATGAAGACGGATAGCGACCCGTTTGGATTTAAAGGGCTGCGGTTCATTAAAACGGTTGACCAATCCAAACAATTGAATTTTATGGATGGTCCTTAGTCATCATTTCTGCCAGTGGCATGGCAGACGGTGGAAGAGTCAAACATCATATCAGTAACAATATTGAGAACAGCCGCAACACCATCCTGTTTACCGGTTATTGCGAACCCCGTTCATTGGGCGGCAGGCTGATGGCCGGAGAAAAAGAAGTGGGTATCTACGGTGTAAAGCATGAAGTACATGCAGAAATAGGAGCCATCCGCAGCATGAGTGCCCATGGAGATTATGAAGACCTTTCTCAATGGCTGGCCTGCCAGGATATGAAAGAAGTTAAAAAATTATTTCTTGTTCATGGAGAGTATGATGTGCAGCAGGATTTTAAACGCCGTCTTGTTAAAAAAGGGTTCGCAGAAGTAGAAATTCCCGAGCAACATTACGAGATTGGCTTATCCCGACAATTTCCCGACATAACTACAAGACTTTCACATCTCTTTAGTAATCGCAGCATCATAATTGCCGTTTATAGAGTGGTATAAAATTTATCACACTTAAACAACATAAATTATGAAGAACCTGAAACTGTGGGGAATGTTTTCAACTTTCATCCTCGTACTGGCAAGTTGCGGCACCACAGCGCATATTGAAAAAGACGATACTGTTGACCTGGGCCGTTACAGAACTTTTGCCTGGGTTGATAGAGATGGCGAAGGAAGGAATGACCGTAATAAAAATAATGATCTTACGGAACAGCGGATACGGGATGCCGTAAACAAAGAGCTGGAAAAATCAGCCGGCTGGAGAGAGGTAAAGAACAGGCCGGATATATTATTGAGTTATGATGTGCTGGTGGAAAGAGGAACAAAGGAAACTACGAACCCTGTTTACACAAGACCCAGTTCCCGGTTAGTGTACAATCCTTACACCCGCCGTTACGCCACCATTTATTATCCGTCACAGTTAGCAGGCTATGAAAGAGATGAGCGGACCATCCGGGAAGGCACCGTTACCATTTCTATGATCGATGCTAAAACGGATAAAACAGTTTGGCAGGGCTGGACTACAGATGAAGTGAATAGCAGAAACCTGACTTCAAAAGAAATACAAAACAGTGTAAAATCAATTTTCAGAAAATTTGATGTAGCAAAAAAGTAATTGTTCAATAGGACGGTTTCGGACAGGCCTCCCGTAAGGGGAGGCTTTTTTATTTGCATAGAACCATCTTTTTATATTTAATAGCATAAATTAGATGGTTAAACAAAACCAATCTAAAATGCGATTTCTATTCTTTGTCTATTTGATTTTATATATTCAGAATCTAAGTTTTGGACAGAGTAAAGAAGAAATAGCGAACTACAAACTACTTTCTCAATCTGCTAAAAAAATATGCTAAAGAGGCAAAGGATGAGTTAAAAAAGAAAAATATTGATAAAGCAGAGAGCCTTTACTTGCAGTCACTTTCAGTTTATCCCGTCTATCCATTATTAGATGAATTTGGAGATCTATTTGAGTATAAGAAGAAAATAAATGATATAAAAAGTATAAATATCATTTATGATTCTATTATTAATGCTTATAAAAAGTTTGAAAAAGTTATTATCGATGTTGAGGGAGGCGGAGTTTTTTTCACTACTCATAATTATAAGTATAATACTACAAAAGATATAATTCCCTTTATTTTTAAGACAAAGGTTTCCTATAATATCGATTATGGAAATGAGCTAATGAAAACGGGAGATATAAAGGGGGCAAATAAGTTATGGAAAGCTGTAGAACATACAGGAGTAGGGCTGGATATGATTGATCTTTACCTTTAATATGGTAAATTCTAATTTTCAATCTGGGGATATTCAAATTGGACTGAAACTGCTTTGAAATACCTGGAACTTTATCGGGGTAAAAACCCGAAGGAGCATCTGCATCAATTCTTATGGCCGCATCGTTGGTGGCGTTCAGTCTTGAAGACAAAAAGAGTCTTCAGCAAATGAATGATATCTCCCAGTCTATGAAAAAAAGTTTGGGTAATAGTGCTAAATTCGGTGTAGCCAAAACAGAGATTCTTCTGAATATTCTTAACGGAGAGTATCAAAAGGCTATTACAGAATTGGAAGATTTGAAAAAGGGGAATGGAGATTTTTGGGGATCAAAATATATTGCAAAGGAAACATTACCCCTTATTTATATAATCACTGGAGATTATATTAAAGCGGAAGCTGCCATTTCGGAGCATACTAAACATCTCATGGTGTCCGAAAAGCAAACTAGTAATCTTAGAGGGCTGGTTTTCTTAGGGAAGGGTAATTATAGTCAGGCAATAAGTGAGTTTACCACCTACCTTGGTTTAAAAATATCTATATAGCACCTGATAAATTTAAGTATTACTGTAAAAGAGCAGAAGCCTACGAAGGACTAAAAGAATTCGATAAAGCAAAAAAGGATTATGAAGCCGCTTTAGTTTATAAGCCGGATTACGAAGTTGCTATAACTGGCCTTGCCCGCCTTGAAGGCCGTATCATCAGCGAAAGAAAAACAGACAAGGCTCCACCACAAATAACAATTACCGAACCAGCCTTAGCAAGAGGCCTGATTGTAAAAGCAGCTGGAAACGATGTAATGATAAAAGGAATTGCCGCTGATCCCGCCGGTTTGAAATTTGTAACTATTAACGGTGAAAAAGTGTATTCCAGGAAGGTGGAACTTTTTGGGGCAGTGTTGCACTCAAAGAAGGAGTTAATAAAGTAACCGTGGCTGCCACTGATTTTTCAGGCAATACCGGCGAACAGGTTTTTGACATTGAAAGACCCGCTACTGTTTTAGCACTTAATGCCCCTTCTGCAAAAGAAGGTAAGAACTATGCTTTGCTGATTGGTTGCCAGAATTACGATGACATAAATATCCCCTCACTTCAGGATCCGATTCCGGATGCGGTGAAGTTAAAGTTGATACTAAAAAATAATTACAGCTTCAGCGATGAAAATCTTTTTACTTTGTTTAACCCTGAGGTCTCCGATTTTAGGAAAAAATTTTTAGAAATATATGAGGTCATTCAACCAGAAGATAATCTCGTTATCTTTTATGCTGGTCATGGTATCTGGAATGAAAAGGAAAAAAAGGGTTATTGGATGCTTACTGATGCAAAATTGCAAAACCCTAATAGCTGGCTTTCCAATAAAGAGGTACTTGATATGATAGCAAGGGTTCCTGCACGGCATACGTTATTAATTACGGATGCCTGTTTCTCCGGTTCCGTTTTTAAAACCAGGGGTTTGAATACAGAGATCCCTATTGCGATGCAGCAAATGAATCAGAAAATAAGCCGGGTGGCTATCACTTCGGGTAATGATACAGAAGTGCCGGACAAAAGTGTATTCATGAAATATTTGGTAAAAGCATTAAGTGAAAACAAAGAGAAATATCTTACCGCACAGAAAATGTTTATCAACCAGATCATAGAAGCGGTGATGTCCGAGACAAAGACAGAGCCACGTTATGGAACTTTAGAGTTGGCCGGCCATGTGGGCGGTGATTTTATATTTATAAAAAGTGAGTTTTTGATTGCAAATTCATTTCACTCTTTAGGCTGAAATGGCTCTTTTGCCGCCCATTTGCGGGGGTAGCTCAGCTGGTTAGAGCATCGGATTCATAACCCGAAGGTCGGCAGTTCAAGTCTGCTCTCCCGTACCATCTACAGTAAAAGTTCATATCCTAAACAGGGTTTGGACTTTTCTGCTTTATAGACCTCCCTAATCTCCCCTTCACTTCAATTTCCAGAGGTAACACGAAAGGTAACACATGGAAAAAATCACCATGAATCCTCTGACAGTGAAACCCTTTACCACACCACATTTCAGCCCTTTTAGGTGATACCTCAGTCTGGGTATGAACAACTGATACCTTTTTGGGCATTAACCCCCTTAAAATCAAAGAGCTATGATTATTCTATTCTGGATATACAAGTCCCGTATCAATAACAGTGGGCAATGTCCCATAATGATGAGAATTACAGCCAGTGGCAAAAGAATATCGTTTACGACCAATCAATTTATAGAGCCAAAGCTTTGGGATAAAGACAGGCAAAGAATTAAGGGCACTACACCTCTGGTTAAACAGATAAACGACTTACTACTGACATTACGCACATCTGCATTGAATCACTACAACGATTTTATAAAGAAGGCAATTCCTGTAACCCCACAAGCAATACGAGACCTGATATTTCAAAAAAACAAGCCAGCACATACATTACTTGAAGCCTTTACTTTTCATATACAGAACCTGAAAACACGGGTTGGCTTTGATACAGCAATAAACACAGTAAAGAAATTTCAAACTACCGAGAGTAAGCTGAAAACTTTCTTGCCGGCAATCTTTGGAAGAGCAGATATTCACCTGTTTGAGATTAATCAAAAGTTTATCGCTGATTTTGATTTGTATATGCGTTCAGAAGGCAAACTAAAGAACAATACAGTAGTTAAGAACATGATGATACTAAAACGGGTGATGTATGTATGTGTACAGAATGGGTGGTTAGATAAACAACCCTTTGGCACTTACAGTTGCAAACTGGATGAAACAGACAGAGGCTATCTAACTGCACAAGAACTTTCATTAATGGAAAACGTACAATTGCCAAGCAAGCGATTGGAGCAAGCAAGGGACATCTTTATATTCTGTTGCTATACAGGGTTAGCTTATGTTGATGTGTCGAAGTTGAACCACTCTCATTTTGAAAAGCAGCCAGATGGTAGCAACTGGATTAAGATTGCACGAACGAAAACACAATCCAAAGCATTGATACCAATGTTACCAAAAGCACAAGCAATACTAAACAAGTATACCGATAGTATTTCGGGTATAGAACAGCAAAAAGTGCTTCCCATTATCTCAAATCAAAACCTCAATAAGTATCTGAAAGAGGTTGCTGAAAAATGTGGTGTCAACAAAAGAGTATCAATGCACTTGGGTAGGCACACTTTTGCGACTACAGTTACATTGGAAAAAGGTATTGATATAACTACTATTTCAAAGATGCTGGGACATAAAAGTGTCCGTTATACTCAGCTATATTCGAAAGTAACAGAGATGAAGATTGCTGCGGATATGCAAAAGCTAATGTGAAGCTCTCGATATTACCCCTTCATTAAATGCAATGGAGGGGTTCTTTTTTTAAAAAATGGAAAAAACATTCACCATATCAGAAATCTCTGTCACATATAAACCCAAAAAGGCAGACAGACCCATTATTGCCAATTCACACGATGCAATGACGATAGTCCGCAAGTTTTTCCCAGAAGATACCATTCACTTGCAGGAAAGGTTCGTTGCTATTTACCTGAACCGAGCAAATCGGGTAATTGGCATTTATCTGGTGTCTATCGGCGGCATTACTGGAACAGTTGCAGACACAAGACTGATTTTAGCTGTAGCCCTGAAAACAGCAGCCACCAGTATTGTACTCGCACATAATCATCCTTCAGGAAATCTGAAGCCATCCAAAGCAGACGAAGAATTGACTCGAAGAATAGCAGAAGGAGCTAAGTTGATGGATATAAACATACTGGACCATATTATTTTATCACCGGAAACAGGGGCTTACTACAGCTTTGCTGACGAAGGATTAATTTAATATCTTACCTAACTAAAAAATGATTTATGGACGTACTTCTGACCCGATATCACAAAATTGCGGCTCCTAATTTTTTTACAGACTTAGACAACCGTTGGAACGAATTCTCTTTGATACTACAGAAAAAATATGACCAGTATATTGAGGAAAATGTGGGTCGAAAGAAAGGGATTACATTTATTAATTCAGAGACGAATGAAAAATATTTTTTGAGTATTTCACGCAACTCTATTTACGAATGTTATCTCTATCGGCAACATGAAGCGGAGATTATTATTAGAAAGGCTGTAAGGAAAAGTAAAAATGAAGAACAGTTCAAAATAGTATTAAAAATTTATATTCTGGAACTTGAATCAATTCGCAAAGACCTTGAAAAAATAGAATTGCCAAAGAGGTTGGAAAAGTTTAAAGTTTGGGTGTTGCGGGAACATATCTTTTTTATCAGTAGGCTTAAGCAAACTTATCTTTCAGATATCAATGCAAAAGAGTTGAGGCAGCCAAGATTAAAGTGGCTTGGACAAGTTAATCAGTTGGGTACCCTTTTCTATGACTTATTAAAAGGGTCAAATGGGAAAGACGAAAGTGGGAAACAACAGGATTTTCCACCTTTGATTTCTGCTAGTATTGAGGATTTGATGGCATTAATCGAAAATAATTTCGTAGATAAGCAAGGGAAGCCATTTTCACATTCCTTTCTTCAGGACCTCCTTAGCTCAAGCAAAAATAAACTTAAATATAAAGCTTCGGGTGAAAAACGAATCTTATTGAAGTATATCTGAAAATAAAAAATATTACCCTAATTAGGGAGTGTGTAGGGTATACTGGATTTGTTTTTCGCTTTTTGGGAAGCACACCTTTGTTGCATAAAAAAACATTATGCAACTTTTACAAACACAACCTGCCTATGTGCAAACGGCAGATGAAATCTTAAAGCTTGGAATAAAGGAAATACCAATGCTTATTGAAAGACTACTTCAAAAGAAAGGCGTGATGACGCTTACCGGAAGTAGTGATAGCGGTAAGAGCTACCTCTCCCTTTTCTTAGCTCAAATTATTTGTGGAAGCCAAGATGAATGTTTTGGAAGAAAAATTCATCGTAAATCAGGGAGTGTGCTGTTTGTCTGCACTGAGGATAGTGCCGAAGATATTTGCGTTAGGCTCACTCCGCTAAATGACATTCAGAAATTTGACTCCAAAAAACTGAGATTTATTTTCGATACAGTTAACCTGACTGAAAAATTAAATAATGAATTGCATAGGGAGCCCGCTGATTTGGTAATACTGGACACATTTGGCGACCTCTTCCGTGGGAGTATAAATGATAGTATTGCCGTTCGGCAGTATTTAAAACCACTCAAAGAGCTTGCTGAAAAGCACAAATGCCTTTTCTACTGAACCATCATATTGGTAAACCAAGGAAGGACTTGACTCTCCCAACAAAACGGATTTATTAGGCTCCCAAGCAATTGAATCTTCGTGCAGAGGCGTTCTAATTCTTAAAAAACGAGCAGACGGAAAAAGGATACTAACAATCGTGAAAGGGAACCATAGTTCAGATGAAATCAAGAATAAAGGCATTGTACTATCCTTTTCAGTGAAGAAAGGCTTTGAAGTAACAGGTGAGACCGTTATATATGAAGGAGAGCATTTCCCTTCGGACGATATCTTAATGCTAAAGAATGAAGTATTAGCACTTTACCCTGTCCTAAATAGCTATAAAAAGTAGCTGATAAGCTAAAAGAAAAAGGGTTTAAAAAAGTTGACAAAAATAAAGTCGGAGAAATATGGAAAAAGTATCGTCCGTCCGTCACTCAGCCTAAGAAGAAGGCCGGACGGATTGGTAGCGATAATTCGACTGATTTAACTCAAATTAATGCCGAGAACGTTTCAGATAATTCCGACCATTCTCTTATAATCTCTTGTGAAGGTGACAAACAAACTGAGGAATTGAAGGTTGAACCTACAATAACTCAAACCTTAATTCAAAAGATTCAGTTATTGTCCATCCGAGCACAAACCCAGAGGAAAATGACGGACGGACAAACGAAGAAAACAACAAACCGGAAACGGAATTATTTTAAACAATAAAAACAAAATGTATGGAAACGATTTATCATTACACATCTCTTATTCATCTGGAGAAAATACTTCAGGATGGATACCTTAAAGTATCAGATGCAGATAGGAAATTTGGCATTAAACCAGCAATATGGTTCAGCAAGAACACTAACTGGGAACCCACAGCCACAAAAATGGTCTTCAATGGTTCTGAGATGGTTGAATTAACCCAAGAAGAGCAGCAAAAGACCATTGGGATGGTAAGATTTGGCATCCCCTTCTCCAATCAATTGGTTTCATGGCGGAAGTATGGGCATATTGGTAAAATAGCCCCCAAACTGCATGCCGCCTTAGAGCAGATTGGAATAGAAAAAGGGGCTAGACCGGGGCAATGGTATTGCAGTCTTTAGGAACATTCCCTTAACAGAATGTGTATGCATTGAAGAATATGACGGCTCAAACTGGCAAAGCATATTTGAAGAAGAAACAAATAATGAACATACATCCGTCCTAAACCCTCAGGAAAATGACGGACGGACGAAGCATGGAACAGAAAAAATTGAAATTATTAATAACAATTAAAATATTTATCATGGAAAAGATATGGTTTTACACTACCCTTCTACAGATTAAAGAGGTTATTCAAAATGCTGAAATAAAGATTCCCAAAAGAGGCAGGGGAAATAGGGCAACTCCTTGTATTTGGCTAAGTACTAATACTGATTGGGATGAAACGCCAAGAATAATCTTATTCAAAAACACCTATGATTTGGATGAAGCAGAAGAAAATCAATTTACTGCCAGAATTGAATTGGCACCGGCCTGCAAATTGATGAACTGGAAACATTACAAACGAACTCAGTCTATATCTCAAAAACAAATCCATGAAGTTGAGAGTTTTGGATATAGCATGGGCTTTGGAATTGATAAATGGTATTATGTCAAAGATAATATTCCCAATACTTATTGGATTAGAGTACAGTATTTCAATGGACAGAAATGGGTTAACTATTCAAGAAAACACTAAAGACATCCATCCATCCGTCCGTCCTATTCTCTTAGGAAAAAAGATGACGGACACAACTATACCATTGCTTGGGTTTTTGGGTTCTTAAAGGAAAGGCAGCTTCGGCTGCCTTTTTACATTCAAACCGGCTTTCAAAAGTATTTTACCAGCTAGATTGGGACAGGCCGGCTCCTTTCGGTATGGTAGGCTTGTGCGCCTTGCAAATGTGCCTGACTTGATGAGTTGGCTATTCTATTTTTAATATTAATAATAACATAGTCTATTGCCTTTTTAATTGGATTATTTTATTGACTTTGATAAAATCTTTTACTGCGTTTGCAACTGCTTCCGCAAGTGGTACAGGAACACCGTTTCCAATCATCTTGAATTTTTTTGTTAGCGGCAACTCAGGAGGTAAAACATAACTGTCCGCAACTCCTTGAATACGCAATGTCTCACGGACTGACAAACGCCTGTGTCTTGTATGGGTGCAAATGAACTTCATTGTTTCCGTAACAAGCTGTCGGGCTGTATTTGAAACGGTGAAGTCGTTTGAATGAAGGTCTGTTTGTTTCGCCTTCGTCAATTCTTGCCAAACTTTCTCTGTTACATACAAATTAAAAAATTCGTTTGCATTGTCTATTGAATTCATTTTACGGGTTGGAACTAAACAACTCTCAACACATAATTCAAGAGGTAAATCTTTTGGCTTTGTCAAATTTTTTCCAAACTGGCTTGCTTTGCCCAATTGTATTTTGTTGCTGCATTGATATTTTTGTTAACGGAAACGGAAACCATTTTCCAAATGGACTTTTAGAAAATATTTTCTCGTCAAGTTTTGTTTTCTTAATTCCAACAAAAAAAATTCGCTCTCTGAATTGCGGAACTCCAAACTCTAAAGCATTTAACTTTTCATGGTCAACGAAATATTCTTTCTCAACTCTTTTCAAAAGTGTTTGCAAAAATTCTTTTGTCTCTTTTCGCTTTGTCAAACCGGTTACATTTTCCATTACAAAAAATGTTGGCTTCAATTCTAAAATTTTATCAAAGTAAAGTGTTGTGAGTTTTCCTCTGTCGCCATCAAAACCTTTCAAACTTCCATTCATGCTAAAATCCTGACAAGGTGGTCCACCAATCATTCCAAAGTTTTCCGGCTTCCCATCTGGAAATGCTTCCGCTAAAATTTCTTTTGAAGAAACGTCTGTAATGGATTTTGTATTGAAGATTTCTGCTTTGATACCGTTGCCTTGTGATTCTCTCCATGAAGTAATTCCGGCTGCATGAAGTTTGACAAAATCTTTATCATACTCGTTTGTCCAAACAATTTCAAAACCTGCTTGCTCAAAGCCCATATCCATAAAGCCCCCGCCTGAATAGAAAGAGAGGATAGGAATTTTATGTTCGTGATTGCTACTCATAAATTTTTGTCGTCTTGGTTGCTGAATAAACAAACTCGGTTGCTTCCTTTCTCAAATTGAAAAAATTGATTTGTTTATTCCGGTTACTATTAAAATATTCAAACTTGTCAGTTGCAAAACCTGTAACTGAAATTTTGTTGCTTCCTTTTTCTACAAACACTGAAACATTTCCGTTCTGATACTTCACAACATCTTTCACCAAACCACACACATCATTGAAATAATTTTCTGCTGACAGAAATTGTAAATAGAATTTGCAAGCTGGTCTGTAAAGACAAAACTTACAATTGGCTTCACTTGGGTTTGCTTTGAATGTTGTTCCGGCAATGCTATTGTTTGTTTCAGTCAATAAATTTTTTGCTTCTTCAAAAACTGCTTTGCATTCTTCCTCTGTAAACTCAACATTGAATTTCTGTTTTGCTAAATCAACCAAACTTAATTGCGTTGGAAATCTTCCGTTGCAATCAAAATAGAGATAAGCGTAAAGTTTCAACTGCTCTTGATATTCATTCTTCACTTCCAAATAAGATTCTCCGTTATCATCAAAAACATCTTCTGTAATTGCTCCGGTTTTGAAATCAATAATTTCTATTTCGTCTGTTTCTTCAATTATCAAGTCCGTTCTTCCACCAACTAATTTGTCTTTTGATTCAAGCCACTTCTCAGAAATGAAATTTATTCCGGTCTGCTCTCTCGGTGATGCTGTCGCACTCCTCAAATGTTTCTTCAACTGAATTTTTTCATTCCAAAATCTCGCACATTCATTTGAAGCGGAACAAAAAAGTCATAACCCAATTCTTTCAATTTATTTTCTATCAAAAGAATTTCACTGTCAAATCTTGAATTGAATTCCGTTTCATCTTTTATTTCTCCTCTTGAAATCAACTCCAACATTTTATGCAACACTGTTCCTAAATAAGCATTAGGCGAAACTGGAAGCAAAGGTTTTTTTTCAAACGCTTCCGCCAACAAAGATTTGTAAGCACAATTTTTCATTGAATGAAATTGGCTTGGAGAAACTCTGTTGATTTTCTTAAACGTTATGTTGCCAATTAAATTCATCCGTTTCTAACTAATTTTTCATAACACCAACCCGGTCTGCGATGCAAATTAAAAGTGTCAACGATGCTTAACTTTCCGCCTCTGCTTCTTGTGTATTCACCTAATTCATTTTTTATTTCTGCAATCCAATTTGCTTCTCTCATGTTTTTCATATCCCAAAACGGGTGAACAATCAGGATTACATTTTTATCTCTTGCATGCCATTTAATAATTGGCAACCCTTGAACTACATCAACTGTTCTCATTCCAAAACTTTCAGCAAAACCCTTTCTTAAACTTGTTGCGAATTCAAGCCACCCGTTTAATTCAACATGTTGATTAAAGATTCCATCTGCTCCACATTTGTAAGTGGAATCATTCAAAATTCTCATCATTGATAATCCTAAACGCCAATCAAGCAAGCTGTGATAATTCATGTTGCGGAAAACTTTCAAACATTCATAGCAAGCATCTTTGCAATTTCCTTGATGATGTGTTGAATGAATTTTTCCCAAATAAGATTGTGCATCTGTTGGGTTCATTGCCTCTGCTAACAAGTCGGAAAATTTGTTGTAAAGAAATCTTACGAAACCTGAACCGTTTGGCAATTCATCTGTCAAAATTATTTCTGAACATACCTTTTGATTAAAGAGTTCTCAACTAATTCTCTTTTTACAATGTCAGCAATTTCAATTTCAGTTGGGTCAACATCAAGTTTGTCAGCCAAAATTCTTTGCAATAAAAATGCTGCGGAATAATAACCGGAACGAACTCCGTTTGCCTGTGCTTTCACATAGGGTTCTTCAAAGTCCATTGAGAACATATTCAAGTTAAGGTCTAATGGAACACTTACCGGTGCAATTCGGAATATCTCTGTTTTCTTATTGCTTGCTAATGCAATTCTTTCTTGTGCTCCTTCGGGATAAATTCTATATGAGTAACCGTTTTCGCTGAATGGATTTGCTTGGTTGTTATCAATTACATTTTGTGCAATCCATTGTTGCGTAAATCTGAATGGCTGTGAGAAAGGAAAAATGTTTTGTGTGTTCGCTAAACTTCCGGTAAAGAAATTATCTGAATTTGTATTCACTCTCCAAGTAACATCCTTATCAGTAATCAACAACTCTGCATTGTTTACAATCACTGGAACATTTGGATTGTTTGGGTCTTCAACATTCTCTGCAAAAATTGGGGGTCGTGAAAGAAGAAATTCTGAATCGTCTTTCATATCACTTCCCATTGAAAGATTTGTTCTGTATGCTCTCGGCGCTTTCAACATTTCCGGTCTTTGGTATTTGTCCAAATTTGTTTCTCCACAATTCGGACAAGCATCAAAATGATTTGCTGCTTCAAGTGTTATCTTTTCAGTTTCAGAATAAGTTTTGAATAAACCACATGAACGGCAACGCACAAACCATCGGTTCATTGAGAATGGAAGATTGTTGTTTACTCTCGCATTGGTTACTGTTTCAATTCCACTGATTCTTGTATTGATAATATCACTGGTGAAACCAATTACAGAATGAATTGCTTTGTCTTTTGTTTTCTGTGAACCCGGGGCAAACTCATAGATTGCCATTGATTGGGGTCTGTCAACTGAAAGCGGTTCTAAGTTCCTGTCAATGCCGTGATATAAATTTTTTACTGTGGTTGGCATTCCAAACATTGGCAGAATTCCACCTTCCGCTAATTTTTCTGAAACATCAGTCGTTGCAATTTCTTCATTGCTAATTACACTTTGTGATTTCTCAATTAAACCGTTGTTGGTTGTCGTATCACAAACCCAATTCACAAATTCATTTCGTTGCGGTCTCAACTCCGGTGTAATCAATGCTTCAACCGTTGCTTCAACTTGCGGTCTGTTTGTGTTTATCCAATTTATGATTTGCGGCTTGTAGTTTAGCCAATTATCAATTGCACCAAACTCACCGTGAACACTTGGTTTTTCTTCATCATTGTTCACATTCGTTGGAATGGTCGTAAATGCTTTTCGGAAAATCTCTTTTGCTAAAAGGCGTTTGAAAATTCTTTCCTGTCCCATTGTCAAAAACGGAGTTGGTGGAGAGTCGCCTGTTATCTTATGAGGATTTGAAAAATAAAATTCGTCATGACTTCTACCTCTGCAAAAAGTTAGAATAATTGAATACGCTTGTCCTCTTCGTCCAGCCCGTCCAACTCTTTGTTGGTAATTGAATCTTTGCGGTGGCATATTTCCCAACATCACTACTTGCAATGCTCCAATGTCAACACCAACTTCAAGCGTTGTTGTTACACTCAACAAGTCAATTGCTTTTACTTTCCTCAGTCCTTCATCCGGCAAAATGATATTTCTGAAATGTCGTTGCCTTTCAAACTGATTATCTGTTTGTCCGGTGAGTTCTTCGCAATGCAAACGGATTGGAGTTCGCTGTTGCTTGATTGCGTTGTATGATAAATAATTTTTCTCCCAAATGTCATTGCAAATTTTGTCCGGTTGTGTGTTCAGTTGTGTAAGTGAATATGTGCAAATGCCACCGCTCAAATGCAAGTGTGGTCTGCTCCCCCGAGTGCTTGTCCATACGCTGTCGGTTGCGGTTGCAACTTTGATAAATAGTTCTTCAATGATTACTCCTCTCACTCCATGAACAAGTCCGCTTGTTGTTAGCGTATTGAAAACTGCTGTGCCTAATTCAAGGTCTGTTTTTGATAATCTGTTTGCAACTGCTCTGATATATCTTTTTGCCTGACTTGGGAATCTGCTGTATTCATCAAAGTTGAAAGGGTCTGCATCATCATTTTTGTTGTGCTTGAATTTGTCGCCTAAAATTCTGACTGTTGAATTTAGCGTTTGCAAAAACTCATCTCTTGTCATTGTCAAGCTGCTGCTGCATGTTGTAATGCTTTGCAAGTCAGGATTGATTGTTACAAAACCCAATGCAGAAGATTCAAACGAATAAAAAAGAGAACCAAAAAAACATTGTAGCAAGATTGCTAAATGTTCCTTCCTTCAAATCATTTATGAAAGTTTGGTCTGCTCCGGCTGTCCATTGAAATTTTGTAAAATCAATCAAGTCATACCACGGAACAAAATCGTTGTTCAACAATCTTGTTTGAATAGTAATGTCATTGCCACCCGGGGTTGATTCCCAAACTTATTAAGTGTTTAATAAGCGGTGCAAGATTTACAGAGTTTGTAATGTCAACCAATTCTCTAACATTTAAAATTTTCTGACCGATTTTTCAAGTTGATTGTTTGCATTGTTTCTCTGCTCAACAATCAAAGGATTTGCCCCAGACAAATTTGAAAATGTAATCAGCCCTTCAATGTCTAAAAGTTCTGTGTTGTTTTCTATTCTGTATCTGTCAACTTTTGCTGTGTCGTTTGTTTCAATTGCATTCAAGATGTTGTGCTTCGTCAAAACTTTTTTGTGCAATTCATCAACTAAAATTTCTCTCAACAAATCTGTGAAGTGATTTCTTTCTATTCCGTTTGCAACTTGTGCTGCATCTTCTCTACTGTCAGAAAACACAACCAACTTTCTTTGTGCTTCGTTGTCGGGTAACTGATACATCAACTCCTTTGCAAACATTTGTGTTGTCTTGGCGAAACCCGTTCTGAAACCTCTGATTGAAGTTGTCTTTGATTTTCTTGAAGCGTTGTTTCGCCTTTGGTTGTTGATGCCGCAACACGGACAAACATTTGGTAATGCTCTGTGTGTTTCAACAGTGCTTATTTCTCCGCTTGCATTTGGTAAAGCAATGTCGGTGCTTGAACTGTTCGGAACAATCGTAAAATAATATCCTCTAATCCATCTTGCAGAATCACGGGTTGCTTTGTCGTGTGAAAAATCTATGTCGCCTGAAATGCAATTCAGTGATGCTTCAATCCAATTTGATTCGTAATCGGTTTGAGAAAATCCGTTCACTGCCGTTTGTCTCCAAAAATTTCCAGAGATGCCGGGTTCTGCATCGTGTGGAGTGAACTGCTGATTTCCGCAAGCCCAAAAAACTGCATACTCTTGAAAACTTCTTTTCTCAACGAGTTTTGCCGGTGTCTTTTCCGGTATGCCTTCAATGTTCGGACTGATTGGAAGTAATTCAAATGAACTGTTGCCGGATTCATTTGTCGTTACCAATCTGCTTCCACCAAACAAAGTTGTTCCGCAATTATCACAATAGAGTAATTCTAAAACTCTGTTGCCGGCTTCTGAATTTATTCTTGTTGTTGAATAAAGTTTTCCGGCTGTTCTTTCTATGTCGTTGTATTCTGCATTACCTATGTCATCTGCTTTCACCGATGCCCACATTCCTTCAATGTTTCTAAAGAAGTAATGAAATCTGAATCGTGGCAACTTTCTATTTTCGGGAATGTCAATGTTTGCAAATTGTGTTTCATCAAACATTGCTCTTGCGATTAGCAAACCTCTCAAAGCATTTTGTAAATCGTCTTGCGATTCTGTTGTTTCAAAAATTGTTTCTGAAAAATAATTTCCATTTCCATCATCACCATTTGCATGAATTGAACAAACTGCTTTGTAGTTTGTCTTTCCGTTTTCTGTTACTGCACAAGGGGAATACAATCGTTCTTTAAATTTCAAAGTTGGATTGGAAATAACTCGCAACAATTTTTCAATTCCGTTTCCTGTTTCTGAAATTCCAAATGCAGTTGCAATTGTGTTTGCTGAATTCTCACAAGCGGAAATAAAATTTGCTTTTGTGATTTCACCTTTGGCAATGTCGTATGCTTCCGAAATTTCTTTGAATGGATTTACAGGAAGTTTTCTTTCGGAAGATGAAAGTGTTTCAACTTCGGTGTTGTGTCCTTCAATAATTTTGAATGGCTTAACTGAATTGTCAACGCCAAAAAAATCTTCCAAAAATTTTACGCTGTCTTGGTCGCCTGCTTCAAGTGATGCACTTGATGCAAGTATGCGTAACTGGTCGTGATGTGGGTGCAATCCCAAACGGTCAAGCACAAGCTTGAGTAGGTAGGCTACCTCTGTGCCTTGTGTGCCTCTGTATAGGTGTAACTCGTCAATGACTAAATGAAAAACCCTGTTTCTTTTTCTGCTTCTCTTTGCTCGGCAATAAATCCTCACAAGCCAACCAATTTTTTGTTTGTTCAAAAATTCCTGAATCAACTGTTCGCATCAGCATTATGCTCAACATGGAATAGTTGGTAATCATAATGTCCGGTGGTGCTAATTGCATATCAAATCTGCAACGCATTTCAGAACCGTCAAGCCGTTGGAAAAAAGATTTCAAATCTTTTGCTTCGCTGCCGGTGATATTGTTTTGCTGAATGTATTCTGCAACTTTAGTTGCATCAACATCAACTTGCTTCAATCTCTCTTTGAGTTGATTTACTTTTTTTGTGTTGACCGCAACTGTTCCATCATCTTTTACTTTTCTTAGTTCTCCGGCAATCGGTGAACTGCCGTTGTATCTTCCAAAGAAAATTGAATTGCCGTTTGTGTTTGCCGTCAACCAATTTCTTGTGTCGTCTGAATCAAGTGCTTTTCTTAATCGGCTCATTTGGTCTTCTACCAAAGCATTCATTGGGTAAAGAATCAATGCTCTTACACCGGCTGGTCTTTTCTCATGTTGTCGTTGTCTTACTGCATTGCTTAAAGTGAAATTAGTTGGATTGACAATTTGAGATGGTGTCAATCCTCTTTCTGTTGCTGACTCCCACCATGTATTTACAGTTGCAGGTTTTGCATTTGGTGTTTCCCAATTTGCAAGTTCTTTTGAAAGTTGTGCAAAAAGTGGAAGTAAAAACGCTTCTGTTTTTCCTGAACCTGTTCCTGATGTGATGATGCAATTATTTCCTTGCAAAGTTTCCTTCAACATTTCTGCTTGGTGTGAATGCAGTTTTGCAAATGATGGAAACAAACCAGTTGCTACAAGTTCCTTAAATGTATTTGCTTCTGCTTCACTCAAAGCATTTCCCAAATCGTCAAGCGTTAAATCTTGAACTCGTTTATTGCTTGAAATATAATCCGGTAAAGGTTCAATCCACGGTTTGCGGTAAAGAACTTTATCGTAATTGAGTAAAGCGTAGCGTTCTTTCTCAAGGCCTTCAAACTTTGTCCCGAATGCTGTTTCAACATAGCGGATAAAGTTTTCTTTTATTATTTCAAATGAACCTATCGGGTCTTTCATGTGATGAATTAAAAATTAAAGTCAATAGTTTTATGTTTAAGTTTATCAAATAAGTTCTGAATGAAAAATACTTGGAATGTTCTCGTAAACTCTGTATGCCTTGTTTTCAATTTCAGAATAAACCGGAGCTAATCCACTAAGCAACATAATTGATTCTGCTAATAATCTCGGTAATGGCAATTCAAGAGGGACTGCAACTTTCTCTTTGTTCCGGTCATACAAAATAACATGTTTCTTTTGATGTTTCAGAGCAACATATTTCCCCCAGTTCTTATCAATGTCATAGCACTTTTGATTTGCCCAAAGTCGGTGGTGAAACTCCCACGGTCTCAATCGATATTCCAACATTGTAAAACTCTTATCAAAGTTTTCTAAAAATGATTTATCAAGTTGTAAAGTGTCGGGATTGAAAATATACATTGCCCAATCTTCATAAGTCAGCGTTGTTTCTTTTGTTGCAAACAAATCTTTTTCATACTCATCAATGTCGCTGCAAAAATGTTGCAAACCAACTTGAACCAAATCGCCAGAACTGAATTTGATTTTCAATTCATTTGCGAATGCAATTATATTTCTTTCTCCGAAAACTTCTTAGCTGTTCCGAATGATTTTATTGTAATCGCATCAGGTAAAAGATAATCTTCGTTTGATTGAAATTGTTTTGTGATTTCAACTTGCAAATTGTGTTTGGGTGCTGTTGCAATTATTGCATTCACAAGTGTTTCATCTCTGCCACCAATCAATAAAACTTTTCTTCCCTTGCTAGCCGGAATGAAAATCAATTGTGGTGGATTCACCACAATTGATTTAGTTTCATACTCGTAATCCAAATATCCTAAGTAGTCAAAGAAATTTAGCGATGCCTTTTTGACTTTTGAATAATTGAAGTTGTTGCTGTGTGGTTTGTTTCCGAAATATTTTGAATGGAGAAATTCAAATGCTGCATAAAAATCTTTTGCTGTTGTCGTTCCTTTCAAAGTGAGGAATGAAAGAAAAATATTTCCTCGCTATGTGTGTATATTGGGGGTGTGATGCCCTTGTTTGAATCATCCCTTATTCCTTTGAATAGTTGCTGATATGGAATTTGTTTCATTAGGTTAATTCCAACCGTATTGCTTCCATAAGAGTATTGACTTAGGTTTTGGTCGGTAGTTCTGCCAAATGAATTTCTCTTTGGAAGTTTTGTTCCGTCAAGCAACAAAGCAGCACCATTTGCAGAAACAACTTTGTAAGTTGTTTCATTCCCTGCAAATTTTTCTTCGTCTGTTCTAATGTTGAAATCAGAAAATAACGAAAGTTCTTCAGGCAGCAACCAACGGTTGCTGTTGGAATTTTTTTTCTTTAGAAAATATTTCTCCTCGTTGTTTTTGTATTGCAGATAAATCTTTTCTGCTCCATCTGAATTTAGAATTTCAACTTCGGGTAAAAAGTCATTCGTGAAAGTTCTGAAATCAAATTCCAATGCAGAAGTTAGTTGAACAAATTTTTCTTTGATGATTGTCAGAACTGGAATTTCATCAATGCCCTCCCTTGGATTGAGAAACCTGAAAAGAGATATGCCATCAGGCATATTCTCTAAATCAGTTTCATCTTCAAACTTTGTGCATTGATTTTTTCCCCAACTCAAAATTTTCTCACGCAAAGAATTTTTGCAAAGCAGATACATCCAATTTGCTTTTGTGAGTGTGTCTGTCTCAATCCAATAGTCGGTGCTGAATTGAAGTGAACCTGCACTGATAAAAAGCCGAACATCTTTGTCAGGAAATTTTGCAACCCATTTATTGAAATCGTCTTTGAGTTGAAAGGATTCTTTGAAAGGTAAATTCAAAGTTTTTGAATAGCCCAATTTTTCCTCTCTGATTTCAATTCCGTTGAAAGATAAATCCTCTGCAAATTCATTCGCAGATTTCATCCGGTAGGAAAATTCGATTCTTCCTTCGTTGCTGAACAGCTGTAGTTGCAGAAAGATTCTAGAAGAAATTTCATTACGTTTTGTTCTTGCTGTTTCATCGGTTTCATCAACCGAATGTGATTCACCAGTCCAATTTTTGTATGCCTTTATTGTTGTTTCAATTATTGATTGTCCTAAATCATGTGTTTCATATTTTCGGATAATATCAATCACACTATTTGGCAACAATAAAATTGATGAACCGTATTGCAGTAAATACTTTTTAAACTCTGTTGGTTGGTATGTTGAATCGGGAATAATTCCTGCATGAAGAAATAATTCCGGTAGGCGCTTAATTGCTCTCGGCGGAAATACACATTGCGATAGAGGTTTACCTACATGAACCCAATTTTCATTTCCAAATTTCTTAAGTTCAAAAATCCCTAGGTCACAATTTTTTGTAATAATTGACCATTCTTCAAGCGCATTCCATAAGTGGGAAATGGTTTGAAAGTTTACAGTTCCAATAGAGTGTTCAGTTAGACCATTTAGGATTCCATATTTCTTGAAAAACACATTGATTTTACCATAGTAATTAGTTGCATTGAAATGCTCCTCATAAGTTTCGGTCAACGGGATAATGTAAAGAATGAGATATGCGATGAATGGCGGGGTGTCCACACTATTCCAAGCCCTCCAAAGACTTAAAGGTTTTGTTAATGGTGAATATTGTTTAGTAAGACTATTAGTTGGCCTGTCATCAAAAATAATCGCATAAATAAAATCATTCCAAATTTCATCATCATGTAAGCCGCTAAAAAACGGTTTTGAATACTTGATTAAATCTTGTTTTGTCAGATAGAACAGAATGTTCTTGCCTGCGTTTTCTTTTTTGAAAAATAATTTAGCGATATGTTCATTCCATTCTAAATATGTCATCATTCAATTCGTTAGAAAATTTATTGAAGATAATTCGGTCATTATAATGGACTCTGCCTCGTTTGAATGAATATCTATTATGCTATTTTCCATTCTTTTCAAATAATGAAATATTGAAGTCCAGATACCATGCAAATTTTGCAAGATAATCTACTGTAATAGCAAATTTGCCAGTTTCAACTTTTGAAATAGTAGAACGATTCACTTCCATTATTTCGGCCAGTTCATCCTGACTCAAACCCTTTTTTTCCCGGAAGGTCCGGATATGTTTGCCAATTACTTCCCGATTTTCCTGAATATATTGCTCGGTTGGTCTGGACTTTTTACTCATAAATGTTTATCTCCTATATGATGTTATTCTGATGGTAGTACAATCAAATATTTTGTAGGAACTGGTAAGTCCCATCCATCAGGATAAGAAACTGTAGTTAAGTTTCCACCTAACTCTTTAACAACACCAACTTGGTCTATGCCACCTAAAACCAATTGTTGGTATTGCCTTACAGCTTTTTCATCGCTGCTGGTTTCGGCTTTGAAAATTTCGATTTGGTCGTTGTCAAAAGTTACTTTGTCACCGACTTGAAGTGTCTTGTTCAATTGTGTTGTCATAATTAATGTGCAGTTTGTATAGCGTTGCCCCCGCTTTTAGAATTATAAAGCTAATGTAATTAGCAGATATATGGTGCAATATATTGAACATTTTATCCTCAATAAAAGTTGTCGAGCAGTTGTCCAATAAACATTGTCTTGCTGAAGTTTGAGGTTAAGCTCATAAGAATTCCGTCTGCTGGGTGGTGGGTGGGCTAAGGTGTTGAGTAAAGATATATTGCTGATGTGTTGAACAAATGATGATAGATATTCGTCAGCCGGGGTGGGCGGGCTTGGGGCGTTGGCATTTTTAGTTTTTTACACAGTTCATGTTGTGTGCCGGTTTAGTCAGAAGGGGTTTAATGTGTCAAATAAAATTTTCATACCAAAGAAGTTTTCAAATAGAAATTTTGAATTGTCGCTAAGGCTATAGCTTATCGTTTCTAGTAAATCTGCATCGACTTGCCTGTACTCTTTAAAATGAATCAGCTCATTTGATATACTTCGTCTGTCAATTTCGGTACTTAATAGAGTTGCTAAGGTTATTAAGTTCAGTGGTGAAATATTGAAGTTTAGTTCTGGTTTATTTCTTGCACTACTGTCAATGACAGCTTCAAAGGGAATTGGGTTTAAGTCATAAGTATTCAAAAATGAAGGTTGGTCATCTACTGCAAAGTGTATAAGACAGTCGTAAAACTTACGAAAAGGACTTGTCTTTAAGAAATACGTCGGTAAGTTATAATTCGCATTTATATCTACTCCATTTTCGGCAAAATAATTTGCCATCTCTTCCGACACATGAAACAGAGTGTCTTCGTAAGCGTTCTGAAGTTCTTTCTTAAAATGCTCGTTATGCGGAAGTGTTCTTATATAAGTTCCAGTTTTCCCAAGAATCCTCCTTTTCTCTAAATCTGCTTCATTTGTTATAGCAAACAACTTGTTATCGAGTTTAAACTCAAATAGAATATTTCGTATTTGCGGATAGTTTTTTCTTAATGCTACTGAGTAATAAAACTCAAACGCTGGATAAAAAAGCATGTCATATCCCACACCGAGTTTTGGAGTGTGTAGTCCACGAGCCGTTGCAAGAAGTCTGGTTAATATTGTTTGAATATGCATATAGTAGATGTTTAAAAACTGGCACACAACGGCAGTTTGTGAAAAAACTCCCCGCCGCTATATAAATATACACACAATGTGAATGAGGGTAAAGTAGTATGATTACTGCTCAGCTAAACCATAAAAAATAATTGGCTTTTGCTTGGTTTTTTACACAGTTCATGTTAGCGGATGTTTTCGAGTAGGGACTTCATTTTGACAAATTCAGGCTCACTCATAATATCATAGGCATTATTTGTAGCTAGCAGAACTGCTTTTCTGCATTCTTCAATTCTTCGTAATAGAGGAATAATTATGCTATTTCCGTGCTTTATATATCGCTTAAGTTCTAGCATAGTAGTCGGTACCTTGTACCCAGCTCTGCTACTTGCGATTAAAATTCCTTTGTCTCTGAGCGAAGCTATTATACTTGTAAATTCCTCTTTATTAATTTTCTTTTCCCGGTTTACATTTAAGTGCCGTATAAACTCTTCAGCTGTAGTATATTTTTTGTGATGATTTGATTGATGAAATAGCGTCAATAGCTTCATGAAATTCAATGAATCTCGCTTGGTTTGCGAATTACCCACTGTTTTGTCGATATAGTCAAATATCCTATTGAGGCTAACTGTTGCAATTGTGGAGTCGTATTCCGAAAAAGTTTCATCTTCAGTAAATTGAGACGATTCATAGTTCTTTGGGAAGTGATTTAAGCTTATAAGTTTTGGAGAAATCAGTTTCTCAAACTCGCTTGAATTTGAATCTTTCTTGTTTAGGTCGAAGATATATCCTAAGGTTCCGGCAATAAAGTCAGCTAATTGAACTCCCAGTTCATTATGGCTTCGTTGAATATTGAAATCTGAACCTGAGAATAAATTACGAATGTGATTGTTTTCGACATATTTCTTAAAGCTTTGCATAAAATCATTCCCGCCATGTTCATCAACAGTCAATTCCAATTGAGGGAAAGTCCGATAAAGTTCTTTGTATAGAAGCCCATTGAGAAATTTGTAAAAAGATTTTTTATACTTAAACCCTTCACCGAATAACTTTTGTTTATCTATGACAACACCATAAATTGAAAAGTTCACATCTTGGAGCGCTTTTTAGAATTAGAATTCTTCTTTTGGAGTTATCTGCTACTTTGTTAGATTTAATTTCACCAGTCTGAAAGAATTTAGAACGAATAGCTTCAAGTTTCTCGTTGACGTCCGCTAACTCATTTTCATTTATGAGCACACTCGCCACAATGAAATGTGTCCCTTGTGAAGTGAAATCAAACGAATTGTTACCAAATTCGTCTGCAAATGCTACAACTCTTTTCATAATGATGGAATGTCTCTAAAAAATATCCGGTAACACGTAAACTTACGCTATTAGACGCACCTGCTCAAAAAATGTAGCTGTTGAAAATCAATAAATTAATGTTATACATTTTGTATTGTCGTTAGGACAATCCACTTTAAGATATGAACACACCTGAGATATAAGTATCGGCAACTTAGCAAGGTTGGCAACACTATATATTTAATTAAAAAACAGTAATACCTATGTCTACTATTAAAAATACCCCTTGCCAAGTTTGCCATTTTGCCAATTAACTCAATTGTTCAAAAGCAATAAAAGACAATCCACCAAGCAGAACGAGAAAATAACCCCGCAGATTAAAAAAACCTATACGATTATTTTATATACGCAGACAGGCTAACTACACTTCCACAAAAAGCCCCCTCTATCAAAGGCATCTGCCTGTACCCCCTCCCTCTGTTAATTATCGGTTTGAAAAATTGCATAGATACAGTTTAGGAAAAAATCTATAGCCTAAGCAAGCTTTCTTTTCATAGCTAACCTTCGGGGACTACAGGCCTATTTCTATCCATCTAACTGGATGAACAACCTCGAAATCCAGCCTCATATACCCCAAAGTCGAGAACGAGTATATCACTAATCCTGCCCCAACCCCCTTTTGTCACCTATTTATTCACCATAAAAATGTAGCATTATGAAACTACAAACAGCAGAACGCAGACAGGCCAAAATCAAGGCTTCGCTGCAAGGTCCTTCAGGCTCCGGGAAAACAATGGGAGCCCTCCACATTGCCTACGGGCTTTGTAAGAACTGGGAAAAGGTTGCCGTGATTGATACGGAGAACTTTTCTGCCAGTCTTTATGCCCATTTGGGCAATTTCAAGGTGCTGAATATTGGAGCACCATTCACCCCAGAGAGGTATATGGAAGCCTTACAGGCTTGTACCAGGAGGGAGCAGAGGTCATCATCATCGACAGCATTTCTCATGAATGGGAAGGTTCTGGTGGTATCCTCGACATCCACAGTGGCATGGTCGGAAACAGTTTTACGAACTGGAGCAAGGTGACACCTAGACACAATGCCTTTGTTCAGGCTATCCTTCAGTCTCCGGTTCATGTTATTGCCACCACCCGTACAAAGCAGGATTATATCCTGAGTGAAAGGAACGGAAAGCAAGTGCCTGAGAAAGTAGGATTAAAATCCGTTACCCGTGACGGGATGGACTATGAGTTTACTCTAGTAATGGATTTGGACATCAAACACAATGCGGTTGCCTCCAAAGACCGGACAGGATTATTCATGGATAAGCCTGAGTTTCGGTTAACTCCTGCCATTGGAGAGCAAATCTTGGCTTGGTGCCAACAGGGAAGCACTAAATCACCGGAAGAAAGCTTTACAGAGCAGATACAAGCCTGTAATACCTATCAGGAACTGAAATCCCTGTTCACCCATAATCCAAAATTCCAGCAATCCCACCTTCATTTATTCAGCAAACGAAAAAATGATTTGGTGGCAGCCAACGCAAATCTTGCAGCAATCAATTCTTTAACCACAAAATTTACAACAAATGGAAACGGAAATAGTAAATAACACGGAAATCATCCTGTTTGAAAATTCAATCACTCAGGAAATTGTTTCGACTGATAAGCCATTCATTCAGGCCAACACGGTAGAGAGTTCTTTAGAAGAAATCCGTAGCAGCCATGTTATACCAGTTTTTATAAAGGACAATGAGCCGGTAATCTCCCACGGGGATTTTATTGAGGCAGCCATGGATGTATCAGAAGTGTATACGGAGGAAACAATCCTAAAGCCATCGGTTAGTTTCCCATCCAATAAAAGGCAGAATTCCCGATGCAAAGGATAAACCAGCCAAAGATTTACTGGAACATGAAAAAACGCTGTATTACGAAAGGATGGCTTTTATCATTGAGATTCCTACGATGCAGGATGAAATTGATGGCAGCACCTTATCCCTGACCATTGGAGGAGTAAAAGGCTACAATCTCGATAACCTGTACAGCAAGAAAGGAGCAGATGAACATTTTAAAGCCTTTATCGGGTTTAAGAATTCAGTTTGCACCAACCTCTGTGTTTGGACGGATGGGTATATGTCAGACCTGAAGGTTAAGCTTGGGGCAACTAAAGGATGTATCCGGTCAGTTTGGTGGAAGATTACAATGCCAGCTATCATTTACACTCCATGAGGAAGCTTACTGAACTATTCTCTATACGGAACAGCAGTTTGCTCATTTGGTGGGTAGGTGCAGGATGTATAATCATCTGCCATATGGCATGAAGAATGACATCACACCCATGCTACTGAGTGATACCCAATTGGGGGCAGTTGTCAGGGATTATTACAGGGATAATTCATTCTGTAAAGACAAGGACGGTAATATCAATCTGTGGAGGCTATATAACCTGTTTACGGGGTCTAATAAGTCCTCCTATATTGATACCTTCATTGACCGGTCTATAAACTCATTCCGGTTTGTGGATGATATACGGACAGCGCTGGACAGGAAGGAATCCAACTGGTTCCTGAATTAATACCAAAAGGCCGGTAGTAACCCTACTGGCCTTTCTTTCTAAAACGTATTTACCTGCGTTAGTAAATGCAGGGGGAGTTATGCTGTATTTTCTTTCCTGATACCATCAGCCTTCACCTTATTTGGCTGTCAGGTTTCTTTTGAGATGGTTTTTCTCCCTGAAACAAAACCACTGAAAAGAAATATTTTTGATTTAAATTACTGAAATAATATCCCAGAATTAATATGATATAAGGGAAATTGGCATCGCAGATATTAGTTAATAATCAAACACAATTGTCTGTTCTATGATAATAAGAATACCATTTTTATTTATCCTTTTTTTAGTATCAATTATATCAAACTCTCAAACAAAAGCTGAAACGGAAAATTGGATAATTGAGAAATTAAATAAACATAGTCGTTTTTTGAATGATAATAACAAAGAACTTAACATGTATTATAACTATACTAATTATCAATTTCAACTTAAAGATGGTTTCTTAACCATAACTTGTGATGTATTATTTTATATGAAGAATCCGAGCTTTGAAAGATTTGGAGAAATAAAAAGTAAGGAAAAAAAAGTATTAGATATTGGCGAAATCATGAAGGAGATGTGAAGCCAATCTTGTTATTGTAAATAATGATGGCACTAGGCTAATATTGGTTTTGATTGTTATACAGAAGAAAATTTGGAAGCAAGACTTAAAAAAGCATTTAATCATTTGAAAGTATTTTATCCTAGAAAGAAAAAAAAGGAAGCATTTTAGATGAATATTATAAGTATAGGAATAATTTTAGTTTCAATACTATTAATCATTATTATTATAAAGAATTCATCAAAAAGGAAAGCTTCTCAACCCAAGAAGAAAGTTCCACTGCCTCATTTGAAAGAGCAGTTTACAATAGCTGAAGAAGATAAGAGGGCTTATATACAGGACATGTTCCCAACTATTGAAATCCCTGAACATGAATTTCCTACACTCATCAATAAATTAAATTCCCTCAGGTTTGTAATGAAGATTACAAAGGATAAAATGAGGGAACACCTGAAACCACTGCTTTTAAATTACCTGATACCCAATTACTATGCAATTAAATACAGGGACCCGGGGCAAACTAATGAAGAGCTATCAGGTAAAAAACAGAATTACGCCTTTATATACAGAGACGATAGTATTAATGTTTCCAGAGCTGAAGCAGAAAAGCATTTTGAAAAGAGCAAACAATATCAATTGACACAGTTAATGATTGGTCCCCAAAAAAGAAAAATGGAGTACGAAATTCAATTAGTATATGTAGAAACCAAAAATGGAATAATAACCAATGAGATAGTAGAAAATGTATTAAATGAATGGTCTCTTTCCTTTTAGTTTTAGTAAACTAAAGACGACAGCATATTTTCCTTTCAGGTTGATTCTGTTCCAAACTTTTGGAAAGCCTTGTTCAGACTAAAATTTGTTTTAACCCACAGTAGTCGAGTTCATAAATCTATTCTGAAAAAAAATCTTTTACGTCTATTTGAAGTGCTACAGCAAGTTTAATCAAAGTAAAGAATTCAATGTTCTTTAGCCCATTCTCAATCCGACTTATCTCGGTTCTAGATATACCGGATTCCAGTTCTAAGTCTAGTTGAGACAGCCCTTTCTTTATCCGGATTGACTTTAGCCGTTTTCCGAATGCCTTAATCTCTGATTTAAACCGCTTTTCCATTGTTTTCAACGGAAAAGGTCACAGAAATTCAGGGCAAAAAAAGTGAGTTATAGCTCAACTTTATTTAACTTTAGTAAAATCGAACTATTTATGTCAATCGGTTTTCAAAAGTTCATAAACCCTCAATTAAATAAGGGAGAGAACATGAAACGGCTAGTAGAAGTTCAAATCAAATCAGTTAAAATAAAGAGGTAAGCCAATAAGGATATAAGAGATAAAAGATTGGAAGTAATGTATGAGGACGATTTTTTAACTCTCCAAAGTTTAACTCATAAAATATGGATTCAAATCAGACCACTATTAAATATGCAATTCTACTATACAATAGTGGTGACTATCAAAGTTGTTTAAACCTATTAAGGCCTCAACCAGAGGTTAGGGATAGTAGATTTTACGTTTATAGAAGCTTATGCAATTATCATCTTGGTAATTATAAAGAATCTATGGATGATATTACGAAGTTAACAGAGATATTTGAGGGTAATAGAGAATTACATGCATTTAGTGTAGACTTGATGTCGAAAAATTTAATTGAATTGCATCGGTACGATGAAGCTTTAAGAGGTTTGCTAATTATTAAAAGGAATTATTCTGATACAGAAATCGGAAAAGATGTCGATGCTTTGATTGATAAAACAAATAAATTAAAAAATATTGATGTAGTAACATTAATAAGTGATTTTATCAAAAATCCAGATGATTATATTGATAAAAAAAATACAAGCAATTTTCATATAGAAAATAATATTTTCATTTTTAATGATGAGTATGATACCTTGAGTAGCTGTATAAATAAATTACAATTTGATACAGAAAAAGTTCTAAGTGAAATAAAACACGAAAAACATTCTGATGACAGAAAAGAAATTAGTTTTGATTATAAATTGTCGTATAATGTAAGTGCTTATGAGAGTTCATCATTAATATCTGACCAACGGATTATTTTTGATAAAAACGATAATGGCATTATTCAAGTAATAAAAAGAGAAGGTGATGAAATACTAGAAAATCGTGGTTATTTCGAATTAGAAGAATTGGAGGAGTCAATGGAAATTAAAACAAATATTTAAAGGTATAAATATTGCAAATTAGTTCTGGAAACGAGTAGTAATACAGAATTTGAACTTGATAATATGAATTGTAAATATTCTATAAACTTTTTAAACACGAGCATAATTATTAAA
>JADJLA010000007.1:0-50000 GCA_016705695.1 Sphingobacteriaceae bacterium
GTTATGGGTAAGTTTAAAAAACGACAACGACACAGCAGACAGACACGAGAACCTTCAATATTTTTTTGTTTTTGAGACAGTTGACAGTTATGTTGTAATATTGCAAATCAAAAGTGGAGTCCAGAAACCACTCAAAAAACGGGGCGACACCGAAAAGCCACACGAGTAGGAGTGTAAAATAAATAAAATGACTAAAATAATTTCAATAGTAGTACTTGCTACTTTACTAATCAAGAATTCTTATGGACAGGACTTTAAACAATCAGGGCTTTCATTTGCTTTGGCATCAGGTATAGGATTTACCGAAATTAAAAAAATGAATGGTGGCGGTTACGCTGACAAAAACTCATGGGACTTTAAATATAAACCGCTGTATTGGTCCGCAGCATTTGCCGTTAAACGAAAGAGTCATGAATTTGGAATTGAATATGAACAGCAAAAATATCAAAGCGATATTTCTAAACCGGCATTTAGCTTAGGTACCATGAGAGAAATCAGTATATTAAAGTTTCACTTTTTAATATGTGATGCCGAAATTTCTATATTCCCTTTGAGTATATGAGTTTACACCATATCTAGGGGGTATACCAAACATATATACCTACCGGCAAGATAGAAGTTGGAATTCGGATCTGACTTTAACACGAATGTTAATGCTCACTTTGTTTGAGAGTTCATGTTGGAACTAATATTATAACAAAATAAGAATGTAAGTGCGTTTAGAGAGCTGGATGTGGAGCGTAATCTGTAAATTTGGAATAGGAACATTCCCTCTTGTTACCGAGAATAAAAACTCACCCTTAACAGACCAAAAATTAACGGTTAAGTGATTAAATGAAGTTTGTGCTTCGTATCAAGAATTTCAGTGCTGGCAGACAGTTGAGTGCTTCGGAATCGCTAACTTCTGGTAGCGCAAACCGTTAGGTGGTAGGGTGTGACACGTCAGAAGCCGGAAAAAGATAATTCACGGTCAGACGACCATGATCGGCATTTTTACCTTAAAGACTTCACAGACTCCACAGCTTGACTCCTTAGCTGCCTGCCGAAACCTTCCTTCCATGAACATGGGAGACGTACGGTTTCGAATTAATTGGGCCCAGACACAATAAGGAATTTGACACTATTACTTTTTATTATAAAAGCTCATAAATAAAAACATATTCCGACTTACTAAGAAAAGCTACAAAACAAAAGAAGGTTACTCTAAAATTAGTAAAACCTTTATTGACTAAAGATGGTCTCGTCAAAATTGTTTTTTATTCGCTAGGGACATGGCCTCTACAAATCGAAACTTATGTTAAGGACAAGAACATCGAAAACCTATACTTCGACAAAACAAATTTGATGGCTTGGGAAAAAAGCAAAAATCAGTTCGTTGATATGAATAGCAAAGACTTCTTCCCTAAAAATAAACACGGACTGGAGATGTTTGATAGAAAAGTGCTCTTCAACCAAGACAACGGGAAGAACACCTAACAGCAGTACACGTCAACGTGACGTATCTGTGGGCCGCCACCAACCACTAACCAGCCGTCTGGTGCCATTGGGCGGAATCGGTCATCGTTCGCGCGCTAGACAAAGGCCGCTTCGCGAAAATAATTTGCGGCTCACTAATAAAGTAAGTATCTTCAAATAACCTTTGGTCGGTTAATTCTGTTGATGCTTCGAAAGCCCGGCACTCAGGCGGCTAAACGTTAGGTTCAATGCGCCAAATGACAATTTCACATTAAACAATTAGCTTTTCGAGTTCTAAAAAAGTACATGCCAACAAGAACATGGGTCAATACAAACAACTTTGAGAACCTTAATCCGTATTTAGTTGAATATACTCCACCTCTCTTTCGGGTTTTGTTAAATAATCATATGAAATTTCTTAATTATGTTTGTTGTGCAAATTAAAGCTTTTTTATATTTTTGCTTTATAAACTTTAAAACAAATTATTATGAAAAAACTATTACTTTCTACTATTTTCTTTTCTACAATTTTTTCCTTTGCACAACCAAGTATTCAATTAGTAAAAACTACAGGTGCAAATGCCAGTAGCAATATGGTGGTATTAAGTAATAAGCTATTTCTTCAAGCTACTGATGCCGCTGCAGGTATTGAATTATTTACTTCAGATGGTACGACTAGCGGAACAACAATGCTAAAAAATATTGTACCCGGATCGGGCGATAGTAATCCGCGTTTTTTTAAAAATGCATTGGGAAAAGTCTTATTCAGAGCAGGAAGTAGCCCATTTAGCGACTCATTGTATATTACTGACGGTACAATTACAGGAACAAAATCATTATGCAAACTATCCTTAAATGCTATTCCTGCAGATGGAGTTGAAATGAATTCAAAGTTTTATTTTATTAATGGAATTTCATCAACAGGCGATGAATTATGGGTTACGGACGGAACCTTGGCTGGTACCCAATTGGTTAAAGATATCGCATCAGGTACAAGTGCAAGTAATATTGAATGGCTAACCGTACTTGGGAATAAACTTTTTTTTAAGGCAAATGATAACACATCCACTTCTGGAGATGAGCTATGGACAAGTGATGGAACTGTTGGTGGGACAATCTTATTTAAAGACATCTACACGGGAGCACAAGGCTCAGGATTAAGAGGATTAACAGTATATAATAGTAAAATTTATTTTGGTGCTGACAATAGCACAAATGGAAATGAACTTTGGGTATGTGATGGGACTTTAGGCGGCACATCCATGCTTAAGGACATTCTGCCAGGTTCTACTGGCTCTGCACCGTTTGGGTTTGCAAATTTTAATGGTAAGCTCTATTTTGCAGCAGATGGTAATTTAATAGCAAGAGAGTTTTTTGAAACAGATGGTACATTAGCTGGTACCATTTTAAATAAAGATATTGATGCAGGTACACTTAGCTCTAATCCTCAAGGTTTATACCCCATTTCAAATAACTTATTTTTTACTGCAAGACTAACAAATTCTTGTGGATATGAGCTAATGTCATTTTCTTCTGTTACTAATTCGGTTAATTTAATGACTGACGCTTTTCCTGGCATGACAACAGGGTTTCAATCTGTTGTAAATGCTTATGGAGAATATAATATTACTAACTTCGGAACTTCCGCAGTAATAACTGCATATGAGGCAAATAATCTTCAAAATATTTGGATAAGTGATGGGACTTCAGGTGGTACATCAAAAGTTTTATTAACTGGACCAGCTTATACAAATGCATCACAATCTTATCTTACTCCATTTAATAACGATGTTTATTTCTTCGCAAAATATGGTACAGGAATAAAAAGCTTGTACAAATTAACTGGTGCTTCTGTTGGTATTAAAGAAACCCAAAATCAACTAATCAATTTCTCTATTTATCCTAACCCTGCTAAAGAACTATTGAATGTAAAATTAGAAACATTAAATAACGAACCGACACTTGTGAAAATCACTAATCTATTAGGCCAAAATTTATTAACCGAAACAGCAACGTCAAATGAGTTTAAACTTAGCTTAAATAATTTAAATAGTGGTGTTTATTTTGTAACCATTGAAAATAAAGGTAAACAAAGCACACAGAAAATAATTGTGGAATAACTAAAATTTAATTTAAAAAAAGTAAAAACATTCTTTTTTTTTTGATCAACTAAATTCAAAGCCATATAACCGATTAATTCGGCGGACACGTGCCTTAGTGTAAACTAAATATGGCGCACTCAAACCTAACAGCACCTACTTGCAATTTTTTGCGTGTTAACGCTCAAATGCAGGGGTGGACAATAGCAAAAAACTACAAGTAGCTGCAAAACGTTAGCGGTCGTTTGACGACATTTTAGACAGACAAGTAATTTGAAAAAAAGTAATTATCATATTGACAATAATACTACCAATGACTTGTCTCGGAAAATTTATTGGTCATTTGCAGACTATTCAATTTTAGCAGGACAACAGTACAGGTTCGGACTTCGACCTTTATGGAATTTTGAATTTCAATATGACAAGTACAG
The DNA here is from genome assembly GCA_016705695.1 of Sphingobacteriaceae bacterium. Taxonomy (GTDB): domain Bacteria; phylum Bacteroidota; class Bacteroidia; order B-17B0; family Aurantibacillaceae; genus Aurantibacillus. Next base: position 3,986 of record JADJLA010000007.1, read on the forward strand.
TAAAAGTTGCACTCATCAATCACATTACTTTGGTTTCGGTTTAAATTTTAGCATCAATGACATTCAGACTGAATATGGGCTCAAAGGCATGTTTAATCCGACACGATATAAAATAATGGTCAGTAGAACTGTAAAATTCTATCCTTATATATTCGGACAAGGAAATTTCGTACAGACAAAATCCGTAGACCCAATAACAACAGAAAACAAACAAATAAGCAAATATGGTTTTCGACCAGGTATAGGTCTTTCTGGTAACTTCAGGGAAGACAAAGTTCTATGCGTTAGGACATCATTGCAAGTTGGTTACAACATTCCGTTCGACAATTCACAAAGTTTGAAAAATTCATTGACGCTAGAATTTAAAGTTGGTATTGGTATCAATTCACAAAGAATTAAACGCGATAAACGAATTGAGGAAGAAATGAAAAAACAGGAGGCGCAATGATCAGTACGACAGAAAAACGAACACAAAACAGCAAATTAATTAAAGCTGACGGACATATCAGTAAACAAAAACATTCGTAATGACAAAATATAGACATCTAATAAACATCGGACTTTTCATTGCTCAGGTCGTGCCGACAATTTATCTGATTTATAGCATCATAGTTTATTCGGGGACACCAGGAATACGAAACGTGCTTGGCTTTATTTTCCTCATCGGTTTGACAATCGCACTTTTCAAAAACAAAAATGTCTTCACTCTTTTACTCGGTCTGACTTTATTAGTGGGTAATTTTACTGGAATTACCGTATTTGAGACTTTAACTAAATACGACTTCTTCTTAAATATTGGTTCATTACCTATTCCTTTATACTGGGGTGCTCCGTTCTATTCGGTTTTATTACTCATTTATATTATTTTCAATAAAGGCTTTTATACAGGCATCGCGACAAAAGAATACTGGGGTGACTTTTTAACTCGAACAAAGGACTTAGAAGTTGTTTATACAGTAATAAATACAGACACCAAAAACAACAATGACCAAAATTCAGGCGGACACGGAAGCGAAACGTAAACTGTGTTCGCAAACCGATCCGCTAACAGCGGTCTTGCCTAATTTTTTGCGTGTTAACGCTCAAATGTGTAACTTGACATAGCAAAAAACTAGGCAAGGCCGCAAAACGTTATAAGCAATTAATGCAGGACGACATCGCTGAGACAGATCCATATTTCCAGACAAGACTAGACGCCTTGAAAGACATTCGTGAATGCACGTGTCAACTCTTTTCAATTGCCGACAGCATTCCGAAGGCACGTGCGCTAACACAGGTCTTGCGCCATTTTTTGCGTGGGATAAAAAAGAAGGATTCAATTCCTTAAAGTCCAATCTTTCCGCTTTTTCTGAATGCAAATCTGCGATACATCGTAGGTTTTTACTTACAATGATATTTAGGCCGTAGTGGTGAAGTTTTTAAAGCTTACTCTTCACCTAAAGCCACCAAAAACTTTTCGATCTTCACTTTAGCTTCTTTGGCGCTACAGTTGTAATTATTGAAGAGGATAGAGAATGAAACTTCTTTACCGGTTTTAGTTGTTACATACCCACAATAACCACGTGCCCTATTGATATAACCGGTTTTGGCGCGCATTTTCCCTTCAATGTATGTTCCTTTGCCAATATTACTCATGCTGCCTTGTTTGCCTGCAATTGGTAATGAATTATAAAAACTTTTGGCGATCATATTGTCCGCTTGAATTTTGCCTAACATTTTTGCTTGTAAGGTTGTGGTAACCAAATCGGCGCGCGATAAACCGCTGCCATCGGTCATGTATAATTCGGCTGTTTCAATTCCTTTGGCAACTAAGAATTTTTTTACCAATTCAATTCCGTTAGAGGGACTTCCATAGGCCATGGCCCTTAACAAAGTTTCGGCAAATAAATTATTACTGGTGATATTTGTTACTTGTACAATTTTTTCGAGCGAAGGAGAGTAGTGGGTGTAAAGTGTTAGGCTTTTAAAACTGGTGTCTTTTTTTTCGTAATTACTTTCGGCTATACCATTACATTTAACGCCTGTTTTTTTTAATGAGTTCAATAAGCTCTCAGCGCAAATTAAAGCGGGGTCGGGCATAGCCGCTTCTACTTCAAAATTCTTTTTGTTAGGAGGAATTTTTCCGGAAATATATTTTGTATAACCAAACGGATCGCCGTAAACAAAAGCCTCGTCTTCGGTGCCTTTAGCAATTACTTTATTTACAATGGTCATTTTTGAAGTGAGCGATTCAGGTTTTATTTTCACCATCTCCACTGTGCTTCCAACTTCTTTGCTATTAAATATCACTTTGAATTTATTATCCATAAATGATAAACCGCAAGGCACAGCACCAAAATAATTTCCAATATCGGCCCATATCCAATGGCCCGGCACTTGATGTTCCCAAGTCGAAGCATCGCCAATGATCTTTCCTTTAATTTCTTTTACACCTGCCGCGCTTAATGCTTGCGCCCATTTATCCATTAAGGTAGTTGAATCAGGCTTATAAAAACTTTCTGATTGAATGGTTGGATCTCCACTGCCTATGATCAACACATCGCCATCAATGACGCCGGTTTCTTTTGTAAATTTTCCGGTGTAGGCAATTTTAGTAGCAAATCTGTAATTATTGCCCAATGTTTTTAATGCCGCCGCTGTTGTAATGGCTTTCATCGTGCTGGCGGGGATCATAAATGTATGAGCATTATTTTCTGCTAATACCAGATCGTTCTTGTAATCGTAAACACAATAGCTGAGTACAGCACTTTTCAGATCTTTATCTTCGGCCCATTCGGCAACAAACTTATTGAGTTGCGCAACAAATAAGTATGGAGCAAGAACAAAACTGAAGATTATTTTTCTCATTACCAGATCTCAATACGTTTTTCGGGAGCAACGTAAAGTTTATCACCCGGCTTTACATCAAATGCTTCGTAAAATTCTTTCATGTTGGTTAATGGTGCCCAAGCTCTAAAATTACCCGGACTATGAAAATCAACTGTGATCAATCGTTTTAATTCAGCATCGCGTGTTATAGTTTTCCAACCTTGACACCATGCAATAAACAAACGTTGCTCGCCGGTAAAGCCTGCTATCACTTTTGATTTTTGTCCTTTTAATGATTTTTTATAAGCGTAGTATCCCATGGTTAATCCGCCAAGATCGGCAATGTTCTCGCCTTGGGTTTGCGAACCATTTACATGCGTGCTATCAATAGCAATGTATCCATCAAACTGCGCAACAATAGCCGTTTGTTTCTCTTTAAAGTTCTTAAGGTCTTGTTCGGTCCACCAGTTCTTTAAATTTCCTTCAGCATCAAATTGTGCTCCTTGATCATCAAAACCATGCGTTAATTCGTGGCCAATAATTGCACCCATGGTTCCATAATTAGCGGCGTCTTCTGCATTTACATCATAAAACGGTGGTTGTAAAATGGCAGCAGGGAAAGTGATCTCGTTAGTTGTTGGGTTGTAATATGCGTTCACCATCACGGGCGTCATTAACCATTTATAACGGTCAACCGGTTTTTTAAGTTCGGCCAAATTTTCTTTTATGGCAAAGTTGGTTGCTTTAACTACATTTTCCCAATACGAATTGGTTGCAATTTGTAAGGTTGAGTAATCTTTCCATTTATCAGGGAAGCCGATTTTTTTGATGAGAAGATCTAATTTGCGATGCGCTTGTTTTTTTGTGGAAGCTTCCATCCAGGTTCTGCTGTCAATACGTTCGCGGTAAGCAGCAATTAAATTATCAATGAGCGCCAGTAATTTATCTTTTGATGATTGCGGGAAGAATTTTTTAACGTAGGCTTCCGAAATTATATCACCAAGTGTACCATTCACAATATTGTGAACGCGTTGCCATCTTGCTTTTTGAATTTGTGCACCACTTAATGTTTTGCCATAGAAATCAAAATTCTCGTTCACTAATTCTTTAGAAAGATATGGAGCCGCTTCGTGGATCACTAACCATTTGGTATAGTTCTTTAAGATGCTCACGTCTGTTGTGGCAATAATATTATTCAAAGCTGAAAAATAGTCTAACGAATGAATAATAATAGTATCAGGCTGTGCAATACCTAAAGTTTTAAAATACGATTCAAATTTTAAGAGGGGTGCAAGTTTGTTTAGATCGGCTTTGCTGATGGGATTATACAACTTTTCCGGATCGCGCATTTCGGGAGTTGTTTTACCTTTTTCAAGGATCCTTTTCTCCAATTCAAATATTTGTTTGGCTATGTCGCTTGCTTTTGCTTTGTCTTCTCCGGCTATCACCAACATTTTTGCAATATGCTCTTTGTATTTCTCTGCTATTTTTTCAAATTTAGGATTATAATAAAAATCTTTATCACCTAATCCATAGCCTGCTTGGTTAAATTGAAATAAATTACGTTTACTATTCTTCAGATCAGGATCAACACCGCCTGCATAAAACAAACGGATGCCAATCATATCCAAATTACTTTTGAGTTTAACTATCTCATCGGCTGTTTGTACTTTATTTATTTGTTGTAAAAGAGGTTCAATTGGCTTTAAGCCCATGGCATTTGCTTTTGCCGAATCCATGGCGGTATTGTAAAAATCTCTAAGCTTTTGAGCATTGCTTCCCGGCTTAGCGGTTTTATCAGTTGATGCTAAAGTATAGATGGTATAGATATTCTTTAGATTATTATCGTTTATCTCGTTAAAACTTCCGTAGCGAGAATCGCTAGCCGAAAGCTGAAACGACTTTTGCCATTTGCCGTTACAAAATGTATAAAAATCATCGCCCGGCTTTGCAGTTGAATCAATATAGGATAAACGGATCCCCGGGTTTTGTGCATTTGTGCTTAAAAAAGCAAGAAGCGCAGCTGTAAAAAATAGTTTATTCATAGGTATAATAAGGTACTAATATACTTCAATTATTTTAAGATCCTCCATATAAACCAGCAATTTTTTGATGTTTTGGTAGCCCATTTTTTCAAGCGCCCATTGGTAGTCGTTCATTTGCTGCTGGTATTTAGGTGTATTTTCCTTGCCTGTTTTGTAATCAATAATACAGGCTTCGTTCTCTGAGATCACAATGCGATCGGGACGTAAAATTTCGCCGGTATCCATTAATATTTCCTTTTCGGTATATATCTTTTTTGCAGGATCATAATAGGAATTAAGCTCTTTGTGTTGGATTAGTTTTGTAATGGTAGTTTTTAATTCTTCTTTCTCGTCTATACTAATTAAACCTTCTAAAACTGCTTCTCCTAGCGCGTGATCAATATCGCCTTCATGTTTTATTTTCGACAATACATAATGCATCAAAATTCCTTTTTGCTTGGCACCTTCAGCCAGTTCACTACCATTTAAAAAACTACCTTTTATTTTTATGGAATGTAAGTCGGATTTTATATCTAAATGATCTAGTTCAATAATGCCGCTTATGTATTCTGAAGGTTTGGAAGGTTTTGTTGCAGCACCAAATTCGTATCCTTTTTCGGTTTTACTAAGTAAATTATTAGTCTCAATAAAAGGACGAAGCCAATGATCAACTGTTTTTCGTGTACTGCGATTGTTCATCGATGAAATAATATGCAATTCATCAACAGCCCTTGTAAATGCCACATACAATTTATTGATGTTATCTAAGGTCTTTTCCTGATCTTCCTGCTCAACCTCTTCAGAAAACCCGGCTGTTCGTGTGTTCTTGTTTAGTTTTAAGTACACGCTTTCAATAGGAAGCTCATCATCGTTCAACTTTACCCATTGTTCGCTTTCTTTCGCTATATCCCAACTGCAAAACGGCATGATCACTATCGGAAATTCTAAACCTTTACTTTTATGGATGGTCATGATCTTTACAGCATCTAACCCTTCAGAAATAATTAACGAAGAGTCTTTAGATCTTTTTTCCCACCATGTATTGAAGTCGCTTACATTAGAATTTTGTGTGCTCATAAATTTGCCCACTTCGTCTAAAAAGAAACGAAGGTAAATTCCCGCCGAACTTATTTTATCCATCCCCAAACGCTCGATCAAATAAATGGCAATATCCAATAAATTTTTAGTTTGTAATTCTGTTTCGGAAACTGTAATATTTAACTCGCCTAATGTTTTGTAAAGATCTGTTTTCGAAATTCCAGAAGCAGCTTGATGAAATTTTTGAAGATCAATTTTCTTAACCGACAGTAAATAATTAAGCACAACAGCAGCGCTGATATTATCTTTTCCGTTTTGCAGATACAAATAAAATGCAATCAACCCATTTATCTCGGCACAATTACTTAATAAAAGCGAATCGTTAGATATAACGGGAATACCTTTCTTACTTAAAAAATTAGCAATATCACTCCCTCGGCGGTTAGAGTCAGTTAATACACAAATTTCTTTTAGCGAATAGCCGTTGTTTAACGATCGATCAATGTGTTGCCATGTTGTATCAAAAACAAATTGTTCAAGTTCATCACTAGGTTTTGCTTCATTTGTAATGGTAACATAACCAACCGCTTTATTCTTTAAAATTTGCTCCTGGCCAAGATAGATCTTATCATAGGGCGGCTTTAAAAGAGTTTTACTTAAATGGTCAAATAAAGTATTATTGAATTCAATGATGGTACTACGGCTTCGGTAGTTTGTATTGAGTTGTTCTTCCTTGTAATTTCTGATCAAGGCTTTTTCTTGCTCGGCCATTAGAAGCGAAGTTTCTGTTCCTTCTAAATGAGGAAGCAAAGCAAATTGTTTTACATTGGCATTTCTCCAACGGTAAATACTTTGTTTGCCGTCGCCAACCACTAAATTAAAATTACCATCGGCTAAACTATTTTCAATAAGCGGTAAAATATTTTGCCACTGCAATGTACTCGTATCCTGAAACTCATCCAATAAAAAATTCTTGTAGCGATCGCCCAAACGCTCGTATATGAACGATACAGGTTCATTTTTTATAAAATCAAAAATTCGCGTATTGAATTCTTCAATAAACACCAATTGTTCATCTTGCTTTAATTCGTTACTTATACTTTGGATCTTGGTAAGAAGCAGAATAGGGTAGATGCGCTTTCTGATGAGTTCGTAAAGTGTGTTCTTAGAACTATGTTCGTTGATGTAATTTAATAGCTCAGTTCCCAATCTATTTAATTCGGGAGTGATGCTAATGAGTTTGCTTTTTGTTTCAGAATCGGCAGTTTTTGGTAACCACTCATTTTTCTCAATGGCAGTTGTTATTCGTGAATTATTATCACCTAATTCAAAGTCGGCACATCTTCTAAAAAAAGCTTGCGGGCCTGATTTTTTGTGGGCAAAATCATCATCGGTCAGTCCTTGTTTTTGAATTAGGTTAAGCGCCTCTTTGCCTTTTAATTGAATAAAGCTTTTGTAAGCTTTTAATTTCTCGTTCAATTTATCTTTCATGGCAGTAAGCTCTGTTTCATTTAATGAAACCAGATGTTTTACATGCTCTACCGAATTTTCTTTTTGCAAAAGCTTTGCAAACTCCTGCATACTTTTTTCGGGGTCCCAATTTTGTTCGTCGTCTAGGTTATTAAGGGCAAATTCTTTTAAAAGAAAAGTAATGGAGCTATCATTCCCAATTTCGCTAATGAGTTGAGATACCACTTTGTTGTAAAACTCGCCTGTATCGGTCTCTAAATTAAAATTAACGGGTAATTTAAGATCGTGGGCAAAGGTTTTCACGATCTTATGCGAAAAACTATCAATGGTGCTTACAGCTAAGTCAGAATAATGATGAAGCATGTGATTGATTAGTATCTGTGCTCGTGCTTTTAATTCTTTTTGATCAATGCCAATTTCGGTGCACAATAGTTTATCAAGCTCGGAAGGCTTTCCGTCACAAATATTGGTTAAAGCCTTTACAATGCGCATACGCATTTCGGCAGCAGCTTTATTGGTGAAGGTGAGGGCCAGAATGCGTTTAAAGTTGTAGTGAAGTTTTTGTGGATCGCTGAGTGCCAGTTTAAGGTACTCTTTTACAAGCGTAAATGTTTTACCACTCCCGGCGCTGCTTTTATATACTACAAAGTTCTTTGGCATTTGTAATTCGTTGTAGGTGAGCTCTAAAAATTAAGCTTTTTTTAGGCGAGTGAAATTTTAAAACCGCAGCAGGCAATTGCCTGTGAGGATATTAAAATTGAAACTCAACGACAAAAAAGCAATTTTTTGAGCTTACCTGTAAAAATAAAAAACCCCAGCAATTAGCTGGGGTCTTTTTTATATGATTTATAAAATCTTATTCTTCTTCCGGATCATCTGGATCTTTATCTGGATTTTTACCACCACCAGTTTTAGGACCATTTGGATCAACGTAGTTAAAGTTCAAGATCTTGAACGATGTACGACGATTCTTTTGGTGTAATGCTTCTTTTTCTTGAGTTGTTTTAGCATTCTTAATAACTGCATCAGAAACTAATGGCATGGTCATACCGTAACCTTTAGCAACTAAGCGCTCTGTAGCAATTCCTTTTTCTTTTACTAAGAAATCAACGCAAGATTGAGCACGAGCAGTAGAAAGAGTCATGTTAGACGCAGCCTTACCACGTGTATCTGTGTGCGAGTTAAGCTCACAAACAATTGTTGGGTTATCTTTTAAGATGTTATATAAGAACAATAATGAATCTTTTGATTCTGGTTTTAAAGCAGCACTTCCTAAGTCATAAACGATCTCTGGCATGCGGATCTCTTTTACAACAGGTTTCACTTCAAAGTCAGCAACAAATTCTTTTGAGGCATTCATTTGAGCTGTTGAAATGATACGTTGATCTTTGTTAGCTAAGAAACCATCACGACTGTGTGTAGTAGACTTAGACGTAGGACCTGTTTCAGTTGAAACTGTGTAAGTAGTACCTTCTTTTAATTTCTCTAGTTTGTATGAACCGTCTTTTGAAGTAGTAAATTCTTTAATAGAACCATCGCTACCAACAATCTTTACTTTTACATTTTCAACAGGCTCGCCTTTTCCTTTTGCTAAAGCGTCACCTTCGTCGCTAATTTGTCCGCGTACTGAGAATGCTAAAGCAGGTAAGTTAAAGCTCCAGATATCATCACTTCCTTTACCGCCTTCGCGGTTAGAAGTTAAGAAGCCTTTGTTCTTTTTTCCTTCGTAAACAATACTGAAATCATCATAAGCAGAGTTCAAAGGGAATTTTAAATTCTCAGCCGGCTTTGTGTATTTGTTATTTTCACCTGCACAAACAAAGATATCTAAACCTCCCATGCCAGGATGAGTGTCAGAAGAAAAGTAAAGTTTTTTGCTATCGTCAGATAGAGTAGGATATAATTCGTTACCATCTGTGTTTACTGCAGGACCACAATTAACCGGCTTACCCCATACGTTCGCTTTCTGATCGTATGTGCTATACCAAATATCAGCTCCACCGTAACCACCACTCATACGTGTAGCAAAGTATAATACTTTACCATCTGAACTTAAGTAAGGGTGACCAAATGCAATTGTATCAATACAAAAAGGAAGTACTTGTGCCTCACCCCAAGTATTACCTTGTTTTTTAGCCATGAAGATCTGAGTTTTTAATTGCTTACCTGTAGATTCAGGACTGCGGCTAAAAAAGATCATATCACCCTTTTTGCTTACGCAACCAACACCTTCATTGAATTTAGAGTCAACAGTTGGAGGTAATAAAACAGGAGTAGACCACTTACCATTCTTATCAACTTTTGTTTCGTAGATATCAGATTTGTTTCCACCTGTATTAGCATCGATCTCGCCACCAGCATTACCTGCACGGCGTGATGTAAAGTTTAATGTTTGATATTTTTTATCAGCGAAGCTTGGTGCATAATCGCTTTCTTTCGAATTGATAAGTGCCATGTTCTCTATTTTGTAACGCATTGGAGCATCTTTCCATTGTTGAGATAACTCGCAAGACTTCACGCCTAGATCTGCTTTTTTAGCGTTACCGCCTTTTGCTTTAAAATTGTTGTATTCAACAATTGCCTCAGGGTATTTATTTTGGTTCTTTAATACTTCAGCTAAACGAAAGTAAACATTTGGATCATCAAATCCTGCTGCGATTGCCTTTTGGTAATAGGTCTCAGCGCCTTTGTAGTCATTGATCTCTTGGCTAGCATAACCTGTTTTGTAAAGGATAGCCGGCTTTTGCGCTTTTGACGCAGGAGCGTATGCTTGTTTGTAGTAATTTATCGCGCTGTAATATTGCCCTAGTTCAAAGTAGGCATCAGCTTTTTTCAATACTTTTTGAGAGAATGCAGTTGTGAACGATAGTGCGAATACAACTACAGCGATTGATAATGTTCTAAATTTTCTCATACGATTAGTTAACGGTTTCAAGTGGCTAATATAAAGATTTAATTTTTTATTAAAAAATTTTAACAAAATAATATTTAACAATTTTGGTCTAAAAATTCTATACTAAATAAGGTTTTTTGTCGACCAAAATAAAAAATCCGCCTATGGGCGGATTTTAAGTTTTTAGTGATGAGCCTCTTCTTTTGGGGCTTCTTGGTGACCGGCTGCGGCCTCATGTCCACTTCCGTGTCCATGTCCCTTTTGAAGGTCTAATTGTTGCTGAATAAGTATAGGGTCAACCCTAGTTACATTAGCCTTTTGGCCAGAATAAGTACCTTCAGTTAACACTATAAAAATAATGTAGAACATGAATAGTAAATAAGGTACTAAGATCATGTATTTGAAGAATTTTACCTCATGGCCTAAGTGCATGAATGCTATTACAATGTATCCGGCTTTAATAATGGTAAACGAGATAAAGAAGATCTTTAGCCAAACAGAGCCCGACCAACCTTTACCTGGCGCCATAAAACCTACAATTAGCTCTCCAATAGTAATGGCAAGCATGATCCAGAATACATTCCAAAGTGTGCGACGTGCTTTTTTTCCATAAGCCTCATCATGGTTGTACATGGTTTCATATGAAGGATAATCATCGTGGAATTCCATAGTGTTTGTGTTTTAAATTAGTGTTACAATAGATAGAAGAACGTAAATACGAATACCCATACAAGATCTACAAAGTGCCAGTACAAACCAACCTTTTCAACCATTTCATAATGGCCTCTTTTTTCGTAGGTACCATTAATAGCATTCATGAAAATAACGAAATTTATCACCACCCCTGAAAACACGTGGGTTCCGTGAAATCCGGTGATAAAGAAGAAGTAATTAGCGAATTGAGGGACTCCATACTCATTGACAGTCATGTTGGCCCCATGCCATTCTTGAAGAACATATTTTTGAGTGGCCATATCCCATACATTGCGCATAGCACCGGTATCAGTTCCTTTAATAAAATGGAACCACTCCCAAGCTTGTGAGCCAACGAAAGCAAGACCACCAATGATCGTCCAGAACATCCAAATTAAAACCCCACGCCTATCCATACGTTTACCGGCCTCAACGGCTAGTACCATGGTAACGGAAGACATGATGAGGATGAAGGTCATTAAACCAACATAAGCCAAGGGTAAATGTTGTTCTACAAAAGGAAAGTGAGTAAACACATTCTCAGCTTTAGGCCAGATCTCGGCATATTTATGCCTGATGAAACCATAAGAAACAAGAAGTCCACCAAAAGTTAAGGCATCGGAAATGAGGAAGAACCACATGAACATTTTACCGTAACTAACCCTGAAAGGCGACTGACCACCACTCCAGGCTTCTTTTGCGTCGTATTCTGCTGTATGAGCCATATTGATCTGTTAAGAAAGATTAAAATATTGGGTACAAGTTTAGCGAAAAAAATATAAAAACAAAAACAAATATATCCATAAAACGTCTAAAAAATGCCAGTATATGGCTGCGAGCTCAATTCCTAGGTGGTCGTGGGAACTATAGCACTTACGGATGCTCTTGGTTAAAGTTATTAACAGGGCAAAAAGGCCTCCAAATAAGTGGAATAAATGCATGAGGGCAATGAGGTATAAAAATGACCCTGAGGCATTGCTGTATTTTCCTAAGAAATAGATGCCTTGAGCTGTTAACTCCTTCCAACCGGCGTATTGGGTGTAGGTAAAAGCAAGCCCTAAAACGAAAGTTATAAACAAAAACAAAGTTGCCATGTTTTGCTTGTCTTTTCTGATGGAAAATTGAGCAATTAACATGGTTAAACTACTGGCCACAATTATGGCTGTACTTATAATAGCAATGGGCGGTAAGTGAAATACTAACCAATTTCCATTATCTGCTCGCACAACGTAAGCGCTCGTAAGGCCCGCAAAAAGCATAACAATACTCACTATTCCTATCCAAAGCAATGGCTTAGCCGTTTTCTTTCTCATTTCAATGAGCTCGGCTTTCTGAGGATGTTCTTTTTTGATTTTTACTGTTGACATGAATTAGATTTTAGTCATTAATGCTAGTTGAACTACGGGCAAATAAATGAGCGTAGTGAAAAATAATTTTTTCGCTTGTTGATCGGTACTTAATCGGTAAAAATTGTATGCCTGTAAGAGCATGGCTAAACCTGAAATTACTACCGCGCTAATGCTTAACAAACCTACGTAATGAAAGAGAAATGGAAAAGTACTCACTATTAAAAGAATAACTGTGTAAAGTAAGATCTGAAATTTGGAAGCATCGTCTTTGCCGCCGCTCGACGGTAGCATAAAGAAGGAAGCTTTTTTATAATCTTGATCGTTGAACCAAGCCAGCGACCAAAAATGCGGGAATTGCCAGAAGAATTGAATTGAAAACAACAAGATCGCAAAGAATGTGATATGTCCAAAACCTTCTGTTGCAGCAACTGCACCAATTAAAGTAGGTATTGCTCCCGGAAAAGCACCAACTAAAACAGCGAACGGTGTAATGCGCTTAAGTGGTGTGTATGCTAAAGCGTAAAGTACTATCGAAATAAACCCTAAAATGCCACTTAAAGCGTTGGTATAGGTCCATAACAAAACAGTTCCACCAATGCCAAGTAAAGCGCAAAACACCAGCGCCTCAAAATTATTAAGGGAGTTTGTAGGCATAGGACGGTTTTTGGTACGATCCATTAGTTTATCCAGGTCTTTTTCGATGATCTGATTAAAACCATTAGCGGCGCTTGTAACTAAAAATCCACCAATACATAATGCGGTGAGTTGCATCCAATCAATTTTTTCGGCAACGGTTATATAGGTGATAACCGCCGAAAAAACAACCAAACTGCCTAAACGGAATTTTGTAAGTTGTAAAAAAGCGGAAAATTTAGAATAGGTTACTGCGGGTGATTGAATATCTGTTCCGGTGTTGCTCAATTTCGGCACAAATTTAGGTATTCTAGGCTATTCTACAAAGGAGTTGAGGCGATATAACAAGTGATTTTCCCGCAGATGGCACAGATTTTCGCAGATCTGCGCCATCTGCGAAATCTGAGAGAAACAAAATGGGCATTACTTCACCTTTTCCTTCAATAAGGCAGCATCCAGAACTTCCTCCATTTTAGAAACATAATGAAATTGAAGACCTTTTAAATAATGTGGCTTAATATCTTCAATATCCTTTTTATTATCGGCGCACAAAATAATTTCTTTGATACCGGCACGTTTTGCTGCCAGGATCTTTTCTTTTATTCCGCCAACAGGTAATACTTTTCCGCGAAGAGTAATTTCACCCGTCATTGCTAAAGCTTTTTTTACTTTACGTTTTGTAAAAGCACTTGCTAACGAAGTTAACATGGCAATTCCGGCGCTTGGACCGTCTTTTGGAGTTGCACCTTCAGGAACGTGAATATGGATTGAATACTCTTCGAAGATCTCAGGTTTTACATCTAAAATATGAGGATGCGCTTTAATATATTCTAAAGCAAGTGTTGCGCTTTCCTTCATTACATCACCTAAATTTCCGGTGAGTGTAAGTTTAGCGTTCTTTGATTTGCTTAAACTTGTTTCAATAAATAAAATATCACCGCCAACTTGCGTCCATGCTAAACCCGTAACCACACCTGCAATATCGTTGCCCTGGTATTTATCTTTTACATGTGCAGGACCAAGAATTTTATTCAAACTTCCTTCATCAACTTTTGGTGGCGTTTCGTTTTTGGCAATGCTTACGGCTGTATATCGCGCGATCTTAGATATTTTTTTCTCTAATCCACGAACGCCACTTTCGCCGGTATAATTATCAATAATGTATTCGATAACTTTATCGCTTAATTTGAATTGTGATTTTTTTAATCCTGTTTCTTCGGTTTGTTTTGGAATTAAATGTTGTTTAGCGATCTCAATTTTTTCTTCTACCGTATAGCCATTCACTTCAATGATCTCCATGCGATCGCGTAAAGCAGGCTGAATGCTGTTTAAATTATTACAGGTAGCAATGAACATTACTTTACTCAAGTCATAATCCATTTCCAAGAAATTATCGTAGAACGTTGAATTTTGTTCCGGATCCAAAACTTCGAGTAGGGCGGAGGAAGGGTCTCCGTGAAAATCATTTCCAACTTTATCTATCTCATCTAAAATAAAAACAGGATTTGATGATTGCACCTTTTTTAAATTCTGCAAAATTCGTCCCGGCATGGCTCCAATGTATGTTTTACGATGCCCGCGGATCTCGCTTTCATCTTTTAAACCTCCAAGACTCATACGAACGTATTTTCTGCCTAAAGCTTTAGCGATACTTTTTCCTAAAGATGTTTTTCCAACACCTGGAGGGCCATACAAACAAATGATAGGGCTTTTTAAATTCTTTTTTAATTTGAGTACCGCTAAATGTTCGATGATGCGGTCTTTTACTTTATCTAATCCAAAATGATCTTCATCCAAAACAGTTTGCGCATGTTTCAGATCAAAATTATCAGGAGTAGCTTCCTCTTGCCAAGGAAGATCTAGCAATAACTCTACATAGTTTGTTTGAATAGCATATTCAGCAGCATTTGGATTCATGCGTTGAAGTTTTGAGATATTCTTTTCAAAAACTTCCTGCACTTGTTTGCTCCACTTTTTATTTTTGGCGCGCTCTTTTAGCTCTACAATTTCTTGCTCAAAATTATTTCCACCCAATTCTTCTTGGATGGTTTTCATTTGTTGATTTAAAAAATATTCGCGTTGTTGTTTATCAATATCTTGTTTGGTTTTATCGGTGATCTGATTTCGTAATTCCAACATTTGAAGATCTTTGTTGAGGTATTCCAATAATTTTAGTGCGCGCGTTTTAAGATCGCTTATTTCCAACATCAGTTGTTTTTCAGCGGTGGTGCTGTTCATGTTCGACGACACAAAATTGATGAGGAAGTTTGGCCCTTCGATATTGTTGATGGCAAAGCCGGCATCGCTCGGAATATTTGGCGACTTTTTTACGATGGCGTGCGACACTTCTTTGATATTACTAATGATCGCTTCAAATTCTTTATCTGTTTTTAAAGGTTTAGGATCGTGAAATGGAACAACATTAGCTTTATGATAAGGTTCGCTTTGAATGAAGTTTGTTACTTTAAAACGTTTTTTACCTTGAATGATAACGGTTGTGTTTCCATCAGGCATTTTTAAAACCTTTACAATATTTGCTACAGTTCCAACAGTATGCAGATCCTCAAATGAAGGATCTTCGATCTGATCGTTCTTTTGTGCTACAACTCCAATAATTTTATTGCCTTGGTTTGCTTCTTTTATAAGATTGATGGATTTATCGCGACCAACGGTAATTGGTATAACTACGCCTGGAAATAGCACCATATTACGCAACGGTAATATTGGCAGGGTATCGGGCATTTTTTCAGCTTCAAAGCTCTCTTCGTCGTCGGGCGTTAATAAGGGAATAAAATCCGTATCGTCCTCAATAAGGGTTCTAAGCTGTAAACCCTTGTTATCATTGTATTCTGTCATGTAAATCCTTTAAATTCTATATCAATATATGCATTTATTGTGCCGTAGCTATAAAAAGACTATTTGGCAGGGCCAGGCATCCTTACAAAGAAGGAAAATCCATTTGAGCGGTACATTTCTTTAATGTAGGGGAATTCACCAAGATCGTGGTCGTTGGGAGTTTTGCTCACCAAAAATGCAGGTTTATCAATTTCATTTGTTTTCATCCAATAACAATTGGCAGTAGCATAAAAATTTAATTTAAAAGCGTCTTTTTCTTGCACTGAATAAAAATATTCAATGTAATCTACCAACGATTTACTTTGATAATGATGAGGTCTTCTGTCTGAATAAAAAATATAAGCGTAACTTTTAAAATCGTTGGTCTCCACATAGCAATCGTATTTTGCGCTCTGCTGATAAAAAGCAATAGCGGCATGTTGCGTGATCAATTCAACTTTTGGAACAAATGTATTGATAGCGCCAACAATAAAAATAATATTTAATGCAAAACCAATGGCAATCGATCGTATGGCATTTGTTTTAATGCCTTTGAATACAAAATACATGGCAAATAAAAACAGCACAGGAATGAGCCATTCGTAACCATACCAAACAAGTTCGGCGTTAAGATTTAATTTAGCGAATTCATCTTTAATTAGGTCTTTTTCAAGTAAAAATTGTTTTAATGTGTTGATCTGCGTAAAGAGAATAAAAAGTAGAGAGAATAAACTTGCAATGATAATAAACAGAGTTTTGAGAGCTAAGCCAAAAACTTTACCAATATCTTTGTGTAATATTCCAAATGTGGCGATGAAGGAGATAGGAAAGTAACAAAGGGATGAGTAATGAACGATCTTTGTTTTTACAATTGAAAATAAAAGAAGCACCACCCAAAATAAAACTAAAAGGATCAAACGCGTATGTGATTGTGGTAAAGTGATAGCGGTTTTATTACGATACGAAAGAATGAAGAGAATGGAGGTAGGAAAGCATCCTAGTAAAAGAACAATAAAGTGGTAAATAAATGGTCCGCTATGGCCGCTATCTTCGGTTTGAAACAAACGTATTTGATAGTTTATGAACTGTTCGAGGATATAGCTTTTACCATTTAAGTATTGGAACAAGAACCACGAACTGCTTGAAAATAAAATGGTGAATACAAAGAAAAAGAAAAGTGGCTTGAATAGGAATTTGAAATTTCCTGAAAGTACAAGAAATAAAAATATACAAGTGCCTTCGATAAGCAAAGCTGCAGGTCCTTTTGTAAGCACGGCAATTCCAAGAATAATGCCCGACAGAGCAGTGTAAAGCCATTTTTTTGAATTTTCGGTATGAATAGAAACAATAAATAAAATAAGCGACAAAAAAATGAAATAATTGAACCAAGGGTCAATAACGCCCGATTTGAAATAGAGCGAGGGTAATAATGTTCCTGCGTGGATAAGTGCCCAAAGTAATCCAAATTTTTGTGAGAATAATTTTTTGCCTACTAAGTAAAGTGTTACAATGGTAAAGATGCCGCAAATGGCATTTGGTAAACGAGCTGCAAATTCGCCAATACCAAACATGTTCATGCAAAAAGCTTGCATCCAAATAAAGAACGGCGGCTTTTCCCAAAATGGTTGAAAGTGAATTTGAACAGGTGAATAATTTCCGGTGATGAGCATTTCGCGAGCGCACTCGGCAAAATTTATCTCATCCCAATCAAATAAAGGGCAATTACCAATGAGGGGAATAAAGATTAGGCCGGCGATCAATGCAAGCAGAAAGACCAAAAGGAAATTAGTATTTAATAGCCTGTTCAATTATTAAATATATTCATTAATGGTTTGTTGATCTTTTGCAAACGATTGGGTGAAATTAGTACGAAATAAAATAAAACTGCGGTAGTAAATCCTATCAAGCTACCCACGGTAATATCAACCAGCCAGTGTTGCGAAAGGTACGTACGGCTAAAGGCTGATAAAATTGCAATTAGTAAAAAGGTTACTTTGAGTGCTTTGTTTTTTGTAAATAGGGCTAGTGATAAAAAAACGGCGAACGCGGTTGTGGAGTGCCCGCTTGGAAAGCTGTTCTTCGCAAGCATTTCCACACCATCAATATAATTAATAGGGTAGCTATGAAGATATTCGTGGAATGCAAAGTGTGGACGAAAGGATTCCGGAGATAAATTTTTGATAGCAGTAGTTATCAACCCTGAAACAGCATAGGCGATGAAAAGAAAAAGTCCATTTCGCGCGTTCATTAAAAGCGTTATCGCAATAATGATCAACGCCACAATTCCATCACCGGCATGTGTTATGTACATAAAAAAGGTATCCATAACTGCATTGCCAGTCATTTTATTCATAGAATAATGGAGGTTTATTTTATCCCATCGAATAAGGTAGAATGCCGATACAATCAGCAGCAACATGTATGGAATAACCACGACCCAGTTATTTTTTAAAAAGGATCTCATTATAATTTTTTTGCTTCCTCCCAGTACACATTCATTTCATCGAGCGTGCAATCTTTTAGATCTCTGTTTTGTTCTTTTATTTTAGCTTCCAAATAATTAAAGCGTTTGGTAAATTTTTTATTGGTATGTTCTAAAGCGTCTTCGGGATTAATGCCTAAAAACCTTCCGTAATTGATGAGTGAGAATAATACATCGCCAAATTCCTGCATAGATTTTTCGGAGTTTCCATCTTTTACTTCTTTTTCAAACTCGTCCAGTTCTTCTTTTACTTTTTCGTAAACCTGCTCAGGTTTATCCCAGTCAAAACCCATGGCGCGTACTTTTTCTTGAATGCGATAGGCTTTTAAAAGTGCTGGCATGCTATCAGGAACACCAGAAAGAACAGTTTTATTTCCACCCTTTTCTTTTTGTTTGAGTTGTTCCCAATTTTGTTTTACTTGTTCTTCGGTTTCTGCTTTTACATCGCCGTAAATATGCGGGTGGCGGTAGATCAATTTTTCGCAAAGCTCATCCATTACGTTCTTAATATCAAACGATTTTTGTTCGGAGCCAATTCGCGCGTAAAAAACAATATGTAATAAAATATCACCTAATTCCTTTTTTACCTCGTTGAGGTCGTTCTTTAAAATAGCATCGCTTAACTCATACGTTTCTTCGATGGTTAAATGACGTAATGATTCGATGGTTTGTTTTTTATCCCAAGGACATTGTTCTCTAAGGTCGTCCATGATATTCAATAAACGTTCGAATGAGTGTAAAGTTTCTTCTCTTGACATAGAGCAAATTTAATAATTTAATAGGGAAACAGCTTGTTTTGGGATTAATTAACCATTAAGGTCTTATTAACAGTAAAGAAAGATTCTTTGGATTATCAATGGTAACTGAATTCGAGAAATCATCATAACTATCTACGCTGGCAATGAGTAATTGATAATCATTGAGTAAATTATCGTCCCAAGCATTTTTGTGGATCAATTGTACGGTGTTTGAAGAAATGTGTTCAAGCCCGTTCACTTCTTCTTTTAGATCAAAATTAGATTCAATTAAACCTTTATGATCTAAAATTGTTATGTTAGCCGGACTATTACGGATTATTTTTTTGGCGTAAAAGAAAAGGAATACATCGCTTACCGAGGAAATAACGATGAGTACAGATTCGATAGTTTCTAGTTTATGATCAAAGAATACACCAACTGGAATCTTGCTATTTTTAATAAACTGAGTAGTTTTATCATCAATCAGTTTATTCCCTTTAAAAGGTGAAGATTTCCCAATTAAAGAACCAATTAATTTTTCCGGTTGCAGTGCAGAAGCGGTTATGCCAATAACTTTTCCTAATAAAGTTCCTTCAAAAAGTGATTGACCCGCGCCAACAATTAACAGATCGTAATTGCCAGAATTGCTATCTTCTAAAATAGCATCGTTTACGTTGTTGTTAACTTTGTAAGCCGTTTTTATTGGAAGTCCTATTTTGTTTGACTCAGCTTTAATGAGTTTAAAACTTTCTTTTTCATATTCATCCAATTGGTATTGATTGATGTCGGTGTTTGGCGTAACGTGAAGTGCAGTTATCTCGGTTGTGCTTTTGGTGTATCCGGTAATGATATTTACTAAGCGAAGAAGTTTTCGCCCGCCTGCCGGGTTAGCAAAAGAAAGTAATATTCTAAAATGTTTCTTTTTTATTTCGAAGGTTTCTTCTTTGTCTTTTTTGAATATAAAATTTATGAGATCAAGAAGTGGTCCTGTCATTAAGGTTGTTGCAAGTGCCATGATCACCATCATGGCAAATATTTTAGGAGAAAGAATTCCAAGATCATATCCGATGTTCAATACAACTAATTCCATTAAACCTCTTGTGTTCATTAAAGCACCCATTGACAAACTATTGCGCCAATTTTGCCCAACAAATTTTGCCGCTACCGTTGCGCCAATAAATTTACCGGCAACTGCAAGAGAAACAATATAGAAAGCCGTTTTCCATAAATGTTCATCGTTAAGCAGGGTGATCTTTGTTCTTAATCCTGTAAAAACAAAGAATAAGGGAAGTAACAGGCCTAATGATACGGATTCTGTTTTTTCGATGAGGATCTTTCTGAAATTTACCGATGGCGGCATAATAACTCCGGCAAGAAATGCGCCGAACAAAGCGTGAATACCAATTATCTCGGCAAGAAATGCGGAGATAAGTAAAATTCCAAAAACCGCTCCAACCACATTCAGGCTTAACACTTCTTTATGAGAATATATCTCTCCCATTTTTTTTAGGAAGGGCTGTACAAATTTTATCATTACAAAAACATAGATAACAGCCAAAGATATAGTGAACAAGGAAGCTGCTATAGAGCCTGCATTAACAATGGCAATAACGGTTGCTAAAATACACCACGCTGTAAGATCGTCGATCGCCGCGGAAGTTATGGTTAAAGATCCAAGTTTAGTTTTTGTGAGATTTCTCTCGTGAATTATTCGCGCAAGCACCGGAAAGGCCGTTATGCTCATGGCGGTGCCCATAAAAAGAGCAAAGGAAATAAAGCCAACATTTGGTGGCGCAAAAGAATCGTAAATGCTATATGATAAACAGATTCCGAGTAAAAAAGATAAAAAAATGCCTGTGTGACTAATAATGAGAGCGTCATTGGCTTTGTTTTTTAACACCTTTAGGTCTAATTCCATTCCAATAACGAACATAAAGAGTACTAATCCAACTTGACTTAGAAATTGTAAGTTCCCTAGAGATTGTAAAGGGAATAAATAAGCGTTGAACTCAGGAAACCAATTACCCATGAAAGATGGACCTAGGAATAATCCGGCAAAGATCTCGCCAATAACAGAAGGTAGTCCTATTTTACCAAAAATAAAACCAAAGGTTCTCGCAAAGAAAATAATAGTAACTATTTGCAATAAAAGGATTGCTAGTGGATGGGTGATGTTGTGTTTTACGAGCTCACTTATTTGTTGATAGATGCTTAAGCCTTCGTTTGCCGAATGGTTAATGATTTTAGTTTGTTCTAAACCTTTGCCGTTATTAATAAGTAAGTAAAGGCTTAAAGAAAAAACTACAATGGCTACTAAGTAGTAAAGTATATGCTTGTATTTATTCAAGTGGAGTTCTAAACGCTTTATAAATTTAAGCTAAAACTTTAACTTATGGCGTACGCAAGGCAATTAAATTTTAATTAATTTTGGAATTCTAGTGAGGAAGACATTTTTTATAACCTTTTTAATTGCTCTACGTACAATAGTACTTTCGCAAAATGGTTTGGTTTCAAACCCTAACTGGTACATTAAGCCATATGCAAATTTTGCGGGTATTATTCAGCATCGCAGTTCAATGGGGAATTTGATCACAGGATATCCAAAAACGTATGAATTAAATATTGTAAAACCAACTTTGGGAGATAGATTATGGCAGATAGAGAACAATTTGCCAGAGATTGGAGTAAATCTTTCGCTTGTAGATTATGCCAATAAGAAGGAGTTAGGTTACGGGATAATTGTTGCACCTTTTGTGGAGATACCATTAAATAAAAAGGAAAGAACCCGTCGTTTGTATTTAAGATTATGTTGGGGTTCGGCATTTATGACCAAACGATTTGATCTCAGAGAAAATCAAAAGAACGGAGCTATTGGAAGTATTTACAATTCTTATGTACAATTCAAGTGGTTTTGGCAAATACCGATCAATAAAAATGTACGCTTTGAGCCTGGCTTTATGTTTTCTCATGTAAGTAATGGCAGAGCGCAATCTCCAAATCTTGGATTAAATATTTTTGGAGTGGGCGCCGCATTTAATTTCAATATCACTAAAAAATCGATACCTACAATTGAAAAAATTGATAGCAGTACGCAAAATAAGAGCAGGCACGAACTTACGTTTTTAAACTCTTATGGAGTGAACGATGGGGAGATCCTTGGAAGAAAATATCTTACAGCGTGTATGTCGTTTGGATACAACTACAATAAACGAAACACGCATAAATTTGGCGTAGGCTTTGATGTTTTTTACGAGCAGAATTATGTAAAAGATCTTAGAGAATCGAATTTGCCTACCGATAATGCATTTCAACAATTGCGCTATGGCCCAAAAATTTGTTATTCATATAATATTGGATGTGTAAGTTTGCCTTTGGAAATGGGCGCCTACATTAACCAACCTATAACCCCGGATGGAAGTTTTTATCATAAAATTGGCGTAAGATATTTGGGAAAGAAAGGTTTAATGGTAGCGTTTGGATTGCGCACGCATTGGGCAGTGGCCTATTGTTTTGATTATGGAATTGGATACAGATTGCCTTTGTGAAAATGAGATATTTGAAACACATATTAATTTTTGTTGCAGCAGCAATTGTAATTTCCTGCAACAAAAGTTCGCCCGATTGTTTTAAGAAAGCCGGAGCGGATAGTAATATCGAACGGGTTGTAACGCCCTTTAAGGTTGTTCAATTAGATGCTAATATTGAAGTTACTTTGGTAAAAGGAGCTGAATACAAAGTGCAAATATTTGGCGGGGCAAACTTGTTGGAAAAAGTAACAACGTCGGTAGAGAGTTCAACTTTGATAATTGACAATGATAACAGTTGTAATTTTGTTCGAGGGTATGATCATAAATTGAAGGTTACTGTAACCGCGCCCGACTTTGATAAAGTGATCACTAATTCTGTTGGGAGCATTATTACAAATGCTGATTTTATACAAGACACCATGTTCTTTAGTTCGGAAGGTGGTGATATGATCATTAATGGCAATTACTCCGAATTAAAGACCAGCTCACACGGAAATGGTAATGTGTATTTTAAGGGCACAACGAATATGATGTATGTGTTTATGAACGGAACAAATTATTTGTATGCAGAAGAAGGAACAATAACGAATTATGTTTTTATTGAATCGGTTTCTTTGGCAGATGCCTATATTACTGCACCAACAAACGGAACTTTTGAATATCACCTATGGAAAACCGGGAATGTGTATTACAAAGGCGATCCGGCTTCAGTAAATGGAAAGAGCGAAAAGGGTGGTATTGTTATGAAGAAATAAAAAAGCCCCGCGTTGATAGCGAGGCTTTTTAATATACTTTCAAAAAACTACTTCAAACTTCCAATCATATCTTCGGGTTTTACCCACTGATCAAATTGTTCGTTGGTAACTAATCCTAAACCAATAGCGGCTTCACGCAATGTTTTTCCTTCTTTGTGAGCTGTTTTCGCAATTTTAGCGGCGCTCTCGTAACCAATATGTGTATTTAAAGCTGTAACTAGCATTAAACTGTTTTCCATGTGTTGTTTTATCATTGGAAGATTTGGTTCAATACCTTCGGCGCACTTATCATTGAAGCTTACACAAGCATCACCAATTAAACGGGCGCTTTGTAAAACATTGGCAGCTATCACCGGTTTAAATACATTTAATTCAAAATGGCCCATTGAACCACCAACCGAAACAGCAACATCATTTCCAATTACCTGAGCGCAAACCATGGTCATAGCTTCCGGCTGAGTTGGATTTACTTTACCCGGCATAATTGATGAACCCGGTTCGTTATCAGGAATAATTAATTCGCCAATTCCACTGCGTGGCCCGGATGATAACATACGTACATCATTCGCAATTTTCATTAAAGCAACGGCCGTACGTTTTAAAGCACCACTCATTTCTACCATGGCATCGTGCGCAGCTAAAGCTTCAAATTTATTTGGAGCTGTTACAAAAGGTAATTTGGTAAGCTCTGCAATTTTTTTGGCAACTAATACATCGTATCCTTTTGGTGTATTTAATCCTGTTCCAACTGCTGTTCCACCCAAAGCTAATTCTTTTACAGCTTCTAATGCATTTTTTAAACAACGAATGCTCATGTTTATTTGTTGAACATATCCGCTAAATTCTTGTCCTAATGAAAGTGGTGTAGCATCCATAAAGTGGGTGCGACCGGTTTTAATGATGCTGTTGAATTTTTCTGATTTCTTTTGAAGTGTGTTGCGCAATTTTTCTAAACCCGGAATTGTGATTTCTGCTACTTGCTTATAAGTTGCAATGTGCATAGCTGTTGGGTAAGTGTCGTTACTCGATTGTGACTTATTCACATCATCATTAGGATGCAATACTTTTTTATCGTCGGTTAATTTTCCGCCACTCATTATATGTGCGCGATAAGCAATAACTTCATTCGCATTCATATTACTTTGCGTGCCTGAGCCTGTTTGCCAAATAACTAATGGGAATTGATCGTCTAGTTTTCCTGCAATAATTTCATCGCAAGCTTTTGCAATAAGATCACACTTGTCTTTTGTAAGAACACCAAGATCCATATTTGCCATAGCTGCAGCTTTTTTCAAATACCCAAAAGCATATATAATTTCCTTTGGCATACTAGCCTCTGGACCAATTTTAAAATTATTACGTGAGCGTTCGGTTTGTGCTCCCCAATAAACATGCGCAGGTACTTTTACCTCGCCCATAGTGTCTTTTTCTATACGAAAATCCATAAGTGTTATTTGTTTTAATACAGTACAAAAGTAAGGGTTGAAGCGAGAAAAGAAAGAATTTCGGTCGAAAAAAAACATGATTTTTGTCCACTAAAGGCACGAAATGACCTAGTATTTTTCGTGTGAAGATTTTCGCGTCTTTTGTGGTTAAATGCCTCTAATTAAGCACATCCAAACTTCCTAGACCTTCTCTTAGCACAATTGGTTCATGATCACTGAAATCGATAACTGTTGAAGGGTGAATATTTCCAAAGCCCCCATCAATAACATAATCTACTACATCACCATATTGCTGTTGTATCGTTTCGGGATCCGAAAAGTATTCCAAAATATCGTCACTGTTATCATGCAAGCTTGTTGAGATCAATGGGTTTCCTAAAACCTTAACAATTTCAGAACAAATAGCATTATTAGGAACACGAATACCAACTGTTTTGCGATTTTGTTTTAAAAGTTTTGGAACATTATTATTAGCTTCTAAAATAAACGTGTACGGTCCCGGCAATGCTTTTTTCATAACCCTGAACTTATCATTCGAAATTGGTTTTGTGAATTCAGATAAATGACTAAGGCTATCGCACACAAAAGAGAAGTTTGCTTTTTCGGGAGCAATACCTTTTAATTTGCAAATGCGTTCAACTGCTTTATTGTTGGTAATATCGCAACCTAAAGCGTAAACTGTATCGGTAGGATAAATAATAATTCCACCATCCTTTAAACATTTTACTATTTTAAGAATGGTATCGGTATCAATGTTCTTATCGTTTAAGCGAAGAAGCATTTGTTAATGGTACTTATTAAAAATATCCCAGCTTGCCGCGTAACTTTTTTCGAGTTCAACGGTGTTTAATCCTAACGATATTTTATTTGTGTTGGCGTACAATTCAATATCTTCTGTGGCAATATTTCCGGTTAATGAATCGGCTGCCATAGGGCATCCCCCAAAGCCATGTATCGCAGAATCAAAACGGCGACAGCCACTTTGGTATGCTGCTTTTATTTTTTCTTGCGCTTTTTCCTTAGTAGAGTGGAGGTGAGCACCCATCTCCACGCCTTTTAATTCGTGAATTAATTCGTTGAATAATAACGAAATATTTTCGGGAGTTGAAGTCCCAATGGTATCTGCTAATGCAATTATTTTTATTCCGCGTTTGGTTAATTCCTTACTCCATTTAATAGCAATGCTTGGGTTGTATTCGTCGCCATATGGATTTCCAAAGGCCATGGAAATGTAAACCACTAATTCTTTTTTGTGTTTGATGCACAAGTTTTGGATCTCGTCAACTCTTACTAACGATTCGGCAATGGATGAATTTGTGTTGCGTTGCTGAAATGTTTCGGAAATTGAAAAAGGAAAACCTAAATATGTTATCTCTTCAAACTTACAAGCATCTTCTGCACCACGCGTGTTTGCAATAATGGCTAGTAATTTAGACTTTGTAGTTGAAAGATCTAACCCTTTTAAAACAGTGGCAGTATCTTGCAATTGCGGAATTGCTTTTGCCGAAACAAAGCTTCCAAAATCGATCGTATCAAAACCAACTTTTAATAATTGGTTCAAATAGTTTATTTTGAGTTCGGTTGGAATAAATTCCTTAATGCCTTGCATGGCATCGCGAGGACACTCAATTAGTTTTAGCATTGTAATATTTTATTAATTCCTTATTAATTTCTTTTACCAAAGCCGGACCTTTGTAAATAAAGCCTGTGTATAATTGAATAAGATCGGCACCGGCTTTTATTTTATCCAGCGCATCTTTAGCATTGTGAATTCCACCAACTCCTATTACCGGAAACGCATTGTTCGACTTTGTTTTTAAATAGCGAATTACTTCGGTGCTTCTATCGGTTAATGGTTTGCCGCTTAATCCCCCTGCACCAAATGCTGCAATTTCTTCAGCCGTATATTTCAACCCTTCACGACTAATAGTTGTATTGGTTGCAATTACCCCATCAATTTTTGTTTGAATAACTATATCAATGATCTCATCCAATTGTTCGTTGGTAAGATCGGGTGCAATTTTTAAAAGTATAGGTTTAGGGTTTGTTTTTTTTGAATTCAAACCTTTTACATGAGCCAAAAGTTTAGTCAGCGGTTCTTTATCCTGAAGCGCCCTTAAATTTGGGGTATTAGGCGATGAAACATTTACCACAAAATAATCTACAACATCAAAAAGCTCGTTAAAACATATCTCATAATCCGATATGGCATTTTCGTTTTCGGTTACCTTATTTTTTCCAATATTTCCACCAATAACAGGGCCATTCCTCTTTCTGTTTTTAAGCCTTTCCGCGGCAGCTTTTACCCCTTTATTATTAAAGCCCATTCTATTGATAAGCGCCTCATTTTTTATAAGTCTAAATAGCCTTGGTTTATCGTTTCCGGGTTGGGCTTTTGGGGTTACGGTACCTATTTCTACGGCTCCAAAACCAAAGTTTCCAAATTCGTTAAAAACCAGGGCATCCTTGTCTAGCCCTGCCGCCAAGCCAACAGGGTTAGGAAAATCGAGTCCAAATACGGTTCTTTTTAAAGAGGGATGTTCAATCTTATAAAGGCCTCTAAAAAGGGCCGGTAAACCCGGTATAAAATTCGCCAGTTTAATGAGCGAAAACGTTACGTGGTGGGCCTTTTCGGGGTTTAGCCTAAAAAGTAGGAGTTTTAGGATTGAATACATAAAATAGGGCTATACAAAGGTATAAAATAGGGGGGTGACTTTGGTATTTGGGTTCAAAAAGAAAAATAATATTTTTTTTGCTTAAATTAACAAAATATATATATATTTGCAGCAAAATTAAACTAAAACTAAAATGAAAAAAGTATTATCTATCGTTGCTATCGCTGCTTTATCAGCTAGTTTCGTGGCTTGTGGTCCTTCAAAAGAAGAAATGGAAGCAAAAGAAAAAGCAAAAGCTGATTCTATCGCTGCAGTTGAAAAAGCTGCTCAAGATTCAATCGCTGCTGCTGAAGCTGAAGCTGCAAAAGTTGCTGAAGCTGCTGCTGCTCAAGCAAAAGCTGATTCTGCACGTGTTGCTGATTCAATTGCTGCTGCATCTAAAGGTGGAAAAAAGAAGTAATTCTTACCCCTTAAAAATGTTTAAAGAACCCTTGACCTCAGGTCAGGGGTTTTTTATTTCATATTCTTTGAGTTTCGCCTTTTCATCGTTGGATTTCAATCTTGAAATCCTCATTTACTAATGTAAACTCCGGTTTCAAGATCTCACCCGCCTCGAAAAGACAAAACTCAAAGAATATGGGGCCAAGGTCTCCCTTTCCAACAGTCGTTTGTGCATAATTGCTAGGCTTGGTTCAAGTAAAGCTCTAAAGCAATTTCAATATTTGTAGTATGCGCAAACTCCTTAATTTAATACTTGTTTCGAGCTCTGTTTTTTTGATCTCATGTGGTGGCGATAATAAGCATGCCGAAAAGCATATTGTATTTTCGTATAACGAAGGCAATAGCATTACCTCATTAGATCCAGCAGCAGCGTCTAGTTTTGAAAATATTCAGGGAGTGAATCAACTGTTCAATGGTTTAGTTCAGATGAATGACAATTTAATTGTTGAGCCGGCGATCGCAAAAAAATTCAGTATTAGCAGCGATGGCTTGGTTTATACATTTGATCTAAGGACCGATGTTTTATTTCACGATGATAAATCGTTTAAGGATGGAGCAGGACGATTAGTTGTAGCGCAAGATTTTGTTTTTAGTTTCAATCGTTTGTTTGATGCAAAAGTTAGTAGAGCTTTATCGGACGTTGCTATTATTGATAATAGTCCAGGTAAAGGTTTTTAGCTGAAAATGATTCAACGTTAAAGATATATTTGAAACAACCCTTTGGAGCGTTCTTAAATATTTTGACAATGAAATATTTTAGTGTTATCCCACACGAGGCCGTTGAAATGTATAAAGAAGATTTTAGAAAGAATCCCGTTGGCACCGGCCCGTTTGTATTTAAACTTTGGGAGGAAGGAACAAAGTTGATCATGCATAAGAATCCAACTTATTTTGAAAGAGATGAGAAAGGCGATCGCTTACCATATGTGGATGGTGTTTCGATTTCATTTATAAAACAAAGACAATCGGCTATTATTGAATTATTAAATGAAAAGTTGGATATGATCAGCGGTGCAGATGCATTAGATGATGCTTTGAGTAAGTCGGGAGAATTAAATGAAGAGTATACTAAGAAATTTAATTTGCAAAGAGGTCCATTTTTGAAAACAGATTACGTTGGAATTTTAATTGATGAAGATATTGATTTTGTAAAGAATTCTCCGGTTCGTTTAAAAGCAATTCGTCAGGCAATGAATTACGCCTTTGATCGCGAGAAGATGATCAAATTCCTTCGCAAAGATATTGGGAAGCCTGCTACTGCAGGATTTATACCAATGGGTTTAAAAAGTTTTAATAAGGATATTGTAAAGGGTTATACGTATGATCCTGACAAAGTGCGCGATCTTTTAAAACAAGCAGGTTATCCAAATGGCGAGGGATTACCTACTATTACTTTATATACAACTGAACATTACAGAAAGTTGTTAGAGTACATGCAATCTCAATTTGCCGAAAATCATATTAAGATCGAGATCAGCATAGAGCCTAATTCTGTTTTAAGTGATAAGGTAAATAAATCTCAATTTTTGATGTTTAAGAAATCGTGGGTGGCTGATTACGCGGATGAGGAGAATTTTTTGAGCAAATTTTATAGTAAGAATTTTGCACCGAATGGATATAATTACTTTCACTACAAAAATCCAAATTTCGATAAACTGTTTGAGCAGGCCTTGAATGAAAAGAATGATTCATTACGAAGAAGTTTATATCAGCAAATGGATCAAATTGCGATTGACGATGCCCCAATGATACCAATGTTCTATGATGAAGTAGTTCGTATTGTAAATAAGCGCATAAGCGGTTTAGAGATAAACCCGATGAACCTGCTTAATCTTAAAACGGTTAAGAAGGCTGAGAAGGAGTCTCATTAATTTTCAAAAAACTCATGGTAGCGCCAATTACTGCAAGTGTTGGGCCAAACATAATTCCAATAGCGTCGCCCGCTATAGTTGGTAAGCCAATAAAAATAGAATACACACATCCAATTCCAATGGCGTAACCTTTGTATTGTTTTATAAATTGCACGCTTTTACTCATGCTGAATTTATAGCGTTCGCAATTATAATCCATAATAGAGAATCCGATAAAATACCAACCAATAACAAAGCTTAAGGGTATTGTAACAATAGCCAAAGGCGGAATAAAAATAGTTGCCAGCCACAAAGCAAAGCTGATGAGCAATTCGAATAATAAATTACGAAGACTTATGGCAATACCTCTTAAAATGTCCTTTAATAATTGTTTTAAATTGAAGGGGAATTTTTTTCCACTCAATTTTTCATCGGTTATTTCTGAAAGTAAGGCGAAGAGAGGGGAGAGAACGATCAATAAAAAATATTTTAAGAAGATGCTTCCCAAGAACCAAAAAATGATGTGAAGGATCCATTTGATCAAGAAACCAAATACACCGCTTAATTTTGGTTTTAACCAAAGCATGATGGCTGTATCAGTGGCGCTGTCCGTATTAAGATAAGGTTCGATCAAAGAATCGATGTAATCGGCTAAAGAGAGTAATCCATAAATACTCAAAACCCACATGCCTAACCAGATAAATAAAGGATAGAATAAAAACGGCCAAAGATTTTTTCAAAAAGAGGAGTAAACGCTCTAAAGCAGTTTGCAAATCCTTTTCCAAAA
This sequence comes from Sphingobacteriaceae bacterium, assembly GCA_016705695.1. Lineage (GTDB taxonomy): Bacteria > Bacteroidota > Bacteroidia > B-17B0 > Aurantibacillaceae > Aurantibacillus. Next base: position 34,428 of record JADJLA010000007.1, read on the forward strand.
TCAGAGAATAATTTCATTTGTACTTTTGGTATTACATTTTTTCAGGCACCTTAATTCCTAGTAAGTGCATTCCGTTTGAAATAATAAGTGCGCATTGTTCAATTAAAGCCAGTCTGAATTGCCTTACAGTTTCATTTTCTTCCTTTAAAATAGAATGATCGTGATAATACCTGCTGAATGTTTTGGTAAGTTCGTACACAAAGTTTGCTATAAGCGCGGGACTATATGCTTTGCCACTTTCTTCAACAATAGTTTCAAATTCGTAAATAAATTTGATGAGATCTCTTTCCAAGATATTAATTGTGTTAAGATCTTTTGAAATAGTAAATGGAATATTTTGTTCTTTGGCTTTTCTTAAAATAGATTTGATCCTAGCGTGAGTGTATTGGATAAAGGGACCGGTATGACCGTTAAAATCTATACTTTCTTTAGGGTCGAACAACATTTTCTTTTTAGGATCAACCTTAAGCATAAAATATTTTAGGGCGCCTAAACCAATGGTTCTGTATAATTCTTCTAGTTCAGATTCCGAAAATCCTTCAACTTTTCCTAACTCAGCGGTAGTTTGTTTTGAGGTAGTGAACATTTCCTCCAAAAGATCATCGGCGTCAACCACAGTTCCTTCGCGACTTTTCATTTTACCTTCGGGCAATTCAACCATTCCATAGCTTAAGTGGTAACATTCTTTAGCCCATTTATAACCAAGCTTATCTAAAATAATGAACAAAACTTTAAAGTGATAATCTTGTTCGTTGCCAACTGTATAAATTGCCTGGTTAAGATCGGGATAATCTTCAAAGCGTAAAACCGCCGTGCCAAGGTCTTGTGTTATGTAAACGCTGGTTCCATCAGAACGGAGAACAACTTTTTCATCAAGGCCATCAGCTGTAAGATCAATTCTTACACTACCATCTTCTTTTTTTACAAATACACCTTTTGCTAAACCATCTGCAACAATATCTTTTCCTTTAATGTAAGTTTCGCTTTCGTAATATACTTTATCAAAATCAACGCCCACTGTTTTGTAGGTAACATCAAAGCCTTCATACACCCATGAGTTCATCGTCTTCCAAAGTGCAACTACATCTTTGTTGCCCTTCTCCCATTTTTGAAGCATTTCTTGAGCTTCGATAATGAGTGGTGCCTTTTTTTCGGCTTCTTCTTTTCCAGTTCCTTTTTCTACAAGAGTATTTATTTCCTTTTTATAGGCTTTGTCAAATTCAACATAATATTTTCCAACTAAATGATCGCCTTTCATTCCGCTCGATTCAGGCGTTTCACCGTTTCCCCATTTTTGCCAAGCTAACATGCTTTTGCAAATATGAATACCTCTATCATTTACAATATTTGTTTTTATTACTTTGTGTCCGTTTGCTTTTAAAATTTCGGCCACCGACCATCCTAATAAATGATTTCTAATATGACCAAGGTGCAAAGGCTTATTAGTGTTTGGACTGCTGTATTCTAACAGCACAGTTCTTCCTGTGCTATTTTGTTTTTTAAAACCTGTGTATTTTTCAGAAATAACCTCGGTTAAATAATTACACCAATATGCATCGCTAAAACTAATATTTAAAAAACCTTTCACAATATTGAATGCAGATATGTTTGGGTTATTTTTTACTAAATAATTTCCGATCTCGTTTCCAATTTCTTCCGGCTTCTTTTTCGTTTCTTTTGTATAGGCAAATGTTGTTAATGTATAATCACCTTCAAATTCGCTTCGTGTTTTTTGAATCGGAATTGGTGCGTTAGAAATAGAGTATAATTCGCTTAATGCTTTTGCAATAGAAGTTTCGAGTATGCTGATGGCCTTGTTCATTCTGTAAAATTAGAAATAATGTGGTAATTGTTTTAGATATTGTATAAATAAAAAGGTCCGCTTTGTGGGCGGACCTTTTAAAAGAAAACGCTAGAGGGGAGTTCTAAAAATTAGATTTTTTTAGGCGAACGATATTTTTAAACCGCAGAATACTAATGTATTTGAGGATTTAAAAATTGAAGTTCAACGACAAAAAAGCAATTTATAGAACTCACCTAGTATTAGTCTATAATGAGTTTACGCCTTGTTCTCTCTCCATCCGAAACAATTTCGATATAGTAAGAGCCTCGGGCATATTCGTTCACTTTTACTTTCACCATGTTAACTACGCCTTTATCTTGGCAGATCAACCTGCCGATATTGTCATAGATCACATAATCAAACTTCTTGCCCATATAAGCTATAGTTAATATATCTGAAGATGGGTTAGGGAAGATGAATAGTTGATCGTTAGGAAGTGTTTGAGTTTGTAATCCAACACCGCCGCAGGTATTAACTGTTTGAGTAAACACAGCTGTTGAAGTACAACCGTTAACAATACCTGTTAATGTATATGTTGTAGTAACAGTAGGAGAAACAAATATTGGATTAAAGTTTGAGCCGCCATTCCATGTATATGTTGTTGCACCGCTACCTGTTAAGTTAGCCGCATCGCCAATACAAATTGGATTAGAACTTGAAGCAACCGCTACTGTTGGGTTTGGATTAACACTTACTGAAACAGCAGCAGTATTAGTACAGTTGCTATTTCCACCGGTTACAATATAAGTTGTATTTGTTGCCGGGCTTACAGAGATAGACTGCGTTGTTGGTCCTGAACTCCAAGTGTACGTACCCGCGCCATTTCCTGTCAGTGTTACATTTTTTCCAACACACATTAATGTACCACCTGTAATAGTTACAGTTGGAATATTTACAACACTTACTACAGCGGTTTGACTTCCACTACAATTACCTAGCTTTCCTTGTACAGTATAGATCTGAGAAGAGGCAGGCGTTAATATTTGTGATGGGCCCGATAAATTACCTGGGTTCCAAGTATACGTTGCGTAACCTGAAGCATTCACAGTTGAAGAACCTCCACCACAAACAGAACTACTGCTTGGTGAAAGCACTAAGGCCGGTGGGCTAATGATAGTGATACCAATTGTTGATGTTCCGTTACAACCCGAGTTAGTTCCACTTACTGTATAAACTAAACTTGAAGGTGGGGTAACTGTAATTGCAGCACCATTTAAGTTAACAGGTTGCCAAGTATATGTTGTAGCACCGCTTGCCGATAAACCTACTGTACCACCTGTACAAATGGTTGGCGTTGTAGCTGCCGGAACTATTGTAATACTAGATCCAATAGTTACACTCACCGTTTTTGTATTAGCACAAATACCATTATTTCCAATAACAGTATAAACGGTGTTACTAGCAGGAGATGATAATAAAGGATTTCCAATAAAACCAGTGCTCCACGAATAAGTTGTTGCACCGCTCGCTAATAAAGTAGCTGTACCACTAGCGCAAATAGTTTGGTTGGTAACACTTACGTTTGGTGTTAATGTGGCATTAATAGCAACCGACTGTACTTGATAGCAGTTGTTGTTATTTCCTTGCACAGTATAAGTAATGTTAGCTGTTGGACTCACCACAATACTATTTGTAGTTTGAGTAGTGCTCCAGCTATAAGTACTTGCGCCGCTAGCGGTCAGTGTTAAGTTTGTGCCCGAACAAATATTATTGCTTGAAGTAATTGCAACAACAGTAGGTTGAATGGAAACTGTAAGTGTTTTTACAATAAAGTTAGTCACAGTTCCATTATTAGCTGTACAAGTAATTGAATAAGCTCCAGGGCTTGTGAACGTAATATTTGTATTGGTTCCGTTAGGAGCAGATATCGATGATGGAGGATTAGATGTCCATGTATATCCTGCAGCACCGGTAGTATTATTTGTAAATGTGTAGCCGTATTTGTACAAGCTAACGACGGATTTGAAACGGACATTGTTGGTGCAGGTAAAAGATATTGATATTATCTACATACATTGCCTGACCATAATGCGCGCGATTCACAAAGTGCATCATCACATTTGGTTGAAAGGCTGCCAAACTTGTAATGCTCATACTGTCTGTTCTCCATTCCCCTGCGGCTGGTGTAAATCTACTTGCTTGTATAGTTCCCGGAGAAGTAGAAAGTGTTTGTCCGCCTTTAATGTATATCTGTGTTGATGTAGCTCCGCAATTAGTTGAAAGCCTAACTTCTAGTGTGTCCGAATATGGATTTTGTGGAGTAATATTCGCAGTAACGTCATACTGTTTATAAGCTACGTCAAATCTCAGTTTGGCATTTGCTACGTTGCTAAAATTATAACGCGGCGTTCGCATTTCATCTCTATCGCCGGTAGCATCTTCTTCGTAATCGTTGAACATAGCACACTTAGCCGCTGCGTTAACGGTAAATCCTCCAATGCCGGTTTGAAGTTTCCACATCAAGCTGTCATTATAAACATTGTAGGTTGTCCAGTTTGTAGGAACAAAAGGAGGTGATGATTGAAATCCTTCAACTAGTGGTAATGCAATTGGTCCTGCAATAGTTATATAAGAGTTTCGTACTTTAACATTGCTGCCGTTGGCGTTGCTAACGGTCATAGTCACGTTATATGAACCAGGGCTTGCATAAGTAATAGTTGGATTTGAAGACGTAGAAGTTGCAGGTGTTCCGCCTGGGAAACTCCAAGCCCATGTTTGTGGATTGTATCCTGAACTATCAATAAATTTAATTGGTGTGTTAGGACAAGTATTTCTTGTTAATGTATAAAAGTTAGCAACAGGAAGTGTTCCGGTATAACTGGCAGCACACTGCATGGCAGCGTAAGCATTGATACGGCCAGCACCTAATAAACCTGTCAAGCTTGCGTTATTTGCGGCGGTAATGTTCACCGCGGTTGAAGAGATGCAATTCAAAACATTGGTTTGTGTCATCCAAGGGTATTTTGCCAACATTAAACCAGCTAAGCCAGCGGTAATGGGGCAAGCCATAGATGTTCCCGACATTTGACCGTAATTATTATTTGTGGCATTTGGTAGTGTGCTAAAAATATTAACTCCCGGAGAAGAAATGTCAACCCATGTTCCGTAACATGAAAAACCTGCTTTTACGTCGTTATTATTGCCAGTAGCTGCAACTGCATAAACGTTATTGTAAGCTGCCGGATAATGTAATACGTTATTATTATCGTTTCCTGCAGAAACAATTATGATACAGCCTTTACTCCAAGCATAATCTATAATTGATTGTGCTGATGTTGATGGCGCACCAGTTCCTCCCCACGAACATGAGATAACGCGTGCTTTACATTTTGCCGCATAAATAATGCCCTGGTAACCATAACCAACAGAACTAGGAGAGTCTCCATTTTTTGCACATTTTACAGGAATAATCTTAAGATTCCAGCCAATGGATGAAGCGCCAATACCGTTATTATTAGTGGCAGCAGCACAACCTGATGTATGTGTTCCGTGATCCATAGCGTAATTGGTAGGGTTAGTATTATTGTCTCCATCTGCAGGATCCCAACCATTCACGTCATCTACATAACCATTTTGATCATCATCAATACTGTTTGCAGGAATTTCTCCTGGATTTGTCCAAATATTTGCTGCAAGATCTACGTGAGTTCTTTGGATCGCATTATCCACAATTGCAACGGTAATATTAGTTGTACCATTTGAAGTGCTGTTGTAAACATTCCAAGCATTTGGAGCACCTATCCAATTTAAATAAACGGAAGATGTATTGCTGGCAATCGTGAAATCGTTTGGCGTTACATGAGTTTTAAGCAACATTACTTTCTCAGCATACTCTATAATGCGATTTGAACTCAAGTCAGCTATAAGATCATTGATCTTGGTAGCATTAGTGAATTCTAATTGAAGAATATGTGTAAGTCGTATATCGTCATCGGCTTGATAAAAGGGTTTATAAGCTTTAGTAATACCATACTTGGCCACAAGTTCTTTTAAAATACCGATCTTCTCTATCGGGAGATTGTTTGGATCATCCAATCCAATGTTCTTAATTGTACCTGTTCTGAATTTTAGGAATATCTGTCCGTCAACATACTCCGGACTAACATTTTGTGCAGAGCCCATGATAAACAAGCTCAACAAAATAAGGGTAAAGATTTTTTTCATTCGATAGGTGTTTGTTATGGTGTTAGACTAGTAAAAATAGTGAAAAAAAAACGCGAATCAAAGCGAAGTGTTAGAAAAAGTTGATAAATTTAACAAATGCGAATAGCTGTTATTGATTGCGGAACCAATACTTTTAATCTTCTTGTAGTTGAGCTTCAAAACTCTTCTTTTAAAAGGATCTATACATCAAAGATACCGGTGAAGCTTGGGGAAGGCGGCATCAATAATAAAGTGATCCATGATATTCCTTTTAAACGTGGTGTAGATGCCTTGGTGAAATTTAAAAATGAGCTTAATAAACTTGCTGTAGTTGAGATCTATGCTTTTGCAACATCTGCTATTAGAGATGCAGAGAATGGGATCGACTTTAAAAAAGAAGTATTAATTCAGTCGGGTATAGAGATAAATATAATTGACGGAAATAAGGAAGCAGAACTTATTTACAAAGGAAATAAATTGGCCATGGATCTTGGGACAGGTCCTTCGCTGATAATGGATATTGGTGGAGGTAGCACTGAGTTTATCATTGGAAATAAGGAACATATACTTTGGAAAAAGAGCTACAGATTAGGCGCTGCCAGAATGCTGGAAAAATTCAATCCATCTGATCCAATATCCGAAAAGCAAATTCAGGAGATATATGCTTATCTTAACGAGGAACTAAATGAGATAAAACCATTAATTGATCAATATAAACCCGTAGAGCTTATTGGCTCATCGGGCGCTTTTGATTCTGTTGTAGAAATGATACATGGACAATTGGGTGGCGAAAAATTTGAGAAAGAGAAAACAGAATACAATGTTGACTTGAAGAATTACAACAAAATAGCAGAGATGGTGGTTCAATCAACATTAGCACAGCGCAAGATCATGAAAGGTTTAGTTGAAATGCGTGTTGACATGATGGTAGTGTCGTGTTTACTTATTAATTTTACCCTGCAAACATTTAATTTACAAAAAATGCGCGTGTCAACTTACTCATTAAAAGAAGGTGCGTTGCACGAGATCATAGAAAATAAAGGAATTTAATTATGGCAAAAGTATTGATCATAGATGATGAAAAGGCCATACGCCGTTCTATTCGCGAGATATTAGAATTTGAAAAGTACGAGATAGAAGAAGCAGAAGATGGAGCGCAAGGCCTTGAAATGGCCTTGAAAAATAATTATGATATCGTTTTGAGCGATATTAAAATGCCAAAACTTGACGGCATTGAATTGCTTCAAAAATTAATTGATGCAAAATGCGAAAGCGCTTTGATCATCATGAGCGGCCACGGAAATATTGAAACTGCTGTGGATGCCGTTAAAAAAGGCGCTTACGATTATTTAGCAAAACCCATCGATCTAAATCGTTTGTTAGTGACCATGCGTAATGCCATGCAAAAAAATACGTTGGTGGAAGAAACAAAGGTATTAAAGAAGAAGATCGCCAAAAGTGTTGATATGATAGGCGATTCGGGTGCTATTAATAACGTAAAAGATATCATTGAAAAAGTTGCTCCAACCGAAGCGCGTGTTTTAATTACCGGTAGCAACGGAAGTGGAAAAGAATTGGTAGCAAAATGGATCCACGATAAAAGTAATCGTGCAGCCGGACCGTTAATTGAAGTGAATTGTGCCGCTATTCCAAGCGAATTGATCGAAAGCGAATTATTTGGTCACGAAAAAGGTGCATTTACAAGCGCGGTGGCTCAACGCAAAGGCAAATTTGAATTAGCAGAGGGCGGAACCATTTTTTTAGATGAAATTGGTGATATGAGTTTAAGCGCTCAAGCAAAAGTATTGCGCGCTTTGCAAGAAAATAAGATCACAAGGGTAGGGGGCGATAAAGAAATTAAAGTAAATGTACGCGTGATAGCCGCAACAAATAAAGATCTTAAGAAAGAAATTGAAAAGGAAACGTTTCGTGAGGATCTTTTCCATCGCTTAAGTGTAATTCCAATTCATGTTCCGGGTTTAGATGATCAAGAAGACATTCCTCTGCTTACAAAACACTTTATGGATCTGATCACCGAAGAAATGGGTGTTACAAAGGCGATTTCTTCAGGGGCAATTGAAGCTTTAAAAGCACGTAAATGGCCTGGAAATATTCGTGAATTCCGCAATGTGATCGAACGTTTGATCATTTTGGGGAATAAGGAAATTTCTAAGGAAGACGTAGAGAAATTCGGGAAGTAGTTTTTCTGTTCGCCATCTCCCTCCGCTTGCGGAGGGAGTGCCCGACGAAGGAGGGGGAGGGAGGAGATCTCTCAATGCACTCATTTACCCATTTCTGAACCAAAAGACGGGATATGTATGGCTTATCCTGCCTTGATCTATCACCTACCCATGCATTATCTATGCGAAAATAGTTCCTGTCAGGAGGATACTTGATAGATACTTGGGGGATACTTGCAGGATAAAGGCAGGATAGTTGCTATGACAAGGAGTTGCTATGGCAAATTGACATAGCAGGTAAAGTGTGACATTTTTGCTGAATCTACGATGTATCAATGCCGAGCGTTAAGAAAAAGTCCAGTGGACTTTTTTAGCGAAGGAGCCAGTCTGTTCGGTGGGAAACTACGATGTATCGTAGATTAGCATTCAGAAAAAGCGGAAGAAATTGATTATATTTGGTTGAAGAGAGATAGTTTAAATATGCTAAATGGAAAATGTTCGAATCAACTTGCTTCTACCGGGGGTAAATGATGGGATTCGAACCCACGAGCCCATTTTTTCAACATATTCAAATATACACAATTTCCGCTTTTTCTGAATGAAAACCTACGATGTATCGTAGATTTTTGTTTACGTGATTGATTTCTGGAGCGTCTCGCCCTAGTAGGTATTTCGAGTTGCCAACTTAAAACTAATTCTAACTCACCTTAAAATCCTCTATTACCAATTGAATAGATGTTTTCCCATTGAATTCATTCTCTTGTATCTTGTAAGCAATACTCATTGGTGTTTTATCATGAAAAAACTTCACATAATCGCCTTTATCGTATGCAATCGCACTAAAACGAATGTTTGGATTTGATTTTTGAAACAATTCTAATTTTAAATGATTAGCGCCAACTATTTTTGCCCAACCATTGTCGAATACATTTTTACTTACAAATACAGGCATCATATTCTCCGGACCATGCGGCGCAAACTGTTTTAAAATACGAACTAACTTTTGCGTGATCTCGTGAAATTCTAATTCTGTTTCAATTTGCAATTGAGGTATCAACTGGTCATCGCTTATAGATCTGCTTACCACATCCTCAAAACGTGTAATAAAATCGCCAACGTTCTCCTTCTTCATGGTTAAACCCGCTGCAAATTTATGTCCTCCAAATTGCTCTAGCAGGTCACTGCATTTTTCAATAGCACTGTAAATATCATAATCTCTTACGCTGCGAGCGCTTCCTGTGGCTTTGCCATCGCTTTCGGTTAAAACGATAGTGGGTTTATAATATTTTTCAATTAAACGCGAGGCAACAATTCCTACAACACCTTTATGCCACTTATCACTAAATAGAACAGTTGTTTTTCTAAATTCGGTGATAGGATCATTTTCTAATAAGGCAAATGCTTCGGTAGTTGTTCCAAGATCTAGATCTTTACGTTGCGTATTGGTATCGTTAATGCCTTTTGCTAATTCATTAGCTTCATCTTCGTTTTCACAAACTAATAATTCAACCGCGGCACTTCCTTGTTTAATACGACCAGCTGCATTAATACGTGGGCTTAAAACAAATACCAAATTAGTAATAGTAATTTCTCGCGCCAGTTGATTCATGTTCAATAAGGCCTTTAATCCCGGTCTTGGATTCGTATTCATTTTCTCCAAACCAAAATGAGCAAGAACGCGATTTTCTCCTGTTATAGGAACTATATCAGCGGCAATACTTGTTACAACAAGGTCTAAAAAATTATAACAAAGTTGTAGATCTAAATTATTTTTTCGGCTGTAAGCTTCAATCAGTTTGAACCCAATGCCTGCACCGCTTAATTCTTTATAAGGATAACTGCAATCATGTTGTTTTGGATCTAAAACCGCAATAGCTTTCGGAATTGCTTCTCCGGGCAAGTGATGATCACAAATAATAAAATCAACTTTACGTTCGTTGGCATAATCAATTTTATCAATGGCTTTTATACCGCAATCCAATGCAATGATCAACGAAAATCCGTTTTCTTTTGCAAAATCAATTCCTTTAAAAGAAATGCCATAACCCTCCGCATAACGATCAGGAATATAATACGCAATTTGATCGGTATGTGTTTTAAAAAATCTATAAACAACGCTTACGGCTGTTGTACCGTCCACGTCATAATCGCCGTAGATCAGAATTTTTTCTTTGTTGGCAATGGCTTTATCAATGCGATCAATAGCAACACTCATTCCTTTCATGATAAAAGGATCGTGTAATTGAGTTAGTTCGGGTCTAAAAAATGTTTTGATCTCTTCGTACTCTTTCAAATTTCGTTGATAGAGCAAGCTGGCAATAACACGATCTACCTTTAAGATCTCCTGGATCTTAGAAATGTCTTGTGCTCCTTTTTTAAGGTCGGGTATGTTCCAGCGTTTTTCCAATGGTTAATTATGATCCTTAACCAATGTTATGATAAACGGCTTCAATATCATCGTCTTCCTCCATTTTTTCTATCATAGCCATTACATCGGCTTCTTGCTCAGGAGTAAGCTCTTTAAAAGTTGTAGGCACGTAAATTTTACTTGATTCAACAAGATTTATCTTTTTTTCTTCAAGTGCTGCTTGCATATTTCCAAAATCGGTAAATGCAGTTTGAATTACAAAATAGTTGTCGTCTTCATTGATCTCTTCTAATCCAAAATCGATCAATTCTAATTCAAGATCATCTTTATTTAAGCCAGCACCTTCAATTTTAAACATTACTTTATGTTCAAACATATAGCTTACCGATCCGTTTGTTCCCAATGATCCTTCAGCACGCGAAAAATATAAACGTACACTTGCCACAGTGCGTGTTGGATTATTGGTTGTGCATTCTACCAAAACAGGAACACCATGTGGCGCGTAACCTTCATAAATAATTTCTTCGTAATTGCTAGAGTCTTTTTCGCTTGCGCGTTTTATCGCACCATCCACATTTACTTTTGGCATGTTGATCGCCTTCGCGTTCTGAATGATCATACGCAAACGCGAGTTTAGATCAGGATTTGGTCCACCTGCTTTTACAGCTATTGCTATTTCTCTTCCAATTTTTGTAAACGCTTTGGCCATTTTGGCGTAGCGCTTAAACATTGTGGCTTTCCGTTTTTCAAATACTCGTCCCATGTAGATCTATTTTATAGTGCAAAATTATAATTTACTCTCAATTATTTGTAAGCTCGTTCAATATCTCCGAAAGTTTTTTAGTTAAATTTTTTCGAGAATATTTTTTTATGGTATCTTCATTACGCGTAATGCTTTGGCTATGAAAGAGCTCTAATACATTCTTTTTTAAGTTAGTATGATCATTAAAGTCGCTAATCATTCCGGCTTTTGTTTCTTTTAGAATAAAAGCAACGTCACCATTAATAGGCCCTATTGCAAGTACAGGCGCTCCGGCCGAAAGATATTCAAAGAACTTTCCGGTTAAGATACTTTTGGCGTTTGGTGTTTGATTTACTAATAATAAATTCACTCGCGACCGTTGTTGTTCTTCTATTACTTTGTCGTGAGGCATGTAATCAATTTTATTTACGAACGGTGAAAGTTTATGCTCTTCAATACTTTCTTTAACGGCAATATCTAATTTACCAACTAATTTAATTTCTAGCGCATTTTTAAAGGCTTCATTCTCGTTCACTAATTCACTTAATACTTTCCAAAGTACTTTAGGATTACGTGTTTTAACCAAGGTGCCAATGTGCGCGATACTAAATTTTTTATCTTTTTCTATTTGTGTTTTTACAAGATCATCTTCATCATAACCATTAGTAATTACTTTGAATTTTGTATTTTGTGTGCCAATAATTGCAGCAAGTTCATCGCTCATTAATTGCCCAACACTAATAACGGCATCGCTTTCAAGTAGCACTTCTTTTTCTAGACGTTTATGTTTTTTATAGGCCCAAGAAGTAAGCTTTAAGTCTTTATAAAAATCAATATTGGTCCAAGGGTCTCTAAAATCCGCTATCCATTTAATGTTTGGATGATCTTGTTTTAATGCTTTTGCAATTAAATGCATGCTGTGTGGTGGACCGCTGCTTATAATAACATCAACTTTATTTTTTTGTAGATAATTGTTGAGATATTTTATAGATGGTTTGACCCAAAACTTTCGTGCATCAGGAATAAAAAAATTTCCTCTTATCCAAACAGCAAAATTGTTGAGTGAACTCGTTTTTTTATTCTCATTTAAGAAGGCGGCGTTTATTTTTTGATCCTTTTTCTGCCCGATCAGTTTTTTGTATGCATTATATGGCTCCCAAATGGGTGTTTTTATAATGGTAACGCCTTTTGGAATATCTTTTTCTAAACTAGCGTCAATTTCGGGCAATTCTCCGTTCTCTACAGTATATACAACAGGTTCCCAGCCAAATTCTCGTAAATACTTCACAAATTTAAGCCATCGCTGAACCCCGGCACCGCCGCTTGGAGGCCAATAATAGGTGAGTATCAGAACAGTTTTCATAGGGGTTTGTAAAGCTAATCAAAAATGGGTTTTAGGACTATAATATTGCTCGTTTTTATCTTAATTAGAGCCAACCTCGCGCCTGGATTAGCCTCCAACGGTTTAAGTAATAATTTTATTGGGCTAAAAATCAGCATTTAACACGTTTTAATTGCAAATAATTTTGTTGAGCCGAAAACTGTATCTATCTTTGCCGTCCCTAAAAAAATGTAGTTCTTTGAGTTTTAGGGGCCGAACACAAAAAAAATGAAAGAAAAAAGTAATTTTTTCTTCAAAATTTTTGGATAGTAAAAATATAGTATGTATTTTTGCCACCCGTTTTAAAGGAAACAATAAAACGGTCGTTCTAAAAAAGTATTGAAAAGGAAAGAATTTATCAGGGGAAAAACGGTGGATATGTGAATTGAAACTGTGAAGTAACTGATAAAGGAAGCCTAAAAGATATAGAGTACAACGTTCATTGAAAAAATATTGATAACCAAAAGATAGCAAGTTTCTCAAGTAAATATTTGAGAATTAAACTAAAGCTCTTGAGCCCGTTAAGGGATGATCTATTACAGACATTCACCTTAAGATGAAAATTAAGGAATCAAACAATTTTTACAACGGAGAGTTTGATCCTGGCTCAGGATGAACGCTAGCGGCAGGCCTAATACATGCAAGTCGAGGGGCAGCGGGAATAGCAATATTTGCCGGCGACCGGCGCACGGGTGCGTAACACGTATACAATCTACCTTTAACAGGGGGATAGCCCGGAGAAATCCGGATTAATACCCCATAATATCAGAATCGGCATCGATTTTGTTTGAAAACTACGGTGGTTAAAGATGAGTATGCGTCTGATTAGTTAGTTGGTGAGGTAATGGCTCACCAAGACGACGATCAGTAGGGGATCTGAGAGGATTAACCCCCACACGGATACTGAGACACGGATCCGACTCCTACGGGAGGCAGCAGTAAGGAATATTGGACAATGGGCGAAAGCCTGATCCAGCCATGCCGCGTGCAGGAAGAAGGCGCTATGGGTCGTAAACTGCTTTTATACCAGAGAAAACCCTTCCACGTGTGGGGGCTGATAGTATGGTGAGAATAAGCATCGGCTAACTTCGTGCCAGCAGCCGCGGTAAGACGAAGGATGCAAGCGTTATCCGGATTCATTGGGTTTAAAGGGAGCGTAGGCGGTCTTATAAGTCAGTGGTGAAATCTCTTTGCTTAACAAAGAAACTGCCATTGATACTGTAGGACTTGAGTATAGTTGCTGTGGGCGGAATATGACATGTAGTGGTGAAATACTTAGATATGTCATAGAACACCGATTGCGAAGGCAGCTAACGAAACTATAACTGACGCTGAGGCACGAAAGTGCGGGGATCAAACAGGATTAGATACCCTGGTAGTCCGCACCGTAAACGATGATTACTCGTTGTTGGCAATATGACCGTCAGCGACCAAGCGAAAGCGATAAGTAATCCACCTGGGGAGTACGCCGGCAACGGTGAAACTCAAAGGAATTGACGGGGGCCCGCACAAGCGGAGGAGCATGTGGTTTAATTCGATGATACGCGAGGAACCTTACCTGGGCTTGAAAGTTAGTGACCGGTCCTGAAAGGGATCTTCCCGCAAGGGCGCGAAACTAGGTGCTGCATGGCTGTCGTCAGCTCGTGCCGTGAGGTGTTGGGTTAAGTCCCGCAACGAGCGCAACCCCTACCATTAGTTGCCAGCGAGTCATGTCGGGGACTCTAGTGGAACTGCCCGCGCAAGCGGTGAGGAAGGTGGGGATGACGTCAAGTCATCACGGCCCTTACGTCCTGGGCTACACACGTGCTACAATGGCTATTACAGAGGGCAGCTACACAGCAATGTGATGCTAATCTTCAAAAATAGTCTCAGTTCGGATTGAAGTCTGCAACTCGACTTCATGAAGCTGGATTCGCTAGTAATCGCGCATCAGCAATGGCGCGGTGAATACGTTCCCGGGCCTTGTACACACCGCCCGTCAAACAATGGAAGTTGGGGGTATCTAAAGTCGGTTGCCGCAAGGCGCCGCCTAGGGTAAAACTGATAACTGGTGTTAAGTCGTAACAAGGTAGCCGTACCGGAAGGTGCGGCTGGAACACCTCCTTTCTGGAGATGTCCCTTGACATTAAAGGCGTAAGAGAAATACATGAATCTCATTATTGAAAAAGAGATTTGCTACTTTGGTTTATCATAACTTATTCTTAAAGGAGATTTTTTAAGAAAGAAGCTGAAATTAAATTCCACCAACCGTTAGGTTAGTGTATTTAACAACAGAGCAAAAAAGGATTGACGATTTTTTAAGGATTGACGATTAAAAAGATTGAAGAAATAAAATTCGTAAATCATAAGATCGCACTTCGAGAAAAATTAAAACAGTCCCGTAGCTCAGTTGGTTAGAGCACTACACTGATAATGTAGGGGTCAGCGGTTCAACTCCGCTCGGGACTACTATAATAAGTTTGGGGGATTAGCTCAGCTGGCTAGAGCGCCTGCCTTGCACGCAGGAGGTCATCGGTTCGACTCCGATATTCTCCACAGATTAAATTAGCTGAAAGGTTAATTGAATAAGTTCTTTGACATATTGATAAAGACACGAGAGCAAAACTTTATGAAGTAATTCATAAATGGTATTGCTAACAACAGACAAGATTGAAACATATCTTGTAAAACAGAAATTAGAAGACGTGAGTCTTCTAAATTTAATTGAAACTTATTAATTTAAGTGGAGATAAATTTTAGATCAAAACGACGCAAAAGCGTTTTGATCAGTGCTTACAGCACAATAAAAGAAAGTAAATAAGGGCGCATGGAGGATGCCTTGGGTCTTAGAGGCGATGAAGGACGTGATAAGCTGCGATAAGCTTGGGGGATTGGCAAATACAATTTGATCCCAAGATTTCCGAATGGGGCAACCCG
>JADJLA010000007.1:52500-181608 GCA_016705695.1 Sphingobacteriaceae bacterium
GTTAGAAAATTGAGGGGCGCTGACTCTAGTACGAGAGGACCGAGTCGGACGAACCGCTGGTATACCTGTTGTGGAGCTAATCTGCACCGCAGGGTAGCCATGTTCGGATGAGATAAGCGCTGAAAGCATCTAAGTGCGAAACTCACCTCAAGATAAGTTTTCTTTACAAGGATCCTGGAAGATGACCAGGTTGATAGGCTATAGATGTACAGTCAGTAATGGCAAAGTCAAGTAGTACTAATTATCCGTAAGCTTTCTATTGTGTAGCAACACCGCTAACTCGTGTCTTTTTTCAATTTGTTTTATATTAAAGTTAAAAGCAAATGAAGTCAAAAGCCAAAAAGGTTCAATTCTTTTTGTCTTTTGTCTTTAAACTTTTTACTTGATCCCTTTATGGCGTCTATTGCGGCGGGGATCACCTCTTCCCATTCCGAACAGAGAAGTTAAGCCCGCCAGCGCAGATGGTACTTGGACTAAATCCTGGGAGAGTATGTCGATGCCAATTTTAAACGAGAAAGCCTCAGAGAAATCTGAGGCTTTTTTATTTACCAAAAGTATGTCTCCCGATGCTCGCGCGAAAAGCGCTCGATCGGGATTGCACAGCACTAAATCACCACGTTCTTAAGAGCTGCTGCAAGATGCCAATTTTAAAAGTCAAAAAGCCTTACAGAAATGTAAGGCTTTTTGCATTTATAGTAATTACAAAAAGCAATAACAAAAAAAAACCATCACGATTTATTGTGATGGCTTTTTGTTTTATAAATAAGGAAGGTAAATTCTATTGCGTTGTAAAACAAAAACATAAGCTCATTGAAAACGAGATTTAAGTTTAGAGCCGAAGCGAATTTTGTAATTTAATATAGTTGTTATCTTGTTTTATCGTAATCAACAGTGCCATTACTTATTGTATAGCTTTTTCCACTTACGGTATTTGTTATAAAACTGAACGTAGCTTTAAACTTATTTAAGATTCCTTGGTTTTGAGGTAGAGTATCCATTAAGGTTACAGTAATGGTGCCGGTGTTTGCATTAAAATATACATTGGCGGTATCTTTATAACTAGCAAAAGCACCAACTGAAGTTCCAATAGTGTATGTTCCCGTTCCGTGCATAACGCCAAGATTAATTGAAGTGAAGGGGTTATTTAATGAATTTTGGCCTCCAAAAGAATACGAGTATCCGGATTTAGAAATAAAAACACCGGTAAACGGAGAGTTTACCATTGCCCAATCTGCATTATCCACTTTAGCAGTCATAGTATTTAATACAGGAGTTGATCCTGTTGTTGTAGTAGCTGCCGGAGGTGGTGTTTCATCTTTTTTCTTACAAGCAAAAAACATAAGTGTTATTGCTAATGCTGTAGTGCTTATTTTGATTACTGTTTTCATATTGTTTTATTTTAAAAGCTATAATTTAGGCCCAAATTACAATTAAATTCATTAAAAGCAACGGCCGTTGCAATTGTTTTCAATTTTTGAATATATGTAGCACTCAATGAAAAATTAAAGCGTCCTATTTTTTCGTTTTTTAATTTTGGACTATAATTAACCGCTAATCTATGATTAAATATTTCATTGGTTTTTACATTGTTTGTTATCATTTGATTATACGAACTTCCTAATGTAATTCGAAGTAAATTTTTATAAAGCACTTGACTAATATTTACATTAGGACCATAATAAAGAATATTGAATCCGGTTAAAATACTTTTATTATAGTTAATCACAGTGTTGATTCCTGTTTTACTTTGAGTAAATTGAATTGTGTATCCAGCATTTGAATTACTCACCGTACTTGGTAATTTAATGTCTACACCGGAGCCAAAAGCACCAGGATCAGCAATCGCCCCTTGATCTTGTCCGGTAACTTGATAATTACTGGTGAACATTACATTATGTTTGTATTTTGTTTTACCAAAATTATAACTAACACTGGTCATTCCGTTTTGCGATAACTGATAAAAATTTAGAGTATCTAAAGTGTTTCTGTAAAACGGATCGGTTTGTGGGCGTTGTTTAGTGAAGCTGCTAAAGTTACTAAAGCTTCCGGTTAAACTCCAGTGTTGATCAGGATTATATGATGCGTTAAACGAGCCAACCCATCTTTTAGTTGTGTTGAGTTTAGAGTTGTCGAGATTATTGCGCTGTAAGCCTGTGTTGGATGAAAGATTTAGTTTTCCCTTGAGTAGAGTTATAGATGGAGCAAGAGTGAAATTCTCAAGATCATTATTAAAGTAATAAGCGCCTAAGGTTTTGTAATCTGGATTTACTCTTTCGTAATTGAAGTTGATCCCAAAAGTTTTAAAGCGATATCCCAAACTGCCTTTATAGGCCGAGAAGAATTGAGATGTTGCGCTTGGTGTAAATATTAAAGGCAGTTGATTAAATGGAGGGCTATTAACATCAGAAGGAGAATTTAAATTACGAGTTAATCCACTCAAAGCGTATTCAGCTTCCAGCGTTAATGATTTAAGCAAAGTGGTTTTACCAACAGCACTTATAACGGTGTTTTCCATTGGAGTAATGTTAGTGTTGATAGGAGCAAAGGTTAGGGACCGAACATCGTCTTTAGCAGCAAAATAAATTAGTTTAATGCCATGTCCACTTTTTTCGTAACCTGCATAAGCTCCCCATCCCATTCGCTTGTATGCCATATTTATATCTGAATTGTTTTCAAAATCAAACTCAGTTGCTTTTTTAAACCTTCCGTACAAGGCAGCGAACTTAAAGTTCTTTGGAGTTAATTCAATTCCCGCTCCTGCAAAAATATGATTGGCCATTGTGTATTGGGAAAAATTCATTGAAGTTATTCCTGCATATCCTTTGACCCATTTATAAGTAGGATTGAAGCTTTGAATATTATATTGCTGCGTATAATTCAACTGATTATTACTATAGCTAAAGTTAAATGGCAATGTTATTCCTAATATATTTCCGGTGATGTTTCCGTTAACAAAGTAAGTATATGGTTGTCTTCTGTCAGGAATGCCTGAAGCGTTGTAAAAGACAGATGTGTAATTTAAACCGCCACTTACTTTAAGCATATCTTTTTTTCCAATATTTTCAAGATCTTGGGCATGAGTTTCAGGGCTGAAGACAAACGTCACAAGGAATAAAATATATTTAACTAATTCTTTCAATCTATTTGTTTATGATAAATGCTTTGTTTTTTGCATCATATTCTGCAATTACTCTCAGTAGGTAACTTCCATTCTGTAAAAAAGACACATCAATAGGCAATGTAATAGAGATCACATCATAAAAGTTTTGTTGATAATGTTTATATGGACTAATGTCCCAAACCTGAATACTAGCATTTTGTTTTTTGTAGAACTCAACATAAACATTGAATTGACCTGTATTTGGGTTAGGGTAGAGACTAAATGTTTTTATTCCGTTAGCGTTTGTGTAGTTCGCAGTAAGAGAATCGTAAGGAGCAAATCGCACCAATTTACTTGTATTGATAATGCAATTGCCGTAAAAACCTTTCATGGTGATAGAAAAATTTCCTGTATCGCTACAAACTACAATAGGGCTAAACATTGTGCCTCCTATTTTTATAACATTTACTGGAAAGACCCATGCTACACTATCGGGTTTTGGTATACTAATATCAACTAGCACGATCGTATCACCCAAAGAGTTTTTTGTGCTAGCAAGAAATTTTGGAGTAGGCAAATTATTACCGGCGCTAACAGAAACGCTTGTTTGTCTTAAACAACCTATACTGTCTTTTATAACCACATTGTAATTTCCAAAAGGGATACTGGTAAAAGAATTGCTACTAGAGAATGTTGTTCCGCTGTTGATGGAGTATTTGTAAGGCTGAATACCGCCTTTAGCAAAAATCAAGATAGTTCCTGTTGTGTTGTCGTTACAGCTTCTATAAGCAATGATTGAATCTTGAATGTCGGAAGGGATGTTAACTAAAATTGCACTTGTACCAATACACGATCCACTTGTGGCCGTAACAAAATAATTTGTTGTAATTGAACTTGAGACCATAACGGAGCTGCCTGTTTGACCATTACTCCATGAATACGACACAGGAGATAATGTGCCAATGGCCTGTGCAGTTAACGTGGCGGAACTAGATTTGCAAACCGTAAAATTATTGCTTGTGGCTAATATTATGGAGTTGGTTTGAATTATGTTTAAAGAGTCTTTTTTAAGACAACCATTATCTGAATTATAAATTTCGAGTATGTATTTCCCTGATGTGGAAATTGTATTGGGATTTGTAATGGTAGAAGTGCTCGGCGTTTTCCATAAAGCAGTACAATTACTTGGTGAAAAAATGGCGGATAATGAGGCTGTATAAATACTACAATTTAATTCAGTATTTATTGTGCTTGTTATTATTGCTGTTGGAAAAGTATTGTCTTGATTTACAAGAGCAACAATAGAGCTATCGCTACAATTATTGTCATTGCGTTTAACGATCAGTTTTAAATTATTGAGCGAGGTAATTGCTGCAGGATTTGGATAAAGGGAATTACTAGAAACGCTTTTCCAAGTAATATTAACGCCGCTTGTGTCTGAAGCACCCACTAAATTAACTACAGGTTGAAAGCAAGTTATCGTGTCAATGGGAGTAAGCGCATTAATATAAGTGTGCGATGTTATATATGCATTTGGAGGGATCTTGCCATTTTTAATAATAATTAAACTGCTATCGGAGCATCCTACAAAAGTATCCGTTGCAATTGCATAATAGTTTCCTGGGGTTTTTGCAAAGTAGGGTGCTGATGTATAAGTTGTGCTGATAGCAAATCTATATTTAAAAATAGTATTAGTGTTGCTTGCAGATGAGATTAATGCAATGGAATCAGGAATACAGATCACTGTTTGTGGACTTGTTGGCGCAGTAAAAGCCGGCTTTGGTTTTACGCTTACAGTAATGAGTGTACTTGTATTAAAGCAATTGCCTTTGCCGATAACTGTATATGTAGTAGTTATTGTAGGACTCGCAGCAACGGTTAATCCACTTGTTGCGCTTAATCCAACAGGCGGAGACCAACTGTATGTATTTGCGCCATTACCTGCTAACGTTGCAGACGCACCTTCGCAAATGGTGTAGGTTAATGCTGTCCCTGTAAGTAGATTAGAGTATTTGGTAAGATAAGTTGAGTTAATTCCTGTAGTACTAAGAGTATATGAGCTTGGACTTGGATCAAAATCGGAAACAGTGGTAAAGTAACCTGTATTGTGTATATTGTCAAATGCATCTATGTGAACGCACCGCCCCTGATCATCGCCAATTCCACCCATTGCCCCTGCACATAAAAAGTTTCCATTTGGATCGAGTTTAGAAATATAAATATCATTATTTCCTACTGAAGTAAGATTGTATGTAGCTGCACCTGGATCAAAGTCAGCAGTTCCTTGAAAATTTCCTGAAACGTAAATGTTATTACTTTGATCAACCTCTATGGAGTATCCATTTTCTAGGGATGTTCCTCCCATAACTCTCCCCCAAACATAATCCCCCAATGAATTCAGTTTCGAAACAAAGATGTCGTTAGATCCTAGGCTAGGAAGACTCTGAACAAAATTGATGTCGGGATCAAAGTCGGCAGGGCCATTCATAAATCCGGTTGTAAGGATATTACCATTATTATCAATTACGATTGATTGACCGTATATGCTGCCACCATTACCTTCTAGTGCTCTTGCGAATACAAGACTCCCTGCGCTATTCAGCTTCCATATAAATGCTGAAGGACCTGCTGTTGCAGATAAAGTGGTTATGCCAGCGCCTGGATCAAAGTCTGCGTTATAGCCAATATATCCTGTAGTATATATATTTCCAGAGGCATCGGTTTGTAGTGAGTAAGCACTATCATCAAACAAGCTTCCTGCTGTTGCCGCCCAAATGTAATTACCATTCATATCTAATTTAAGAACGAAAACATCTTTAAATCCTACCGTGGTGAAAGTGTTTATTCCAGGGCCTGGATTAAGATCTACCGTACCTTGAAAAAACCCCGTAATTAAAACATTATAAGTGTTGTCAACTTTAATAGAATATGATAAGTCGGAAATTGTACCACCTACTGAATTAGCCCATATAAAATTACCATTTGAATCGTATTTTGCTATGAAACAATCATGCACTCCATTGGATAAAAGATTTGAAACGCTTGGTCCAGGGTCAAAATCAACAGTACCCGTAAAAGTACCAGTTGCATATATATTGCCAGAAGCATCTTTAGTAATACTATTAGCGCCACTTAGTCCTGCCACACCTCCCATTTGTTTAGCCCATAATAAATTACCATTTACATCAAGTTTGGTAATGTACATATCGGCTAAACCAATTGAGCTTAGATTATAAGTTCCTACCCCTGGATCAAAATCAACGGTGCCGTTAAATTGACCGCCATTGATAACGTTTCCCGTGGGATCGCTTATAGTTGAAAAACCCATGCTACCATTTCCTTCAAGTCCATTTGCCCAGTCTAATACTTGTTGGGCTAGGCATTTTTGTGTTCCAAAAATGAATATAGTAATGAATATTATTAATTTCATTTTCATTTAATACTCTACAGTTACAGGTGAACTAATTATACTTTCTGCTCCGTTTGCCATGGCAGCCTTAATTCTATATTCATAAACATTTCCCATATTCACTGTTTTATCTGTGAATTGTAAGGTGTTTCCTTCCAGAGTTTTTACAATAGTTGGAATTTCATCTTTCTTGGATCGGTAAATAACATATTTTTCTACATTTTTTTCATCGTACTTCCAAGTAAGGTCAATTTTCTTCGAGGTTCTATCAACAGTAAATGTTATATCGTTAATTTTTTTTCGGAAGCCTGTTTCAAATAAAACATCAAGGGATCTAGAGTAGGAAATATTCTTGTCTTCATCACTAGATCTCAATTGATATTCATAAGTTTGTCCAGGCTCAACAAGAGTATCTAATATAATTCCTGTTGAATCTTTTGGATCGAATGTATAATAGTCTTTAAATTCAATTTCGTCTATTTTCTTTTTGAATAGTATTTCTTTGTTTACATCATCACTGTTACTTAATATATATCTAACTTCAATACAGTTTGTTTTTTGACTTACAGAGACTAATATTGGCGCTTGTGGAGGAATAGTGTCTGGACGTTTAACTTCAATGGCCTCTGATAAAGCTGAGGCGTTGAAATTATTGTCGGACGCAGCGATCTTATAATAGATCTTTTTGCTTAATGTTTTAAGATTTAATTTGTCGGTAGTAAATGAATCTGTAATAAATTTATTATTGATCTGAACAAATTCATCATTAAGTCTGTTTGATTTGAAAAGTTTATATCCCTGTAGGTCTGATTCCTTACTTTTTGTCCAGCTTATTGTAACGATCCCTTTCTTGTCTACGATAGCTTTTAAGTCTTTTGGCGAAGCAGGCGCAATAGTATCAATTATATTTGCAAATCGTGAGTATGAGAATAGTGTATCATCATTTATCAAAACCGCAGCAACTCTATAAAAGTTTAGTTGACCGGGTGATCTATCACTGTAGTTCAAGTTTGTTGAACTTTCATAGATAGTTTTGTAAACGCCATTGTCTTTATCACTCCTCATTAGAATGTATTTTTTAGGAAGTGTGGTTTCTTTGTCGTCTTCCATTCTCCATTTAAGTTTCACCATTTTGTTTTGGATCACTTTAGCGCTATCTATAAAGGGAATGGAGGTTACATCTGTTATGGAAATGGTAGTGAAAACATTAGACGCATCACCCTCTTCGCCAAAAAAATTGATCCCTTTTATATGGTAATAGTATTTTTTGTTTGCTTCACGCATTGTGTCGCCATAATGGATGTAACGTTTGTTT
Organism: Sphingobacteriaceae bacterium; assembly: GCA_016705695.1. GTDB lineage: Bacteria > Bacteroidota > Bacteroidia > B-17B0 > Aurantibacillaceae > Aurantibacillus. The sequence goes on from JADJLA010000007.1 coordinate 60,325, forward strand.
TTTTCAAATTGAGTGCTTAATAAAATAACTGGAGAGCGATTAACTTTTTTAAAATTTACATTGTCGGTTGACCGATATATATTATAACCTGAGTAGTCGCTATTATAATTAGCCGCTTGCCAATTAATGGTACAAACTCTCTTCTTGCTTTTCCCCTTCAAGTCGGTAATGTTTTTGTTTGTGGAAAGCTGCGAAGCATCAATGTCCAAAGAGAGTAATTGGTTTGTAGTGGCGCTCATTGAATTTGTGTACATCGCAATTTTATAAGTGTATTTTTTTGAATTGCTGATCGAAGAATCTGCTAAATATAAACCACATGCGTTCGCTATATCTCTATCAAGATCGCATGATAGTAACATCATGTCAAAGGTCATTTTTTCAAATTTCGTTTTTTCATCAGCGGCTAGTTTTTCGTTAGTATTGGTTGGATATAACATGCTGTATATAAAACCGGCCTTGTCTTTATCTTTTCTGAATAATTTCATCCAGTTAAGCGTATCTGCTATATGAAATGATCGCAAAAGATCTTCGATCACAATAGAATTTGTCAAAACCCCATTAATATTGTCATATCTCACCACTTCTATTGCTTTGGCTGTTGTTTCATCAAATGAAGTTTTGTTTTTAGGCAATACTCTTAATACAACTTTGTTTTTCTTCGTAAAATGTTTCACAAAGATCAGATCGTTTGTTTGCGATGCTAATTTATCGCTTCCGATCAACATCAATAGTAATATGTAAATAACTGATCTCATTTAGTTTGATACAGGCGTGCAATTTGTTCCGTAACTAAAATCATAATTAAAGTTGCCGTTTATTTTATCAAAAATATTATAGTTACAATTTACCGCACCCGCAAAATAGAGCGGTTTAGGACCTTTGGCTGAAACCACTGCCGCAACTCCAGCACTAAAAACATTATAGCTGAAGCCTCCATTGATCAAGCAGGGTATTGTTACTCCAATGCAGCAACAGTGTTTAGGCCCACATGCAAGATGTGTTTGTAGACTCGAAGGACAATTACTAGTAAATTTAAAGTTTCCATTAATTGTTACTCCGCCATTCATTGCTAAATACATGTTTCCTTCAGCTAACCAACCATTCATTCCAATTTTTTCATCGCTTCCTTGGCAGTGTGCATTTTCGCCATAATTTGCCATCATCATGTCAAACCCGAGGTCAAAATTAAATGAGCCGTTTACGTTGAAAAAACTAAATCCAAAACTTCTACTAAGGCTTGATGTTATTTTTGATCCTGCGCAAAAGCCTGAAGCGCTTTGTAACTGAGTTGTATTTCTATTACCAAGCACAGATGCCACATTAGGATTCGCAAGAATTTGAGCGGGTGGAGGCATTGGGGGTTCAATACTATTTCCAACCATAAAATATGAAGGAACATTATAGAGGTTAAGAAATTTGATATTATTAGGAGCGCTTGGTTTACCAACACAGACATACCAAGTTTGCGGATCAAAGTGAACTTTAAAGGAGCCTGTTCCTGTGATTGTATTGTAGGCGTTGATGTTTACTTGAGCTAGAGCATCAAATATTTTATTTGGCGCGTCGTAAGTTATCGACATTTTTCCGATCACAGGAGCTTTTGCTCTTTGACTAATTGTAACCATCGAATACACATCGCCCGAAAGGTTTATTGTGCCAAGTCCGCCGCTGCTTGTGAAATTAATATCTAGCATTAGATCTCCATTGAATGGTCGTTCGTTTGCTGAGGATTTATAGCTCACGCCTGCTTTTAATCCAAGAGATGTATTTGGTGTTGGTGTATAAACCAAAGCATTACCAGCAGCGCCTGTATAATTTTTATTCAAATTGATCATATCCAATTCCGTAGTTTTATTTGGTGACATATGATAATATAAGCCGCCGATAAGTCTAGTAATGGTTACTTGAGTGCCTAATTGAAATGCGGCAGGAATTTTAGCATCCAGATAAAAATATTTGTAATCGGACTTACTTCCAAAGCAAACACTAACGCTACCGGGGTCATCCATGAATTTTTTAACTGTCAGATCAAGAGTGCCCATAAAGCCATTTCCATAAACAGGGTCGTCTTCTTTGAAAAGTACGGAGCCTTTTAGTGTAAAGGGAGAAGTTTGAAGATCGATACTGAATCCTGTAATGGTTACTCTATCAAACTCCCATTTTGTTTTTGTGTGCGTTACCGGGTATTCACCATTATAAGTTTGCGAGCTTGTGTTGATCTTTCCTTTTAATAGAACTCCCGTGCCAACGCTTAAACTATTTCCTGGTTGTGCAGAAAGATTTAAGCCAACATTGAATCCTAGAATCGGTGCGCCTTGATTAATTCCTAGAGTAATTTCATTGATGTTAATTGGATAATTATGTGCCCTCATCTGACCACCACCAATATTGTGAAGGGTGAATAAGCCACTTGTTATATAAGGGGCTTCTGTAATTAAGGTTAGGTTTTGGAAAGCAAGTGAACCGCCATTTGAATTAACCTTTGCTCCATCAAAAATTATTGAACCACTTAAATTTGCACTGGGTTTAAAATTTCCATTTTGAACATATACATTGATCTTCGAATTATTATTTAATGAAACTTTGGCGCTAAATACATTAAATGAAATGTTATTGGCAGGATTAATTAAAAAATTGTAAGCTGTTTGCCCTGTTGCGTAACTATGATTTATATCTGCTGTGTATTGTAAAGTTTGTGTTTCTCCCATGATAGGAATATTAACACCACCCTTTAAATGACCACTGGTTAACCGGTTGGTAATAAAGCCAGCGCCTAATTCATCTACTGAAAAGGCCCAACCACTCATACTGCCTTCTGAAGAATTGAATAAATTATTTACTTGGATATTACCAGTGAATCCCATATTGTCGATCATCATATTGCTTGCAACGATCTCGGTTTTTTTTCCGGTTTTGGAAACTTCACGAGGTAATCTTATGGTAAGTGACTTTAAAGAGAATCCTGTCCAAGCTTGAGGTGAAGCTAAATTCTGAGTGGGATATCCTTGAGGAAAACCAAAGCCAGGAACATTTGCTAATTCACTCATGTCTACGGAAGCTTGATCTACTCTAAAACTCCATCCTTTTAATCCTGCAATGCAAAATGGTTTAATATTTACCATTGTTACAAAGTCATGAATGTTTTGAGTATAAATACTAAAGGATGCTTTTACAATTGTATCGTTGTTAACTGTGCTATCTGGTCTTATTTTATTTTTTGAAAATTCAAAATTTCCAACAAGATGAATTGCTTTGAATCCATCACAGTCCCATTCAACCCAATTCTCACCATTATCTAGTAATCGCAATCTAACTGTTGGGTTAATTTGAATTGTTTGCGAACTTGCTAAATATATTCTGGCTTGTTCGCCACCAACAACGCCCGTTGGGTTGAACTTGATATTTGACCCTCGGAAAGCGATGCGCTTTGTTGTTCCTGGAAAATCTATCGCGGCAAATGCGCTGAAATATGCGCCACCTGGTTTGAACTTAAGCGAATCCACGGCAATTATATAACGCACTGCGCCTTTATCTTTTATAATTCCAAATGGCAGGGCAACATTGCTATCCGGACTTAAATTGCCTAAGTTGACAAAATTCTGATTCTCTTCAACTTGGTGTACTACTGAAATAACATGGTTGATGCTTTCGTTATCATATTTAGGAACAAAAGTGTTAGTAATCGGAGTTGTTTTGGTTGTTTGGTTAGTTGATTCGGTTGCTCCAAAATCAAGTTGCGCCTTTGTTTGAAGACAAAAAAGTAATCCAATTACAACTAAATTACGAACTCTAAATATTTTAGATAATTTCAGGGCATTAAAAATAGAAAAATCTCTTTTTTTTACAAAATATTTTATGCCTAAAATATAACGATGTTTATTATTGTAACAAATAAACTTGTAGTTGTTTTGACTACAAATATTTAATTTTTATGTAATTAATGTTGGTTGCTCATTAACATGAAATGTATTGGGGAAGTTTATTCTGCAAGAACCTCTTGAATGGAGCCGACCAATGTCTTTATCTTTAGAATATTGGTCCATAGACTAGGTGTATTGTATTGATAATAAGATAAATACACAACTTAGTACAAATCTGGTAATCAATTACCAGATTTGTACTATCTTTGTATAATGATAAAAAGAGATATAGAGAAATTACTAAAGAAATACGCGCAAGAGTTTAGGGCTGTTGCAGTTATTGGTCCACGGCAAAGCGGAAAGACTACTTTGGTGAAAATGGTATTTCCAAAGAAAACCTATGTTTCTTTAGAAAATACGGATGAGCGCCAATTTGCGTCTGAAGATCCGAGAGGTTTTTTGAATCGGTATAGAAAGAATGGAGCTATTATTGATGAAGCTCAAAGAGTGCCGGTTTTGTTTAATTACATGCAACAAATTCTCGACGAAACGAAAAGATCTGGTTTGTTTATTTTAACAGGCAGCAATAATTTTTTATTGCAGGAATCAATAACCCAATCGTTAGCAGGCAGAATTGGTATTATTGATCTTTTGCCACTCACATATAATGAAATTAGAAATATACATCAGCAGGATCTTAGCACCAATCAGTTGTTATTAAAAGGGTCTTACCCGGAGTTGTATGATAAGAATAAAAAGAAAGATTTTTGGTATCAATCCTATATCCGAACCTATGTTGAACGTGATGTAAAGCAATTGAGAAATATAGATAATACTATTACATTCAATAAATTCCTAAAATTATGTGCTGGAAGAATAGGGCAGCAGGTTAATGTGAGTGCTTTAAGCAATGAGTGTGGGGTTGATGTAAAGACAGTGAATTCGTGGTTGGGAATATTGCAAAGTAGTTATATCATTACTTTATTGCAGCCGCATTATGAGAATTTCAATAAACGTGCTGTGAAAACTCCTAAATTATATTTTGTTGATACTGGTTTGGCGTGCACATTGTTGGGTATCGTAAAGGAAGCTGAATTGCAAAAGTCGTATTTCAAGGGCGCTTTATTTGAAAATTATATTGTAATGGAATGTTTGAAAAAGAAATGTAACTCAGGAAGCCTAGTTGGTTTTTACTATTGGAGGGATAATAAAGGCATTGAGGTTGATCTTTTAATGGATAGGATTGGTAAGTTGCAACCAATTGAGATAAAATCTTCCCAAACCTTTTCCGAAGATTTCACAAAACCCATTAAGCAGTGGAATAATTTTAGCAGCCAAAAGGGAGGGTACATTATTTTTGATGGAGACACTTACTTTGTTAGATCAGATGGTTTCAAGATCATGAATTGGAGAAAGTTTTTGGAGGACGTGAAACTATAGTAGTACAAATGTGGTAATTAACTACCAGAATTGTACTTAGGCCTTGAAAGGCTTGATTTTACTCATATTTTGGAGGGTCTAGGTATAAAATAATTGTAGCGTTAAAACCGCTTGATCATGAGAGTGTAAGCCCTCTAAAACTTTATCCCCACCACGCACACATCATCTATCTGTTCTAACTCGCCTTTCCAAGCAGCAAAGGCCTCGTGGAGTTTATCTTTTTGAAAAGACAATTGTAAATGCGAGTTTTTGATGAGCAGATCGTTTAATGTACGGTATTTGAATTTTTTTCCTTTTTCGCCACCAAACTGATCGGGGTAACCATCGGTATAACTGTAAAGGGTTACGTTTTCTTTTAATATTATGCTGTGTGCGGTAAATGGTTTAATCTCGTGCCCATAAATTCCAACAGGTTGCTTATCGCCATAGTGCTCGCTCATGGTGTCGCCATCCAATAATATAAATCCATTGTTGGCCGTAGCGTATGTTAATTCGCGTGTTTTTTTATTAAAGCGGAGCAATACAATATCCATCCCGTCTTTATTTTCGCCCGATTTACCTGTTTGCTTTAAGGTGCTGATGATCTTTTCGCGTAATTTATTTAAGATCTGATCGGGCTCAATTACTTTTTGTTCGTTCACTATTTCATTCAAAAAGCCGCTCCCCAGCATGGTCATAAATCCACCCGGAACACCATGGCCCGTGCAATCAGCTATGGCACAAAATACATACTCGCTTTTTTCAACTAACCAATAAAAATCGCCACTCACAATATCTTTTGGTTGAAACAATACAAAAGAGTTTGGTATTACTTTTTTAAAATCTTCTTCGCTAGGTATAATGGCTGATTGAATTTTTTGAGCGTAATAAATACTATCCTTAATATCCTTATGCGCTTCTTCTACTTTTAATTTCTCTTCATTTAATTCATGCGTACGCTCTTCTACCTTTTTTTCTAAGATCTCTTTTTCAAGTCTTAGTTTTTTCTCTCGGTATTTTATGTAAGAGTAAACGCTTCCAATAATTACTATCAAGCACAAAGCGTAAAACCAATTTGTTCTCCAAAAGGGTGGGGTAATGGTTATTTTTAATTTTAAAGGTGTTTCGTTCCAAACGCCTTTGCTATTGGCTGCTTTTATATTTAAAACATAATCGCCCGGATCTAAATTTGTGAAGGTTAATTGATGTTGATCGCCAATATCTATCCAATCTTTATCCAAGCCATCCATTTTGTACATGAATTTGTTATTTGATGAACTCAAGTAATCAAGGGCTGCAAAACTTATTGAAAAGAAATACTCTTTGTAACTTAATTCTATTTCTTTGATATATCCAATCTCTTCTTTAAAAAATCCCGGCTTATTTAATACAAGCAGGTCTGTGAATTCTATGGCAGGAGGGATTAATTTTTCGTGTATTTCTTCTGGATCAAAATAATTCATTCCGTTTGTTCCGCCGATCAATAATTTATTATTGGTAAGTTTTACAATTGCATTGTAGTTAAATTCTTTTCCTTGTGTGCCATCTGCACTTGTGTATAGAGTATAGTTTTTTATTGAAGGGTCAAAACGAAACAGGTCTTTATCCGAACTTATCCATATATGCCCTGCATTATCAGTTACCATTCCTAAAAAGCCCGAAGTTAGTCCGGGATTTTTTTCGGAATGATCAATGTAACTTTGATCTTTTGTATTGAACTCTACCAAATGCCCGCTGCAACCTAACCATAATTTATTTTTGTCCTTTGCATCAAGCATGGCGCACATGATGGACAATTCTTTTGCATTTCCAATAGATGTTTTTTTAAATGTCCGATTAATAGGGTCCATTAATAATAAACCAAGCTTTTGAGTACCTATCCAAATCCTTCCATCTCCATCTTGAATAGCATTTAAAACTATTGGCGATAAAAACTCTTTATTGGCGTTGTCGTATAAAAAATTTACAAAACTATCAGCTTTGCGATCGTACAAATACAATCCTCCGCCCCAAGTGGATACCCATAAATTATTGTCTTTGTCTAACAACATATGCACCGGAGATTCGTGTAAATAATGTTGTTTGCCGCCATTTGGGCCATAGATCACATATTTATTTGTTTGCGGAAAATAATGGTAAACCCCGGCACCATTTGTTGAATACCAAAACGTACCGTCGGGGTCTTTAATTGTAAAATTTACCTGAGAGTTCTCAACTAAAGCATCGCGATCGGAGCTATTGACCTTTATTTTTTTAAACTCTAATGTTATCGGATCAAATAAACAGATATTCTTTCCGGTTCCAATGATCACTTCTCTATCCGTGTTTTGTTTTATGGAAATAACATCATTATCATTAAGTGTGTTTGGTTTATTACCATCATGCTTGATCAATCCAAATTTCAAACAGTTAGGATTAAAATAATTTACGCCACCTTTCCAAGTTCCCGACCAAATTAGCCCCGTACGATCGCGCATGATACATAAATTGGTATTGTCACTTAAGGATTGTGGGTCGTCGGGATTATTGGTGAAGAAGTTAACTTTTCCTGTTTTTCTGTTATAATGAATAATGCCTTTTTCGGCGCCACACATCCAAATATCGCCTGCATCATCTTCTGTAAATTCCGAAACTAATCCAACTTGCCAAAGTTCTTTAAATACATTTTTACTTGTATCTCTATTATTCCAAAAGTATCCTGTCTTCGGATTATAGATCCCTAGACCCGCATGCCACATGCTGATCCATATAAGACCTTTACTGTCTGCAAAAATGCTTTTTATTCGATTACCACCTAATTTTATTTTTGGATCAGACATATTATATCTGATGAATTTATTTTGAGACGGAATGTATTCTGTAATTCCAAAGCCACTGTGCCCAAACCAAATATGCCCATTAATATCTTTTGCAACGGTATTTGTTTGATCTACCAGCAATGAGTTTTGATCTTTATCGCTGTGCTTAAGAGATGTAAATTGGTTTGTTTTTTTATTGAGAATACTTACACCGTGAGATGTAGCAATATAGAGTTTGCCTTCCTCAAATTCTTTTATATCGCTTACAAAATTTGCTGCGATACAATTTGTTGACGCGCTATCGTAAAGATAATATGTTAGTTTATTGGTAAGAAGATCAAGTTTTGTGAGGCCTTTATCAGCTCCAGCTATCCATAGATTGTTTTCTTTATCGGGGTATAAAAATCGTATTCTTCCGGTTCGTAAAAAATTCCCTGTATCATTACCCATGTACGATACGAACTTATAGCCATCGTATTTGTTTATGCCATCATAAGTACCGATCCAAATAAACCCTTTAGGATCTTGTACAATAGATGAAATTGAATTATTTGATAATCCTTGATCTGTTGTTAGATGATTGAATGGTGCAAATTGTGCTTTAGCAACACTTATGATCAATGCCGAAAAAAGTAGCAATGAATATTTTAGCACACGAAACTGCATATAACAAAAATAATGAAAAGCTCGGCATAAGCAATAAAACTATATAATATTGAGCACCAATTGAGGTGGACGCCCAATAATAGCCTTATTGTTATTAATTACGATGGGCCTTTCTATCAAAACAGGATGCTGGGAAAGGATGTTCAGCCACTCTTGATCGTTAAATTGATTGTAGGCATAGAGTTGTTGGTATAATGATTCTTTTTGCGAACAATATCAATTGGCTTGCATTTTAATTTATCAAGAAGTTCTTTTAATTCTTCAACCGAAGGTGGGTGGCTAAGGTAATTACGTATGGTGAATTCGCAATTGTTTTGTTTGAGCAAATCAAACGCTTCGTTGCATTTAGAACAATCGGGGTTATAATAAATTATCATGGCTTGGTGGTGGTAGCCTTCAATTGAAGGAACATTTCATTAAAGCGCGCTCTGCATGTTTCGATGAATTCTTCGTTGATGAGTTTTTTCAAATTCTCTACGCTTTTTACTTCGGCTACTGTAAATTTAAATATTTGCTCCATGGGTCCGGCCTCAAATTTTACTAAATATTTATCGTTCATTTGAAAAATACTGATGGTGAGGCTCGCATGGGGTATGCTATCAACTATCCTCATCTTTTTTGTATTTTTTAAAGTCTAATAAATTTTTAAATACTCCCCATGGGCTCACGTTCCTATCGCCATCTTCATGAATACGTCTTTGTAAAGCTATTGCAAGATTAACAAAATGACCTTTACCAACTCTTATCAATGCTTCTTTTGCTTTTTCATCTCCATTAATATAATTGGCGCAAGCTGCCCAGTCAATTGCTTTTTTATCAAGTAAAACTCTAAAAGCTTTATCATCATCCCAAATAGCATTTACAAAAGCTGCCAACTCAAAATGTTTGTTGTCCATTAAGAATTTAAATGCTTTTTTATCATCGCGAACAGCCTCAAGTGTTGCTACTAATTCCTGATAACCATTAGCAATAAGCCAATTGTAAGCTTCAGGATCTTGGTTCACAAACCTTACAAACATATCGATGGAGTGAGTAGAGTAATGCTTCATTTTAATTAAAATCTTATTTGTAACCTTAAATTAATTTGCCTGTTGGTTAAATAATTTGGTACCGCATATCTGTTTCCTGTAACATCTTGCACCCACGTATACGATACCGTATTTTGAATAGCGAGCAAATTAAATACTTCTACAAATATCCACATATCTTTTAAATGATTAAAGGCATTTTTCTTTTTAAACTCTCTGTCTTCTTTTAATACATTAAAGGCAAAACCGGCGTCAACCCTACGGTAAGGTGGCATGCGAAGCGTTTGTTGATAGCGTTTGTGTGTTGGTGGACCAAATGGCCTTCCTGTGCCAAATTGTAAATTGAGGTTGAATTTACACCAAGGCAAACTCGGAATATAATCCTGAAAGAACATCCCAAAACTTACCAACTGATCTGTTGGACGTGGAATATAACCAGGATCTATTTTTGCACTATCTGTTTTTACCTGATCAAACGTATAACCTTTTACAATTTCTTCGCCGGCCTTATTATAAAAAAGGTAGTGGATATTATCAGCTGAATATTCGTACGTTCTTAAAATACCAAGTGTGGCCCAACTTTCTACGCCTTTTACAAATTCGCCATTAATTCTAAAATCAGCGCCGGTAGAATAACCTTTGGTGCGATTGTTTGCAAAATAACGAATGCGCACATTGTCTACCTCATACGCAACCAGATCTTTAAATTCTTTGTAATAAGCCGCCATGATCAATTTGAACGGACGCTTCCACATGTAAAAATTATAATCGCTGGTTAAAACAAATTGCAATGATTGTTGTGCTTTTACGGTACGATTAATATTGCCATCTATATTTCGTAACTCTCGGTAAAAAGGCGGTTGATTGTAAATGCCGCTCGAGAATTTAAATAACCAATCGCGTTTCCAATTTGGTTTAAACGCCAATGTGATCCGTGGAGAGATCACAAGTTGCTCGTTAAAGGTCCAGTAATTTCCTCTTATACCTGCTGTAAAAATAAATAAACTCGAATCGCGCGTTGTGATGGTTTTGTTGTACTGCGTATATGCTTGCATTCGCGTGCTGGCAATGCCGATTTTTGTTTTGTAAACATCAATAAGATCAATTGCTACAGGGCTGTATGGAACAGTAAAGCCTGCAGAATCTACCATTTTCCACTCGCTTAATTTATCGTTGATGTTTTCGAGTTGATATTTTGCACCCCACAATAATTCGCTTTGCTTTTTTAAATACTTTGTGCCCTTGTGTTCAAAATTATAAACGGTAGCATTCAAATAATTTCTACCATTATTTAAAAACGTTCCTACACCACGATTGTATGCCACTTGTCCAAAATTTGGTTTACCAAGGTCAGCTTCTAATTGATCAATATAATATTGCCCTTGTACAGTATACAACTCGCGTTCATCAGCACGGTATGCGGAAGAAATGAATTTTAGTTTTACACTTGGTTTTGGTCGATAGGTAGCGCTCACGCCAAGCATAAAAGTTTCGTATTGCATTAATTCCTGTCCGTCAAAATATACGGTTAAACGTAAAGCTTCTTTAACGGTTCCAAAATTTGTTTGACGCGATGCAGGGATCACTAAAAATTTATTGCTGGCAACATTCCCAAGCATTTCTATTTTAAATTTCGGATTTACATCAAACGTAATAAAGGTTTGAACATCCAAGGCACTTGGCCTGTATTCTCCTTTGGTGTCAAATGTTTTTAGCAAATAACTATTGGTACGATAACGCGCGCCTAAGCTCCAAGCCACAAGGCGGTTATTCGAGATTCCCTCTACTTGTGCGTTCCCTCCTAAAAAGCTTGCCGAGGCATTGCCTGCAAATTTTAATGGTTTACGATAAGTGATATCTAAAACACTACTTAGTTTATCGCCATACTTAGCTTCAAAACCTCCTGCCGAAAAATTAATATTTTGCACCATTGATGGATTTGCAAAACTTAAACCTTCTTGTTGACCACTGCGTACTAAGAAGGGACGATACACTTCCATATCATTCACGTAAATTAAATTCTCGTCAAAATTACCACCGCGCACTGTGTAGCCGCTACTTAATTCGTTATTGCTGCTAACGCCAATTTGTGTTTTAATGATATCTTCAATATTGCCGGTTACACTTGGTAGTTGTAAAAAATTCTTTGGATCGATATGAATTATTTCTTCGGCTCTTACTTTTGTATCAGTTACTTCTACACCAATAAGCTCATTTTTAAATTTTACTGTTGGCGAGAAAGAAAAAACTTCACCTTCCTTTAAAAAAACTGTTCCTGAAAAAGGAAAATGACTTATGGAATTAAAAACAATTGTAAGAGATGTGTTGGCAGGCACCGTTAATTTGTAAAAACCCTTTTCGTTGGAGTAGGTAGAGTATTTTGAGTCTTCTTTAATACCAATACTGGCATTTTCAACAAAATTACCTTCCGTATCCTTTATTACACCCGAAACAACAGATGTTTGAGCAAAAGCAGAGCCGAGAATGAATAGGAGGATGCTTAGTGAATATATGACAGCTTTTTGCAATAGAATAACAACGAAAATACGCAATATTTATTTTGCAGTACAGGCATTATTAATGAGCCTTTTGTTATATAGCTGCAAATAGGCCTCACAATACCGTTTTTCGGTTTCAAAAGGGTAGGAATTAATAAGGCCTTTTTCGAGTATGGAGTCTCTTCTGTAATTAATAACGTTATTGATCTTATAATTCACAAGGTCAATAACCAGCGAATCGTTCAAAAAATGGTGACGTGAATCGGTATAATATACAGCATAACGACCCAAGGTATCTTTATAGCTCTTTCCAAAACTAAAGAACGGCTTGTTGTATCCGATCATATCAAGTACACTTGGTAAAATATCTGATTGCTGAAAAACTTTGCTGTACGATCGTTTCAGGCTGTTATCTGGTTTAAAGAAAAGAACAGGAATAGCAAATTGCCCAACATTATTTCTATAAAATGGATGGTCGCTTATGCTGCTGTGATCTGCAACAAGAACAAATAAAGTTTTAGTGTACCACATTTGTTTTTTTGCTTCTTGAAAGAATAAACGAATTGCATGGTCGGCATAGCCTATGCTTTCATGAATTTCAAGATGCCCTTTTGCAAATTTTCCCTTGTATTTTTCAGGAATTTTATAGGGGTGATGCGCGCTTAATGTAAAAATGGCTGAGTGAAATGGTTGTTTCATTTCGTTCATTTTTTTAACCCCAAACTTTAAAAATGGTTCATCCCAAATGCCCCAAGAGCCATCAAAATCGGCGTCATTTGCATACTCGGTTCTACCGAAATACGCGCTATAACCGTTTTGTTTGGCATAGCTGTCAAAATTCATGGTTCCGTTTGTTCCACCATGAAAGAAAGCGCTCGTGTATCCTTCGGCATTTAAAATATTGGCAAACGAAGGGTAAAAATTATCTGCGTAAGTACTGTTTATAAAAGGATCTTCCATTAATGTTGGCATAGAAGATAAAATAGCAGGAATTCCTTCAATGGATTTATGTCCGTTTGCAAATGCATTGGTAAACGCAAGAGAATGATCCATCAAGCTATCCAAAAAAGGAGTATAACTTTTTAATTTTCCGAGCTTGGTATATTCTTTGGCACAACTCTCCATTATTATCACCACTATATTTAGTTTTTGTAGCGTGTCGTTTTTATAATGATGAATTGGGTTGAAAATTGTTTCAGGATCTGCAATACCAAAATCCAGTAGGGCTAATTCTTTTTTCTCGAAGGATTTAATAATGGTAAACGGACTATTAAGTACTAAACTTGTATATTGTGTTTTGGTGTATTGGCCCGCATCTACCACATCAATAGGTATTTTCTGAAAACCACCGCGAATTCCAAGAACCGTAAGAGATGCGCTTAGTAAGAAAATAAGAATTAGATAGGTAAGACTTTTTGCATTATATGTATATGATCGTGGTGATATTTTTATTTTTTTATAAAAGCGCACCAGTAAAAAAACAAGAACGATGAATATCAACAGGAGATACCAAAAATCTTTGATGTATTGCGGTAAAAGCGTCGACATATCAGTTTGTCCGCCCATTTGGTTAAAGATATCGGCCGTTGAACGCTTTTTGATATAAGGGAAGTAAACAATATCAATTAGATTAGAAAGGAGAAAAATAGTATTTGTAATGGCGTATAACCAGAGCAGGATCTTTTGGTAAGCGCCGGAATAAAATGCAGTGACAGGAAGAATGGATAGGATAATAAAAAGCGAATTACAAACAAGGATGCTGAATGTATCAAAACGGAGAGCGTAAAAATAAATAGATGCCCGTTCAAAAAAGCCAATGTCGCCGAAAAGTGTGTGATTAAAAGAGTAGAAGAGTACACGGCAAATAAAGTATGCCAAATAAACCAGCAACAAGCGTTTTAAAAGCAAAAATAGCTGGGAAAAATAATGATCTAGCACACTTTAAATTTATGCTAAATTAATTGATAAAATAAAAAAAACCACCGCGAGGGTGGTTTTTTGTAATTATTTTGGAGTAGTAGCTGTTGTGCCTTTTGTAGATTTTTTCTCGCCAGGTAAGCCTTTTTCGTTAATGGCCATTCTAGTTCCTGATTTCTTAGGATCAGTTGTTGCACCGGCATTAGGATTTTTTTCTGTTGTACTTGTTGTAGCTTCAGTAGTATGAGTTGCTTCTTTTTTAGTAGCACCTTCCTTAGGAGCGGTAGTAGTGGCTGCTGTTTTTTTCTTTGTTGGAGTTTGAGTAGGTTGCTGAAGTTGTTCTTGAGCGTTTGCAAAAGAAAATGCAGCTACTGCGGCGATTGTGAAAACTAGTTTTTTCATGTGTGTTAATTTTAAATTAAAGTTACGTATTAATTTCAAAAGTCGGACCAAAGTTAGGAATTTAACTTATTTTAAAAGTTCGAGAGCTTCCTGAATCGATATAAGCTCATCCTTAAAGGTCGCAATGATGAAAGCATCACTAAATCCTTTGCCTTCAAGGTCCTTACGGTACTTCTCAGCAGCATCATATCCAGGGAAACTACCTGTGGTGAAACGAATATTACCTGTTGTGGTAGATTGCTTCTCAAGATTTTTCAAATCCTTGTATTTTTCGTCGGCAGCAGCAACTTGTGCAGGACGTTTATTAGGACCTAATTGGATCTTGAATAGTACTAACTTCTTATTCACTGAGCTAAACATTTTGTTCTCATTAAGATCCTCTTTATAACCTTTTTCAACCTTAGCCTGCGTTTGATTCATTGGAATACGTTTACCACCTTTATAAGCCGTTACAAAAGCATCGCTGTATCCTTGGATCACCAGGTCGGCACGTACTTGTGCTGCCTCGTCAATAGTTCTATAGCCTTTGGTTACATATCTGAAAACGCCTTCTCCTGATTTAAGCTCAAGTACACCTGCGCTAGTATTAAATACACTTGAAGAGATCTTGTTTTTAAACGCACCTAATTGAACACGGTAAACGATATCATCAGGGCCAAAGCCTTCGCTTGGTATATTCTCAATATTAGCATTTGCTATACTTGTCGAATCTGAACCGGCTTTAAGATCTTCCATTGCTTGAGTTTCAGCTGCCAACAATTTCTGAACTTCTTCTTCACTTAAACGTGTGATGTTCTTGCCTTTTAATTTAGAGATGCTTGCATTAGCGTTGCCCATCTTTACAAATTCCTCGCGGGCCTTCAATACATTTTTTACTTTTTTAAATCTGCCTGAAGTGTAAACAACTGTAGTTCCATTCTCCAGTGTGGTTGAGTTAATGTCTCCAATACTTAAAAGGAATGCCATTTCATCACTAGGAATAGACCCTTCGTAACGCGCAAGTTCTACAGTGTAAACTTCTTTATCGGGATCAAATTTTGGTTTATTACTCTTTAATGCAAACGTGTTTCCAATATATTCTGTGGTCATGTTAGCATCAGTAGAATCGTTCATATACTGATCGTACCATTTTTTCCAATACTCATCGTTTGATGAAACGCCTTTTGTGTCAACCACCATTCCTTTTGGTGTATTTATCTCGTCATCTCTAAAATCCTCTATGCCGTCGCCATCAGTATCTTCAGGACATCCATCAGAATTCACTTTTACTTCTGCTGGAGTTCCTTGGCAATTATCTTTCATGTCATCCACGCCATCCTTATCATAATCACTTTTATCAAGAGCAAGCCAATCAATTGTTGAAGGATCAACAACAGATTTCTTCTTCTTTTTGATCTTAAGTGGTTTTGCTATCAGGTCGTATTGAAGTGAAATAGATGAATAAGTGAATTTATCCTTGTGATGATTTCCACCATTTTGTTTTGTTAACCCATCAATATAATCTGTAGCGGTAATGTACATTTGGAAATTGAATTTCAGATCAACACGCTCGGTAACTTTCATTACAATTCCTGCGCCGTATACAGTAGAGAATGAACGCTCAGGATATTTGCCAAATAAGCTCACATTGCTTTCACGAACATCAGTTTCATAAACATAATCTCGTTTCAGGTCAACAGCGTACTGAGAACCGCTTGCAGTTTCAGGCATATTTTTAATACTTCCATCGCTCCAATAATGATAAGCGTTTCCGTTAGCATCCAGTATATCCGTTTTGCTTAAGAACTCAAAACCCGAAACGCCAACTGTGAAATAAGGCCTTACAATGTATTTGTCTGAGATAAAATTCCCGAAGTCGTACATCAAATTAACTCCACCGGCCCTAATCTCAGAAATAAAATTAGAGTTGTGGTATAACGAGCGCTCATTAGCACCAAGTTTACCAAACATTACATTAAAATTCAATTGAAGATAGCGAGTAAGGCGTTGTGAAAGATTGAGATCAAAACCCCAACGTGCAGTTAAAGGTGACTGAAAATTCTTACTATAAAGATCACCATAAAAACCTAATCTACCGGCCCCTAACGAAACTTTGGGTTTCATGGCTTGCGCTGTTGAAACAAAAGCTGAATCAGATCCTGTTGAATCTACAGCTTCACTAACACCTTCGTGATATAAACCTTTTGCTTCTACTGTTTGAGTTGGAATAACCTGTGTGTTTAGGTCGCCATATAATGAATCACCAACTTTTTCCGGGCCACGAAATTTCGAAAATGGCTCAGGTTCATCAATGTAATATTGAATAAGTTCTTCGGGAGTGAGTTTATCTAAAGGCGAAGCGGCAGTATCTGTCTGTGCCTTAGCATAGCCGGCAAATAACAGCAATATAAGAACCGATATCCTTTTAAACATAATTACATGGTAAAAATAGTAATTTTATGCCAACTTGTACATATATTTTAGTCTAAAAATGCGAAGTTATTTTTCATCAAGACAACGAAAAAAAAAATTCCCATAGCTATCAGTTATTGGAATTTTTTTTGAAGAAGTATTGATGGAAAAGAACGAACAGATTAGACTAAAATATATGTACAATTGGCATTACTTGAACCATTTCTGATTTGTTAGCATTAAAGCTTCCTGAACGGTAACACGCTTAGCACCGTTATAGGCAACCACAAATGCCGAATTGATAGAAGGTCTTATTGTTTCGCGCTGATCGCGGGCGTCTTTATACTCATTATGGTTACCAACCATGAATTTATTTAAACCCGCCTGCATTTCGCTAATAATATCACCTCTAACACCAAATTTTCTTGACAAAGTAGCCGAAGTAACGCTTGCATTACTAAAAGCGCCTATTTGAACGCGATAGTTTATGCTCCCTGAACGGTTTTCGGTTATATTTGTAGCCGTATTCTCAGTATTATTTCCTGTATTTGTTGGTGTTTCAGTGGCAGTAGGAGTAACTGTGTTCGTTGTAACAGCAACTTCTGTATTAGTAGGCGTTGTAACAACTGTATTTGTTGGAGTTTCGGTCATTGTTGGAGTTGAAGTAGGTGTTTGAGCTATTTCTGCCGATGGTGTGTTAGGAATTGTAACTTTTTGCATAATGAACTTCTTACTTTGATCATTTGCTAAATATGAGAACTCACCTGTTAGTTCAACCATCGCCATGCTTCTGCCACTTAATAAATAAGATATTGTTATTTCTTCTTGAGAAGGAAGCGTTACCCAAACAAATTTTACTTTACCATCGGCAACTGAGAAAGAACTTTCGGAAGTACCTACTGATTTAGCTGTATATCCATTCGGAAGATCGTCACTGAACTTTGCAAAACCTTTAATAGAACCTTTACTTATTTTTAACTCTATTAAATGCTCATCAGCATTACTCCCCGGTTTAATATTTCTTATAACAGTAACATTTGCGCCCGGCTCATCATTTAAACTTGTAGTTGGAGTGGTGTTTGCTATTTCAGTAGTTGGCGTACTTGCAACGGTTGGTGTTTTTGCTACGGTAGGAGTAGTACTTGCAACGGTTGGCGTTGTTGCTACTGTAGGAGTAGTGCTTGCAACTGTTGGTGTGCTTGAAGAAGTGGTATTTGTAGGTGTGCTATTATTTTCGGTTGCCACAGCGCCATCGCCACCGATCATGATCTCAACAGGAGGCATTTCAACAACTTGTTTAGCGTTGTTTTCTACATAAGAGAACTTTCCTGCTACAGATTTAGCGCCCGACATACTCGGGTCGGCTTTTAATTTGAATTTAATAACAACATCGCTTTCGGTTGGAAGCGCAGGCCATACCCATTTGGCAAGCCCTGTTGCGAAACTAAAGTTTGCCCCTTTACTTTCTACCTCAGTAGCAGTAAAGCCTTCGGGCATTTCTAATTGAAACTTTGCAAATCCACCTAGCCCACCCTTAGTGACCTTAACTTCAACCTCGATCTCTTGGCCGGGTTGCATTGATTTTGGTAAATTGCTTGTGATGCTTATTCCGTCAGCTCCTGTGAAGAGACTAATTACAAAAAATAGGAAAGCATTGAATGTTATAATCAAAAATTTTATCATGTCACTAAAATACCGGTTAATGTAACTCGCGTTTAGAGCGTGGTTATCAACTTAGTAACAACGATTTGTTAAGTTCTGTGTGGGTTATAAACAACCTGTTCTTCCACCATCAACAGGTACATTAATGCCTGTGATATAGGATGCAGCCGGACTAGCTAAAAACGCTACAGCGCTTGCTATCTCTGATGCTTCAGCGAATCGGCCCATGGGGATTTCGTGCAACATTTCTTTTTTTACAGCATCATTAGTAGCGTTTGTTTTCAACGCCTTGTTATCTATAATGCTGCTTAAACGCTGTGTTGCTGTGGCCCCCGGTAATACATTATTAACGGTTATATTGTGTTTTGCTAATTCGTTGGCCAACGTTTTTGACCAATTTGCAACAGCCGCACGAATAGTGTTGCTCACTCCAAGATTTGGAAGCGGTTGTTTTACCGACGTGGAAATAATATTAATGATGCGGCCGTAACCCGAGTTTTTCATTCCTTCAATACATGCTTGCGCTAAAATATGATTGCATATTAAATGCTGATTGAACGCATTAATAAATTCTTCAGTTTTCGCAGTATTTGCGGGGCCCGCAGCCGGCCCGCCGGTATTATTGATCAATATATTTACCGGTCCAGTGCGTTGAACGAATGCTTCAATTAACTCTTTCAACTTGGCTTGATCTGCAAAATCAACACATAAATAAGAGTGTGCTTGATTGCAGCTTGTTGGTAATTCACTTTTTGTTTTCTTTAATGACTCTTCGTTTCGAGCAACCAAAGTTACGTTGCATCCCATACTCGCAAGCTCCATCGCCACAGCTTTTCCTATTCCTTGTGTACTTCCGCAAACTACGGCACGTTTATTTTTTAGATCTAAATTCATATATTAAACTATTAGTTTTTTGTTTTAGGTATGTGAGGATTTAAAATTTATACAACAACGCAGTTGGAGCTTTTTTCCTAATCATTCTTTAATTTTAAAATATCCGATACAATGTCATGCTCAAATCCTCTGCTCATAAGATATTGAAGCACCTTGTAATTTTTTTTGTAAGGTACTTTTTCTTTTGTTTCTCTTAACTTCCGAGTGATCAATTTTTCAATTGTTTTTCGATAGTCAGTGTGATCTATTTGTTTTAAGGCTTTATTTATGGAGTAGTCGCTTACTTTTTTAAACTTCAACTCGGCTTTTATTTTGTTCTTACCCCATTGTTTTATTCTAAATTTACCTCTGGCAAATGTTTCTGCAAAGCGCTCTTCGTTCAAATAATTCTCCGAAACTAATACTGCAAGTGCTTCTTCAATGTCGCTGGAACTCAATCCGTAATCATATAGCTTTCCTCGGGTTTCATAATGCGCGCGTTCTTGATAAGCACACCAATGTTTTATTTTTTCGAGGGCTTGTGGTAAACTCAGTTTTATTTTACGAACTTTGACAATATCCATTTCGATAGCAATCATCGGCACAAATTTATTTCATAAACACGCACCATGCCTTCGTTCCCTCAGGATTTTATAAACAGTTTAAAACACATCCCGGGTTTTAATGAAGAGGAATTTGTAAAAGCGCATCAAACGCAAGCTCCTACCTCAATTCGCATCAATCCATTTAAAAGAACCGATTTAAATTTTGAAGTTGGAAAAAATGTTCCTTGGGCAAAAGAAGCGTTTTATTTAAAAGAACGACCAATTTTTACATCCGACCCCTTATTTCATGCGGGATGTTATTACGTTCAAGAGGCATCATCGATGTTTATTGATTACGTTTTAAAACAAGTTGTGAATTTTGATGAGGAACTCTTCGCCTTAGATCTTTGTGCGGCTCCGGGAGGTAAATCCACCATTTTAAGTTCGTGTTTGAACAAAAAAAGTGTGTTGGTTTCTAACGAAGTGGTGAAGAATAGGGCAGACGTTTTGGCTTACAATTTGGCTAAATGGGGTAACTGCAATCATATTGTTACAAACAGTGAAACAAGCTCATTTTCAAAGCTTAAAGGTATTTTTGATCTAGTGTTAGTTGATGCGCCTTGCAGTGGAAGCGGCTTGTTTAGAAAGCAAGAAAATGCAATGGAAGAATGGAGCATGGATGCGGTTACTCATTGTAGTTCTCGTCAAAGAACCATTTTAAGCGATGTTTTGCCTTCTTTGAACACAAATGGGTATTTGGTCTATAGCACATGCAGTTATTCGAGCTCAGAGAACGAAGAAATAGTAAAATGGCTTATATCCGAACATGGTTTGGAAGTTATAAAGTTGGATGTTGATCCAAATTGGGGAATTGAAGACACCAGTTTTGGTTTCAGGTTCTATCCTCACAAACTGGAAGGGGAAGGGTTTTTTTGTTGCGTTTTGAAAGTTATTGATCAATTTGGTTCTGCTAATTTTAGTAAAAAGAACACATTCAAAGAGGCCTCAAAAGCTGAAATGGCGGTTCTTGAAGACTTTATAGATCTTGATGGGAACCATAATATAATCAATCATAATGGTGAATTCAAATTATTGAATAACAGTATTTTATCATTCATCAATTCATTTAAAAATGAGCTCTATTTCAAGTCAGTAGGAACGCCCCTTGGTGAGATAAAACACGATGAATTGATCCCGCATCATTTTTTAGCACTTTCAAACTACATCAAAACATCCGTTGATAGCATTGAATTAACTGATAATGAATCACTTAAGTATTTAAAGAAGGAAGCTTTTCAGCTTCAGAACGAATCAAAAGGATTGAAACGCTTTACCAACAAAGGTTTTGGCCTTGGTTGGGGTAAAAATTTGGGAACTCGAATCAACAATTATTTACCTTCAAATTTTCAAATTTTTAATAAGGACTTGGGTACCCTCAAGTAGCTTATTTCCCTATATTTACAGCCCGTTAAAAAAATGTGTAAATAATTCAGTTTTTCTTTTGTTTAAACCGAATTAATAATTAATTTTGCAGTCCCTAAAATTTTGGGGGATAGTTCTTTAACATTTAAAACATTAAAAGCCGAAGTAGCTCAGCTGGTAGAGCTCCTGATTTGTAATCAGGCGGTCGGGGGTTCGAGTCCCTTCTTCGGCTCTTTTTAATTTAATTAAAGGGGATATACCAGAGTGGCCAAATGGGACAGACTGTAAATCTGTTGACTTCGTCTTCGGAGGTTCGAATCCTCCTGTCCCCACGGTTACCGATTTTAAATGGGAATTTAAGATCGAAAAGCGAAAGTAGCTCAATTGGTAGAGCTCCAGCCTTCCAAGCTGGAGGTTGCGGGTTCGAGACCCGTCTTTCGCTCTTAAGTGTAAGAGAAAAGTGGAGAGTGAGAAGAGATTGTGGCGATTGATAATAACCGTTTAGTGCGGACGAAACAAGAAAGGCTTGTGTATCACGGTCGATGGAGTTTCGGATGTCCCCAAAATGAGGGACTTTTCGTGTGTCTGAGCGTATTGTTCTTTTAAAAGTTGAGTTGATCTTGAATTGGGTGCTGCAACACAGAATTCAGAAACAACGTTTGAATTAGATCTCTGAGAAAGGGATATTGAATGTTCGTTGAACATTTCAAAATTTGATTTCTCAAGGCGCGAGAAATTTTTTAACCGGAGTTTATTTAGCATAAATGAGGATTAAAAAATTTCGAAGCAACGCAGAGAAATCAAATTTTCAAATGTTCAGGCTGTTGTAGCTCAGTGGTAGAGCACTTCCTTGGTAAGGAAGAGGTCGGCAGTTCAATCCTGCTCAACAGCTCAAAAAATCTGAGAGGTCGGCAGTTCATCCCGATAGCTATCGGGACTGCTCAACAGCTCAAAAAAATGAAATAAAAAATTAGTAGAAAACTAATAATATATAACAACAAAAAGTAAAAAAATAAAACTATGGCAAAAGAAAAATTCGACCGTTCCAAACCACACTTGAACATTGGAACTATTGGTCACGTAGATCACGGCAAAACTACTTTAACTGCAGCTATCACAACAGTATTAGCAAGTAAAGGATTATGTGAAGTTCGTGACTTCTCATCAATTGACAACGCTCCTGAGGAAAAAGAGCGTGGTATTACTATCAACACTTCTCACGTTGAGTATGCAACTGCAAACCGTCACTACGCTCACGTTGACTGTCCAGGTCACGCGGATTACGTAAAGAACATGGTTACTGGTGCGGCTCAAATGGACGGCGCAATTTTAGTTGTAGCTGCAACTGATGGACCAATGCCACAAACTCGTGAGCATATCCTTTTAGCTCGCCAGGTTGGTGTGCCTAAAATTGTTGTGTTCATGAACAAAGTTGACATGGTTGATGACTTAGAGTTATTAGACCTTGTTGAAATGGAAATTCGCGAACTACTAACGTTCTACAAATTTGATGGCGACAAAACTCCTATCATTCGTGGTTCTGCTTTAGGTGGATTAAATAACGATCCAAAATGGGTTGATAAGATCATGGAATTAATGGATGCAGTTGATGCTTATATCCCAATTCCTCCACGTGATAAAGATAAGCCGTTTTTGATGCCGGTTGAAGACGTGTTCACGATCACTGGTCGTGGTACTGTTGCTACAGGTCGTATCGAAACAGGTGTTATCAACTCTGCTGAAGAGGTTGACATCATTGGTATGGGTGCTGAGAAATTGAAATCAACTGTAACAGGTGTTGAGATGTTCCGTAAGATCCTTGATTACGGTGAGGCTGGAGATAACGTAGGTTTATTATTACGTGGTATCGAGAAAAAAGATATCAAGCGTGGTATGGTTATCATTAAGCCGGGAACTGTAAAGCCACATGCTAAATTTAAAGCTGAGGTTTACATCTTGAAAAAAGAAGAAGGTGGACGTCATACTCCATTCCAAAATAAATATCGTCCGCAATTCTATTTCCGCACAACTGACGTAACTGGAGAAATTACTCTAGAAGCAGGTCGCGAAATGGTAATGCCGGGAGATAACGTAACAATTGAGGTGATGTTGATCTCTCCAATTGCGATGGACAAAGGTCTACGTTTCGCTATCCGTGAGGGTGGCCGTACCGTAGGTGCTGGTCAAGTTACTGAGATTTTAGACTAATTGCCATAGTCATAAATATAGGCAAAATGGCTCCCGAAAAAAGGGTAGCCATTTTGCCATTTATATAGGGTAGTGAAGTTTAAGGAAAACGGGTGTGGTGCAATGGTAGCATACCGGTCTCCAAAACCGTTGATGGGAGTTCGAATCTCTCCACCCGTGCTTTGTCCGCCGAAGCTTTAGCGAAGGCGGGCGTGAAAAAATAAAAAAGAAAAAGACATGAGTAAGTTTGGTGATTATTTAAGTGAAACAAAGAACGAACTTCTAAACAAAGTGAGTTGGCCAACCTGGACGGAGCTTCAGGGAAGTGCCGTAGTGGTAATGATATCCTCAATTATCATCGCATTGGTGGTGTTTTTAATGGATATCGGCTTCGAAAATTTAATGAAGGCCGCTTACAGTTTAGTTAGTTAATAAATTAAAGAATTTAAAATGGCTGAAGTAACCAAAATAGATAACGCAATTAACCGCAAATGGTATGTGGTACGTGCTATCAGTGGGCAAGAGAAGAAGGTAAAGCAATACATTGAGATGGAGATCTCTCGCTTGAAGCTAAATGAATATGTTGCTCAAGTGTTGATCCCAACTGAGAAGATAATTCAGATCCGTAATGGAAAAAAAACCACCAAGGAACGTTCTTTCTATCCCGGATATGTATTGATAGAAGCCGCACTTAAAGGTGAGATCACACACATCATTAAACAAATTACAGGCGTTATTGGTTTCCTAGGTGAAACCAAAGGCGGAGATCCTGTTCCAATGCGTTTAACTGAAGTGAATCGTATTTTAGGTAAGGTTGATGAGTTAACTGAAAGCGAAGGAACCATGGCAACAAACTACATGGTTGGCGAATCGGTTAAAGTAATTAACGGTCCATTCAACGGATTCATTGGTATCATTGAAGAAGTTATGGAAGACAAAAAGAAAATTAAAGTTACAGTTAAGATCTTCGGGCGTAAACAACCGGTAGAACTAAACTTTGGCGAAGTAGAAAAGGAATAAATAAAAAAGGCAAAAAGAAAAAGTAAAAAGACAAAAAGGTCAATTTTGGCTTTTGACTTTAAACTTTTGAATTTGAAAAGAAATTGAATGGCGTAAATTAAGGTTAGAGTGCTTTGCTGCTTCCAACTCAAAGTAACTAAATTCCGAAAGGAGCCTTAACGAAACCAACAATAACAAAAGATGATCTATAGGTGAGACATTAGATCGTTGAAATAAAATAAATAAAGTAAAACTAAAAGAAATGGCAAAAGAGTTATCAGCAATTGTAAAGTTGCAAATCAAAGGTGGAGCTGCTAACCCATCGCCTCCTATTGGTCCTGCTTTAGGTGCTAAAGGTGTAAACATCATGGAATTTTGCAAACAGTTCAACGCAAGAACCCAAGATCAACCTGGTAAAATTTTACCGGTTATCATTAATGTTTACGTCGACAAGTCGTTTGATTTTGTTATCAAACGTCCGCCTGTTGCAGTTCAAATAAAAGAGGCTACTAAAGTACAAACTGGATCCGCTACGAGCAACCGTAAAAAAGTTGGTTCGATCAGTTGGGATCAGATCAAAAAAATTGCAGAAGATAAAATTGTAGACATGAATTGTTTTACAATGGAATCGGCAATGAGTATGGTCGCAGGTACTGCACGTAGTATGGGTGTAACTGTTTCCGGAAACAAACCTTTCTAAATTAAAATAATTATTAATTAAAACGCTTTCAAAAAAATGGCAACGTTGACTAAAAAAAGAAAAGCTTCTGAAGCAAAGTATGATGCTGAAAAAGCTTACTCTGTAGTAGACGCTTCAAAAATTGTAAAGGATATTACCACTACAAAATTTGATTCGTCTGTGGACCTAGCGGTTCGCTTAGGAGTTGATCCAAGGAAAGCTAATCAAATGGTTCGTGGAACTGTATCATTACCTCACGGAACCGGAAAAACATTGCGCGTATTAGCAATTGTTACTCCGGATAAAGAGGCTGAGGCTAAAGCTGCAGGTGCGGATTTCGTTGGATTAGACGAGTACATAGAGAAAATAAAAGGTGGTTGGACAGATGTTGATGTAATTATCACAATGCCTTCTGTAATGGGTAAAGTTGGTGCTTTAGGACGTGTGTTAGGCCCTCGTGGTTTAATGCCAAATCCTAAAACCGGAACTGTAACCATGGACATTGGTAAAGCTGTAACCGATTCAAAAGGCGGTAAAATTGATTTCAAAGTTGACAAAGCAGGTATCATTCATGCCGGTGTTGGAAAAGCATCTTTTGATGCTGCAAAAATTGCCGACAACGCAAATGAATTGTTACAAGCGATCATGAAATTAAAACCATCAAGTGCAAAGGGTTCATATGTAAGATCAATTACAATGAGCAGCACAATGAGTCCGGGTATCATCATCGACACCAAATCATTTAATTAAAAACTGCTAAAAACTAAAAGAGCTCATGAATAAAGCTGAAAAAACAAAAGTGATAGACGGGTTGGTTAGCGAATTGAACGCTAACAACAAGATCTATTTAGCAGATTGTTCTTCATTAACAGTAGAAAAAGTAAATAATTTCCGTAGAGCTTGTTTCGCTAAAAAAATATCAGTTAAGGTTGTAAAAAATACCTTATTGAAAAAAGCGATCGAGCGCGCAAGCGATTCGCGTTTAGCTGAACTTATACCTGCATTAAAAGGTGAGACTGCTTTAATTTTTACCGATGTATCAAGTGCACCGGCTAAAGTTATTAAAGAGTTTCGCGGTAAAGCAGGCGTTAAGCCGGTTTTAAAAGCGGCTTTCGTTGAGGAAATGATTTATATGGGCGATAATCAATTGGATGCTTTAGCATCGTTGAAATCGAAAAACGAAATGATAGGAGAGATCATTGGATTATTACAATCTCCTATCCAACGTGTTATCGGTGGCCTTGAAAACAGAAAAGGTGGAGAAGATGCTGCGGCATAATACCCATTAGAAGAATGATCAAAAAAGAATAAAAATTAATTAATTAAAAATTTAAAATCCAGAATAAAATGGCAGACGTAAAATCAGTAGCTGAAACATTAGTAAGCTTAACAGTAAAAGAAGTACAAGACTTAGCTAAAATATTAAAAGACGAGTACGGTATCGAACCTGCTGCAGCTGCGGTTGTAGTTTCAGGTGGTGCAGGTGGTGGCGAAGCTGCTGCTGCAAAAACAACTTTCGATGTTATCCTAAAAGAAGCTGGTGCAGCTAAATTAGGTGTTGTTAAAGTTGTAAAAGACCTTACAGGTTTAGGATTGAAAGAAGCTAAAGACTTAGTGGATGGAGCTCCAAAACCAGTAAAAGAGGGTATTGGCAAAGAAGAAGCTGAAGCAATTAAAAAAGCTTTAGAAGAAGCTGGTGCTAAAGTAGAAGTTAAGTAATTTCTATTGGAATTCGGAAAAGGCAGGGCGCTTAGCGCCCGCCATTTTCCTTTTGTTGAGAACAACAAAACCATGGGTACCTCTCTTTATTGTTTTACTTAACCAAAAATTACCTTGGCAGCAATTAAAAATCAAAAACGAGTTAACTTCTCGTCAAACAAATTCCCGATCGAGTATCCAGATTTCTTGGATATCCAGATCAAATCTTTCCAGGATTTTTTCCAGCTGGAAACTACACCTGATAACCGTAAAAAAGAAGGGTTATTCAAAGTGTTCGCTGAGAACTTCCCGATCTCTGATGCACGTAACAATTTCGTGTTAGAGTTCAAGGACTACTACATCGATCCACCTCGCTACTCTCTTGATGAGTGTATCGAACGTGGTTTGACATACAGCGTGCCTTTAAAGGCAAAATTATATTTGTATTGTACAGATCCTGAGCATGAGGATTTCGAGCCTATCATGCAAGACGTGTATTTGGGAACTATCCCTTACATGACCCCAAAAGGATCTTTTATCATAAATGGTGCTGAACGTGTTATTGTTTCTCAATTACATCGTTCTCCGGGTGTGTTCTTCGGCCAAAGCCGTCACGCTAACGGAACCAAATTATACAGCGCTCGCGTTATTCCGTTTAAAGGTTCGTGGATAGAATTCGCAACCGATATCAATAACGTAATGTACGCTTACATTGATCGTAAGAAAAAATTACCTGTTACTACTTTATTACGCGCTATTGGATTCGAAAGCGATAAACAAATTCTCGAGATCTTTGGTCTTGCTGATGAGGTAAAAGTTAGTAAAGCAGGTTTAAAACGCGAAGTTGGCCGTAGATTAGCTGCTCGTGTTCTTAAAACGTGGATCGAAGATTTCGTAGATGAGGATACCGGAGAGGTAGTTTCTATCGAACGTAACGAAGTTATTATTGATCGCGAAACTTTATTAGAAGATGATCATATCGATTTGATATGCGATTCTGGTGTTAAGTCTATCATCCTTCACAAAGAAGACGTGAATAGCGCTGATTACACTATTATCTACAACACATTACAAAAAGATTCAACTAACTCAGAAAAAGAAGCGATCGAGTTCATCTACCGTTTACTTCGTAATGCTGAGCCACCAGATGAGGAAACTGCACGTGGTGTAATTGATAAATTATTCTTCTCTGACAAACGTTATGATCTTGGAGAAGTTGGACGTTACCGTATCAATAAAAAATTCGGTATCGATATTCCAATGGATATCCGCGTATTAACTAAGGAGGACATGATCCTCATCATTAAATATTTGATCGAGTTAATTAACTCAAAAACAAATGTGGATGATATCGATCACTTGTCAAATCGTCGTGTTCGTACTGTAGGTGAGCAATTATATGCTCAGTTCGGTGTAGGTTTAGCGCGTATTGCTCGTACAATTCGTGAGCGTATGAACGTTCGTGATAACGAGGTGTTCTCGCCAACCGATTTGATCAACGCAAAAACATTATCATCAGTGATCAACTCGTTCTTCGGAACAAACCAGTTATCTCAATTCATGGATCAAACTAACCCTTTATCGGAGATCACGCACAAGCGTCGTCTATCGGCACTAGGGCCAGGAGGTTTAAGTCGTGAGCGTGCAGGTTTCGAGGTTCGTGACGTTCACTATACGCACTACGGTCGTTTATGTACTATCGAAACACCAGAGGGACCAAACATTGGTTTGATCTCTTCACTATGTGTATTCGCTAAGGTTAATAAATTAGGCTTTATTGAAACTCCATTCCGTAACGTAGCAAATAGCAAGGTTGAGGTTAACAAACCTGTTATTTATTTAACAGCGGAAGAAGAAGATCAAAAAAATATCGCGCAAGCAAATGTTGATTTGGATGATAAAGGAAACTTCATCACTCAAAAAGTAACATCGCGTCGCGAAGGTGATTTCCCTATTCTTGATCCAAGCGCTATCCATTTAATGGACGTTGCTCCAAATCAAATTGCATCCATAGCTGCATCATTAATTCCTTTCTTGGAGCATGATGACGCTAACCGTGCATTAATGGGGTCGAACATGCAACGTCAAGCAGTTCCATTATTACGTCCTCAAGCACCAATTGTTGGTACAGGTATCGAAGCACGTGTTGCTGAAGATAGCCGCGTATTGATCAATGCTGAGAACAATGGTATTGTTGAATACGTTGATGCTCGCGAGATCGTTATTCGTTACACACGTTCTGAAGACGAAAAATTAGTAAGCTTCGAGGGCGATGTGAAAACATACAAGTTAACTAAATTCCAAAAAACAAATCAAAGCACCTGTATGAACTTGAAACCTATCGTTAAGAAAGGTGATAAAGTTTTAAAAGGACAAGTATTATGCGATGGTTATGCAACGGAAGATGGTGAGTTAGCATTAGGACGTAACTTAAAAGTAGCGTTCATGCCTTGGAAAGGTTACAATTTCGAGGATGCTATCGTTATCTCTGAAAAAATTGTTCGTGATGATATCTTCACTTCAATTCACATTGATGAGTATACTTTAGAAGTGCGCGACACAAAACGTGGTTTAGAGGAGTTAACTCCGGATATTCCAAACGTAAGTGAAGAAGCAACTAAAGACTTAGATGAGAACGGAATTGTTAGAGTAGGAGCCGACGTAAAAGAAGGCGATATCCTTATCGGGAAAATTACACCAAAAGGTGAAACAGATCCTTCTCCGGAAGAGAAATTGTTACGCGCTATCTTTGGTGATAAAGCCGGTGATGTGAAAGATGCTTCATTAAAAGTATCTCCATCTATCAAAGGTGTTGTTATCGACAAAAAATTATTCTCTCGCGCTATTAAGGATAAGAAAACAAAAGCCGAAGAGAAACCAATGATCGAGAAATTGGATTCAGAACACGAGAAGAATGTTTACAACCTAAAATTAAAATTGGTTGACAAATTATTCGTTCTTGTGAATGGAAGAACATCTCAAGGTGTAACTAATATCTTAGGTGAAGAAGTTATTCCTCGCGGAACAAAATTCACTCAAAAATTATTAGAGCGCGTTGATTATTCGGAAGTAAATCCAAGCAACTGGACAACTGATAAAGACAAAAATGAATCTGTAGAGCGTTTGCTTCATAATTTCATGATCCAGTACAACGATCTATTAGGAAAATACAAACGTGAGAAATTCCAAATTTCGGTTGGTGATGAATTACCAAACGGAATTGTGAAGTTAGCTAAGGTATATATTGCTCAAAAACGTAAGTTAAAAGTGGGTGATAAAATGGCGGGTCGTCACGGTAACAAAGGTATTGTTGCCCGTATCGTAAAAGATGAGGACATGCCATTCTTAGAAGACGGAACTCCGGTAGATATCGTATTGAATCCACTAGGTGTACCTTCTCGTATGAACTTAGGTCAGATCTATGAAACAGTTCTTGCTTGGGCCGGACAAAAATTAGGATTGAAATTCTCAACGCCAATTTTCGACGGTGCAACTATTGAGCAAATAGATGAGTACACTGCTAAGGCAGGCGTTCCACAATACGGACGTACTTATTTGCACGATGGTGGAACAGGAGAACGTTTTGATCAACCTGCAACAGTTGGTATCATTTACATGCTGAAATTAGGTCACATGGTAGATGATAAGATGCACGCGCGTTCAATCGGACCATATTCATTAATTACGCAACAACCTTTAGGTGGTAAAGCACAATTTGGTGGTCAGCGTTTTGGTGAGATGGAGGTTTGGGCACTCGAAGCATACGGTGCAGCCAACGTGTTACAAGAATTATTGACAGTTAAATCGGATGATGTTATTGGTCGTGCAAAAGCTTACGAAGCAATTGTAAAAGGTGATAATATCCCAACTCCGGGTATTCCTGAGTCGTTCAACGTATTGTTGCACGAATTAAGAGGTCTGGCGTTAGATATAACTATGGATTAATCATTTTAAATTTCTCTCTCCGAAAGGGGAGAGAAATCAAAATGAAGATTGCAACACAAGAAAATAAATTAAAAATTAAACCAGTAAATACAACATGGCTTTAAGAAGAGATAACAAACAAAAATCGAATTTCTCTAGAATAACCATCAGTTTAGCTTCGCCAGAAACTATCTTGAAACGTTCAAGCGGCGAGGTTCTAAAACCTGAAACGATCAACTATCGTACATACAAACCAGAAAGAGATGGTTTGTTCTGCGAGCGTATATTTGGTCCGGTAAAAGATTATGAGTGCCACTGCGGTAAATACAAACGTATTCGTTACAAAGGGATTGTTTGTGATCGTTGTGGAGTTGAGGTTACTGAAAAGAAAGTACGTCGTGAGCGTATGGGACACATTAATTTAGTGGTTCCTGTTGCGCACATTTGGTACTTCCGTTCATTACCAAATAAAATTGGTTACTTGTTGGGATTACCAACTAAGAAACTGGATATGATCATTTACTACGAACGTTATGTAGTAATTAACGCAGGTATTGCTGCAGAAAAAGGTGTAAGTTACTTAGACTTTTTAACTGAAGAAGAATACTTAAATACATTAGATACATTACCAAAAGAGAACATAGCTCTAGATGATGCAGATCCTAATAAGTTTGTAGCGAAGATGGGTGCTGAAGCGTTACAAGAATTATTATCGCGTTTAGATCTAGATTCATTATCATACGAATTACGTCACAAAGCCAGCAACGAAACTTCACAGCAACGTAAGAACGAAGCTTTGAAACGTTTGCAGGTTATTGAGGCTTTCCGTCAGGCTAACCAAAATGTGGTTAACAAACCTGAGTGGATGATCATTAAAGTTGTGCCGGTTATTCCGCCGGAATTACGTCCACTCGTTCCATTGGATGGTGGTCGTTTTGCAACTTCAGATTTGAACGATCTTTACCGTCGTGTTATTATTCGTAACAACCGTTTAAAGCGTTTAATTGAAATTAAAGCACCAGACGTTATCTTACGTAATGAGAAACGTATGTTGCAAGAGTCGGTAGATTCATTGTTTGATAACTCGCGTAAATCTAACGCAGTTAAAACTGAATCAAATCGTGCTTTAAAATCATTATCTGATTCATTAAAGGGTAAGCAAGGACGTTTCCGTCAGAACTTACTTGGTAAACGTGTGGATTATTCAGCACGTTCGGTAATTGTTGTAGGACCTGAATTAAAACTACACGAGTGCGGTTTACCTAAAGAAATGGCTGCTGAATTATTCAAACCATTTATCATTCGTAAAATGATAGAGCGTGGTATTGTAAAAACAGTAAAATCAGCTAAGAAAATTGTTGACAGAAAAGAACCAATTGTTTGGGATATTTTAGAGAACGCGTTAAAAGGGCACCCTGTGTTACTTAACCGTGCTCCAACACTCCACAGATTAGGTATTCAAGCTTTCCAACCAAAATTGATCGAAGGAAAAGCGATTCAGTTGCACCCATTGGTGTGTACTGCGTTTAACGCTGACTTTGACGGGGATCAAATGGCGGTGCACGTTCCGTTAGGACATGCCGCAATATTGGAAGCACAAATTTTGATGTTGGCTGCGCATAACATTTTAAATCCATCTAACGGTGCACCGGTAGCGGTTCCATCGCAAGACATGGTGTTAGGTTTATATTATCTTACAAAAGGTAAAATGAACTTAAAAGATGATGGCGTACGTGGAGAAGGAAAAATATTTTATAGTGCAGAAGAAGTTAACATTGCTTTGAACGAAAAGCAAATTGACATGCATGCCACAATCAAAGTAAGAATTACAAATGCTTGGGAAGGTGATAAATTAGTAACTAAAGTAATTGATACTACTGTTGGTCGTGTGATCTTCAATACAGTTGTTCCTCATGAAGTAGGTTACATCAATGAATTACTTACTAAGAAATCTCTTCGTGATATCATCGGTAACGTTATCAAACGTTCGGGTATGGCAGTTGCTGCTAAATTCTTGGATGATATTAAAGAAATTGGTTTCAAAACGGCATTCAAAGGTGGTTTATCATTTAATTTAGGAGATATTCAAACGCCTGCTGAAAAAACAAAGATCATTGCTGATGCTCAAGAACAAGTTGACGAAGTAATTGGAAACTATAACTTAGGTTTCATTACTAACAACGAGCGTTACAATCAGATCATTGACATTTGGACGCATGCTAACTCAAAAGTTACAAAGAAAGTATTAGATAAATTAAGCACAGAA
This sequence comes from Sphingobacteriaceae bacterium, assembly GCA_016705695.1. Lineage (GTDB taxonomy): Bacteria > Bacteroidota > Bacteroidia > B-17B0 > Aurantibacillaceae > Aurantibacillus. Next base: position 93,559 of record JADJLA010000007.1, read on the forward strand.
CGTCAGGGTTTCAACGCCGTGTACATGATGCTTGACTCTGGTGCTCGTGGTAGTAAAGAACAAATTAAACAGTTAAGTGGAATGCGTGGTTTGATGGCTAAGCCTCAAAAAGCGGGTGATACAACTGCATCTATCATTGAGAATCCGGTACTATCTAATTTCCGTGAAGGACTTTCGATCTTAGAATATTTTATTTCAACTCACGGTGCGCGTAAAGGTTTGGCCGATACGGCTCTTAAAACTGCCGATGCTGGTTACTTAACCCGTCGTTTAGTTGACGTTGCACAAGACGTTATTATCAATGAATCTGATTGCGGAACTCTTCGTGGGTTGAGCATGACAGCTTTGAAAAATAATGATGATGTTGTTGAATCGCTGTACGATCGCGTATTAGGTCGTGTTGCTGTAAATGATGTTTATCATCCAACAACAGGCGAATTGATCGTTTCGGTTGGTGAATTGATCAATGAAGATATCGGTGCAAAAATTGAAGCATCTCCAATTGAAACAATTGATATCCGTTCGGTATTAACTTGCGAATCAAAAAATGGTGTGTGTTCAAAATGTTACGGTCGTAACTTAGCTAACGGACGCTTAGTTCAGTTAGGTGAGGCTGTAGGTGTTATTGCCGCACAATCAATTGGTGAGCCGGGTACACAGTTAACATTACGTACATTCCACGTGGGTGGTACTGCAAGTAACGTTGCTGCTTCTTCTAAATTAGAAGCTAAGTACGATGGTATTGCTGAAATTGATGAATTACGTACAGTAGAGCGCGTAAACAATGATGGTAAAAAAGTAAATATCGTTATTGGTCGTTCAACTGAGGTTCGTATCGTTGATTCAAATACAGGAATCACTTTAACTACCGGAAATATTCCTTATGGTTCTGACTTATATATTAAGCCGGGATCTAAAGTGAAAAAAGGTGAGCTTATTTGTGATTGGGATCCGTACAATGCTATCATCGTTTCAGAATTTGGTGGTACTGCAGAATTTGAACACATTAAAGAAAATGTAACTTTCCGTGAAGAGTCTGACGAACAAACAGGCTTTAAAGAGAAAGTGATCATTGAAAGTAAAGATAAAACGATGAGCCCTATGATCCGCATTGTGGATAAAAAAGGTGAGCCGTTAAAAACATATAACATTCCGGTTGGTGCACATATCATCGTAGCTGAAGGTGCAAAAATTGAACCGGGAACTACATTGGTTAAGATCCCTCGTGTTACAGGAAAAACTGGTGATATCACCGGTGGTTTACCTCGTGTAACTGAATTATTCGAGGCTCGTAATCCAAGTAACCCTGCTGTTGTTTCTGAAATTGATGGTATTGTTACATTCGGTAAAATTAAACGTGGTAACCGCGAGGTGATCGTTGAAGCAAAAACCGGAGAGCAACGCCGTTACTTAGTTAACTTAAGTAAACATATCTTAGTACAAGAGAACGATTTCGTTCGTGCCGGTGATTCTTTATCAGACGGTGCTGTAAGTCCTGGAGATATTTTATCTATCAAAGGTCCTACTTCGGTACAAGAATACTTAGTGAATGAAATTCAAGAGGTATACCGTTTACAAGGTCAGAAATTAAATGACAAACATTTCGAAACTATTGTGCGTCAAATGATGCGTAAAGTTGAGATCGTTGATCCGGGAGATACCATGTTCTTAGAACAACAATTAGCGAACAAGATCGATTTCATGACAGAGAACGATAATGTATTTGGTAAAAAAGTTGTTTTAGAGCCAGGAGATAGCACTGAATTGAAACGCGGACAAATTATTACTGCGCGTAAATTACGTGACGAGAACTCAGTGTTGAGACGTAAGGATCTGAAAATTGTTGAAGCCCGCGATGCGGTTCCTGCAACAGCAAATCCTATCTTACAAGGTATCACACGTGCGTCATTACAAACCAGCAGCTGGATCTCAGCAGCGTCGTTCCAGGAAACTACAAAAGTATTGAACGAAGCAGCAGTGAACGGAAAAGTAGATACATTGAACGGCTTGAAAGAGAACGTAATTGTTGGACACTTAATTCCTGCAGGTACAGGTTTACGTCAGTACGAAAAATTAGTGATCGGAAGCAAAGAAGAGTACGAGCGCTTAATGGCAAGTAAAGAAGAAATCGAGCAAGAAGCTTAGTCCTTAACTATAAAAATTAAAAACCCCAGCAGAAATGTTGGGGTTTTTTGTTTAGAGACAGTAACCACGAAACGCACAAAACTTTGACACGAAATTCACCAAAGCTTGTGTGATTTTCGTTTAGGTTTTTAGTGTTTTGTGTGGTTAAGAAACTGGATCGTTAATTCTTAAAGGTAATAATGCTCGTTAAAGCCGTACTTGTATGCGCTGGTGCCTCCACAATAGTTGGCTGATTTAATGTAGCCAAATACGTATTACTTGAAACAGTTAAAGTTGTATCGGCTTGTAAATTGGATATTTTTCCGGCACCGGTTTCAATGTTGAAGGTCATTAAAAAATTGATAGCGGAAATAATTCCAATTAAACAGAAAGATAGTGAGGTCACTTTATAACGGTTAAAGATCAGATCAAATATACTGATCGAAGAAGATGTTGATTCTTCTCTTGGTTTTTTTCTGGCCGCTATCATTTCAAAAGCTCTTGCGTTCAATAAAGGAATGTCTCCTAAATTGCTCATGTCGTCCACATTCATCTGCTGTCTTAATACTATATCTAAACTCTTTTCCATGACTTTAATTATTGGGGTTGAACTGATGTAACTTTTCTTCTAATGTTTTTAATGTATAATGTAATCTCGATTTTACAGTTCCAATAGAACACTCCTGGATCTCTGCAATTTCTTCGTGTGTTTTTTCTTCTTGGTATTTTAAAATGAACACCTCTTTCTTTTCAATTGGTAATTCATTTAAAATAGTTTCGAGCATAGTATTAAAATTTACGGCATCCAATTTTGAAACTATTTTGCTAAGATCATTTTCATTTACCGGGGAATTCAAATACTTTATTTCGTCTCGCTTTTGATTTACTACGGCTTGATGTCTGTAAAAATTCTTGCATTGGTTGGATGCAATAGTAAATACCCATGTTCTGAACGAACGAGAATTATCAAACTTGGTTGGCGCTTCGGCTATCTTTAAAAACACATCCTGCAAAGCATCTTCGGCCAAATTCTTATCATAATTCAACATGCGCGTAAAATATCCCAATAATTTTTTGGCGTAGCGTTTGTAGAGTTCATTAAAGGCAAACTCCTCACCATTAATAATAAAATGCATGAGCTCTTCGTCGGTGTACATGGCGAATTTATTTAATTGATCATGCATCTATTATTAATGTTTGACATGAAAACATAGGCCTATTGAATAGTAATACACCTAATGTTGCTAAAGGTTCATTGATAAAGTAAATAAAATTGAGGCTCTGGAAGGCGCGTGCGACTTGTAAAGGAAGTTAAATTAACAGATTTTAGGTTCTTAGAGGCAGAAACCGCAAAGCGGCCTGCGGCTTTCGCAAAGTTTTTTCGCAAAGAGCGCAAAGAATCAACTAAAGCATAAAAATAAAAGAAGGCAAAGAAGCTACGCTTACGCAAAGAGTGCTGCATTTCTTTGCGATCCCGATAACTATCGGGACGAAGGTCTTTGTCTTCTTTTGAGTAATGGTGTAAAACTTTGCGCCCGTTGCGTCTCCTTTGCGGAAAGCGCGAAGCGCCTTTGCGGTTTCTGCCTCTAAAAACAGGCTACTTCCCAATAACCTCAAACTTCACCGTAGAAGTCTCTCCTTCATTATCAGTAATAACCAAAACATGCTTTCCAACCGTCGGTAAAAGCGAGAGCTGATGAAATTTTTCGGTAGTGCCCATATAATTTCCATCCATATGCCAGAAGAGGGTGGCATTTGAATTTTTATGCGTGGCTTTAAATATGCAGGTCTTTTGTTTTCCGCTTTCACCAACAGGAATATAAACTTTAGATCCCTCGCGCGGATAAATAATATCCAACTGACGGAAATTTAATTCATTTTGACAAGCCTCTAAATACGAGGGAACACTTTGGTAAAATAAATTTCGTTGTTTAAAGAAATATTCTTGCGCCGGCGAAGCAATGAACCAAGGAACATGTTTCATTTTATCTACAGGATAGCAATTACTATTTACGCGGTAAACTCCGGTTTCATCTAAATGAATGAGTTTATGAAAAGGACATTGTTTTGTTTTTTCGGAACCGCTTGGGCAATCTTGTTCAACTTTATCGGGACAAATTTCAGAAGCTTTATATCCACTTTGTTTACATACAGTTTGTTTGACAATATCTTTAGTTGGCTTTGAAAAGAATTTTTTCTGAGAAAGGATATTAAAAACATTGAACATAATAGGCGCAGCAGCTGAAGTTCCGGTTAAATTTGGTCTTCCTTCGCCATCAGCATTTCCAACCCAAACGGCCACGGTGTATTTTGAATCTAATCCAACGGCCCAGGCATCTCTGAAACCGAAGCTGGTACCGGTTTTCCAGGCTATGCGATTTTTTGATAAAAATTGCATCCAACCTACATAATCTTGTGGACGCATCAATTCTGTCATCGCATCAAACGTGAACCAAATGCTGGATGCTTTTAAAACATCACTTTTTAAATTTTGTTTTGTTTCTACTTGTTCCGTTTCCAAATAACTCAAAGGAAAATAACTATTCATGGCATATTTACCGCTTGAATTATTGTAATGCATTAATGCTCTTCCCATAGAAGAGTAGGCGGAAGCGATCTCGTGCAAATTGGCCTCACCACCTCCAAGAATTAATGATAAACCATAATGTGTGGTTGGTTTTGTAAATGTTTTAAAACCTAATTGCTTTAAGTGGTAATGAAATTTTGCAGGACCAAGATCTTGCAACATTTTTATAGCAGGAATATTTAAGGAGCGCGCAATAGCTTCGTTGGCAGGTACAAGTCCATCGTAGGTTAAATTAAAATTCTTTGGTCCGTAGGAGCCAATTTGAGTTGGGATATCTTCAATTAAACTCTTTGGTAAAATTTTATTTTCGTTTAGCAAAAACGCATATAAAAAAGGCTTTAATATACTTCCTGTACTTCTGGGAGAATGAATGATATCTACATAATTTTGAAATTCATTTTTTGGATTAGAACTATTACCAACGTAAGCAATTATTCTTCCTGTTTCGGTTTCGGCAACTAAAGCGCAAGCGTTATGAATATCATTAGCGCTTAAACTTTGAACGTGTTTATTGATAATGGTATTTACCTGGGTTTGCAGGCTTTTACGAATACTGGAATGATAGATCTTTGATGGACCATGCTCAGTAATACACCTACTTAATAAATGTGGTGCCATTTGCGGTAAAGGAAATGGTTTTTCGGGCAAGCCCTCGGTTAATGATAAATTGTAAGTGGATTCATCAATGATCTTTTTGTTGAACAATTTTTTTAATAAACGATCACGTTTATTGATGAGTGCTTTATGATTTTTACCAGGGTAAATTAAAGAAGGGGAGTTGGGAAGCACTGCCAATAAAGCACTTTCGGCCCAGCTTAATTTTTCGGGACTTCTTCCAAAATAACGCCAGGATGCAGCTGATAAACCAACAACATTACTTCCATAGGGCGCGTTACTTGCGTAGATCTTAAGGATACTTGATTTTTTATAAGAACACTCAATCCGTACAGCCAAAAGTATTTCCACTATTTTTTGATAATACGTACGATGTTTATTACCACGCATCATACGGGCAATTTGCATGGTAATGGTGCTTCCGCCGCTTTTTACTTTTCCGGCGCCAACATTTCGGTTTATAGATTTAATAATGGCAATAGGGTTAAAGCCGGGATGGTAATAAAAATATTCATCTTCAAAATGCGTGATACACTTTTCAAACTTCTCGGGAACCGATTCCATTTGCGGAAAACGCCATTGTCCATCGCTTGCAATTTGCGCTGCAAGTAACTGACCATCTTCGTCAACTAAAACAGTACTGCAAGGTTTATTAAATAGAGTAGAAGGGAGCCAAAGCCAATAAAGGATAAGTAAAACAAGGGTGATACTTGTTTTGATCTTGTGGCGGAGGAAATAATTCTTTATTTTTTGGAGGAATTTCAGCGCATTAAAATTAGCGAAATGCCAGAGAAATAACTATTTTCATAACACTAAATTTCATATATTTGATAATCAAGGATCACGATGAGAAAAGCAGTATTTATAATTATTCTCTTAATTGGAAATTTAATAATTGCATTTACCGGCTGCAATAAAAAGAAAGATACAAGCACTCCTCAACAAGCACCTATTCTTCCTACAGTAAGTACATCCACCATTAGTTGGATAAATCAAACAACGGCTATATGTGGCGGCACGGTTCTTTCAGAAGGATCAAGTCCTGTTACGGCCCGTGGGGTTTGCTGGGATATGATTCCAGGACCAACAATTTTAAAAGGGGTATCAAATAATGGCTCTGGCGTTGGTACTTATACAAGCCAAATCTGGGGATTATATCCAGGCATGACATGTTATGTGCGGGCGTATGCCACAAACGCAGGTGGAACAACTTATGGCGCTGAATATTCGTTTACTACACTAGGGTATTGGACTCCCGTTACACCAGTTAGTAATTCTTTAACGGCGTATTTCCTTCATTACAAAAATTCAAAACTCCTAGCCGTAACTCCTTTCGGTTCAGTAATAGCTTCAATTGACAGCGGATATTCTTGGAACCCTTCCAGTACGGGAATAACAGGTGGGGTAAGTTTTTTAAGTGAGTATGGAACTAAACTTTTTGCAGGAGGAAATGGAGGTTTTTTTATTTCAAATGATAATGGTAATATTTGGACGGCAAAGAATACTGGTCTTGGTACATCAACATTAGCTTCATTAGCTTCCGGAACTATGGGTATATTTGCTGGAACTACTAATGGTATATTCCTCACTTTTGATTCAGGTGACACTTGGGGACCTTCGGGTTTGTCAAGTGAGTACGTTTCATCTCTTGCAGTAAATGGAGGTACTGTTTTTGCCGGCACCATGGGAAATGGCTTATTTGTATCAATAAATGACGGCGCCACCTGGGTCCCTGTGACAAACGCACCAACGGGCTCATATATTTATCAGGTAGTTCTTAGTGGTTCTAACATGATTGTTTCTTGTATTAACGGTAATTTGATATCCACCGACAACGGATTAGTTGGACTTCAGTTAGTGCTTTACCAACGCAGGCCAATTTTGTAAGTAGCGGAAATTTTGTAGTAGCAAGAAACTATGGAGGTGGGGTGTATTTATCCTCTGACAATGGTTTAAACTGGAGTTCTATCAGTATGGGAATTCCCCCTAATGTTAATGCATATGCTTTGTGTGCTTCACCAACATGCGCATATCTGGCTGCTGATGATAATAAATTATACAAGAAGTTCTTTTGATCTTAAAACTATGAAAGTTATAAAATGATAGAGCGTGAAGTAAAACGTTATAATCTTTTGCTTGGTAAGAATACAATGAAATAATGACTCTCGTTTTTTTTTAATGATAACAAAATTTTTATAGAACTTAATTAGTAAACACCATTTGTTTCGACTGCACAATTTTTCCGTCAATCATCAAACTGTAAATATAGGTCCCGCTTTTATGATAACCGTGATCGTAATTGATCTCGTTCATTCCCATTTCAAGTGTGATCTTGGTCTTTAAAACTTCTTTGCCTTGAAGATCTTTAATAAGAATATAAGCTTCTTTATGACTCATGTCTTTATTTACTAAAACCGAAATGGTAGTTGCTTCATCCGAAGGATTTGGTTTGTTTTGCAAAAGCTCAACGCTTTTTTTGTTAGCATCGGGATGCATTAAACCTGAGATAACAGAATATTGTAATTCTTTCGAGAATAAACTCTCCACATCTTTATTATCTACCGAAGCTACGCTCACAATATAATTAGCAGGATTTAAATTGCTAATGGTATGCGATATTGCTCCCGAAAATGTATACACCGAATCCCAATCGTTGGTTAATGTGCGGACACCAATTCTATATTTTAAATACTGTTGTTGCGTTAGAATATTTACGATCAAATTATTTCCGGTTGATGTTAACGTAAAGTCTGGAGTTAAAGGACCAATTCCCATCATTCCTGCCGCATTTCCATTAATAACCGCATTACGCGCTAAATAGTTAAAGTCAACAAAGAAACTATCAAGAATTAGATCCGCATCGGTATCTACTCCTAAAATATCGCTTGATGTATGTTGTCTATCGGTATATCCTGCAATTAAATTGGCATCACCATGTTCGTTGGCCGAAGTAAAACGAATGGCCGTATAATTATGTTGCCTAAATGGAATATGATCTCCGCCGCGCCCGGTGCGATCTTCGGGCGTCATAATATGTATGGTTGTTGTAACCGTTGCAATGGGTTTGATGAGTTCTTTATATTCTAATTTTACAAAGCGCGCCAATTGTTTGTGAAACGAATTAAACGTTCCGAACGAAAATAAACGTACATGCGTACTATCAATACTTCCAACGCCCGAGCAACTTGGTGGAGAAGAAGTAACTCCGCAAATAACCCCGCCAATAACATCGTTGTTCAACACACCGTGCATTTTAATTACTTTGGCTTGAACATAATCAGCAAATGCTTCGGCGCCATTCAATCCTTGCTCTTCTGAAATAGTGGTCATAAATACAATGGTGCGCTTGTAACTGTATTTACTCATTACACGCGCCAGTTCAATAACAAGAGCTGTTCCGCTACCATTATCTTCCATGCCTTGTGCAATGCAAGCGGTATCACATAATCCTGCGCAACGGCTGTCCAAGTGTCCTTCAATTAAAATAACAGATTTATCGCTTGTATCTGTTCCCGGTAAAACAGCAAAAATATTTTTATGACTTGTAATTCCGCAAAGCGCGAGGTCAAATTTTAAATAGGATGGAAGTAATCTATTTTCGTTGGCTGCGCTAAATTGTTGAAATTTTTTGAATACCCATTTACGTGCCGCGCCAATACCACGTACAATTGAAATTGTATCGGAACCCGTATTGCGATTTTTAAAATTCTTTAATGTCACTAAATAGGCATGAAGCGAATCGGCCGACACTCTCGCGTTAATTCCTTTGCTAATGCTATCAGGATGATTGATGATATTAGTTGCTAAGTATAATGTTGGATTGTACGCGCCTAACATTACCTGCTCAGCAACGGTATTGGTTGAAATAATATTTGTTTGCGCGCTAAGTTTAACAAAACTTGCAAGAGTAACCATGAGTACGACGATGGATCTTTTCATGTTTAATGTTTTAAGTAGTTTAAATATAAGAAAATAAAGCACTGTATAAGGGATGAAAGGAGCATTTATTTCTAGCCGTTTTGTTAAACAAAGAGCATGAAGTTTGCAGTAAAATAATTCTTATCGCAACAAAAAAGCCGTCGTATTTAATATGACGGCTTTTTTTAATTCTATATTTTATATTAATTAGCTTATCTCACAAGGAACAGTTGTTTGAGTTGTTGCTACCGAACCGGTTCCAATAGTATAATAGGTTGATTCTCTTTTAAGACATTTATCTTCAAAATGAACCCCTTCTTGTTTGCTTCTGGTTTTATTTACTTCATTGAAAACTATTTTACCGCTTGGGTCTTTACACGTACAGCTTCTTGTTTTAAGGCACGAAGTAGACGTTATACAAATGGCGAAAAGGAACAATACTGATTTTTTCATAGCAATTTTCTATAGCCCTAAGTTAAAAAATAATTTCGTAAGCAAAAAACTCAAAAAAAGGGTTTTCCACGAAGCTGTGTCAATATCAAAAGGTCGGTAACTGGCTTGCCGTCAGGGCCTGCGTACTGTTTTCGGTTTAGATGAATGACCTCAAACCCACTGTTTTCAAGGCTTTTCGTTAGGTATCCTTGCTCATGGTAATGTATAAATAGTAGATCGCCCTGACTTGAAGTTGCCGGACCGGACTTAGAATAGTCATCTTCCATAGTGCTTATGTAAAGCAAGCCATCTTTATTTAAGCGCTTTGAAGCATCATTAATTAAGGTAATTGCTTCCTCTTTTGAAAGATAAGGCAAAGCAAAAGCACAAATAATGGCATCGTAAGTTTTACTGAGTTTAGAAATATCTCTGCAATCCATTTTCGTAAAAACAGCACTTGGATTATTTTCTCGGGCTAACTCTAACATGTTTTCCGAAAGATCTGTTCCGAGTATTTTTAGGTCAGAACGCTTGTTTAAAATATATTTGGTAACATTTCCAGGACCGCATGCTAATTCTAGAACATCGCCGTTTGTTTTTACATGTTTGCAAAACAGATCTAATGACTCGCCATACAGATCCACATTCATAAATTTTTCTTGATATAAATTGGCATGGCGATCAAAAATACTTACGGCTATTTCGGTTTTGTTCATTCGTAATTTGTATTAATGAAAAGCTACACCAAAAGAAATTCTCCCTAAATGGGTAAATTCATTACCTACAACCGGAAGTGAGAAATAACCCATGATACTAAAATTACCAAATACGCTGGCGCCAATACCACCAACTAATCTTAGGTCGGTGTTTTTAAGATCGGTATAATTCAACAATCCGCCCTCTGCTCTTAAAAAACGATAAGTGTATGAATACGTTATCTTTTGCCCTAAGTAAATATCGTCTCTTCTGCTGGTGCCCATCAAAGAGGCATTTAACGCATGATACATATGAGGATTAGCATCGTATCTTTTTTTTGTAGCGTATAAATAAGTTCCGTGAATAAATTTTTTAGAGTAACCTAATTCAATAAATGTTCTTGAGTTACTTTTCATTATTTCTTCGGGACCAATATTCCAATACAAACCGTAAATAACTCGGTTCAAAGTTTTGTAGGGTTTGCCTTCTAACAAATACATCTTTTCTGCAGCCCCTTTTCCATTAAATGAATACATGTATTGTTTGTAGATGGTAGTGTCTTTTTCTTTTTTGTATTGCAAATAAGTGGAAGTAGTATTTTTATAAAGACTATCGTAATAATTGATCGTTATTTCTTTACTTGAATTGTTTTTAAGATTCTCAATTCGTATGGTTTGAATGCCATTATGGAAAATATCATGAATATCAGGCCTTCTGTAAAATTCGTTGGATGTATAATGTTTTATTTCACCATCCAAAAGTGTAGGAGGTTTTATTAGCGCCGAATCGTTAAATGGTTTGTATTCCCATTCTCTGTTTATACCTGTTCTTTTTTGTGATTTTAACTTCCCATTTTTAGAGTGTACATAACCAATATACTGCGCGTTTTGAGAGCCACATGGTTTCATTAGTGTATCAAAATAAATGGTGGTAACACCCGGCTTATTTGGTGCATTAGAAATTTGCCCTTTTAAGTTTGTACCAAAAGCCAAAAGGATGAGTAGGGTTTTGGAAAATGAATATTTGGTAAAGATCTTCAAACTAATAATTACATATGAAGATATGTTTTTTTTTGGAGATTGAGAAATGAGCTTGGCTGTTTCTTTGCAAGGATTAAAAATCCGCGCGAGCGGGTCAGTCTGCGCTACTTTTTAAAATTTAGTTTAGTACAATTTTTCAAAGAAAATGACGTTATTAATACATTGAAAAAAAACCTTGTTATACTAGCCATTTTTAATTGTGTCTGGCTATGCGCTCAGCATAACTACAAGTCACCATTTCGCGTTGGGCTTAAGCTGGGATATTCGCTTCATACGCTCACGGGAGATCTTACTAAGAGTCATCCTGGCGGAAACCTTTTAGGGGGATTATGGTTCCAGTTAAAAATGAACAAAAATGGACTGCTCAAACGGAACTTTTACTTATAGATAAAGGCATCGGTGCGCAAACAGGAAATAAGAGCCCACATCATGTTAACCTCCATTATTTTGAAATTCCTGTCCTTTTTCAATACCATAGAAAGAATATCTATTTTGAATTTGGTCCGGGTTTGGGATATTTGATCAATTACCGCGAACATTTATATGCTAATCAAACGCCGGACCTTGTAATTAAACATCCATTTGCCAGAAGCGAATTTTCATTCAACGTTGGTATTGGTTGCGCATTAAATAAGAAGTGGACAATTGGATTAAGACTTAACCATTCTTTATTGCCGGTGAGGGGCGCTGTTCCTTTAGTTTCTAAAGAATCTTATAATCGTTTATTAGCTTTAAGCGTAACGCGTCAGATAAAAAAAGCTAGTGATCCACAAGAATAATAAGCAAGTAAAACGTAGTACTTTCGCACGAACGATGACCGTCCCGATAGCTATCGGGACCGTCCGCTTACTTTTGCTTGCTGTTATATGTAAGTGGGCCACACTATGTTTTTAAAAGTCTTTAAGTGTATATATTTGTTTTTCGAAATTTATTTCATGATGTCCACAGTTAATTACTTTTTCCCAATGAAACTTTCCGTCTGAATTCAATTTGTCAGATTTGGCAATACATTTAATTTTTAAGTTAAACTCATTAGTTTTTTCGATAATTTCAAAATGTCGAACCCGTTCAAATTTAATAACATGTTCGACTTCATTGGCTCGTAAGGCGAGGTTGTCCGAATTTGTACGTGTATAAAAGCTAGGATATAGAATGCCTTTATAATTGTAATCGCTTAAAACAAAGTCTCCGAATTGTGCTGTTTTAAGATATTTATGTTTTTCGTTTGTATTTACTAATTGATTAATTAGTGGAGTAATGTAATTATAAAGAACTCTTAAATCGTCACTTATTTCTGAGGCATGAACATATCTTTCACAATTTCCTAGTACAGAAACATTGATGTCACTTATAAGTTTAGATTCAAGAAGAGTCAGCCCGTCGCCAACTTTTGGTTTCATTTCTAGAATTGATGTTGTAACCGATTCGGAACAATAGTAGACTGGCTTCCTTGCTAGGTTAAGTCTTCCGAAGTCTGTTTTGTCTTTTGGAGGAACTGATAGTTCTGATGGGTTACTAAAAAGTCGGTCCTTGGAAAGTGGCCTTGCTCTGAATAAAGAAGAGCCTTTTGTTAAAGTTGTTTGTTTAATTTCAGCCTCAGGATGATCAAAAATTTCCACTAAGTATTTACGGATTTTTTGAAAAGCAAGAGATAATTCGTCAGTATTTAATTGAACAGCTTCTAAGTCAGCAATAATGTCTTTAAGATTTCTCATTCGTAGGTCTGTCGGCCTATTACCTATATCGTTTTGCAGCTAAAAGTAGTTTTTTGCTAAGTCTAATTTACACATTTGAGCGTTAACCCTCAAAAAATTACTATTAGGTGCTGTTATAGCGTCGTAGGGGCACACCCAGCTTAGGCGGCTGGTGACGTGTCTGTAACTTTTTTTGTCTGCTTAATTGCAGGAGATGAAAGCAGATCTCCGAATACCCTTTTAATAACGTCTCCTTTTTAATTTATTTTTGCGTCAATTTTTTGCACTGTGATTTCAAAGTAGGTTGCTTTAATGCTCTTTTTTGTTTTACTTTAATAATTAGATTTTTTTCAGTGAAAAGTAATTTCAACGTATACATTATTTGGCTAACCATTTTAGCTTGTTTAATTCTTGGCAACTCATATTGTCAAAATTCACAAAATACTTTTGAAAATACTACAAATCATAAATTTAAGGTTTATGAAAGGATAGATCAATTATTGGCTTTATCAACAAAAGCCGGTGCTTCTGATCCATCTAAAGCAATTGTCTATTCAAAAGAAGCCCTTCGGATTTCGGATAGTCTTAAAACCGATACCCTAAAGGCAAAAAGCTTTGAATATTTAGCTGCAGCTTATTACGCAGCGGGTAACCATAAAGCTGCTATGGAGAATGCCTTGGAGTGTTTAAGAATTTCGGAAAATTATCCTTTACTTCAAATTCGTCTACCTGCCAATAGCCTAATAGGTGTACTCTATGGCTACAAAGGGAATTATCCACTCGCTTTAAAATATTTTGATGACTATTATATTATAGCTGAGAAAAGAGGTTTGAAGAATAGAATGACCTCTGCTTTGAAATTGAAAATGTGGATTGCAAATCTAAAAGGAGATTATTCAAAAAGTGTTCAGTATGGTGAAAAAGCTCTATTGTTGAATGATCATCCTGATATTACTTTTTACCCTTTGCTCGCAGTGGCCTATGGAGGGATTGGTGCGTTTGATAAGGGCATTCATATTGCAGACAGTGCTTTACAAGTGAGTGAACGGGAACGGGATTTGAATGGAATCGGCGAGTCCGCTAGGGCACTGGGCTTTTTATACAAAAAAAAAGAAGACTTAAATAAAGCGATGCAGTATTTTATTCTAGCTGCTGAGAATTTTAAAAAACTTGGATTAACTGTGGATGTTGAAAGTTCGTATTCTGATTTGTCTGAAGTATATTATAAACTAGGTAATTATAGAAAGGCGTATGAAACAAAAAACCTCGTTCTCCAATATCACGATACAGTGTTATTGAGCAATAATATTGAAGAAGCAAAATCACGTTTTCAAGAGGCGGAAGAAAAATTAAGACATGAAAATGAAAAGATTTTACTATTAAAGGAACAACAGTTTAAAACGGAACTATACGAATCGGACAAAAAAAGTCAGAAGGTAATATTATATTCAATAATCACCGGATTGCTTTTGGTTGTTGTTTTTAGCTTCAATCTATACAGACGGTTTAAGATTACAAAGGAGCAGAAACGAATCATAGAGGCTAAAGAAGAAGAAACCTCGGAGCAAAAAAAAATCATTGAGGAAAAACAGAAGGATATTTTGGATAGCATTAAGTACGCCGAGAGAATCCAACGTAGTTTTATTGCGACAAAGGAAATGTTGGATGAAAACCTGAATGATTATTTTGTATTATTTAAACCTAAAGATGTGGTTAGTGGAGATTTTTATTGGGCCGCTATACTAACCAATGGTAAATTTGCTATAGCGACTGCAGATAGCACTGGACATGGCGTACCTGGCGCCATTATGAGTTTGCTGAATATTACTAGTTTAGAGAAAGCAATAGAAACCAATATTGCGCCTTCTGAAATTTTAAACGCTACACGTAAAACAATTATAGAGCGATTAAAAAAAGATGGTAGCGCAATGGGAGGAAAGGATGGAATGGATTGCAGTTTGTGTGTATATGATTTTAAAAATTTAAAATTACAAATTGCAGCAGCAAATAATCCTGTTTGGATTGTTCGTGGAGTAGAAGTCATAGAAGTGAAGGCCGATAAGATGCCTGTAGGTAAGCACGATCGTCAGGATAATACGTTTACTGAGCAAATTATGGATTTACAAAAAGGCGATGTTGTTTACACCCTAACTGATGGTTATCCTGATCAATTTGGAGGAGCATTAGGTAAAAAGTTTATGAATAAAAAGTTGCGGGAGTTGTTAGCGAAAAACTCGCAATTACCAATGCATCAGCAAAAAGAAATCCTTGAAAGAACATTTACCGATTGGGTCGGTGATTTGGAACAGGTTGATGATGTTATGATTGTAGGTCTACGCGTTTAAGTCAGCGAATTGTCACGGAGAAGTTTTTGTCTGTCGGGATTTGTCTACCTAAATGTTTGTCCGACCCTATGCCCTATAACTACCTTATAGAACCTATAAAACCACTCTTGCCTTGCAAATTCTGCAAGCTTGGAGTGATCTTATGGCTCCTATTTATTTCTAAATTTTATTTCCCCGCAACTTTTTCATCCACTTGCTTCACCACCTTTATCCATTGCCCTTTCGTTCTCGCAAAAATGCTGTTATCGTACATGGCTTCTACATTTACTGCAGGTAAATAGTATTTGCCCTCATAACTTGCATTCAACATAATGTTAAAGGTTTTGCTTTGGTTTTGGTTCAGATCAAAATAGGTCATTACTCTATCATCTTTAATATCCTGGTAAGTGTAATCGCTATTTTTCAAGGCCGCTTCATTTTCATCCATACGCGCGTTATGAATTTCCCAACCACTTGGTATGTAATTCATCAAAGCAAGATTTTTTACTTCGCCCACCAAACCTAAATTGGTTACCGTTACCGAAAGCATAAAGTTGCTGCTTTGTCCTAATTCATCTACGCTGATCACAGTTCCGTTAAGGTCTTTGTAAACTGCGCTTACGCTAATGTTCTCGTTGGCTTCTACTTCATCGCCAATTGGAGGTTTGCCGCGGTTTACCAAACGCGCATACAACATGCCTTTGCCTTTATTTACAATTTTAAAGTTGCCGCCTTTGCCGTTCTTATAATCAATTGGTATTTGCACAATAGCACTATTACCTTTTAAGCTCACCGGATTTCCATTTAATGTAACATCTGCCTGCATGGCCGATGCGCCACCAAACTTTTTAATGAAGTTGGCAACAGATACTAATCCAAAGGCTGTGGTTTGTGTGCTCAACCAACTTTTTGAAGAAAGCATGGTAGATACTTTTTTCAATTGCGTAAATGCTTGTTGTTTTTTGTTCATATTACACAAGGCATCTAAAATAATGGCCATATCGCGATCAGAAGATCCGTAGGTATAATAATTTACACGGTAACTTGCAACATCGGTACTTGCTTTGGCAATTAATTTTTCGGCTTCGTCAATTTGCCCCACTTGTGCGTAGGCACTTGCCAATAACCAACGTGCTTCGTTTGTTAAGCCTCCGTATTCGCGTAAACGATTCATAGCGCTTGTGGCAGGTTGATTTGCTAAGGCCAAAACATACAAACGGTAAGCTTGCGCCATATCATTGGTATAATATTTATTTTTGCTGAGCTCAAAATTTTGCGCAACACTTTGCTGGTAACTCACCCAATCTTTTTTCATGCCCGCCGGAAGTGTAAATCCTTTTTTCTCGGCTAATATTAAAAAGTGCCCGGCATAGGTTGTGCCCCAATCGTTTGGTTCGGTTAATCCTTGCCAATAAGCCATGGCTCCGTTTTGCAATTGGAATTTACGGATCTCGTTTATTCCGTATTTAATATTATTCTCCACCGCTGTTTTACGTTCCGGAGATAGATCCATAATATCGGTTAAATACAATTGCGCAAATGTTTGTGAAGTAGTTTGCTCAATACAACCATGAGGGTAGGTGATCAAATATTGCAAACGCTCTTCCAAATTAATTGGAGGAATGGTTGACAATTCTAATACACCACTGTTTGTTCCTGCTAAACCAACCGCAGTTATATTTTCGCCAACAGATTTTCCCGCATCCACCCAAAAATCTTTAATGGTTGTTTGGTATGGATTTGGATTACGCACGTCTAATTCTATTTCGTACTTAGCTGTGTGTCCGCCACCGGTTGCCGTAATTTTTACTTTGGCAATTCCTGTTTTGTTTTTTACTTTTAGGTCAAACGACATTAATTTCTCATCGTCCTTACCAACATTCACTGTTCTTACATTTCCGCCAACGGTTTGTAAAAATTCATTTACTTCCACTTTTATTTGTGTGCTTCCAACGGCTTTACTTCCGCCAAATACCGAGATCGGTAATTTTACTTCTTCGGTTACACTTAATACACGCGGTAAAGTTCCAAGCACCATTAAAGGTGCTTTTACAGGCGTAGTTTTTTCAGCCATACCATAAGCGCCTTTTTCGCCGGCAATTACCATGGTGCGAACAGAGCCCACATACATTGGCATTTTAAATTTAATGCTATGTTTATCGCCTTTATCTACATGGAAAGGACCAAAAAATCTTACCATTGGTTTAAAGCGATTTGCTTTGGCACCATCATCTCCAACTTCGCTACCGTCACCACCAATACTTAATATGCGTTCAAGCTCTGCACCAAACGCGCCAATAACGTTATCGTAAACGTCCCATGTTTTTACGCCCAATGCTTCTTTAGAATAAAATGTATTCCAAGGATTTGGTGTTTTAAAACGTGTGATATCCAATAAACCTTCGTCAACTACCGCAATAGTAAATGCCATTTCTTTACCGTTGGCTTCGCTTACTTTTATAGTTACATCTTGTTCAGGAACCAACTCACTCGGCATTTCTATCACCGGTTTTAAATGTGTTTCCGGATCATCAATGGTAATTGGCACAACGCCATACAAACGAATTGGAAGATCGTTAGCGCGCGAATGTGGTTGTAATAACGACACATGCACGTAAACATTCGGTGCCATTTCGGGTTTTACTTTGAACTTATATTTGGTTGTTCCTTTTTCTGTTTCAATCCAATTGGCTTCTAAAACGCGACTGCCATTTTCAATGGTAACTAAGGCGCGACATTTTTCAGGTGTAGGAATTGTAACTGTTACTTCATCTTTTGTTTTGTACGATGTTTTGTCGGTTGTAAAGTTCAACATATTGGTCACAATTTTATTATCGCTTCCACCATCGCGATCCATCCAGTTTGGCCAATCAAAATACGTTACCATGCTTGCAGAGTGTCCGTCGGCATCTGTTACTTTAATTAAATAACGGCCCCACTGGTTTTCTTTTACGTTAACGCGCACTTTTGCTTTTCCGTTTGTGCTTGATACCACTTCGCTTTGTACCGATTCGTGGTATTCATCACTTGCATAATTGGCAACATCGTCAGCGTACTGATCCCACCACCAACGCCAGCTTAATTTATACATCTCAAATTTTAAATTACCGCGTGATGTGGCTATGCCTTTAAAATCGCAAGTGGCAATTTGAATGTAATGATCTTTACCTGTGTAAAGTATTCCTGTGTTCTTTTCACCTTCCGGTAATTTTAATCCGGTATAATAGGTATAAGGCGAATATGGAATTGAAAAACGATCCACACTAAATGCACCACCTTGTTCGTACACACGCGTTGTGAAATTTGCTTTCAAAAATCCCGGAGCATTGCTTTGCACATCAATGTTCAATGGTAAACTAATATCTCCTTTGTCATCTAATTTATCATCGAGCACGGTAATGTTCTGCGCTTCGTAACGCAACGTAGCATCGTCAAAAATATAATCTTTGAATTTGGGGAAGGAAGTATTATCAGAACTTAAGGATACCTGAACATTCACCGGTAAATTATGAACCACAGCCCCTGTTAACCAATTGGCATGTACGCTCAATATATTTTTATCAGAAGCGCATAATAATTTGTTATCCCCTGCATCTACTTGTAATTTCAAGCGGTTTGGCATTATGGCCTCAATACGAATGCTCTTATTGAATTTAATGCTTCCAATTTTTACTTCGGCATTCCATAAACCGGTTGGGGCATTTTTGTCGGTAACCGTAGAAAAATTATAAAAACCATCTACGCTCTTGTTACTGAATAAACGTTTGGTGGTTTGTCCTTGTGGATTTGTTAATTCAAACACCACAGGATGATTAACAGGAATATTCCCTAATTTATCTTCTAAAATAAAGTTTAAGAATAACGAATCACCGGGACGCCAAACGCCGCGCTCTCCGTAAATAAATCCTTTAATGCCTTTTTTAATTGCTTCACCCGAAACATCGTATAAACTTAAAGGTAAAGTTGCGCCATCATCTAAACGTAAATAAGCACGTTGATTGTCTTTTTTAGCAACTAAAAAATACGCTTTTTGTTTTAAGTTCATAAATAATTGTCCATCGCCATTGGTTTTATCGCTTTGGATCAATTGTTTTTGATAATCGTAAGCTTCAATTATTACATCTCCAATTGGGTTTGTAGTTAAAAGATCATTGGCTACCACAAATAAACTTCCGTCATTTCCTTTTTTAAGTGTGATCCCAAGATCGGATGCTAGAATATTTCTGGCAACTGTTCTTTCGTACTGACGGTAATAAGCACCTTTACAAGGGTTATCTCTATCGCTCCAATTATAATCTTCGTTCTCGTCGTATTCGTTATTCGAATAGTAGTAGTCTTCATAGTAATAACCATAGAATGCCACCTCTTCATCATCAGTTGGTTCTTTGATCTCTTCCATTTCAAATTTGCTATCGTCGGTATTTCCTAAGCAAGAATATGTTGAATACGATTTTTTGAAACTCAAGAATACACGGTAAATAGCACCCGGCTCTGATTTTATCAATGTGGAAATATCTAAAGAGAATTTTTTCCAAACGCTGTAATCGGCAGGATTAGTAATTCCCAAATTAATGCGTTTCTCAACTATTTTCTTTCCTACTTGCGCTAAATTATTTCCACCATCAAGCGCATTGCCTTGTAAAAATTGTAAAACGTTATTCTCGTAGATCTTCACGATTTTCACATCTACTGCTCTTAAGTTAACACACTCGAACGGAATACTTAAATTGTTTGAGGATGGTAAAATATTTCCTTCACCCAAAAATTTAACTGCCGGTTTTACTTCGGTAAATACAATGCTATGTTCGCTTGAAGTTTCAATGCGCGTGCCTTTTGTATCTCTAATGCCACCTTGAATTTTTAATGTGTAAGAACCTGTTTTAAATTCGTTAGGGTAGATCAATACTTGATTATTGCTTACAATGAATTTTAAGTCTTTAAAACCACCAAGATCAATTAATCCTTCTAACGCTTGATTAGCATCTACCGGATTGGAATAATTCAATAATACATATTGTTCGTTATCATTGATCAAGCGTGTATCCATTAATTTGAATTCTCCTTTTTTAGGGATCTCAAAGCTTTTATCCAATTTCACTTCCAATCCTAATTCTTTAGCATCGCAATTAAATGTAAGAGCGTTGTGCCCTGTGTTTGGTCTTTCTATGCTGTCCAATAAAAATCTATGATCTGTACCTTTTTCGTTGTGTTGCCATTTAGGCTTTAATGCTGTGTTGCCTAGTTTGCTTACTAATAATTTCTCGATAGTTTCTGCATCTGCAAAATCAGCTGTAGTTACATTTCCCGTAACACTGTAATAATTAAAATCGTTAGAATTATAACTCTTAAGGTCGTTAACTTGTAATTGTATCGATTGCTTTACGGTTTCAAATTGAAATTCAAAATTCTGTAACTCTTTTTTTACTTCCACTAAGGCACTTAAGTGAAATGTTGCTTTGTACATTTGCCCTGGCTTTAATCGCTCCTTGGGTTTAAATTCTATGGTTTGTGCGTCTTTCCAAACGGTTTCGCCTTCAATGCTTGGCTCAAACGAAAAATACTTTTCTTTTACGGGCGTATTTAATTGCATGGCGCCGCCAAACTCGTTGCTGAGTTTTATTTTAATGGTTGTTCCCGTAGAAACATATCCCGTAGTGAACGCGCTGATGTAGCTAGCAAATTCGGGATTGATCTTTTTGTAAACGCTGTTGTTTGACGAACTGCTTTTGAAAGCGTCTCTATGGTTATAAATAAACACAGTAGAGGCCATCACGGCCACACCGATGGCCATCCATTTGATTTTTGTTAGCAACATAATAGTTTGGAAATTTAGATTAAAGGTATTGGTTTTTCTTTACCCTGTATTAAATGCAGTATTTAGTATTTGTTACATTTTGTTAACTCTTTTTAAGAGGGCTTGGTAGTGAAAATAAGCTGTTTTTACTGAGTCGAGGTACTAAAAATTTCATTAATTTAGCCCAATTGTAAATGAAAGACCTTTTAGCTTTTATAAAGACCAAACAATTTTTTACGCACTTCGGTATTGCTCTGGCGTCGCTTGTTATTGTGCTGTTTTTCCTCTTAAAATACCTTAGTTCGTATACCGACCATGGTGAATTTGTGGAGGTTCCCGATTTTAATGAGAAGCGTATTACCGAATTGGGTAGTTTTGTGAAGGATAAAGGGGTAAATTACCTTATAATTGATAGTATTTATGCTCCCGGTGAAACTCCAGGTATTGTTATAAAGCAAGATCCTAGTGCAAAAAGCAAAGTAAAACACAATAGAAACATATACCTGTACGTTACAAGCATGGTTGCACCGCAGATCGAAATGCCTAAGTTAACGGATAGGAGCGAGCGCCAGGCAAAGCTGATCATAACAAGTTATGGCTTAAAAGTAGGGTCGGTAACAACCAAAAATGCCGATTGTAATGGTTGTGTGATAGAACAGATATTTGAAGGAAAGCCAATTGTGGCAGGCCAATTAATAAAAAAGGGAAGTAAAATAAGTTTGGTGGTAGGGGTAAGAGATGCACATGGATATGCGCCTGATAGTTTAGCCGGGCAAACGGTGGATCCAAATACATTTAACGACGGAGATTAAATGAATATAGGGATAAAAAAAATAGTTTTAATAGGATCAATGCTTTTATGCGCTGTGCTTTTACGGGCACAAGAAGGTTTACGTCCTATGCACGGCAATCCTAACTTAATTTATTCTGATCTTAAATCTGCGCAAACATCAAAACAAAACCATTCTGTTTCTAAAGCTGCGGTTCCAAGTTTGAACATTCCGTTTTTTGATGATTTTAATTATGCTTGCAATTCAGCTTATCCTGCACAGCAATGGTGGGCTGATTCTTCGGTTTATATAAATACAGGAATGGCAAAAGCGCCAATGAGTATTGGTGTTGCGACTTTTGACGGATTAAATGAAATGGGTTACCCATATAATCCTAATCAAAATTTTACAGCTACTCAAGCTAATGACGCGGATACATTAACATCACTGCCAATAAATTTATTTACATCAGGTTCACAAACTTTACAACCTTCGGATAGTATTGCTTTAATATTTTATTATCAGCAAACTGGTAATGGAGATTCCCCTGAATTACAAGATTCGTTGATGCTTGATTTCTTTAGTCCTTCACAAAGCAAATGGACCAACAGAACTTGGTCGTTAAAAGGAAACATGAATACAAATGGATTTGATACTGTTTTTAAACGTGTTTTTGTTTGGGTAACTGATACATCTTTTTTTCATGACGGTTTTAAATTCCGTTTCCGTAACAAAGCGCAAACTTGTGGCAACTTTGATAATTGGCATATTGATCAAGTGTTTTTAGATAAAGGAAGAAGCATTATTGGCGATACCGCATGGAATGATCTTACCATTGGTTATGTTCCTGCACCTTTTACCAAAAATTATTCATCAATGCCTTGGTATCAGTTCAACGCCAATCCCCCAAAGGAAATGGCAACGTATTATTCTAATTATATACGTTATAATGGAACATCCACTGTAAATACAACTTACGAGTATCGCGCTTTTGATCAAACGAATACTCAAGTAAATTTTGTTTCTTATGGTGCAGCAAATCTTCCTCCGTTTAAACCGGGCGGATGGCAACATACTGCGGCGCATAAGGTGCCAAGTATTGGTTATACATTTACACCAATGACCGATAGCACTGACTTCACCATTAAACATTATATGCAAAATTTCGGCGGTGATATTAGCATAGCAAATGATACAGTGTATCAGAAACAACGTTTCAGAAATTACTTTGCGTATGATGATGGAAATTGCGAAACCGGATATTACGTAATGGGT
Source organism: Sphingobacteriaceae bacterium (assembly GCA_016705695.1). Lineage (GTDB taxonomy): Bacteria > Bacteroidota > Bacteroidia > B-17B0 > Aurantibacillaceae > Aurantibacillus. The sequence goes on from JADJLA010000007.1 coordinate 116,828, forward strand.
ACAGGAGGAAGAATGGCATACAAGTACGACTTGAATGTTACAGATACATTGAGAGGAATGAGAATTTATTTTGATCCTGTAGGAGGTTTGAGTTTAGCAGGGAGTTCGTTTAAAATGAAGATAAATATTTATACAGATTCTGGATTTGGTCCGGGTACAAAGATCTTCACCTCTGATTCTATCTATCCAAAATATTCGCAAACCGGCCACAATAAATTTTACGAATACAAATTTATTACACCACAGATCTTGAGCGCCGGTGTTTACTACATAGGAATTCAGCAGTTTGTTGCCGGTGGTATTACAATTGGCTTTGATAGAAATTATAATTTCTCTCAAAAATTATTTTACGATTCGGGAAGTGGATGGACACAATCTTCATATTATGGTGCTGTAATGATGCGTCCGGTATTTGGACCAAAAATAATTCCGCCTGTTGGTATTAAAGAAAGTGCCATTGAAAATTCTACTTTCAAAGTGTATCCAAATCCCTCAGATGATCTTGTAAAAATTTGGAATGATAATGATCTTGAAGTTTCTTATTCTGTTTTAAGTATCGATGGAAAAACTTTATTGAGTGGAACAGGTTCAGAGATCGATACGCAAAGTTTAACCAATGGAATTTATCTTCTGGTTCTATCTTCGCAAAATGGAATTCAGCAGCGCCAGAAACTCATCATCCAACATTAATTTCTTATGGTGGAGAACGAAGAATTGGAAGACGCATTTGACGGCGAGGATATTCCCCAACTTTACGAGCATCACAACATAAAGGTTGAAAAAGGCCAGGCGATGTTGCGTATTGATAAATATCTTTTAACGCGCATTGCACACACCACACGAACACGAATTCAAAATGCCTGCGATGCCGGAAATGTTTTAGTGAATGGCAAACCAACAAAGTCGAATTACAAAATAAAACCTTTCGATGAGATCTCGGTACAGTTCAGTGTTCCTCCGCGCACATTAGAAGTTCTCGCAGAGAACATTCCGCTTGAAATAACCTTTGAAGACGATTACTTAGCAATCATCAATAAAAAACCAGGCATGGTTGTTCATCCTGCTTACGGAAATTATACCGGAACATTGGTTAATGCAATGCTCTATCATTTTAAAAATCTACCATCCAAACCACAAAAATTAGATAACGATGTTGTTTTAGATAGAGTAGGTTTGGTGCATCGCATAGATAAAAACACGAGCGGAACTATTATGATCGCCAAAACCGAAAGGGCGATGACGCTTTTATCGAAACTATTTTTCGATCGAGACATTGATCGTAAATACGTGGCCATAGTTTGGGGAGACATGAAAGAAGATAGTGGAACCATTGTTGGAAATGTTGGTCGCGATCTTAAGAATCGAAAAGTGATGGCGGTTTTTCCCGAAGGAAGCGAATATGGCAAACACGCAGTAACACACTGGAAGGTAATTAAACGTTATGGCTATATTACTTTAATTGAATGTAAACTCGAAACCGGACGAACTCACCAGATCCGCGTTCACTTCAAAAGTATTGGTCACCCACTATTTAACGACAACGAATACGGTGGCGATAAAATTTTGAAAGGACTAAACACCGCCAAGTACAAACAGTTCATTCAAAACTGTTTTGAGATCTTACCCCGCCAAGCTCTTCATGCTAAAACACTTGGCTTTGAACATCCTATCACCGGCGAAAAGATGTTCTTTGATAGCGAATTGCCCCAGGATATGCAGCAAATGCTCGAAAAATGGGATGTTTTTGTTAAAAACAAGGGAATTTAACATCTCTGTATGTAACTAATTTTCAATTTATTGCGTATACTTGTTAATAAGAAGCGTGTGTTAAACTTTAATTAACTTTGGTTTTTTCACAATAAATCCAATCTTTGCAAAACTTCAATTAAAACTAGGTGAAAGTAATTCATAAAATATTCATAATCATTTCATTACTCGTGGTTACATCAAACACGGTTAGTGCATCAGTTTATGATGAAAAGAAGCCTGGAGATGATAAGAAGAAAGTGAAGTCAAAAGACGATACTTCGAGCGTTAATACCAACATTGCTAAACTTAGCGAAGACTGTAACGAGGATGTGGATATTGACACAAGTTTAATTGTTTTTCCAAGTAACGACCTTTATGCCAGTTGGGATACTACCATGGCACATCCATATAACTTTAATGAGGCATTTAAGGTTGACAGTGTTGAAATTGATCTTGTTAATCCGGATGCTCCCGGTTTTAAAATGCCATTCAAAGGAAACACAACGAGTGAATTTGGCTGGAGACGACGCCGACCGCATTACGGAACAGATATTGACCTGGTAACAGGAGATACAGTTGTTTCGGCATTTGACGGAATGGTTCGCATCGCAAAAGTATGTTACGGTTATGGTAATTGTATCATTGTTCGTCATAATAATGGTTTAGAAACTGTGTACGGTCACCTTTCGCAAATGAATGTAGAAGTTGGCCAGGTGGTAAAAGCCGGAGAAATTATTGGTTTGGGTGGAAACACAGGCCGTTCAACTGGCGATCATTTACATTGGGAATTACGTTATTTGGGTCAGGCTATTGACGCGATGGATGTTGTTGATTTTAAAAGTGGAAATTTAAAGGACAATTGTTTTGTTCTAAGAAAAACAGATGTTGTTGCGAAGTACGACTTAAGAGCTTTAAAAGGCCGTCACCGTAGAGATGTTGGTTTAACCAAAGCAGAATTGGCTTATGCTAAAAAAACAGGCAGTAAATTACACAAAATCAAAAATGGAGATACACTAGGGTATCTTGCTAAACGTTACCATACAACGGTTGGAGCTTTGTGTAAAAAGAATAAACTGAAGCCAACATCAACCCTTCGTTTAGGGCAACTGATCAAAATTTAATTTGACAGTCGGGCAGCAATGCCTTTAATTTATCTATCTCTTCTTGTTCTATTGGATTTCCTCGCAGATCGAGCAATGCTAATTCTTTTAATTCGGTAATGGTTTCGGGAATGGTTGTTATTTTATTATTGCGAAAAGAGATCATCCGTAACTTTTTAGCCATGTAAATTTCGCTAGGGATCTTTGTGATCGGATTATTTTCTAAAATAAAAACTTCTAGATTTTGTAAGCGCTCAAAATGTTTGGTAAGGAAATGTGTATTGGTATGGGAGAGATAAAGGAAATTAAGCGACTGCACTTTGAAAATTTCTTTTGGTAAACTATCCATGATCACATTCTCGACGCTGATGTCCTTTAAATTTTTAATATACTTCAGTGTGGTTGGTAATCGTAAAGTATCATCTGTATTCCCAAATTTGAACGAGCGCAATTTTTGCAAGTAAACAATTTCCGCAGGGATGCTGTCGATAGCTGTATTTTGTAACTCGAGATACTCGAGATTAAAAAATGTTTTAAGATTTGTAGGGAAGGCCGTTAAGCTGTTGTTGTACGAAGCAAAATAAGCAAGGTAGTTGAGTTGATTAAAATTTTCGGGATACGTAGTAATTCCATTTCCGCGCATGCGTAGTGCTAATAGATCTTTAAGCGAACTGAGTTTTGGATATTGTTTTTTTGTGATGGGTTTTAAGTTAAGATCTAGTTTGTAAACTCTTCCTTTTGCTTTCAATGCTTCATCAAGGTCGGTATAAACCTCACAGCCCATTGGGCCGTATTTATCAAATTCGTTTTGAGCAACGAGTGATGTTGTTATGAAACATAAAAGAAGGAGTGATCTTTTCATCTTTGTAAATAAACCAAAAAAAAAAGAAGATGGCAATAAAAGGTATTAACAGGATTGAATTTTTGGGCGTGCCGGCGAGGCTCACCCCACATACGCTGGAAGTTCGCTCGCCGTCGCGCTTTTCGCTACAAGCCTGCTTGTCCTTTGCAATGTTTGTAGGGCTCCGGTAGCTCCTAAAGTCGCTTCCTCGCCCAACAAACATTTTGCAAAGTCCTGCGCAGGGCTTTTCGCTACAATCGCTCACGCGGCCGTTAAAGAGAGACAGCCGCCTCTTCTTACCGTTTGCGCCAGGGATGCGAAGGGTTTAGCTCTTTTTTGTTTGGCTTTTCGCCAAACAAAAAAAGCCGAGCGAACAGCGAGCCCGGAGCAGCCCGCCCGGCGCCCAAATAAAAATGCACTAATAAAAATAAAAATTATTTAGCTTTCACACCATTAATGTAAAGCACCACAAAGCCTTGATGGCCCTGAGTTTTGAGCTCTTCCATTTTTTTAATGGCTTCTTCTTTGGTTGGAAAACTTCCGGCTAGGATCTTAAAAACACCGGCTTCTTCAACAATAGTTACCTTTCCAATATTACTGTACTTAGCCATGCTTGGTTTTGCGCCAAACGAACCAATTTGCACTTTGTATTCTTTTATTTCAATGGATTGCGGCGTAGTATTGCTGCTATTGGTTGGAGTTATTGCTGCAACAGGAACAACGGTACTTGTTGGAGTAATTGTTTTTGAAACAGGAATGGTGATGTTTACTTTTTTTGGTTCTTCGGTTTTTGTGATCGCGGTAGTAGGTGTTGTGTTTGCAACGGTTGGAGTTGAAGCAACCGTATTTGTTTTTGCAGGTTCAATTAATTTAGTTTCTGCAATAGTTTTATCGCGAGGTGTACCCGGAGTAAATTCAACATGCATAGGGCCATCACTAATTTCTTTGCGAGATTCGCCATCAATGTAAAAATAACGGTGTTCAAACATTACTTGCCCTGTTGCATTTCCAACTTCCATGATCATGGTTATTGTAAATTCATCTGTTTTTGGACTCTCTACCCAAACCAATTTAGCCTGCTGTTTTTCGAACGAAAAATTACCATCCTTGCTAATACCTTCCTTTATGGTAACATTAGCCGGCACATCTAATTGATACTTAGAAAAGCTTGAATTTGATCCTTTTTTTATGGTGATCTCTATAGTGTGCGTACTATAAGCGGCCAATTTATCAGGTATATTGGCGTCGATAGAATTACCACCCGAACCCTGCGAATAACAGCTGGTTAACAGGGGAAAACAAAGGGCAAAAAGGCTAATTTTTCTGAAAAGTCCCATATGTAAATATAGTGAAAATAAATGCAGGAATTTCAAGTGTCAGATTGGCGTTTTAGGGCTGTCAAACAAGGTAAATTTGACCGAAAAAGCTCAATTGTTCCCATTTGGCATAAATTCTGCTACCTTCGTATGCGAATTAAAAAAAACTAATCTAAAATTCGAATAAATATGGCAAAAATTAGCGTAAAACCTTTGGCAGATAGAGTTCTAGTTGAAGCAGCAGCGGCAGAAACAAAAACAGCTGGTGGTATCATTATTCCTGATACAGCAAAAGAAAAACCACAACGTGGAAAGGTAGTAGCGGTAGGAAATGGAAAGCCCGACGAACCAATGACGGTAAAAGTAGGTGATACTGTATTGTATGGAAAATACGCAGGTACTGAAATTCAAGTAGACGGCAAGGACCTTTTAATTATGCGCGAAAGTGATATTTTCGCAATCATTTAATCATCTCATTATCTAATCATCAAATCAACTAATCAAAATCATGGCAAAAGAAATAACATTTAATATAGAAGCACGCGATGCACTAAAACGCGGCGTTGATAAATTAGCAAATGCAGTAAAAGTAACATTGGGTCCAAAGGGGCGTAACGTTATCATCGACAAAAAATTTGGTTCACCGGCAATTACAAAAGACGGTGTAACGGTAGCGAAAGAAATTGAATTGTCGGATCCTGTAGAAAATATGGGCGCGCAATTATTAAAAGAAGTTGCTTCTAAAACTGCAGATATTGCAGGTGATGGAACAACAACAGCAACTGTTTTAGCACAAGCCATTGTAACGGGCGGTTTAAAGAACGTTGCGGCAGGTGCAAATCCAATGGATCTAAAACGTGGAATTGATAAGGCGGTAGCATTGGTAGTTGAAAATTTAGCGAAGCAATCAACATCGATAGGAAATGACATTAAAAAAATTGAACAAGTAGCAACCATCTCTGCAAATAACGATAGTACTATCGGAAAATTAATTGCAGAAGCAATGGGTAAAGTTAAAAAAGAAGGAGTTATTACTGTTGAAGAAGCAAAAGGAACAGATACTAGCGTTGATGTTGTTGAGGGAATGGAATTTGATCGTGGTTACATCTCTCCTTATTTTATTACTGATGTAGATAAAATGGAAACAGTATTAGAGAGCCCTTATGTTTTAATTTACGAGAAAAAAATTAGCGCGATGAAGGAATTGCTTCCTATTTTAGAAAAAGCAGTTCAAACAGGAAAACCATTATTGATCATTGCTGAAGATCTAGACGGAGAAGCATTACAAACGTTAGTAGTAAATCGTTTACGTGCTAATTTAAAGATTGCTGCGGTTAAAGCTCCGGGATTTGGTGATCGCAGAAAAGCAATGTTAGAAGATCTTGCAATTTTAACCGGTGGAACATTTATTAGCGAAGAGCGTGGATTCAAATTGGAGAATGCTGAATTGAACATGTTAGGTAAAGCAGAAAAGATCACCATTGACAAAGACAATACTACAATTGTGAATGGAGCCGGTAAAAAAGCTGATATCTCTGCGCGTGTAAATGCTATCAAAAATCAAATTGAAGCAACCACATCTGATTACGATAAAGAAAAATTACAAGAGCGTTTAGCTAAGTTGGCTGGTGGCGTTGCTGTACTTTATGTTGGTGCTGCGTCGGAAGTTGAAATGAAAGAGAAAAAAGATCGTGTTGACGATGCATTAGCTGCAACTCGTGCAGCTGTTGAAGAAGGAATTGTACCGGGTGGAGGAGTAGCGTATATTCGTGCAGTATCATCTTTAGATAAAGCTAAAGGTTCAAACGATGATGAAACAACAGGTATTCAAATTGTAAAACGTGCTTTGGAAGAACCCCTTCGTCAAATTTGTGCTAACAGTGGTATCGAAGGATCTATTGTTGTACAAAGAGTAAAAGAAGGTAAGGATGATTTTGGTTTCAATGCACGTACCGAAGTATTCGAAAATCTTTTAAAAGCAGGTGTTATCGATCCAACTAAAGTAAGTCGTGTAGCACTTGAGAATGCAGCTTCTGTTGCAGGTATGTTATTAACTACCGATTGCGTTTTGGCTGAGAAGATCGAAGAAAAAGCTGCGAATGCACATGATCATGGTCACGGTGGCGGCGGTGGAATGGGTGGAATGATGTAATATTTGATTGAATTAAGAATTAAAAGGCCTCGCAACTTTGCGAGGCCTTTTTTGTATGGATAAATTTGCTTTTTAACTTTTTTGTTATATATTTACTTAACACTTAAAGTTACGATATGAAAAAATCTATACTCTTTTTATTTTCAATAGTATGTTTTGGTAACATAGCTTTATCTCAAAACACTTTATTCTACAACGCTGAACCTGGAACAGTGGATTACGGAAAAAATAAATCGGCTTTAAAAGTTGCTGATGGAAATTCTACGATTGCTACAAGTTATACGGCAAGCGCTTGTGGACTTAATTATTTACAGACAAATGTATTTTTAGCAATGCGCAATCCTACTGTTTGGCCTGGCGCCGCGGTTCAACCAGCTCCTTTGATTGTTTCGTCATTACCTCCGGTAGGTTGTACAACTATTCTAAAAGCATATTTATATGTAAGTGTTGGTGGAAATGGAATTCCAATTACGGCAACTGTCACTAACCCACAAAACGTGAGCTCTTCATTTTCAATGACTGTAATTGGTCAGGGATCAAACTTATGCTGGAACTACCCTAACACTTATGCGTATAGAGCAGATGTAACCTCAGCGATCACAGGCAATGGAACGTATTCTGTTTCAGGTATTCCTGTAGCTCTAACTGCTACTACACAACCCGATGATGCACACGGCGCAAGTTTAGTTATCATTTATGCAGATAACTCACAAAGCTATACAGGAAATATTGTTATAGCTGATGGTTGCGCATCTCAAATAGGGGGCACAAAAACGGCTACAATAGGCGGTTTCAATGTTTGTGGACCTACCAGCCTCACATCTAATTTTATGCTCATTTCAGATCTGCAAAAGTTGGCTAACTCTAACATTGCTTTTAATAGTATTACTCCTTCTTATACTTTACCTCAAGCCGCACAAATTGGGTTTAATTGGGTTTCCGACGCCGGTACTCCTGCTGCGGCAGGCCAAAGTACTGCTAATTATTCAGCTAGTGGTGGCGGCGATTGTTTTGCTATTATTGTGGCAGGTTTGTATTACCGTACAGCTTGTACAACCTGTACGCTGGCACCCAACGCACCTACTGTTTCTGTAAATACAAGCAGCAATCCTATTTGTCAAAGTAGTCAATCAGCCACATTATCTGCATCAGGTTCCACAACATATACGTGGAGTACAAACGCTACTGGATCTTCTATTGTGGTAACACCAACTGTAACTACCAATTATATTGTATGGAGTACAAATGCAAATGGTTGTGGAAGTGCTACATTAACACAAACTGTTACAGTTTGCAATAGTCTTAATGAGGACTTGATATCAAGAACCATTAAACTATTTCCAAACCCAAGCAGAGGGATTTTTTAAAATTGAACTAAACGAAAATATTGAAAAACCGGAAATAGCAATTTATAATTCTATTGGGCAATTGGTGTGCAAAAATTCACTTAAGGAAGGAATCAATACGATCGATATCAGTAAATTTTCTAGTGGATATTATTATTCGGTGATCACTTCAAATGGAGAGAAAATTCACAACGAGAAGATCATCGTAGAGTAGGTCTACCTATCATTTCTATTTCCCTTGGTCTTAGCATTGCTTAGACCTTTGAGAATGAATGATAACTCTAAACCACCACGGCGTTTACTTGCCTGACTGAGTTTGGATGTATTCACGTCGTAACTTACGCCAAATACCATGTTTTTCTTATAGTCCATTGCTGCTGTAAATATGAGCGCATCTTTTGCACGTAAATAGGCACCAAATTGTATTGCAGATGAAATAAGGGTGAATGTATTTAATATAACTTTTTCGCGCGTTGATTGACCAATTAAAAATTTGATACTTCCACCGAATATGACCTCTTGGTGTTTGCCCTGCAAAGCGTACATGGCCGAAGGTAAAAATAAAGTATTCTCACCCATTTTTACTTGCGCATGCATATGCCCAATGTATTTAAAATTCAAAGAAGGATCGGATGAATAGAATGAGATCTTTGGTTTTGTGATATGTGCCAGAGAACCACCTAATTCAAAACGCCCACCATTTGCTCTGCTGTAATATTTATACAAAATACCTGCCGCAAGATCAAACTTCATGAAACTTTGAAAGATCGCGCTCTCCCTTGTTGGTTTTGATGGGTCGTAAGCTTTTCCATCATATTGTGCATCCCATTTAAGGTCGGTAGTATTTATATTTCGTTGAAAAAATCCGGCTTTAACACCAGCGCTCAAACTACTGCTTCTGCTAAAATACACATGGTATGCAAGATCCAAATTAACTTGGTTAGTAGTAACTTTGCTCATCCCGGCTTTATCGTTATACATACTAAAGCCATAGCCGATATGATTTCCTTTTTTCTTTTTGTTTAGATAGATTCTTGAATCAAATGCTAATGCAATTGTTTTAAAAGGATTGATAACACTTTTCCATTGATTTTTATAATTTACAACAAAACGAAAATCGCTGTTGCTTGCACCCGCCGCCGCAGGATTAAGGAGTAGGGGTGATTCGTAAAACTGCGAGAAGTGAATGTCTTGAGCATGAATTAAACCAACACTTAGAAATAACGTTATGTAGATCCACTTCATAATTATCTTACAAGAGTAATATCTCCTTTTTGAACTAGTTTTTTATCGGTAAACATGGTAACGCTTAAGTAGTATGCATAAACTCCGGGCTCAGCATCTTTTCCTTTATATGTACCATCCCAACCATTTTTCACATCTGTTGATTCAAATACTTTATTTCCCCAACGATCGTAAATGTGAAATACCATTTCCTTCACACCATTTCCTCTTAGATACAATACATCATTTGCACCATCATTGTTTGGCGAAAAAATATCAGGTAAAAATATATCGGTTGATTCAAGTACACAAACCGATAAGGCATATGAGCTCGGACAATTTCCTTCGTTTACAACATTCAACGTTACATTATAATTTCCGGGATTTACGAAGTCGTGAGATACTGTTTGTCCTGGTACATAAGGCAATGTATTCCCATTAAAACTCCAGGCACCTCCGGTTGCTCCATTACTAAGATCAAGGAAGGCTATTCTGCTTTCTTCAAAAGGAACGCAATTTAAATTTGGATTAGGCGAGAAAAGCGCTTTAATAGCATTATAACCCGGAATAACAATGGATGTATCCTTTGTACAACCTGTAGCAGTGTTCTTTATTTTTAAGAAATAATTTTTTCCAGCAACTCCATTTAATACATTACTAGTTTGAATAGGTGTTGTATTCCATGTGTATGTATATGGTCCTGTTGAAGGAGTGATATTTGTTGTTACTTGCGCAGCTACCCCATAACATTGCTTAGGAGGTGAAATAAATGCCGGGTAATACGTTGGATAAACAAAAACCCTAAACGTGTCTATAACAGGATCAGAACAGCCATCAATAGTAACGCATGTATAAACTGTTGTTGCGTTTGGAACTACATTGTGTGTGTTTTGTGGCGTTAAATTATTCGTCCAACTATAAGTGTATTGTGTTACTGCTGGTAAACCTCCGCTGCCTTTTACATTAATTACAGATGACCCTCCCAAACATATAGTCGGTGCAGAGATACTTGTGCTTGTAGTTAATTGTGGATGAACTCTAACTACAGTGGTTGTGCTTGTTAAGCAAGCTCCAACGCCGTATTGGTAAGTTAAAGTATATTGACCGGCTCCAACAATAGAAGGATTGAATGTGTTTGGCGTGATGGAGCTTACTGCAGTTAAGGTGCCGTTTGGCGGAACAGTATTAAATGTATATGTTGTATTTTGAAAACAATAAACAGAAGCAAGGTTTGAAATATTAGCTGCCACAAATTGATACACATAAACTTTTGCACTACCTGTTCCGCAACCTGCTCTGTTTGTAAATGTGTATGTGTATTGATTTCCTGCTAACACTGCACCGGGATTCATAATACCTAAAGAAGGTGTAATTAAACCGGGGCCTCCGGTCCAATTAGTTCCAAATGGCAAAGGAGGTGTTACAAGTGATAACGTTGGATGTGTTGAACAAACGGTAAGGTCAGGAGCTGTTACTACTGCAGGGTACACTATCATTTTTATAGAATCGGTACAGGTATTTATATCATAGAACACATTATGAATTCCCGGTCCGGCAACACTTGGATTAAAAATGTAATTACCGCCCGTAAAACTTACGCCCGGACCTGTGTAAATACCGCCCGAAGGCGCATAACTAAATGTTGCAAAACTATTGGTGAGTTGAAGTGTGTTACTTGAAGTGCAAAAGAATAAACTGTCGATGGAAATATTTGTTCGTATACATCGCATTACTATTGTATCAGGACAACCATTAGCTGCTTTATACACAACAATATCATTATGATTACTCAAGCCACCTGCCGAAGGATTATACATTCCTGTTGCCGGGTTTTGAATTGCGCCAACTACAGAGCAACTCCAACTTCCACCGGAAGGCGTTGCAGTTGATGGAATGGTAGAGAGTAAGAATGGGGCCTTTGCAGGACAAGTTGTAGCAGTAGTAGGAGATACATCAATATCCAATACATTCACAGCAAATGTTTCTGAACAACCACTCAAAAGCGAGTAGGTGATAACATGCAATCCAACACCGGCAAGATTAGGACTGAATGTTCCAATAACACTATTTAAAATTCCCGGGCCGGTTTTGTAAAATCTTCCACCAATAGGAGAAATGCCTGGTAAATTTATCAGATATGTGTACCAATTTGATCTACAAATATTAATTGTGCCAGGTGGAACGGTTAATGCATTTGTAACGTTAACGGATTTACTTAATGCACAAGGCCCAACGCTATATGTAATTAAAAAAGACCCAACTTGAGTTGGTGTAAACACACCAGTTGGCGATATGTGTGGGCCCGACCATACTCCGCCTAATGGTAATCCGCCGGTAACAGTAAATGTTGGTCCATTTAAACATGCAGCGTCGGCGCTCCCGACATTTATCTGTATAACCGTTACCTGTGTTGTTGTGATACAACTTCCTACTTGATATGTAATTGTTTTTACACCCGGGCCAGTACATGCCGAACAGAAAAATCCTGTTAATGAATTTGTAATTCCGGGGCCAAGCCAAACTCCCGGTGAAGGAGTTCCTGAAAAATTAAAATTAGTACCCTGACAAACCGACGGAGAAGGTAATGCGTTTATTTGCGGATCAATTACATAAATGGTTCTAGTGATAACAACAGAATTTGTAGGGGCCGATGCAACACTAACCGTACAATTATAAACTGTTGTAATGGTAGGGCAAACCGGATGTGGGCCTACACTAGATGGTAAGCCGTTATCCCAGGTATAATTTAAAGTTAAACATACAGATGCTGGAATAACCGCCCTTACATTTGCGGTGCAACTATATGCACAAACAGTGTTACTTGAAGTTACGTTAATACTTCCTGTTATTGGACACGTAATAATTGAGAATGTGGTGATAAGGTTTTGATATTTATAAATACTGTCGCATTTATCTTTTCTAAATAAAGTTGAGTTAATCGTATAGTTACAATTTTGACTTAAGCCTGGGGAATTTAATTGAATTTGAAATACATTACATGTTCCATTACTACATGGCGTAGGAATAATTGTACTTATAACCGGAAACACAGGACCGGTGATGTTAAAATAGTTTGCCTTTAATGAATCACATAGAACTCCTTCAGTAGTTGTCATTGTAATTACAGTTGAACTACATGAGGGCACAGAATTGATACTTGTTGTAGGTGGAGTTGGAGGTGGTGCTAAAGAGAACCAGCCACCGTTCCAGCCATGCCCAACTGTATTTCCATTCTCGCTCCATACAACAGTTAATGTTCCTGAGGGTGCAATAATTGTTGGTAGTGGATTGCCGGGATTAATTGCAGTAAAAGGACCACCAAGTAATGGTGCCGCAGAATTCATCCCATCATAAAAGGAAATAAAATCACCGGCCTGAATTTGCGTTTGCGTTAATCCCGGATTAAATGTCATTGTAATTGGGCCGCCTCCAATAATGGTTAACGTTTGAACAACAACTGTATTTAATAAAGAAAAATAAGGAGCCGAGGGCCCGGCGTCGTCGTAGAATTTTGAACGGCAAAGCGTAATGGTATTAGTTTGCATATTTGTATTTTGAAGTACCTGAGATCTCAGATCCTCAAATCCATTGCAAACAAACGCTAAAACAAGAAATATTTTTATAAGGCCTGCTCTTTTCAATTTATTTATTGATAGTTATTGGCGCAGAGGTAACTTCCGCACTCCAGTGACCCGCTCTGTCTTTTAATTTAATATTCAATGTTGTTACTTCCGATGTGCCGGTACCTAGCAAGAATAAACTATTCAATTTAACAGTTAACTCACCCTCTATATTTATATCATCACTCGTAATAGGCGCAAGTGGTTTTATATGGTAAGTGTCGGGATTTGGTAAGCGACTATCTTTTACTTGGAGCGAATGTTCATCGGGCGATTGATCACCAAGATCACCATTAGCATCTTTATATTTTATCTTAATAATTACAGAATCCTGAAATTCCTTTACAGTAGAAGGTGATATGCTCACGATCTCAATTGTTGGTACTGGATCGGGGGCAGGCTCTTCCTTTTTTTTGCAAGCTGAAATTAATGCCGCAATTGCTAAAGTTGAAATAATTGCTTTCATATTACGGTGTTATTTTTAGAATGAAATAATCTGTATAATACAACGAGCCGTTATTTGGTGTTTCGGAAGGAGTTGCATGATCGGTATCGCGGATATATGTTCTTATAAAAATGTATCCGGTGTCGTTAAGTACGGTATTTAAATTAAAATTAGTGAGCTTATAATTATATTGAACCGTATTATCCAACGGCATATCCAAATAACTATTACCACTACTTGTAAAGTTTAATGTTTGAGTTACAGCACTAGAAAAATCAAAACGATTTAACGAGAATTTAATTTCAGCACTAACCATGTTCTGTGGTAAAGTATTATCGTCTACAACATAACACCAAATATCCACAGGTCCATTGCCTTTTGAAATGCTAATATATTTTGGTCGTTGAAACGCTGTTGCATTACCTGTGTTTGTTAGCTGCAATCCCATCGTATTTGGGTTTTTGTTCCCGAGTACCGGAGGATTTCCAAACACATCCTTTGCACCGGCGTTGATCCAATCGGTAATGTTTTGAATATATGTTGAATTTGACCCGGTGAATTTCCACATGGTGTCGTTCCAAGGCATTCTTCCTTGTCCGAAAGTTAATGCTGTAGGTAAATTTTTACCCGGAACTTGAGTTAATCTTGAAATAAGTACCGATTTAGAAGCATCTCCAGGCATAACACGGTAATTATATATGCTTGTATTTGGGTTGTTTGTTATAGGTGCATATACCATTGAGTTGTACGCGCTGCTTATGTTTCTATAGTCAGGTTCAAATGTCCCATCGTGACAGCCTGAATTATTACATGTTTTTGTTAGTACCTTATCATAAATGTATTCAAATGAAGTTGGCGGTGGGTTATATCCTGAGGGTGTTGGGTCAGGTGCATTTAAACTCGGATCATCAAATGGATTAGGGGGAACAGACTCATCTTTTTTACAAGATATGAGCATCACAATAAAGAGTGAAGCAAATAAGAAACTATTTATATAATATTTTTTCATATTTAATTATTATGACATTAGATCGTAGAATGATTGAGTGCCTAGTGCTAAGAATCCAGAGCCTACAACTTGATTTTTGATTCCAAGAACTTCGGCAATTGTAGGAACAACATTTGTATTTAAACCTACCGGGGTAGTTGGATCTCCTTTTACAAGCCCGGCAGGAGTTGTTCCACCAATGATAGATGTGAACGTTCTTAATGAGTTTGCGTCAGAGTGGTCGTAAGCAAAGTAATTATTATTGTCCTTTATTGGATTAGGATAAAGATCCCTTCCGCATTCAGGTGCAACAAGCATTACTGTGTTGTTTGCCATTTCCGGAATTGTTGTTTGAATATAATTCCATAACCAACCTACTGAATGATCAGCTTGGTGTAACGCTTGTAAATATCCGGTGTAGTTCTGGTGGCAAGAGTCAACAGCACTTAAATTCACTACTGTTAATGTTGGCTTAAAATATTTCATTAATTCAGCACAGTAGCCAATGTTACGTGCATCACCATTACTTGCTCCCGGAGGTGCAGCCACTGAATTGTTGTGCGTTTTAGTGAACATTTGTTTCATGAAATTATGAATATCATATTTCTCTGCCTCCGTATTTTTAAGATCAGGAAGTGGTTTTCCAATATTTGAGAAATTCTTATCTAAAAAAGTTTTCATTGCATACATTGGGCCTAATTCAGTTGTTGGGTCATAAGCTTTTGCATCTTCGTACCATGCCTGACCAGGTGTTCCAAAAGTAGTTAAGGGTGCAAAGAAGTTTGCTCCATATTTTGCCCCATAATTTGGATGTTCACTATAGTTCAATAAAGGAAGAGAAGCTCCTATACCATTTCCAACAAACCAAACTTTAGTTGCAGGTAAACCCATTTCTCTTCTTACGTATTCAAAAATAGTAGGATAAACAGGTTTTTGTTTCAATCCTTGAGAAGCAATACGGTTACCTTGCAATAAAGCGGTCCACCCGTCATAGTGACCGGCAGTGATACAACGCACTTCTTTAAATGTTGTTCCAAGCGATTGAATAGAGTTTGCTCCTGAAATAACTGGTGCAATAGGAGTCGCTCCTGTTGTTCCTGTTCCGTAAACAATAGGAGTTAAACTACTGTTTGGCGCCAAACCATTAAATAAACTTGGCATAATGTTTCCTGCATTACCGGGTGTGTTGAGTGAAGTGATCTTTCCACCTTGACCTAATTGCAAATAACCTTGTAGTGCTGCTTCTTGATGGCGAACACCACCGGCAAACATTACCAACACCACGTGCTGCGCTGCCTGAACATTATTTCCGGCGAATAGTCTGCCCGACGGCAAAATGTAAGGAGCAATAATAGAACCTGCGGCTGCTAATGATGCTTTCTTTAAAAAATCTCTTCTTTTCATTTATTGTTTGTGTTGAAGTTGGATTAATAGTACATGTATTCGTCACTCAGTGCAAAAGAAATATAGATTATTTCCGGTGTATAATTTGGATCTGACTGGATCATTTTTTTTAGATATGCCTTTTCAGATTCAGTTGGAGTTCGTACATAAAAGCGTACATAGGTTTCGTTAATAAACGCTTCTATATTTGCATTCATGCTCGCTACCGTTGGTAAAATTACACCAGGTTTTTTCATCAAATTGGCAATCAATATTTGGCGCGCCAAAATTTGATCACCTACAGAATCAAAGCATTGTGAAATAGTAAATAAGTTATTAGATGATAATGCCTTTTGAAATAAGTTTGCGTATAAAATAGCTACGTACTGATCGGTGGTCTTTAAACGTGTTTTATTTACGTTGGCCGGAAGTATATCTTCATTGTTTACTTCGTACTCGTATTTCGTTTCTTGTTTTTTACAAGAACTAAATACACCGCCAACGCAGAATACTACAATGAGCGCGAGTTTTTTTAATCCGGTTTTAGAAATTTGCATATTCATCTGTTTTTAAAATATTACGTTGAATTTTAATGATGTCTTTATCAACAGGTAATGTTGCCATCAGCGGCACTATCTCTTCGGTACTAGGTAAGCGCACCAAGAATGTTTTATATAACCATTTAACTGTTCCTTCATAGAATTCATTACTATGTGTAAGAATATTCATGTAATCTCCTTTACTATGACCGGTTTTACCAAATAACAAACCCGATTTTCCCATAAGGATCATATCTCTTGAAACTTTAAATTCGTCAAGTGTATATTGTCTGAATAAAAGGTCATTGAATGTGTATTTGATGGTATTGTCTTCGTTACCCATGTATGAATCTGTTTTTGTGAATGTAACAGAGTTATTGATCAAGATCGTGCAGTAATCCTCAATTGTAATTTCTTTGTGATACCATTTCCATTTTGCTGTTGCAGCGGCAAGAATAGCTTCTGAGTTAGCCTTAGCTGCATAAAAGCCTGCCCAGTTACCACTTAAAGAATCGCTTAATCGCGCAAACTGAGATATGCCATACTCGCCCATAAAATCATTCGATGTAAACCCTTCACATAAACGCGTTGTCATAAGGTCGTAAATACGATTACTCGCAGCAATCGCATAAGATGAATCGCCCGCGCGATAAGTTTGGTCTGTTTGTAATTTCAAAATAAGCGCTTCACGGGTGCTTAAAGCTAAGCTGCTCGCGATCAAGTTATCCGTTTCTACCTGCATTTCAGAGTCAAACGGCTCACGCCCAATAATATCAATAAACAAACGGTTGACATAATTCTCAATTTTTACTCTTGGAATTTTATCATAATAAGGCGCGTCGTTATCCAAACGTTCTTCGATCTTTGGGTCTTTTTCTTACAATAAGTAAAAAGAAGCGGAATCAAGATCACTAAAGGAATGAATCGACTAATTAAGTTTTTTGAACGATTAACCATTTTTTTTTTGCTTTTTGTCATACGAATTAAGTTAATTTACGCAAAAAGTACAACAAACAACAAGGTAAATTATAAGCAAATGAGTAAAGAATAAATGTTCCTTGGGGGCATTGAATGATTAAATCAATTTAGGCTGAGGGAATGGAAAGTAAGATCTGGTAAGTTAATAAACTAAACGCTTTAGATTCATCTATATTTCGACTATAAATCGGCATGTATCTAAATAAATTAACCCAATAAAAAGCCAATCTGTATCACTTATTTAAAGGGTGTTTTTTTTTAAGCAATAATTCATTAAATTTATCAAACTAGTTGTTAATTAGAATTATGTCAAAGTTCTTGAGATTGAACATATTCTTTTTGTTTTTTCTATTGCATTCTTTTATCATAAATGCGAAAGAAACGCCTGTGGGTAAAACTCAACCAATTTCTTTTAAAGAAAACAGAGGGCAAATAGGCGATCAGTTCTCAAAACCTCGCCCTGACGTTTTATTTACAGGCAATAGCGGCAATTTGGCTTTTCATTTACGTAATAATGGTGTTTCATACCAAATGAGTAGAGTTGACAAATGGAAGACGATAGAAAATGAAAAGGAGAGAATGCAATTGCATATTTCAGCCGGACAGAAAATTCCTGAGCAAACTACTATTTATCGCTTAGATATTAATTGGTTAGGAGCAAATGCAAATGCAAAGGTTCAAAAGCATGATCAGATCCTCGGTTACGATAATTATTATACAGAAGTTTGTCCTAATGGTGCGCTTGGTGTGTTAAGTTATGAAAGTATAATGTATCAAAATTTATACAATGGTATTGATCTTAAATGGTACAGCAAGAATGGAAATTTAAAGTACGATTACATTGTTGCACCCGGAGCAGATCATAAGCAAATTAAATTAGACATTAAAGGGGCAGAAAAATTAAGCATCAATACTAATGGTGAGCTTATTATTGAAACACCATTAGGAAAACTTACAGAGCAAGCACCACTTGTTTTTCAAAGCGGCAAAAAATTAAAAGCAAAATGGTTGATACAAAATTCGATCGTTTCATTTGATATTGAAAATGTAGATCCATCGCAAGAATTTATCATTGATCCTTTGGTTCGTTTGTGGGGAACATATTACGGAGGAACTCAAGAGGACGAATTGTGGTATACATTTGCTGACGCCTTAGGAAATACCTATTCATCGGGTGTGTCATTGTCCACAAATAATATCGCAACAGTTGGATCGCATCAAACCATATTTGGCGGAAGTACCTCAAGCACTTGGGGCGGAGATGCGGTTTTAGTAAAATTTGATCCAAATGGAATAAGACAGTGGGGAACATATTACGGCGGCTCTGGTGGTGATTTTGCGAGTTTATGCGCTGTAGATAATTCAGGAAGTTATGTAGCCATGGTTGGCGTAACAACATCAACATCATCAGGAGTAATTGCAACCCCCGGAAGTCATCAACCTAATTACGCCGGCACTGCAAGTACAAATTCGGGCGATGCGTTTTTAGTATTATTTGATAGCAATGGCAATCGTCAATGGGGAACTTATTATGGCGGCACTTCTATGGAGTGGGCCTATGGATGCGTATTCGATCCGACAGGAAATATATATATTACAGGTCAGACTGCTTCAACAGATCCAAATAGTATTGCAACTCCCGGAAGTCATCAACCTTCACTTGGTGGAGGATTTGCTGATGGTTTTCTAGTTAAGTTTAATATTTCGGGTGTTCGCCAATGGGGAACTTATTTTGGTGGCACTAGCGATGACTCCGCTCTTTCTTATACAGTTGGTCCTACAGGAGATGGTTTTCTAGTTGGATATACCACTTCTTCCTCAGGTATTTCTTCATTTGGTGCTTATCAACCAATTTATGGTGGGGCATCTACCGGTTGGGGAGATGCTTTTATTACAAGGTTTAACGCTAACGGAACCATGTTGTGGAGCACATATTATGGTGGAGCAGGTGATGATTGGGCTTATAATTCGGTGTTGGATGCTTCAGGAAATATTTACATTGCGGGCACAACATCAGCCGCCTCTCAAACTGTAATAACAACTGCCGGAGGCCATCAACCTGTTTATGGAGGCGGAGCTTCTGACGCATTTTTGCTTAAGCTCAATTCGGCAGGCTCGCGTCAATGGTGTACGTATTACGGAGGTAGTGCCACGGAAACAAATAATTACTGCACTATCGATCCAAGTGGAAATGTTTATCTAGCAGGAGTTACAAATTCAGGAAATGGTATTTCCACGCCATGTGCGTATCAACAAAATTATGCGGGAGGTACTGGCGATGCCTATCTAGTTAAATTTGATGCAAACGGAATAAGAACTTGGGGAACTTATTTTGGAGGCAGTGGTACCGAAGAATGGCCAACATGTTCAACGGATAATTTAGGCAATGTTTATCTAACAGGAGGAACTAATAGTTCAACATCAGGAATTATTTCAAGCGCAAGTTCTCATCAATCAATTTATGGTGGTGGATCATTTGACGGTTTTCTTGTAAAATTTGACGGTTGCATTCCAATCGCACCACCTAATACAACCAATCCTTCAAGTTTAATTATTTGTTCAGGTAAATCAACAGTACTAACTACATCTATTAATTGTGGAGTTAATTGGTACAATGTAGCAGTTGCTGGCACCCCATTAATAGGAGGCAACACATTTACAACGCCTTTAATTGCAATAAATACAACATATTATATTGAAGAATCGAGTTGTGGTTCTAATACTGTTCGTACCGCTGTAACAGTAACTGTTGCGCCCGCACCAACATTTTCAATTGCAGCAGATCCTCCTGTGATGTGTATAGGAGGTTCAGCAACCTTATCACCTCTTGGTGCAACAAATGGTTTTACTTGGACAGCAAACAGTAGTTTAAATACAAGTATTCCTTCATCGGCTATTGCAACTCCAAGTAATACGCAAACCTATTACCTAATTGGAGATAATGGTGTTTGCATTGGTGCAGGTTCGGTAGTAATTAATGTTATTCCAACTCCAACAGTTGATCTTGGCAATCAAACATTGTATTTATGTGCCGGAAAAAGTGCAACGCTTACTGCATTGGGGGCCATGAATTATACATGGTCGCCTGCCGGTAGTTTAAATACACCAAACGGAGCAGTTGTAATTGCAAATCCAAGTAGCAATACAACTTATACGGTTATTGGAAGTGATACATATAGCAATGTAACTTGCAGCGATCAAAAGAACATAACTATTTATGTTGTTCCATATCTTACAAATGCTACAGTATCAGAAAGTGTAGCTGTGTGTTTAGGACAACCTGCCACGCTTATTGCTTCAGGTGGTAGCGTTAACACATGGTGGCCAATTGATAATATGGATGACCCTAACGCCGCTGAAGTTCATGTTACTTCTCCTGTTACTACAGTTTATTCGGTAAGTATTTCTAACAATGGATTATGTCCAATTACGCGCACCGTTTTAGTTCAAGTTAATCCTGTGCCAATAGTTGATGCCGGAAGGGACACAACCTTCAATATTAATGAGCCAATGTACATTGCAGCAATTGGCAGCGGAACTATTTCATGGATCGATGGTCCGAATATCTATTGTAAAAATTGCCCAATGACACAGGTTTTCCCTGCAAAAAGCACATGCTATACTGTGAAGGCCACAAATGAATTTGGTTGCGTTATTACCGATCAAATTTGTATTGAGATCACAAAAGAACATTTGATATACATTCCAAATTCGTTCACGCCAAACGACGATGGGTTAAATGATGAGTTTAAAATTTATGGTGATGGAATTTCTATAGTTAAAATGACAATTTACGATCGCTGGGGAAAAGAATTATATTTTAAAGAGGGCGACGATGCGATGTGGAATGGTAAATACAAAGATGAAGTGTGCGAAGAAGGTGTTTATATTTACAGATTTTTATACAGAGCCATTTCGGGACAAAAGATCTACAAAGCAGGCAGTATTACTTTACTGAAAGATTAGATCAATCTTCATTCAACTTATTTACCACTTTTGTTTTCGGCTTCTCTTTTTTATTCTTCTTACGCCAGCTATCGATAAATTGCGCCCATGCAATAGGATTCATTAATTGAATTTGTGGTTGCTGACCAGCTGTATAAACCTTAGTATAATAATTCTGCATGGTATTCTTATATGCTTCCGAACCGCTAACGGTCATCGTACGCTCAATATATGTTAGCGCCTGTTGATTCAAATTTTTATCCGCTCTATCATAATCTGTTGAAGCAAGATCAAGCGAAAGGAAGGCTCGTTTGAATTCATCTTTACTTGGCCAAGGATAAACATCTACCACAGGTAATTGAATAGTGTCTTTTGTAAGAACTTGAATGGCGTAATAATGTTTTAAAGAACACGTATCATCTACTTTGTAAAAACGAGTTTTGTGCGAAGCAGAAAGAAACTGTACCATATCTCCCGCAGAAACTACAACCGTAAAAAAACCATAATAATCACTTACAGCTCTGCCCTTATCGTTCACCATTATCGAAACAAATGGAATTGGAGTTAAACTATCTTGATCTAAAATAACACCCGACAATTGTAGGTAATTTTTTTTCTTTTTTTCGGCAGGTACTTGTCCAAAAGCCCATGAAAGGCTTAAAACAAATACAAGAAGGCTTATGGCTGTTCTTTTATAGAATAAAGTGCTCATTCGTGTGTTTTATTACCCACTAAAGGTACCAAAACATTTGTGAAAACTACCACTTATGAGGTTGTGCTTAACATTTATTAAATTTTGGACCGACGGTAAGATAGTGAGGTGTTTTTTAGGTAAATTTGTGTTAATGAGGAAGTTTTCTTTTATAATAACAATGTTGTTGGCCATAGTTGTGTTTGGACAAAAAACATCTATTAGCAAGAAGCGAACACTCGATAAAAAGAAGTTGGAGTTAAAACACACCACTCTTGGTGTTGGAGTTGGTATTACTCGAAGCGTGATTTTTTTAAGTCGCAATGTAAGAGAGTTTAACGACGCCACAGGATTTAATGTTGGTATAGTTTACGGAGGAAACAAACTAGTGCGTTTTGCCTTAGAACTTCATCAATATGCTCCGGTAAATATTGAACCAACTTGGTACAACATAAATGCTAAAACATACGAGGCAAATATTCAATTGTTAGCCCGCTTTAAAAACGGAAACTCTATTATTTATCCAATTACTGGAATAAGTGTAAATCATTTTAAAGGTTATTTCACAGGTAAGGAGGATTTTCAGAATCTGGCTGATAAATATCCGGTTAATTCGGAAGTTAGCTCTTTTTGGATCGGTACTAATTTTGGTTTAGGATACGAACACCAAATTGGACCATTAAAAGCTGTTTTGCAATATAAAATGAGAGTGGGCGTACAGGATGTTGTTGGTAAGGTTAACATCATGGACGTATGCTATTCATTTGGATTGCGTTATGACTTCAAAGCACTTACACCTAAAGCTGTTTATCGTGTAATTACACGTAACTATAAGGCAAGATACGATGTGAATTAAGCCTGTGCTGTTGGTCCGCCAAAAACAACAGGAAATGGACTTTCAAGATCTTTTATTTTGCCATTCATTTGTTCGAAGGTTGCAATGTTATCTGATAAGGCCTTTACCAAACGCTTAGTGTGCTGAGGTGTAAGTACTATTCGAGATTTTACTTTTGCCTTTGGTATACCTGGCATCATCTTAATAAAATCAATTACAAATTCTGATTGAGAGTGTGTAATGATAGCTAAATTCGAATAAATTCCTTCTGCAATTTCTTCGGTTAATTCAATATCTATCTTATTATTTTGTTTGTTTTCCATTGTATCTTTTATTTAATGTAATTACTCATTTCTTGTTGTATTCTTTTAGCTTCTTTGGCAGCCATTGTAGCAAAGTCGGTTCCTGCGCTTGCATAAATAATACCACGACTGTTGTTTACAAGCAAGCCAATATCTTTTGTAAGACCATATTTACAAACGTCCTCTAACGATCCTCCTTGCGCGCCAATACCCGGCACTAATAAAAAGTAATCAGGAACTATTGCTCTAATATCTTTTAACCATTCGGCTCTTGTTGCGCCAACTACAAACATCATATTTTCGCTGCTGCCCCACGAGCGGCAACTTGTGATCACGTGTTTGTACAGTTCCTTAAATCCCGGATCGAGCATTTGAAAATCGGCTGAGCCCGGATTTGATGTAAGCGCTAAAACAATTGCCCACTTGCCGGGATATTGTAAAAATGGCTCCACGGAATCTTTTCCCATGTAAGGTGCAACAGTAATTGCATCTGCATTCATGGTTTGTAAAAATGCTTTGGCGTACATGGCACTGGTATTTCCAATATCGCCACGCTTTGCATCGGCAATTACAAAATGTTTTGGGTATTTGGTTTTAATATAAAGTATCGTTTTTTCTAAAGCAGCAACTCCTTTTAATCCGTAAGCTTCGTAAAAGGCCGAGTTTGGTTTGAACGAAACACAATAAGGCGCAGTAGCATCAATAATGGCGCGATTGAATTCAAAGATGAGGTCATCCGAATTTTTTAAATGCAATGGCATTTTATCAGTGTCGGGATCAAGGCCAACACATAAAAAACTTTTTTTAGTTCTTATTTGCTCTATTAATTCTTTTTTTGTCATACTATTTTGCCATTTTTTTTGCCACAAAGACGCAAAGGCACAAAGTTTATTTTTTAATCTACTATTTTATTTAAGCAATTTTCAATTAGTACTTCCACACTCTTTTTGTAATCGTTAGTGAATTCTTTTCTTACACGATTAGCAATGATCACACATACCGTTAAACATTCATGGCCTAATAATTTTCCTAAGCCATACAATGCCGATGTTTCCATCTCGAAATTACTGATCTTTTTGTTATCATAATTAAAATCGGTCAATATTTCGTTGAGGTTGGGTTTTGCAGCCTTTAAACGGATCTGCCGGCCTTGAGGACCATAAAAACCCGGGGCCGTGGCTGTAATTCCTCGGTAAAAGCCCTCATTGAATTTAGAAAGTAATTTATCGGAAGCCTTTACGCAATAAGGGTAGGGTAGATTCGAATCCCAGTTTGAATGCTTCATAAAGGCCTCGCTAATGGCATCTTCGTTTATGCTTTTAAAATTGGCGTAATAATTCAACAAGCCATCAAATCCTAAACCGTGTGTACTAACTACTAGTCCATTTACTGGAATTTCTTTTTGTAATGCGCCGCTGGTTCCTAAACGTATAATGTTCAACGAACGTAATTTTGAATTTAGTGTACGGGTTTTTGGATCAATGTTTACCGCCGCATCCAATTCGTTCAACACAATATCAATATTATCGGTTCCAATCCCTGTACTTAAAACTGTAATACGTTTTCCGTTGTACCAACCTGTATGCGTTATAAATTCGCGGTGTTCTGTTTTAAAATCTATTTTCGAAAAGTAAGATGAAATTTGCGCAACACGTCCTTGATCGCCAACTACAATAACTTCATCAGCAATATCTTCACCCAATAAATTAATATGGTAAACACGTCCTTCCGGAGTTAGTATTAATTCTGTTTCGGGGAATTGCGACATATACTTTTTACACTGCTAAGATAAACAATTAGAGGCAGAAACCGCAAAGATGCCTACGGCATTTCGCAAAGGAGGCGCAAAGAACGCAGAGCTGAACGCAAAAAAAATGAGAAGGCAAGGACCTTCGGTTTACGCAAAGGGTTTAGCGATTAGGCGGTGCGCACTTTGCGAAAGCGCAGCCCTTTGCCTTCTTTTTTGTTTTGGTGATCTAAAACTTCGTGTTCTTTGCGCCTCCTTTGCGCAGCATCTATGATGCCTTAGCGGTTTCTGCCTCTAAAAAAAAGACCCGGTATTCCGGGTCTCTAAAATTTAATAATAAACAGCTCTCCTTACCTCACTGATATGCTTACTAAAGCGGATCACCTGGCGGGTATAACCATATTCGTTATCATACCACACGTAAAGTATAATTGTTTTTTTATCAGGAGAAATAATAGTGGCCTGGCTGTCAAATACACTAGCGCAAGGATTTCCAATAATATCGGTACTTACCAATTCGTTACTGAACGAGTATTGAATTTGCTCAACCAAATTTCCTTCCAAAGCATATTTTTTTACAATATCATTTACTTGTTCTTTGGTAACTTCTTTATTGATGCTCAAATTTAAAATTGCCAACGATACGTTTGGTGTTGGTACACGTACCGAATTTGCAGTGAATTTACCTGCTAAGTGTGGTAATACTTTTTTCAAAGCACTCTCAGCACCTGTTTCGGTAATTACCATGTTCAATGCGGCCGAACGCCCACGACGGTATTTTTTATGATAGTTATCCAATAAGTTTTGATCGTTGGTATACGAGTGCACAGTTTCAATATGTCCTTTTTGAATTCCTAATTCCTTATCAATGATGTGTAAAATAGGCATGATGGCATTTGTTGTACAGCTTGCAGCCGAAAATATTTTTTGTGTTTTAAGATCTACCGTTTCATGATTTACACCATGCACAACGTTAGGCACATTACCTTTTGCAGGCGCAGTTAATAATACTTTGTCAATTCCTTTGGCTTGTAAATGGCGACTCAATTCTTTATCATCACGAAAAACGCCGGTGTTATCAATCAACAAGGCATTATTAATTCCATACTTTGTATAATCCACATCTTCCGGATTTTTTGCATCGATCATGTGAACGGTGTGCCCGTTAATGATCAAAGCTTTATTCACAAGGTCTTCGATTACAGTTCCCGGAAAAGGACCATGCACTGAATCGGTGCGTAAAAGATCGGCACGTTTTACAATTTCTTCATCGCTTCCACCGCGTGTAACAATAGCGCGTAAACGTAATTGCTCACCTTTACCCGCTTGCGATATCAATTCACGCGCAGCTAAACGTCCAATACGCCCAAAGCCAAATAACACAACATCTTTCGGAGTTACGCTCGCTTTTTGTCCAATAAGATCTTTTAATTTATCATTTATAAAATCAGTAGCAGTTTTGTAGTTCGCTTTTTCGTTATGCCATTCAAAAGCTAATTTTCCAATATCAATACGGCCCGGGCCTGCATTGCTTTTATATATTTCGCTTGCAAGAGAAACCGTATCATAAACTGTAATTGGTTTTTTTACAATGTTCTTAGCGTACAAATGTAAATTCATTATCTCACTCGCGCTTCTATCGTGTAATTGATTGCGAAACAGTATCAATTCAATTGATCGTTCGAACCACAATTTGCCAATAAAGCCAATAAGGTCTAAGGCTGCTTTTTCGTGTTTGATCCAGTCGTTCAACTGGTTTTGATAATCGGTGTTTACTTTTTCGAGAGATTCCATAGGAAGGTAAAAATTTGAATTACAAAATTAAAAAATCAGTTTATTGTTCATGTCTCTTCTTGATAAACTAGGCTGTTTTGTGGATAAATACAAAACAAAGAACCCCAGCGTTTGGCCGGGGTTCATATTTTAGAATCTTTCTAGTTTTGAGAAGAAGAAATCTGCCTCAATATTCGCGTTCTCATCGCTGTCGCTGCCATGAACGGCATTAGCTGCAATTGATTTGGCAAATAACTTGCGAATTGTGCCTTCATCTGCTTTAGAAGGGTCGGTTGCCCCAATAAGTTTACGGTAATCTGCTACAGCGTTATCTTTAACTAAAACAGCTGCCACAATTGGCCCTGAGCTCATATACTCAGTAAGTTCGCCGTAAAACGGACGCTCTTTGTGAACCTCGTAAAACTGACCGGCTTGAGCCTTAGTTAAACGCATATATTTCATTGCCAGTATTCTAAAACCGGCTTTATTGATCATTGCTAAAATTGGACCGATATTGTTGGCTTCAACCGCATCGGGCTTGATCATTGTAAAAGTGATGTTTCCTGCCATTTTTTTTGTTTATTAATAGGGCGCAAAGGTAATGATCTATTGCCGTTTTAGCAAATAAAGGGATATTTAGAAAAGTAATTTATTTGGGCGTGCCCCCTGAAGTGAAATTGCCAGAAAAACGCTGGAAGCAATTTCTACTTCAGGGGTCGAGCTTTTCGCTACAAGCTTGCTTGTACTTTGCTATGTTTGTAGGGCTCCGGTGGCTCCTAAGGTCGCCTCCTCGCCCAACAAACATTAGCAAAGTCCTAAGCAAGGCTTTTCGCTGCAATCGCTCACGCGGGCTGTACATTTGGAGTTTACGGTAAAAAATTATGTTTCAATAACAAAGTCTAATCCTTTAAAAAATGGTAATTTTGCTTTATGCGTAGAGATAGTTATAAAAAGTTAGGCGATGCGATTAAAAAAGCAAAGAGAATTGCCATTGTTACCCATTTAAACCCCGATGGTGATGCCATGGGAAGTAGTTTGGGCTTGAGTTTGTATTTACAAAAGCTTAAAAAAGAAGTTAAGGTAATTGTTCCTAATGCAACACCTCAATTTTTGGCCTGGATGCCTGATACCAAAAGAGTACTCAATTTTCAAACCGATGAAAAAAAGGTGAGAGCTTATGTTGACAAAGCTGATCTTTTATTTGTGTTGGATTTTAATAGTTTTAAACGAGTAGAGAGGTTGGGCGATTATTTAAGAGAGAAAGATATTACTAAAATAACCATCGATCATCATCAACAACCCGAAGCTTTAGCAAAATATTATTTGTGGGATGTAAAAGCGTGTAGTACTTGCGAACTAGTTTACGATCTTATGAAGGGCATGGGACATGTTCGCATGTTGGATAAAAAAATTGCAGCGTGTTTGTACACGGGTTTAATGACCGATACAGGCTCGTTCCGTTTTCCAAGTGTAAATCATCATACACATTTAATAATTTCTGACCTTTTAAAAACAGGAATGAAGCATGAAGATGTTCATGGAGCAGTTTACGATACCTATAGCAGAGACAGAATGCGTTTGTTAGGTTATGCGTTGAATAAGATCCAAGTATTACCTGATAATAAAACGGCATACATTGCTTTAAGCGAAGCAGAATTAAAAGAATTCAATTATCAACGCGGAGATACAGAAGGAATGGTGAATTATCCGTTTGGCATAAATGGAATTAATTTCTGCGCATTGTTTATGGAGTGGGAAGGTATGGTAAAGATCTCGTTACGCAGCAAAGGAAAAATTGACGTGAATAAAATTGCACGAGCGCACTACAATGGTGGAGGACACATAAACGCGGCAGGAGGAAGAAGTAATATTAGTTTGGAAGAAACGGTTGAGAGATTTGTAAATGTAGTTAGTCAAAAGAGTTAAGTCGTTAGAATTTGTCATGGGCTTTGTTAAAGAACTTATAATTGCTGCGCGATTAAGAAACAGCGAAGGCGGTGGAAGAAATTTTTTACCATGGGAAAAGACGAAAACCATTGCCTTGGTGTTAGATTCAAAAACATCATCAAGTAAAAATGCAATAGATAAATTTATTTACGAAGCCGATAAAGTAGTGGATGTGTATTATATCGACATTCATGTAAAAGAATCTCAGGTCAAAAATTTCATCACGTTTACCAAGCAAGAAAAAAGTTTTTTTGGTTTGCCCAATGGCAAGGCTTCCGCTAAGATTGTAAAAAAGAAGTACGATGTATTGATCAATGCAGCGTTCTCTGAGTTGGATTACTCAAGTGTATTAAGCAATTCTATAAAAGCAACCTGTAAGTGCGGATTCGAATGCAGAGCCGATGAATTAGATATGATCGTAAAGCGAAAAGAGGGACAAGATCTGATGAAGTACCTGGATGAGTTGGTGAATTACTTGAAGATGATACGGAATTAGGATTTTCTTAGCTTCATCACTGCCCAATCATTTTTATTGTAGCGCTCAACTAATTTTAATTGATTCTGATTCGCAAATTTTTCAAGCTCATCAACATCAGTTGTAAAAAATCCACTCATTAGTAAAACACCATCAGCTTTCAAAAGCTTTGAATACAAAGGAATTTGAATTTTTAAAACATTTTTATTGATGTTAGCGAGAATCACAGCAAAGTCTTTATAATTATCTAAAAGTTCTTTATCACCTAATTTAATTTCAATATCGGCACCACCGTTAGCAATACAATTTTCTTTTGCGTTCTCTGCGCTCCATTCGTCAATATCAATTCCTAAAATTGGTGAAGCGCCTAATTTTTTTGCAACAATGGCCAAAATTCCTGTGCCGGTGCCCATGTCGAGCACGCTTTTGTTTTTTAGATCAAGGTCAAATAATTGTTTGCACATTAACCAGGTTGTATCGTGATGTCCTGTACCAAAACTCATTTTTGGCATGATGACAACTTCATGCTTTACATTTTTTACTTCTGCATGAAATGGCGCACGGATCAATAAAAGATCTTCTACCAAAACAGGTTCAAAATTCTTTTCCCATTCGGCATTCCAATTACTTTGTTCAATTTTATCTTTTTCAAATGTGAATTTAAAATCTTCAAAGGTAAATTCGTTTAAGTTAATGTTCTTCTCTAGTTCTTCATTGATGTATGCTTCAAAGCCTTCTTCGTTCTCAACAAACGATTCAAAACCTGCGTCGCCCAAACTGGCAATTAAAATATCAGTACCGGGTTGTGGGGGTTCCACTTTAAAATAATAGGCGATGTAGTTTGACATTTATTTTACAAATATACCGTTTTTTAGAGGCAGAAACCGCAAAGATGCTTTGCTCCCGATAGTTATCGGGATCGCAAAGGAGGCGCAAAGTTCGCAAAGTTTCTTCACCAGAACTCAAAAGAAGGCAAAGACTTTCAGTTTCGCAAAGAAATGTAAGGTGATAAGGGTACAGCCCTTTGCGTAAGCATTGCTCTTAGCCTTCTTTTTTTATACAGTTAGTTGATTCTTTGCGTCCTTTGCGTAAACCTTTGCGAAGACCGTAGGCCGCTTTGCGGTTTCTGCCTCTAAAAAGAAGAAATGATCTTACAGAAATCCTCTGCCTTTAAGCTGGCGCCACCAATAAGGCCGCCATCCACATCTTTGCAAGCAAATAATTCTTTAGCGTTTAGGGCGTTGCAACTTCCGCCGTATAAGATTGGCAACGTGTTTGCAAAATCTACACTAAATAATTCTGAAATTGTTTTTCTAATGAATGCGTGCATTTCTTGTGCTTGTGCTGAAGTTGCTGTAACGCCTGTTCCAATTGCCCAAACGGGTTCGTAGGCAATCAAAAGTTCTTTAAGGTCGTGAAGAGAAAAAGTGCTAAGTACATTTTTTAATTGCCCTTTTACAATATCGAAATGTTTAGCGCCATTTCTTTCTTCTAAATTTTCGCCAATACAAAAAATGGGATGCAATTTATTTTCGAGCGCACGCTTCATTTTTTGAGTGAGTTGTTCGCTGCTCTCGTTACAATATGTTCGGCGTTCGCTATGGCCTACAATAACATATTGGCAACCAACTGAGGTTATCATTTGAGCAGAAACCTCACCGGTATAAGCACCTGAATTAAATTCACTGCAGTTTTGCGCACCCAATCTGATTTTTGGCATGCCTTGCAAATGTGCATGAATAGGGGCTAACACAGCATAAGAAGGACAAATAATAACTTCCGTAATTGTATTTGGATCCAAATGAGCAATGACCCCGTCCACAAGCGTTAAAGCTTCAGCTAATGAATTGTTCATTTTCCAATTACCCGCAACAATTTTTCTTCTAAAACTCATGCTTATTTTTTTCTTACGCGAGGATCAAGAATTCCGTACGCGATATCAACCAAAATATTTATGAAAACAAATATTGTAGCAAAAATTAATGTAGCGCCCATTACAACAGGAAGGTCATTCTTGCTTAAAGCCTCTACAACTTCGTAGCCAATACCTTTCCAGTTAAATACCTTTTCCACAAACACAGCTCCGGCCATTAAACCTGCAAACCATCCTGAAATGGCTGTAACAACAGGGTTGAGCGCATTTTTAAGCGCGTGCTTTGTAATTACTTTGTAAAGTGTTAAGCCTTTTGCTTTGGCTGTACGAATATAATCTTGTGATAATACATCTAACAACGAACTACGGGTTAATTGAATTACAATACTTAATGGACGAACACCAAGTGTAATAGCAGGTAATATTAAATTCTTTAAATTTAGTTTTTGGCCTTCCCATTCATCGTAATCGTATAAACTACCCACGGCGGAGAGGCCTGTGTATTCAGCCAAAACGTACCCAAACAACCATGCCATTATCAAACCAACTAAATACGATGGGGCACTCATACCAAAAACGGTTGCTAAAACAAATGTGATCCTATCGAAAGCGCTGTTTTTTTTGATGGCCGCTATAATTCCCAGAAAAATACCAATGCAGGAAGCGATAATGATGGCACTAAATGCTAAAACCGCAGTTTCGGGAAGAGTATCCAAAATAATTTCAGAAACATTTCGTTTAGTGATATAACTGCGCCTCAAATAGGGGAGCTTGAGTACACATACCTTCTTTTTTCCAACGGTGAACAAAGGGGTCCAGTCGTATTTGTCAGGGTTTAAGTACCACAAATTCATGTTGTCTGCATGATTATGCACCGAAACCGGAGAAAGATCATTAAGGTAATGGATGTATTGGGTAAAAAGAGGTTTATCAGTTCCAAGATCGCGATGTATGGCCTCTACCGCGTCTTTATTGGCTCTTTGACCAAGCATGATGGTAGCTGGATCACCGGGTAGAACATTGAATAAAAAGAAAATAGCCGTAACTACACCAAGCAAAACGATAATTCCGTAGAGTATTTTCTGAAAAATGAATTTTAACACTTGGCCAGCTTTATAGCAAGCGAATATAAATAAATATATGGAAGTATAATAGCAGTTTTTAGATAAAGTTTACTTTTGTACATACTGATCTACCTTTTGAAGTATACGTCTATAAAATACTGCATTTTAGCCCTTTTTTTAAGCCTTAATCTTGGTTTTTCACAAAAGATAGGTCTTGTTTTGAGTGGCGGCGGCTCAAGTGGCTTAGCCCATATTGGCGTTTTAAAAGCCTTGGAAGAATATCATATCCCCATTGATTACATTTCGGGAACTTCCATTGGGAGTTTAATAGGTGCTTATTACGTTATTGGGTGCACGCCTAAAGAGATCGAAGAAAAAGTTAAATCATCTTTTTTTCAAAACGCGGCACATGGAGATCTTAATTTCCAATATGGGTATTATTTTAAAAAGAGAAATACCTATGGCTCATGGTTAACCCTGCGCGTTGACCCAAAGGATGGTGTATTAAAAAATCTCCCAACCAATGTGATCAATTCTATCCCTATTGATTATTATTTGATGGAAACATTTTCGGCAAGTTCGGCAAAGGTTAAAAATAATTTTGATAGCCTGCTTATCCCATTTCGTTGTTTGGCTTCAGATATCAAAGTGAAGCAAAGTGTTATTTTTAGGAACGGAGATCTTGCAACTGCAGTTCGCGCAAGTATGAGTTATCCATTTTATTTGCGTCCGATCAAAGTAGATGATAAGTTATTATTTGATGGAGGATTGTATAATAATTTTCCAACGGATGTGATGTACAAAGAGTTTAACCCTGATTTTATCATTGGATCGAATGTTGCCGATATAACCGCCGCACCGGAAGACGACGATCTTTATTTGCAGTTGCGTAATATCATGATGAGCGAAACAAATTTTAATCCTGTTTGCGAAAATGGAATTTTAATTGAGCCTTGGAGTGATGTGGGAATGTTCAGTTTTGAAAAAGTGAACAAGCTTATTGATAGTGGTTATGCAGCAACCGTAAGAAATATTCCGGCAATATTGGCTCAAATAAAACGTAAAACGGATACCGTTGAGTTAAGCAAAAAGCGACATGATATGATGGCGGACGTTATTGAGAAAAATTTTGTTTTTGACAAAGTGAATGTAGAGGGTTTGAATGATAGACAAAAAAGATATGTAACAAAAAATTTATTTTACAAAGAAAAGGAATTTACTCTTGCACAATTGAAACGCCGTTATTTTAGATTGGCCGCCGATGAACGTTTTAAAAGTATTTATCCTACCGTTACGCAAGATAGTTTAACCGGTAAGTATGAATTGAATATCAATGCTCGTATCGAAAAACCATTTTATGTAGATGCGGGAGCCATCATTTCTAATCGGCCAATTAGTGAAGCATTTTTGGGATTGCAATACAATCACATTGGCAAGATCGGATTTTTAGCTTATGCTAATGGGTATATTGGAAAATTAAACTCGGGTGGTCACGCAAAATTGCGACTTGATTTCCCAGGAAGCACACCGTTTTTTGTAGAATCGAATTCAACTTACTCGCGCTGGGATTATTTTAATAGCAGTATTTTATTCTACGACCTCTTAAAGCCGGCGTATTTGATCCAAGAGGATAAGTATACTGAAATAAAGGTTGGTTTACCTGTAGGGAACTTATCGGTATTAGATATTTCGGGTGGAGCAGCAGAGTGGGGGAATTTTTATTACCAACGCGATGACTTTACAAAATTAGATACAACTGACAAAACGTTTTTTGATTATTGGTATGGACAGATCAATTATGGGCTTAATACACTGAATAGAAAAATGTACGCCACTAAAGGTGTTATGTTCAATGCGCGCGCGCGCTATTTAGAAGGAAATGAAAGTTACTACCCTGGTAATACAAGTGTGGGTTCAGATACATTACCTTTTAAAAATCAGTATGCTTTGCCTTGGCTTCAATTCAAAATTACGTTTGATGGATATGTAAGAACATTCAAGAGATTTAGAGTTGGATTGTTTGGAGAGTTTGTGAGTTCTAGCCAAACCTTCTTTAGTAATTATCAAAGCTCTATTCTTTCGGCGCCTGCATTTAATCCAACTCCCGAGAGTCAAACTTTTTTTATTGATAATTACAGAGCTCACAACTATGTTGCAGGAGGTGTAAAATTGATCACAACTCCATTTAAAAATTTTGATATTCGTTTGGAAGGATATTTTATGCAGCCATTCAATTCGATCATTAAGGATGCCAGTGGAAACGCCGATTATAGTACGCCTTTTTTATACAATCACTTTATTGGAACAGCTACAGCGGTTTATAATACGCCATTAGGGCCTTTTGCATTTGGAGTGAATTATTATGATAAAAATCAAAATCCATTTTCGCTATTCTTGCATTTTGGATATATCATTTTCAATAAAAAATCGATCGAATAGTTTTTAGAGGCAGAAACCGCAAAGGCGCTTCACGCTTTCCGCAAAGAAGGCGCAAAGTGCGCCAAGTTTTATCGCCATTACTCAAAAGAAGACAAAGACCTTTGGTTTCGCAAAGAATTTCCGGGTAAAGCTCTTAGTGTAAGTGTAGCTTTTTGCCTTCTTATAATTTCTGCGGTTAGTTGATCTTTGCGTTCTTTGCGTATAACTTTGCGTAGATCGAAGATCGCTTTGCGGTTTCTGCCTCTAAATAAAAAACCCCGCTTTTAGGCGGGGTTTCCCGATAGCTATCGGGATTAAAATTCATCTTCATTAAAAAAGAAATCATCTTTTGTTGGGTAGTCGGGCCAGATATCTTCAATGGTCTCGTAACTATCTCCTTCGTCTTCCATTTCTTGTAAATTCTCTATTACTTCCATGGGCGCGCCGGTTCTCATCGCAAAATCTATAAGCTCATCTTTTGTTGCAGGCCACGGAGCATCCTCTAACCAACTTGCCAATTCTAAAGTCCAATACATAGTAGTTTATTATTCCTGCAAAAGAAAAAATTTTTTTTGGATTACGAAAGAAATGTTGATTAAAAAATATTCACGTTTTTAAATTCATAAAAAACTGGTTATCAAATAGTTATGTGTATATTCCTTAAACTCAGATCAGAATTTCCTTTTGTGTAAAAACTTGTTTGTCGTTTTCGAGGGTTAATTTGTACTTACCCTTGCCCAAATTTTTGATAGGAATGGCCACATTGTAAATTGTGTTTGAACCCGGCTGCAACCAATTTCCGATGCTAATTAAAACGGCATTATCCTTTGTATCGTATATATTCAATTTAGAATAACACCATTCGCCATTTGTATACGCCATTTTTCCATACAAACTATCGTTCACTAAATGGATCATCCCATTTGGTGTTTGATGAATTTGCTGTTTGATTACATACCAAGGGATAGGCTCGCCTTTAATATTGCATACCAAATTCTTTAAGCTCATTTCTTTTTCACTAGAGGTTGAAATTGCAGCGCTTCCATGATTATTACTCACTGCCCAAATAGCTTGTTGCACACTTGTGCTGCTGAGTTGCTTATAATTAGTGTTGATGTATTTGGCAAGTTTTACCAAGCCGCTATCAGCCATTGCATTTACTTTGTATCCCAAATCTTTTTTAGGACCTGCATCGCTGCTCTCACAACAAAACCCGACAACATTCTTGCACGTTTTTGAATTGGCCTTAACTAAGATCTGTTGTTCTCTTACCACCAATAAATTTTGAAATTCTTCTTTATCAGCGATCAATTTTCTTCCGGGTTCAACTATTATATTAAGATCACTTTTGGTTAAATTTTGGATCTCCATCACCGTTGATTCTCCTTGATATTGTCCTAAACTTTTTATCTTAACCTTAACA
The DNA here is from genome assembly GCA_016705695.1 of Sphingobacteriaceae bacterium. Classification (GTDB taxonomy): domain Bacteria; phylum Bacteroidota; class Bacteroidia; order B-17B0; family Aurantibacillaceae; genus Aurantibacillus. The sequence continues at coordinate 153,002 of JADJLA010000007.1, forward strand.
GCTCCATTGTTTATGGCTTGCTGCAAACTCATGCTAGTGTTTATCTTTGAAAACGCGAACATTACTATTGCTATACTTAAAATTGCTATGATTCTCATATATTCCTCCTTTTTAACTATAAATCACTAGTACCCGTTTAAGATACAGATGTGAGCAAACTTTTTTCCATAAAGGGTAAGGATGGTTGTGATAAAAAGTGCTAATTTGGCTGTATCTTTTTTAAAGACATGGAAAGATTTACCGGTATAATAGGCATTTTTTTGATCTTGGGAATTGCATTCCTTTTATCGAATAATAAAAAACGCATCAATTACCGTTTAGTGATAAGCGGTTTGGGTTTGCAATTATTAATAGCGATCCTTGTTTTAAAAGTTCCTTTCGTAACTCGCTTTTTTGAATTCCTTGGACGGGGAATGGGCAAAATAGAACAGTTCGCAACACAAGGGGCGTCATTTGTATATGGAGGTGTTATGATAGACACTCACGATGGACTTTCTAAACCGTATGGAACACCGCACACATTTGTTTTTGCATTTACGGTTACAGCAACTATTATTTTTGTTTGTGTACTAGTGGCTATTTTTTATCATTTTGGAATTATGCAACGATTGGTTGCTATTATTGCACGCGTTATGAATTTTGTGATGCGCGCTAGTGGGGCCGAAGCATTAAGCAATGTGGCGAGCGCATTTGTTGGGCAAGTTGAAGCGCAAGTTTTGATCCGTCCATACTTAAGCACTATGACCAAAAGCGAATTACTTTCTTCTATGGCAGGAAGTATGGCGTGTATAGCAGGTGGAATTTTAATTGTGTATGTGAATATGGGTGCCAAGGTTGAATATTTATTGGCCGCAAGTTTAATGGCAGCACCCGCGGCAATTGTTATATCAAAAATAATTTATCCCGAAACAGAAGTTCCAAAAACACAAGGCAAAGTAACTTTGGAAGTAAAGCGTGAGCATACAAATTTAATAGACGCTATTTCGCATGGTGCTTCTGATGGAATGAAGATCGCGATAAATGTAATTGCCATGTTGATCGGTTTTATCGCCTTGATAGCTTTGGTAAATTATTTGTTGGGAATGATCTCTCCGCAATTTACGTTGGATGCAATTTTCTCGAAAATATTTTATCCGTTTGCATGGGCAATGGGTGTTCCCCTAGAGGATGTGAATCAGGTTGCAACTTTAATGGGACAAAAACTAACTATTAATGAGTTTGTGGCTTTTGATACCTTAACACATAAACTTGCAAAACCTTTAAGCGAAAAAGGATTAGTGATAGCAAGTTTTGCAATTTGTGGATTCGCTAATTTTAGTAGCGTGGGAATGCAAATTGGTGGTATTGGTGCTTTAGCTCCCGAGCGAAGAGCAGATCTTGCCAAACTGGGAATAAGAGCATTAATAAGCGGAACGCTTGCATCGTATTTATCTGCCGCAATTGCGGGAATGTTGATATGAGTTTAAACTTGCGTGATAATATTAAAGTAGCTGTTGATTCTATCAAGTCAAATAAATTACGCGCTATTATTACCATGTTGATCATTGCCATTGGCATTATGGCACTGGTGGGAATTTTTACGGCAATAGATGCGATCAAAAATGGCATCAATAGTAATTTTACAGACATGGGCGCTAATACGTTTACCATTAGGAATGGCGAGTTTGGCGTAAGAGTTGGTAAACGAGGAAGAAAAGCAAAACGTTATGAACCCATTACTTACAAGGATGCTATGCGTTTTAAAACGCAGTTTGATATGCCTTGCTTAACTTCGATCTCTACTTTAGCAAGTCAAACTTCTCGATTGAAATCGGAAGGTGAAAAAACAAACCCAAACATTCAGGTGTTTGGTACAGATGAGAATTATTTGCAAACCTCCGGCTACGAATTAGCACAAGGAAGAAATTTTACGGCAGCAGAAGCAAATAGCGGAAAAAATATTGTGATCATTGGAAAAGACATTGACGCTTTATTATTTCCAAGATCAAGCGGGTATGATAAAATAATTTCCATTGGTGCGTTGAAATATAAGGTAGTTGGTGTTTTAAAACCAAAAGGGAGTAGTGCTGCATTTGGTGGAGATAAAATTTGTATCATTCCGCTTACAAATGCGCGTCAGTATTTTGGAGGAGAGAAAATGGATTTTACTATTAATGTGATGGTAACTCACATTAGTAAATTGGAGGTTGTTTTGGAAGAGGGCAGGGGATTGTTTAGAAAGATACGTCATGTTTCGGTAACAGAAGAGGACGACTTTGCGATCACCAAATCGGATAGTTTGGCAACAATGCTTATTGATGATCTAAATAAAGTAACGATGGGAGCTACTATCATTGGCATCATTACGTTATTAGGTGCTGCCATTGGTTTAATGAATATTTTATTGGTTACTGTTACCGAGCGTACGCGCGAAATTGGAATAAGAAAAGCACTTGGCGCAACTCAACAAACCATTAAAAATCAATTTTTGATCGAGAGTATTGTCATATGTTTATTTGGCGGAAGCATTGGGATATTATTAGGGATTATTATTGGCAACCTTATAAGTATGGCTCTTGATACCGGATTTTTTGTTCCATGGTTTTGGATGATGTCGGGTTACGCCATTTGTGTTATTGTTGGTTTGGTAAGTGGTTATATTCCCGCTAAACGTGCTTCTCAGTTGGATCCAATTGAGAGTTTGCGATTTGAATAGGGTTTTGCAATTATGTAAAACAAAAAATGCTTTCCTTAATTAAGGAAAGCATTTTTTGTTTTAATTAAACTAATAGCTTTTTAAAAAGCATAACCAAAGCAAAATCCAAACGCCCGATAACTAACCATTGGAACTCCCTTGATAGTTACTTTTGCCGAGTTTGCAGTTGTTTCAATTTCAACTTTTCCATCTGAGAACCTTTGTAACTCACCTAAATTTTCGATGATATTATTGCTAGTGTTGGTTTGTTGTTGAGAAGACATATTCACATTGCCTTCAATAGCTTCTCCACTGATGATTAACTTTGCCATACCAGATCCACCGCCTGCTATCCACCAGTCAAAAGAAAAATGTTCATTAATGATCCATTGTGCCCCTATCATTATTCCTCCTGTAAATCCGGCATAACTAACCCTCATATCGTATTTGGTTTTTGGCGCAGGTTGAATATTCATTGGATTATAAGTTGTGTCAATATAATCGGCGCGCAATGTATATTTTGCATACCTAAAATATGGAGCAATATAAAACCCGTGCGGTGCTTGATACTCTTCTTTTTTGCCCGGATAAAAACGAAACTCAGGTGTTATAGCCCAGCCCCAGTATTCAGGTAATTGATAACCATAATCATTTTCAGGTTTAAAGAGTAATTCAGGGATATTTCTCTTTACTAAATAACTAAGTCCTAATGCACCCGACATGTTTTTATGAAATCCATGTTCATATTGAAGACTAATTTGCTTAAAAATTAATTGAGTAATATTTAGTTTTATAACATTTTTGGATGTTCTATCTCCGCCATCCTCTGAAGCGCCGAGTCTTTTTTTGTTTTTTATGTAAAGCGGACTGGTTTCTTTTATTTCAGGTGGATTGTGGGCACTTAATTGAAATGTAAAGCATATTAATAATGCGGATACTTTTAATAGTTTATTTTTCATAAGATTTAAATTTTACTAAATATAAACGATTTAATGATGAAAAGCAAACTGAATTTTTAGTGATGAAGCTTGGAAATGGTAAGCTATTTATGCAAGAGGAGTGATCTATCGAACGGTAGAGTGTTTGTTAATTGTTCGTTTGCTTCGGCGCATTTGTCTTTTATTTTCTCGTCTTGCAATACGATCTTCTTTCCTGTTTCCAGTGGCAATGCGAGCGCTTGGTTTATCTTTTCCTTTTTTCTTTAAGTAAGGATTATATGCGTCTTTACTACTTCTCCATTTGCGCCAAACACGTTTGCGTTCGCGCTTTTGTTTGAACATTTCTTTATTCTGTGCCTCGGAATAATTTACCGAAAACATAAGACAGAAAACAATAAATAGTTTAAATAGATGCCCCACCTTACAAAAGTACTTTAAGGACTATAACGCTTAAGGGGATGAAAAGTTACTTATAAACATAAGCTGTTTTAAAAGCTTAGCCCTTTTTCATTACTACATACGTTTCGGGCACAATAAGTTCGTGGGTGCAGTAATGAAGTTTGTTAAGAAGCTCTTCGGGGTAAGTATCGCAAAGACGGAATCCTAGTTTCTTAAAAAATTCCGGGATGATACAAACGAGATATACGCTCTTTTTTGCTTTACGAGCCAAAGCCTTTGTTAAGGCAATGCCAACACCTTTATTTCTTTCGGGTTCAATTACGCCTAACGAACATAATTCAGAGCAATTGTTATGTTCGCGTATTCTTCCAAAACCGATAATGGTATTGTTTTGTAAAGCAACTAAAAATTGTGAGTGATGCAGGCTACGATCGTCGAGTTCAAATTGCGAGATGTGCTTTTTTACGATCTCTAATTGGTCTTCGCTACAATCTTTGATCTCAAATTTCATGCAATTAGCGATTAAGATATTCAGAGGCAGCAGCGCCAAATAATTTCTGACCGTCTTTATACACTACAATAAAGGCGTCTGTAATTCCTAAGGCAACAGCCTCTTCCTTTAACTGTTTAGCAAATTTTGCTTCAGTAAATGAGCCTATATTATAAATGTAAAGTGCGTTGATCACTTTATTTTCAATTGGCCATGTTTTTACACCATTGAATCTTGCAGCCACATCATCAGGTACAGGTTTACTATATGCTCCAATTTGAACTTTAAAGGTTACGCCATCCTCATTTTCTTTTACCCCATTTTCTGGAGTAGCTGCCGGTTTTTCTTTCACATTATTGGTAAATGGCGCAAATGTTGGTGTAATAGAAGATACCGGTGTATTAGTAGCAGGATTTGTTGAATTGATATCAGGGAAGATGATCGGATTCTCCGCCTCAAACACAATACTTGAATCAGCCTCTTTTTTAGCCTTAGCATCATTGTAAGGCATTCGCTTGCCATCGATGTAAGCTGTAACAAACGCATCTTTTATACCAAGATCAATTACGCGACGTTTATCATTTATTAAACGATCAACATTGTTATAGATACCTGCAGTGTAACGATATAATCCGTTTGGTAATTGCTCACTATAAATAGGAGAGAGGCTCTTTAAACGTTCTTTGCTAATTAAACGCGAGTAAACACCGATCTGTACTGTGTATAATAAATTCTTTGTCTTCTCAAGTTCTTTTGTAACAACTACCGGAATTTCGGTTTCGGTTTTTGTTGCAAAATTAGGATTCACATTGTCTTTTATACCTGCACTTGCAATGGTTGTACCCATTGTTTTGCCTTCTCTTTCTAATATGGCAAGTGCCTCAGCTAAAGTAATTCGTTTACCGTTAAAGAATACAACAACAAAGGCATCAGGGTAGCCATTCTTTTGAAGATCATTTTTAACGGCACTGGCATTCTCTATTTTTACAAAGTTACCTGCTGTGTAACGTGTATAGCCATTACCCGCAGTTTCTGCATTTACAGGTGTTAAACCTCTAAACGAATTATTAGGGATCTTTGTTTTAAAGGCGCCAATTTGTACACGGAAGATCAAGCCATCAGGCATTTTAGCATCAACAGGAATTGGTTTTGCTTCGCTGTAAGCATTTTTATTTAGTACTTCTAATCCTTCAATGCGTGCAATTACTTTTGTTCCGGCGGTGTTATTTGTAGCTGTATTATTTTCTGTATTGTTCTCGGTATTATTAGCCGCTGTATTATTGGTCTTGGTGTTTGTAGCTACGGCATTAGTTGTGTTATTTGTTTTTGTATTTGTGGCTACTGCGTTTGTTGTGTTATTATTAGTTTTAGTAGTTGTGGCTACTGCATTTGTAGTGTTATTACTTACCTTATTATTAACCGTTACCAAATTAGCAGTTGGTTGCTTATTAATAAGAAAGTTCAATTGTGTAGCGGCAGTTAAACCGGTTTTAGCAGCAAGCGATAATAATTTTAAGCGCTCAGCAGGATCGTTTGTTTTACTTGAGCGTATCAATAGGTTCTTTGATTCGGCATTTAAGTTGATCACATTACTTTTCACTTTGGTTTGATCAGCATTTAAATTTTTTGGAACGTTATTTTTGTTGGTCTCATACTCCATGCTGTAAGCGTTGGTTAAATTGGTGAGCGCGCTTATTTCTTTTGCGTACAGATCAGATTGTTTTTGTTTTAACTCGGCAGGTATTTCTTTTGTTCCACCCACATTATTATAGCTAGGTTCTTTCACTACGTAATCAGGAACAGCACCTTTTAACTCATTAATTATCTCGTTTTGCTTTAATAAAAGACCGGCTTCTACTTCGTCGGCATTTTCCATAGCGCCTAACTTAGCCGAATTATTAGTTAAGGCGTTTGCTTCTTCACGAATGTCTTTCGCTTGCCTACGTTTTGTTTCTATTTCATCTAATTTTGCTTTTACCGAAGCTGCAAGATCAGGATTGCTACTGTTTACTGTGCCTAACATATCGTTAATGGCATTTTTATTAGCATTGTAGTTAGCTTCGTTGTACTGCATGGTAAGTTGTGCAGCTTCTACTTTTTTAGCGAAGGATTTATCTTCAAGATCTTTAGCTTGATTCAATAGTGATGTTTGCTCATCGCCTGTTTTGCTTTCAGCATCCTTTTTTACATTACTAGCTTCTTGGGCAAAACTATCCGAAGCATCTAATAACGAATTGATCTTGTTTTTGATCTCCACATTATTCATTGAACCGGCACTGTTTGAATTGGCGTTCTCTGCATCTGCTTTTGCAATAGCCTCATTCAATGCCTTATTCTCGCCGTCTAAAGTTTTTAAAGCATCCATTGCCGAGTTCTTCGAATTATTAGCTTGCGCATTTCTTAATTCGAAATTATTTTTCTCAAAGTACGAATTGATCTGGTCAAGCGATGTGTCTTTGTGATTTTCAAAACTCAGGTCAACACTAAATGCCGTATTGACTTGTTCAGTAGAGAAATTATTTTTTGCTACAACTGTATTTGTAGGCACTGTATTGTTTTCGGTATTGTTGCTTGCAGTGTTATTTGCAGTATTATTCTCGGTGTTATTATTTGTGGTTGGCGTTTTGGTATTTGTATTGGTTGCAACAATGCCCGCGGTTTCAGCGTCGCTATTAAGTTTGTTGATGGCTAAAATGGTTTCGTTCTGTTTTTTAACCAAATTAGCCAAGTTCATTAGTTTTTCTGTTTCGTTGCCCGATTGTTCTACTTTTGTTTTTAATGCAGCGATCTCAGTTAAGTTCTTAGTAATAACAGTTTGTTGTGATTTTAAAGCCGGTGTATTATTTATGTTTGGTTTACTTGCCGAAGCTGCGTTCGCACTTTTAATCTCTTCTTCATTTGCGTCGCTAAGTGTTTTGTACGCTGTGCTCTTTGCTGCAACCAATTGTTTTACTTCAGCATTTACCTTTGCAATTTCTTCTTTTAATACTGCCTCATTAACAATGTTAACTGTGCCAACTTCTTTGTAAGGTTGCAAAGCAACATCAGGATTCGCTTTCTTTAAAAGATCTAAGGCTTGATTTTGTTTGTTAAGCGCTATTAGTTCTTTTTCTTCCGCATTTCCTAAATTTCCGATCTTGGCAGAGTTGTTGGTTGTTGCATTAGCTTCTTCTCTTATAGATTTAGCTTGTTTAATTGCTTGGTCTGCTTCATCCAGTAATGCTTTTGCTTGACTTACCGTTGCTTCATCCGCTTTATTGGTAGCGAGTAGAGTTTGCGAGTTTTCTTTATTTACATCAAACTTACTTAATGATATCTTTGAACTTAATTCTGAAGCTTCAATTTGTTTTTGCTCTGCCTGTTTGTCAAGTGCGTCGGCCTCACTCAATAATTTTGCTTTTTCATCACCACTTTTACTGTTAGCATCATTACGCAAGGTATTAGCTTGTAAAGTAAGATCATCTGCTTGTTTTAATATTGATTCGGGATTATCTGAATTTTTAGTTAAGTTAGTTGATGAATTCTTAATGTTCTCTTCCGCGCTAGCAATAGTTTCCTTTAACTTGTTTTGCATCGCATACGCATCGTTGATCTGCGAATCGGCCTGTACTTTTATGTTTTGCCCGTTGGTATTATTGTATGTGTTGAAATTAAATAAAGCATTATCGGCCTGGGTTAACGAGGCTTTAATGTCTTTTAATTGATCCATGGCTTTACTTGGATTATCAAGCGAGATCTCTTTTAAGTTCTGATTGGTATTTGGCGCATTGTTAGTTGCAAGTAATTGTTTATTGATATCGTTGATGCGCGCGTTGTTATTGGCAATGCTTTGCTGATTTTGTTTTTTGGTCCCTTCTAAATTCTTAATATCGGTAGTGATCGCCTTTTTTTCGTTCGGGTTCTTTGTTTTTGCAAGGGTAGTTTTGTTCTTCGCTATTTGCGCATCAATATCTTTGTTGTAAGCAATAAGCTGATTGTTTACACTTGATATATTGTCCTTGTTGTTGGCATCAGTAATATTGATCTTATTGGTATATTTTTCTTCCAATTGTTGACTTCCTGTTTTATTACTAGCAACGCTTGTAGAATTAGTGTTTGTTGAATTAATGGGAGTCTCCACCTTAGCAAAATTCTCGGTCTTGATCTTATCAGCTAAAGCAAGCTCATTCTTCATCGAATTGAGTTCGTTGGTTAACTTTACTTCCTCTTCTTTACTTTGTACTAGGTCTGTTTCAATTTTTTGTTGATCGCTCTTCTGCTGATTTAAACGGTTAGTGATCTCTTCCTTCTTTTTCTTTTTTGCTGCGGCCAGTTCATTCTCCGTTTTTGCAATTTCTCCAAGCGCAGAAGAGTTATCGGTGTTCAGTGCATTAGTTTTTTCAGTTGCTACAGATAATTCTTTTTCTTTTTCGTTGATATCATTCTTTAGCTTGTTATATACATTCTCCGATTCGTTCTTTTGTTCAGATACGCTGGCGATCTGCTTTTGAATATCATCCAATTTTTGTTTGGCCTCAGGCGTGTTGTTCTTAGGATTAGAAGCGATCTTTTCTAATTCTTTAGCGTATTGATTATTGAGTTCAGTTTCTTTCGCTTTATTGGCGGCATCCTTTTCTAATGTTTTGGCTAGATCTAAAACTTTATTAGCTACAGCAAGATCTTTTTCACCTTCTGTTTTTTGTTCAATGGCTTTAGCAATTTCCTCTTTCTTTGCTGTTTCATCAGTAATGGCTTCTGCTTTGATCAAAGCCTCATCAGCTGCTTTTATTTTATTTTCAGCTTCTATTTTTTTAGCTGTTCCAAGATCTTTTGCATCCCAAGCATCTTGATTTAATTGCGTTGCTTCCTTATTTGATTCCTCAGCATCTTTCTTGGCAATGTCTATTAATTCTTTATTGTTTATACCTGTTGTATTGTTCTTAGGATCTTTATTGTTGATGGCTGGGTTTGTGTTGTTTTTTGGATCTGTATTATTGCCATTAGCTGTAGGATTTGTGGTTTCAACAGCTGTAGTATTGTTATTGGTTGCCAATAATGTATCAGCATCTTTGTTCCCTTCTTGTGGTAAATTATTTTTACCTTCATTAGGATCGAGTTTTGATTTCTCTTCGATCAATTTTAAATACTGTAAATAACTATCATCGCTTGGCGCTTCTTCAAAATCATTAATGATCCTAAGTATTTCATTTTCGTAAGTAACGGTTTGCTTAAATGGTTTTCCAACTTGAGCCAATGGCAAGCTTACCCCTTGCGATTGTGTGCGAAGACCAGGCGTTTCTACTGTATACAAAAGTTTGGCACCATTTGGTAATTGCATCACAAAATTTCCTTCATCATTAGCTTCAAATGTTCCAACATCTTTACCTGTGCTAATGTTTTTAATGGTGATCTTGCTTTTTACACTTTGTTTCGCATTTTCTTTTGTAACCATTCCTCTCATCATAATGTAATCGATAGGCTTACGAGTGGTTTTGATCTTTAGAACGTCAATTTTACCTGGGGGACTATATCTTCCGGTACTGAAGTATGCAAATTTCTCTGAGGAATCTGTTACAAACAAATAATCATCATCGGGGGAGTTAATAGGGAACTCTAAATTTTTTGGAGTACTCCACGATTGTGTCGCTTCGTTAAAGTCTGATCTAAAAATATCGTAACCACCCATACTGTTATGGCCCTTACTTGCAAAAAAGATGGTTTGTCCGTCGGGTTGAATAAAAGGATAGTCCTCATCAAATTCTGTATTAATTCCTGAAACCAAAACAGGTTTTCCAAATTCCCCGCCCGCAATTCTTTCTTTGTAATAAATATCTCTTCCATTCAATGTATTCTCTCCGTAACTACTAAAGTAAACTCTGTCGCCGGCTTTGGTAGAGTAGAGGATCGATTTATCTTTTTTCTTTTTATCTACATTGGTCTTAAAGTTATCTGTCTTAACTAGAAGCTTTCCCCCAACACTCGAAAGATCGTAGCTGCGAAAATAATCTGCTTCGTTTAATTGTTTTTTATTGAGAACTTCCAGGTCGGTGATGGTACTGAGCAAGCGCTTTCCATTTCCACAAGCACGGATCTCTCTATCCACTTGCAATTTCTTTTGCATAGAACCAGGTGCTTCTTGCTTGAATTGGTTGTAAAATCGAATAGCCTCGTCAAACAAATAATTAATGTGATAAGCCTTTCCAACAAAAAAGGCTACATCCTTAGGAAGTTCAGCGCGATTGCTATAAGCTTTATTTAAATAGGAAAAACTTTTCTTTTTATCGGGCTCTGCATAGATCATACAAACACCCAAGCGATAGTTGTATAATGGATCGGCCGAATGATTGGAAACTAATTGCGCGTAATGCTTATAAGCCTTAATATAATCCTCGTCTTCGAACAGCTGTTCGGCTTGCTTCTTTAATTCCTCTTCCGACTGAGCTTTTATTTGAAAGCTGAAGCAGGTCAAAACAATAGTTAAACTCAATTTAAGTAATTGAGTATAAGATATTGAAGTTAAGTGCTTTAACTTACTAAGATTCAGATTCATAAAGGTATAAGACGTAAAAATACGAAATTTAATTATAAGATGAACTTTTTGAGAAAATTCACAAAAAAATGAACACTTTTTCATACAATAATTGCTAAACAAGGTTATGGTTTCAAAAGCCTTCAAGTGATTCGTCTTGTTTTAACATCAATTGGATAAAGGGTATTAAGGCTTGAGCTTTTTATTTGAGAAATTTGATAGATTTGCACAACCAAATGAAGCACTTTCTCTACATTTTTATACCGGTGATCTTATTAAGCAGTTGCGATCGCTTCAATAAACTACTTAAAAGCACCGATTATGAGCTAAAACTCACAAAAGCCAAGGAATATTACGAAAAAGAGAACTGGACCAAAGCTTCTCAATTGTATGAGGAGTTGATACCCGTTGTAAAGGGTACCGACAAGTCGGAAGATGTATATTTCCACTATACCTGGTGCGAGTATTACATGAACGATTATTTATTGGCTCAATATCATTTTAAGAATTTCACAAGGCAGTTCCCCGATAGCAAGCACTCAGAGGAATGCTACTTTATGAATGCCATGTGCTTTTATTATACCTCGCCTGCCTATCAATTGGATCAAACCAGCACAGTCAATGCCATCAAGGAGTTTCAGAGTTTTGTGGACGCCTATCCAGGAAGTACTCGCATTGATTCGTGTAACATGATGATCGATAAATTACGTACAAAACTCGAGAAAAAAGATTACGATATAGTGAAACAATATTACAAGTTGGAAGATTACAAAGCTTCCATTGTTGCCACAAAAACCTTCTTAAAAGATTATTTTTCAAGCCTCTATAATGAGGAAATGTATTATGTGATGATCAATTCGTATTACCTATTGGCCTCCAACAGTATCCAAAGCAAAAAAGGAGAGAGATTGCAGGGAGCCATGGAAAATTACGTTAAATTTGTTGATTTATACCCTAAAAGTGCGTACATTAGCCGCGCTGAAAACATTTACAATGCCAGCAAAAAGCTAAAAGAAAATTTAAACTAAGATGGATTTCAAAAAAACTAACGCCAATCAGTCTATCGTTACTCGCGATATTCGAAGATTTGACGCACAAACCGGTAATATTTACGAAGCTGTATCTATTATGAGCAAGCGTGCTAATCAGATAAGTACTGAGTTGAAAGAAGAGTTAACTTCAAAATTACAAGAGTTTGGTTCTAACAACGATAACTTGGAAGAGATATTTGAGAACCGCGAACAAATTGAAGTTTCTAAATTCTACGAAAAACTTCCTAAGCCGTCATTGATCGCTGTACAGGAATTTTTAGAAGAAAAGATTTATTACAGAAACCCGGTAAAAAATCCTGAATAATCAGATTTTAAAATAAATTCAACGAGGCAGTAATCATTACTGCCTTTTTGCTTTATGTTACAGAATAAAAATATATTGATAGGGATAACTGCAGGAATTGCCGCTTATAAAATTCCTTTGCTTGTTCGTTTGCTTGTGAAAGAGAATGCAAAGGTTAAAGTTATTCTTACAAAAGATGCCACACAATTTGTAACGCCTCAAACACTTTCTGTTCTTAGTAAGAATGAAGTGATCGTTGATTTTTTTGACGAGAAGAATAATTGGAATAGTCATGTGCAATATGCCGAGTGGGCCGACCTTATGGTTGTTGCGCCTCTTACGGCAAACACACTTTCAAAAATGGCAAATGGTGTTTGCGATAATTTATTGCTTGCAACTTACCTTTCGGCAAAATGCCCTGTGATGATCGCTCCGGCAATGGATCTGGATATGTATCAACATGCCACTACCACAGAGAATTTAAAAAAACTAGAAACTATCGGCACTAAAATAATTCCTGTTGAAAGCGGTGAATTAGCATCAGGGCTTGTTGGAGAAGGAAGGATGGCTGAGCCGGAAACTATTTTTAAGGCAATTGAAAAATTCTTTGATGTAAAACTTCCTTTAACCGGGAAAACCGCTGTGGTAAATGCCGGCCCAACTTACGAAGCTATTGATCCCGTTCGCTTTATTGGAAATAGAAGTTCTGGAAAAATGGGAATTTGCATTGCCGATAGATTAGCAGAGCTTGGTGCAAAAGTAACATTGATATTGGGTCCAACTCATAATAAGCCACAACAAAAAAGCGTAAAAGTAATTGATGTAAATACCGCCGAAGAAATGTTCTCGCAAACTACATCAGAGGCAAAACAAGCTGATATAGTTGTATGTGCAGCCGCTGTTGCCGATTATAAAGCAAAACACGTTAGCGATTCGAAAATAAAAAAGGATAAAGGCGAATTGAACATTGAGCTCGAAAAAACAAAAGATATTTTAGCGGAACTAGGAAATACAAAAGCGGCTAAGCAATGTTTGGTAGGCTTTGCCTTAGAAACTGAAAATGTGGAGGAGTACGCTAAACAAAAATTAACACAAAAAAAATTAGACATGATCGTGGCCAATAGCGCCCGTAATGCGTATGGCGTGGTTTTTGGGTCGGATAGCAATCAAGTTACAGTTATTGACAAGAACAATAATTTGAGTAAATTTGAGTTATTATCAAAGGAAGATACAGCTAAAAAAATTGTTTCTACCATAATGAACTATATTGGAATAAAAGCGTGATGAAAAAAGTAAATAGCATAATATTTTTTATTTTATTGGCCGCTTTTGGTTTTAAAGCACAGGAATTGAATTGCCAGGTAACTATAAATTCGAGTCAAGTGGTGGGAACCGATATGAAACAGATAACCGACCAAATGCAAAAGGTTATTTATGATTTTATGAATAATAAGCAGTGGACCAAAGATGTTTTTGCACAGCACGAGAAGATCGATTGTTCTATTTTTATTACGCTTGAATCAAGAAGTAGTGATATTTATTTAGGCACCATACAAGTACAAAGTCGTCGCCCAACATTTAAGAGCTCTCATTACTCAACTGTTTTTAATTGGGACGACAAGGATTTTCAATTTCAATTTCAGCAATTCACGCAGTTGGATTTTAACTTGCAGAATTTCCAATCAAATCTAACTTCTATTTTAGCGTATTACGCTTACGTTATTATTGCAACTGATTACGATACGTTTTCTCCTTTAGGAGGAACAGTGTATTGGCAAAATGCACAGTTGATCGTTTTAAATGCACAAAATGTTGCTGAACCCGGATGGAGAAGTAACGAGAAAACAACAAAGAATCGCTATTGGTTAGTTGAGAATACGCTAACACCCGTTTTTCAAGGCATTCGTGATTGTAATTATGCATACCATAGAAATGGTTTGGATATTATGCACGAAAAAGTGGAAGAGGGTAGAGCCAACATTATTAAAGCCCTGGATCTTTTAAAACCGGTGTATCAATCACGTCCGGCTTCGTTTAATATGCAATTATTTTTCAATTCAAAAGTGGATGAGTTGATCAATATGTTCAAAGGCGCGCCGCCCGAAGAAAAGTCGGCCATTGTGGAAACGCTTACTAATTTAGATCCGGCAAATACTACTAAGTATAATAAGATAACGGGAGGTTAGTTTTATCTTTTCTTTAAAATAAACTCAACTCTTCGGTTTTGTTTTCTTCCTTCGGGAGTTTCATTCGATTCAATAGGCTTAGCACTTCCATAGCCGTTAGAGCTTACATTAGAATTAATAACACCTTTAGCGATCAAATAATTTCCAACGGCTTTTGCTCTGTTAGCTGATAATTCTAAATTCTTTTTCTCGTCACCAACATTATCGGTATGTCCATATATTTCAATGTATTTAGTTGGATCGGCTTTTAAATAAAAGGCAATTATATCTAATTCCGGATAAGATAGCGGAGAGAGAACTGCTTCTCCTGTTTCAAAAAGTACATTTTTAAATGTTAATACAATATCCGAGGGCACGCTTTGAATTGTGTCGGGCTCAACAACAATCGTATCTGGAATTTCGGGCGCCATTAATGCGAAATATGGATTGTCGGGCGCTTCGGTTGTATCGATCACTTCGCGTTTGTATTCGTAAATAGTAATATCATCAAAATAATAATAGGCATCGCGTTCCATGCGTTTATTTATAGGCGAACTTATTTCGGGTGGAACTGTATTTCCTGTTTTCCATAATCGTTTGATGCCAAAACTTCCGATCAATAAATTATCTTCACCACCTTTTGCTCTGTAAATAAGCGTTAGTTGATGCCACTCATTTGTTTCCATGCCAATTTCATCCTCTACATTAATGTATAAAGGACGAAGCCCTGTTATTACTCCTGAGTAATCGTATTTTGCACTTTTGTTTAGAAAGCAAACGCCAATTTTATCAACGGCAAGTGGAGAATAGTCAGAAAGACTAACGTACATACTTAGAACATATTCTTTATTGGCTTGTAATGGATATTGAAGTGGCGTTTGCAGATATTCTCTGTAAAAACCATGTGAGCATGCAAAAATTCCGGCATAACACTTTCCGCTTCGTGCGGCTTGTTCTCCCATCGCGTTTTTTGGAACATCAACGCGTGAATTTTTTTTATCTTTTTTCTTGCACTCACAAAAAAGATCGGTTGTGCCGCGGCTAGGAGAGTTCCATGAATTATTGGCTGCAATTGCTGAATAATCCAAAGGAATAAATTTATTTGATTCGAAACTGGAATCAGGAATGAGATTTTGGGCCAGATCAAATTGGATGCAAAATAAAAGTAAGCCGAGAGTATTTATCCATTTCATGGATCGAAAATTACGAATTCATGACCATAAAACATAATTTCTATTAATAGCGCGATGAATTTTAATTATTTTGAAACTTTAACCATCAATTTTCTATATTTGAATTTCTATGGGTTTTAAAACAAATGACATGAAAACAACACTAAGTGCTTTACTGTTAATATCCACTTTCAATTCTTTTTCTCAAATTGAAGCAACTACAAATGATGGAAGAAAAGTGGTGCTTAATAAGAACGGTACTTGGAAATATGCCAAAATTACTACTGTAGAAAAAGCAAGTAAGGATATTTTGGAAAATGAGGCCCTAGAGTTTTCGATGACAATTGTTCGCTCATTATTTGAACGAAATCACAAAGTTTTTATTGAAGCCTTGACTAAGGAATTATTTACGTTTAAAGAGGTAATGCTAATTACCGAAGAAGTAACCCAAGAAATAAAGAGAGAAATACCTAGAGTAATACGAGATTCTACAAAAACATTTGCTAATTATAAAGAGGATTATAATATTGAAATTTTAACAAAGGTTGAGTTAATCAATAAAATCACTAAAGAAATGAAAAAAGAATTTAAGTTTCCTGAACACTATAAAGTAATTGAGGGAGATCTATTCTTTTTAGGCTTTCAACAAATAGTCAAAAACCCCGAAACCAATTACATTTGGGATGATTATTTTACGTTTATGGTAAGAAAGGTAAATGGGAAATGGCAAATAAAGGGATTACTTGGTGGGTAATTTTTTCAGATGTTGATATAGCGTATTATAAAAAAAGCTTCTTGAATAAGAAGCTTTTTTTGTATCCAGGAAGAGACTCGAACTCCACCTTTAATTCAATCGATCTTATTCATCAAACCCTTGAAAAAACTGAGTTATTCTTGTGAAATCAACTTATATTGTTGATTATAGGTGTTAATTAATATTGATTATTGTTTAAAGAAATTGAAAGCGATAGTGCAAATCTGGACTAAATATGGGCTTTTTTTAGTTACCTTTAGTCCATGCCCACAATAAACTACTTTATTCAAACTGACAAAAATCCGGCAGGCATCTATGTGAGGCTTCGTGAGGGTTCATTAATAGATTGTAAAGCCCGTACAAAATACTCCGTTAATCCGGATCATTGGGATAATGGTATGCGTAAATCAAAGGGTAAACTGGAAAAGACAAAGGAACAAGGCTTAACAGCCGCTTTTTTAAAAGATGCTGCTGGCAAAACGCTAAAGAACAATTTAGAGACTTTTAAATCGAAATTGTTAGATCATTATAATAAGAGCGTTGACAAGGAGAAAATTAACAGCAAGTGGCTAAGGTATTATATTAATCCACCTGCAAGCACCGAAGGTATACCGGAAGCGTTGGTGAATTATTTCGATCATTATATTAAGCATAAACAAAGTGAATTAAAGCCGGCAAGCATAAAGAAACTAAAGGGTGTTAAACGTTTGGTAGAGAAATTTGAGAAGGAAACTGGAAATCATTATTTGATTAAGGATGTAGGGGACGAGTTTAAATTAAGGTTTGAAAAGTATTGCATTAAAAATAACTATACAAATAACACCATAGCTAGATACATAAAGTTTATAAAAACTATTTGCTATAATGGCCGGGATAAAGGAATTGAAACACACTTTTCATTAAATTCTATCAAAGTAAAAATACAGCCAGTAAATAAAATTCATTTGTCATTTGATGAATTAAAAAAGATTGAAGAGGTTAAGCTTGATCAGGATCATTTGGATAATGCCCGAGACTGGCTTTTAATATCATGCCATACCGGGCAAAGAGTATCGGACTTTTTGCGCTTTAAAAAGGAAATGATAAAAAAGACAGGCAAATCAAATATTTTGGAATTTACGCAGGTTAAAACCGGTAAAAACATGGGTATACCTTTAAATAGTAAGGTAATGACCATTCTTAAAAAAAGAAAAGGTGATTTCCCTGTTCAAACTTCTGATCAAACCTATAACGAGAATATAAAGAAGGTTTGTAAAGCCGCTGGATTAACTGAAAAAATAAAAGGTGCTAAGTATAATCATGAAACAGGATTAAGGGAAGTAGGAACCTTTGAAAAGTGGGAACTTGTGAGCAGCCACATCGGCCGCCGAAGCCTAGCGTCAAATTATCACAGACTTGTGCCAACACCAATTTTAATGTATATGACAGGTCATAAAACTGAGGATATGTTCAATGCTTATATTGGTAAATCACAAAGTGAATCGGCCTTACAAGCGGCAAAATACTTTAAGTAAAAACTCAAAGACTATACAATTAGCAGAATATTTTTAATATGGAAAGTAAAAAGAGTGATCTATTAATGTTTTTGATAATAAAGGGAAATTAAAATTTTATCAAAAGAATTGATAAACGAACCAAAAACTTACTAATAACTATAATGTTGACAAGCTTAAAATGCTGTTAAGTGGTTTTGTACACTATTATAGAGAGATGATTGATAAAGAAAGTTCCAATTACACGAACGAGCAACTAAATGATCTGATTGACGAGTATATAAAGTCAGGGCGGGATAAGCCGCTGATTAAGCTACGTTCCAGAATTGAAGAACCTGAGGATGCTATACCTAGCGAAGTACAAGAGTATGATAAACTACTTTTTCCTGATAATTATTTAGACGATTGTGTGAATTTTATGAAATTGATGAGTAAAATTATTGAAAAGCATTCTTCTGCAGATGTAGTTGTTGATAAGAAAAGTAAATCAAAAAAGAATCACGTTGAAGAGGCTTGGTTTGTAGTTGGTGTTCTAATCGCAACAGGAGAAATCAATAAACTTAAAAAGCAATTTACTAGTTCTACCCAAATTGCAGTTCATTTATTTAAACAAAAGGAAAAAAAGTACAGACCTTGGATTTCATCAAGTATAAACGGTGAGACAACTGGACAGAGAAGTATTTATGCATATCCGGACAAGCTTCAGAAAATCTATGATCATTGCATTAATGAAAATATAACTATGACTAAGGAGTTTTTGAAACAAGTTAAAGCTCTTTAAATCTAGATTAGTAAACGGTACTCAAATGGTACGGTACCGCCATTTGAGTACCACTAAAATTGATTGAATTTTGTGTTATTAAAAAATAACGCAAATGAATAAACAAGCAACAATTTTACATGAATTAAGTCCAGATCAGATAACAGATCTATTTAAGGGCTTACAAAATCAAATTACAAATCTGAAGGAGGACTTTGAACCTAAAGTTCCTACAGAGTGGCTCACGAGAGCTGAAGTGGCTGAAATGCTAAAGGTGGACTTATCTACAATACACAACTACTGCGTCAAGCAAAAATTAATTGCATACGGAATCGGATCACGCGTATATTTCAAAAGATCTGAAGTAGAGGCTGCAATTATTCCATTAAGAAAAAGTAAGGAGGCGGGAAATGTATAAGCTATTAGAATTGCCAGCAGAGTATCATTATTCAGCTTTCTTTAACGCAAAGTATGAGTTAAAGAAACACTTCAGTCGTCTTAATGAGGACGTGCTATCCGAGCTAATGACACAAGCAGGTATATTGAATCAAGATCTTTCTGTTAAAGACAATCACAATAAAGATGGATCTCAATTTGTTTGGGCAAGCGAATATGTTTCAAAAACACCAGACACTCCATTTGATGAGGTGCTCTTATGCAATTATGCCGGGTTTATTAAATTGTTTCACATGTTAGAAGACACTGGTTTATTATGAGTGAGGTAGAATCAAAAATAGAGAAACCATCAGGTGGTTTATCTATGTTAGAAAGAATGGAGCAGTACATCGCTCTTAAGTATGATCTATATTTTAATGAGGTTAATGGTAAGTTATATATAAAAACGAAAGTGGATGCCGATTTTGTAACGATGACTGATTATAAAATTAATAGTCTCCATAGGGAAATTGTGAAATCTGGTATTAAAATTGCCCTTTCAGCTTTGAGATCAACGCTTATATCTGATTTTGTAGAACGAGTGAATCCAATGAAAGATTACTTTAAGGGATTACCAGTATGGGATCAAGTCGATTACATCCAGCAACTAGCGGATACCGTTACAACAACTAACAAAGATCTATGGGATCGATGCTTTAAAAAATGGATTGTTGCTTATGCCGGGTCTCTGATCAACGATGATATTACTAATCATACTGTTTTGATATTTTCAGGGGGTCAAGGGCTTGGTAAAACAACTTGGTTGTTGAATCTAGTTCCTGACCTACTTAAGGAATACACTTATTCCGGTAATATTAATCCGAACAACGAGGATACTTTGATCCAACTATCTGAGTGTTGTTTAATTAATTTGGATGAACTTGAAGCGATAAACAGATCTGAACTTGGTGCGATAAAGGAGCTAATTACAAAACTAAGTGTAAACATAAGGAGACCTTATGGATATTCTTCAGAGCAAATGCCAAGAAGAGCCTCATTTACTGGTAGTGTTAATAATAAGGAGTTTCTTAATGATGTTACTGGATCAAGGCGTTTTTTGTGCTTTGAAGTAACACATATTCATTATTTACATAACATCTCTATCGATAATGTACTCATACAGGCAAAGCATCTTTATGAATCGGGTTATCAATACTGGTTTGATCAGAAGGAAATTGAGGAATTGCAACGAAACAATGAGCAATTTAGGATCATGTCAATGGAGGAGGAACTTCTAATGACCTATTTTGAGCCATGCAACAAGGAAAATGCAGATCATTTGCTTTCCGCAACAGAGATCATTGCATTTATAAAACAACGGTATCAGATAAATATCAGCGAATCATCCAACACAAGGCTTGGAAAGGCTCTTAAAGCGAATAATTACTTAAAAATTAAACTAAAGGATAAGCGTGTTTACGCAATAAAAGAGAAAATATAGATTTCATAGAATTTGCTTGCCTTACCCTCCTTTTAAAAATAGGAGGCGGGTAGGGTAAGCACTTTCACTCAAAACTAATTAAACTTTATACTATAGAGTAATCTTTTTTTTAGGATTATACGCTACATTCGTCTTATATATAATTTATTATGAATAAAAGAACCATTATTTTATTAAGCTTAGGTTTAACTTTCTTTCTTTTTTCAGCTTTGTATATTATCACTAGGCCATCTATTTTTAGTTCATGGGATTTTACTAAAACTGGACAAATTGGCGATACAATTGGTGGGATTTTAAGCCCTATCCTAAACATCGTTGGTTCCTTATTGATTTTTTCTAGTTTCTTATCACAAAATAAGGCTAATGATCTTCAATCCGAATACAATAATTTCTCATTAATGTATGGTCTCTATAAGGACTTCAAGGATGATTTTAATAACTTAAGTTTTCAAACTAGTATTAGTGGCGTGAAAGAGACCTATTATGGTAAAATTGCTCTTTCTGTTTTTACAGAAAAATTGGAAAAAGTATTAACTAGTGATGCATTCAAGAAAAATTCTTTTTTTGAAGAACTATTGTTTTTACTTGGTAGTTTTAATATTCTAATTGAAATAGTTCAAAATTCAAAATTGAATAAAAAAGATAAAGAATATGTTTTACGAATGATCCATTACCTACATACAACTAGGATAAAAAAACACACGAATAAAATCGTGGAAGTTACTTGTAAATCTGCTTTACATCATGACTTTTATGAAATGATAAAACAATTCAATCTCTCTATTGAAGATAATTATAAACGTAATTTTGGATCTTAACTATTATTTATTTCCTAAAAAATCTTTCCAACCTAACCATCCTTCGTTCTTATATCTTCTATCAGCGTTTACTGGAATAGAATTTGGTTTGTTCTTCGACTTATGAAGTAACTTCCATTCTGTTGTGCTTTTAATACCTAACTTTCTTGCAAATTCCCTTGCTTCTTTGAAAGGTAAATATACTTTATTCATATCTGCGATTTTACCTGTCCCTAGAAAATCTCCCCATCCTTTCCACTTATCTTTATATGGAACCATTGGAGAAACTGGAATGTTAGCAGGCTTTTTTTTCGATCTCATAAAATCCTTCCATTCATCAGCTGTTTTAAAGCCCAATTTCTGTGCGTATTCTCTTGCCTCTTCAAAAGGCATCAAATCATTATACTTGCCAACATTACCACTTCCTAAAAAATCTCCCCATCCGGCCCACCCTTGATCTTTGTATTTTCGATCAGCAAGTACTGGAATTCTATTAGTGATCTTATTGCCCTTTTTTGCTTCTATAAACTCTTTTTGATTTTTAAATCCGTATTTCTTTAAATATTTTTTCGCTTCATGAAAGCTCAATAACTGATCCGGTTTGGCGTTACCATATCCAAGAAAGTCGGCTATTCCTGCAAATCCTTTTCCTTTATAGGCATCACTTGGACTATAAGGAATATTGTCTGGTTTTTTTCCTGACTTGCAATATTCCTGCCATTCAATTTGATTTTTGAATTTTAGTGCGCGGGCATATTCTCTAGCATCTTCGAAAGGCAAATAAACTCTATATTTATCTGCTACCCTTCCAGTTCCTAACCAATCACCATTACTTATCCATCCAGAATTTTTGTATACATGATGTGGATCGGAAGGAATATAATCAGGTTTTTTTCCTGATTTACAATATAATCGCCAATCCTTTTGACTTTTTAATTTTAATGAGTGGACAAATTCCCGAGCTTCATTGAACGATTTAAATTCTTTATTAGCATTAGAAATTGTATTGGTTCCTAACCAATCACCTAAACTTTTCCATCCAAAATTATGGTAAACATCTCCAGGTTTTGCTGGTATATTAGATGGCTTTTTTCCTGACTTGCAAAATACTAACCAATCAGCATTACTATTAAACTTCAAAGAATGAATATACTTTCTAGCTTCAAGGAAGGGGAGATATTCTCTCATGTATGTTGCAACAAAATCTGTCCCTAACCAATCTCCCATGCTTTTCCAACCAGAATCTTTATAAACCACGTTAGGTGTCATTGGTATATCTGCTGGCATTTTGCCAGATTCATAATAGTTGTTCCATTCTTTTCTGTTTTTCAAGTTTAAGGAATGTACATACTTTCTAGCTAAATTAAATTCACGGTAATTTCTTAAATTTGGTGCAATTGTATACGTTCCAATCCAATCACCCATGCCATTCCATCCTTTATCTTTGTACGTTTGATTTGGATTTTTTGGTATATCCGTAGGAAATTTGGGGCTTTTGCAATAATCAATCCAATCTGCTTGGTTTTTTAGATTCAATAAATGCACAAATGCTCTAGCTTCTTCAAATGAACGATATTCTTTTAACTGGTCGGCTATTCTATATGTACCTAGCCAATCACCCATACTTAGCCATTCTTTATCATATACTCTCTGTGGAAAAGAAGGTATATCGAATGGCTTTAAAGAAGTTTTAGTATAATTTCTCCAATCAATTGTGGAATTAAGTTTTAACCCTCTAACTAATTCTCTTGCCTCCTCAAATGGCATCCAACTTAATTTAGCGAGCTTATCCCAAGTTTTTAATTGAATAGAATCAATTAGCTCTTTTTCGTTTATTCTTTCTGATAGTTGAACATCAATATCAAAATGTAATAATGAATCCTTTTTTATTCTTTTTAACGCCCTTGCTTACATCTTTAAAGTATTCAATGATTCGTTCATCATTAGAGGCTAATGCTCTTATGGTAGATAGTATCTCTTTGAATTCATCGCTATTAATGATCTCATCTGTATTGTTTGATTCTGTAAATACCGGTAAAATTACATAGCCAAAATCTTTCCCTTCTTTCTTCCTTAAAGCCCTTCCAACTGCTTGTACAATATCAACAGTACTTTTACGAGGATCAGCAAATAATACACAATCTATATTTGGAACGTCAACACCTTCGGTTAAACATTTTGCATTCGTAATTATTCCTTTATTAGTCTGTGCAAATTCATCTACGATCTTTCCTCTTTTTGAAGTTGGCATAGCACCTGAAACATGGAAAGATTCAACCTTGGCAAACTTTGGGTATGCTTTACTAAAGACTGATTGACTTTGCTCAAATGCTTCGGCTTTTTTAATACTAGAGTGGAAGGTAACAGCATGATGAATTGGGTATTCAGTCATAGCTTTTCTTAACGCTATTAGTGATGCTAATGTTCTAGCTTCCGTTTCTTGATCCCATTCCTTTCCGGTTGGTTTCACAAAAGCATTCTTCTCGATCAAGCTTTTTACCTCATCGTTAGAGATAAAAAGGGTTATTATTCTATAATCAGATAAGATCCCTATTTCAATAGCTTCCTTAAATGACATTTGAGTAAATGTATCTCCGTATACATTTACATCGTCCATACTTAGAACCAGATCAGAAGATCCTGCATACCTTCTTTCTGTGGCAGTCATGAAGATCCTTTTTTTGATACTGATGTTCTTATCAAATAACAGGTGGCTAAACAGCTTATCCTTGTCTCCTACAGTTTTATGGGCTTCATCCATAATACCCAGATCAAATTCATGCTTGGCTATCTTACAAGCTCCTGAAATGGTTTTACCTGATTGGTAGGTAGTAAAAATTATCGTTTTGTTCTTGGAATTATCCTTGATCCATTTTGCTATGTAATTCTTATCGGTAACACAGGGAACACCAATTTCGTTTGTATGAATGGCTATATCATCATTAGTTCCAATTCCTTCATCACTACAAACGCATAGCCACGAAACTTTTTCATTGTTGGCAACTGATTCCCTTAAATAAACTTCTAAAGTTTGCTTAACTAAGGAAAGCGAAGGAACCGCAACAATAATACTTTTAGGTTTTAATTCTCTAGTGATCCAATATCCTGTCAAACTCTTACCCGCTCCAGAAGGAAAGACTAATTTACCTCTGGGGTTATTTTCTTTTATAAAGTATTCTTTAGCTTCTTTTAAGGCTTTTACTTGATGAGGCTTGGGTTTGTATGGAATTAGCTTTTTCTCTTTACCAGAAAGCTTATTTCTTAGCCAATCAAAAAACTCTTTATCTAGTTTTCTCCATTCGTCAGAATTTACAAAACCTATATTCTCTTTACCTTGGTAGATCTTAGCGTATTCATCAACTGTTGTGCAAACTAAACAATAAGTAATGTCTTTTGCTATACCGGTGCTTAAGGATATAAAAGTTGAGATCGCTCTATGGGATAATCTTTGATCTTCATCTTGCAAGTATTTGCATTGAATGGCCCAATAGGTTCCTTCAAATGTTTCGGCAATCAAATCTATTCCCTGATCGTTAGAAGGGAGATTTAGTTTTTTGCTTACAGATGAAGGGATTTCTTTATGTAACCAAACATGTTTCAGTTTAGTTTTATAAACCTTGTATTGAAGGAAATGTTTAGTTAGTTCCTCAAATGCTTGACCTTTCTCTTGCTTGGTTTTGGTATCAAGGAGATTTTTAAGATCTGACCAGGAGTTTATGTTGTTTAATAGTGTTTTAAGTTTCATTTTATTATTAATTGGCTAGCTAAATCTCGAAAATCCAATTAACTTCAAGTTAAATATAGAACTAATTTTTTATAATTTCAGTTTTGTCATTTAATTCTTCAAGTAAGCTTTATATATTTTTAAAATGAAAAAGGACAAATCATTTCTTATGATCAGACTTCAAGAGCCGCAATTGCTGTTCAATCTGAGTTAAGCAAAATTGGCTTATGGAGACATGAATGCGAATTGTATAATACTGAAGTTTATTGGTGTCCTCTACCTCAGGTAAAAATGTATGATGCAGCTGGTTTTTTCTTTCATGGCACAAACTTATTAGATAAATTACTTGGCTATAAAACTAATCATATCTATATTCCAGCTTTTGTATTATCTAACTTATTTTGGCAACATTGTCATTCTTTACAAGACATTATTCGTCACGAATACGCACATGCTTTTGCTCATTATTATCCTGAATTAATTATAACTTCAAAGCAGTTTAATTCTGTGTTTGGAGGAGAATATTTTTCAAATAAACCATCGGTTATGGAACATCAAGCGTATGTGAGTGAATATGCAAAAACTTTACCTATGGAGGACTTTGCTGAAACGTTCATGGTTTATGTTAGGAGAAAGGGAAGGCTTCCGAATGAAATTAAAAACATTAAACTTAAGAGAAAATGGAAGTTCATTTCTCAGTGCATTAAATTAACTAATAGATGATAGTAAGATTAAAAATAGCATTCCTAATAGTATTTGTTGTTTCAAGTTGTGATCAGAAGGCAGAGCGAGTGGAGGAACAGATATTAGATAAGTCTGTAGGAAAGAAAATAGTTCATGCCCCGAGCAAAGAAGGTAATATGATTTGTGATACTTTAGACATACAGCCATTTGATAATATTTCCGAATCCCAAATTAGTTATGTGTTTAAGCAATTATGTAAGATCCATCCCCATGTAAACTTATTAAAGGCAATTCCTCTACCAAAACGAGCGTATTATATCCCACGGCATCGGTATCGTGCAGACACGCTCATTGCCTTTTTACGAGATCTCACAAAGAAAGGACATGTTACCATTGGTTTAACGAATAAAGATATTAGCACAGAAAATGGTATTTATAAAGATTGGGGTGTGATGGGACTTGGATTTCAGCCTGGAAAAGCTTGCGTAGTATCTACCTTCAGGCTTTCAAAGAATAATTTGAACGATCAGTATTTTAAAGTTGTTATTCATGAATTAGGTCATACGCAAGGTTTGCCACATTGTGCTGACTTGAAATGTTACATGAGAGATGCAAAGGGTAAAAACAATACTGAGAGTGAAACTGGTTTTTGTGAAAAGTGTAAGAGCTTTTTAATTGACCGTAAATGGAAGTTGGATTGAAAATGGTTCCTACAAGGATAGAATTAATTAATTTACACCATGATGTTAAAATTACTTTATATTGAATACATCTTTATTTTTTACTTCTTGGTCTCCTTTTAATAGAGAGTTTAATCATGTATGCAATGCCGGCTAATAAACACAAACTCAAGAATATCTTCCAGGCTAAACCCATATAGTGTTTACGTTCACATTCATTATATTGCCTGTCCAATTCTTCTCGGTCCATATACGGATTAAATCCAATTTTATTAAAGCAAGGACTGTCCTGGAAACGCTCAAAACCTAGGTCTCTGCCATCCTTTGTTGTGTAATTAGAGTTATATGATATCGTTCTGCCTTGTTCATACTGACCAAAGCAAAAACCCGATTTAATTAATGAAAAACTAAGTAACAATATTATAATGTAAAAATTATTTTTCATTTTTAGATTGTTGTAAGAAATGTATTGCAATGATTAAAAAAACGGGAATAATAGTGTAAAAAAGAAATTCGGTTAAATCATATGCACGAGATAAATCGCCTTCATAACTACCTGCAAACGGCCAAAAGTTCTCAGCAGATCGGTAACTTTGGCTACCCCATGTTATGATTAAAATAATTAAATGTATGGTAAACCAAAGTATATAAACTCCGATCAGCTTTTTGTTGTTTAATAATTCTTTCATTTAATAATAATTAATTTTTCTAACTACAAAATTAGAGTAACTTCTAGCATAGTCACGTTTAGTTTTATCTTTTGCATCATAATTATCATGAATTTCAACCTTTTCAATCCAATTACCTTTATCGTCGAATTTTAGGAATTTAATATCAATATGTTTAGATGCTAATTCATTATCAATAAAATTCTCTTTGAAACAATGGTTGAGTATATAGAATCCATTGTTTTTATAATCAATCTTTGAATAACTGTCAATAAAATAATCAGGGTTAGTTATTGTTAGCATATCATCATTCATTCTGCCTTCCGTGATTTGATCTGTTTCGGTTTTAAACAAGTGAATGAACCACGGTAAAGAATCTAATAAATCAAAATATACCCTCCCGTAATCTTTAATAATATTTGTTTCTTTGTTAATTAAGTTTAATTCACAAAGTGTTAATTGGAGACTATCATCTGATTGGTAAAACTTATACTTCATTTCATATGGTAGAAATTCAGCTTCGTAATTATTATCAACTATTTGGATGCCATTGTATTCACCAAGTGAATCGTATATTATACCGAGTCTATTTACTTCTCTTGTTTTTATAATGTTCTTAGATAAATAATAGTCACGATAATCATTATTAACTTTAGTAATCTGCTCCTTATATTTTGAATCTTCTAATGGTGTTATGTTTTGATAAATTACTCTATATTCAAGTTTGTTTTTAGCATTTAATTTTGAAATTTCTGAAATGAAACCATCTTCATCAAATACGGTCCTTTCTGTATTAAGTTTTTTGGTATGTTTCCATTCGCCAAATTTTTGCTCAGTTTCATAGAAAATTTCATCTATACATTTAACTTTCCCTTTGATTCCTCTTACAGTAAGGTTGTTTTTATTGCAAGAAACGAGAAAAATGATCGTGATAAATACAATAAGATTTTTTAAAGATTTAATCATTCGTGATAGTTTTTTAATAAATATAATGATTTTTATTATTAAAACTAAAAAGAGCCCGGTTTCCCGAGCCCTTTCTTTTACCCCAAATACCAGAAAGGTTTCTGCTGAGTTTTATGCTTTATGATCCCATCGCTGAAATCATGTGCATTCACCCCACGATCTACAAAAGTATCTATGTAACTGGATTTGTTTGATCCTGTAAGTAGGTTGTAGAATTCCCATAAGCTCATGTTTCCTCCGGTCTCGCACCCAAAGTTTTCGTCTTTATAGAAATCTTTTACAACTGTACTCAATTGCTGATCCCCTAATAGTATAGCAGGTATTCCCTCTTTGTTTGTATCTGGTAAGTGCTTATACATCCTAGCTCTTCCTACTACCTGAGCAAATTCTGTTTCGCTGAGTTCAATAGAGGTGAATTGTTGCATAGCTTGTAGTTGCTTCTCTGCATTAAACGTGTTTACTAGATTTTCCGATGCATACCCAAGTTCAGCGATGTTCTTTATTCCCAGTTCTTCCTTTACGCC
>JADJLA010000008.1 GCA_016705695.1 Sphingobacteriaceae bacterium
ATTAACCTCAGTAATTCCATTTTCGTTTGTTGATAGGTAAATGGTGGAATTATCTTTTATAAATGAAGAGAGGATAGTGGGGTTTGGAAGATCATTCTTTATAAGAGAAAAGCTATAGCCGTTATGAAGATAAACTCCGTTATCTGTGGTTACATGCATTAAGCCTGTAGAATCTTGCTGCAAATTGAAAACGTTAAGGCTATTCATGCCTTCATCGGTTCCAACTTTATAGTAATTGAAATTTAAATTTTGCGAATGGTAAATTTGACTGATGAGTACAATTACGCATAGCCAAAAAATCTTAAGATTTAATCTCGAGCGATAACCTCGGGACTTTTTTGATGGCATATGTAGCACCGCTTATTTAGGAGAAACTGATTTCGATTTAATAAAATCGGCAAACTCGTGTATTCTTGCCTTACTAACGGTAACATGAGTTCCTTCGCTTAAAATAACGCCACCTTCGTTGTGACTGTATTCTTTTACAAAAGCTACGTTTATTAAAGCCGAACGATGTATACGGAAGAAAATAGTATCGGGTAAAATGGTTTCAAACTCTTTTAGAGTTTTACTGGCAACAATTTTTTTGCCACCAACTAAAAAGAGGTTAGTATAATTATCGCTGGCTTCTAACCAAACAATATCCTTATAATCTACAAGAGTAAATCCTTTACTGTGATTTATTAATACCAGGTTTTTATCTTTTTCTGATTTTTCAGGACTAGCTTTACCTACAGTTTCGTAATGTTGCACCACTTTTCTAATGGCGCCTTGTAGTTCGCTAAGCATTAAAGGTTTTAAAAGATAATCAACAGCGCCCGCTTTAACGGCAGTAATTCCGTGCTCGCTATAAGCGGTTAAAAATATCACGCAAAAATCACGGTTATAAATACCTTCCAACATTTGAAAGCCATTCATCCCCGGCATATTAATATCTAAAAAAACCACATGGGGCTTTAATTCCTGGATCTTTACCTTGCCATCCATGCCATTGGCGGCTTCGCCAACAACCTCAATTTCGGGACAATAATTCTCGAGCATACTCTTAGTATTGCTGCGGCTATCCTCTTCATCATCTATAATTACAGCGCGATATTTTTGCATGATTCTTATTTTTCTACTAATCTAACAATTTATTTTTCTAAAAGGGTAGTATTTGTTGATATTTCTTGCAAATATTGAGTAAAACTATCAAATTTACGGGTAAATAGCTATATTCACGGGGTAAAAATAAATGCCAAATACCCCACGTTTGAAGCCTATACGAACGCAACTATTTATAAAATATAATTCCAACACTATGAAAAAGCTACTCCTTATCCTTGTTCTCTTAACATCATTTAATGTTAGATCGCAGCGTATTACTTTGGAAGATGTTTGGTCTAAAAGTACCTATGGCGCAAAAGGGATTCAAGGCTTTAATGCCATGAATGATGGAGTGAGTTATACGGATGTAAGCGAGAAGGATGGTTATTACGAGATCTCAAAATTCCTCATCAAAAATGGCACAAAAGTAGCCGATCTGGTAAGCGCCAAGGACGTAAAATATCAAGCTAAATCTATAGAGATCTCTGATTATCAATTTAGCCCTGATGAACGTAAACTTTTGTTCACCGAAAATTATGAATCTATTTACCGCCGCTCGGGTAAAGCAGATTATTATGTATTTGATATCAAAGAAAAAACAACTATTCCTGTAAGTGAAACAGGCAAGATCATGTTCCCAACGTTTTCGCCCGATGGAAGAAAAATTGCTTTTGTACGCGATAATAATTTATACATCAAGGACCTTGTTACACTAAAAGAAATAACAGTAACAAAAGATGGCGCCGTGAATAAAATAAAAAATGGCTGGGGAGATTGGGTATACGAAGAAGAATTTAGTAAGGCAGCCTATTTTTGTTGGAGTAATAATTCACAATATTTAGCTTATGTAAAATTTGATGAAACAAAGGTAAAGGATTTTACAATGGATTATTACAAAGGCGAATTATATCCTGAAAAGTATAATTACAAGTACCCAAAGGCCGGAGAAGATAATTCAATTGTAACTTGCCATGTTTACGACGTAAATTCGTTTTTACCAAATGCCACAGTAAAAGTTGATCTTGGCGAGAATACAGATATTTATATTCCGCGTTTACAATTCACCAATAATGATGGGATACTTTCGGTACAGCGTTTAAATCGTTTGCAAAATAAATTAGAATTGCTTTTTGTGGATGCAAAAAATGGTTCAGCTAAAGTGATCTACACCGATTCTGCAAAAACATATGTGGATGTTACAGATGATCTAACCTTTGTTAGCGATAAAGGATTTATTATTTCAAGTGAGCGCGATGAGTATAATCATTTATATGAATATGATCTTACAGGGAAATTGATAAAACAATTAACTAGCGGTTCTTGGGATGTAATAGCCTTTAAAGGATATGACCCAAAGTCTGGAAATCTGTTTTATACGTCTACTGAGAACGGCGCTATTAATCGTGATCTTTATTCGGTTAAATTGGATGGAAAGAACAAAAAGCGTTTAAGCACAATGACAGGCTTTAACGATGCCGGATTTATTACGGGATTTAAATATTATATTTCTTCATGGAGTGATGCCAATACACCGCCGGTTTATGAATTACGTGATGCAGAAGGTAAATCGGTTAAAATGCTTGAGAATAATATTGCTTTAAAAGAAAAATTGAAAGAATATAATTTAGGAAAAAAAGAATTTTTTACTGTAAAGAATGCCGAAGGAACCGAACTGAATGGTTTTATGATAAAGCCATCAAATTTTGACGCGGGCAGAAAATATCCTGTTTACATGTATGCGTATAATGGCCCGGGAGCGAATGAGTGTAATAACAACTGGGAAGGCACAGAGTTTATGTGGCATCAATTATTAGCTCAAGAAGGTTATATTGTGGTTTGTGTGGATGGAAGAGGAACTTTAGGAAGAGGTAGGCAATTTAAGCATAGTACCTATTTGCATTTGGGTAAGCACGAAACTTCTGATCAAATTGATGTGGCAAAATGGTTGGGCGAGCAGTCGTATGTTGACAAAGGACGTATTGGTTTCCAGGGTTGGAGTTACGGTGGATATATGGCCTGTTTAATGATAACAAAGGGAGCTGAATTTATTAAAGCAGCAATTGCTGTTGCGCCGGTAACCAACTGGAAGTATTATGATAATATTTATACCGAGCGTTTTATGCGCAAGCCAAAAGATAACAAAAAAGGATACGAAGAAAATTCGCCCGTTAATTTTGTAGATAAGATCAAACATCCGTTCCTAATAATTCATGGTTCATTTGATGATAATGTACATGTGCAAAACAGCATGGAAATGATAAAGGCTATGGTTGGTAAAAATATTCCTTTCGACATGATGGTGTATCCAAATAAAAATCATGGTATTTATGGCGGCCCAACGCGTTATCATGTGTACAATAAAATTCTGAAATTTGTAAAAGAGAATCTGTAAAGTGTCTAAAAAAAAGCTGATCATATTTAGTGGCGCAGGAATGAGCGCCGAAAGCGGGATCAAAACATTTCGCGACAGTGGTGGCTTATGGGAAGAATACAAGGTTGAGGACGTTGCAACATTAGAGGCTTGGGAGAAGAATCAAAAGTTGGTAACCGAATTTTACAATCAACGAAGAAAACAAGTAATGGAAGCGCAACCAAACGAAGCGCATAAAATTATTGCCGATCTTCAAAAAACATTTGATGTAACTGTTATCACCCAAAACGTTGATAATTTGCACGAAAGAGCAGGGAGCAAGAACGTGATCCATTTACATGGCGAAATTGTAAAAGCGCAAAGTTCTATCGACCCGTCAAAAATTTATAATTTAAAAAATTGGGAAATTAAAATTGGTGATACTTGCGAATTGGGTTCGCAATTGCGTCCTTATATTGTTTGGTTTGGTGAAATGGTACCCATGATGGAGCCCGCCATTGATATGGTTGGTAAAGCCGATCTGTTCACCGTAATCGGAACATCACTAAACGTTTATCCTGCAGCAGGATTAGTAAATTACACACCAAGCGCAATCCCAAAGTGGTTAGTTGATCCGGGCGATTTTAATTTAGAGCATATTCAAAATATTGAGCACATCAAAGAAACCGCGGTGAATGGAATGAAGAAACTGCAAGATGTTTTAATGAAACTGAAGTAAAGATCGGTATGGATCATTTTTTAATGAAGTAGTATCACTGTTCCAACACCGGCTGCGAAACCTGCAAGCGCCAACCAACTCATTTTTTTGAGATACCACATAAATGTAATTTTTTCTAATCCCATTACTGCAACACCGGCTGCCGAACCAATAATAAGTGCGCTTCCACCGGTGCCGGTTGTAAATGCAAGGAGTTCCCAAAATGTATGATCGGTTGGATATTGTTCTAACGAGTACATTCCAATAGAAGCTGCAACTAAAGGAACGTTATCTACAACCGCGCTTATTAATCCTAAGCAAACGGCAATTGATCTTTCGTTACCAAGTGTTTCGTTAAAGCTTTGTGCCATTTGATTTAAGAGGCCTGTGTTTTGTAGAACAGAAATGGAAAGCAAGATGCCAAGAAAAAATAAAATGCTCGATGTGTCAATTTTTTCCAATGCATGCATTACACTGTAAATGCTTTTTTCTTCTTCGTTCTTCTTTTTGTGGAGTAAACTGGTTACGATCCATAATATCCCAACGCCAAATAGTATCCCCATAAATGGAGGTAAGTGCGTGATGGTTTTAAATACCGGAACAAAAAGCAAAACGCCAATACCTGAGTAAAATACAATATTTCGTTCTATTCCTAGTCCATGATTTGTTTTTATGCTTGTTTTCATAGGATTATCGGGTAAATTTCCTTTTAAGCTTGGACTGATCAGCAACAAGGGCACAATTAAACATATTAGCGATGGTAATATCAAAATACTGATGATACCACCGGCGGTGATCTGTCCGCCTATCCAAAGCATGGTTGTAGTTACATCTCCTATGGGCGACCAAGCTCCTCCAGCATTTGAGGAGATAACAATTAAGCCGATGTATTTTAATCGCGTTTCTGATTCAGGAATAATTTTCCGTACGAGTGATGTCATTACAATGGCTGTTGTAAGATTGTCTAATGCTGCCGAAAGAAAGAATGATAACAATGAAATGATCCAAGCGAGTTTTAAAATACTTTTTGTTTTGATAAGCTTTGTAACTATTTCAAATCCGTCGTGCGCATCAATTAACTCAACAATGGTCATAGCGCCCATCAAAAAGAATAAGATCCCCGAGATCTCACCTAAATTTTCGGTGAGTGCTTCTGCAATGTGATGTTGATCTCCGGTTGTTGCTGAGCTTAGAGTGTAAACTACCCATAATACTACGCCTGTTAGTAATGCCGAAGCGGCTTTATTTATCCCCACAGAATGTTCTATGGCTATAAATAAGTAGCCTATTATAAAAATAACTATGATTGCAGTGATCATTATAAATGACTAAAGTTAATCATATTTATGAGCATGTAAAGCGAAATAAATTTAGAAAACGAAACTCACGTGGTTCATTTTCATATTGAGATCTACTGTGGCTTATAGTACTTCTTAGCCTCAGGCATGAATTTCTTAAGATCAGCAATACGACGCTCATCACTAGGGTGTGTGCTTAATAACTCCGGCGGTTTTTGTCCACCACCCGCTGCCATTCGTTCCCAAAATGCAATAGCTGCTTCAGGATCGTAACCTGCCATAGCGGCAAAGATCAAACCCATTTTATCAGCTTCTGATTCGTGTTTGCGGCTGTATTTTAATACCGTGATTCCGGTACTAATACCATATGATTGTAAAAAAAGATCATGAACAATGGCAGGTTTTTGCGATAAAGCTACCGATAGCATAGCTCCTCCAAATTGTACCAATAATCCCTGACTCATACGTTGATTACCGTGACGCGCAACGGCGTGTGCAACTTCGTGCCCCATAACAACCGCTAATCCATTCTCATCTTGCGTTACAGGTAATATTCCTGTATAAAAAACTACTTTCCCTCCAGGCATACACCAGGCGTTAATGGTTGCTTCGTCAACAACATTGAACTCCCATTTGTAATTGCTTAACTCTTGCGCTAACCCCTTTTGTTTATAGTATTGTTCAACTGCTTTTTTAATTCGCTCACCGCAACCTCTTACCATTTGTACACGACTATCGGATTCGTGCATCGGTGGATGCTCTGCTAAAAATTTACCATATTCCTGCGAGCTCATTTGCATCAGATGTGCTTCAGGTACAAGATTTAATCCAACGCGACCTGTAACTGCATTTTTGTGGCAGCCGTAAAAAAACATTCCGCTCAACAGAACGCATGCTGTTATTATTCTTTTTAAATAAGGCATATTAACTCGCATATTCGATCTTTGCAGTTAGTCCTTTTTCTAAAATGGCTTCGCAAATTGGTTTCAGTTGTTTGTACGAACCGTTCTTAACGGCGCATTGTCCTTTATAATGAATAAGGTAAGTGCACTGCACTGCTTGCTCAGGCTCGTGTCCGCAATATTTCATTAATGTTTCAATTACAAAATCAAACGTATTGAAATCATCGTTATATACAACAAGCGCTCTTTGTTTTTGCTCTACAACTAAAACATCTTTTTGTTCCTGTATTTCTGTATCAAACAAATTCATATCACAAATTTATAAAATTTAAACTACTTCGCCGGAAGCAATGTACCGGTGCATTCGCCAAAGCCAACACGCATTCCGTCTTTTTTACAATAACCTTTAATGGTAACAGTATCATTATCGTTAATGAATTTACGTTCGCTACCATCTTTTAATTTAATGGGCTTAGTTCCGCGCCAGGTTAATTCCATCATACTGCCAAACTCCCCGGGTTGCGGACCGCTAATTGTACCGCTCGCCATCATGTCGCCAACATTAATATTACAGCCATTAACTGTGTGATGTGCCAGTTGTTGTTCCATGGTGTAATACATGTATTTGTAATTACTTCCAATGATATGAGTTTCCTCACCATTTTGTGGCTTAATATAAACATCCAAATGAATATCTAAATTTCTATCGCCTTTGTATTGTAAGTAGGGTAGGAGTGGAGGATCTTGCACATAACCTTTTACTCTAAAAGGTTCTAATGCTTCCAACGTAACGATCCATGGAGAAACAGTGCTGGCAAAATTCTTTGCTAAAAATGGCCCTAGCGGAACATACTCCCAAGTTTGAATATCACGAGCACTCCAGTCGTTGAATAATACCATTCCAAAAATATGATCGTCGGCTTTATCAGTACTAACTGTATCGCCCATTTGTGTTTGTTTACCAATAACAAAAGCAGTTTCTAATTCAATATCTAATAATTTACTTGGACCATAAACCGGAACTTCAGCGTCGGCAGGTTTTTGTTGACCCTTTGGACGATAAAAACTATGTCCGCTTACGCAAATACTACTTGCTCTACCATGATAACCTACAGGTAAATGTTTCCAGTTTGGCATCAATGCATTTTTTGGATCACGGATCATGGTGCCAATATTTGTGGCGTGATCAATGCTGCTGTAAAAATCGGTGTAATCGCCAACCTTTACGGGCATAAGCATTTTTACAGCACTTTGTTTTTTGAATACTTTTCCAAAAAACGAAGTGTCTGATTTTAAAAATGAACTGTCATCGCAAAGGATCTCTTGCAGCTTCGCACGAACTTTATTGGTTGTTGGTTTTCCTAAGGAGATAAAATCGTTTAGGCTTTCTCTTTCAAATACGGAACGATTGATATCAAAAACATCTCTGCTTTCTAATTCGAACAGATCGATGATGTATTCGCCAATGGCGCTACACACGCGATGTTTTACATTAGCATCACTATAAATTCCAAAGGGAATATTGTAAATAGAAAAATCAGAATCTTCTTTATCGGGTATCCAGGTATTTAATTTTTTCATATTATATTCTTCTTGAAAGAATGTTTGATTTTAGATCTTCTAATATTTGTTTTTGTCCGCTCTTGCAATCCTCTATCATTAAAATGGCTCTTGTAAGTATTTCTTCATCTCTTACGTTCTCAATATTTTCAGCGGCTGTGTATGCTTCCAGTGCAACTTGAAAATCAGGATCGCAGGCTTGTTCAATAAAGAATAAAAAGTGTTCCATAAAATCCAATCCGCTTTCCCAGCAAATGCATAATAATTTCGCGCGATCTTCATCGTTCTCTGCTTCAACAACTGCTTTAATGATTAAATGATGTAGCTTATTGTCTTTTACAATTGCTAGTTTGGTTTCTTTATCTTCGCGGGTGATCTCAGGGTCTAAAAGACCAATGAGCACGTCAATGTCTTTTTCTTTATACTGTTCTTTACCATTATTTAATGCAATGGTAAGCGTATTGTAGTTATCCTTATCAAAGAATTTCTTAGGATCTAAAGCTCCATCGTCCAACAACTCTTTCATTTCTTTTATTATAATAATTGTTTAATGATCTCTTCAATGGCAATACCTTCTGCTTCGGCTTTGTAATTTTTCACAATACGGTGACGTAGAATCGGAGTTGCAATGGCTTTTACATCTTCAATATCAG
Organism: Sphingobacteriaceae bacterium; assembly: GCA_016705695.1. GTDB lineage: Bacteria > Bacteroidota > Bacteroidia > B-17B0 > Aurantibacillaceae > Aurantibacillus. The sequence goes on from JADJLA010000008.1 coordinate 8,568, forward strand.
GACTAAATTTTCCATTTATAGCAGCATGACATTTGGCGCCAATAATTAAATATTGCGAAGCACGCGGACCTGCACCCCACGATAGATATTTTTTTGCCACATCAGAACTGAACTCCGAATTTAAACGTGTTTTATTTACCAAACGTACAGCGTATTCGATCACATTATCGGCAACAGGAATTTTACGAATTAAATTTTGGAAGTAAGTAATTTCCTCTGCAGAAAGGATATGTTTTAGTTTAACGTTTTGTGTTGTAGTTGTTTGTTTCACAACCTGCATCTCTTCTTTAAAAGAAGGATAATCCAACCAAATATTGAACATAAAACGGTCTAATTGAGCTTCAGGCAAAGGGTAAGTTCCTTCTTGCTCAATTGGGTTTTGTGTTGCTAGTACAAAGAAAGGTTTATCTAGATCATATCTTTTCCCTGAAGTAGTAACTTGTCTTTCTTGCATGGCTTCCAATAAAGCCGCTTGTGTTTTTGGCGGAGTACGATTGATCTCATCAGCCAAAATTATATTGGCAAAAATGGGGCCTTTAATGAACTTGAAATTTCTGCTTTCATCCAATACCTCACTACCAATAATATCGCTTGGCATAAGATCGGGTGTGAACTGAATACGATTGAAACTTAATCCCAATGCATCTGAAATGGTGCTTACCAATAAAGTTTTTGCTAATCCCGGAACACCAACCAACAAACAATGCCCATTACTAAAAATGGAAATGAGCACGTTTTTAATGGTGTCCTCTTGTCCAACAATTACCTTGGCTATCTCTTTATTTAATTCGTTGTATTTTGCAACAAATGCTTGAATGGCTTCGGTATCGCTTTTAAATTCCATAACAAAAATTAGACTCCTAATTTAATAAATTTAAAGGCATGAAATGAAGAAATAATGCTTAATAAATGTTATTAGGATGAACGGGAGATTACATAAAAAAGCCCGAATGATCGGGCCTTTTCTTTAGTCTTTTAACAGCTCTCTGGCTATCACCAGTTTTTGTATCTCGCTAGTGCCTTCGCCAATAGTGCAAAGCTTACTATCACGGTAGAATTTCTCTACCGGAAAATCTTTTGTATAGCCATAACCACCAAAAATTTGTACAGCCTCTGTGCTAACTCTTACGGCAACTTCGCTAGCATAATATTTAGCATAGGCACTTTCTTTGGTCATTTTTTTGTGCTTGTTCTTTAGGTCTGCGGCCTGAAAAGTTAATAGTTCTGCAGCCTCATATTCTGTTGCCATGTCTGCCAACTTAAATGCAATTGCTTGGAAATTTGCAATTGGTTGACCAAATTGTTGGCGCTCTTTCGCATATTTAATACTCGCATTTAAAGCTCCCTTTGCAATCCCTAAGCTTAATGCAGCAATACTTATACGGCCGCCATCCAGTACTTTCATAGCTTGAACAAATCCGTCACCCACGTTCCCTAATACTTGTGATTTGTGTACGCGGCAATTTTCAAATATTAACTCAGCAGTTTCGCTGGCACGCATACCTAATTTATTTTCTTTTTTACCGCCTTTAAATCCGGGAGTAGTGCGTTCAATTATAAATGCAGTAATTCCATGACTATCTAATAATTCGCCGGTGCGAACTAAAACAACAGCAACATTTCCTGTAATACCATGTGTGATCCAGTTTTTTGTACCATTGATCACCCAATAGTCTCCATCTTGTTTTGCAACACACTGCATGCGCATAGCATCACTTCCTGTGTTTGCTTCTGTTAATCCCCAAGCACCGATCCATTCAGCCGATGCTAATTTTGGTAAATATTTTTTCTTTTGCTCTTCGTTACCAAATGCCAAAATGTGTCCTGTACACAAACTATTGTGAGCAGCCATTGATAAAGCAATAGAACCACAAATACTTCCAAGTTCTGTAATAGCTGTTACATATTCAGTATAGCTAAAACCTGATCCGCCATATTCGGTTGGAACAAGTACACCCATTAATCCAAGTTCTCCCAGTTTTTTAAAAACTTCTATTGGAAATTCCTGACTTTCGTCCCATTCCATCATTTTAGGATAGATATGATCTTTTCCGAATTTGCGTATCATATCAGCGATGGCCACTTGGTTCTCGCTTAATTGAAAATTCATTCCTACTTGTGTATCTAATAATTGACCAGACATATTATATTTTTTGAATGTTTAATTAGTTTTTCTTTTCCGTTTAAAAAATCAAGGCCTACTACAAAGTTAAAACCTATCACCTTAGCGCCAATTTGTTTTACTAGTTGCGATGCTGCTTCTGCTGTTCCTCCGGTTGCTAAAAGATCGTCGTGAATGATCACATTCCAATCTTTTTTTAGAGCATCCTCATGAATTTCTATTTTTGAGGTACCATACTCCAGATCGTATTCAAAGCCTATCTTTTTATATGGCAATTTACCTGCTTTTCTTAATAAAACAAAGGGTTTATTCAACTTATTTGCCATTAAAAACCCAAATAAGAAGCCTCTGCTTTCAATTCCTATTATTGCGTCGGGTATTACAGTCATTTGCCCTATGAAGCCATCAACAATTTTCGAGCAAAGTTCTTGATCGTAAAAAAGAGGGGTAATGTCTTTAAAAACAATGCCCGGTTTAGGAAAATCGGGCACATCTCTAATGCTTTGTTTTATCTCAGAGGCAAGACTCACGATTTTTTTCGGTTGTTGAGTTCGTCTCTGATCTTAGAGGCTAATTCGTATTTCTCTTCGTCTAATGCGTTTTGTAAAAGACCTTTTAACTCTTCGGTACTCTTGCTTTTATATTCGCCTTTTTCTCCTGAAGTAGCAACTTCTTTTGATTTTGGTTTGGTCTCTGCTTTGGCCTCAGCTTCTTGCTCGGGTGGAGTAGAGCTTTCGTCATCCAGCACAATCCCTGCGCTTTTTAAAATAAATTCGTAAGTATAAATTGGGCACTTAAAACGAATAGCTAAAGCAATCGCATCGCTAGTGCGGGCATCAATTTCTACATCACGACTTCCATCATTACATAAAAGTTTAGCGTAAAAAATTCCTTCCACTAAATTGTAAATAAGAACCTCGGTAACATTAATATCAAACACTTCGGCAAACGAACGGAATAGATCGTGAGTTAAAGGACGGCTAGGGCTCATTTTTTCGAGCTCAATAGCTATTGCTTGTGCCTCAAAACCTCCAATAATAATAGGTAAACGCCTACTTCCGGCACTTTCTCCCAAAACTAGGGCATAAGCCCCGCTTTGTGTTTGGCTGTAACTCAATCCAACTATTTCTAACTGCACCTTTTTCATTTGAAAGTGTCTAATTTAAGAAAAAAAATTGAGTTAATTTTGATGAGCTTTAAACTTTTTGATTGCTTCGGTAAGTTTTGGAAGAATACTAAAAGCGTCTCCAACAATTCCGTAATCAGCCGATTTAAAGAATGGTGCTTCTTTGTCGTTATTGATAACAACAATTGTTTTACTTCCATTAACTCCAGCTAAATGTTGAATTGCACCGGAAATACCAATGGCAATATATAAATTCGGACGAATAGCAATGCCTGTTTGACCAACGTGTTCGTGGTGCGGGCGCCAGTGCATATCGGCAACCGGACGTGAGCAAGCTGTTGTAGCACCTAAAGAACTTGCAAGATCTTCAACAATTTTCCAATTCTCCGGGCCTTTTAATCCGCGCCCTGCGCTTACAACTAATTCTGCTTCGGCTAGTGGTGTCATACCGCCACTTGAGTTTAAACGAGTTTCTTTTACAGTAATACGTGATGATGGAAGATCAGCAGTTAGGTCGCTTACAGTTGCTGATCCTCCCGAAAGTTGAACGGGAAAACTGTTAGGTAGTAATGAAATTATTTTGATGTCGGAATGGATAACATAAGTAGCATTCGCTTTTCCGGAGAAAACATTCTTTTTTACTTCAAAAGTATTTCCATTGATCACAGGAATATCAATAGCTCCTGCAACTAAGCCAGCTTTTAACTTTGCTGATAAACGTGGTGCAGCTGCTTTGCCTGTAATATCAAAAGCGAAAATCACTACTTTGCTTCCTTCTGCCTTCGCGGCTTGCTCAACTAAAGCAGTAATTAAAAGCGAATCAGAATTGAGCTTATCATTTTTTACAGTAAGTACTTTATTGGCGCCTGCTTTTCCTAATTCATCAATATGGGCTGCTTCTGCATTGTTTACAACTGCAGTAACGCTTGTTCCCATTTGTTTAGCAATGTTTGCGGCATAATTAACGCATTCTAAAGAAGATTTTTTCACTCTTCCTTTGGCAACTTCGGTATATACTAGAACTGACATATTTTCTTTTTTTAATTTGTGAATTTGTGAATGCGCCAATTAGAACATTTACAAATTGTATTTAGATTACTTTTGCTTCAGTGTGGAGTAAATTCACTAATTCATCCATGTTATCTTCCGTTAGCATTTTGCAGGTAGTTCTGCCCGGATTTAATGCATAAGATTTTACTGTGGTTAATGATGCAGCGCCATTACCTTCAATAACTGCTAATGGTTTTGTGCGCGCTGCCATTATACCGCGCATGTTTGGAATACGCGGCTCGGCCATGCCTTTAGCACAACTAATAACCACAGGGAGATCACATTCAACAATTTGAACACCACCATCTAGATCGTACTCTGCGGTTGTTTTGTTTCCTGTTAGATCTAATTTTGTAGCTAATGAAATAAACGGAAGATCCATTAGGCCGGCAACAATGGCACCAACTGAAGATCCGTTATAATTGATAGTTTCCTTTCCTACTAAGATCATTTCATAGTTATTCGTTTTCGCATAGTTTGCAATTTGCTCTGCTACGAAAAACGCGTCAGGGCCTTCTGCATTCACTCGAACGGCATCATCAGCGCCTAATGAAAGCCCTTTGCGAATAGTAGCTTCGCTGTCGGGTAAGCCAACATGTATCAAAGTTACTTTCTCGGCAACATTCGCTTCTTTCAATTCTAAAGCACGCACTAAAGCGTACCACTCATCGTAAGGATTAATAACAAAAGTGACTCCTTGTGAATTGAATTTACTATCACCTTCGGTGAATTGAATTTTAGTAGTTGTATCAGGGACATTACTAATTGCAACCAGGATTTTCATAGTCTATAAAATTAGGTTTGCAAAGTTAACATTATAAGGATTTTAAGCAAACCAATCTAAACGATTAATTTGCACAAAAACCCCGCTTTTTTAACAAAGATGACAGAAGTACGGATTTAGCATTAACCGTGAAGTTTATCCAGCAAGTTATTCAAGGTTTTGATATCCTCTTTACTGAGGTTCTTGAACAGGTCATGAAAAGATCCATCAACATGGTCTAAAGAAGCAAGTAATTTCAATCCTTTCTCTGTGATCAAAAGGTCAACATTTCGTCTGTCGGAGCTGCATTCTTTTCTCTCAACAAATCCTTTCACGATCAATTTGTCAATGATACGCGACGCATCACTCATTCTATCAATTATGCGTTCTTTTATAAGTTTTAAATTGCAGGGTTTTGTATGCTGCCCTCTTAAAATCCGAAGCACATTGTACTGTTGGTGTGTGATTTCAAGATCTTTGAATTGTTGATGTAAAAGGTAGTTTATAAGATGACTTGTATAAAGCAAATTCACGCCAAGCTTGTGCTGTGGAGTTTTAAATTTTGCTTGTTGTATTTTGCTTTCTAAGGTCATAAAAAAAGAGGCTGAAATTATTCAGCCTCTAATATATGTAAATTTATTATTGAGCTTTATTTAATTCTATGGTCACGTCGATCTTTACTTCTTCACTTACCACAACCCCACCCGATTCAAGAGCTGCATTCCAATTCAAACCAAAGTCTTTACGGTTTAGTTTCCCAATTATTTTAAAGGCATATTTAATATTTCCCCATGGATCTTTTACGGCTTTTCCGGCGCCAATAGCAGTTAAAGTTACTTTTTTGGTAACGCCTTTCATGGTAAGGTCGCCTTCTAAAATATATGTAGTTTTTACTTTTCCCGGCTTCATGCTAGTTGCCTTAAAAGTGATCTTTGGATAATTTGCGGCATCAAAGAATTCACCACTTTTTAAGTGACCATCACGCTTCTCGTCATCGGTATTTATAGAATTAACATCGGCATTAAACTCAATTTTAGCATCAGTAAAGTCCATTTCTGTTTTAGAAGAAACAGTTCCTTCGTAAATTTTGAATTTACCTTCGGTTTCGCTCACCATTAAGTGAGTAACCATAAATCCAAGTTTTGAGTGAGAGTTATCGATCTTCCAGTTGGTTTGTGCCATTGAGCCAAAGCTTGTGATTGCTAAAGTGGCTACATTAATAATAAAGTTTTTCATAGTGTTTGGTTTTAAGATTATTAAACAAATGTATGTTATAACATTTAATGTTATAACACATTTTGTTTCTTTAACACTTCAAAACTTCCAACTATCTGATTATCAATATTAAAATTATCAATGCGGATACGCTTTAAAAAGCTCACATGGTATAATAAGGCCTTGCACATACGTCTAATTTGCTTGTTCTTACCTTCTGTTAGAATTATTCCAAACGTAAACTCATCTATGACCCAACACTTGCAAGGCTTCGTAAAATAAAAACCTATATCAACACCTGCACTCATTTTATCAGCAAAAGATTGATCGATCTCTTTACTTACTTTTACAATGTATTCTTTCTCTTTGTGATTCTTTGGATCTGTAACTTGTTTGGCCCATTTTCCATCATTGGTCAATATCAATAATCCTTCTGAAGCTTTATCTAATCGTCCGGCAATTATCAAAGGCAAGTGATCTTTGAACACCTCAAATAAACTGTCTTTTACATTTGCATTTAAAGAAGAAACATATCCAACGGGCTTATAATACTTCAAATAAACCGGCGCGTGTTTTTTTACCAAGTTTCCGTCAACGGTAATTTCGTCGCTATCATTTAATTCAATATTTGAGTCAATGATCTCACTCCCAACTCTCACTCTCCGCTCTGTTATTAGGGCTTTGGCCTCTTTGTTGGTATACTTAAGGGTATGCACTAAAAAATATTGAATTCTACGTCCAAATCCCATGAGCGTAAAAATACACAATACCAAATGTAACTAAGTTTTAATTCAAAGATTTTGATGAAAAATTCATGAGATTGAGGCGCAAATTGCAATCGTAGCAGGCAGTTACGATGAAAATTTGCAACGAAAAGATCATAAATTTTTCGCTAAAGATTGGATTAAAACTTAGTTATTTTTGGTATGAGCGGATTGTTGAGCCCGCTTATTCTTTATAACTTTACACCAATGAGCAGCATTATTGTTTTAAAGAATATTGAGAAACTTTACAAGATCGGTAAAGAACTTATATATGCGTTGCGTGATATTTCTTTGACCGTAGAAAAGAACGAGTATGTGGCTTTAATGGGTCCATCCGGAAGTGGCAAATCAACGTTGATGAATATGTTGGGCTGTTTGGATACACCTAGTAATGGCGAATATATTTTAAATGGACATTCGGTTGCAACAATGAGTGATAGTGAACTGGCCGAGATCCGTAATAAAGAAATTGGTTTTGTATTTCAAACATTTAATTTATTACCTCGTGCTACTACTTTAGAAAATGTGGCTTTACCATTAGTTTACGCCGGCATGCCAAAAGCCGCACGAGAAGAAAGAGCTAAAGAAGTATTGGAGCAGGTTGGTTTAGGAGATCGTATGACTCATAAGCCAAATGAATTAAGTGGTGGTCAGCGTCAACGCGTAGCCATTGCGCGAGCTTTGGTAAATAAACCAGCCATTATTTTGGCTGATGAACCCACCGGGAACTTAGATAGTAAAACTTCGATCGAGATCATGGGATTATTAGAGAATATTCACAAGAACGGAAATACCATCATTTTAGTTACTCATGAAGAGGATATTGCCATGCACGCACATCGAATTGTACGTTTGCGTGATGGATTGGTTGAAAGTGATACAATTAACACTAATATTACCACTTATAAAAACAGGGTTTCTGCCTGATTTATTTTAATTACTTTTATGGCATTGTAAACATGAAGAGATCACTCATCATAATCTGTATTTGCATTGCAAAAATACTCTCAGCACAATCTGACTCTAGTGCTATTGCCGCACCTTTAATAGGCATACACTTTGGAGGCGATCTTCCGTTCGCAGATATGGGTGTTCGCTATGGAGCTAACTTGAACGCAGGGTTTAATTTTATGTACAAAACCAAAAAGAATTTTTTATTCGGTATAGATGCCAATTATGGTTTTGGTAGAAACATAAAAGAGGATGTTTTAAAAAATGTAAGAAATTCTGATGGTTTTGTGGTTGATAATGCCGGTTATCCCGCAGATATTAGGATATCGGAGCGAGTACTAACCATTACACTTCATGCAGGGAAATTAATGCCATTAGGGTCGCCAAATCCTAATTCGGGTTTACTTGTTGATGCAGGCCTAGGATACATGCAACACAAAGTCCACTTTGTAGATATCAATCAACAAATAGCGGCTGTTGATGGTGATATTAAAAATGGCTTGGACAAGTTAACCAATGGAATATGCGCTTCGCAATTTGTGGGCTATTTATTTCTAAGTGATAATCGGTTTCTTAATTTTTACGCAGGAGCTGAAGCATTTGAAGGATTTACAAAAAGTGTACGTAAATTAAATTACGATACAGGGTTGCCCGATACAAAAGGGAGGGTAGATGTTTTGCTTGGATTAAGAATAGGATGGATCCTTCCGTTGTATAGTCGAACTCCAAAAAATTATTTTTATAACTGATATGTTTCTCTACAACTTGGTTGTGATAATGTATGGCTTTGTTATTCGCATAGCTTCAATGAACAATTCAAAAGCTAAATTGTGGGTGAGTGGACGAAAGAACTGGCGTATCACGCTGGAAGAAAAAATTTCAAAGATAAATAACGAAAAAAAGATCTGGGTGCATTGCGCATCACTCGGCGAGTTTGAACAAGGTCGGCCGTTGATCGAAGCCATTCGAAAAAAACATCCTCAATATAAGATCGTACTTACATTTTTCTCTCCAAGCGGTTTTGAAGCTAGCAAAAATTACGCGCACGCCGAGGTAATTTCGTATTTGCCGTTAGATACCAAACAGAACGCTCGTGATTTTATGTCCATAGTAAAACCACACATGGCCATTTTTATTAAGTACGAATTCTGGATCAATTTTTTGAACGCTTTAAAAAGTTCTAAAACGCCTTCTTATTTGGTGTCGGCCGTTTTTAAAGATCATCATCCGTTCTTTAAATGGTATGGGAAGATATTTGTGAGGTCATTGGAGGCATTCAAAACATTGTTTGTTCAAGAGAAGCATTCTAAGGAATTACTTCATAAAATTGGATACACGAACGTGGAGATCTGCGGAGATACTCGTTTTGATCGCGTTTTGGAGATCAAAGAGAATTTTGTATCGATCCCAGAACTTGAAAAATTTAAGGGTTCGGCTAAACTGATTTTAGGCGGAAGCACCTGGCCGGGCGATGAGGATTTGATGATAGAATCTTTTAAAAGGCTCAGCGACCCAAGTTTAAAACTCGTTTTAGCCCCACATGAGATCAAAAAGAGCTCAATAGATGGCCTTAAACAAAACCTTGAAAGGAATGGCCTTAAATACTGCCTTTTTACTGAGGGAATTAAATCAGATTGTAATGTATTGATATTAAATACAATAGGACTTCTATCGCGTTCCTATTCTTACGCAAACATGGCTTATGTTGGAGGAGGATTTAACGACGGGATACACAATATTTTAGAGCCCGCTGTTTACTTTATTCCCGTGGCTTTTTTTGGAGCTAACTACCATAAATTCAACGAAGCCGTTGATCTGGTTAAGCTGCAGGCTGCATTTTGTGTTTCAAATGCCGAGGAGTTGCACCAGCATTGGAAAAAAGTGCTCGACAATTCTATAGAAAACGAGCGAATATCGCATGTTTTACAAGGGTATTTTGCCTCTAATGGCAATGTTACTTCTAAAGTAATGACTGCCATTGATTTTAGTTAAAAAATGGTCATAAGTTAATTGCAAGAAAGCCCTTTTTTAATTTTGCAGTATCATTAATTTTTATTTACTTGCGACACATTTCTGGATATAAACTTTATTTTTTAGACGATGAACGTTAAAAAATTTATGCTAAACAAAAAAACATTGATCGCCGTAGGGGTGGTGGTTCTTTTAGCTGCTTGTGGAGGCGATAAGGACAAAGTTGACGGTAAAGAAGACTTAGTTGAAGTCCCTGACACCATCAAAACAACTGTTGTGAATGTAGGTGGAGAGTTATTCTCTGTTCCTTCACCTATACAAACTGCATTATTAATACAAAAAAGCGGAGTTACTTACGATAAAACGATTTTGCACACTAGCAACAAAGTAAATACATATAGCACTGATTACCTACGTGCTCTAAATTTGGGAATTTATGGAGCGGATCTAGGTTACGTTTCTCTTTACAATCAAACGCAAGATGCTATTGGATACCTTGGTGCTTTAAAGCAATTGGCTGATAAACTTGGTGTGTCTGCTGCATTTGATGCAGGAACAATGAAGCGTATAGAAGGAAATATCACTAATAAGGACAGTATGTTGGTATTGGTTGGTATTGCTTACCGCAGTAGTGATGCGTTTTTGAAGAACAATCAACGTAACGATGTAAGTAGTTTGATACTAACTGGTGGTTGGATAGAGAGTATGCATTTTTCGGTTGCTGCATACAAAGCAAAAGGAACTAACGAATTAAAGTGGAGAATTGCAGAGCAAAAGCAAGCTTTAGGTTCATTGATCAAAATATTGTCAAATTATCAAGGAGAAGAAGTTAAAGCATTAGCTATTGAATTGAATGATCTTTCTAAGATCTACGAAGGAATTCAATTCAAATATAACTTTGTAGAACCAACACACGACTCATTAAAGAAAGTAACCTATATAAATAGTACAACTGAAGTAATGGTGAGTGAAGAGCAAATAACGCAAATAGCAGCCAAAATTCAGGAGATCAGGTCAAAAATCGTTAACTCTAGTAATTCGTAAGTAATATCATGAAGAAATTTTCAATAGCAATCATCACCTTCTTATTAGGCTTTACAGTTAATAAAGCTACTGCTCAGTGCGATACAATTGCTAGTATTTGCGCTAAACACATCATTTCTACATTCATTTCTGATGGTCAACAATACCGTTCTTTATTATTGAACTCTGAGGAGACCGCAGAATTTCATACAACCTTTTTTGGCGAAACAACATACCGTTTAGCGGCTTGTAGTGGAACCAATGATGGAAATTTGATCTTCAATATCTACGATCAAGACCGCCACTTATTATTTAGCAATAGGAACCAAAAAAACGCACCTTATTGGGATTTTAAAGTAAAATCCACCCTCGAAGCTATTATTGAGGCCCAATTGGATGCTAATAAAAACCCGGGTTCGGGTTGTGCGGTGATCTTAATAGGATTTAAGCAGAAATAATAATATTATATTAACAAACTGGAGGGATAAAGTAGCATGCTTTATCCTTTTTTGCTATATTAGTTACTTGAAAGTGAAGGCCTCTATTTTTACAATCTGCATGATGTGTTTTGCAATTATGAATGCACAGAACACGTGTGAAATGGGTTTTGTAAGAGATAGTTTGTTCGTTGAAAAGGATAATGCGTTTGTTGGAGCTGATGGATTAATTACACCCTCATTTAAAGATGGCGGACAGGTTAAGATCTTTAAAGTTGGAAACAAGTATTATCTGATGTTGACATGCAAGTCGAATTTGTTTTTTGATGTGATAAATGATCTTGAAATAAAATCAGGAACAAAGTCGATGGTGGCAAAGGGAGTTAAGCAACATCAAAAAGATAAGTACACAGGTTTTTTTGTTGTTGAGATATTAAGGAATTATGTGGCAACACTTAAGGATAACGGAATTACTTCCTACGTGTTCAATACCAAGGAAACACTTTTTGGTAAAAATGAGGTTAAAGAGGTTAAAAAAATAGCAAATTGTTTTTATCAAACAATAAATGTACCGAATAAAAAATAGGAATCTATGAGTGAACGAATACTTCGAGCCCTGATGCAGATGTTCGCGATTATCGCGAAAGTTGATGGTATAAACAATACCGGAAGACTTATTGTGGAGTCGTTTTTAAAGCAGCAGTTAAGCCAGGAGCAAGTTGAAACGTATCTTAAGATATTTGATGAGTACCTAGAGACTCACCAGGCTGCAAGCAAAAAGAAAGATGGAAACTCTAAGCGTACTTCACTTAACTCAGTAAAAATATTAAAGATCTGTACTCAGGTTAACGAGGAACTTGTTCAAACACAAAAAGTGATCGTGCTAATTCGTTTGCTTGAATTTATTTATTCAAGTAATGAGATCAGTGAGCAAGAGTATGAGTTCGTTACTACAGTTGCTGAAACCTTTAATATACCTAATACTGAATTTTTAGCATTAAAAACATTTGTTGAAGAAGCGGGTTCTACAATCCCTAATAGCCCTGATATCCTTGTTATCAATAACAAGGAAGGCGGTTATGGAAATCAAACTAAGCATATTTTCTGCGAGCCTTTAACCGAAGATATTCGCATCATACAGATACATAGTGTTGCAATGTATGCAATGCGTATTTACGGTAAGCTAGAATTGCAATTGAACGGACAGCTTGTTTCAAAAGAGCGCGTACACATTTTGATCCCGGGTTCTTCTATCCGTTCTTCAAAAATAAAACCTATTTATTACAGTGATGTCATCAGTAAATTCTTAAGTGATGAGTCGCAAGCAAAGATCACATTCCAGGTTACAGGATTAGAATATAAATTCAAAGGCGGAAAATTAGGTTTACGTGATGTGAACATTAGCGAAGAGAGTGGAAAGCTAATTGGTATCATGGGAGGTTCGGGTGCCGGTAAATCAACTTTATTGAACGTTTTGAATAGCCAGGAAATACCTAGCGGAGGTTCAGTTAAAATCAATGGCATCAATATTCATACAGAGCAAGATAAAATTGAAGGTGTAATTGGTCATGTTAGCCAAGATGACCTTTTGATCGAGGAGTTAACGGTATTCCAAAACTTATTTTACAATGCTAAATTATGTTTCGGAAATTTCACAGATGAAGAGATCACCAAAAAATGTAATGAGTTATTAGCCGATATTGGTTTAAGTGAAACTGTTCATTTAAAAGTTGGTTCACCTCTTGAAAAAACAATTTCAGGTGGTCAGCGTAAACGTTTGAATATTTCATTAGAATTAATTCGTGAGCCTTCGGTGTTGTTTGTGGATGAGCCGACTTCGGGTTTATCATCACGTGATTCTGAGAACATCATGGACCTTTTAAAAGAACTAGCTCTAAAGGGTAAATTGATATTTGTGGTTATCCATCAACCATCATCCGACATTTACAAAATGTTTGATAAGTTGATGATATTAGACGTTGGCGGCTACCCAATTTATTACGGAAACCCGGTTGACGCTGTAAGTTACTTTAAACGTTTAGTGAATCATGTAAACGCTGAAGAAGCAGAATGCTGGAATTGCGGTAACGTAAATCCAGAACAAATTTTCAATATCATTGAAAGTAAGGTATTAGATGAGTACGGTAATTTAACGCATATACGTAAAATGCGTCCTGCCGATTGGAATAAACATTACAAAGAGATCATTGAGAAAAACATACACTCCGACAAAAAGATCACTGATATCCCGGAGAGTATTTTCAAGGTTCCTAATATTTTAAAACAGTTCAAAGTATTTATTACGCGTGACGTAAAAAGTAAACTCACCAATACTCAGTATTTGATGATCAACTTTATTGAAGCGCCTTTATTGGCTTTCATTTTGGCATTCTTGGTAAGATACTTCAATACCGATGATATCAATTCAAAAGGTTATTTGTTTAGTGAGAACGAGAACATTCCGGCTTATATGTTTATGTCGGTTGTAGTTGCTTTGTTCATTGGCTTAACGGTGAGTGCTGAAGAGATCATTCGTGACAGAAAGATCCGTAAGCGTGAGTCGTTCTTGAATTTAAGTAAAGGAAGTTATTTATGGAGCAAGATCATTATCATGTTCGTGCTTTCGGCTTTTCAAACATTTACTTTTGTGTTGGTAGGTAATTATGTGTTAGGCGTAAAGGGAATGTATATGGATTATTGGTTGATCCTTTTCTCTACATCGTGTTTTGCGAATATGTTGGGCTTGAATATTTCATCGGCCTTTAATAGCGCGGTTACTATTTATATCTTAATTCCATTCTTGATCATCCCACAATTATTATTGGCGGGTGTGGTTGTGAAGTTTGATAAATTAAATCCTACGTTAGCAAAACAAGGTGGTGTGCCGGTTGCAGGTGAGATTATGGCTAGTCGTTGGGCATTTGAAGCATTGGCAGTGAATCAATACAAGGAAAATAAATTCGAGAGGAGTTTTTACAAGTATGATAAGAGTATAAGTATAGCTCAGTATAAAAATAACTACTGGAGACAAAAATTAGAGAACAAATTTGTTCAAATTGAGAATCAGCAAAAGCTTGGTAAATCTTTAAAGGAATTATCTATTGATATTCAGTTGATCCATGATGAGATCCAAAAAGAGCAAAAGGTAGCTACCAAATTTAAATGCGAAGTAATTGATAAGATCAACGTAGAAAATTATGGCCCGGAAGTAATTAAAGGTATAAAGACTTATTTAGATAAATTAAAGGCATATTACATCAATGTAGAAAACACTGCAAGGAACAAATACGATGAAACCGCTTTAAAAATGCAAAAAACGGATGAGGAGCGCAGCCTTTGTGAAGTTGAGAGAAGATTATGAGAACGTTGCCTTGGCTAACATGGTTAAGAATGCCAACGACATAAGCGGAGAGAAGAGTTTAGAAAAAGACGGCAAGTTGATCCAACAAAGCGATCCGGTATTCTTAGACCCAACAGACAGGCTTGGTAGAGCTCAGTTTTTTGCACCACGTAAGAATATGTTTGGTAATTTAATTCCAACCTTCTGGTTCAATATTGGAGTTATTTGGACAATGAGCTTAGTGCTTATGGTTACCTTATACTTTGATGTATTTAAAAAGGTATTGGATTTCTTAGGAAATATTCAGTTCAAGAAGAAATCTTAATATTGGAATGACAACGAATTGAAAAGGCCGAATGAAAGTTCGGCCTTTTTATTTTATAATTCTCAGAATTTACTAGGTAGTCTTCAGGGGCTTAGCATCAAACTTCTTAGCCATATAATGTAAGCCCACACTTTCCTTTCTTTTCATGGCGTGTTTAATGATGAGGTAACTTACGCAAATGATATTGCGCAATTCGCCGAGCTCTTGAGATAAAATAGTTTTATCGTAAAGTGTTTCGTTCTCTTTGTAAAGGATCTCTAAGCGGTCAAAAGCGCGTTTTAAACGTAATTCGCTGCGCACAATACCAACGTAATTACTCATGATCTGTTGTACTTCCTTTTTTGATTGGGTAATTAAGATCATTTCTTCCGGGTGTTCTGTTCCTTCAGCATTCCAGTTAGGTATATTTTCTTTCAATGATATTTTCGTAAAGGTATTTGTCGCATGTTCAAAAGCACGATGAGAGAATACAAGCGCTTCTAAAAGTGAATTACTCGCCAAGCGATTCGCCCCGTGCAATCCACTGCAGGCGCATTCGCCAATGGCGTATAATTGATCAATGGTTGACCGTCCAAATTCATCAATGATTATCCCTCCGCATAAGTAATGTTGTGCAGGAACAACCGGGATCATTTTAATGAAGGGATCAATTCCTAAATTAATGCACTTGTTGTAAATATTAGGGAAGTGCTCAATAAATCCTTTTCTATCCAAATGCCTGCAATCTAAGTATACAAAATCTTCCCCGCTAATTTTCATCTCGTTGTCAATGGCGCGTGCTACAATATCGCGTGGAGCTAATGAACCGCGTGAATCATAGCGCCCCATGAATTCCTCACCGTTTTGATTTTTTAATACAGCACCAAAACCACGCATGGCCTCACTAATTAAAAAACTTGGATGTTCTTCTGGTTTGTAAAGAGAGGTAGGGTGAAACTGTACAAATTCCATGTCTTTTATATGTCCCTTTGCGCGATACACCATAGCAATTCCATCTCCTGTTGCAATGGTTGGATTGGTGGTGGTTGCATAAACATTTCCTGCACCACCTGTAGCCATGATGGTGATCTTTGAAAGCACAGTATCAATATGTCCGTTGCGCGTGTTTAAAATATAGGCGCCAAAACATGTAATACCGGGTGTTTTTGAAGTTACAAGCTCGCCTAAATGATGCTGAGTTATAATATCGATCGCATAGTAATGATCATAAACGGTGATGTTTGGATCTTTGTTTATTTTATTCAAAAGCGCGCGTTCAATTTCGTATCCTGTAATATCTTTATGATGCAAAATGCGATTTTCTGAATGACCTCCTTCTTTTGCAAGATCGTATTCGCCGTTTTGATTTTTATCAAATTTAGTTCCTAGTTCGATCAATTCTTGTACGCGAGCAGTGCCCTCGGTTACTACCATTCTCACGATCTTTTCGTCGCACAAACCTGCACCGGCGATCAAAGTATCTTGAACATGTTTTTCTACAGTGTCTCCATCATGCCAAACGGCCGCAATTCCTCCTTGGGCATACTTGGTATTGCTTTCATCTTGATTGCTTTTGGTAATTAGGATCACTTTACCCTTTTGAGCGGCTTTTAAAGCAAAGCTCAAGCCGGCAATACCCGAACCAATAACAAGAAAATCTGTTTTTATTTGCATGAATCTAAAACTTTAAACAAATTTAATCAAAATATCCCTTTTTGCTTCGTATTTTTGTAGCTATAAAAGATCATGAATTTACAAGAAATACCTTTTATTATATACGCTGAGGAAACCCCAAATCCGGGCAGTCTTAAATTTGTGGCTAATAAATTGCTTATAGTTAGTGGCGCAACAGCCGAATATCAATCGGCTAACGAAACTAAAGATGCACCCATTGCGCAAGCTTTGTTTAATTTCCCTTTTGTGAAACGCGTTTTTATTTCTTCTAATTTTATTTCGATCGCAAAAATAGATGCTGTAGAGTGGGAAGAAATAAGAGATGAGCTTCGCGTATTCATTACTGATTACTTGAACAAAGGAAATGCGGTGGTAAATAAATTGCCACAAAAAGAAGTGGCAAAAGACAATACATTCCAAGAAACGGTGAGTGTAAACACACAACACGTTGCCCCAAAAAATGATATTGAGAATAAAATTATTGAGGTATTAGAACAATATATTCGCCCTGCTGTTGAACAGGATGGAGGGTTGATCACATTCAAAGAATTAAAAGACGGTATTGTTACCGTTCAAATGCGTGGAAGTTGCAGTGGTTGCCCAAGTAGCACGATGACATTAAAAGCGGGCATAGAAGCTTTATTGAAACGTTTGCTTCCAAATGATGTGAAGGAAGTTGTAAGTGAGGCTTTATAGAGGCAGAAACCGCAAAGCGGTCTTCAACCTTCGCAAAGGATACGCAAAGAACACAAAGATCAGCTAACCACAAAAAAATAAAGGAGGCAAAGAAACTACGCTTTTCGCAAAGAGCTAAAGTTTATAAGAATCTCTTTGCGAGACCGAAGGTCTTTGCCTAGTTTTGAGTAATGGTGATAAAACTTAGCGCCCTTTGCGCCTACTTTGCGGAAAGCGCGAAGCGCCTTGGCGGTTTCTGTCTCTAATTCCAAATAAAATGTTATTTTTATAACATCAAGATCAACTCCAAATACCTCTATCAAATTCTTGGGCCTTTAGTGGCTCTTATTTTTTGGCTATTCATTGATCTTGATCCAAAAAACCCAAACATAAGTTTAATGGCCGGAATTGCGCTTTGGATGGCCATTTGGTGGGTTACCGAAGCTGTGAGTTTGGCGGTTACTGCAATTGTTCCTGTATTAATGTTGCCGGTTTTAGGAATTGCCGAAGTAAAAGAGGTAGCACAGCAATATACCGATAGCATTATCTTTTTATTTTTTGGCGGATTTATGTTGGCCTTTGCCATTGAAAAATGGAATTTACATAAACGAATCGCTTTAAAAATATTATCCATTGTTGGGAAAAGTCCACGCACCGTTTTGTTGGGCACCATGATCTCTACTTTTTTAATTAGTAATTGGATAAGTAATACTGCCACAACAGTGATGTTATTTAGCGCTGTACTAGCACTCATTCATGAAACAAAACAATATTTGAAACACGATAAAGAAAAATTTGCTGCGGCGATGTTATTAGGTTTAGCTTTTTCTGCAACTATTGGTGGAATGGCCACGCCTGTGGGAACTCCGCCGAACATGTATTTTTTTAAAGTATTTCGCGAAACGTATGCGCAGGATTACGATTTTAATTTTTTAAAATGGAGCATGATAGGTTATCCTATTGCAGTTACGTTTTTAATTGTGTGTTATATTGTTTTGAGTAAATATTTCATGAAGCATTTGAATTCATTTGAGATAGGTAGGGAATATTTTCGCGAGCAGTATAAAAAATTAGGCAAAATGGGTCCGGAAGAAAAATGGGTGTTTGGCATTTTTATTTCGTGTATTTTGTTATGGTTCTCAAGGGCAGATATTGACCTTGGAGTATTTAAGATCCATGGTTGGGCAAATTTATTCAAGGTTCCTAAATTCGTAGATGATTCGTTTGTAGCGTTGGCAGCTGCCATGTTGTTGTTTCTTATTCCTAGTAAAGTGAGAAAGGAAGTGCCCTTTTAGAATGGGAAGATGCAAAAAAGATCCGCTATGATATTATTTTAATGTTTGGATCAGGTTTTGCTTTAGCTTATGGCTTTGAAGTTACGGGATTAAGTAATTGGTTAGCTAGTCAATTAATGGTACTAAAAGGCGTGCCCATTATATTTATTATTTTAGGTATTTGCTGCATTGTAACTGTTATTAGCGAATTCGCAAGTAATATTGCCAGTATTCAATTGGCCATACCGGTAATGATGGCCTTGCAAAAAAATATTGACGTATCGCCTTTATTATTAATGATCCCGGCTACATTTGCATCTTCCATAGGTTTTATGCTGCCTGTAGCTACAGCTGCCAATACCATTGTATTTGGAACAAAAATGATCCATACAAAAGATATGTTCAAAGTTGGTTTGATATTAGATATTTTAGGAATTTTAATCATAACTTTGATGTGTTATTTGTATTTAGCATAATATGATCGTAGCAAAACAAATTCATAAATCGTACGGCTCACTCGAAATATTAAAGGGAGTTGATCTTCATATTAATTCAGGTGAAGTGGTTTCTATTGTTGGTTCGTCGGGAGCAGGTAAAACTACTTTACTTACAATTTTGGGCACATTAGATCGTCCTGATTCGGGGCAAGTTTTAATTAACGGACAAAATGTTGTTGAGCTTAACGACAAAAAATTAGCGGCTTTCAGGAACGAGAACATAGGTTTTGTGTTTCAGTTCCATCATTTGCTTCCTGAATTCACAGCATTGGAAAACATTTGCATTCCTGCTTTCATAGCAAAAAAATCAAAGAAGGAATCAGAGGTTAGAGCTTTGGAGTTATTAGAATTATTTAATTTGAAAGATCGCGCTACGCATAAACCATCGGAGTTGAGTGGGGGAGAGCAACAACGTGTAGCGGTTGCGCGTGCTTTGATAAACAATCCAAAAGTTATTTTTGCCGACGAGCCAAGCGGGAACTTAGATAGTAAGAATGCAGATGAATTACATCAATTATTCTTTAAGCTTCGCGATGAATTAAAACAAACCTTTGTTATTGTTACTCATAATAATGAACTGGCTAAAATGGCTGATCGTACTCTGGTGATGAAGGATGGAAGGATCTCTATTTAGAGGCAGAAACCGCAAAGCGGTCTTCGACCTTCGCAAAGATTTACGCAAAGAACGCAAAGGATCAACCAATCGCAGAAAATTTATTAAAGAAGGCTAAGAGCTGCGCTTTCGCAAAGTCCCGATAGCTATAGGGACTTTGTAAAACCGAAGGTCTTTGCCTTCTTTTGAGTAGTGGTGATAAAACTTAGCGTCCTTTGCGCCTACTTTGCGGAAAGCGCGAAGCGCCTTTGCGGTTTCTGCCTCTAATACCTTAAGTAATTAGTTCTCCCTGTTGCATCTCGTAAAGCATTTTGAATTTACTTTCAGTGGAGAGCAACTCTTTTAAATTGCCTTGTTCTATCACTTCGCCTTTTTCCATCACGATAATTTTATCTGCATTTTTAATGGTAGATAAGCGATGAGCAATAATAATAGAAGTTCTTCCTTGCGTAAGAATATCGGTCGCTTTTTGCAAAAGCTGTTCGGTTGGTGTGTCAATTGAAGCGGTGGCTTCATCCAGCACAAATATTTCGGGATTATAAACGTAAGCTCTAATAAATGCAATTAATTGTCTTTGTCCGGCGGATAAACTAATACCTCTTTCTCTTACTTCATAATCAAATCCACCCGGTAAACTTATAATGAAGTCATACAAGCCAATTTGTTTGGTAGCTTTTAGTACGTCTTCTTTATTGATAGATGGATTGTGAAGTGTGATATTATTATAAATGCTATCGTTAAATAAAAAAACATCTTGCAATACAACTCCTGTATTCTTTCTTAAAGAGGCTAGTGAATATTCTTCAATTCCTTTTCCGTCAATTGAAATATTTCCTTTATTATACTCGTAAAATCTACTCAATAAATTAATGATGGTAGATTTTCCTGAGCCTGTAGCTCCAACAAAGGCAATGCGTTCACCTTTTTTGATCTCGAGGTTGATATTCTTTAATACAAAATTCTCGTTCACATAGGCGAACCAAAGATCTTTGAATAGGATCTTATCGTTTATTTTTGCAAATTCTGTTTTGCCAGTATCTGGAATAATTTCATTTGTATCTAATACTTTAAATACCCTATCCGCTGCTACAATTCCCATTTGTAAAGTGTTTAAGCGATCTGCCAGCATTCTAATTGGCCTAAACATCATGTTGGTTAGCATTACAAAGAAAGTTAGATCGCCTAATGTCACATGGAACGTAGAAGATTTAACTTCTGCATACCAAATTACCAAGGCAATAGCCACAGATGAGAGGATCTCTACCACCGGAAAGAAAATGGAATAATAAAATATAGAACGAATATTTGCATTGCGATGTTGTTGATTGATCACTTTAAATTTGTCATGCTCATCTTTTTCTTTATTGAATAGTTGAATAATTCGCATACCCGTGATATGTTCCTGCGTAAATGTATTTAAATTGGAAACGGCATTACGTACTTCATTAAATGTTTTCTTTACTCCATTTTTAAATAAAGCAGTTGCAATAAATAAAAGAGGAATGGTTGTAAAAACTAAAAGCGCCAATACCCAATTTTTCCAAAACATTACACCGGCAAATACCAGAAGCATTACAAAATCACCTGCTATAACTATAAATCCTTCCGAAAAAACATCGCTTAAGCTTTCAATGTCAGAAATAGCGCGCGTAACTAACATACCAACCGGCGTATTGTCAAAATAGGTGTTCTTTAATTTTAAAATATGTCGGTAGATCTGATTTCTGAGATCTCTCACAATGCTTTGTCCTAAAAAATTGGTAGTGCTAATATTCACAAATTGAAGAATAGCTTCAAAGAATATAAATCCTAAGATGATCAAGCATGAAGTATTAAGATCTTGAATGCTTTTGTTTTCCGATACATCGGTAGTTAAAGCATTACTTACTAAAAGCGGACGAATAATAGCAAGTACTGAGAGCGATAAAGTGAGGAAAATAGAAAGTCCAAAACGAACTTTATAAGGTTTCGAATAACTCAAGATCCGTTTAATAAGACCAACATTCAGTTTATTTTCTTTTTTCTCACTCACTCTGCTGATCTTTCGGATATTCAATAGCAACTAAAAATAATGCATTGGCAGGAACATTATTTCCAGCTTTACTTCTGTCTTTAGCCTCAATTATCTTTTTGAATTCTTCTATGGTAATTTTGTTCTTTCCTACTTGCAATAAGGTTCCAACAATTGCCCGAACCATCCCTCTTAAAAAGCGATCTGCTCTGATGGTAAATCTCCATTCGCCATCGCCCACTATTTGCCAAATGGCTTTAGTGATCTTGCAATTGTTTGTTTTTGTTTGCGTATTTAATTTACTAAAGCTTGTGAAATCTTTATAGTCCATTAATACTTGCGCTGCCTTATTCATTAATTCAAAATCGAGATCTCCGTATACATAATAGCTAAAGCGATCGATAAATGGATTTTTTTGTTGATGCAAAAAGTAATAGTACGTACGCGATAAAGCATCAAAGCGGGCATGGGCTTTTTCATCAACTTCCATGATATCCTGTATGGAAATTTCGGGAGGCATGATGGTACTGAATTTATAGATCCAGTGCGCTTTATTACTTATAAGATCCTTTGAACTACTATCAAAATGGGCTATATAATTTTTGGCATGAACGCCTGCGTCGGTTCGGCCGCAACCCACCAATTCAATATTTTCTTTAAGTAAAAGGCTAATTTTTTCCTGAACCGTTTGCTGTACGGTATTTGGGGTATTATCCTGAACCTGCCAACCGTTAAAATCAGTGCCGTTATAAGAAAGTTTAAGAAAGTACCTAGCCATGTGCCAAAGATACTTAACTTTGCGCATCTGGTAAAATGAGCAAGATCAAAAAGAACTTTGAATTACAGGGACTTGAGATAGTAGATACTTCTACTGAAGGAAAGGCTATTGCCAAACACGAGAATTTGGTGGTTTTTATAGAAGGCGCGGTTCCTGGCGATGTGGTGAATGTAATGGTGCATCGCAAAAAGAATAGTTATGCCGAAGCAAAAGTTACTAAAATAGTTAAGCCGTCAAAAGACAGAACAGAACCTAAATGCGAACATTTTGGAACCTGCGGCGGTTGTAAGTGGCAGAGTTTATCGTACGCAACACAATTATATTACAAGCAAAAATATGTTACCGATGCTTTTACGCGTATTGGTAAATTAACTTACGGTGATGTTACACCAATTCTTGCGAATAAAGAACCTTATTTTTACCGTAATAAATTAGAGTTCTCTTTTTCGAATAAAAAGTGGCTCACTAATGAGGAAATAAAGAATGGAGTAGAAGTGCCAAACAAGAATGCTTTAGGATTCCATATCCCGGGTTTGTTTGATAAGATCCTTGATATCAATAATTGTTATTTACAAGCAGAGCCAAGTAATTCTATTCGTTTAGCCATAAGAGAGTATGCTTTCAAGAACAACCTTACTTTTTTTGATATTCGAAATAAAGTAGGTTTTTTAAGAACAGTGATCATTCGCACTACTTCAACTAAAGAAGTAATGGTGGTGATAAGCATGTTTGAAAATAATGAGGAAGACATGAAAGCTTTATGTTCGCACTTGAAAGATAAATTTCCTCAGATCACATCTTTGCAATATGCTCATAATCCTAAAGGAAATGACACGATTCAAGACCTCGAGATAAAAACGTTTTCCGGTAAAGATCATATCACCGAAGAAATGGAAGGTTTAAAATTCAACATCAGTGCTAAATCTTTTTATCAAACAAATTCGGAACAAGCGTACGAACTTTATAAAGTTGCAAGAGGGTTTGCTCAGTTAAAAGAAACAGATGTTGTATATGATCTTTATACAGGCACCGGAACTATTGCAAATTTTATTGCGCGTGATTGTAAAAAAGTAACTGGTATAGAATATGTAGAAGCTGCTGTAAAAGACGCTTTTAAAAATTCGGAGAATAATGGAATTAAAAATACATTCTTTGCAGCCGGTGACATGAAAGATATCTTTACTTACGAATTTGTAAATGCACATGGAAATCCTGATGTAATTATCACCGATCCTCCACGTGCAGGAATGAGTCCGGAGGTAATTGCGGTAATGTTGAATTTAAAACCAAGCCGAATTGTTTACGTAAGTTGCAATCCAAGCACGCAAGCTCGCGATCTGGCGCTTATGGAACATTTATACAAGATCGAAAGGATACAACCGGTGGATATGTTCCCACAAACGGCTCATGTGGAGAATGTGGTTCTTCTTACCTTAAAATA
This sequence comes from Sphingobacteriaceae bacterium, assembly GCA_016705695.1. Taxonomy (GTDB): domain Bacteria; phylum Bacteroidota; class Bacteroidia; order B-17B0; family Aurantibacillaceae; genus Aurantibacillus. The sequence goes on from JADJLA010000008.1 coordinate 32,597, forward strand.
GGGTTAAAACACTTGTTTTTTTAGAAAATACCTATAACTTTGGTTGTATAAACCAAATAACTATGATCCATTTCAAGTCCTCAAAGATCCTTATTCCAATTGATTTTAGTGAAACATCTTTATTGGCCATACAGCATGGCGCTTTTGTTGCTCAATTTACAAAAGGTGATGTATGTTTGTTACACGTGATCAATTCAAATTACACGCGTCAGAATTTATTTTTGCCTGTGTTGCAATTGAATGATCCAATGGAATTTGAAAAAAAAGTTGAAAGTAAATTAAATGAACTTGCCAATGATGTGCGTTCTGAGTTTGGTGTAAATGTAGAATGTATTATCAAAACAGGTGTTCCTGCAGCGGAAGTTGTTGATACTATTAAGGAAATTGACGCATCATTAGTGGTTATGGGAACTCACGGTTACGCTCCAATTGAAGAATTGGTTATTGGAAGTAATGCTTTACGAGTTATAACAAAAGCAAATTGCCAGGTTATGACCATGAGTAAAGGCTCTAACCATAAAGGATACAATAAAATAGTTATTCCTATTGATAACAGCGCTCATTCGCGTCAAAAAGTTGTGTATGCTATTGAGATGGCAAAACAATTTAGTGCGCATTTATATGCCGTTGCGTTATTAGGTCCGGAAGATGAAAGTCATAAACCTCAAATGGAATTGATCTTACATCAGATAGAAAAATTGGCTAAAGAAAAAGGTGTGATGTACACTTCTGATGTTTTATCAGGATTAAAAAATCGTGCAACAGCCACAGTTCAATATTCAGAAAAAATTGGCGCTGATCTTTTGGTGATCATGAGCGATCAGGATGCTGAGTTAAGCGGATTCTTTTTAGGACCATACGCGCAACAAGTTATTCATTTAAGTAAGATCCCTGTTATTACTGTAAAGCCCGAAGAACACCCCGAGAATATCAATTTTACCATTTTAAGTGGAACAAGCGGTATCTAAAAGCGATTTTTTTTACCCAGTTATAATTAAATGCTTGCCATTTGTAAAACCCCGCCTTCTGGTGGGGTTTTGTTTTGGATATTTGTAAAGCAAAATAATGAAATTTGTTCCTGTTTAAATACAGGTCAAATAAAACCCGCAGAGTAAGGGTTTTTTCTGAAGGGAGCTGAGCAATCAGCTTCCTTTTTTATTTTATAAAATGGAAGTTTTTTTGCGGGATAGAATAACACAAACCGATATATCGCCCCTAAAGGGGCTTCTTTGTTGTATCGTATTCGTATTTACCGATATGTCGTCCCTTCCGGACTATTTCAAAACGATGAAAATTAGTTTTATATAATTTCCTAGCTCCGTAGGAGCGACATATAGGTAGCCCCCGAAGGGGGCGAAATAAACCAAGGTGATCAGAACCCCTTTAGGGGTGACATATTATTTAATGCATCACCGATAAAAACATTCGGTTGCAATATGCGCTTTGTCGAAGGGCTCCTTTAATCAAAAAATAACCACGTTAATCCAAAGCGCATTGCTCTATCAGGCTGATAGTATCCGGGAACCATGCTGTAATTTGTGCCAATCACACCATGCAAAATATTTTCCATTTTAATAAAAAAGGTAACCGGCCTGATGCGCGCATTTAAAAACACATCTACAAATGTAAAATTACCTGCTTTGTAATTATCTTGCACATAAAACGCTTGTGTAGCCGGCATATAAGCATAAGGCGTAAACTGATCGTAATATTCTACTTGTCCGCCAACTGCTAATTGAAGATTATTCTTAAATAGATTTCCTTTATAAAACAATGAGGCAATAGAAACGCTTTTTGGTAAGCTGATCAAATTGCTGGAAGTAGTTTGCCATGTTTGATTTATGCTAACTCCTAAATGTTTAAAGAATACTTTATCTAAATTAATACGAATGGCTCCATTGGTGATGGTATTATTGCTCTGCATTGGATAAGCTAATTGATCAAAGTATAAATAATTTGTTACTCCTTTATAGATTCCCGTAACCGTTAAAAAAGAAACCTTACAACTCAATTCGGCTTGATTCATTTGCACATTATTGAATTTATTATCCCATGCAAAATGATTACTGTACCAATGTTTATATATATAATCTGGTGTGCGATCTTCCGATAAAAATTTTAAACTTACATTTCCTTTCAGTTTTTTGTTTCTAAAAAACTGCAATTGATGAAAAGTTTCTACTTTGTAGTTTCCTGCAAAAGCTCCTGCGGCAATGTATGATCCCGAAACTGTATTAATGAGTTTCTTTTGGCTCAAGCTGTCAGTGGAAATGAAATTCTTTATATGATCCATTTTTACATTAGCCAAATGGTTCATGAAACTGGTATCGGAGTATTGCCACAATTGAGCTATTTCATTCTCATAACCTAGCTCTAAATTGAAATTGTTCTTTGCCGATCTAAAAGTAAGGTTAAGCTCATTATTAAAGGTTCTTACGCGAGTGCTGTCAATGGTTTTGGCAGTATCTGTATAAAACAAAAAGTAATAATTATCTGTTCCGCTGTTAAGATCTTTATACCTGTACTTTAAACTACTGAACGAAGATCGCAAACCAATATAGCTTTGAAGTCTTGAACTGTCTTTGTTTAGCTTGAACCAATTCGCATATTGAGCCGATAATTCTCTATTATCTCTGGAAGCACCGCTTAATTTCACGGGAATAAGATCCTTGCTTACTAAAAGATCTTGCTGTCTTAGTGTATCGTTAATTATGCCTCCGTTTTCCTGAAAGCGATTATTGTTCACTAAAATATACGATGTAAATCCAAAGCGTTTGTTCTTTGTAGTATAATTATTGGAAGTGTAAAAATTATTAGTAAAGGTTTGTTGTTTGGTGTAAAATCCTAGCGAGGTATAACGATTCAATCGTAATGTGACATTTAGTTTATTCTTAAACGTATTTGAGAACAGGAGTCTAAATAATTGCAACTGCTTAGATCCCGCAATGCCGCTTAATTCGGCAAATGGTCCTTTTGTTCTGTAATATTCAACATCTTCTTTTTTAATGATATAATCGTCAAGAGGCACATCGAACAATCTAAATCCAAGACTTCTGCTTTTGAACTTTAATACATAGTGTGGGCTAGGCATTCCCAAATTTCCCATAAAATTACGATCAATGAAGCGATTTGCTTTTTCAATGGTAGTATCAGGATAGAAACTTTGGTATGGTTTTTTTTCTGATCGCTTTTTTATGTAATTAGGATCAACAGAATAAAAACTTTGAGAAGAAACTGATTGGATAGAAATAAAAACCAGCAGAAGTGATCTGAATATATTTTTTAATGATTTTTTTATACGATCACAAGATGAACTCATTAACTAAGACCCTGTTTAAAACTTATCGAAAAAATGTTCTTCTACATCAAACGTTGATTTTAAACCAACCTCTTTAAAATCACCCTGAAGCCATTTTGATGCAGTTTCTCTTCCTTTTTCTTTAAGAGCAACTAAAAACTCCCATGATGTATTCATTTTACTGCTATAACTTAACTGACTTAAAGCGTCGTATCCACTAATAGTATGAACAAAGATTTCACGATTTACTTTGTTATCGCTTTTTAAGATCCCATTACGTAATAATTCGTTACGGTAATGTATCAACTTCATTTCGTTGATCAAACTGCTATTAAAAGAGATCTCGTTTACGCGATCTGCAATATCTCTGGCAGTTGTTGGAACCGAATTGATATTGATGGAGTTGATCTTGATCAAAACGATATCGTGCAAATTTGTATTGGTGATCAAGGGGAATATAGGAGGATTTCCCATATAACCACCATCCCAATAATATTCGCCTTTAATTTCTACTGCCTGAAATAAAAATGGTAGGCATGCACTTGCTAAAACGGAGTCAACTGTAATATCTTTATTTGAGAAGATCTTAGCGCGATTTGTTTTTACATTGGTAGCGCAAATAAATAATTTCTTTTTATTATAACGGTGCAATTCTTCAAAATCAATATGCTCTAATAAAATATCTTTTAAAGGATTATAATTAAAGGGGTTGAAATTGTAAGGCGACATTACTTGTGTAAGTGCGTTAAACCACATGTATCCCGGGCTATTGTATATATTACCGTTGCCCATTGTTTGATCAATAATTCCTGGCTTGAACAAATAACTACCACCAAGAGCAACTTTACGCCATAAGCTCTCTAATAATTCCTTAGCTTTTTGCGGACCGCCCACATGTAAACCATAAGCACATACAACGGCATTAACAGCACCTGCGCTTGTACCACACATAGCATCCGCTACAAGGGTTTCTTCTTCCAACAGCCTATCTAAAACACCCCAGGTAAAAGCGCCATGAGCTCCGCCACCTTGAAGTGCTACACCTACGTGTTTAATTTTTGGTTCCATGTTTTAATACCAAATATACATATAATTTAGTCCAATCTGCTTGTTCTTTTTCATCAATACTTCTTCAAAAAATAGTTCCGTAGCTATTGCTATGCAACGATTTTTGTTCATCGTCTTGATGAAAAATCACTTCGCATCTTTGAACCAAATTATAAATGCATTTGGTATAAATTTAGCGATTTTTTGATGTTTTCCTATGGATTGTTCGTTTAATGATGTTAATTTAATTCCCTTAAACCAACAGTTGCTTCGGTAAAGTTAGGCTCAATAGCTAAGCATTTTTTATAATCCTGAGCAGCATTTAATTTATTACCCATTTTAGAATAAGCGTATCCTCGAGCAAAATAAGCTGCTGCCCATTGGTTATCTTGCTCCAAAGCCTTAGTTAAGTATTCAATAGCCTTGGGATGATCACTTTTTACATCCAAATAAATGGCACCAATATTATAATTGGCCTGCATATAGTTTTTATCTTTATTTAACAGCGCTATGTATTCCGTAATGGCTTCGTCATATTTTCCAAGGTCTTGCAAAAGTTTTGCTTTGGCATATTGCGCGTTCACATAGCCCGGATCAATTTTTAAAGCATTAGCATAGTAATCAAATGCAATGGGGTTTTTTCGTGCAGCAAAAATAATTCCAAGGTCGTAGTAAGCATCGGTCAATCGATTGTCTTGCTCTACTGCCGTTTCTAAACTTGAAATGGCTTTGCTTGTATCGCCGCTTTCACGATAAATACTTCCCTTAAGATAATACGCCTTTGCAATATTCTCATTTATTTTTAAAGCCTTATTGATATTCTCAATGGCTTCTTTGTATTGCTTTACAATAAAATATAATTCCGATAATTTCATTAAAGCTTCTGTACTTTCAGGAAACTTTACAACGGTTCGCTCTAACACTTCCTTTGTTTGGCGCGTTTTGTTCTCGGCAAAATAAACATCACCTAACAGAATGTAATACGAAGCAACTGTACTATCAATACGAATTGCGCGCTTTGCATCACCTGCCGCCACTTCAAATTGTTTGTACTGTATGTAAAGTTGGCAACGTTTTATGTATAGATCGGCGTTTGAAGGATCTTCGAGTAATTGTGCGTTAATAGCTTTTAATTCAGGTGAATTTAATTTAATACTTAAGCTATCGGCTTTTTCTTGTTCTTCTTGTGTAACAACGGAAGGTTTGCATGAAACAAGAACAGTTGTAAATGAAGTGAATAGTAATATAGCTATAAATGACCTCATGTGATTTTTTTAGAGATCGTTGGCTTTAGCAATTAGTTCCGCCACATCCAATACCTTGGTTTTATCTTCTTTATTAAAGTGTTTTACGCCATCAGTCATCATGGTATTACAAAACGGACAACCTACTGCAATCACATCCGGTTCAAGCGCTAAAGCTTCTTCAGCTCTTTCGGTACTTACTTCTTTAGTTCCTTTTTCAGACTCTTTGAACATTTGCGCACCTCCTGCACCACAACATAATCCATTGGCTTTGCTGCGTTTCATTTCGGCCAACTCAACATCTAATTTTTGAATGATCTCGCGTGGAGCTTCGTACACGCTATTTGCTCTTCCTAAATAACACGGATCATGGAATACAATTTTCTTTCCTTTGAATTCGCCACCTTGCACTTTTAATTTTCCAACATTGATCAATTCTTGAACTAACTGGGTGTGATGAACTACTTCGTAACTACCGCCAAGCGCAGGATATTCATTTTTTAAAGTATTAAAACAATGCGGACAACCTGTAACGATCTTTTTTACATTGTACATGTTCATTGTAGTAATGTTTTGCATGGCCTGCATTTGGTAAAGGAATTCATTACCCGCACGTTTGGCCGGATCGCCACTACAACCTTCTTCACTTCCTAAAATTGCGAACTTTATTCCTACATGATCTAAAATACGCACAATCGCTTTTGTGATCTTTTTAGCGCGATCATCAAAACTGCCGCTACAACCAACCCAAAATAATATCTCGGGAGTTTCGCCTGCCGCGGTCATTTCCGCGAACGTTCTTACTTTTATTGCTTTATCACTCATTTTAATTTTCGTTGGTCCAATTGGCTCTGTCCGATTGACTAAACTGCCAAGGCGCTCCGTTATTTTCAATATTGCTGAACATATTAGTTAATTCAGCAGGACTTTGACTTTGCTCCATTACTAAAAATCTTCTCATCTCCACAATGATCGCTAATGGATCAATATTTACAGGACACTCTTGCACGCAAGCGTTACACGTGTTACAAGCCCAAATTTCTTCCGTTGTGATATAATCTCCTAATAAGGATTTCCCATCATCCACAAATGTTCCACCGTTAGCATCCATGTTCTTTCCAACTTCGGTTAAACGATCGCGCGTATCCATCATGATCTTACGCGGCGATAATTTTTTACCGGTAATATTTTGTGGACAAGCTGATGTACATCTTCCACACTCGGTGCAAGTGTAAGCATCCAATAAATTTTTCCAATTCAGATCATGAACGTCCTTTGCGCCAAAACGTACTGGATTGTTTGGATCTGTTTTTGGTTGATAAGCAGGATCAAAATTTGGAGCTACCACATCTGTTACTGCTTCAAGAGTTGTGAATTCACCTTTTAATTTTAGATTAGAGTAATATGTATTTGGGAAAGCTAATAAAATATGTAAGTGCTTTGAGATAGGAAGATAAACCAAAAATCCAAAGATGCCCATGATATGTCCCCACCATCCAATGCGTTCAAATAAATGAACTGCAGAAGTACTCATTCCTGAAAAGATCCCTTGAAAATTGGAAGAGATAATGAACTGTGCGGTTTTATGAGTTTCGCCTCTTGCTTGTAATTCAAGATCGGCTGAATTCATCATCATAATGCACGTGATCAAAAATATTTCCGCGCAAAGAATTAAGTTAGCATCTTTTGTTGGCCAACCTTTCATTTCCGGCTTTTGAAAACGCGCTAGGCGAATAATATTCCTTCGTGATAAAAAAGTTATTGTAGCAACAAATGCTAAAACAGAAATGATCTCAATAAAGTTAATAGTGAACGTATAAAGTCCCGAAAGTGCTGTTCCGTCGATCGCGCGCCAAATTCTTCTGTGCCCACCACTTATACCATCAATAACAATTTCTAATAATTCAATTTGAGTAATTACAAATGCAGCATAAATAAAAAAGTGCATGATGCCCGGAACAGGACGCACAACCATTTTGCTTTGACCAAAGGCAACCTTGAGCATTGTTTTAAAGCGCTCGCCTTTGTTATCAGAAAGATCAATATCTTTTCCTATAAGGATATTTCTTCTGATCTTTTTTGCGTGATAGGTAAAGAAAATAGCAACAAAGATCAATAAAACACTAAATACAATAGGACTCAGCATAACGAATTATGGTTTCAGTTTTTCTTCTTTCGGTTTTTCATCTTCATCTTTTGGCTTGTTCTTGTCTTTTCTGCCAAACACCGAGAAGTGAATATACCGTTCAGGATTGTAACGAAGATCTTTCAGCAATTTGTCGAGATCAACGGTTGATTTATTAAGATTATAATACAAACTATCGTTCTTAGCTAATTTACCTAATGTTCCCTGGCCTGCGTTAATGTTAGCCAATAAAGTGTTCAGTTGTTTCATTGATTTATCAGTATTATTGATAGCACTTGCTAATTCAGCTTTTGCTAAACTATCGCTCATGTTACTGAAGTTTGTAAGGATATTATCAATTTTCTGACCGTTCTTATCAAGATTGGCAGTAATTCCATTTAAGTGCGAAAGGATAGAAGAGATCTTTACTTTTTCACTCCCAACTAGATCATCCAATTTATAAGCCGTTTGTTCTAATGTTAGAATAGCTTTTCTTACGCTCTCAAATGATTTATCTAAATTTTCGCGTGTTTTTGTGTTAAGAATAGCATTCACAACGGTCATAACCGAATCAATACTTCCTATTAAGTTTTCTGCTTTGGCTTTTAAGGGAGCAATTTGAGCGTTTACCGCATTTTGTAAATTAACTTCAGCATCTGCTTCAAGTGTATCGCCACTTTTTACAAATTCCGTATTATCACTAAAATTGATCTCTACCGCTTTTGTGCCCAATAGGTCGGAACTTATTGCTTTGGCAATTGATCCTTTTGGGATTTGAACGTCCTCGGTCAATAAAAATTTAACAAGCACAAAAGCCTTGCCATTTCTTTTTACTAATTGTATGCTGTTTACTTGACCAACTTTATAACCATTTATGAGTAAAGGACTTGCTGGTATCAAACCATCAATCTTTGGATAAAGTGCATGTAAATAATACTTGTGAGAGAATAGATTAGAGCCTTTTAAAAAACTCAAACCCCATATGAACGCTACAATAGCTAGGACAACAACAACACCTATTTTGAATTCTTTACTTAATTTCACAGAAAACAATAAATTTGAATGCATAAATATAACGAATATTTATGAGATAGGTTTAAAGGAATAAGACAATTTTATGCAGAAATTGAAGAACGAAGAGTTGAAAAGATTGAGTGAGGAAGGCTATAGAAATGCCCAAAAAACACCTATTATGCTTGTTCTTGATAATATAAGAAGTTTGCATAATGTTGGTTCTGCTTTTAGAACTGCCGATGCCTTTTTGATCGAGAAAATTTATCTGTGTGGAGTTACCGGAATTCCGCCAAACAAAGAGATAGAAAAAACAGCTTTAGGTGCCACCAAAACAGTAGAGTGGACACATGCAAAAAGTACACTTGATGCCATTAAAGAATTGAAGAAGGATGGCTATAAAATAGTTTCAGTTGAACAGGCAGATAAAAGCACAAAACTTTATGAATTTAAGGTGAAGAATGATGAGAAAATTGCTTTGGTATTTGGAAATGAAGTGTACGGCGTTGAGCAAGAAGTGGTGGATGAAAGTGATGTTGTTTTAGAGATCCCTCAATTGGGTTCAAAGCATTCATTTAATGTTTCGGTAAGTATTGGAATAGTTCTGTGGCAACTTGTAAATGAAAGGATAGCGAGTGAAAGCTAGATCAATAGTGTTTTTATTTCTGTTCACCTTAACAGCACATTCCCAAAGCGTAAAATGGGAGAATGATCTTGTTGTAAATTATAAAATGACAGATAGCAATGGAAAAATGAAGAGTGCCGTTGTAGTAAAAAAGGATACGATACATTACGAATGGTTCGAGAAGGAAAAGGTTTCTAGAAGAATGATCGTTAGAGATACTGTTTTAGAGAACAAACTTGCTTCAATAGTAGAAAGAAATAGATTTTGGAAATTCAAGAGTGCAAAATTGGCCAAGCCCGGGCCCAATGTTATTTTTGTGTATACAAAGGAAAATAGGCAAAAAACAATTGTGATACCAACAAATGCTAAACCGGAATCAAAGAAATTGTTATTTGTTAAGGAGTTTTTGGAGCCAATTTTAATAAAGGTATTTGAAGTGGAAATAAAAAATTTTCCGAAATAGAATAGTAATTTATTAAGTAAAAAGCGGACTGCTTTTTGCAACCCGCTTTTTTAAAACCCATGTTTAATTAAAAGCAAAAGCCACTTGCGAATTCTTAGGTGATTTTACTTGGTAAGAAAGCGTTAATTTTTTGGTGTCTTTCGCTTGTATGGTTGTTCTCCATGTCAATAAACCACTTATCTCTTCGTATTTAGCTCCGGACAATTCTTTTTTCTCTATCACAATGTTCTTGTCTTGCGATAAAGGTAATTGATCTTCAATATCGATCTCAATTTTTTGTGAGCGCGAATTTTTCATGGTGATCTCATAGGTGTATTGATGAACTTTATCGTTATCAAAGAATTTTTCAAAACTCTTGTCTTTTACTTTGGCACGTTTAACGGCTATGTTCTTGTCAATTCCTAATGATAATTGTATGGTATCTTCAACACCTCCCGAAGGCAAACTGGTTTGTCCTATATAAGAACCGTCATAATAAATGGAAGCATTTCCAGCCATAATATTTACTTCTTCCCAATCTGGGATCAATGCTGTTAAATACACATTATTGTTCAGCTTCGGAATTGCCTTATAACGGTACATTGTTTTTAGATCTTTTACCATGATGGCAGCATAGTGTTCTTTACCATCCGTTGGAATATTGTAATTCAGTTTAATTTCATATTCAGTTTCGATCATGTTTTCGCTAACAGACGTATAATTGTATGCAAACTCTGCATCTTTTTCCGCTTCTTGAACAACAACTTCTGCTAAGGAAGCAGCGCCAGCAGATTTTGAATCATAACTGGCCGGATAATTCTTGTCTCTTCTGTTTGGTTTAATATATCCTAAATACCAAGGGCTCAATTGAGGTAAAGCATACGAACGATTTGGATTTGCCGTTGAAAGAACCAATTTTACATTGCTCCAATCGTTACCCGATTGTTGATGGATTTGTGCTTTAAAAGTAAGTTTGACATTTTGTTCGGTAGATAAAGCTCTTAGGTCGTAAGAAGGCGTCCAACCTGCATTGGTGATATAATAATTGAAATTCAAATTGGCTTGACCGGCTTGGTCAGCAATTAAATGAACGATCACACGATAATCAACGCGCTCTTCTTCGCCTGTGTTATTTTGATTTGCTAACTCATTATTGATATTGGCCTGACGCTCTAATAATCCACTTTTTTTAAGCTGAATTTTTACGCGTTCTTTTTTCAATTTCAACTGTTCGGTATTGATGTTATATAATTTTTCGCGCAAAAATGTAAGTCCGTCTTTCAAGAAAGCAATACTGTCTTTTTTAGATAACCCCTTATATAAATTATAATTCAACAAAACACCTTTTTCGGTAGTTAATGCTTCTGATTTAGAATTAAGATCTTCTAAGATATAATCAAGCTCCACAATACTATCACTAATATTCTTAAGGTATTTTTTGAACTTGGCATCACCATTTTCCTTAGCCTTTTCAAATTCGGGATAATAGATCAGATGTTGAATATCCGTAATTATAAAACCACCTGTTCCGCCAACTTGTATGGCAGACGTATTGATGCAATTTTCCAAACCGGTAAATACAATTGTATTTGGTCCGGGCACCACATTAACTATCATGTTTCGATGAACTTGCGCACCCTGCATATAAACCACGATCTTGTCGGGTTTGGTTTTTATTAATTTTTCGTTTTCTGCCTTCTCGGCAGACAGGTCTGCGGCTTTTGTATGAAACATCGTTATACATAAAACCAATGCTAATATATTCTTCATAATGATTTCGTTTGTAATTAAGATGAGGATTATTGGAAATTCCATAAAAATGGAAGCAACCCCAATTTTTTAGCCACGGAGACACTAAGGCACGGAGGTTTTTCTAAACTTTGTTTCTTTGCGTCTTTGCGGTTAAAATTATAGCGGTTTGCGAGTTATGCATTGACCGTGAAACCCTTGAAAACACTACAAAAAGCTTGTAGATGTATTCAACACCCCGCAGTTAACAACATTTTGACCTCAAAATCGGCTAAAAAGGCCATTACACTATATTTATTAGCTGTATGAGCACCGCAAAAAAAAATAAATTTAGGGAAACACCTATTCTCGAAACTACGTTTGTTGAAGATACAGTAGACGAACAAGAAATTGAAGACTTTGAACCCGAGGTTAAAAAACCAAAGGAGAAAAAGAACAAACAAAAGGCCGAGAAAAAGGAGAAGGTGAAAGAAACCGTTAAGGATACTGAACCTGTTGCAGAAAAAGTTTCTGCCAAAGTAAACTTAAAGCAACGTTTGGATCAGATCCTTACGATCTATCGTACTGAGCAAACTCAAAAAATAATTGGACTTGTGCTTATTTTGTTCTCGGCGTATTTTGCTGTGGCATTTGTTTCTTACTTTTTTACGCACGAAGTTGATCATGATAAAGTAATGGCGCCCTTGAGCGAATTCTTTAGTAAAGAAGTAAAGGTTCAAAACTGGCTTGGTAAATTTGGCGCGTTATTCTCTCATTTCTTTATTTATAAAGGATTTGGTGTTGCCTCGTTCATTATGGTTCCCGTTCTAGCTTTGTTTGGAGTTCAAAAACTCATCCAACGTAAATTCATAAACATTTCTGCATTCAACGCAAAGTGGTTGTTCATAATGGTTTGGTCGTCGTTAACCTTATCATACATTTTTCAAGATCAATTGAATTTTATTGGCGGTGGTTATGGATATTACATTAACGAACAAATAATAAATGTTTTAGGTGGAGCAGGATTATTAGTGATGTTAGGATTCACAATGCTAACGTTCTTAGTTCTTGTGGTAAATCTTTCATTTAAATTACCAAAACCTGATTTGAGCGAAAATGAAGCTATAGAAAGTGAAATAGCCGAAACAAAACCTGTTGCCGAAAATGTGGTAGATGAAGAAGCGGTAAGACTTAGCAAGGAAGAAGAAGAACGCTTACACACATTTGAAGTTAAACCTGCAACCGATGAGCCACCTCTGAATGTTCACGAAAAAGTTGAATTAGCAATTATTGATTCGCAATTAGATAAACAAGCGCGCGAAGAAATAAAGGAACTATTATTGAATGCTGAACCTGAAGTTACAAAAGACGATACAAAAAAAGGCGAAGCAGAATTTGAGGTAAAAGCTACGGTTGAAGAACCTGTAATTACCGAAGAAGAAAATAAAGCGGCAAGTTTAGTTGAGCAATTTGGTGAGTACGACCCTACCTTAGATCTTGGTTCTTATAAATTCCCTGAGTTCGATCTATTAAATGATTATGGAACCGGACAAGGAAAAGTTAATCAAGAAGAATTGGTTGCAAATAAAGATCGCATCATCAATACATTAAAAAATTACGGAATTGAGATCGAGAAAATAATGGCAACGGTTGGTCCAACTGTAACACTTTACGAAATTGTTCCGGCTGCCGGTGTGCGTATCTCAAAAATTAAAAACCTGGAAGATGATATCGCTTTAAGTTTAGCGGCCTTAGGTATTCGTATCATTGCGCCAATTCCGGGTAAAGGAACCATTGGTATTGAAGTTCCAAATCAAACACCTGAAATGGTGCCAATGCGTAATATATTAGCGTCTGAAAAATTCAATAATTCAAATTACGAGTTACCAATTGCTTTAGGAAAAACCATTAGCAACGAGATCTTCATTGCCGACCTCGCAAAAATGCCTCACTTATTAATGGCCGGAGCAACTGGTCAAGGTAAATCAGTTGGATTAAATGCGATCTTGGTTTCTCTTCTTTATAAAAAGCATCCTGCGCAAATTAAATTTGTTTTGGTTGATCCTAAAAAAGTGGAGTTAACCTTGTTCAATAAGATCGAACGCCACTTCTTAGCAAAGCTTCCAAACTCAGAAGATGCTATCATTACCGATAACACCAAAGTAATTCATACACTTAATTCATTGTGTATTGAAATGGATAATCGTTATGCATTATTACAAGATGCGCAGGTAAGGAATATTAAAGAGTACAATACAAAATTCATTAACCGTAAATTAAATCCTGAGAACGGACATAAATACTTACCTTATATAGTATTAGTAGTGGATGAGTTCGCCGACTTAATTATGACGGCTGGTAAGGAAGTAGAAACACCAATTGCTCGTTTAGCGCAACTTGCCCGTGCCATTGGAATACATTTAATTATTGCTACTCAACGTCCTTCGGTAAACATTATCACAGGTACAATTAAAGCTAACTTCCCTGCACGTATCGCATTTAGAGTTACTAGTAAAATTGATTCGCGTACTATTTTAGATTCGGGTGGAGCAGAACAATTAATTGGAAGAGGAGATATGTTATTGAGTACAGGAAATGATCTTATTCGAATTCAATGTGCATTTGTTGATACACCTGAAGTAGAAAAAATAACTGAATTCATTGGTGCTCAACGCGCATATCCAACCGCATTTATGTTACCTGAGTATGTTGGTCCGGAAGGCGAGGGTGGAGCAGGCGAAGTTGATTTAAGCGAACGCGATAAAATGTTTGATGATGCTGCTAAATTGGTTGTTCAGTTTCAACAAGGAAGCGCATCTTTTCTTCAGCGTAAATTAAAACTCGGATATAACCGTGCAGGTAGAATTGTTGATCAATTGGAAGCAGCCGGATTCATCGGCCCTTTTGAAGGATCAAAAGCTCGCGAGGTATTGGTTAAGGATATGGCTCAGTTGGAGGAAATTTTACAAAAATTAAGAAATAAGTAATTATTTTAGAACTTTTATGAGAATTGATGCCTAAATTGGCACCGAATTTGAACTATGTAGAGTAAAAGAACCATGAAGAATTTTTTGATTATATTGAGCTCATTAGTGTTGTTGAATGTGAATGCGCAGGATCAGGACCCAAAAGCAAAAGCTATTTTAGACGACCTGAGCAAAACTACAAAGTCATACAAAACCATTACTACTGATTTTGTTTTAACGATGTACAATAAAGACAAAAAACAGATCGAAAAGCAAGCCGGTAAAGTTGTAACAAAGGGTCAAATGTTTAAGTTGGATATTCCCGGTAACGCAATTGTGTGCGACGGAAAAACTATTTGGAATCATAATAAGGATGCAAAAGAGGTTACTATTAAAACTTTTGACGCTACTAATAATGATCAGTTAAATCCAAGTAAGATCTTCACCATTTATGAATCGGGCTTTAAGTACAAATATATTGCCGAGGAAAAAGTAGGAACAGTAGTTTGTCATGCAATTGATCTTTATCCTACCGTTGATCAAGGAAAGAAGAAATATCATTCTATTAAGATATACATTGATAAAACAAAAAAGCAGGTGGTTCAAATGAAGGTAATGATGAAAGATCAAAGCACGAATGTGTATGATATTAAAGGACTAAAACCTAATTTATCAATTGACGATAAAGCGTTTACTTTTGACACCAAACCTTTTAAGCCTGATCAAATTATTGACGAAAGGGACTAGTTGAAAGTATTCTTCGCAGCTCTGCTGCTCAAGTTTTTTAGCCACAAATTGCACGAATTTTCACTAATCTAAACGCATTAATGAAACCCAAATTAAGCATAGATTGGTGTAATTTTTGTGTAAATACAGATTGGTGAAAATTCTTGGAATTCGTGGCAAGATACCTTAAACCAGAAAGCATGACTAAAAAACCCTGTTTTTTTTGCTTAAAATGTTTTGTTTGAGAGAAATTTTTAGTATCATTGTATCATAATTCGCTATTTGCCTCTTCCGGTGAATAACAATCAATCCAAAAGTCATTAACAGAATCCCAACAATAACCGTTTAATTATGTTTGAAGGAATCACTTTGAACAAAAAATCCTTGATCTAAACTAAGAACACATTACATACTGAACATTTAAGAAACTATGGCAGATAAAAAACCTAACCCAAGATCGGATAAAGATCCAGGAAAAAGAAAAACGTCCTCGCAAGATCGTAAAGCTAGATCCTATGCGCGAAGACTCGGTTCAGGAAACAACAAACGAGGAAGTAGCCGAAGAAGTTATTGCACCTGTTGAAGAAAAAACAGAAACTGTTGAGTCTGCTACTGAATCAACTTCTTCAAACGAAACCAATGAATCGAACGAGTCGAATTCAAATGAGTCGCATTCGATGAATGTGAATGAACAAGGACCGCAAACCGAAGAACAAAAAAAGGTAGATAAGGTTTATTATAATTTTGACAATATTGTTTTTGCTACAGGAGTTCTAGAGATCATGCCGGATGGTTATGGTTTTTTACGCAGTTCTGATTACAACTATCATAACTCACCTGATGACGTTTACGTTTCTCAATCACAAATAAAATTATTTGGTTTACGTACAGGTGATGTTGTTACAGGCGGTGTTCGTCCTCCAAAAGAAGGTGAAAAATATTTCCCACTTATTAAGGTTGAACAAATTAATGGTCGCGAGCCCGGTTTTGTACGTGATCGCGTAATGTTCGAATATCTAACACCATTATTTCCTAACGAAAAAATCAAACTAACCGGTCATCCGCAAGAGAATATGAGTGTGCGTGTGATGGATATGTTTGCTCCAATTGGTAAAGGGCAGCGTGGTTTAATTGTGGCACAACCAAAAACTGGTAAAACAGTTCTCTTAAAAGATATTGCGAATGCTATCGCATACAATCATCCCGAAATTTATTTGATCATTTTGTTGATCGATGAGCGTCCGGAAGAGGTAACCGATATGGCCCGTAGTGTAAAAGCGGAAGTTGTTTCATCAACCTTTGATGAGCCTGCCGATAAACACGTGAAACTTGCTAATATTGTTTTGGAAAAAGCAAAACGTATGGTGGAATGCGGACACGATGTAGTTATTTTATTAGATAGTATCACCCGTTTAGCACGTGCATACAATACAGTTTCTCCGGCCAGCGGTAAAGTATTATCGGGTGGGGTGGATGCAAATGCCTTACATAAACCAAAACGTTTCTTTGGTGCTGCACGTAAAATTGAGAATGGAGGATCGTTAACTATTATTGCGACAGCATTAACAGAAACAGGAAGTAAAATGGACGAGGTGATCTTTGAAGAATTTAAAGGAACCGGTAATATGGAATTACAGTTAGATCGTAAATTATCTAATCGTCGTGTATATCCTGCCATTGATCTTGTAGCATCATCTACACGCCGCGATGATCTTTTATTGGAAAAAGACATGCTCACGCGGATGTGGATCTTGCGTAAACATTTAGCTGATATGAATCCGCAAGAAGCTATGGAATTTTTATTGGATAGATTGCGTCGCACGCAAAGCAATGAAGAATTCCTAATTAGTATGAATGGGTAAACAAATTTAAAATGAGCAAAAAAGCACTTCTTCTCGCTGTTATTTATTCTGCATTGGTTATAGCCCTAAAACTTTTTATTTGGCAAGGCGGGCACACATTTGACATGGCTTACAGATGGGCGCATTCATTTTCTGTATTGGCAATAGTTCCGTTCATTATTTTTGGAATAAAATGGATTCGTGATACTGATAGAGGTGGTTTTGTGGGTGGTAAACAAGCTGGGCGTATTGGTCTACAAATTGCAATGTTCTCAATTATTTTTTTATTTATTTACAATTACATTGAGTTTAAAAATAGTATGGAATTGTACAAAGCATATTATCATGGCCCTGAATTCTTTTCAGTTCTTGAAAAAGACCCACAAGCAAAAAAAATTGGTTACGATAAAGCAATTGAAATGATGATCTCAGAATTATCTCCGTTCAAGGCATCAACAATGAAAATGTTCTCTTTAGTGGTGATCTCTTTTCCTTGCGCATTTTTGTGCGCGGTGTTTATGAAAAAAAGTCAAGCTTAATTTGTGTTTGTAAGAAAACGCCAATTTCTTCGTTATACAGACTTTTCAAAATCCTCATTTACAAAAAGTAAACTCCGGCTTTGAAAAATCTGCATGCCTCGAACTTGACGTTTTCTTATCAAACACAGGGTTTACACTCAGAAACTAGTTCAGGTTTAGTCTACTTCACCTGTTTGATTCGATAGATTTTTAGCGCTGGTGATATCCATTTTTATACTTCCAATGATGATGTTTGCTTGAACACGCATAGGGATGTGGTTCTTATCATCACTGATCCAAACGTTAAGATCGTCCTCGCTCTTAAATATACGCCCTTTTTGAACAACAGGTCTAAAGCGTAAACATTTGAATTTACCAATATCTGTTTTAATAGTTTCTCTCCCTATAAATTTTATTTTCACAGGCCAAATTTCTTTGTCCACAAAACTATTCAGCGAAAAAAGATCACCGGGTTTAGCATTACTAAGATCCAAGCTGCGTGCAGTATAAAATGCACTCACCATATCTTGAATACCCGAAGGCACATCAAATTTTTCACCATTACCAATGTCTACTTTTTTGGTATAATGGTTGAATACATAATCTTGACTAAACTTAAATCCACCTTCATCTACACGACGTACAAATAACCAAGGCACCATAGCGTCTCTATCCATATATGTTTCGTAACGATCGCGAACTTTAAAGAACCAATCAGCAGCACCATTGGTATAGCCATTAGCAACAATGTGCATTACTTTTCGTCCGCTCACATCCAATAATTGTGGCTTCACTTCAAGTACAGCAACTCCTGCGTTCAAAGCACCGTAATGCAAGCGGTAAGTTAAGACCTCACCTTCTTTAAATGCAGTGTTTGGTTTATCAGGTAAATTTTCATTTGAACCCACAAATGAAATTTGTTGTTCAATGGTTTCGGTTCTGCTCAATTTATATCCGGCCGAGCATAAAACAAAAAGTATCATCGCCGTGGCTGAAAATAATTTAAGTTTTTTTGTTGCTTTCATTTTAATACAATTTACAACATATGATTACCAAATAGCATGCCAGTTCAAAAATTAAAATTAAAAATTTGTTAAACCATTCACAACTTCCATTATCTCAAGCCTTTTCTCGCTAAGAGTTTTATACAGGTTTGGATCCTTAACCGCCCTTGCGATGCCATTTGTTTTGAGCATAAAAAAGTGAAACAATAAGGCAAATCGTGAAGAAAGTAGTAAAACTACCAAGCTCACAAGAGGATAAATGATATTTGGCGAGAAGGTGTAGAGTAAAAAGAACCAGCCAATAAAAACAAAAATGAAAATAAACGTACCAAAGCCAAGTGCCATAGAAGCGTAAAATTCTTTATTGCGTTTAACTACCTTTTTGGTGGCCGTTTCGCTCAATTTATAGGGCAAATAGGAGCTTAACCAGCCAAGCATATAGCTCGGCAGGCCTAAAATGGTCAATATATACCTGAAAATGAGGTTGTTATAACTTGTTTTTTTTCGATTCAGAGGGTCTATTATCCAGTCGCGGAGTTTGTTTTTTCGCAAAAGGGTATGGTAATCGTGGGAGTTTTGCCTCAAAATGGCCGTTTTTTCGGGTTCCAGTTCGTCCAAATTGTTTATAAGCTCCGTAAGATGGCTTGTTACCTCAAATTCATTCTCAAGCGAGTTTTTAAGGTTTTTACGTTTTAGCCAGTCTTTCATCACCATTGCTTCAAGCTCTACAACCAGCGCATCATTCTCTTTGTTTTTGATATGAGTTACTAATTCGCGCATTCGCGAATCGAGTAATTCGAGGAATTGTTTTTGGGTACGCGCCGGATTTTCTTTATGCGCCCCCGCCAGATCGCTTATCCTTATTGGGTTTCCAACGTTGTAAAATAATTTACTTCGCATTTTTGATGGAGCCGAATAATTTAAACCAACAGGAACAACAATAAGATCTTTAGTATTCAAATGCTCATAAGCGCCAAATACCATGCGGGCCACACCTTTTTTCAAAGGGCGTAATCGTCTTTCTTGAATGCAAAGTCCTTCGGCAAATATGATGATCTTAGCGTTTTTCTTAAGGAGTTTATTCACAACTCTGTAGGATTCATCGTTCTTCAAAAGTCCTTCTCTTCCACCATCACGCATCCTAAAAATAGGCACAACACCCAATTGACTAAGTAAAAAATTGGCTATTCCCGGTTTAAAAGCATCGCCGCGTGCCATGTATCTTACGCGTGTTGGATAAGATAGCCAAGTAATACAAACGGGGTCCATAAAGGCATTCGGATGATTCATGGCAATGATCACCGGACCCTTTACTTGAAATCTGTCCAAATTTTTGCCCTCTATCTTCTTATAAAAAGAGGGTATAGCGAACGAAACAAGGTATCGGGTAATGTGCCAGATCATACGTCAAAAATCAAGCTAAAAAGCGGTAATTTCTTGTAAAAATACTATTAATATTTTGTTAGTAAAATTTGGCTAAAAAGACATCTAAAAAACGGTAAAAAATCGATATATTTAAAGGATAAACAAAAGATAAAAAAAGACGGAATTTATGTCAGAAACTACAACAGATAAAAAGGATTACGGAGCGGATAATATCCAGGTTTTAGAGGGTTTAGAAGCGGTAAGAAAGAGACCTGCCATGTACATTGGCGATATTGGTATCAAAGGATTGCATCATCTTGTGTACGAGGTTGTAGATAATTCAATTGACGAGGCTATGGCCGGCTTCTGTAAAAACATTACTGTTACTATTTTAGAGGGCAACTCTGTTCGTGTACAAGATGATGGTCGCGGTATACCTACAGGCATTCATCCAAAATTGGGTGTGAGCGCTTTGGAAGTTGTTATGACCGTACTACACGCCGGAGGAAAATTTGATAAAGACACATACAAAGTTTCGGGTGGATTGCATGGTGTTGGTGTTAGTTGTGTGAATGCACTTTCGGATCTTTTGGTTGCCGAAGTTCATCGCGAAGGAAAGATATTTAAACAAGAATTTAGTAAAGGAAAACCATTATATCCTGCAAAAGAAATTGGCGAAACAACTATTCGCGGAACAATTGTTACGTTCACTCCCGATCTTAGTATTTTCCAAGCGAGTGAGTATAATTACACAACGCTGGCAAATCGTATGCGCGAGTTATCGTTCTTGAATAAAGGAATTCGCATCACATTAGTTGATGATCGTCAAAAAGATGAGAACGGAAAACCTTTAAGCGAAGAGTTCTATAGCCAAGGCGGTTTACGTGAATTCGTTATGTACATTGATGGCGCTAAAGAAAAATTAATTGAAGAGCCTATCTATATTGAAAATAATTCAGGTGTTATTCCGGTAGAAGTAGCCATGATCTACAATACATCTTTCGCCGAAAGTATTCAGAGTTATGTAAATAATATCAATACACACGAAGGAGGAACTCACTTATCAGGTTTTAGAAGAGGATTAACGCGTACATTAAAAAATTACGCCGATAAAAATGGTTTATTACAAAAAGTAAAATTTGAGATCAGTGGTGATGACTTCCGCGAGGGACTAACTGCTATTATCTCGGTAAAAGTTGCCGAACCGCAATTTGAAGGGCAAACCAAGGCAAAATTAGGAAACTCTGAAGCGATCGGTGCAGTTGATACTGCCATTAGCGAAGCACTTTCAAATTATTTGGAAGAAAATCCAAAACAAGCACGCACAATTGTAGATAAGGTTATTTTAGCTGCAACTGCTCGTCATGCTGCACGCAAAGCACGCGAAATGGTGCAACGTAAAAGTGTAATGTCGGGTTCGGGTTTACCTGGTAAATTGGCCGATTGCGCTAGCGGTGATCCGGATGCTTGTGAATTATTTTTAGTTGAGGGTGATTCGGCGGGTGGAACAGCCAAACAAGGTCGTAACCGCGAATTTCAAGCAATTTTACCTTTGCGAGGAAAGATATTGAACGTAGAAAAAGCGTTGGAATATAAAATTTACGAGAACGAGGAGATAAAAAATATATTTACAGCTCTTGGTGTTTTTAGAGGTACCAAAGAAGATGAACGTGCTTTGAACTTAGATAAATTACGCTACCACAAAATCGTGATCATGTGTGATGCCGATGTGGATGGTTCGCACATTACAACATTAATTCTAACATTCTTCTTCCGTCACATGAAAGAGTTGGTAGAAAAAGGCCACGTTTACATTGCTTCACCTCCTTTATATTTAGTAAAAAAAGGAAAAGATCAACGTTATTGCTGGAATGAAGAGCAGCGTGATATTGCTGTTAAAGAAATGGGTGGCGAGAAAGCAGATTCAGTTGGCATTCAACGTTACAAAGGTTTAGGAGAGATGAACGCCGAACAATTATGGGAAACTACATTGAATCCAAGCACCAGAACTTTACGTCAAGTAAATATTGACAGCGCTGCAGAAGCAGATCGCGTGTTTAGTATGTTAATGGGTGATGAAGTTCCACCGCGCAGAGATTTTATTGAGAAAAACGCGAAATACGCGAAGATCGACGCTTAATAGTTTAGAGAAATTAAAATGAAAATGCCGGTAGAAATACTGGCATTTTTTGTTTATCCAAACTCAAATGAAACGATCAGATCTTTTCTGTAACTCTTTTATGGATTGAGTTTATATAGTTTGAACTCATTAACGCTATAGATCATAAAGCAATAACTTGTGCCTGAATTCACAAAATCTTTGATCTTTTGATCGGTAAGCACATCACTCGTTAAAATAAATTCAATATTGAATTTCACCACTTCTTTTCGAATGTCAAATTTTTCTTGCTGTGGGTTAATTGCCACAGAGTGCATGGTTGTATAAAGTGCGAGTGCTCTAGGTTTATCAAACTCAACTATTGTTCCTGGTTCTAAATTTTGATTGATGTACTCAAACATTTTTTGTGCTTCAGGTTTGTTCGGACCTTCGTAAATAACGTTTGTTTCATCCAATATTTTCTCAACCTGTTCGTGATAAGAGAATAATGTTAATGCTCCAAAAGCCACAGCCAGCTTAGGTCCCGACATGTTGAGCGCATTAAAAGAGATCCTTAAGCCTTCAATAGCAAACAAAAAAATGAGTGGAAGGATCGGAAACAAGAACCTCATTCCGGCATCACCGTATTTAAAAGAAACGATCACTAAAATATAACCAATCATGTATAAAACAACAGGACTTGTTCGGTTAGTTTTAAAAATTTGATAAAGCCAATAAAACTAAAAGCGATCAATGCACCTGATGCAATAACACCAATATAATAGTAGTTTTTAATTTCATATGAATCAAAAAAGGTATCGAGTTTATCAAAATTGTACGAGAGCTGTTTGTTTAAATTCAACCAAAAATTCTCCGTATCAAAAAGCCCTGGATAATTGGCTTCACAAGGGAAAGCGAGGTTCAGTCCGAAATATAACACCAAAAATGAACTTAAAGAGATGATGAGAAATTTGTATGGATTTGCCTCACTTGTTTTTTTTGTATTCAATAGTTTGTAAACAATAAGCACGCCCAATAAAATAAAACCTATGCTTCTAATATGAACCGTAAATGCGACCAAAAGTCCTGTTACGATCGACAGCCAAAGCTTTTCTTCTTTATCAATTAAATACACACATAATAAAGAGAAGAACATGAAAGGAAGATCTGAAAGTATTTCGGTTTTAAATTGGATCATCATGGGGTTGTAAGCAATGATGAGCGTTGTAGTAAGTGCGGTTAAATAACTAAAATGTTTGCGAAAAAATAAAAAACCAACAAAGCAGCCTAACATCCAAAAGAGCGAGATGAGTTTGTTTAAGCTCATTAAATTATCCTTACTGAACTTGCTAAAAACCGCTAAAACCAAAGGAAATCCGGTAGGGTAGGCGGTAGGACCAATAAAATAATTATCATTATAAATATAGCCGGTGTTGTTTTGCGATTCGCCAATTAAAATGTTTTGAGCTTGGTGAATGTACTGTGCAAAATCGTCGCCCCAATCGTGCGAATTTTTTATATTAATAAATAATAAAGGCAAAAGAAGAGCAAGTACAATGCTGTATAGACCGATCTTCTTTACCATAATTTAAAATAAGAAATTAATAAGCTAAAAGTTCAGCAATAGCTTGCTCAACTTTTTCGGGATTAGGTAACATGGTTTTTTCCAAAATGGAATTCAATGGTATTGCAGGTAAATTTTTTGAGCCAATAACTTTTACCGGCGCATCTAAACTCTGAAAACAATTTTCAGAAATTCGTGAAGCAATACCCTGCGCAAAACCATTTAGCACCGGCTCTTCGGTTAATACAATTACCTTGCTATGTTTACGAGCACTTGCAAAAATAGCTTCTTCATCTAAAGGCATTATAGTTCTAAGATCAACAATTTCAATTTGTCCTTCAAACTTTTTTGCGGCTTCTTTTGCCCAATACACTCCCATGCCGTAGGTAATGATGCTCAATGTTTTTCCTTGTGAAATTAATTCTTCATTTGCTTCCAAAACCATGCGTGCTTTTCCAAATGGAATAATATATTCTTCATCGGGCTCAATGGTTTTTGCTTCTTCTGTACCTTTTATTTTGCTCCAGTATAATCCTTTGTGCTCTAACATCACCACAGGATTTGGATCATAATAAGCTGCTTTCATTAAACCTTTCAAGTCGGCTCCTGTACTTGGATACGCAATTTTTATTCCGCGAATATTTGCCAATACACTTTCTACTGAACTTGAATGATATGGTCCGCCACTTCCGTAAGCACCAATTGGTACACGCAAGATCATGCTCACAGGCCATTTTCCATTGGTTAAATAACAACTGCGACTAACTTCGGTAAATAATTGGTTTAAGCCCGGCCAAATATAATCGGCAAACTGAACTTCTACAATTGGTTTTAATCCAACAGCACTCATACCAACAGTTGAACCAACAATAAATGCTTCTTGAATTGGCGTATTAAAAACTCTGTGGTCGCCAAATTGTTGTGCTAATGTTGCTGCTTCTCTAAAAACTCCGCCAAGCCTTGCTCCAACGTCTTGTCCGTACAACAAACATTCGGGATGCTTATCCATTAACTCTCTTATAGCAAACAGTGCGCTATCCACCATTACAGTTGGTTGTTTTCCTTCGGGTTTGCGTTGGCCTTTTTCTTCGGTTACTTCTGTTGGTGCAAACTCATGTGTTTCCAGATCCTCCGGTGTTGGATCTTCTTCTTGTAGCGCTATTCTATATTGATCTTCAACATAAATAGCAGTTTCTTCCTCTATCTTTTTTATTTCATTGGCATCAACACCACCAATAATTAACTGATTGCGTAAACGTGGCAATGGATCTTTTTTCGCCGATTCTTCTAGATCGTGTCGGTACCATTCTTTACGTACACCGCTAGTGTGATGATTTAGCAAAGGAACTTTTGCATGGATCAACATCGGACGTCTTTCATCGCGAATGATATTCAAACATTCTTGTACGGTATTATAACTTAAAATAAAATCAGTGCCGTCAATGGTTCTTACTTCTAAACCACTAAATCCCTTGGCAAATTCGGTAATATCTTGGGCGCGAATTTCTTTGGCGTGCGCGCTAATATCCCATTCATTATCTTGAACTAAATATAGAATTGGTAACTTTCTGAGCACGGCCATTTGAAACGCTTCCGAAACTTCTCCTTCTGTACAACTGGCATCTCCTAGTGAACAAACAGCAACCGGATTTTTTCCGTTAAAGTTTGGATAAAGCGCCATCTTTTCTTTGTACTGAATTCCCATGGCAATTCCGGTGGTTGGAATAGCCTGCATCCCTGTAGCGCTTGATTGGTGAGGGATCTGTGGCATATCATCTCTTCGTAAACTTGGATGAGAATAATACGTTCTTCCTCCCGAAAAAATATCAGTACGCTTTGCCAATAATTGCAACATCAGGTCAAAAGGCGTAAGTCCAATAGAAAGCAACATGCTGTCATCGCGATAATAAGCGCTCAAAAAATCTTGTGGTAATAATTGCAAACCCATGGCAATTTGAATAGCCTCATGACCCCGACTTGTAGCATGCACATATTTAGCGGTAACCTCTTTGTTTGCCTCATAAAGTTCAGTTAAACTTTTTGCAGTACACATTAAACGATAAGCCTTTTTTAGGGTGTCAAGAGGGATCTTTGTCTTCACATTAGTGGGCTTTAAGGTCGGGTCTTCCATGGTTTTACGTAAGCCTTTAAAGATAATTTTAAATATATACCTACGCAAGCAAATCACCCCTTTGTTAACAACTCCATGTAAATAACTCTGTGTAAAGCTTTGAATTTTAACAGTTTATAGGGGGTAACTTTAAGCTAATTGAGCTGCATTTTTTTCACATGAAAAACAATGTTCTAAATATTATTTTGTCGGCACCAAAAACTACAGTTTTGGCGCTGAGTTTGTCGTTTTTTATTTCTTCCTGTCATCACAAAAAAGACGTGGAAGATAAGATCACCATTAAATCAACATCTTCCAATAAAGTTGCTATCGTTGCTCAAAATTATCTATCACCGAAAAGGAAGTTCGCAGTAAAAAATTGTATTCGTTCATAAGCGATTGGTATGGCACCGTATACAAATACGGTGGTTGTGATAAAAATGGCATTGATTGCAGTTGTTTTACGGGACTTCTTTATAAAAAAGTATATGGCGTAACGGTTGGCCGCAACACTTCACTTATTTATAAGGAGGCAGATCATATAAAAACTAGTCATTTACGCGAAGGTGACCTTGTGTTTTTTAACGCGGGAACCAAAGATGTGAGCCACGTTGGCGTGTATTTAAAGGATAATAAATTTGTGCACGCCAGTACCTCAAAAGGGGTTATGATAAACGACCTTAATGAGACCTATTACAAAAAATATTACTACGGGGCGGGAAGGGTTAAATTGCATCTCTGAATTTTAAAGAGCATCTATAAAAAAACTCAGTGTTTGGATCGAAAAGTTCAGTTTCGAAACTTACGCAGTTTTGAAAATCAAGGAGTTTACTTTTGTAAATGATTGTTTTCAAAACAAGTATAACGATGAAAATGAACTTTTCGGACAAACACTAAATAATACTATCTTTGCATCCCTAATGAGTGTTTACGAAAAATACGAAGCTGTTATTGGTTTAGAATGCCATATTCAGTTGCTTACAAAAACAAAAATGTATAGCAACGATGTGGCAGAGTATGGTGCTTTGCCAAATACCAATGTGAGCGTAATTTCGTTAGGACATCCCGGCACTTTACCAATGGTAAATAAAACAGCCATAGAATTTGCCGTGAAGTTGGGTTTGGCGGTAAACTCAAACATCAGAGAAGAAAATCAATTTGCGCGTAAGAATTATTTTTACGCCGATCTTCCAAAAGGTTATCAGGTTACACAAGATAAAACCCCAATTTGCACAGGAGGATTTGTAAATTATAAAGATAAAGATCAGGATAAACGTTTGAATTTAACGCGTATTCACATGGAAGAAGATGCGGGGAAAAGTATTCATGATGTGGACCCTTTTCATACACTCATCGATCTGAATCGTGCTGGAACTCCGTTATTAGAAATTGTTACAGAGCCCGAACTTCGTACAGGAGAAGAAGCTTATGCGTATTTGAATGAAGTGCGAAAATTAGTGCGTTACTTGGATATTTGTGATGGGAATATGGAAGAAGGGTCATTAAGATGCGATGCCAACATTTCTGTACGTATAAAGGGCGCTCCTGAATTTGGAAAAAAAGTAGAGGTGAAGAACATGAACTCTTTTAGAAATGTTCAACGTGCCATTGATTTTGAAATTAAGCGTCAGGTTGATCTTATTGAAAAGAATGAGCCCATTGCTGTTGAAACACGCAGCTTTGATGCAGTGAACGGAAGCACATTTTCATTAAGGAGTAAGGAAAGCGCAAATGATTACCGTTATTTTCCTGAGCCGGATCTTCAACCTGTTTACGTTACAAATAATTATATTGATACTATCAAAAGCAAAATGCCTGTTTTACCGGCGCAATTGTTTGAGCGTTATACAAAAGAATATGGTTTAAGTGATTATGATGCGTTTCAATTAACCGAATTAAAAGAGATCGCCGCATATTACAATGAACTTGTATCGCATACTAAAAATTACAAGAGCGCTGCCAATTGGGTAATGGGAACTATTCGTTCATCATTGAACGACCGAGCCATTACCATTCAAAGATTTGAATTGAAACCGGCAAAAATTGCTGAGATCATTAAATTGATCGATGACGGAAAGGTGAGTAATACAGCAGCCGCAGCAAAATTATTTCCTGAATTGATTGCAAATTCATCAGCCAGTGCAGAGGATATAGCCAAAAAATTAGACCTTATTCAAAATAGTAATTCTGAGGATCTGCAAGGATTTATTAATTCCGTATTAGAAAAATTCCCTGCAAAAGTTGACGAATACAAAGGAGGAAAAGTAGGATTGCTTGGTATGTTTGTTGGAGAAGTGATGAAAGCAAGTAAAGGAAAAGCGGATCCTAAATTATTGAACACATTAGTTAAAGAAACATTAGACAAAAAATAGATACATGCAAAAATTAATTATTGCCACAGCATTACTTTTTACTTTTACAGCTTGCGATAACGCCGAGAAAAAAGGCGCGTTCGAACTTTCAGGAAACTTTACTAACTCAAAAGGGGAAACCATTTACCTTGAGAAATTAGCAGGGCAACAACCCGTTATTGTTGATAGCACAGTGGTAGATGAAAAAGGAGATTTTGCATTTACTAACTACGACGCAAAAATTGGTTTTTACCGCATAAAAACAAGCGAGCAAAATTTTGCCATGCTAGTTTTAGATTCGGCCGACAAAGTAAAAGTAACAGGAAATATGGCGGATCTTGGAAATACTTATAAGGTTGAAGGTAGCGCAGAAACTAAACTTTTTATGCAATACAATGATCTTTCAAGAAAACTACAAGTTCGCAAAGATTCACTAACTCAGGCTTTTCAATCAACAGCCATGAGCATTGGATTAGATAAGTTACAACAAGTGAATCCTGAATTGGCTGCAAAACGTGGCGATTCATTAAGTAGAACAATGGAAGAACCTTACATGGCAATGATCGAATCTGAGAATGTAAAATTATCGAGCGTGATCAAGCAAAACACTGGTATGTTTGCTTCCATTATTGCTATACAAGCTTTAGATCCGGAAAAATATTATGATGTTTTTGTTGAGTTGGATAAAAACTTAATTAAGAAGTTTCCAAACAATCAAAACGTGTTAATGTTTCACGACATGGTGAGCAAAAGTATGGCTTTAGGAATTGGAAATGATGCCCCTGAAATTAATTTACCTGACGTAAACGGAAAGGACCTTGCGCTTTCTTCATTGAGAGGAAAAGTGGTATTGATAGATTTTTGGGCTAGCTGGTGCAAGCCTTGTAGAGCAGAGATGCCAAGTGTTATAAAGGCGTATAAGAAATTTAAAGACAAAGGCTTTGAGATCTATGGTGTATCACTAGATCAAACAAAAGATAAATGGGTAGAAGCCATTCAACAGGATGGAATTACTTGGCCACAAGTAAGCGATCTTAAATATTGGGAGTGTGCTGCTGCACGTCTTTATAATGTTCAAGGCATTCCATTTGCCGTATTAATTGATAAAGAAGGAAAGATTCTGGCGAAGAATTTAAGAGGCGAAGAATTAGAAAAGGCTATTGAATTAGCACTTAGCGGAAAGCCTCAAGAAGAAGTTAAGCAGTAATTTTTTTGACAGTAAATAAAAAAATATTCTCTTTTAAATTAGATCGCTACAAACTTCTTGTGGCGATTTTTGCTATTTACACAAACCTATTTTCGCAGCAAACCTATTTTCAACAAGAGGTAAATTACAAAATTGACGTAAAGCTCAACGATACAGACCACAGCTTAAAAGCCTTTGAAGAATTGCAATACATTAATAACGCAAGTAATTCTATTAGCTATATTTATTTTCACTTATGGCCTAATGGTTACAAGAATAACGAAACTGCTTTAGCAAAACAGTTACTCAAATTAAAAAAAACGGAACTCTATTTTTCTAAAAAAGAAGAGCGAGGATATATAGATAGTTTGGATTTTAAAGTGGATGGAAAGTCGGTTAAAATAGAATACGATGAACAAAATCCTGATATATGTAAATTAGTTTTGAACGAGCCCCTTCGCTCATTGGATACTGTAAATATTACAACGCCTTTTTATGTAAAAATTCCAGATGCAAAATTTTCACGTTTAGGTCACGATAATCAAGCGTATTATATTACTCAATGGTATCCAAAACCTGCAGTTTACGATGCCGAAGGTTGGCATCCCATGCCTTATTTAGATCAAGGAGAATTTTACAGTGAGTTTGGATCGTTTGATGTTTCTATTACACTCCCAAAAAATTATATTCTTTCGGCAACTGGTGATAGAGAAGACAATGATGAGGAGGAGAGCTTTTTTGAACGAGAATGTTATTCGTACTTTAACAGCAATGGAAGCCGGAAAGTATCCTACAGACATGACCTTTCCAGCATCAAGTTCTAAATTAAAAACCATAAAATTTAAGCAATACCGCGTACACGACTTTGCTTGGTTTGCAGATAAACGTTATAATGTTTTGCACGATCAGATCCAATTGCCAAATACAAATCGTACGGTTGATACATGGGCTTATTTTACAAATAAACAATTTAATTATTGGAAAGACGCTTTGGATTATGTGAACGAATCCACCATCTTTTATTCATATTTAGTTGGAGATTATCCTTACAATAATGTATCGGCTGTGGATGGAGTTATTATGGCGGGTGGGGGAATGGAATATCCGAATGTTACAGTAATAGGATCAGTTGGTTCACGAATGGAGTTAGATATTACCATTGCTCACGAGGTTGGTCATAATTGGTTCTATGGAATTTTAGGAAGTAACGAGCGCGATCATCCGGGTCTAGATGAAGGAATTAACTCATATTACGAAATGAGTTATGTGCGCGCGAAATACCCAAGCTATAAAATTAGCGAGCTTATCGGATTCGATTCAACCCGAAATTTTTTAGGAGCAAATAAAATGGCGTATTGGCGCGAAAAGGAAGCGGCCTATTTATTTTCAGCAAAAGCAAATATCGATCAACCAATTGAAACGCATTCACAAGATCTATCCAATTTTAATTATGGTTCTATTATTTATTGCAAAACTGCTGTTGTGATGGATTATTTGAGAGATTACATGGGAGATGAAGTTTTTAATAAGGCTATGCAATTCTACTATGAGAATTATAAATTCAAGCATCCACAGATGAAGGATCTAGTAAGTACGCTGCAATATTTTAGTGGAAATGATCTCTCGTGGTTCTCACAATACATGATCACCGGAAATGCCAAGATCGATCATAAGATCAAACGTGTTAAACGAAATAAAGATAATAGCTACGAAGTAGTTGTAAAGAATAAAACGGGAACGCCTGTTCCGTTAAATATTTACGGTTATAAAGATGGAAAGCCGGTTGGTTATGCTTGGTTCAATGGATCTGACTCTACTAGGCATTTGGATTTCCCTCCAAGCGATGTAGATTATTTTAAGATAGATGGTTTGGATCTTATGCCCGATGTAAATCGTAAGAATAATTATTCCAGAACAAGAGGTGTTTTTAGAAAAGTAAAACCATTACAGTTTAATTTGTTAACCAAGCTTCCGGATGCACAAAAAAATCAGATCAATTATCTGCCCATAGTAGGATTTAATTTGTACAATGGATTTATGGCCGGAATCTGTTTACACAATTATAGTTTTTTCGACAAGAAAGTGGATATTAGTTTAGCACCCATGTACGGCTTTAGAAGTAAGACCTTTACCGGTTTTGCGGAAACAAATCTTAATTTTTATCCTAAGCATATTTTCACCAAGATCACCGCAGGCGTATTAGCTAAAAGTTTTGCCGATGAATTCTTCTCTATCCAAAATTTTGCATCAGGAGAAAGTGATTATATTTTGAATTATATTAAAATAAAACCAAATCTCAATTTTGAATTCAAGAACCGCGATAAAACAACGGCGATAAAACACACATTGAGCATGGCTTATAATATGATCTATAAAGAGGAGCTGATGTTTGTGAATAGTAACGTAGCGGCTACAACCTTATACTTTAAAGTAAAATTAAATAAAGTTATCACCTCGGTAAATTATTTTTGCAACAATAAAAGAGTTATCGATCCGTTTAGTGTGAACGCAAATTTTCAAACTGATGGCATTATGGCTAAATTAGGCGTAACATATAAACAAACCATAACCCTAAGTAAAAAGTCGGCCACGCAATTACGATTTTTTGCAGGAACATTTTTACAAGGCACCGAAGATCAAAAAGGCCCATACCGTTTTCGTATGAGTGGAATGAATGGTGTTCAGGATTATTTATATGATGCTAATTTTTTCGGAAGAACAGAATATAGTGGTCCGGCCTCTTATCAATTTATAGATAACGACGGTGCATTTAAAGTGTGGACACCTTTAGGACAAAGCAGCACGTATTTAATAACGGCGAATGTAAAGTCACCAAAACTTCCTAAAACGCCATTTCAATTATTTGCTGATATTGGAACCGCCCAGAAAACCTCTATGAATAAACAACAGGTATTATGGGATCTGGGTATTAGTGCAAACTTATGGGATGATGTCATAGAAATTTCTTTTCCTTTATTATATAGCAGCGATATAAAAGAAACTTTAACTTTGAACAATGTGGGCTTCTTTAATACCATTCGATTCACATTTAATATGCATAACGTAAAACCAAGAGACTATATAAAGAATAATTTTCTGTGACGCCAGGTAAAAAAATATATTTCGCTTCCGATTTCCATTTAGGAATTCCTGATCATGAAAAAAGCATGATCCGTGAGAAAAAAATTGTGCGCTGGCTCGATTCTATTAAGGCAGATGCCGAAGAGATTTATTTGGTAGGTGATATCTTTGATTTTTGGTGGGAATATAAACATGTTATTCCAAAGGGCTATACACGTTTGTTTGGAAAAATTGCGGAGTTAACGGACTCAGGAATTAAAGTCAATTTCTTTACAGGCAATCACGACCTGTGGATGAAAGATTATTTTACAAAAGAGTTGAACGTTACAGTGTATCACGATCCTATCGTTCGTACCTATGGTGATAAAGTTTTTTTTATTGGGCATGGCGATGGATTAGGCCCCGGCGATAAAAAATATAAATTCCTCAAAGCAATTTTTAGGAGTAAAGTATGTCAATGGTTATACGCGCGCCTTCATCCAAACTTAGGTTTTGCACTTGCCCGAATGGCAAGCATTAAAAGTAGGGTAGCCACCGGGAGCTCCGACGAGATCTTTTTAGGAGAAGAAAATGAGTGGTTATATCTCTTCTGTAAAGAACATTTGAAGCAAAATAAGGTCGATCTGTTCATTTTCGGACACCGACATCTCACTTTAGATATGCCTCTTGAGGGCGGAAAAGCCCGTTATATCAACCTTGGGCAATGGCTGAGTTGCAGTAATTACGGGGTTTTTGACGGAAAAGAGCTTTTTATTCAAACCTTTGAGCCGAAGTAGCCGTATAAGTCTTTCAACAGCGTAAAGTTTGAAAACGGGTCAAATGTTAAAATGGTTATGAACATATTGTTAATAACTATGAAAATAGCTACCTTTACCGTTTACTAATTGAGACGTACTGTTTACTAAACCATATGGTATTATTTGTGAAAATTAGCTAAATTTAAAAACTAAACAACGTATAATACTTATAGGTTTAATAATGTAATTATCAATTCTTTAGAGTAAACTAAAATATGAAGAAAATTATCTACTCGCTTATCGTACTCTTTACCTTACTTGCGTTTGACTCAAAGTCTCAGGTTTTTTGGTCAGAAGGCTTTGGCGTTGGTTGTAGTCAAGGTCAGTTGGCCAACGCTTTTGCTCCAACTGCAACTAATGGTGCTTGGGTTGTAACACCTTTAGCGGCTCCGTTTCCAAATGGTGTTGATGCAAACGAATGGTTTATTAGTGCTACAGAGCAGGGGCAATTAGTTGGTAATTGTGGTATAGGTTGTGGCGGAACAGATGATCGTACTTTACATATGGGTGCTAATATATTAGTTCCTATTCCTATTGTTGACCCTGGCGCAGCATATCTTGCAGGCGCAACTGCATTTACAAATAAACGTGTTGAGTCTGGGGTAATAAACGCTGCTGGTAAAACCAATATTCAATTAAGTTTTAAGTATTTAGGTCAAGGTATTCCAGCTTCCGATTTTTGCGATAGGTGTATTATCGCGTTGGTGGACCGTGGATCCTACTTCAACAAATTGCACCTTCAAATAATGTAGCTTGTGTTCCTCAAGGTGAGTGGACGTTCCTTGCAATGGGTTTGCCACCTGCGTGTAATAATGCGGCTAATCTTCAAATTGGTTTTCATTGGAGAAATAATGACTTAGCGGGTGCCGATCCTAGTATAGCAATTGATGATATTCAGCTTGCAACAATGACGGTTACTTTTCCTCCTATTCCTTGCCCGGCACAAACTGTTGTAGCAAATGTAAATAATATTCCTCCGGGAGTTACAGGTTATACATGGACATCTATACCTCCTGTACCAACAGTTACATTTAATCCTCCAACAGGTTCGGCTAATCCAACAGTTACATTTCCTGCAGCTGGTACTTATACTATTATAGTTTTTGGTAGTACGCTACCTGGTGGTGTTCCAACAGCAACAGCGGTGCAAGTTGTGACAGTTAATCCTCAGTTAGCTGTTTTTGCAAATCCAATTAGTCAAACAGTTTGTCCTGGCGCAAACGCTACAATTACTGCTAGTGGTGCAAACACTTATACATGGTCTATTGGTATAAACGGACCATCTATTGGAACAGGTAGTTCAGTGGTTGTTACTTTTCCAACACCTTCGGTTGTTGCCTATTTTGTTCAGGGTGAATTAGGAATGTGTTTAAGTAATTCAGTAATTGCTCAGGTAACTTATACTAATCTTCCATTAACCTTAACAGTTTCTCCTGCAAACCTTACTGTTTGTCCTGGTTCTGCCATATCACTTACGGCAAGTGGCGCAACAAATTATACATGGAGCATTCCTGGTAATCCAACCTTAACACCAACAACAAATCCTTTAGCAGACATAACGCCAACAACATTTGGTGTGTATACTTATACCGTTGTTGGAGCTGATATAGGATGTACAGGTACGCAAACAGTTGACGTTACAGTTGCCAATGTTGGCTTTAATATGACAATTACGCCTACATCACCAACAATTTGTGTTGGGCAAACAATAACACTTAATGCTGCAGGTGGAACAAATTACACTTGGACCCCTTCCACAACTTTAAGCAATAGCGTTGGTGCATCTGTCGATGCAACACCAACCATCACAACAACCTATAATATTTTGGGTGAGCTATCAGGTTGTACAAGCAATACTCAGATCACAGTTACAATTACGCCTGGCCTAATTTATTGATCAATACTACAGCCAACGCTGTTTGTGCAGGTTATACATCAACTATTACTGCTTCCGGATCTATGAGTTATACGTGGACGGGTACTACATTCACTGGGTCTATAAACCAACCATCTATTTCCATGGGCGCGGGTTGTTATACTGTCGTCTCTTCATCAACAGCATTTGTGTGCCCTTCTTTGAAAGC
The DNA here is from genome assembly GCA_016705695.1 of Sphingobacteriaceae bacterium. GTDB lineage: Bacteria > Bacteroidota > Bacteroidia > B-17B0 > Aurantibacillaceae > Aurantibacillus. Next base: position 67,808 of record JADJLA010000008.1, read on the forward strand.
AATTTGTATTGCATCAATGTCGCCATTAACTATTGGAATATCACAATCTAGCTTTACAACGTGTATTGCCAACAACGCGCCTAAATTCTCGTTACCGGTAACATTAAATGCAAATGGTGGATCAACCTATAACTGGGCTCCTTGTGTAGGTGGTTATTTAAGTATTTGTATCGGTAACTCAGTTATTGCTCGTCCGCAAACAACAACACAATATACTGTAACTGGTTTCACTTCGGTGTGCTCGGGTACAGGTATCATTACTGTTACAGTTGTACCTCAATCTACTTTAAATGTTCAGCCTCCAATGCCAATTGCCTGTTTGGGTGGTTGTTTCAATTTCACGGTCATCAATACAAATACAACGTTACCACAACCATATACGTATAGTTGGAGTGTTCCTAATCCTGTTGTAGGAAGTATTATTAACCCTCTTTCTCCAATAGTGGTCGCATGCCCTTCCGTAAGCGCGAGTTATTCTGTTGAGATGAAAGACTTCCGTAATTGTGTTACCGAGCAACGATTGGTTCATACAACTATTATTCCTCAGCCATTAACATGCGCGCAAATACCAACTATAAATGGTGTACCAACAAACTCGATATGTTATGTAGGCGATATTGTTGATATTACTACCAACACACTCACCTTATGCGCGGCGAATTGTAATGGTACGTTAATGCCGGGTGTTGTTCCAAGTTATACTTGGTATTCACACTCATCACCTTCCAATTCATTGATGAATGAAGGTTCTATTAAAACACCAACATCAGATCCTTGTGTTATTATTTCTCCGGTTACTAAATTACCAAATGTGATGACCTATACAATTCGATCCAGTTTTAATGGAAATGGAGGGTCTGACGGTATTAACGGATGCTTTAGAGAGGATACTATAAACATCCGCGTTGTTGACTGTAGACGAGTTACCAGTGTAACATTTACTACGGTTGTGCGCAATGATACAATTTGTACAAAACAATGTGTAACGTTTACCAATACTACTGATGCAGGTGAACCGCAATATGTAAAATGGACCTTCCCGGGTGGTGCGCCTAATACATCTACTTTGCAAGCTCCAACCATATGTTACAATTTACCTGGTAAATACAACGTGTTCCTTATAGATAGTAATCGTTTTGGACCAGCTGTGGCAACCGGTACTTTCCAATTTATCAAGGTAGTTGACGTACCTAATGTTACCATTATACCTCCGGGCCAAACGCTGAGTGATACAACCATACGATTTGGAATGACGGTTGATCTAATGGGAAGTGGTGCATCAAATTATTTTTGGAGTCCGCCCTACATGATAGATAATTTGTATGGCCCTAAAACAAAAGTTCATCCGCAGCAAACAACACAATATATTTTAATGGGTTGCAATAGCATTGGATGTTGTACTAATGATACGATCAACGTTATTGTAATTGATGATTGTGGAGAAATGTTTGTTCCAAGCGCATTCTCTCCTAACGGACGAGATGACCCTGAGAATGAAACATTGAAGGTGTATGGTTTTTGTTTAGAAAGTATGACGTTCCAAGTGTTTAATCGTTGGGGACAAAAAGTTTGGGAAACCAATGATCAAAATATTGGATGGGACGGAACATTTAAAGGAGAGGAATTGAATACGGGCGTGTTTGTTTATCGACTCGAAGGAAAGGACTTCAAGGGTAAAGGCTATTCACTCAAAGGAAACGTCTCACTCATAAGGTAAAGAAATACATTTTTGATAAGAGCCTTTTATTTTGCTGACCATTGCGGTGTAAAAGGAAACTAAAAAGAATAAAAGATTATGAAAACTATATATAGAATTGTATTTACAGGAATGATCATGCTGCTTGCATCTAATGCCAAGTCGCAGGATATTCATTTCTCTCAATACCTTGAAACGCCAACTACATTAAACCCTGCATTATTTGGTTTAAATTACGATACTCGCATCCTTGCGAATTATCGTAATCAATGGAGTTATGTTACTTCGGCTTCTAAAGCTTACCAAACATATGGTATTTCATATGATGGTGGTACCGGAAAAAAGCTAAGAGGGAAGCGCATTGGTTGGGGATTAAATATTGTGAGAGATGTAGCAGGGGATTCAAAAATGAGTTCATTGTTGCCAAGCCTTGGATTTAGTTATATCGGCCGTATCAATCGCCATACAAAAGCTTCTGCAGGATTTCAGTTTGGATTGAACTACCGAACAGTAAGTACATCAAATTTGCGTTGGGGAGCTCAATATAGAAATTACGAATATGATGCAAGCTTACCAAATGGAGAGCAACCTGCACACAGTTCTGTTCTGTCAACCGATTTTGGTGGCGGAGTTCATTACAGTTATTCACAAAGTGAGAGATACATTAGCTCTAAAGATGGAAGTAAATTTGATTGTGGTATGGCCGCTTATCACTTTAGCGTTCCAAAGAGTTCATTTTTTACTACTACTGAAAAGATAAAGACACGATATGTATTCTATACAACAGGCGAATTTTTTGTTCCAAAAATGCGCATAGCTTTAGACCCAAGTATCATCTTTAATTTACAAGGAAAGAGTCGTGAATTCATCACAGGTTTAATGTTCAAGTATGTTATTACTGATGAATCTAAATTCACATCTATTAAAAAACCAAGCGCTATCTCTTTTGGAGCTTCTTACCGTTACAAAGACGCGATCATTCCGGCTTTATTATGGCAATATGATAAATATGCTATTGGCTTTGCTTATGACGTGAACGTCTCGCAGTTAACTCCCGCCTCAAAATTAAAAGGAGGATTAGAGATCATGCTGCGTTATAATGCCTCATCCGGATACGGAAGAAACTTAGGTAGAACAGACACCAAAGCATCCTATTAAGAAATTAAAAATGTCAGGCCAAACCGCCTGACATTTTGCTTTAAGGCTATTTGTTAGACCTATTTACTTTCTCAGGGAATTTGCTTAACTTTAGTAGTATCAAAAGCAATTTATGTCTAATGACGTATTTGAATTTAAAAAATTTACCATAAGGCAAAGCAAATGTGCCATGAAGGTTGGCACCGATGGTGTATTGCTTGGATCGTGGGTGAGTGTAGCAGGATGTAAACGTGTTTTAGATATAGGAACAGGAACAGGTATGATAGCATTGATGTTAGCCCAAAAAACTCCGGCTTATATAACTGCGTTAGAAATTGATCATGCCTCGTTTGAACAAGCCACTGAAAATGTAAGCGGAAGTAGCTATAAGAACCAAATTAACGTGGTAAATAAGGCATTTCAGGAGTATTGGAGGGCAAGCAAGGAAAAGTTCGATCTTATTGTGTCTAATCCGCCTTATTTTGTTGATTCTTTAAAAAGCAATGATACAACCCGCTCTACTGCTCGACACGCCGATGCTTTGCCTTTTAATGAGCTAATAGAAGGTGTAAATGGGATCTTATCAGAAGGCGGTAAATTTTGCGTAATTCTTCCTAAAAAAGAGGCTGAATTTTTTTGCAAACTCGCTGAGCAAAAGAACCTTTACTTATCTAAATTACTGCGCGTTCGTAATAGTCCCGATAAGGAAGAGGATAAACGTCATATCATGCAATTTGAGTTTGGCAAGCATCATTTTACCGAAGATATTTTGCACATAAGAACCGGTCATCCCTTAGAGTATTCGCCCGAATACAAGCAACTTACCATGGATTATTACATGCATTTCTAAGGTATTTCCTTCAAAAAAATAGTATGTAAATTCCTTTATTATTCATTAAAAGTTTTTAATATTTACAGTTAAAAACTTACCTTGTTTATTAGTAGCAGGTAATGTAGATTTACCTTTTGATTATGAAGAATATAACAGTAATAGGAAGCGGTACTATGGGTAATGGTATTGCGCATACATTTGCACAGTTTGGGTATAATGTAAGTTTAATGGATGTGAATGAAGCTGCCTTGCAAAAAGCTTTACAAACCATTGCAAAAAATATTGATAGGCAAGTTGCAAAAGGATCGGTTACCGAGGCTGATAAAGCAAACACCTTATCTCATATCAAAACATTCACCGATCTTAAAAGCGCGGTGCAAAATGCGGATCTTGTTGTAGAAGCAGCAACAGAGAACGTAAAATTAAAACTCGATATTTTTAAGCAATTAGATGAGTTGTGTAAAGCTGAAACTATTTTAGCAAGCAATACATCATCTATATCAATAACTACAATTGGTGCAGTTACAAAACGTGCTGATAAAGTTATAGGAATGCACTTTATGAATCCTGTTCCTGTAATGAAATTGGTGGAAGTTATCCGTGGATATTCTACAAGCGATGCTGTGTGTAATACCATCATGGAAACATCAAAGAAATTAGGAAAGGTTCCTGTTGAGGTAAATGATTATCCTGGCTTTGTAGCAAATAAAATTTTGATGCCAATGATCAACGAAGCGATCATTACTTTACACGAAGGTGTAGCAGGCGTTGAAGAAATTGACACCGTAATGAAATTAGGAATGGCACATCCAATGGGTCCTTTACAGTTGGCTGATTTTATTGGATTAGATGTTTGCTTGAATATTTTACGAGTATTACAAGATGGTTTTGGTAATCCAAAGTATGCGCCTTGTCCTTTGTTAGTGAACATGGTAACAGCAGGGCATTTAGGAGTTAAAACCGGAAAAGGATTTTATAATTATACACCCGGCAGTAAAGATCTAGTAGTAGCCGACCGTTTTAAAAAAAAACTTGAATTAGTAGTTGGCTAAAGATAGAATATTCGATATAGAATTTCCAAGCATTCCAAGTGCAGGGGTTTACTATTTTAATACCACAACCGGTTTAAGATACGAAGTGCGTTTTGGAAGATTGCAAGATAATATCTTACACTCTAATATTGTTTTTGGTGTGATCAACGATGAATTTGAAGGCGAAGAATATGTAACTACAAATCGTGGTGAGGTATTTACGGTGATGAATACTATTGTTGAGATCGTTTTGAATTATATCAAAGAACATCCCAAAGTAAATTTTTACGAATTCAACGCAGTGGGCAGAGAAGGAGAAGATGATAAAAAAGAAAATGCTCGCATGCTATTATACAAACGCTATCTCCCAAAGATTTTTGATACTACCTGGCGCTTTAAGATCAAAGGCAATTTTGCGGAAGTTACCAAGGTAGGCTGATCTTTTAGAGGCAGAAACCGCAAAGATTCTAATCGCATCTCGCAAAGTTGGCGCAAAGTGCGCAAAATTATCACCAAACAAAAAGAAGGCAAAGACTTTCAGTTTACGCAAAATTCACTCGATCGCATCTTTGCGAAGCGCAGCTTCTTTGCCTTCTTTTACAATGAAATTTTCTTTGCGTGCTTTGCACATCCTTTGCGTAAACCGAAGGTTGCTTTGCGGTTTCTGCCTCTAGAGAGGAGAATAAAAAAAGGGTAAGCTACCTCCATCGCACCGCTCAACCACTTACCCTTGCTCCGTTCCCAGCCTGGGGGATTCAGCAGGAGCTGGTCGTGGAGGACTTACCCACCGCAAAAATACAGTTTTTTTTAAGTTTTCGATCAAAAATGATGCCTTATTTTGCTTTCCTTAACTAATTAAAACCCAGCTTTTCCCCATTTTTATTAGCTTTGTACTTTATGGATATCTCGGTCATAATTCCCCTTTTAAACGAAGAAGAATCCCTGCCAGAGCTGCATGAGTGGATCGTGAAGGTAATGACTGAGAACAAGTTCTCTTACGAGATCATTTTTATTGATGATGGAAGTAAAGATAAGTCGTGGGAGGTCATCGAATCACTAAGTAAAGCAAACCCCAATACAAAGGCCGTTAAATTCAGAAGGAATTACGGTAAATCCCCTGCTTTATATGTTGGTTTTGAGGCTGCCGAAGGTGATGTGATCATTACCATGGATGCAGATCTTCAGGATAGCCCTGATGAGATCCCCGGCCTTTACAACATGATCGTAAAAGAAAATTATGACCTAGTGAGTGGATGGAAACAAAAACGCTATGATAACGCGGTTACCAAAAACATTCCGAGCAAACTTTTTAATTATACCACACGCAAAATGAGCGGCATTAAATTGCATGATATGAATTGCGGTTTAAAGGCGTATAAAAAAAAAGTGGTAAAAAGCATTGAGGTATACGGTGAGATGCATCGTTTTATTCCTGTGTTAGCTAAATCAGCTGGCTTTACAAAAATAGGAGAGAAGGTAGTGCAACATCGCGCGCGAAAATATGGCACAAGTAAATTTGGATGGAGTCGTTTTATTAATGGATTTTTGGATCTTTTGACCATTAGTTTTCTTTCAAAATTTGGAAAAAGACCAATGCATTTTTTTGGACTCTTAGGCACTCTTTTATTTTTTGTAGGATTTGCTTTCGCGTTTTATTTGGGAGCCTATAAATTATATTGCGTTTTCATGCATCACCCTGCGCGTTTGCTAACACAACGCCCTTCGTTCTATATTTCGTTAACGTGCATGATCATTGGAAGCATGATGTTCCTTGCAGGTTTTATTGGCGAACTTGTTCTTCGTAATAGTTCTATTCGCAACAATTATCTTTTAGACAAAAAGATCAATCTGAATTAAGATGACCTTTGAAGGAAACAAGAAGCAATCCCGTGTTCCTTTAACTCCCGAACAGATCAAGGATATTATCGTTTATAAGCGTAATAAGCAGATAAAGCAAATTGAAACGCTGAAAAAAACAATTCGGTATAAGATCCTGAACATATTTAATATCATTAGCGTAATAGTTTATTGCGAGATGGTATTTTGTATGTACGGTCCTGCTATCTATAATAAGGAGATTTGTGAAAAAGCAAGTATAGATCAGTATGTGCGAGACGCCGGACCGGAGCGTGTGATACAATTCATGAGCATTTGGGGACAAAGCAATTCGCACTACCAACTTTATATTGGCGAGAATATACAATTACCAAAGCCCAATTCGGATTTTTATGTAGGCAGAGATTTTATACTACAAAAGGAAATAAAAGTAATGGTGAGTACTTCAGAAAAAGAGTATAGGCTTTGGAGAGTTATTCCCTTGGTTTTTTTGGGCATAGCAGTTTCACTGATCACATTTTTAGTGTTTGCGCACAATATGAATTTAGTGAATTACTCGCTTATTGCAGTGAGTTTAATGAATGCCATAAATCTACTCTACTTTATTGTAGTTTAATTTCCTCTAGAAGAGTACTATTATACATATCGCCCGGCGAGATCATTTTCTCTTCATAAGGAATATGTTTTCCATAACGTTGTTTCATTATCTGTTGCACTTTAGGATGTGAAAGATCAAATTCTTTTAAAGGTCTTAGTTTACCAAGTTCAATTTTAAGCGCATGATCATATAATTTCCAAACATATTCTGAGCAGTATAATTCCTCATCACTCCAATTAAAACCAAGGTCGTAATGAATGCCTAATTTTAAATTAGCTTCTGAACTCATTTGTTTTAGAATTTTATCGGTAAGCAAACCTTGATCCTTTAAGCGTTTGATGCTATAAGTTCCATCTTCGCTCATGCTAATAAAATCGCTCAGTGTACTTTTACTTACTGGCTCTACTGCATGGTAAACATATGTCTTGCCATCTTCAATAAAAACAATGCCTACATGAGTATACTTTGATTTTGTAGCAAGCTGAATGGCCTTGCCTTGCCCGGCAGGATTAATAATGAAAATAATGTCACCACTTTTTAAAGCAGGACCATTCGATCTTTTGAGTTTACTGAATCCGATAGTGCCATGAAAGGCACTGAAAAATGTTACCGCCAATAAGGCTGTAAAGAAGAGGAGTTTTTTGCGCATACAAGTGTAACGCATAAGAACGCACTAATGTTACAGCTTTAACAAAATTTTGCTGGTCTTTTTAATGCAGAAGTTAATGGAAGGAGGCTGAGGAAATGAACTTAATTCGTTCAATACCAATAATACCTCGTGTTTTAGGTCGGGATATTTTTTACAAAATAACTCCTAGTACGTTTATGGCAAAGGCTCTTACACCGTGAGGCAGTGTACTATTCTTTGTGTAATTAAGGCATAGGTCAAACATTTTACTTACATATTTTTCGGGAAGATCTAACTCCTGAAAAAGGCGAATGCTGCTTCTTATAGTTCCGGTATGCAAATTAGGTTGTTCTAATAATTTAATAACATAAGGCAATTGTTTTTTTACAAGTTCGGGATATTCAAAAGAGGCATGAACCATTAGCCATGCTGCGCGCATGCTTTTTTGCGGATCTTTATTGAACATCATTTTGCGTGCATCCACTATCAATTGCGGTTGATGTTCTATTTGCTTTACCGCGAGCTTTACTCTCTTTAAGGAAAAGTACTGGATGTTCTCAAATTCTTTTTGAAGATCTATAAGATGTCGTTTCGCCATATTAAAAGAAATACGCCAAGAATGGCGGTTAAACATGCAAAGATGGATTGAATAGTTATCTTCTCTTTATAAACTAAAAGATTTACAGGGAAAACCACAATAGGCAACAAAGCAAAAATTGTTTGTGCAACGGCCACTTCTAATTTTTGAATGGCCAACAACGAGCAAGTAACTCCTGCAATTGGTCCAAGTAAAGTTCCTAATATCATATAGGGAATAGCGTTGTTTGTATTTTTGAATACCGGTTTTGAATTGGCGATCAATTTTCCGGCCACAATAGAAACAATAAAAGCTGCAACAAATGCAAACAGCAATCGTATCCAAACCGCATGCATGGTTGGCAATTTTTCGGCGTAATAGTCCATTCCGTATTTTGACAGAACCAATCCCGCACCTTGACATAAAGCACCAACAATTCCTAAAATAATTCCTGTTCTGTCTCTTTCAAAGCCTACTTTCTCAGCTGCTTGGGCATCTTTTTTTGAAAGTGTGAGCCAAATAACTCCACCAATTGTAATAAGTATTCCAAATATCCCAATGAGATTTATTTTTTCTCCTAATAGAAAAAAGCCAATAATGAGTGCTGATCCCGGCGCAAAAGTCATGTACAAGCTGCTGAGTTTTGGTCCCAGTAATGCAAAAGATCTAAAGCTACAGTAATCGCCAATTGTAAAACCTACAATTCCTGACGCGCCTAGAAAAACATAGTGGTATAATTGAGGGTCGCTAAATTGCTGCGCAAAAGAAATGGAGTAGGCGAAAAATAAAATGCCACTCATAATTAACCAAGCTAATAATAAGCGGTATTGATTTACTGGTCCTGCGCCAATTCGTTTTGAGGCAGCAGTAAATGGGAAGATCCCAAGACTCCAACAGACTGTTGTTACAAGTGCAATTAAAACTCCGCTCATTTGGTGTAATTACGTTCACCAAAGATACTACTTCCAACACGGATCATAGTGCTGCCTTCTTCAATGGCAATGTTACGATCGCTGCTCATGCCATAACTTAACACGGATAATTGAGGATATTTAGCTGCGAATGTTTTAACGGATCTAAATTCCGAACGGATCTGACTCTCGTTATCGGTATTACTTGCCATGGCCATAAAGCCCATGATGGAAACATTCGTAAGTTGTTTTAATTCGTCACTATTTAAAATAGCATCGGCTTCTTCAAAGCTTAATCCAAATTTAGTTTCTTCGTTAGCAATGAATAATTGGAGTAGGCAATTGATGATTCGGTTGTTTTTTTTAGCCTCTTTGTTTATCTCTTTTAAAAGTTTAAAGCTGTCAACCCCGTGGATCAAATAAACAAAAGGCGCAATATTTTTTACTTTATTGCTTTGTAAATGTCCAATAAAATGCCAACGAATATCTTTTGGTAGTTGCTCGTGCTTATCAACTAATTCCTGAACATAATTTTCCCCAAAGTCTTTCTGACCTGCAGCATACGCTTCTAAAATAAGTTCATTTGGTTTTGTTTTTGAAACAGCAATAAGAGTGACCCGTGTAGGCAATGTTGATCTTATTTGAAGAAGATTACCTACAATTGACATTTTACAGTATGTATTAAACTATTATTAGGATAATTTATGGATCACCAAGCCGCTTCGCAATTTTGGTTCGAACCAAGTGGTTTTTGGAGGCATGATATTTCCTGTATCAGCAATATCAAATAATTGTTGCATAGAAACTGGATAAAGTGCAAATGCCACTTTCATTTCGCCGGAATCTACTCGTTTTTTTAATTCCCCTAATCCTCTAATGCCTCCAACAAAATCAATGCGTTTGTCGGTTCTTAGATCTTTAATTCCGAGCAAGCTCTCCAAAATTAATTTCGAAAGAATAGTTACATCCAAAACACCAATTGGATCGCTGTCGTTGTAATTCCCTTTTTTAGCGGTCATCGAATACCATTTTCCTTCGAGGTACATGCTAAAATTATGAAGTTTGTTTGGCTTGTAAATTTCTGATCCTTTTTCTTCAATATCAAAAACCAGTTTTAGTTTTTCGAGTAATTGTTCCGGATTTAAATTATTTAAGTCTTTAACCACACGATTATAATCAATAATGCTTAGTTGGTTTCCAGGAAAGTGCACTGCTAAAAAATAATTATATTCTTCAGTTCCGTTATGTTTTGGATTATTTTTTTTCTTTTCATTTCCTACCAAAGCAGCTGCTGCTGTTCGGTGATGCCCATCGGCAACGTAGGTATATGGAACCTTTGCGAACAGATCGATAAGCGACTTAATAGTAGCATCATCTTTTATGGCCCAAAAATGATGACCAAATCCATCATCAGCTACAAAATCATAATCTGCTTTTTGTGTTTTTACAACGCGGGCAACTATTTCGTCAATTTCTTTAACCGCAGGATAAGTAAAAAATACCGGCTCTATGTTTGCATCCGATGCGCGCACATGTTTCATACGGTCTTCTTCTTTATCAGGGCGAGTTAATTCGTGTTTTTTGATGATACCATTCATATAATCATCAACACCTGCCGAACCAACCAAGCCGTATTGCGTTCTTCCATCCATAGTTTGGGCATAGATGTACAAGCATTCTTTTTCATCTTCAACCAACCAACCATTCTTTTGAAATTTTTCAAAATTTGATTTCGCTTTTGCATAAACCTGGTCATCGTGCTCATCCATACTCTCCGGAAGATCAATTTCAGGTTTAGTGATATGTAATAAGGACATGTCATTGCCCTGAGCCTCTATGCGAGCTTCTTTTGAATTAAGTACATCGTATGGACGAGATGCTAATGCTTTAACAATTTCTTGTGGTGGACGAATGCCTTTAAATGCTTTTAAAATTGCCATAATAATTAATTTTTTGTTCTGAAACTTTGGATGAATTTATTTTTATTTATTGACTTGGAAAGTTTTTGTTCCATTTTTAATGAAGTCTACAATTTGATTTGCAGCCGCTAAACCTGCATTTATATTTGCTTCAGAAGTTTCGGCGCCTTGCTTTTTTGGAGTAGAATAATATCTGTTCCCAAACTGCAATAATTCGTCGTGACAATCAGGAGCTATATCAGAGATGTATTTGAAATCAGATTTTGCGGCAAAAAATGCTTTCAATCCTTCTTCGTCAATAACTTCTTTTCTTGCTGTATTAATAACTGTTGCGCCTTTTGGCATTTTTGACAGAAGATCAAAGTTGATAGACTTTTTTGTTTTTTCGGTTGCCGGAATATTTAATGAGATGTAATCGCAAGTACTATATAATTCTTCAACCGAACCAACTACAGTAACGCCATCCTTCTGTATAGTTTCTTTTGAAACAAATGGGTCAAATGCGAACACTTCCATATCGAAACCTTTTGCAATGCGAGCCACATTTTTTCCAACATTTCCGTATGCATGTATACCTATTTTTTTACCCTTTAATTCAGTTCCTGAACCACCTTTAAAATTAGCGCGTGCCATAAACACCAGCATTCCAAATGTAAGTTCTGCAACGGCATTTGAATTTTGCCCGGGTGTATTCATTGCAACAATTCCTTTTTCGGTAGCTGCGGCAAGATCAATATTATCGTAACCTGCACCGGCGCGAACAATTATTTTAAGCGATTTTCCGGCTTCAATAACCTGACGGTTTGCTTTATCACTACGAATTATAAGAGCGTCAACGTTTGCTACTGCTTGTACCAGATCATTAGGATCGGTATAATTTTCAAGCATTATGGTTTCAAAACCCACACCGGTAAATATCTTTTTTATTCCTTCAACCGCTTTAGCAGCAAAAGCTTTTTCGGTAGCAATTAGAACTTTTGTCATTGATCAGATAAGTTAAAATTAGGGTACAATTTTAAGGAATATTTCGAGCATTTCCCAGTTTAGTTTACGCGAAGTGAAGCCCCGGGCCTTAAATAATAGCACTTCAAACTACCATTAAGTTCTTTTAACTTACGAATAGGAACATTGTACTGTTGTGAGATCAACTTCCAGCTTTCGCCTTTTTTGATAGTATGCATTTCGGCGTTTGCAGGGTAGGCAATAAGGTCTTTTTTTACAACCTTCATTTTAACGCTGTAATAATAAAGCTTGTTCTCGTTGTACGAAATAAATAAAAGAGGATTCAAAGCATAACCTTTGTAACGCGTTTCAAAATGTAAATGCGAGCCGCGACTTTTGCCTGTATTGCCACCAAGCCCTATTACTTGCCCGCTTAAAACTACCTGACCTTGTTTTACCTTTATCTTAGAAAGATGAGCGTATACTGTTTCCAGTCCATTGGGATGCATAATGATCACTAAATTTCCAAAGCCGCCGTTATTACGTTTTGCTACTCTTATCTTTCCGTCAAAGGCTGCAACAACAGGTTGCCCTTTATTCAAATCAATGTCGATGCCTTTATGCATCCGCTTATCCCTCCATCCGTAATAGGAAGTAAGAACTCCATTAAAGGGGTTTGAATAATTTTGACTCTCAGGCTTTTCCAGAGTAATTGTAAACTCTTTCTCTAACTCATTAATTGGATAAAGTGGGAATAGTTTATTCTCTTCGCTCTCCGAATAAAAATGAAGGTTATTAAGATCATCCACGTTAACGCCTTCGTCAACAGGTGTGGCAAACTTAAATTGTTCTGAAAGAATTTTTAGTTGATCAATTTCTTGCGGTGTTATGTTTTCTTTCTCTAGTAATGAATCAATTAGGTGAATGAACTCTGATTTTTTTTGAAACTTTAAAAGTCCGGCAAGCATATTCAACTCTTCAATTTCCTTGGGAGAGATATTATCTTTTTCCAGTAACGAATCAATCATATGCACGAGCTGTGCTTTGCTGATATTCTTAAACGTAGGAATGTTCTTAGTAGGATCTTTTGACGGAAGATCGCCGTTACCTTTACCTGATGTAAGTACTAAGGTAATAAGAGCTAATGTTATGTATTTCAGTGTCTTCAATAGGGTGCGAAGACGACGAAAATAACAAAAATAAAAGAGGAATCAATACAATTGCGGCAATTTCAGCTCAATTAGCGAATACGGTCGGCCTTTTTTAACAAATTGATGTCCTTTTTGATAAAAACTGAAGCAAGGGTCGCAGAAACTAAAGAAGCTGCAAGCATAATGTTTGTTGCTAACGGAACAACTTCAGTACTACTATAGCCAAGAACTGCATCGGTAAAATTTAAAAGGGCAATGAACATGGCCGATATCGCTGCTAAAATATAGCAAAAACGAATTTGAAGATAGCGCTGTCTGTAGCAAAAAATGGCGATCACTGCCGATGCAAGAGCAACAAAATTAAAACCACCAACAATTGAAAATGTGAAGTTGAAAGAGTATTTTGAGGTGAAGCCTGAAATAGCAGTTAAAGAAACTGGATTGCCTTCAACGGTTATTTGCTTTAAAGGCATAAAACAAAAAAGGATAAAAACGATGGCGCAAATGGCTAAAAAAACGGTTTGTATACGTTGTATCAGGTGATAAATGACCGTTCTTTTGCTTGTAAAAAATTGTTCCGGCGGGCGCATTTTTTCGAAAATCGCCTCTTTAGACTAAATCATCTCTACATTTGGTATAATTATATAATGCGTTTAATAACTCTTAAATTATGTGAGTACTTTTTTCTTTCGGAATGGAAGATCCCGTAATGATCGAATTTATCTATGCGAATTTGGCCACTCGCATGAATGATGCTTTGATTATCTAATAAGATCCCAACATGAACGATCTTTCCTTCTTCATTATCAAAAAAAGCAAGATCGCCGGCTTCTGCTTCTTCAACAAAACTTAAAGGACTTCCTAATTCAACTTGTTCGGAAGCATCGCGAGGAATTTTATGTCCGTTGAGTTTAAACACCAATTGCGTAAAGCCACTGCAATCAATTCCAAACGGATTTTTGCCTCCCCATAAATACGGCGAGTTTAAGAACAAATAGGCAGTTTGAACTATTTTTTGAGCATTGTTCTTTACGCTTGTGTCAACCGCTGTACCATCAAACGAAAAATGATGATCGTCAACTTGAATATCGTTGTCTTTTAATAAAGGCAAACTGGCTCCAATGGTGATAGGAATATTGGTGTTTAATTTTTTATTCTTGATGATCTGAACCAGATCACCATTACATTTTTGTTTCGATTTTTGGATCTTCTCAAAAGCACCTTCGCTAAGCGGATTGTGTTGTTTTTTATTGAGCCAGCATACGTAGTTGTCGTAAGTGACCACAATTTTGAACCACTCTTCGGTTTCTTCGGCTATTTCATAGGTTTCGCCAAACAGCAATTGAGTAACCAATTCGCTGGTATTAGAGGCTTCTTTTCTGCACGAAACCACGCTTAATAAACAAATGCCGTAGGTCATTTACATGGTAAAAGTACTAAAAAAAGGCACAAAACCTAAGTGAAAGTATTAGTTAGAATAGAGGAGATTTAACAGCTATTTGATCATATTCTCAAAATCCTCTTCTGTGATGATGGGAACTTTTAAGCCCTCGGCTTTTTTGAGTTTTTCAGGACCCATATTTTCGCCGGCTAAAACAAAACTTGTTTTTTTACTGATGGAGCTTGAATTGGTTCCTCCATTTAATTCAATTAGATCTTTTATCTGATCACGACTAAATTTGGTAAATACGCCACTTACAACAATTGTTTTTCCTTCTAGTTTAGTACTTGTTGCTTGTTGTTGATCGGCACTAATTTCAAATTGGAGTCCTGCTTTTTTTAATCGCGTTATAATATTTCTATTTTCTTTATCAGCAAAAAATTCCATAATGCTTTTGGCAATGGTTTCTCCAACTTCATCCAACAATACTAATTGCTCTGCATTCATTTCCATTAATGCGTCGATGGTCTTTACTTTTTTGGCCACTTTTTTGGCGGTGGTTTCGCCAACGTGACGAATACCAATGGCAAACAATACACGTTCAAAAGGAACAGTACAACTGTTTTTTAAGCCATCAATAATATTCTGCGCGCTTTTTTCGGCCATGCGTTCTAAAGGTAAAAGCTGCTCTTTTTTTAGATCGTACAGATCTGCAATATTTTTTATGAAGCCTGCGTTATAAAACTGATCAATAGTTTCAGCACCCAAGCTATCAATATTCATGGCCTTACGGCTCACAAAATGTTCCATTTTACCTTTTACTTGCGGTGCGCAACCATTTTCGTTAGGGCAATAATGATTTGCCTCGCCTTCTATTCGCACTAAAGTTGTTCCGCATTCAGGGCACTTATCAATATATTTTGTTGGCTTTACATTGGTAGGGCGCTTTGTAAGATCAACGCCAATTATTTTCGGAATTATCTCGCCACCTTTTTCTACAAAAACCTGATCGCCTACGCGTACATCTAATTTTTCGATAATGTCGGCGTTATGCAAACTTGCGCGTTTTACAGTTGTGCCAGCGAGCAAAACAGGTTTTAAATTCGCAACAGGAGTTATTGCACCGGTTCTTCCAACTTGGTAAGTAATACTTTGTAATTCGGTACTTACTTGCTCGGCTTTAAATTTATATGCTATTGCCCATCGCGGTGATTTAGCGGTAAAGCCCAATTGTAATTGTTGTTGATAGCTATTGATCTTAATTACAATGCCATCAATATCAAACGGAAGTTTAAAACGTTCTTTATCCCAATGATCAATAAATTTTTTTACTTCGCCAATACCTTTACAAAGTTTAGAATGTTTACTAATTCTAAATCCCCATGTGGCAGCAGCTTGCAAACTTTCTAAATGGCCCGGAAAAGGAAGATCCTCTCCATAAAGCGCGTATAAGAAACAATCCAATTTACGCTTGGCAACAACTCCGCTGTCTTGCATTTTCATTGTCCCACTGGCGGCGTTGCGAGGATTTGCTAATGGAGCCTCACCAATTTCTTCGCGTTCTTTATTTATATCATCAAAAACTTTTCGCGGTAAAAATATTTCCCCTCTTATCTCAAATTCCTTTGGAAATTTCCCTTTTAAATTTAAAGGGATAGAGCGAATGGTTCTTGCATTTGTTGTTACATCATCGCCTTGCACGCCATCGCCGCGCGTAACAGCTTTTTGTAATTCGCCATTTACATAAGTTAATCCAATAGAGAGTCCGTCAAATTTTAATTCGCAAACATATTCCAATTCAGCGGCTCCAAAAAGATCATTGGCTAAACCAAGTCCTTCTGATGCTCTGCGATCAAAATCTTCAAGGTCTTCCCAATTATAGGAATTACTTAGCGAGAGCATTGGGTATTTATGTTTTACCGATTTAAATTCTTTGGTAACCTGGCCTCCCACGCGTTGACTTGGAGAATTGGGAGAAAGAAACTCAGGATGTTCTTTTTCTAAAGCAATTAAGGTTTCCAGTAATTTATCGAATTCAAAATCGCTTATAGTGGGTTTATCCAGTACATAATAATTGTAATTATGTTGCTCCAGTTCCTCACTTAAGGACTCAATTTTCTTTTTGGCGCTTGCTTTATCCACAGGTCTAAATTTCAGTAATTAAAGGCTAAATAAAAAGGTTGAAATAAAGTAAAGCCCTGCCTTTAATTGGCTTGGGAGGGATTTTAGTATTGAATAGTAGTAAGTGGGCGTGGGGCAGGGGGGGGGGTAAAAAAGACGTTTTTAAGAATGGATCTTAACGATCTAAAATTTGTTCTACGATTTTAAAAAGCTGTCCGAGCGTTATCTACAGGCAAAGTTCAAGGCGTCTCCACAGAAGGAAAAAAAAAAAAAAAAAAAAAAAAAAACCCCCCCCAATAATCCCGCCTTTTCCGTTCCCGCGGCCCCGTCTAGATACTTTTTTACCTTCGCAAGCACAACCGTTAATTAATTTAGCTTCACCGTAACCTTTACCGAAAATACGATCTTGAGGAATGCCTTTACTTATAATATAAGAAGCACTTGATTTCGCACGTTTATCAGAAAGTGTTAAGTTTGCTTTTGCAGCACCTCTACAGTCGGTATGAGAACCTAATTCAATTACCATTCCCATATTCTCTTTCATTAAACCAACGATCTTATCCAATTCAATAGCTCCTTCTGGTTTTACATCCCATTTAGCTACGTCAAAATAAATTGGTTTTAAGTCAACCAACTTAGCAATGTCGGTGCCAATTTTGATCTTACTCATTTTCATATTTGTAACTTCGTGAAGTTTAATAAACCCATCTTTCATAATAGAAACTTCGGCCGCCACCGTTTTAGTGATATAACCTTTCTTTTCCATTTTTACTATGTAACTCACATCATCACCCTCTTTAAGTTTATCATAGATCTGTTTAAAATCTCCAACGTTACTTGTGTTGTATGTAACTACATTAGCTTTGTTGAATGCATCGGTTAAAGTAACCTTTACGCCTTCAATTGGGCTATTATTATCAGCATCGCTCACTAGACCAACTAGACCAAATATTTTTTTCTCGATATAAAGTTCTTTGCTTTCTTTTGAAAGTTTAGCAAGATCCTTTTCAGGGATCATGATATCTAAATTCTTATAACCGTCTTTTTTGGTTTTCGATTTATAATTTCTTCCTGGTATCAAACTGAACTTTACATGCCCGGCCTCATCACTACTAGCTTTTCCAATAACTTTTCCGGCATCATCTAATATAGAAACTTCAGCACCTGCCAAAACTGCTTTGGTTAAAACATCTTTTACAATAAAATTAACCGGTGTACTGAAGATCGGATTTTTTGATTCGAACGAATAGATATCATCTTTACCCATTCCGCCTGTGCGGTTTGATGAGAAGTAACCACTTTTGTTAGATGTTGCATAAACACCTATTTCGTCAAACGATGAATTAACAGGATATCCAAGGTTTTGGGGTTCAAAACCTCCATCAGGTGAAGGAACAGTGTAAAACATATCCATTCCTCCTAATCCGGGCTTTCCATCGCTCGAGAATAATAAGATCTCGTTCTCAAATAGGTGTGGGAATAATTCTTTCCCTTCAGAATTTGTTGATTGACCTAAATTCGTTGGCTTTGTCCAATTATCCTTCTCAAAATGTGTTACCCAAATATCTGTTGAACCTAAAGTTCCCGGCATATCCGAAACAAAATACATTGTTTTTCCATCATCGCTTAAGGTTGGGTGACCACATGAATAATCGTTGCTATTGTGTTGAAATTCTTTCCACTCTCCCCACTTATCAGCTAGTTTTGCGCGGTAGTAGATCTTTAAATTCACATGATTATCTTTTCCCTTTACACCATGATTATGATCAATATTATTGCGGGTTACATACTCTGTGTTGCCGTCTTTAGTGATCACCAATGGACCTTCATGATAACTTGTGCGCATATGATCGCCAACGTGTTTAATGTGACTTACTTTAGCGCCTTCAAGAACTCCTTGGTAAACATCAAGATAGTAAGAATCGTCCCAACCATATTTACGGTGAACTGCGCCGTAGTTACGTCTAGATGAAGCAAAGTAAAGGTCTTTACCTACAATGAGCAAGCCAAATTCGCTATGTTCACCATTAACGCCTTCTAGTTTTCCAATTGTAAAGTTCGAACTATCTTTTAAGAACTCATGATAATCTGCATGATGGGTAAGTGCTGAGCGAATATTCTTGAATTCAGTTGAATTAATTTTTGCAAAAACCTCAGTAGCGCGTGTGTAATTTCCATTATATTTTAATACTTGATAGTAATTATAATAGTCCTTATCGGTCATGCCTTGATTTGTAAAAGCCTGTCCGTAGAACGCTTCTGCTTTCTTATATTCTCCAATTTTTAAATGACTTTCGCCTGCGCGAACAAAATATTTTGTTTGAGGTTTTTTACCGCCTGCCAATTCAGCGTACATTTCCGATGCTGAGACATATTCTTCCTTATCAAATTTTTTATCCGCTATTTTCTCTTTAAACGCTTGAGAAAATGCAGATGTGAATGAGAAGGAAGCTACAAGTAATATGATCGTATTGAATTTCATTTTAATTTTTTATCTAATGGTTAGAAATAACGTGGTGAACGAACCGTTTCTGTTTTCTTATAAAAATCAAATCCTATAAGTACTTCATGTGTACCCGAAGTGTACTTGGTCATACTAGTGATAGAATAATCATAGGCATATCCAATACGAAAGGTGTTGTTGAGTTGATACATAATATTTGCACCGGCAGCAGCACCATGTCGGTACATTACACCGAACCATATTTTTTGATTAAAAAATAAAGATAAGTTACCGTCAATAGATAAAGGAGCATTGGCAGTGTATCTTACAGCTGCACCCGGTTTAAGATCCCAAAGACTATTTAACTTGAATACATAACCTCCAATAAAATAAACGTGTAAAGCTTCTTTCGAGGCAAAGCTTGAAAGATCACTTGTTTTATTAGGAATAAATTTTGGAGCAGTAACACCAGCAAAATAACGCTTACCATATAAGTAAATACCGGCTCCGGTATTGAATAAGGTTTTGTTGAACGAATTTTGCGCTATGATAGGGTCAGTATTATCGTTTACTGCGAGGTTCCCAAAATTGTTTGTGATAAGATCAACACCTGCTCTTAAACCAAAAGCCAAACGATCGTTATTCTTATTCAAGCGAATTCTGTAAGAGAAATCGCTAAATATAGAATTACGCGTTGAAGCTCCTACAACATCATTTAAAACGTTCAGTCCTAAACCAACGCTTTCAATTACAAGCGGGGTGTGTAAGGTAAAACAATTAGTGCGAGGAGCACCATCCCAATTTACCCACTGTAAACGTGCATCGGCCACAAGACTCAATGCGTCACGACTTCCTGCATAAGCCGGATTGAGCAATGTTGCGTTGAACATGTAGAATGAATTCTGTGTTTCTTGCTGCGCGCTGGTATTTAATACTAGTGCGAAAGCTAATGCTGCTAAACTATATTTCATTTTTTGCATGATCTAAATATTAATATTCAAGTTGAACAAATCCTTTTCTTATTGGCTCCGGCTCTTTTTCATCGCCAAGATCTAGAATGTAGAAGTAAGCACCAACCGGCAATTTTCCTTTACCCATTGATGATTTATTTGGCGTTCCATCCCAATCATTTTTATAAGGAGCAGCTTCATAGATTATATTACCCCAACGGTTGAAGATCTGTAATTTGTTCTTTGGATAGGCATCTAATCCCGGAATATAGAACGGATCGTTCTTTCCATCGCCATTTGGCGTAAAGATGCCCGGAATAGGCCCAAGACCACCAGTTACTTTTATTTCGAGTGTGTGTGTGTCAGAACAAATTCCATTAGTTGATACTAATACTACTGTGTAAGTTCCAGGTGTAGTAAATATATTGGTTGGATTTGTTGAGGTTGAAGTGCTACCTGGTGTGAATGTCCAACTGTAAGCGCCTGCACCGAAACTTAGATTTGTAAAGTTAACGGTTAATGGAGCTCCACCGGTTGATACATCAACTGTAAAGTTTGCTATAACTGTTGGTTGGAAAATTGCAAGAGTACTTGTTGCGCTACATCCTGTAATATTATCCGTCGCAACTACTGTATAAATACCTGCTTGATTAATAACCGGCGTTGCCGTATTTGAGCCACTAATGATACTCGCTCCGAACCAAGCATATGTTATGGAATTAGAACTGCTTGATGCCGCTGCTAATTGAACTGTACCACTTGATGTTCCGCAAGGGAAATTACCAACGCTTGTAGCACTAAAGCCTGGAGCTGTTGTAGCATTTATAACCGCAATAACGGTTGAGTTAGAACATCCTGTTGCCGGATCAGTTACAGTTACTGTGTAAAGACCTGGAGTGTTTACTGTAATAACAGATGTTGTTGCTGATGTGCTCCATAAATAAGTTACCGAGCTACTTGAACTTGCAATAAGTTGTGCAGTGCTTGTAGATGCAGAACAGCCAATTCCAATGGTAGAACTATTTGTTACATTAATTGTTGGAACAACGTTGTTTCCTGTTACAGCAACAGTAAATGAACCACTACTACAACCGGTAACAGTATCTGTGATGGCTAAAGTGTATGTGCCTGCTTGGTTTACCGATACACTGCTATTATTGGGGCTTCCAACAATTCCAGGACCTGTCCAGGTATACGTATAATTTGGAGAGGCGGGGGTGAATGTAGGAGTAATCGCCACCACCGAATTTGTACAAGAAAGTGCTTGTGCTGTTCCGGTACCTGCTACCACCGATGGAGGCGTTGTTGCAGTACCAACTGTAATTACTCCAGTGGATATACAGCCATTAGTTGCAACGATCACAACTGTGTAACTTCCGGCAGCTGTAAATGTAGCCGATGCAGTATTTGTTGGTCCCGAAATTCCACCTGAAGGACCCCAAGAATAAGAAGCTATAGTTACTGTTGAAGTAATGTTAACTGTTGTTGATGGAGTTGTAGAAGCACAAGTAATACTTGGGTTTGGATTGCTTAATGTAAATGTTGGTGCGGCTGTATTTGGAGAAACAGAAACAGTTTGAAATGATTGACATCCGTTAGTTCCTGTTGCTACTACTGTAAACAAACCGGGGCTAGAACTAGTTACCAGGGCAGTTGCAGTAGATCCACCACTTAAAATAGATCCACCGGCTGGAGGTATCCAGCTATAACTTGTAGCGCCGGTTGCTGTGCCTGTAATGGCTGCTGTTTGCGCAGGGCAAGCTAGGATAACGCTAGTAGGTGTAATTACTGGTGTTGTTGGTGGGGTTGTGCTTGTTGCAATGCTTATTGTTGTTGTTCCCTTACAACCATTTGCAGTATTAGTTACGCTTAGTGTATAAATTCCACCAGCATTAATGCTTGCGTTTTGATTATTAGAAGAACCTACAATTGAAGTGCCCGACCATGTATAAGTTACACCCGCGCCAGGTGAACCATTTAAGGTTACTGTTGGGTTTGTGCAAGTTACTGTTGGGTTATTGGTTATGTTTGGATTGATAACCGTTGTGTTAGTGGTTGGTATAACAGTACGTGTGATATTACATCCATTAGCAGGATTTGTTGCAACCAAAGTGAAAATACCGGTGCCTAAAATATTTAAGGTTGGGGTTGATTGTCCTGATACAATTGTTCCCGAAGCTGGAGCAGTCCATGTATACGTGTAGGTTGCTTGATTACCCGAAATGCTTGTGGCATTATTAGTACAGTTTATTGCAGCGCCGGTTGTGCTCAATACCATGCTAGTAGTTGTGTTTTGCGTTACAGCTTGACTTGATGTTGCCGTGCAACCGTTAACCGTACTTGTAACTGTGTAATTAAATGTTCCGCCGATGTTAACTGTTGGAGATGCAGTTCCTCCGCCAAGTATTGTTCCGGGCCCGGTCCACGAATAAGTAATGTTTGATCCTGTTGCAGAGATAACCGCTGTTGTATTAATGCAATTAATAATATTACTTACACCAATGCTTGGTAAACTTGGCGCTGTAAAATTATTAAACACCTGCATAGTTGCAGGCGATGAAGCGCAGGTTCCGTTATTTACAACTAATGAATATGTTCCTGAAAAACCAACTGTTGGATTTTGTACGGTTGAGAAGTTATTTCCTAAAGTTGTATGCGACCACGAATAAGTTCCGCCACCACTACCTGCAAGTACTGTTGGGTTGTTTATACAGGTTAATGATTGAGTTGCGCCTGCATTTGCAGTTGGTTGTGGAGCCACATAAAATACTTTACTATTTGTTGCGCTACACACTGCCGTTACGCCAACAGAATAAGTAACTGCAAATGTTCCGGGTCCGGTGGTTGAAGGGCAAAATGAATTTGATGAAACGCCTGTACCACTCCATGTTCCAGGACTATAACTTCCTGCAGTTTGTAAGCTGTATAAGCTAACACACGGCCCATCGGGACAAAGTGGTGGTGGAATATTGAAATTAGAGCCGGTTCCAACAAATGGATTACTTATTTGAAATGTTCTGCTTGCACTGGTTGTACAATTAGGTGTGCTAAAGGTATAAGTAACTGTATAAACGCCCGCAGCCATTTCGTAAGGATCGTAAATGATACTTCCGTTGGCACTGTTTTGTATTACTGCTAATGCTGACACTGTAGGAGAAATAGCAAATGAAGAACTTCCTATTGCAGTATTTGCAGGAATGGTAATGGTATTACAAGTGTTTGGTGAAGCGTTGTTCCAGGTTCCTGAGGTGATGATCACGTTATCATAGCAACTCGAAACGGAGTATTGAAAATTAGCTGCAACAGCGGCATTACAAAGGGTATAACTATGAGAGAATTGAGGATTAAGACCGGAATAATACAAAGTATATAAAATACTATTACTAGGACTCAAACATCCTGCGATATTAGTTCCTTGAGCAGCACAAATTGTATTATTGGTTAAAGAGTTCGCATTGGTTAAACTCGTATAGAATCTCAAGCAAGGCGCATTACCTGCGGTTGCTGAATTGGCAGGCACCATGTTTGGAGTGGTCCTCACCATTATCAATCCTGTATAATTACAGTCGATAGTTGGCGAAATAACAGGATTGCCTGCTAAAGTTGGATCTGTTAGAACTAATGTTGGAGTTAAACAAGCAAGTTGTGCATTGGCTTGCAATCCGCAGAAGACCAAAAAAACGTAGATTAATTTTTTCATGTAAATAATTATTTATCAGTTATTACAGCTTCTTTATGTTCAGGTTTAATGAATGCAGGATTATCCTTTATCCATTTATTTATTACGGTTCTATATTGTTCTTTGGTTGGGTAACCTTCTTTGGTTGGAAAGCCGGCCGGAATAGAATTTCCGATAGATATCTCGATGATCTCGTGATCGTATCCAAAATACGGACTTTCAACTGCCGGTTTTGAAGATTCACTTATTTGTTGTTGGTCAGTGTTATACAAAGTTCTTTTTGCCTGAATTGTTTTTGTTTGGCCCGACTGACCGTAACTTAAACTTAACGTAAGTATGTAATAACATACAAGTACCGATAGTTTTTTCATTGATGGTTGTTTTTTTTGTACTCGGCGAAGATAATCCAAAATTCGTCATGTTTTAGGTGACTTTTACACAAGCGCCGTGCTAAAACCGTTTTAGAAGTGTTAAAACAGCTCTTTTACCGATTGAAGGGGGCTTGAGCCTCACTTGAGGGATGAAAGTTGAGCTTCTAAGGTCTTGATCTTGCCCATAGCATCGGCCTCTTTTTTGCGCTCTAATTCAACCAATTCGGGTTTGGCATTATTCATGAATTTTTCGTTAGCCAGTTTTACTTGAACACTTTTTAAAAAACCTTTGTTGTAGTCGATCTCTTTTAAAATACGTTCGCGCTCTTCTTCAACATTTACAGAGACTGGAATCTGAAAACTAGAATCGTTAACAATGAAACTAATTGTACCTTCTATTTTTTCACTTGTAAGCTCGTACTTGTTTAGATTTGCAAGCTTTATTACGAAATTTCTAAAATGTGATATTGGCTTTGATGACGTTTCAAATAACTCCAATTTATCTTTTGGAGATAACTTCTTCTGAGCTCTTGTATCCCGAACCGTTGTGATAATCCATTTGGTTGAATCATATTCTTTTAAAAGATCCTCTTTTAATGATTGTGATTTTGGCCAATTTGCAACAATACAGCAATCATTTTGCTTTCTTTCACCAATTAAATGCCAAATTTCTTCAGTAATAAAAGGCATCCATGGATGTATGATGACCATTAACTGTTCTAAGAAATTTATTGTTGTCTGATAAGTGGATTTATCAATTGGCTGAGCCTGACCGTCAATAAAATCAGGTTTGATTGC
Organism: Sphingobacteriaceae bacterium; assembly: GCA_016705695.1. Classification (GTDB taxonomy): domain Bacteria; phylum Bacteroidota; class Bacteroidia; order B-17B0; family Aurantibacillaceae; genus Aurantibacillus. The sequence continues at coordinate 92,809 of JADJLA010000008.1, forward strand.
TTCTAAATACCAAGCACAAAAATCATCCCAGAATAATTTTATGGTTTTCATCAAGGCATCACTCATTCTGTATTTAGAATAATTATCATTGATGAGCTCCAATTGTTCACTGAATCTAATTTCAAAACCTAATATTGCTTCTTTTTGAGCTTCCGTTTGCTTAATATCCTCAACCATAAAACCTTTTATCAAACGAAATGCATTCCAAACTTTATTCGCAAAATTTCGTCCTTGCTCGCAATAGGTTTCATCAAACATTAGATCGTTCCCTGCAGGTGAACTCAATAACATTCCTACGCGTACGCCGTCCGCACCGTGTTTTTTAATAAGCTCTAATGGGTCGGGACTATTCCCTAAACTCTTACTCATTTTTCGTCCTTGTTTATCGCGCACAATTCCTGTGAGATAAACATTGGTAAATGGTTTTTGTCCGGTGTATTCTTTTCCGGCAATGATCATGCGCGCAACCCAAAAAAATAAAATTTCGGGAGCTGTTACTAAATCATTAGTTGGATAATAATATTTAAGATCTTCATTAGCTTTATCCCATCCATTTTTAATAATATGTGGATCAAATACAGTTAAAGGCCAAAGCCATGATGAGAACCAAGTATCTAGAACGTCTTCATCTTGTTTAATGTTCTCCATTCGTACTTCGGTATTCGTACTTCGTAATTTTTCAAACGCTTCTTCTTTTGTTTTACAAACAACTGTGTTTCCTTGCCCATCATACCAAGCCGGAATTCTTTGTCCCCACCATAACTGACGGCTAATGCACCAATCGTGAACATTTTCCATCCAGTGTTTGTAGGTATTGATGAATTTTTCGGGAATTAATTTTACCTCAGGATCATCATTAACAACTGCATCCAAAGCAGGTTTTGAGATCTTATCCATCTTCAAAAACCACTGCATGCTTAAGCGCGGTTCAATAACTGCGTCGGTGCGTTCGCTATGACCAACTTTATTTTTAATGGTCTCAATTTTTGTAACAAAACCTTGCTCCTGTAGATCTTTTATAATTTGTTTACGGCAAGCAAAGCGATCCATGCCAATATAAATTTGCGCGGCTTCGCTTATTTTTCCGTCGGCAGTTAATGCATCAATAACAGGTAATTTATGTTTGATACCAAGATTATAATCATTGATATCATGTGCAGGAGTAACTTTTAAAGCACCGGTACCAAATTCTTTATCAATATAATCATCAAAAATTACAGGAACTTCTTTATTGATTAAAGGAATGATCACAAGCTTCCCTTTTAAATGTTGGTAACGCTCATCTTCAGGATGTACACACACTGCGGTATCGGCCATAATGGTTTCCGGACGAGTAGTGGCAATGGTAACGTGCTCTGAGCTACCTTTTATTTTATAATTAATATAAACTAACTGACTATCTTTTTCTTTATGAATAACTTCTTCATCACTTACGGCTGTTAATCCCTGAGGATCCCAATTCACCATGCGTACACCTCGGTAGATATGTCCTTTTTTATGAAGATCAACAAACACATCCAAAACTGCATCACTTAATTCATCTTGCATGGTAAATTTTGTTCTATCCCAATCGCATGATGCGCCTAAATGTTTTAATTGTTCTAATATTATTCCGCCGTATTTCTCTTTCCATTCCCAGGCGTGTTTTAAAAAATCTTCGCGCGACAGATCTGTTTTTTTAATTCCTTTTTCTTTTAATAAAGCAACCACTTTTGCTTCGGTGGCAATACTTGCATGATCTGTTCCCGGAACCCAACATGCATTATATCCCAGCATGCGCGCTCTTCTTATTAATACATCCTGAATTGTATTGTTAAGCATATGCCCCATGTGTAAAACACCGGTAACATTTGGTGGCGGAATTACAATGGTGTATGGCTTCTTTGTTTTGTCAGGTTTTGATGCAAAGAAATTATTCTTCATCCAATATGGATACCATTTTGCTTCTGCTTCTTTAGGATTATATGTTTTACCGATCTCCATTTAGGATTTGCCTATTTCTGTTAAAAATCGTAAAATTAAGCAAAGTTAGCCAGTATCGCATATCTTTATGGCACGATTTTTAGTATCTTTATCCAAGTAAATCTTTAACCAACAAAAAACAAGTAACATGAAAAAAATTGTATTAACTCTAGGATTATTTGCAGGTTTATCTGCGTTTAGTTTTGCTCAAGAAGGGCATAGCGCTAATGATGGCCATAACCACGGTACAGCGGTTCAACAACCTACTGCTCCAGCCAGCACAGCCGACATTAAAATGGACAAAATGGTTCATGATTACGGAAATGTGATGCAAGGTGGTAATGGCGAGTGTGAATTTAAATTTACGAATAATGGTAAAGAGCCATTGGTTATTACTAATTGTATGGGAAGCTGTGGATGTACAGTTCCACAATGTCCTAAAGAGCCAATTTTACCCGGAAAAAGCAGTGTTATAAAAGTAAAATACGACACAAACCGCGTAGGTGGTATCTATAAAACAGTTACAGTTAATTCAAATGCAAAAAGCGGTAACGTAGTTCTTACAATAAAAGGTAACGTGGAAGCAAAACCGGTAGAAGAAACATTCCCGGAGAACAAAACTCCAACAGGCGCGCCGGTTGAGAAGAAAGGTTAATCTTTTAATTTAAAATTGAGTATGAAACACTTATTATATAGTTTATTCCTAGTTGCCGGTTTAGCCCTTAATACAAGCGCTCAAGAATCGGTGATACCTAATCCGGATCCTAATGCTCCAGATATGAAATTTGAATCGGAGACAATTGATTTTGGTTCGGTTGAGTGGGATGCTAATGGTATTAGAGAATTTAAATTCACAAACGTGGGAAAATCGCCATTAACTATTACAGCGGTTACAGCTGAATGTGGTTGTACAACAACTACTATCGATGGTAAACAAGGCTGGCCTGCGGAACCAATTTTACCTGGTAAAAGTGGAGTGATCAAGATAAAGTATGATACAAAACGTGTTGGTCGTTTTGAGAAGAATATCACGATCACTTCTAACGGTAAATTTGCTTCTAAAAAGGTAAAAATTAAAGGCGAAATAAAAGCGAAGCCAGGTGGAGAAGAAGCCGGTGGATAAACAAGATCTTCATATAAAAAATCCTCTCGATCATATCGAGGGGATTTTTTGTTTGAACAAGACCATAGCATTTGTTTTGCTGATGGTATTGGCAAATTTTTCTTTTTCGCAAACCGCTGAGGTAAAAGTTGATGATGCGAAGCAAAGTTTTACAACGGTACCCCAAGGTACAGTGGTAAAATTGAATTATGTAGTTACCAATATTGGAACTGTGCCTTTACTTTTAAAGGATTTTGAAGTGGAATGTTCGTGTACCACAGCAGAGTTTGACGATAAGCCGGTTTTACCGGGAAAAAGTACAACTATTGTTGTAAAATTTGACACCAAAAGCGCTTACGAACGCCAGGATAGAGTGGTGTATATTAATTGTAACACCAAGGATGGTTACATCAAGTTGCGATTCAAAGGCAACGTTTTAAAGAAAAAGTAAGAAGTCCACTCAAGAAATACTTTTCAGCCTTTTAATCGTATTTGACCTTCATGCATCGTTGCTTTTCTTGCACAGACATCCTTCGGGTATGCGCTTCGAAAAGCGCCTCGCCTTAAGCTCAAATACTCGAAAAGGCATAAAAATTATTTCTTGAGTGGACTTCTATAGATTTCTTCTAAAAAATTCGGAAGCGATAATAGAAGTGGCAATAGCCGCATTTAATGACTCTGTATTTCCGACTGCCGAAGGAATGGTAAGGCTTTCGCTAGCCAATTGAAGGGTTTCTTTGCGAATACCATTGGCCTCATTTCCTATAATTATCAAACCATTATTTAATGATTCGGAATAGATGTTTTTTCCTTTAAGAGCTGTTGCATATACGGTCTTTATCTTTTCGCCAGCTATCAATTCTTTAAGTTCAATGTAATGTAAATTTACTCTCAAAAACGCACCCATACACGCTTGTATGCATTTTGGATTATATAATTCAACGGTTTCTTCACTACAAAAAAGATCTTTTATCCCAAACCAACTACAAATTCTGATGATGGTGCCAAGGTTACCAGGATCGCGAATATCATCCAAGTAAAACGAATAGGTATTATTAAGATCTGTAGCATTGTTTTTTGCAGGTAAATTATTGCAAACAGCTAATACGTCGTTAGGCGCATTAAGCAGACTTATTTGCGAAAGCTCTTTGGAATTTACGTGCGTAGCATTTATTTTTTTGGAAGTAATAAGTTTTTCATTTGCTTGGTAAAAATCATCGGTACAAAATAGATCTTTAATGATCCCCGGCTGTTCATGCATGATCTCGGTAACGGTTTTGATACCTTCGGCAATGAAACGATTTTCGAGTAAGCGTTCCTTTTTGGTATGCAACGACTTAATATATTTTATTTGGCTTTTACTAATCATATTTTAGCGTTAAATTCGCGATACCAAACAAACTCACGTTTTGGGAGAATTTGGCGAGGTTATTTTTGTTTGTAACAAAGCAAAATTTTTCAGCATAGCAATAGTCTATGGTTAAAAATTTTTAATGCTGATACAAACAAAAAGAAGCCGTCAAAAATTCCAAAACTTGGGTTTGTTTGGTATACACTGTAAAGTTAATTATTGTTTTTCTCTAAGAAAATAAATGTTTCGTGGCAATACTTTATAGTTTTTGCCTCTTTTCTTATTTTATTTACTTCATGTAAGACTACGCGAAGATTACAAAAGGATCAATATCTCCTCGCAAAAGTAAAGGTAGATGGGTATCAATTCACTAAAATACACAAAGAGGAGCTAGAGGGCTTTATTAAACAAAAGCCGAATCGTAAATTCTTTGGGGTATTTCCTTTTTTTGTTGGATGGCATAATATGTTCAACGATTCTATCCTTCAAGCAAAAAAAGAAAAGAGAAATGAGCAATATGATATAAAGAACGCAAAAAAGATCCAAAATGTTAACAAGAAAAATAGTGAGCGCGAAAAGAAGGGAAAGAAACTTTTGGAACCGAAATTACTTAGTAAAGAAGAGCCAACAACGCGTGAGAATATCAGGAATATTGGAGAGGCACCGGTTATTTTTGATACCGTATTAGCGAATCAAACCGCAAAACAATTGCGAATGTTCTTGTTTAGCAAAGGGTATTTTAATAACAGAGTAGATTGGTGTGTGGATTGGAATAGACGCACAAAACTCGGAAGAACCAAAAAGCAACAAGCTGAACTTCATTACGAATTAACCCCAGGAAGCGCTTATTACATCAATCATTTTACGTATGTTCTTGAAGATAAAAGAATAGCCGATCTTTTTTATTCGGATACGATCCATAGTTTAATAAAACGTGGCGAGCGCTACGATGCCGCTGTTTTAAATGAAGAAAGATCTCGCATCACTAAATTTTTGCTCAATAACGGATATTACTTTTTTGAAACAGCGTATATTAATTATAGTGTAGATAGTAATCAGGTTGGTAATTTTGTTTCAATAGAACTTACCTTACGAAAATTCTCCAGAACATATAGTAGCAGTGATGATTCGTTGGTTTTTGTGAATCATACCAAATTTCGTATCAACCAGATCTATGTAATAACCGAACCGGTTTTTGGTAACATCAGGGAGATACAATTTAAGGACACTACTGTACCGGCAAATAAGGATGTAAAATTCCTTCATAACGATCCGTTGAGATATAAAGCAACTTTGCTAGCCGATTTCATTAAACTACAAAAAAGCGCATTATTCATTCGTGATACAGCCGAAGCAACATTTAAAAGTTTAATGGGTTTAGGGATCTTTAAGGGCGTTACTATACAATTCTATAAAAGTGATGAGTTTCCGGCAAAATTAGATTGCTATATTATTTGTACACCTTTGATAAAGCAGTCCATTACTTTGGAAACAGAATTGATCAACACATCCGGTAACCGAGGTATTGATGGTAGTTTAATATACAGGAATAGGAATGTATTTAAAGGGGGTGAAGTGATACAGCTCAAAATGCAAGGAGCGTTAACAGCTCAAAATCAAATTGGAGATTCAAAGAACGATCCTGACCTGTTATCTCTATCTAGAATACAACAATTATTCAATACTTTCCAGATTGGTCCCGAATTCACCTTTTCTGTACCGCGTGCTTTTTTTCCATTCTCCCTCTTTCCATTTAAGAACGAGATGTTGCCTCGTACGTATTTTAAAACCGGATTGAATTACCAGGCGCGCGCTAATTTTGTGCGAAACATAGTAAGTTTTGAGTACGGCTTAAGTTTTAGATCAAAGAACAGATTGTTCAAGTATGAGATAGCCCCGTTTGAGATCTATAGCGTAAAAGCAAAATTATCTAATGATTTTAAAAGTGAACTCGCTGAACTGAACGATGCTTTTCTTTTAAATTCATTCATTGATCACATTACAACGCTTTCAAAAGGAAGTGTTGTATATTCATCCAAAGAAAATATGCTTACAAGTAATACAACTGTTCATTATGTTAGGTTCTTGGGCATGTCGTCGGGCAATATTTTGCGCGAATATTTTAAAGTTAATGGAGCTCCTAAGGATTCATTAGGGCGTTACAATTTATTTGGGATCCCCTTTGCTCATTTTTTAAAGGCTGAATTAGAATATCGAATTTATATTCCTTTAAGTAAAAAACGAAAACTTGTTTATAGGATCGCGGGCGGCATTGGTAAAACATTAGCCAACTTAAGTGTTTTGCCTTACGAGCAAAGTTTTTTTACGGGCGGTCCTAATACAATTAGAGCGTGGAGAGCTCGAACGCTTGGCCCTGGAGGATATGACCCTACGAATAGTTCAACGCGTTTTGATAAAATTGGTGACCTTTTACTAGAAGGAAATATTGAGTATCGTTTCCCCATCTTAAAATCGATTTACGGTGCAGTATTTGCTGATGCCGGTAATATTTGGCGCTTACAAAAAGTAGAAGATAAGCCAAATGGCGAATTTAGAGTGGATGAATTTTACAAACAAATTGCTTTAGGTGGTGGTATTGGTTTGCGTTGGGACCTGGATTTTTTAATTTTACGTTTTGATTTTGCTGTTCCGATCAAAGATCCTAAGTACGCCGAAGGAGATAGATTTACATATGATAAACAACCATGGCGTTCAACAGTAATTAATTTTGGGATAGGATATCCGTTTTAAGATGAAGATAACAGGTTTTACCATAATAAGAAATGCAATAAAGTACGATTATCCCGTATTGGAAGCCATTCAAAGCATACTTCCTATATGTGATGAGTTTGTTGTAGGTGTTGGTAATAGCGATGATGGAACCTTGGAATTGATAAAGTCAATCGGCTCTCCTAAAATTAAAATAATTGAATCGGTTTGGGATGATGCCAAGCGCGAAGGAGGTTTGGTACTTTCAATAGAAACTAATAAAGTATTTGATGCTATTGCAAAAGAGAGTGATTGGTGTTTTTATATTCAATCGGATGAGTGTGTACATGAGGATGATCTATCGTCAATAAAAACGGCGATGGAAAAATATAAGGATGATAAAGAAGTGCAAGGTTTACTGTTTGATTACAAGCATTTTTATGGTCATTACAATTATATTGGAACAGGGCGGAGATGGTATAGCAAAGAGATCCGCATTATTAAAAATGATAAAAGTATTCGCTCTTATAAAGATGCGCAGGGTTTTAGAACGGGAAATGGTGAGAAGTTGAAGGTAAAACAGATCGATGCCTCAATTTATCATTATGGTTGGGTAAAATCGCCAAAAGCTCAACAGGCTAAACAGGAGAATTTTCATAAAATGTGGCACGATGATAATTGGATGAAAGAAAACATCCCTGTTGTTGAGGAATTTGATTACAGCAAGATCGATCTTTTGGATAATTATAAAGGAACACATCCAGCTTTATATAAAGAACGTATTGCAAAATCCAATTGGAAATTCAATTACGATAATTCTAAAGTACAGATCAGTTTCAAAAATAAATTCCTTCACTTTATTGAGAAAACATTTGGATGGAGAGTAGGAGAGAATAAAAATTATATCCTAATTAAGGATTAATTAGTTACTTGTCAAAAAGCGCTAAGCCACAAGTTCTTTAAAATGCCACAGATTGCACGATCCCGATAGCTATCGGGACTCACAGATTTGTTATCGCAGATTTTGAAAAACCTTTAGCTCGCATTTTTTTTTACGCAAAGGCAAAATGCTACTCCCGCGCCCGCGATTACAGCGAAAAGCCTTACGCAGGACTTTGCGTATGTTTGTTGGGCGAGGAGGCGACCGCAGGAAGCCACCGCAGACCTACAAACATAGCAAAGGACAAGTAAGCTTGTAGCGGAAAGCGCGATAAGGCGCCCAAAAAATTGAAACAAAATGATGGTAGATTAATTATCACAAAGCGCCTTCATCTGTAAAGCTGTAATAATTTTGATCGCCAATGATCAAGTGATCGAACAAAGTAATGTCAAAAAATTTTAGCGCCTCTTTTATTTTTTTGGTGATAGAAATATCTTCTTGACTAGGTTTTAAATTTCCGCTGGGATGATTATGAGCTAATATAACGCTACTCGTATTATTTTCAATGGCCGACTTTGAAACCAAACGAACATCAACTACCGTTCCGCTTATTCCACCTTTGCTAATGCTTTCTATTTTTATAACCTTATTTGCTCTATTCATCAAAACCATCCAAAATTCTTCGTGAGGAAGATCTGCTAATTTTGGATTTAATAAATTAAAAACATCTCTGCTCGAAGTTATTTTCGGCTGTTCAACAACATCGGTGTCTTTTCGCCGCCTTCCCAATTCAAAAGCAGCTGCAATATTAATGGCTTTGGCCGGACCAACGCCTTTAAACTTTTGAAGTTCATTAAGAGATAATTTGGCTAAAGTATTTATGTCGTTTTTGCTCTCATGTAGTATGCGCTGAGCAAGTTGAATGGCAGTTTCATCGGTATTTCCTGACCCTAAAATGATCGCCAATAATTCGGCATCACTTAAGTGTTGACGCCCCATTTGCATTAGTTTTTCACGCGGGCGATCATCTTCCGATAAGGACTTTAGGTTGATATGTTTTAAGTTGTTTTCCAAACTAAGTCATAAATATAAAAATAATTAAAATAAATTTGCAACGGTTATGGGTATTTTTGACAGCTCTTCCCTCGAGATCTTTAAAATAAAGCAATTCCGCTACTTTATTTTAGCTCGCTTTTTCCTTACACTAGGGATACAATTGCAAATGAGCACTATTAACTTACAAGTGTATTACGAATTTACTAAGGAAGAGTTTGTTTTGGGAATGATTGGTTTAGCGGAGGCCGTGCCGTTTATTATCACTTCTTTTTTTAGCGGGCATTATGCCGATCTTTTGAATAGAAAAAAGATCATTCTTAGTGGAATTTTTATGCTTTTGATAGGCGCCATTGCTTTATATATCAATAGCGCGCCATTTATTTCTGTTTTGCGTTCGTTCGGATTACCGGCATTGTTTATGATCGTTATTGTGTTTGGCGTGGTGCGCTCTTTTTTAGCGGCAAGCGTTCAGCCGTTCATGACGTCGTTCATCCCACGTCATTTATACACGCAATCGTCAACATGGAATAGCACGGTGTGGCATATTGGCGCAATTTTGGGGCCTGTGATCGCAGGTTTAATATACGCGTTTAGAGGACAACTCCACGCCGATTGGTGTTACCTTTTAAATATTGCGTTTTATGTTTTGGCCTTTGTGTTCATTGCTGCAACTTCTTATAAGCAAACGTTTATTCCCGAGAATACCGAATCTATTGTGCAAAGCATGAAAGTAGGTTTGAATTTTGTATTTAAAAATAAAATGGTGCTTAGTGCTTTGTCGTTAGATCTTTTTGCTGTTTTATTTGGTGGCGCAGTTGCATTGATACCTGCATTTACCGATAAAATTTTGCACTTAGGTCCCGAGGCTTATGGTTTACTTCGAACTTCACCGGCTATTGGTGCTGTTTTGATGGCCTTGATCATGTCGGTTAAACCACCCGGTAAAAAAGCAGGTGTAGCTTTGCTTTGGTCGGTTGTGGCTTTTGGATTATTTACAATAGCATTTGCTTACAGTACTAATTACTGGTTGGCATTCGCAATGCTCGCCTTAACCGGCGCGTTTGATAATATTAGTGTAGTAGTTCGGCACAGTATATTGCAATTAATGACACCCGATAATATGCGCGGAAGGGTAAGTGCTGTAAATAGTATTTTTATTGGATCCAGTAATGAGATTGGCGCGTTTGAAAGCGGGGTAGCAGCAAAATTTTTAGGACTTGTGCCTTCCATTGCTTTTGGTGGAGTGATGACCATTTTGGTTGTTCTTGGAATTCATAAAGCAAACCCTGAGTTAAAAGATCTTGATCTTACAAAAGACCCATGAAAATAAAAGAGGGAATTAAGGAATTGCTGGATGAAAAATTTGATCAATATAATTCAAAAGGATTTATTGAGAATGACCCCGTACAAATTCCACATTTGTTTTCAAGAAAGGAAGACATTGAGATAGCCGGCTTCTTGGCTGCCACTATTGCTTGGGGAAATAGAAGGTCGATCATTACAAATGCCACAAAATTAATGGCCTTAATGGATAATGAACCATTTGAATTTGTAACACAACACACAGCAAAGGATCTTAAAAAGTTTGACGGTTTTGCGCATCGTACATTTAATGATATAGATTGTACTTTTTTTATTCGTTCACTAAAAAACATCTACACCAAACATCAAGGACTTGAATTAGCGTTTTCAAAAGGGATAAAGCCTGGAGATGTTGATGTGAAAAATGCCATCATTCATTTTCGGGATCAGTTTTTAAAAGCAGCACATCAAAAACGGAGTGAGAAGCATATCTCCAATCCTGAAAAAAATTCGAGCGCTAAGCGTTTATGTATGTATTTGCGCTGGCTGGTGAGAAAGGATAATAAACGTGTTGATTTTGGTATTTGGAAAAGCATCAGTCCATCGTTATTGTGTTTACCTCTTGATGTTCATACAGGAAATGTGAGTAGAAAACTTGGGTTACTAAAGCGTAAGCAAGATGATTGGAAGGCGGTTGAAGAGATCACTAACGTATTAAGGCAGCTTGATCCAAAGGATCCTGTAAAATATGATTTTGCTTTGTTTGGATTGGGTGTAAGCAAAGAAATCTGATTTATTTTAAATAATGAACTGGGTGCTTTTCGTTATACATTCTTACAAATCGAGTTACCTGTTTGCGACGTTTGCGTTTGCTTAATTTTTTATATTCTTTATAAACTGTTTCATCGGTACTTAAAAGTAAGTCTAAATAGTTCATATCAAAAGGAATCACATTTCCATCAAAGTAGCTTACAATAAATTCATTTAGCTCTTTGGTTTTAACTGTTCGGCCGGCACCAACACCAAACATGGGGTCGTATACGCCTGTGTAATATCCGCTAACTTCAACAACTCCCGCAAAATAACTTATTGAACCAAAAACAGGCACTCTATAAAAAACACCTTTGTAATTTACAAACAGAGTTCCGTTTTGAACAAAGCCCCAAATATGGGAAGGCTCAATAGTGTAGGTTGTACCGCCAACAGAATAGTCAATTTTTGGAGAGGAGGTTACTTTATAGTAAAAATCAACTTGATCTTTATTAATGTTGGTGATAATATTTTCTTTTGAAATAGCTTTGTTATGGCGATGATCCTTATTAGTTAAATACAATCCGTCGTTAAATGGCTTAAGCTCTGTGATCATAACACTGTCGCTTTGTGACATGAGAAAACCGCTACAAATTATAATAAATATGGTGAGTGTTGACCTCAATTTAAAGATTGATTTATTTTTTGTATTTTAGTAGATAGAATGAAAAAAGTAATTTTTATAGTTCTGATAGTTGTGTTGCAAGTTACGATGTTTTCGCAAAATAAGTGTAATACATTTCTTAAAGCACAATTAACCGATAAAACGCTTCCTGCGCAATTCGATGTGCTTGTTGATGGAAATATCCCTCAATTATTAAAGGACCAGAAGCAATTGGGTGTTCAGGTTAACTATTATGCCGGAAATATTGCCTCAGTTAGAACTTCACTTAATTCCATTTCAAATTTAATAACTCATAAATATGTGAAGTTTATTGAGTACAGACCCTCAAAACCGCAATTGATGAATGATACTGCCATGGTGAGGAATCGTATCAATCCGGTTAAGCAAGGAATGGCCCCCTTAACTCAAGCATACGATGGCTCAGGAATAATTATGGGTATTATTGATACTGGCATCGATTTTAATCATCCTGATTTTAAGGACGGAAGTGGAAATACGCGCATTCAATTTATTTGGGATCAAAATCAATCTTCCGGTTCAACCATTCCAATGCCTTATAATTACGGAATTGAATGGACGGCCGCGCAAATTAATGCAAGTGTTTGTACACATAATGATAATGCAAATTACGGACATGGAACTCACGTGAGTGGAACAGCAGCCGGAAATGGTTTGGCCACAGGCAAATTTGAAGGCGTGGCACCAAAAGCTGAACTTATTGTTGTGGCTTTGAATTTCAATAATAGTACAAATCCAATTTATGCAGATGCTTTAAGCTATATTTTTGCAAAGGCAACAGCTGCAGGTAAACCTTGTGTTGTAAATGCAAGTGTGGGCGATTATTATGGAAGTCATGATGCAACCGATCTGCAAGCGCAATTAATGAATAATTTAATTACCGCACAAAACGGTCGCGTATTAGTAGCGGCAGCCGGAAATGCAGGGAATGTGAAATTCCATACAAAAACAACGCTCATAAATTCTGATACGTTGTTTACTTGGTTCTCTGATGCTGTAGCAGATATGTATTATGTGTTGTATGCTGACACCAATGATATTAAGAATGTACAAACAAGTATTGGTGTTAATAGAGCAAGTAGTACTGACCTTGGTCGAATTCCTTTTCATAATTATAACTATGCGCTGACATCACAGCAGGTGGATACATTAAAGTTCAATAATAAACGAATTGGGATCATTAAAACTGATGCGTCTATTAACTCATTTGGTGTATATGAGTTGGTTTATCATGTTATTGCCGATTCACTAAATTATAATTGGCGTATTGAAAGTAAAGGAAATGGTAAACATGATTCGTGGGATTTTAATTTTAAGAACGCCGGATTACCAACGGCAACAGTGTATCCAAAAATGATAAATTATGTAATGCCTGATACGATCTCAACAATTGTTACAGGATTTCAATGTAGTAACGAAGTTATTACAGTTGGAAATTATATCAATTTAAACAAATGGACAGACGCAACAAATACTGCGCAAACATCAACGCTTGAAGTTCCGGGAAAGATAAAAGAAACGAGTAGTGGAGGGCCAACACGTTGGAATATGATAAAGCCCGATGTGGTTGCCACAGGAGCAAATGTATTTAGTGCGATGCCTATTTCTTTACAAACATTTATGTTAACCAATGCGCCAAGTGCGGTGGCACAAGGCAGTATGCATATTCAGGGAGGCGGAACATCGGCTTCGGCGCCTGTGGTTGCAGGATTGGCTGCGCTTTATTTACAGAAATTTCCAAATGCTACCAACCAACAAGTAAAGCAGGCCATTATGAACTGTACCTATAGCGATGGTTTTACGGGAATTGTACCAAATAATGTTTACGGTTATGGAAAGCTGGATGGTATGGCTGCTATGTTATGTACAATATTTACTGGCGTGGAAAGATTAAATTTAAATGAAGGTTTAAAAGCTATGCCAAATCCTTTTCACGGAAAAGTGGAGATAAATTTAAAAGACAAAGGAGTATTATTTGTTTACGATATAAATGGTAAGTGTTTATTAAAGCAAAATATCGATTCTAAGTATGTTTTAAGTACAGATGAAATTAATGAATACAAAGGATTGCTGCTTATTCGTATTTTAACCGAAACACAAACCTATTCAGCCAAACTCATCAGTTACTAAGATATGCGCGTAGCCGGCAATAAGCTAAAACACCTCGTCTCTTTTTTTCGATCAGAATTACATAAACTTTATTCTAATGACGAGATAGATGAATTAGCGTTTAGAGTATTTGAGCATTTCTTGAATTTTAAAAGAGAAGACCTGCAATTGCGCGAAGAAGAGTTGATCAATCAGAGTCAATTACTTTTAATTTATGATGCGGTTAAGGAACTTGCAACTGCAAAACCTTTGCAGTACGTTTTAGGCGAAGCTTACTTTTACAAATATATTTTTGAAGTAAATGAGCATGTTCTTATCCCAAGGCCTGAAACCGAAGAGTTGGTGGAGATGATCTTTAACCAGAATAAAGAATTTTCGGGGAGTATATTAGATCTTGGAACAGGAAGTGGATGTATTCCTATAAGTTTAAAGTGTTTATTGCCAAAAGCAAGAGTAGAGGCTTGTGATATTAGCGATGAAGCATTAACTCTTGCAAAAAGGAATGCCGGAAGGAATAGAGCTGAAGTTAGTTTTTTTAATGGGGATATTCTTGGGCTTCCAGATTCCGTTTCACATTACGACATTATTGTAAGCAATCCACCCTATATAAAAAGAAGCGAATCTGATCAGATTCACGATAATGTAAAAAAGCATGAGCCGCACCTAGCTTTGTTTGTTAATGACGACGACTCCATTATTTTCTATAAAAAGATCATTGATCTTTGTGCGAATAATTTAAATTCTAAAGGCAAATTGTATTTTGAATTGAATCCGCTTACAGCTAATGAAGTAAAAGCATATGCTGAAAGTAAAAAAATATTTAGTACAATAGATCTAAAAAAGACCTTTCAGGCAACATCAGATTCCTTAAAGCAATTAAACGTTAAACTTAATTACTCTTTACTGGTAAAGGAGAATTCATTACAGGCAAGAAAGAATAATTCTTCCCATAGTATAACATTTGCTCTGCAAAATCTTTAGGGTATTCGATCTTTATGTCTGTTATCTTATCACCCTCTTTAACAGGCACAAGTTTTGGTTGAATAAATCCAGCATAAGGGGCAAAGTTAAGTTTGGCATAACGATCCAATATCTCTTTATGCAATGTCTTATCCACTTTCACTCCATAATTCTCTACAAGATCTTGTCCTGCTTTATAATCACCTTGTGACTTAATGCGCTGTATCTCTTTTAAAAGATCACCAAATAATTTTCGGAGTTTATCATAATCGTTAACCACAAAATAAGTTTTACCATCTTTGATAGTTTTACTGATCACGTTTTCTTTTGCTCCCTTTTCAAAAGCCCATGCCGACACCAATTGGCGATTACGCATATGAGCTTCTTCCAGGTTATCTCCAAGCTTTAAACGTGATAGTTGAACGATCAATCCACTGGTGATATAATCATCATAAGCTGCTTTCCCATAATCTAATGACGACATCACGCCAAGATCAACCAATTTTTTGTCGTACAAATAATATAAGGCTACGAGGTCTGCACGGGCTTCTTCCAAACACGAGGCATAATTTTTTAAAGTATTGGCAGGTTGTTCAATGCCTTTTTCAATTTGTCCAGAGGCATGGCCAATTACTTCATGCATATCAGTATGTAATTTATCTGCTAAACTTGCGCATTTAGCCATTCGGTTCTGTATTTCCTCGGTCATGTAAAATTCTTTTGTAACACCAGCGCCTGCCGCCATGTCGTATGCTTCTACAATATTACCAAGGTTAACCGATTTTGATCCGTGATTTTCGCGTATCCATTCGTTGTTTGGTAAATTTATCCCAATGGGTGTACTTGGAGCTGCATCACCGGCTTCCATCACCACATTAATTACTTTAGCTGCAATACCGGTCACATTTTTCTTTTTATGCTCGGCCGCTATTGGCGAATTGTCTTCAAACCATTGTGCATTGTCGCCTATTAATTTAATGCGCTTGCTCGCTTCCATATCTTTAACTGATATAACAGCTTCGTAACTTCCCTTAAATCCTAATGGATCATTATATACTTCTATAAAGCCAACTACTGCGTCAATGGCCGATTCTGTGTCTTTTGCCCAAGCAATACTGTAAGTGTCAAAATCTTTTAAGCTTCCCGATTTATAAAATACAATGAGCTTATCTATAGCATCTTTTTGTGCCGCATTTTCGGCAACGGTCGAAGCTTTTTCTAACCAGTAAATGATCTTCTCTATGGCAGAAGAATACATTCCGCCAAGTTTCCAAACATGCTCTTCTATTTTCCCGTTTACTTTTATTAGTTTGGAGTTAAGTCCTGTCATTACCGGAGTTTCCTTGTTGCCTTTATTTACATCTTTGTAAAAATCGCTTGCTTCTTTTTGACTAACACCTTCATAAAAATTCACCGCAGATGATTTTACAAGGTCAGCTTTAGAGTCAAGACTTACTTTTTTAGATGCAATTTTTGGGTCGAAAATGATTGGTGTGATGCGTGCAAGAAATTGATCAACGTTTTCGCCATCCATAACAGGAAAGCCTTTTGCATCACTTGATTTTATAAGCGCATTAAAAAAATCTTGTGTGATCTCAGGAATGATCTTGTCGGAACTATAATGATGGTGAATTCCGTTACTGAACCAAACGCGCTTTGCGTATTCCATGAATGTATCGTACTCAGCCGCTTTTTTATCGCCGCTATAGGTGCTTACAATATTTTCAATGGTTTTACGAACAGTTAAATTGTATTTATAATTTTGATCATACATCATATCACGTCCACATAAAGCAGCTTCGGATAGATAGTACAACAATGTTTTTTGTTGAAGACTCAATTTATCAAAGCCGGGCACTTCGTAACGAAGGATCCGCAGATCTGCAACTTGCTCGGTTTGGTATTCAAACGGCTCCGACTTTGTAAGAGAATCGTTTTTGGTTTTATCGGCTTCGCTATTTGATGAATTGCCACCGCATGAGCTTAATAAAGCAATTACCGGGATGGCGAAAAAAAGTTGTTTTATAAACATGTTATAGAAAAATTGAGTGATCTAAGATAGCAATAAGAGTGCAGATTTTAATGATTGGATATAAAAAAATGATAGGGGGTAAATTAGGGCTATTGAGAGGGTGGAACGATTGCTATTAAAGGGTAGAAGAGTCTTTTTGATCAATCACAACTTGTACGTAAGTCCTAAAATACTGCTACCACCGGCAAATGCCATTTTATTATAAGAGTAGGTAAACTGAAACTTCTTAACTTTTACAAGAAACCCAAAGCATAGTCCATTAGCCCCACGGCGTTCGGGTAAAGTAAATTCGCGCTGACGGCGATAATTATAACCTAACATCACCATAAAATTCTTCGACAATGATAATTCCGTTCCAAAACTCATATGTCTAAAGAAATTATCGGTATTGCTTCCAAAACGTTTAGAGAATTTCTGGAATTTGGTACTGTCTTCCGGTTCTTTGTTCGTATCAAATGGATTGCTTTGCCCTGCAGTGTCAATAGGGCTCACGTATTTCATATTCCATTTCAATAAATTATCATATACAAATATCAAACGAATAGGGGCTTTACTTAATTTCTTGCTGATGCCTAATTGAACATTGCTTGGTAATTCCATTGGTGAAGTAGGAGTGAACTCTTTCCAAACTTTTCCTACGTTTTTTGCAACTAACGAGATCACAAAATTCTTTTTTGTATGGTAGGTTGCACCGAGGTCAATGGCATTTGCGAAAGCGGTATAAGCTTCGTATTGAGAAAGAATTGTTTTTACGCAAATACCAAGATTGAAAGAAGTGTCTTCAGGCAAATGAATAGAGTAATTTAAATTTAAAGAATAATCGTTCGCTTTAAAGGTTCTTGTTTCGTTTCCTAATTCGTCGTAGCCTTTAAACTTTCCATAATTGAAAAAATTGAAGGATGCTCCAAATATTCCTGCTTTTTCAAAATTGCGTGCATGAGCCAAATAACCAAAATTCATATTGCTTACATAATTGCAGTAATTGCCGGCAATTTGTTTATGCATGTATTTATTAAGTAAAGCAGGATTTGAATGAACTAGGTTTATATCATCTCCCCAAACGCTCATATTAGTTCCCCCAACACCGGCCGCACGACTGGTCATAGGAATGTCTAAAAATCTGAAATTGGTATTTCCGCCTACTTGTGCCTTAATAGAAATAAAGCTTAAAAACAGAACAAAATATAGGCTTACTTTTTTCAATGCTTAAATAACGTGAATTTAGACTTGGTATTGTGTAAAAATAGTGCTTTTTTGCTATTCTTTTTGCAGCTTGGCATACTTCAAAAGCAAGCTTTTTTGGCCAAACTTCTCGAACTGAATAATAGCCTTTGTTTCGGGCCAATTGCCCTCCAAGCCTTGCACAGAGCCTTTTCCAAACTTTTCATGCAATATCACGTCTCCCAACTTTAGATCTTTATTTAAAGCAAGATCAATAGGTTTACCGGTATTTACATTCCCTAAGCGAGCATTAACACTAATGAGTTTTTTGGGTGGTGTAAAGTCAATGCCTTTTTTGATCTCTTTGAAGGATGAGCCCTTTGTTGGAAGTTCTTTAGAAGGCGTGTCAAAAAATGAATTTCGCATTTTTTCAAATACATTATCATTAAATGCTTTGGCCCCTGAGACCACTTCATACTCTAAAAACTTTTCGTCTATTTCATCTATAAATCTACTGGCCTCACAGTAAATTAAATTTCCGTAACGGTAGCGGGTGTTGGCGTAGCTTAAGGTGCATTGTATCTCTGCTCTTGTTACTGCGACATAAAATAAACGACGCTCTTCCTCTAATTCGGTTCTACTGTTCAATGCTAATTGTGATGGAAATAAATTTTCTTCCAAGCCAACAATGTACACGTTCTTAAACTCTAGTCCTTTTGCAGCGTGAATGGTCATCATGGTAACTTTATCGGCTTCACGCTCATCATCATCTTCGGTATCTCTATCGGTAAGCAAAGTGATCTCTTGCATGAACTCATCTAATGTGCGTAATTCTTTATTTTGTTCAAATAAAGTATCACCTTCAATGGCCAAACTTTCTTTAATAAGATCATTCAATTCATTTTCTTGTGGTGTGCGCTCGTGTTCTACAAAATCTTTTAAACCATTTAGTAATTCCTGAATGTTCTCATATCTACTTACGCCCTCGGGTGTTTTATCAGAATACAATTCTTTTACTAAACCGCTATTCACGGCAATATGATTTCCAAGATCGTACGCGTCTTTGGTGCCTAATTGCAAGCTGTAAGATTTTATTTTGGTAACAAACTCACCGATCTTCCCTGCAATACCCGCATTGATACCTAAATTAAAATCCTTTAAATTTTCGCAAACGGTAAACATGCTTATATCATGCTCTGCTGCAGCAACATTAATTTTATCTACGGTTGATTGACCAATGCCGCGCAAAGGATAATTAATAATTCGCGACAAACTTGCATCATCGTTGGAGTTGATGGTTAACCGAAAATAACCTAAAATGTCTTTAATTTCTTTACGCTGATAAAAACTAATGCCTCCATAAATGCGATATGGAATATTCAATCGTCTTAAAGCTTCCTCCATAGAACGCGATTGCGCATTGGTACGATATAAAATGGCAAAATCCCTATTAAAATACTGATGATTGTTCTTTGCCGCAAAAATACTATTGGCTACTTTTTGCCCTTCTTCGCTATCCGTATTTGCATTCATCACTTTGATCTTACTGCCTTCATCATTCTCAGTGAAAACCAATTTTTTAAATTGATCTTTATTATTGGCAATAATGTGATTTGCTGCTTCAACAATAACTTTGGTGCTTCGATAATTTTGTTCGAGTTTATACGTTTTAAGATCCGGGTAATCCCTTTCAAAATTTAAGATATTTTGAATGTTTGCTCCGCGAAATGCGTAAATACTCTGTGCATCATCTCCAACCACACAAATATTTTGAAAACGTGCAGCCAATTGTTTGATGATAACGTATTGCGAAAAATTTGTATCCTGATACTCATCTACCAAAATACATTTGAATTTACCTTGATATTTTAAAAGCATATCTGGAAAATCTCGCAATAAAATATTGGTATTGTATAGAAGATCATCAAAATCCATTGCACCTGCCTTAAAATTTCTTTTTGATAGGCTTCATAGATCTGCCCCATCAAAGGTTTCTGACTTTGCCTGTCTTCTGTTTGAAATACGCTGTTGCCAATATATTGTTGAGCGGAGATCAGTTTATTCTTCGCGTCAGAAATTCTATTTAACACCAACGAAGGTTTGTAAACCTTTTCATCCAAATTAAATTGCTTTAATATTTCTTTTATCTGACTTTTACTATCGTCGGTATCGTAAATGGTAAAATTGCTTGGGTAACCTAATTTCGCTGCTTCAAAACGTAGAATTTTTGCAAATACAGAGTGGAAGGTTCCCATCCAAAGATTTTTCGCCTCATTTGTTCCAACAATTTTAGCGATACGATCTTTCATTTCGCGCGCTGCTTTATTGGTAAAAGTTAATGCTAAAATATTAAAGGCATCGGTACCGCGCTCCATAATATGCGCAATACGATAAGTAAGAACTCTTGTTTTTCCTGAACCTGCTCCCGCAATGATCATTACCGGTCCCTCTGTTGCTTGCGCTGCCGCTCTCTGCACCGGATTCAATTCATCTAAAAAATGCTTCACGTTATAAAGTTCAGAAATTTTTAGATGAGAAAAAAGCGGGTTTTAATAAGATTTAAACAAAAATCAACGGAGCACCTTGGTTACACCTATCTTAAGGCCAAACGTTTGTACGGGCTGGTAAACCTGGAAGTCGTAAACTGAATTTTTGTACGAGTTCTCTAAACGAATTTTATTGAATTTTAGGGCGCTATAAAAAAAGTTCACACCAACCACGAATTGAAAATCGTTCTCCAGATCGGCTTTTAGATCCATTCCAACACTATAACAAAACGCAATGGTGTTTCCTCTCTTTTGTTTTATTTCTGAGAGCATTTTTAAGGAATCAGAAACAATAAGGTCGACGTTTGGAGAAATACCGTAATTAAAGCCACCCAAAACATAGGGTTGTAAATGACAGGCTTTGCCTAAATTAAAATTGCCAAAAGCGCCTATCATCAAGCTCGTATTATTCCATCCGCCTGATGAAATGGTATAGCTGTTTATAGGATCTTCTGCAATTAGATCTTTTTTGTATTTATACTCATCAATTTGATTATTCTGATACATGATCTGCGATTTTATACCAAGATGTTTGTATAGTTGAATATTAAAACCAGCATCTATTTTTATCCCCGGTATGGCAAATCCTCCATCCATCGATTTCTCGTGATTTCCAAAACCAAAATAGGGCATTGAAGCACCAATATTTACAATTTCAATAGATAAAATCCTCTTTTGAAGTAGCTTTATGCTATCATTGGTTGATACAACTTGTGCCTTGGTAATTCCCGAAAGAAGGAATAGGAATATAAAAAGTCTTATTAGCACAGCCTAAAAATACGTAAAAATCCTAACATTTTGTTTCTATTTTGTTCATTACTTGCCTGTGTAAAAATGGCAACATCACTAACTTTGTGCTTTATAATTTTACTATGAGCACTATAAAATATGCCGATCAAATTGCTACTCTTGAGCAAGCCAAACAATTAGGATTATTACCCGAAGAATTCGAGAAGATAAAAAGCACTTTAGGACGCACACCAAATTTTACAGAACTATCAGTTTATTCTGTAATGTGGAGCGAACACTGTTCTTATAAAAACAGCATCACTTGGTTAAAAACATTACCAAAAGATGGTCCGCATATGTTGGCAAAAGCCGGCGAAGAAAATGCGGGATTGGTTGATATTGGCGATGGCTTAGCTTGTGCGTTTAAAATTGAAAGTCATAATCACCCAAGTGCTTTAGAGCCTTATCAAGGCGCGGCAACGGGTGTTGGAGGAATTAATCGCGATATTTTTACCATGGGCGCTCGTCCTATTGCACAATTAAATTCATTGCGTTTTGGCGATATCAATAGCGAAAAAACAAAATGGTTGATCAAAGGTGTTGTAAAAGGCATTGGCGATTATGGAAATGCATTTGGAATTCCTACAGTTGGCGGAGAAGTATTTTTTGATGATAGCTTTAATGTAAACCCCTTGGTAAATGCCATGAGTGTTGGTATTATGAAAAAGGGAGAAATGGTAAGCGCTATTTCTTACGGTGAAGGAAATCCGGTATTTATTGTTGGTTCTTCAACCGGTAGAGATGGAATGGGTGGAGCAGCATTTGCAAGTAAAGATCTCACAGAAGATAGCGCAAAAGATCTTCCTGCAGTACAAGTAGGTGATCCTTTTCAAGAAAAATTATTATTAGAAGCAACGTTAGAAATTATTAAAACCGGTGCCGTTATTGGTATGCAAGATATGGGTGCGGCAGGAATTGCTTGTAGCACCAGCGAAATGAGCGCAAAGGGTGAGCATGGTATGGAAATTTGGTTAGATAAGGTTCCGGCTCGCCAAGCAGGAATGCATCCCTTTGAATTTTTATTGAGCGAATCGCAAGAACGAATGCTTGTTGTTGTGAAAAAAGGAAGAGAAAAGGAAATTCTCGACATTTTTGATAAATGGGATCTGAATTGCGTGCAAATTGGTGTTGTAACCAAAGGCGATCGTTTAAAATATTTCTTTAATGGCGAGCAAGTAGCAGATCTTCCCGCAGTATCTTTAGTTTTAGGTGGAGATGCGCCGGTTTACAAACGCGAATTTAAAGAGCCTGCTTGGTTTGCTGAACATAAGAAGTTTAAAATTGAAGATATAAAAGTTCCTACGGATCTAAAACCAATAATGCTTCATTTGGCAGGACATCCAAACTTAGCCAGCAAACGTTGGGTGTACAACCAATATGATAGCATGGTTGGAACAGTGAACAGAAATACAAATAATGCAAGCGCGGCGGCGGTTGTAAATGTAAAAGGAACAAAAAAGGCATTGGCAATGAGCGTAGATTGCAATAGCCGTTATGTAAATGCAGATCCTGAAACAGGTTGTGCTATTGCTGTGTGCGAAGCTGCTCGTAATATTTCTTGCAGCGGTGGAATTCCAAGTGCTGTTACCAATTGTTTAAATTTTGGAAATCCATATAATCCTGAAGTGTATTGGCAATTTGTAAGTGCAATTAAAGGCATGAGCAAGGCCTGTTTAAAATTCCAAACGCCGGTTACAGGTGGTAATGTTAGTTTTTATAATCAATCGAGTTATGAAGGCCCTGTGTTTCCAACGCCAACTATTGGCATGATAGGAATTGTAGAAGACAAAACTTTTCAAACAGGAATTAATTTCAAAAAGGAGGGCGACTTTATTTACGTATTAGGTCATCAAAAAAATGATATCGCATCTTCAGAATATACGTCTTCTTATTGTAAAGTAAAGAACACACCTGCTCCGTATTTTAATTTGGAGGAAGAATTTGAAGTTCAAACTACAATTCAAAAAATTATTCGTGCCCGATTAATTGAAAGTGCAAACGATATCAGCGATGGTGGTTTGTTCTTGAATTTATTAGAAAGTGGCATCGTGAATGGATTAGGTGTAGAAATTACTTCAGCTAAAGACATTCGAATCGATGCATTTTTATTTGGTGAAGCTCAAGGTAGAATAGTGGTGAGCGTAGACCCAAAAAATAAAGCAGCCTTTGAAAAAGATATCAAAGTTCCCTTTGCACAAATTGGAACAGTGAAAGGAAATTCGTTTGTTGTGGATGGAAAGAATTACGGTGCAATTTCTGAATTCACTAATTTATATCAAACAAGTTTGGAGAGTAAGTTGAATTAGTTCTTCAGTAACATTGATAAGTTGCTATTAGACCGAAGGTCCTCTCGGTGTCCTTAGTTAGGCATCACAAATCCCAAACTGCCTCCGTGTAACTCTGTGGGACCTCTGTGCAGCGTCGCAGACGCCTCTGTGGTTTCTGCCTCTAAAAATGGAATGCTCTTGAGTTTAAACCCCACCTTCCTTCATTCGCTCAGCGTTCTCAGCAAATTGAAGTTTGTCTATCATCTCCTGGATATCACCATTAGTAAAATCATCCAAATTATAAAGCGTCAAATTGATTCGGTGATCGGTAATTCTATTCTGAGGATAATTATAAGTTCTAATTTTTGCGCTTCTATCTCCTGTACTTACCATGGTTTTTCTACGTTTAGTAGTTTCTTCCATTCGCTTTTGAAATTCAATATCGTAAAGTTTAGAGCGTAACATCTCCATGGCTTTTTCACGATTACCTAATTGATTACGCTGTGTTTGACATGTAACAACAATTCCACTTGGCTTATGAGTTAAAATAACTTTACTCTCAACTTTATTTACGTTTTGTCCACCCGCACCACCGCTTCGCGCAGTAGCCATTTCAATATCCGAATCTTTTAAGTCAACATCCAATTCTTCTGCTTCAGGTAAAACAACAACCGATGCAGCGCTTGTGTGTACGCGACCTTGCGTTTCGGTAGCCGGAACACGTTGCACACGATGAACACCGCTTTCAAATTTCATGGTTCCGTAGGCGTTTGGACCGATCACTTTAAAAACAACTTCTTTGTAACCGCCCATCGTACCCGGGTTGCTATCTATCAATTCAGTTTTAAATTTTTTGTTATCGCAATAGCGCATGTACATTTCATAAAGATCGCCCGCAAAAATACTTGCTTCATCTCCACCGGTTCCGGCGCGCAATTCCATCACGCAGTTCTTTGCATCTTCAGGATCATTTGGAATAAGTAATAAACGAATTTGTTCTTCCAGTTGCTCTTGTTTGGTTCTGTTATCTTCCAATTCTGCTTTGGCCATGTCTAAAAAATCCTTGTCCTTTTCTGTGGCCAGCAATTCTTTGGCGCTCTCAATATCATCCAAAACTTTTTTGTAAACTTTATAGGCATCCACAATTTTTCCCATCTCTCTAAACTCAATATTCAGCTTCTTAAACTGCTTCATATCGTTTATAATTTTAGGGTCAGAAAGTTTAAGTTCTGTGTCCTCGTATCTGCGTTTTATATCTTCCAGTTTGTCAATCATTTGCTTACCAAAATAGGCTGCAAATTTAGAAAAATAAAGGGAAAATGAATCTAAAATAGTTTATATTTGTTAATCAAACTTCATATCATGAACAGGATAGTTATCTCATTGGGTTTTATAGCCGCATTTTTAGGTTTAAGATCTCAAGATTTCCAGGCATTTCAAACAAGTAATTACGCCGGAGTATTAGGTGTTTATAGCAATCCGGCTAGTATTGCCGATAATCGCCTCACTTTTGATTTGAACGTTTTTGCCTTGAATTTTGTGGCAGATAACAATTATGTTGGGGTTAAAAGAAGCGCATTAAAGCGTGGAAAAGATGCAGACGGGAAAACGGTTTTCACAGAGTGGAGCAATACCGATAAGAACTCACCGGGATACTATAAAAATAATTTCATCACAAAACCGGGACCCAAGGATAAAAATGTTTACACTGGTTTAAGGGTTACTTTACCTTCTTTTATGGTGTCTATAAATCATAAGAATTCTATAGCTTTCAATTGGAGTATTAGAAATTACGCGAATGTTGATGGTATTTCTCCTGACCTTGCAAAACTTGCATATGAAGAGTTTGTGTACCCAAGCTTATGGGTAACAAATTTAAATAATAAAGATCTACACGTTGCGCAAATGATGTGGGCAGAGTATGGTTTATCCTATGCGCGCGTTTTAAAAGAAGACGGAGTGCATTTTTTTAAGGCCGGAGCAACAGCAAAACTTTTACAAGGAATTGACGCCGCTTACATCCGAATAGAGAATTTGGATTACAATTTTCTAACTTCCGATACTTTAAGTCTTTTTAAATCCGAAGTTCAATATGCCCATAGTAATAATTTAGATCCTTTTCTTAGTGGTGCAACAGATTCTGAATTTGATTCACAAGAAGCGATCAAATATATGCTTAGAAATGCAAAGTACCCGGGCTTTGGTTTTGATATAGGTATGGTTTATGAATTCCGTCCTGAATATGAAAAATACAAATTTGATATGGATGGAGAAAAAGGTCTGTGGAGAAGGGATCAGAATAAGTACAAAACAAAAATAAGTTTTGCTATAAACGACATTGGCGGTATTCGTTTTAAGAAAGGATTGATCGCTAACGATTTTATTGCGGATGTGTCTTTGTGGAATTTAAAGGCGGTTAACGTAAAAAGCGTTGATGGATTTGATTCATTAATGAGTAATATGTTTGTTTCACGTCCAACTCAAACAACATTTAAAATGTCGCTTCCAACTGCAATTAATTTAGGAGTTGATCAACATCTTTGGAAACCTTTTTATGTAAGTCTTAATGCAAATATTTGCAATTTGCAAAAGAATAAAACTGCTCGTGTTCACGATTATACAACTATTTCCCTCGCACCGCGATTTGATCATAAATGGTTCGGATTAACATTGCCTGTAAACTATAGTGCATTAACAGCGCGACGAGGTGAAGCAATTACTTTAGGAACAATGGTAAGGATCGGTCCATTGATGGTTGGTACAAATAACATGCCCGGATTATTTTTTAAAGATATCTATGGGGCGAGTTTTTATGCATCACTTAGAATGCCTGTTCCTGCAGGTCATCCGAGAGATAGAGATAAAGATGGTATCTCAGATAAAAAAGATCTTTGTAGAGATGTTCCCGGTGTTTGGGAGTTTGTGGGTTGTCCTGATAAAGATGGTGATCATATTCAAGATAAAGACGACAAGTGTCCTGACATTCCGGGTATAAAAGAATTGCAAGGTTGTCCTGATAAAGATGGTGACGGAATTACGGATGCAGAAGATGCTTGTCCGGATGATAAAGGACCTGTTGAATTTAAAGGATGTCCTGATAAAGATGGTGATAAGATCATCGACAAAGAGGATGAGTGTCCTGATGAAGCCGGTATAAAAGAATTTATGGGTTGTCCTGATCGTGATGGCGACGGCACTCCTGACAAATATGATAATTGTATTGATGTATTTGGTCCTAAGGAATACAAAGGATGTCCTGATCGTGACGGTGATAGCATTTTAGATAAAGAAGATTCTTGTCCTGATGTATTTGGTCCACGCGGAAATAAAGGTTGTCCTTGGCCTGATACCGATGGTGATGGTGTGTATGATAAAGACGATGCTTGTCCTACAACTCCGGGTTTAAAAGAATTAAAAGGATGTCCTCCTCCGCCTCCAATGAAAGAGCGTGAGAAGAAGATCCTAGAAAAAGCGTTCTCTAGTTTAGAGTTTGCTTCTGCTAAGGATATCATTAAACCAATATCATTCCCATCTTTAAATGATCTTGCAAAACTTTGTAAAGAGCATAAAGCAGATTGGAAATTAACGTTGAGCGGACATACCGATAACCAAGGTGATGCTGATAAGAACATGACCTTGTCAGAGAAACGCAGTAAGGCTGTGAAAGCATATCTCGTTAAGAAAGGTGTGCCTGCAGAGAATGTAAATGTTGAATGGTTTGGTCAAACTGTACCTATTGGAGATAATGCCACCCCAGAGGGTAGACAGAAAAACCGTAGGGTAGAGATGAAGGTGATCTTCAAAGAAAAGTAAACACCTAAATAATTAAGAGGCCCGTTGCGATACGTCGTAACGGGCCTTTTTCTTTTAGCTCCTTAGATAATAGCCTGTTTTGGAGCTAGATGAATTATAAACAATTTGCGTTTTTTTCGCTTAAATAAGTTCCCAAAATTCAATTTTGTTGTTATATTTAAGGAGTTGATTATGGGCCAAATGCGTATGAGATCTATACTTGTGGTGATGCTTTTATTTGTCATCAGTTTAGGTCATTCTCAAACCAAAAATTTATCAAAGTTAGGCGAAGACGATGCCAATGAGCATTTTCAGCACAAGAACTATTTGATGGCCATTCCTATTTACCGTAAGGAATTAAAAAAGTATCCCGACAATGATCAAATGCGCTACAAGTTGGCTAAATGTTTATTGTATACAAGGATCAACAGACAGGAAGCTGTGCAGCATTTAGAAAAATTAGTGAACAAGAATGATAAGTATGCTGAAGCTTGGAAGGAATTGGGAAAAGCCTATCATTTAACTAATCAACTTGAAAAGGCAGAAAATGCTTACAAAAAATACGTCGAATTAAAACCAAAGAAAGAAGAAGAGATCAAATATTTCTTAAAACAAATTGCAAACGCTCGTGTTTACATGAACAATCCTGTAAATGTTACATTTCAAAATATGGGTCCTGAGATAAATAGCGATGAACCCGATTATTATCCATTTGTAAATAATACCGAAACTTTTTTAGGATTCACTTCTCGTAGAAAAGAGAATTTTGGTGGTAAAAAAGTAGAGATGGATGGATGCAGGAGTAGTGATGTGTATTTTTCAAAGATAGAGGACGGAAATGGCAAATGGATAAAGCCTGTGAATGCAGGAAAGTTAATTAATACCGGTTTTGATGAGCAAATAGTTGGTTTAAAAAAAGATGCTTCTGAATTAGTTATTTATATAGATCACGTAGATAAATACGGAGATCTGTACACTACAACTTCAAAACCTGATAGTAAATCGGGAGCAACAGCAGGGCCGAATTTTCCTTATCAGAAAATAAAATTGATCGACCCTATCATCAACGAAAAAATTGAAACATCCGGATCATTTAGCGAAGACGGAAGTGTTTTCTTTTTTACACGTCGAGATAAATTTCAAGAAGGAAATAATGATCTTTTCATGGTAAGGAGGCTTCCTAGTGGAAAGTGGGCGCCTGCACAAAAATTACCGCCAACTATTAATACAGAGTACAACGAAGATTTTCCTTTTCTATCTGAAGATTGCCAAACCTTGTATTTTGCAAGCGAAGGCCACAACAGCATGGGTGGATACGATCTTTTTAGAACCGTTTGGAACCCGGAGGACAATTCTTTCTCAAAACCTGAAAATTTAGGTTACCCAATTAATTCAACCGATGATGATCGCAGTATTTGCGTAACACCTGATAACAGGGTAGGGTATGTTAGTGCGTTCAGGCCCGGTGGATTTGGTGATCTAGATATTTATCGCATTAAGTTCAACGAAACTGATCAGATCATACGTATCTTAATTGGGCAATTATGGTTGGGCGATAGTATTCCTGAACATCAACCAAAAGAAATTATTTCTTCCATCATCGCCACAAACAAAACTACCAATCAGGAATTTACCTTTGTTCCTCACCATAAAACCGGGCGCTTTGTAATGAGTTTACCGGCGGGTAAGTATAGCATCCTTGTTAACGCCAATGGTTACAAAGATCTTAAAGAAGAAATGGAGATCTCGGATTTTGGCCACATTGAGATCGAGAAGGAAAAGAATTATTTACTTAATAAGAAGTAGCGATAAGTTTTCCCATCCCTCTCTTGAGGGGGTGCCGCTTTAGCGGCGGGGGAGGAAAATAAAAAACCATCACAAGATCTGTGATGGTTTTTTTGTGAATTTATTTTGCTTAGCATTCCTCCCCCGTCTTCTGCTTACGCAGAATCCACCCCCTCAAGAGGGGGATGGATGGAAAACAAAAAACCCATCATTTATTTGATGGGTTTTTTTATTGAATGTGTATTGTTATTACTCAGCTATTACTTCGAAGTTAATTGTTGCAGCAACTTCTTTGTATAAACGAACTTTAGCAGTGTAGTTTCCTAATTGTTTGATACCATCACCTGCAATTTCGATATTCTTACGCTCGATAGCATAACCTGCTTTTGTTAAAGCATCAGCTAATTGAATGTTTGTAACCGAACCAAAGATCTTTCCGTTCTCGCCTGCTTTAGCGCCAACTTTGATGCTAACACCTGCAAGTTTTTCTGCATTAGCTGCAGCTTCTTTACGAAGTTTTTCTTCTTTAAAAGAACGTTGCTTCATAGTTTCAGCGTGCTGTTTTTTAGCACTCTCTGTTGCTAAGCTAGCAAGACCTTGTGGTATAAGGAAGTTACGACCGTAACCATTTTTTACAGCTACAAGATCATGCTTGTAACCTAAACCTTTAATATCTTGTTTTAATATGATTTCCATTGTGTCCTCCTTTTATTTTAATAGATCCGCTACGTAAGGCATCAACGATAAGTGACGTGCACGCTTTACGGCTTGTGCAACTTTACGTTGGTATTTTAAAGAAGTACCGGTTAAACGGCGTGGTAATAACTTACCTTGCTCGTTAACAAACTTCAATAAAAAGTCTGGGTCTTTATAGTCAATGTATTTGATACCGCTCTTTTTGAAACGGCAGTATTTTTTCTTCTTCGCCTCAACTGATGGAGGGTTTAGATATCTTATTTCTTTTGATGTTGCCATGATTTAATGTTTTTAGGGTTAATTACGCGCTGGCGTTCTCTTTCTTTTTTGTTTTTCCGTCAGCAATTCTTCCTCTACGTTTTGTGCTGTAAGCAATAGCATGTTTGTCTAATACCACAGTTAAGAAACGTAAAACACGTTCATCACGTTTGTAGGCAACTTCTAACTGGCTAACAATATCAATACTGCTAGAGTTAAATTCCATCAAATGATAAAATCCTGTTGTTTTCTTTTGTATCGGATAGGCTAGTTTCTTTAGCCCCCAATTCTCCTCATTAATCACCTTACCACCTAAGTCGGTAATGGTTTTCTTGAATTTTTTTGCGGCCTCCTTTGCCTGTTCATCAGACAAAACGGGAGTTAAAATGAAGACCGTCTCATAATGTTTATCCATTTTTATTTTTTATAAGGGATGCAAAGATAGTAAGTTTTTTGGTACTGCAAAAGAAAAAATAGCCTGAAGCCTTGATAATTAAGGGGTTTGAGTAGTGGATCGGAAAAGAATGTTTAGATATAAAATACTGGTTATCAGTAAATTAATTAGGCGTCGATCAAAGCGTTCAGTTTTTCGGTAAAAAACAAGGCCGTTTTATTGGTATAATACTTGTGCTTAAATTGCCCAACCCACTGTACGCCTTTGATGCAATTGGTTAAAAACATTTCATCACCATTCATAATGGTATTCATGGTAACCTGGTTCTCAAAATAAAGGATCTTATGTTGATGAGCAATGTTTAAAATGTGTTTACGCATGATGCCTGCTACGCAGCCTTCGTTCAAAGGAGGAGTGAATAGGGTTCCGTTCTTCACAACAAACACATTGGAGCTAATAGATTCGCAAATATTACTGTTCTCGTTCACCAATAAACATTCATCCAAATTCATGCTTTGCTTGGCTAAACCCGCCATTACATAATGCAATGCATTGGTACTTTTTATATTAGAGAGTTTGTTTATTTGTTTACGCATATCAGCATAAATATCAACCCATAAACCTTTTTGATTAAGTTCATAACCATGCTGCTTTAATGGCTCCGTTTCAATTAAAAAAGAAATATCATTTGTTTCCGGCGCATAAAACCCACCTTCATTCCTAATAGCGGTTAAGCGAATTCGCGCATCCGACTTAATATTGTTTTGTATCAAAAGTTCATGGATCAAGGCGTTGATATTATCGGTCTTAAATTCAGCCGGAACATTCATTCGCAAAACGGTCATGCCTAATTTTAAACGCGTTACATGATCGCTTAAAAACATTACTTTTCCTTTGGCAAGCCTAATGGTCTCAAACAAAGCATCACCATATCTAAACGCTCGGTTTGTGAACGAAATTGCAGGCTCGTAAATGCTTATCAAATGACCGTTGTATATGCAGTAGCTATCTTCCATTGAATATTTGAAGGTCGGAAAAGGAAGGGCTTAAAATGTGTATAATTATCCCAAATTAATAACAAATTCAGGTTAATCAATGCCTTTGGGCCTTTGAGTTTACGCGGAAAAACCGTACTTTTGGCGTTCATTATTCACAACAAACATATGAAGGATATTTTCAAGAAAGTAACGGATAACATGGGGCCAATTGGCGAACATGCTAAAGAATCTCACGGGTATTTTACATTCCCAAAATTAGAGGGCGATATTGGCCCCCATATGATATTTAGAGGAAAAAAACTATTGAATTGGAGCTTGAACAATTATTTAGGTTTAGCCAATCATCCTGAAGTTCGTAAAACGGATGCAGAAGCTGCGGCTCAATATGGTTTAGCGGCTCCAATGGGGGCGCGTATGATGAGTGGAAATTCTGATCTTCACGAGCGTTTAGAAAAAGAACTTTCTGCCTTTGTAAAAAAGGAAGACACCATCCTTTGTAATTTTGGTTATCAGGCAATGGTAAGTGCTATTGATTCATTGGTTGACCGTCATGATGTAATAGTTTACGATGCCGAAAGTCATGCTTGTATATTAGATGGTATGCGTTTGCATATGGGAAAACGCTTTGTATTTAAACATAATGATATTGCTGATTGTGAAAAACAATTGCAACGCGCTACAAAAATTGCAGAAACAACAGGTGGTGGAATTTTATTGATCACTGAGGGTGTGTTTGGTATGCGTGGAGATCAAGGTAAGTTGAAAGAGATAGTTGAATTGAAGAAAAAATACATGTTCCGAATGTTTGTTGACGATGCGCATGGAATTGGAACTATGGGTAAAACCGGTGGTGGAACAGGTGAGGAGCAAGGTTGCCAGGATGGAATTGACATTTATTTTGGAACATTTGCAAAATCATTTGCATTGATCGGTGGATTTATCAGTTCAACAAAAGACATTATTACTTTTTTGCGTTATAATATGCGTAGTCAAATATTTGCAAAAAGTTTGCCAACGCCATTAGTAGTTGGTGCTTTAAAGCGCATCGAATTAATGCGTAACCATCCTGAGTATCGCGAAAAATTATGGGAGCTTACGCGCTTAATGCAAAGCGGTTTGCAAAAAGCAGGCTTTAATATAGGCGATACAAATTCGCCAGTAACTCCGGTATATTTAAGTGGATCAATACCTGAGGCAACAAATATGGTAAAGGATCTTCGCGAGAATTTTGGCGTATTCTGTTCAATGGTTACGTACCCTGTAATTCCTAAAGGAATGATCATTTTGCGTTTGATCCCAACAGCTATGCACACGCCAGAAGATGTTAATTATACAATTGAATGCTTTAGCAAGATCGTAAATAAGTTAAAAAATGGCGAATATATGAGCGATAAACTTGCTTCTGTTAAAGTGGACCTATAATATAGGGTTTTAATCGCCTAAATTGTTTTAAACTCCCCTTTTGTTAAAGGGGAGTTTTTTTTTCACAATAACTAAAATAAATTTAAAGTGATTGTTTAATTCACTAATTTTGAAACTCAAACCTATAAATTACACAAAATGAAAAAAATCTACTTTTCTTTGATCGCTGCCGCTGTTCTTACTACGGCTTCTGCTCAAAACTCACGCGTATTCACTACTCCGGCTGAAAAAGCTACAGTTGGTGTTCGCGTAATTGAATCAAATAATGGTCCTGAGTTTGTTGCAAAATCTGCAGCTAATGCTATCGTTCAAGATACCAACTGGTATTTTTTAAACAAGCATCTGTATCGTAATACGACTACTAACGCAGCTTCTTTTTATACAATAAAAGTTCCTCCTATCACAGGTACTGCTTCAATTAACTCTGGTGGTGCTTTATTTGCACAGTCAGGTAATATGGTTGTTTCTGGTGCTGAAGGTATTTTTATGAGACATCCTTCTTCTCCTAGTCCTTCAGTTCCTGTTACTTTTCATATTTTCAACGTAGTTGCAGGTTTGCCTAGTGGTGCTTCTTTAGGAAATTGTACAACATCTATCGCATCTAGTACTATTGGTAACTATATTGGATGTAATTTTTCTTCAACAGTATTAGTTACCGGTGATTTTTGTATTATGGCAAAAAACACTTCTACAAACGCTGCCGATACTTTACGCGCGTTCATGAACAACGCAAGAACATCAACTGCTGCAATTTCTCCAGCTGCACCTGAGCAAATGTACGGAGAAGGTTATGGCTTGATCGGTTATGGAACAATTTTCCCGGGATTGTGGGATAATACAACAAACCTTTTCAACTTAGGAGCCGGTAATACAGGTTCTGATTTTGAATTTGTTGTTGCACCTCGCGTGGCTTATGTGTATACTGCTAATCATGCTTCAACAACAATGACAACTTGTAATACCGCATCTGTAAATTATATCAATACTACTTCAGCAAATGCATTAAGCAAACAATGGAACTTGAACAGATTCTATAAAATGTGGAAACCATTCTCTAACACAACTCTATTAAATGATCCTACTTCAACACTTCAAGATTCTGCTGTAGTTTGGAATTTTGGTGGAAGCCCGGCTGTTACTGAGTACATGGATTCTCCGAACCACGCTTATAATATCAGTGCTGGCCCTCCTTCTTATACTGCAGTTGTTAATGATCAATTGATCATCAAACTTCAAAAGCAAAGCAATTACTCTCCGGGTAATACAGTGTTAGATAACAAAGCTTGGACTCTTACTGTTACAATTTGTAACGTAGGTTTAACTGAGAACAGTCTTACTTCTCAAGTAGGTGTTTATCCAAACCCTGCTACTGATAAAGTAACTGTTTATGTTAACAATGCTAAACAAGATTCTCAAATTCAAGTTATGAATGCTTTAGGTCAAGTTGTGATCACTCGCAATAACTTAACTGAAAAGAATGAGTT
Organism: Sphingobacteriaceae bacterium; assembly: GCA_016705695.1. Taxonomy (GTDB): domain Bacteria; phylum Bacteroidota; class Bacteroidia; order B-17B0; family Aurantibacillaceae; genus Aurantibacillus. The sequence goes on from JADJLA010000008.1 coordinate 127,317, forward strand.
AAACACTGAGTCGTTAACAAAAGGTATTTATTTTGTAAGAGTTGGAAGCGGTAAGGATTTTACCACCACTAAACTTGTAATAAGCAAGTAATACTTTAGAATATAGTTTTGAAAAGCCTTCTCTTTAAACAGAGAAGGCTTTTTTATTAGTGAATTTTAAAGTACTATCAGGTATATGCTTTTATTTAATTAAATTTGGTAATCAATAACCCCGCAACATGAAAAAAATCTTCTTTATCGGTTCTTTTTTTATAAGCATTGCTTTTTTTAATGCGCAAGTAAATATAGTTACCACCGCTCCATCAGCAAGTTTAGCAAATGGAACAACAGGATTAAGAGCTCCGAACGGAAATGCATCTCATACAAGTGTACGGGCGTGTTACCACGTTCCGGCCTCTGAGTTATCGGCACTTAGTTCAAGCATTGCATCATTTGGATTTGTTTTAACCGGCACGTTGGCAAATGCACCTGCAAATGGCACACTTACGGTTTATTTGCAAAACACGAGTGCATCTTCATACACTTTAGGAACAAGTTGGTCAACAGCCACAGTTGGCATGACACAAGTATTCTCTGGTGTTTATAATATTCCACAAGGATCAAGCCCAACGGTTGTTGATTTTCAACTCCCATCGAATTTTGTATACACACCGGGCAATGCACTTAATTTAGCGTATGAATATGTTGGAGGTCAGTTCGCTTCTAATTTTGCGGTGTATTCTGCCTTCACTAATTCAGCGATCACTTGCGGTGCAACTAACGCATCTGCAACATTGCCTGCAGTAAATACGTTATCCACTACAACATTTCGTCCGTTATTCAGATTTGGATCTCCAAACTCATTCACAAACGAAGCAGCAGTAATAATATTAAATGCTCCCGGAAAAGTATCACAACAAACCGGTTTAACTCATACTATTAGCGCCAATATTTTTAATGGAAGCAATATCACAAAAAACAATATCAATGTTGATCTAAATATTGTGGGTAGCAACGCATTTACAGCGGCTGTTAATGTTCCGTCGCTGGCTGCAGGAGCTAGCACAACGGTTTTGTTTCCGTCATATAATCCTACAGTTTTAGGAATTAGCCAAATTGTTGTATCCATCGCAAATGATCAAAACAATGGTAATAATCAAGCAAGTTTCACTCAAAGTGTAACATGCGATGTTATTGCAACCGGCCCCGCAAGTTTTGCGCCAACATCTTATAGTTCAGGCGTTGGATTTGGAACCGGATCTGGTGTTATTTATAGTAAATTCAGAACTGCGGCAAATCAAACACTCACATCAGTTAATATTGGGATAAGCAGTGGTGTTTCCAATGTTGGAAGAACAGTTTATGGCGTTGTTTGTAACAGCTTAGGCATAATTCAGTCTACTTCTAATCCATTAGTGATCTCTAATCTTGATCTTGATCAGTTTTTTACTTTTAACTTTACTCCGGTTACTTTTTTAGCAGGTGATCTTTATTATGTTGGTTTAGCACAAACAGCAGGTTCGCCTGCGTGTTATCCTTTAGGGGCAACTCCGCACCTAATGCAACTACATTGTATGTTACCCAGCCAATTGCTGGGGGAGGGTTTACCTCGCTTAACACTAACTTGGGTTATTTTGCAATTGAACCACGATTTATGTCGCCATGCAATAGTGTAGGAGTTAATGAAATTAATAATGATGTGGTGATCAGTTTAGTTTTACAGCCAAATCCTGCTAAGGATAAAGTAATTATTCGCGTGAGTAATGCAGATAAGAATATGACCTTAGAGATCCGTAACATGCTAGGGCAATTAATAATGACAAAACAAAATATTGAAGAACAAAATGAGATCGATCTTTTGGGAATGAAGAGCGGAGTTTATTTTGTAACTCTAACAAAAGATAAAACAAGAGTAACTCAAAAGCTTATTGTGGAGTAAGATTGGTTTAAGGAAACTGCGATACATCGTAGTTTCTCATTCAGAAAAAGCGGAAATAGTGTAGTTTTGGAAATTGAATCCTTCTTTTTTAGCCTCGAAAGAGAAAAGGCGTCAGACCATTTTACTAAAGGGAAAACATAGCATTGCTACAAATTATAGCAAAATTTGACTTCTTTTTTGGAACTTTACATCGCAAGTTGCTTAAGCGACGCCAGTCGTTCGAAAGCGAGCTTTCGCGACTTTTGTCGAAGCAACTTGACCGATAAGTTCTAAAAAATTATAAAGCATATTTTTCTTTGTCTGCTGTGATTTACCCAAAAAAATTCTGCGAGCTTTTTCTTTAAAACTGTGTCGTCTTGAAGTCGTGGTGAGCAGCAATTACACTCTAACGTTTTCAGGCCTTGCGCCGTTTTTTGCTTTGTCAAGTTACGCATTTGAGCGCTAACCTCGGTGAAGTCAATAAAAGTCGGCGTGAACTTTTGAATTCTGCGGTGAAGTCGAATTTGTCAGGTTTTGAATTGGTCAAAGTAATTGGAATGGTGTCATGGATGCTACCTGTCCAATACCAAGTCTGAGATTGAAGTTCCTTCTTAATGTCTTGCGAAATTAAAGTCAAGCGGAAACTTGCTAAAAGAATAATTGTCAGAATATATTTTGTCACAATTTCATGTCTGTTTGTTTGTCCGCCATTGTACCTAACGGTTGCGAACTGGCGCAGAAAAGTTTTCGGAGAATCCTGCGTCTACCCCCACAAATGTTTATATGAAGGTACAAAACTTTTTATTAGTACGTCCGCTTTTTTGCGCCAGTTTGCTGTTATAGGTTGGTGGCTGCACACAGTTTTATTTTCCAATGTTCGGGTTAAGTTCATTTGCTCGTCGTCTGTATTGTTGTGATTTTGTCATGTCGCCAAGAAATTGATAAGCATTAGATAGCCCAAGATAAGCCTCAGCATAATAAGGATTGTAAAGAACGGCTTGTTTGTAAACTAAAACTGCTATATCGTATTTTTTTATTTCCATTGAAATATTGCCAAGCAAATAATTCGCTTTCGGGTTATTCGGAGAAATCGTCACGGCTTTTTGTAAATATTTAAGAGCGTTTAAATTATCCTTTTTTAAATAATATGCATTACCCATTGCAACTAATGCTTCGTTGAACTCGGAGTTTAATTTAAGAGCGAATTCAAAAAACTTTATTGCATTATCATAATCGCCGTTGTCGAGACTGATTGTGCCAATACCTCATAAGTGTCACCAATTTTATTTGTAATGATTTATGTAATAAAGGCGGCGCTGTCTGCGTTTTAATTTATGAAAGCCAAGCCTGTATAGTAGTAAAGTATGGCGGCACTTTCTTCGTGGTCGAGATATTGTAATGCCTTTTCAAAATTGATGATGGAAGAGAGGTAATTCTTTTCGTAAAGTTCTTTTTGTCCGTTTTGGAAGTAAAAATTTAATAACGAAGCTTTGGTCGCAGTGTTTGGTTTTTTACCAGCGATAGAAGTTTTAATTACTTCGTCAATTTGCAAGGCGAAATTTAAGTTTTGCGCTGTGCCGCCCGAAATTACCATTGTGCTAATGCCAATAAGTTCGCATTTTGAATTAACAACTGCGCCGCCGCTTGAGCCAGAAGAAATAGGAGCGGAGATTTGAATAAAGTTTTTTGTACTGTCAAAGGAAGTCCGCAAACCGCTTATTATACCCTCGGTCATTGTGTTTTCAAAGCCGTAAGGACTGCCGATTGCATAAATTTTTTGTCCGACTTTAAGTTTTTTGCTGTCACCGAGTTTAATGGTCGGAATTGTCTTGGCGAATTTGTCTAAAAACTCTTTATTTAATTGAAGTATTAAAACATCTTTGTCAGCGTCCATTGCAATAATACTGTCGAGCTTAATGTGCTGTCCTTTATGCTCGGCGTGAATAATTTCAGCGTCGCCCAAAACGTGATAATTTGTAATAACCCAGCCTTTGTCCTTGATGATTACTCCGCTGCCTTGTCCGTGAGATGTGTGGTCGTTATGATAAGTGAAAATGCGAACGACCGCGTCATTTACTTTTTCGTAAACTTTTTCCGCGTCCTGAGCCAAAAGCTGTCCGAACGAAAGTGATATTAATATTGTCAAAAGTTTTTTCATATTTAGGTCGTCGTCCAGCCACTTACCTATAACGTTTTGCGACTAATGGCCGTTGGGCTTTTGGAACACTCAACTTTCTTAACCGACAAAAGGTTATTTAAAGATACCAATGTTTATTAGCCGCCGCAAATTAAATTTCGCGAAGCGACCTTGTTAATAGCGCGCGGCGATGACCCTCGTCCGCCCAATGGCCATTAGTTGCTGTTATAGCTCGTAATGGACACGCAGTTTTTAGTCTTTTATAAACTTCTCGTTAATTGTAACGGAATTACCAATAAGACTCAAAAAATAAATACCCTTATGAAGAATTGAAATGTCAATAATTGTTTTGTTTGAACTTACGTTTTGCGAACGCACAAGACGACCTTCAAGATCGTAAATATTCAAGTTAATAAATTTGTCAGCACCTTGATGTTCTATTGTCAAAATGTCCGTTACTGGATTTGGAGATAATTTTAAATCCATTTTATTCATAGTTTGTTCATTGACACCAACAAAGGTAGTTGCGCAAGCATTATTTGAGAGAATAGATGACTGACCGGAATTAAATGAAGCCACTACGTAACAATAATTAGTCTGTGGGTTGAGACTTTGATGAGAGTAAGTGCAAACATTGGTAGTAGTTGTGTCAAACAAAGTCCAGACACTATTTAGTTGCGTATAAATATTGTATCTCGTTTCATTACTTACGTCATTCCAAGTCAAATGTACTTCAGTTGGTGAGAAAGCAGTGGCAACCAAGTTTGTCGGAGTGTCGGGTATTGTATAATTTTTTGCGCTTAACTGTACTTGTCCAGATAGATATGATACGGACAGAAGAACGATAGCAGCAATAGGAATTAATTTTTTCATTAACATAAAGATACAAAACTTTTTATTAGTCCGCAACGGTGGTCGGTCTGCGCGTGCGGTGGGTGTGCTGCGGGAATTATTTTTGTGTTTCGGTTTGTATTTGAGCGTTAACACATTTGTCGGGTGTGCGGTAGGAGAAAAATAATTCAAGTGCGTTGGCCGTGTTTCGGAGTCGGTCTCCATTATGAGCTATAACGTTCCCAGGCCTTGCGCCGGCGGGCTTTTCGAAGCTTCACCAGTCTTAACCCAAAAATGTTTATTTAAAGATACTCAAATTTCTTTTACCTCGTCCGCCCGCTGGCGCAAGACCTGTGTTAGTGGTTGTAAGCGCCCCAAAGCTACGTTTCGCTCACGTGTCCCCCGATTATTTATTTTTTGTCCAAATGCAAGCCTCCGCTTTTTCTGAATGTCAACCTACGATACAACGTAGTTTTTTGTCTGCGGTTAATTTGTCGCCAGAGTTTGATCGTCGTTGTCGCGGAAAAATTAAACCTTCGGTCTAACGAAGTATTACATTCAGAAAAAGCGGAGGAAGATCTTTTTTGTCGAGATGTTGTCGGGGCACGTTTTTAAAGAACGAAATGTCTTTTGTCAGCAGTAATTTTTTTTTACGAGGTCTGTCCGCGCTTATTACCACTAACGTTTGGCGACTACACGCCGTTTTTTGCTAAGTCCAAGTTACACATTTAGGCGCTAACCCGCAAAAATGGAGTGTAGTTGCGGTTATAAGTAGTAGGGCGCACACAGATTTTCTGTCGGTGTCCGCCCACGCAAATTTATTCTTTGAAGTCAAAGCTTAAAACTTTAAATGTTGTGCGTCTATTTTTAGACCTTAAAGCTTCTTTTTCCTCAACCGTCTTTGCTTCTTTGATGTAATTATTTGTGACCAAAAGTTGGGACGAACCAAAACCCTTTATTTTCATTCGCCTTTCATTAATACCTTTTTCGATCAGTTTTGATTTTACAATTTGAGCTCGAGAGTCAGATAAGGCTTGAACGTCTTTTTCCCCAGTGTCGCAATGAGCATTAATTTCAATGACAATAGCTGGATTGTCCAAGAGTATTTGATAAATCACGTATAGGGAGTCGTCGGACCCTATAAGATCAGTTGAATTTTTTTTGAATACAATTTCGGGTTGTCCGCGACAAATTGCAGGCTTGAGTTCAAAATTTACAACAAAAGTCATGTCTTGGCGCAAGTATACTTTCCTTTTGTCATGGTTTTGCATATAACTTGTCCTATTGTTGCTGCAGGGTTTTGTCTTCGCTGTAACTTTTATAGAAACGAAAACTGTAGTGTCGCTGATTTTAACTTTTGTGCCGTAAGAACCATTACAGTCTGAAGCGCAGGTCTTAATGATTTTGCCAGTCATGTCCGTAATAATTATTTCAGCGTCCTTAATAAAAGTGTGGTTGTCCTGGTCAAGAACAATACCAGAAATACTTACGGAGTCTAATTGTCCATAAAGCGATGTCGAAAGGAGGAAAAATATTATTATTAATGTCCGCATTTTTTTTTTCGAGATGTCTGTCCGCCCTATTACTTATAACGTTTGGCGGACTGGCGCAGTTGGGCTTTCGAAGCTCAATGATTGTTTACCGACCAAAGGTTATTTAAAGATACTAAAGGAATTTAGCGAGAGCAAATAAAATTCCCGAAGGGACATATTTAATAGCTCCGAGCGATGTGATATTTTCCCCAATTGCGCTAGACCGCCTGTTAGGTGTAGTTGCTGACAGCACGCTTTAGCTACGTCTACTCAGGGACGATCACATGTTTTAGATTAAAAAATTACGCTAATCTTTTCTGATTGGCGTCAGTTTTTTATCGAAAGAGAAAAGGCGTCAGACCATTTTACTAAAGGGAAAACATAGCATTGCTACAAATTATAGCAAAATTTGACTTTGTCATTTTTTGGGAACTTTACATCGCAAAGTTGCTTAAAGCGACGCCAGTCGTTCGAAAGCGAGCTTTCGCGACTTTTGTCGAAGCAACTTGACCGATAAGTTCTAAAAAATTATAAAGCATATTTTTCTTTGTCTGCTGTGATTTACCCAAAAAAATTCTGCGAGCTTTTTCTTTAAAACTGTGTCGTCTTGAAGTCGTGGTGAGCAGCAATTACACTCTAACGTTTTGCGGCCTTGCCTAGTTTTTTGCTATGTCAAGTTACGCATTTGAGCGTTAACACGCAAAAAATTAGGCAAGACCGCTGGTTATAGGTAGTGTGCCGTACAAACGTTCACGCAGTTTTTCACTAGTTGGTCTTTACCAACTTTTTTGTCACCGTACCAAACGAGGTCTTAAAATGAATTTGATATAGTCCGTTACTTAAGTCCGATGTCTGCAAAATGATTTGATTATTTTAGGATCTAAGTCCTGTTGTCGAATTACTTGTCCGAGGGAATTAGTTATACTAACTAGTGAAATGCCTTGCGTAAAGGAAATATTTAAATTGTCAGAAGTCGGATTAGGAGATAAATTAATGTTGTCGGAATACATTTGAAGGTCGTTAAAGCCTACACCACTTTGGTAAACAACGACGGTGTCGTATTTTATTACTCCGCAAATGTCTTGTTTTACAATATAAGTACTTGTCGGCGTTGTCGGTGTAACCCAAATGCCAGCCGCGGTGTCAATGGCATTTGTCATATTTGGTAATTTAAACCACATACAAGCTTCATCGATTCCAACGTCTTGTGGTCGGCCAATGTAAACGCTGTTTCCAGGAATGCAAAAAGCGTCTGGGCCAGCAAAGGCCGGAAGATTAATGTCGATACAAGAAACATCATCGATACCAACGTCCGCGGCAACAAATGGGAGACTAGAAGGCAAGATTAAGGTTTTAGTAGTCGCTGCATCAGTTTTAAAATTTCCTATTACCATAAATTTTTCATTACCAGTCGCAACGAAGGTGCCAGTGACAAGCGTCCAATTTAAAGTGTCTGAAATTATATTACCAGTTGGATTTTGAACCTGAGGGACTAAATACGGTAAAGGAACACAGCAAGTAGTGATCGTGTCAAGTGAATTGTCGCTAAAGTGAGCAGCAAAACCATCAATGCCGTATGATGATGGATTACCAATAGAAACATAAAATTTTACACAGTAGGTTTTTCCAGATTGCAGATTCGCTTTTAATCGGTTTCGCAAATAGCCTCTATTTTGTGGTTGACATTGCGGTGGTTGACATAGAAAGGCCCCATAACAAAAATTATTTCCTGTTCTTGGCCATTGAAAAGTTAAGGAGTAAGGAACATTTGGAAAACATGTGCTATAGAACGCAACATTTGCAGACATTGTTGAATCAATAGAGCGCCAGTGCTTCACTGTTTAGCAAAGGGATTGTACAGTTCCACTTTTCCTCGAAGCTGCCATTTTGGACATAGTTAGCAATTTGTTGCCCACGTACAAAAAAGATCGAAAGTCCGAGCGAAAATAAAATGAATATGTATTTTTTTCTTGTCATTAAATTCGGACTGTCGGCACATTACTTATAACGTTTGGCAAGCAAAAGTAGGCGGGCTTTCGAAGCATCAACTTACTTTACCTACAAAAGGTTATTTAAAGATAAATGTTTTTTAGTGAGCCGCAAACAAAATTTCCCGAAGGGGCCGCTGTCTTGCGCGCGAACGATGACCGAGTCTGCCCGCTTACTTTTGCTTGCTGGTTAGTGGTAGTAGCCGCCCCGCAGATACGTCACGCTGACGTGTCTGCTTAGTTTTTTTTAATTGGGTTTAAAATTTCTGTTTCAAATACTTGTATAAACTTGTCATTTTCATTTGAACTTAAGTCATGGTTAATCTTTTGCCAATTCCCAATAGAAAGTCCTTTATTAATAGAAACAAAAGCGAATGTTGTTTTACTCTTTGTTAAAGGTCTAGTCCAAGCGTAAATTATTACATTTTCTTTTTTGAGATAAAAGTATATATGATACCAATGGTCTGAGCTGTCCTTTCTTTCGTCGGGCAAGTCAAAAGAACCTGAATTGTCTATTTTTACTTTTGGAACAATATAATCAGGATTGTCAGCCTTAAATTTAGCAATTGCTTGAATGATTTTGTCCTCGGAAAAGTTTAATTCATAAGTCTGTGCATATGGATAACTGCCAGGAGCGAATAAGGTCGAAAGTTTATATATTCCAAATGAAATTAAAACGAGTCCGCCGATAATTAAAATGACCCACTTAAAAGTTTTATTCATGTCTGATTCTTTTGTCTACCGAGGTCTGTCCGCGGCTATTACCACTAACGTTTGGCGGACTGGCGCAGTTGGGCTTTCGAAGCTCAATGATTGTTTACCGACCAAAGGTTATTTAAAGATACTAAAGGAATTTAGCGAGAGCAAATAAAATTCCCGAAGGGACATATTTAATAGCTCCGAGCGATGTGATACTTTCCCCCAATTGCGCTAGACCGCCTGTTAGGTGTAGTTGCTGACAGCACGCTTTAGCTACGTCTACTCAGGGACGATCACATGTTTTAGATTAAAAAATTACGCTAATCTTTTCTGATTGGCGTCAGTTTTTTTATCGAAAGAGAAAAGGCGTCAGACCATTTTACTAAAGGGAAAACATAGCATTGCTACAAATTATAGCAAAATTTGACTTTGTCATTTTTTTTCGGGAACTTTACATCGCAAGTTGCTTAAGCGACGCCAGTCGTTCGAAAGCGAGCTTTCGCGACTTTTGTCGAAGCAACTTGACCGATAAGTTCTAAAAAATTATAAAGCATATTTTTCTTTGTCTGCTGTGATTTACCCAAAAAAATTCTGCGAGCTTTTTCTTTAAAACTGTGTCGTCTTGAAGTCGTGGTGAGCAGCAATTACACTCTAACGTTTGGCGACTAAAAGCAGGGCGGCTTTCGAAGCTTCCTGCGTCTATACCGACAAAAGGTTTTATAAAGATACAAATGTTTTTATTCCCTCGTCCGCCGCCTTGATTTTAGTTGCTGTTACCAGTTGGCCGCCGCACACAGTTTTATTTTGGTTTGAGAGTGTCTTTTTTGTCAACCTCTTTGTATTCTTTTATAGAGTCAGGACTGTTTGAAAATCGTCCTTGAATTACAGTTCCTTTTTCAAATGGATAAATTGTCATGCCTTCTCTTCTGCCTTTTTGTTCAAAAGTGTATTCTTGAACTTTTCCGTCTTCAGTATACATTTTACATTTACCAACCCAGCGATTGTTTTGCCAAGTACCATCTTCTTTAATTTTGCCACTTTCGTAAAATAATTTTGCTGGACCTTCGGGTCTGCCGTCTTTGAACGTGAGAATGTTTTTGATATTGCCATTGCAAAAGTACTCTGTCCAAATGCCAATTTTTCGGTTGTCCTTGTATTTACCCTCCTCAGCTTTTTGGTCGGGCTTGTAGCAAGTACCTGGTCTATTTTTTCCAGTATAGATCCATTGTCCTTGCTTTTTATTATTTGAGTCGATGAAATTAATTGTGTCTGCTGTCTGCGATTTAATGTCGAACAGAATGCCGAGTGTCAGAATGAAAATATTTAATGTCCGCGTGGTCATTTGTCTAACGAAATGTTTTTTGTCTACCGGGATTTGTCCCGGCGGCTTACTGGTAACGTTTTGCAGCTACTTGTAGTTTTTTGCTATTGTCCACCCCTGCATTTGAGCGTTAACACGCAAAAAATTACAAGTAGGTGCTGTTATGCGTATGGCCTTTATCACTTATGTATTATTTCCGCAGTCATGTCGAGTTTGTCGTGAATGTCTACGAAGAGTTTTTGAAATTTAATAAATCTGTCTTGACTGGATAAACTTGTCACGACAGCGATGGCGCTACCGTATTGTTTATTGTGTCTTATCATTTGTCCGAGCAGTCTGTCGTATTCAGATGTCGTCGGATCTTTTTTTATTTCAATAGGATACTTTTTGTTTAATAAAAGGTCTATGTTGGTGTCGCCCACTTCTTCTTCTACGTCATAGAACTGTTCAAGATACCTGCGGAGTTCAATTTTATAACCTTCTTCCCATCCGCGTTTTCTGTCAGGTGTCCAAGCATTTATTTTGTCAACGATTTCATAAAAGGTTTTATTTTTCTTGTCCGCTACAGCAAGTTTTGGGTCGTCGCGTTTTAATATTTTTAAAACATCTTTCCATTCAGCCTTGTCTTTATAGTTAGCAATAAAAACTTCAGGTAAGGTCAAGAAACTTAGTTTATGTACTTTTTTTATTCCGTCAGGTCTTGGATACAGGTCAGCCACATACCAGTCGGCTTGAACAGGAATTCGTTGATGTTGTCTGGCGAGTTCACCATATTGGTCAAGTATTTGAGAAAGGTCTGTCCTGGTGAGTTCAAGTTTATTTGGTTTGTCACCGCACTCATTTTGTAAAGTCGAATAAGGGTCTTTGCCGAAAACTTTTAGCAAGTCAAGGTCTTTGATTTTGTAATGTTTTAAGAACTCGTTCCTAAGCGGTTTTTGTCCGCCGTTAAGTTTTTTAAAAGCAAGGTATTTGTCTATATAGTCTTTTCTTTTGTCCATGTCTGTTGTCCTAAGGCTTACGCATAACGTTTTGCGGCCTTGCGCCGTTTTTTGCTAAGTCCAAGTTACGCATTTGAGCGCTAACCCGCAAAAAATGGAGCAAGACCGCTGTTATAAGCAGTTAATGCCACACAGATTTATCCTGCGTCAACCGAGTTTTTCGAGGTCTATATTCATTTGATAAATCTGCGAAATTGGAAATTGAAATCCGTAGGTCTGCCGTAACGTTTCAGTAACAATGTCAATGCGTGTCGAGAGAATATGTTTCCTATTCTTAGTCGGCCATTCAGTTAAAATTGAAACTAAATATTTTACTGGAGACTTATTTGGAATATTTGCCTGCGGAGGAATAAACCAAAGTCCGGAGCCGCTCATGCCGTATGTGTCTGGTGCAGTTTCCTGAACGTTTTTTTCGATGTCGAAAGTCCGTCGTTTGTTGTATTCGATAACAATATTTCGATGTATGTCGCAGCCAAACTGAGCATACATGCTTGGGTCAATCGGAATTGTCGGGAAGTAATTTGGCTTAGCTATTATTTTATTTTCGAGAAGTTTCAGTTTAGTCTGCTTCTTAGAAGCAGGATAACCGTAATACATATAATACAAATTGTTTACTAAGTTGTGATTTAAACCCAAGTATTTTCCGTCGAGAAAAGAATAAAAAGATAAAAGAGGCGAAATAATGTCGGGATGAAGCTCAAGAATAGCGAGGTCTGTGGTGTCTTTTTGTCTGGAGGTATTTATTTTATTTGTATTAAGTTGTCCGCCAATTGGGGTGTAATTTTTTTCACCGAGTGTTGTCGGCGCATAAAGTTGTCCGTCGTAACTTTCAAACACATGTGCTGCAGATAAAAGAAAATGCATGTCACCAACCTTAACAAAGACTCCGCTTCCACGTGCCTTCGGAATGCTGTCGGCAATTGAAAAGAGTTGACACGTGCATTCACGAATGTCTTTCAAGGCGTCTAGTCTTGTCTGGAAATATGGATCTGTCTCAGCGATGTCGTCCTGCATTAATTGCTTATAACGTTTTCCAAGCAAGCGTAGTTTTTTGCTTGTCCAAGTTATGCATTTGAGCGTTAACACGCAAAAAATTATGCTTGCTTGGTGTTAGCCCATGTTGCTGCCACACAGTTTTTTATTGACAGTCTTGAGGTAAAGCGTCGAGAAAGTCAAAACCGTCTGTGCATTCGTTTGTACTTATTAGTCTTGTCACAAATTTAGTTTTGTCAAATACGAATTTTATTGCGTAAGAACCAATACCATCAGAAGCAGAAATATACAGGAAAATAAATTTTTTGTCTTTGGAAAGATAAGCTTCGATTGTCTCGGTATGAACTTCATAAAAGTTTGCGAATGAGCTTTTAGGAATTGTCAACCAATTGCCATTAAATTTTATTTTGATGTATTTTATTTCTGTCTTTGGAAAATCACCGTCAACACCATAAGCCAGCTTATCGTCTATGAGATTTTTAGCTATTAAGTGGTCAATTCTTTTTTCATTATGAATAAATTTCCAGACTGTGTCCGAGAAATATAATTTGTGTTTTGTCGGCTCAAACTTGCCTAAGCCCAGAGCGATTGAAACTTTGTTTCCTGTTTTTGAATTACAATTTAATGTCGCGGAACTGTCGGTGAAACTTAAACCGTTGAGTTTTTCCAAATGGTGTCTGTCGTGAATATAAATTGTGTCTTTGGGAGAGATTAAATGATGCATTAACTCGTCCTTAAATTGCCATCGTGGTTTCATTTGTCCGAACGAAAACTGTGTCGACAAGCTTATTAAGAAAAAGATGATTTGTCTGTATGTCATTATTTTTTGTCTGATGATTACTCGTCCGCAGCAATTGGGGCTAACGTTTTCCGGCTACACGTAGTTGGCGTTTTGGAACACTCAACTGTCTATACCGACAAAAGGTTATTTAAAGATACAAAACTTTTTATTACTTCAAATGCGCCAATTACGTGTAGGTGGTGTTATAGCGTCGTAGGGGCGCACCCAGCTTAGGCGACTGGTTACGTGTCTGCATACATTTTTTTTGTCTGCGTGATTGCAGGGGAGGAAAGCAGCTCTCCGAATATCTTTTTAATACCGTCCCCTTTTTAAAATTATTTTGCGTCGGCTTTTTACACACAGTTCGATACACACAGGCGGGCGGGAGATTTTGCAAGCTTTTGTGGCGCCAAATAAATTATCTGCCTTGGTTTTAAAGCGACACAAGTGCTTGCAAAATGTGCGGTGGGTACGCACTGGTGAACGGGTTTAGGTCTACGGGTAACGGTGAACAAACACAGGTCTATGCACACAGGTCTATACGTTTAGGTCTATAAACACAGTTGAACGGTTACAGGTGATAAAATGGCGCCAATTTAAACTAATTGGCGCCGTTATGTTCTTCAGCCCGCCGCAGGCGCTTCGTTATAAAGTCCCACCGTTAGTGGCTTTAACATTGTTGTTTTTTGATTTGTAAATGGAGTTGCAA
>JADJLA010000009.1 GCA_016705695.1 Sphingobacteriaceae bacterium
AATAATCAATCCAATCTGCTTGGTTTTTAGATTCAATAAATGCACAAATGCTCTAGCTTCTTCAAATGAACAGTATTCTTTTAACTTTGGTCTGCTATTCTATATGTACTAGCCAATCACCCATACTTAGCCATTCTTTATCATATACTCTCTGTGGAAAAGAAGGTATATCGAATGGCTTTAAAGGAGAACTAGTATAATTTTCTCCAATCAATTGTGGAATTAAGTTTTAACCCTCTAACTAATTCTCTTGCCTCCTCAAATGGCATCCAACTTAATTTAGCGAGCTTATCCCAAGTTTTAATTGAATAAGATCAATTAGCTCTTTTTCGTTTATTCTTTCTGATAGTTGAACATCAATATCAAAGCGTACTAATGAATCCTTTTTATTCTTTTTAACGCCCTTGCTTACATCTTTAAAGTATTCAATTATCCTTTCATCATTGGGGTATTCTGGCTCTGATTGTAGAAAGTATTTCCTTGAACTCATCACTATTAATGATCTCATCAGTATTATTTGACTCTGTAAATACCGGTAAAATAACATAACCGAAATCTTTCCCTTCTTTCTTTCTTAAAGCCCTTCCAACTGCTTGTACTATATCAACAGTACTTTTTCTAGGATCAGCAAATAGCACACAATCAATATTAGGAACATCCACTCCTTCGATTAAACATTTGGCATTCATCCAGTTATACCTTTATTAGTGTGTACCAAGTTCATCAACGATTTTCCTCTCGTTTTGAAATAGGCATTGCTCCGAAAACATGGAAAGATTCAACCTTGGCAAACTTAGGATATGCTTTACTAAACACAGATTGACTTTGCTCAAATGCTTCGGCTTTTTTAATACTAGAGTTGAAGGTAACAACGCGATAGTTGGGTATTCAGTCATTGCTTTCTTAACGCTATTAATGATACTAATGTTCTAGCTTCCGTTTCTTGATCCCATTCCTTTCCGGTTGGTTTCACAAAAGCATTCTTTTCAATCAAACTTTACCTCATCGTTGGAGATAAAAGGGTTATTATTCAGTAATCAGATAAGATCCTACTTCAATAGCTTCCTATAAAGGACATTTTTGAGTAAATGTATCTCCGTACACATTTACATCGTCCATACTAAAAACTAAGATCAGAAGATCCTGCCTTCTTTCTGTGGGATCATGAAAGATCCTTTTTTGATATTTATATGCTATCAAATAAAAGATGACTAAATAGTTTATCCTTATCTCCAACAGTTTTATGGGCACCATCCGTTACGCAGATTAAACTCATACTTGGCTATCTTACAAGCTTCTGAAATTGTTTTACCGGATTGGTAGGTAGTAAAAATGATTGTTTTATTCTTAGAATTGTCCTTGATCCACTTGGCTATATAATTCTTATCGGTAACACAAGGAACGCCGATCTCATTGGTATGAATTGCTATATCATCATTCGTTCCTATTCCTTCATCACTACAAACACACAACCAAGAAACCTTATCACTATTCGCTACAGATTCCCTTAAATACACTTCCAAGGTTTGTTTAACTAATGAAAGGGAAGGAACAGCAACGATTATACTTTTTGATTTTAATTCCCTAGTAATCCAATAACCAGTTAAACTCTTTCCGGCACCACAAGGAAAAACTAGTTTGCCTCTTGAGTTTTTTTCCTTAATAAAGTATTCTTTAGCCACTTTTAAAGCTTTTTCTTGATGGGGTTTAGGTTTATACGGTATTTTCTTTATTTCCTTGCCTTTCAGCTTCGCTCTTACCGAATCAAAAAATTCTTTATTTAATGCTCTCCAATCATCAGAGTTTACAAAACCAATATTACTTTTCCTTATATATATTGGCATATTCATCAACCGTTGTACAAACTAAACAATAAGTAATGTCTTTAGCTATACCAGTACTTAATTAAATGAAAGTTGAAATTGCTCTATGTGATAATCTTTGATCTTCATCTTGGAGGTATTTACATTGAATAGCCCAATAGGTTCCTTCGAAAGTTTCTGCGATTAGATCTATTCCCTGATCATTGCTAGGGAGATTAAGTTTTTTAGTTACGGAAGAAGGAACTTCCTTTAGTGGCCAAACTTGTTTTAATTTGGTTTATATACCGGATTGTCTTGGAAGGAAATACTTGGTTAGTTCTTCAAATGCTAGGCCTTTCTCTTGCTTGGTTTTTGGTATCAAGCACAGATTTGAAATCAGACCAGGTGTTGATGTTACCTAAAAGCTTTTGGAATAGCATTATTTACTTATGTAGGTAATAGCGATATTCGAAGCTGTACCTGGTGATCCCACAAAGATAATGTGCTGTTTGTTAAAACACTTATAGGATACAAAATTTAGCAAGATTTAGATAATTAGCATTTGTCGCATTCCAATGTTGATTAGTAACTTGACAACCATTCAATCCAGTAAATGCGTCTAAATAATGATTGCTGACATGTGCCGGATTGTTTAATAAATAAGCATTTTTTAATTCCACTTTACAACTCAAAGAATTAGTATGTATTATAGAATAACCAGGCAAAAATGGTTGTCTGACATTGGAAATATATCTTATTGAAGAATCCATGATCCAATACCCAACGAGTGATTGCTCTTGTGCTGAAAGTGTAGGTGTTGCGGATGTGTTATTTGTATTAGTAGCCGGTGGCGGTGCTGCTTGTGTTTTGTTCTTTTTACAGCTTATGCCTAATATTAGTATAGCAAAAATAAATATGTTGATTATTGTCTTCATTTATGGGGGTATGTTAATCAAATATATCAAAATAAATGGATAAATACAATAATTATTAGAAGGCTGACTTGTTTTTAAAATGGTACTATAACTTTTCTTAAATGAAGAAAATACATAGATAGTTAGTCAAATGCCTGACCTTTCTCTTGCTTGGTTTTTGTTTCACGGAGATCTCTGAGGCCTGACCAAGATGTAATATTATCTATTGTTTGTATTAAATTCATTAACTATTAGATAATAGAACGGTATCTGTTTAATTATTTAATTGTCGCTTTATCAAATAGATTTGAAATAAGCACATAAAAAGGTTAGTTAACTTATCAATAACTGGTATTTTTTCGTTTTCACGTTTATGTTCTAATAGTAAACGAATATCATCAGTACTCTTTTGTCATTTTTTCATAATCACAATATTTATTATCTATATAAAATGCTGGAAAAAGTTCTTTTGTAAATAATTCTACTAAATTCTTTTTTAACAAATCTATTTTATAGTGTTCTGAACAAGCTTTAATAAAATATTCCTCCCTCATTTCCCCCCAAAAGTTACCATTTCTTATATGATCAACAAAATTGAAGAATGTACTATGCGTATCTATGGGGTGAGTGCCCCAATGAGCAACATCGTATACCATATGATTAATTATATATGTGAGATAAACATCTGTTTTATTTTCTAACCTACCAATCTTTGCCCTCATTAGTGCGGTTTCAGAAAGTTCTAAAAGAGCGGAAAACAAATCAAGTTGATGGTACAATTGCCCAGCTTCTTCAAGGTATTTAAACGCATCGTCTAATTTATTTTTCTTAATATAAAGATTACTTCTTTTTCGTATTAAGTGTATCTTACTGCGAGAGTCATTTAACTCTGGTAAATTGTTATTGATAAACTGGATGCCGTACTCTGGTGTTACAGCGCCATATATATCGCATAACGCATAAAGGTGTTCTTCAAATTTATTAGGATCAAACTGCGATATTATACTGATAACGTATTTAATTGTTTCAGCAGGATCACGTTTTGCATCATTGCTATAATCAGCATACCTCTTTAAAAAAGGAAGAATATTTTCAAGAGCCAATGAATTTGATTTTAAAAAACCATCAATTAATGATAAAACATGCTCAACTCCTTTTTCCTTCTTAAGATTTGTCAGATTCTTCTTTATGGTTTTTTAAATCTAAAAGCTGATTATCGAAATTATAAGTCATGAATTATTGTTTAATTATTTTGAATACAGCACCTGTGTATAAATTAACCTTCAGAATGTATATTGAGCTTGGTAGTTCATTTACATCAATTATTGATTTTTTTCGCCTTTTAAAATTCCTGATTTAACCATCCTGCCAAGTTGATCAAAAATTGAATATCCTGATTCCTTAAAATTTTCTGTAAATACAATATTTATATTATCAATTACTGGATTAGGATAAATTAAGATATTGTTTTTTCGACAGGAGCTTCTTTTATACCTACTACAAACATGTTCTTATTGCCAAAACTTATAAAGCTCCATGCCAGTTTGATTGCCGACTGTGCAGTTTTGGGAAGTAAAATAGTAACAACTATCCTTTTTAAGAAAAATAGATGCGGTAAAATCATTTGATCCTGGTATACTTGTGCAGTTTTGTTTATCCAAAGAATCCAATGGATAGTATTCGCCTACTCGGTATATATTATTTAAACTACTTATCGATCCCGCTCTTCCTCGAAAATAAATTTCTTTTCCTAAACTTAAGTGATTGCCGAAATGGTAAATGTCTGAAAAAGGAGTTGCTGATGGAACCTATATGCCTTATAATAGACGTCTTTGTATAGAAGTCGCAATGAATCTGGGTTTGATAATTGGCTATGATAAATTAATGTATCTCCATGCCAGTATGAAGTAGCAAGGTATGCTGCATTCATTCCACTGCCACTAAATGAAATTGACCCATTACCAGCATTTAGATTCCTTGTTATTTTAGTGCCTGACGGGGTTCCGTCAGTAAAATATAATTCAGTTCCATTATCTGGATCTGTTGCAAAAAAATACCCAAGTTTCATTGTGCTTCTATGGAAATATGAATAGCCAACAAATAAAGGGCTAGAACTGTAATTAAAATAAGGATTAATGTCTTTTAGTAAACCTTTATTATTGTTAGTGAAATCAAAATAATATGGTTCATCACCATATGTTGGTTCAGCAACTCCAGGATTAATAATTAATTTATCATTTACAATTAGATGATTTATATAATTGCCACTAGTAGTATATGTAAAAGGCATTTTTGAAACAAAATTTGTATTGCCATTCACATCTATGAAAATAGAGAAATCTAAATGACTTATAGACCTAAAGTAAATCTTATCATTATATACGTACGGCGTCGGACCTACATCTGTATAATTAATATTGATTATAGCGTTAATATTAAGCAGATAATTTAAAGCCTTGTATGTATAAGTTTTAGATATCGGATCGTATACAAATAGATGTGAACTGCTTGGAAATTGCTTCTTAACATAAGCACAAATCTTTCCATTTAGTTTGAAAAACCTTGTTAATCCATTCACTAATGTGTCTAAATCTGCCGTTATTTGTTTTGTTCCAGCTACTGTTCCATCGGTTTTCCAAATATTTAAGGTATAAGTCGTGGTAGGTAACGAATTTGTTTTAGCTGAATAAAAAAAGCCTAAACTATCAATATCTGTAAAAACATAGCTTTGTTTGCATAAATGTTAAGATTAAAGGCATCAGCTCTATAGGAATCCCCCATTTAAAAAGGCATTTGGATCTGTATTTGGAATATTTGTTAACATTTGAGTGCCAGAAGAACTGCCATCTGTAATGTAGAATTGCCATCCGTTAAAACTGGTATAGGCACTAAATACTAATTTATTTTTAAAAGGATAGAATGAAGTTGGGTTAGAACTTGCGGATCCAGGTTCAATGTTTTTGACTAACGTTTGCGAAAATAAATTAATATTAGCTAATGCTATTGAAAGGAATAGAAGTAAATGTTTTATCTTACGTAATGATTTCATTATAACAATTATTTTATGAATATAATCATTAATTATTTTAAAGCAAAGAGCCCGAGTTTCCCCGAGCCCTTCTTTTACCCTAAATACCAGAAAGGTTTCTGCTGAGTTTTATGTTTTATGATCCCGTTACTGAAATCATGTGCATTCACACCTCGATCTACAAACGTATCTATGTAACTGGATTTGTTTGATCCTGTAAGTAGGTTGTAGAATTCCCATAAACTCATGTTTCCTCCGGTCTCGCACCCAAAGTTTTCGTCTTTATAGAAATCTTTAACAACTATACTTAATTGTTGATCCCCTAATAGTACTACTGATATCCCTTCTTTGTTTGTATCTGGTAAGTGTTTATACATCCTTGCTCTTCCTACTACCTGAGCAAATTCTGTTTCGCTGAGTTCAACCGAAGTGAATTGTTGCATGGCTTGTAATTGCTTTTCTGCATTAAACGTGTTTACTAGATTTTCCGATGCGTATCCGAGTTCAGACAGGTTCTTAATCCCGAGCTCTTCTTTAACACCATCACTCCATACGCATAAGTTGCAGCATACTTTATTCTGGAAACCAATGAAAAGTTGGAATCTCTGATCTACATGAGTTCTTTTGCTGTAGAGATTATCCAAGTTGTAGGACTTTACACCGCCAATTGTGAGATTTAGTGGATTACCATTTATGGTTTGTGTAATGCTTGGTATTTCTATTACAAACATCATTCGTTCATAATAAATGGTACTCTCCCATGGCTCTAACTGGTTTGCAGGTTTGTGCTTTGCTTCTGGTATTCTTCCTTTGATTGGATGGCTCACTCTGATGTTCGGCTTTAAGATTGTTTGCTGCCCAAACATTTTGTGTGTTACTTCCCAGATCGTTTCAATGAACTCAGTATGGCTAATGAGTGGCTCATTGGTTGTTGTCCATACAGGTATGATGTGTTGATCCTGCATTTCTTTTGCTGACATTTCAATTGTGTTCGCCTCTATAAAAGGTTGTGAACTTGAGGATTTTCCTATCCCGTTAGGAGAAAGTGCCGGCAATTGTGCCAACACTTTCTGGTTATCAATGATGTACTCCATTGTTTAAAAAGCTATTAATTAATAAATCGATTTGGTTTTTGCGTTCAGAGAAGTAGGACCTATACTTCCTCTGTTGTTCTGGGTGAGCAGAGTAGAACTGGCTAAGTTCTTCAACCGTTTTGCAGGCATTGATTTGTTCTATAAAATCATCTGGTTTTACCGGCACTTTTTCTACTGCAAAGTTATTGAGCTGAGATGGCTCTTCTTTAATTTGGCACCATTGTCGTATCTCTTTCCCTACCTCTGCTGATAAGATCACTTCTGGCCTTTTACTGAACAATCCAGTGCGATCTTTTCCAATATTAGCTTGGTGCTTTTGGTTAAGTTCAAATACTATGGTGAACTCATATTCTGCATCTTCTCTAGTTACCGGTTTTAATCCAACCTTCTCTGGCACCATTTTACCGTTCTTATCAGATAGCACATATTCTGTTTTGCTTCTAATTGTGCCGATGATGTGGATGTTGCTTTGCAGGATTGCTTGCACAAATGAGTTGTGTCTTGGAGTTACTTTGCTCCAGTTGGTGAAGGAATTGCCAGGAATGTTGCTATGGATATCTAGTATGCCTCCAGATCCATTCCATTCATGAGAGATACTATCGATGATCAGGCACTCAAATCCTCCTTTTACAGCCAGGTCTATTGCCTCAATGAATACTTCTGGGCTGTAGGGCGATGTTAAGCTAAGCACCTTGTATGGCCCGAGATGCGAATAGAGGTTCGATGATCCGTTTTCAGTATCTAATACTGCTATTTTCTCCCAATCATTAGTTAAGCCATGTGCTAATAATAAGGATGAATAAGTTTTTCCGGAGCCCGATGGACCTTGAATGGCCATCTTGATTTTGCAGTTGCTCCTTTCTGCTTTTTGGAAATGTTTCATGTTGTTTGGTTTTAGGTTTATAATTTTTTGAGTTATTTAAAGGGTTATAATAGGCTATCGATCTATTCCTTTAGATCCAATAATGAGATACAAAAAGAAAGCTGTTACAATTAAGAATGGGTTCCGTAATAAGAAGAAGGTTTTTTAGCGGAGCGATATTGTGGCTTATAGCTATATAATGCACTAAACTTAGCCAGTTTAAAAGTTTAGAAGTTTACTTGATACAAAGAATTGCTAGGAGTGAGTTATGCTTAAACACAAGCACATTGACTAAGTAGATAAAAAAGAGAAGCGAAATGAAGGTTTGTGGTAGAGATAATTTTTTTAAGGTTTGCTAGCTAGTTTTACGATCTCAAAATTAATCACCCGGGGGGATAGGGCCTTTTGATAAAGGGTGGCGGGTATGTTAGTAGTGACTACTAGCATGCGAACACGTACATTAGAAAAGTATACCGAGTTAGTTATATATTGTGATACACTTTATATGTTTAAATGTAATAAGTTTAAAAATTGAAGAATGGTGATTAGAGAGAGGTGCTTTGCAGTTTTAATTCTCGCTTATCGTTAATTAACGAATATTATTGTTAACTTCATTTAAAATATCCAAATGGAGAAAATTAAATTAAGGTTGTTTTTTTGTTTTACTTGTTTAAATATCTTGTTTTTAAGATCTCAAGATTTACAGTGGGCAAAAAGTTTTGGTGATGGCATGTTTGAACAGGGTTATTCAATAGTAGTTGACGGAAATGGTAATGTTTATACCACAGGTTATTTTGCTGGTACAGTAGATTTCGATCCAGGTCCAGGGTCGTATACACTTACTTCTTCAGGTGGGAATGATATTTTTATCTCAAAACTAGATGTTTCTGGAAATTTTTTATGGGCTAAAAGTATTGGTAGTAGTGCAAACGATGTTGGTTGGTCAATAGCCAATGATTTAGCGGGTAATGTATTGGTTACTGGGGTTTTTCAGTTTACTGTTGACTTCGATCCTGGACCTTCGACTTATACGCTTTCAGGACCACAAAATGACATTTTTATATTAAAACTGGATGCGCTAGGTAATTTCATTTGGGCAAAAAATATGGGAGGAGCTAATGTTGATAGCGGTTATTCAATTGAACTTGATGGTAATGGAAATATTTATACTACAGGTGAATTTTCTGGTGTAGCGGACTTTGATCCTAGCCCCTCTATTTATACTCTTACTTCAATGGGATCCGTAGATGCTTTTATTTCAAAGCTCGACCCTTCAGGTAATTTTATATGGGCAAAAAGTTTTGAAGGAAGCGGGATAGAAAAGGGTTGGGATATTAAAGTTGATGCTTCAGGAAATGTATACTCAACTGGTGAATTTCAGAATGGTGCAGATTTCGATCCAGGGGCCAGTACATATACTTTAAGTTCAGGTTTCAGCGACGTATTTATTTCTAAATTGGACGCAGCTGGAAATTTTGTTTGGGCAAAAAGTTTAATTGGTAGTGGTGGAAGGCCGTATTCTATTTTCCTTGATGCTAATGCTAACGTTTACACAACTGGTTTTTTTCAAGGAACGACTGACTTTGATCCTAGTGCAGGTACTTACACCCTAAGTGCTGTAAATGGGGATATATTCATTTCTAAACTAGATATAGCAGGCAATTTTGTTTTTGCAAAAAGTATGGGTGGACCTGGATGGGATAATGGTTCCTCAATTGTTGTTGATCATTTAGGTAATATATTTACTACAGGTACATTTGAAGGGTCTGTTGATTTTGATCCTAACATAGGAAGTTTTATTCTTAATTCTGTTGGTTTTCGTGATATATTTATTTCAAAGCTAGATCCTTCTGGTAATTTTATTTGGGCCACGAATATTGGCGGCAATAACAATAGTATTGGCAATTCAATAGTTTTGGATATTAATTCCAATCTATACACTACAGGGTACTTCACAGGTACTTCAGATTTTGATCCAAGTTCATCATTATTTAATTTAACTCCTGTTGGTAGTGCAGATGTTTTTATTCTGAAATTAGGATGCCCGTTTTCTGTTAATGCAACTTCTTACACCATTTGTTCAGGATCAACTAGTACACTTTCATCCAGTGCTTCTAATACATATACATGGAATCCAGGTAGCACCACGGGATCAAGCCTTATCGTTTCGCCTTCTGTTACAACTGTTTATTCTGTGTCATCAACAAATTCGGTAGGATGCAATAGTTTTAATACCTTAAGTATTAATGTCTCCCCTTGTACAAATGTTTCGAGTAATTCATCTACTGATGATTCAATAATTCTTTATCCAAACCCATCTTCAACAATTCTACATCTTAAACTTACAGAGGGTAAGTCTATAAATGGTTTTGTAATCATGGATGTATTAGGAAGAAATGTATTAGAACAAAAAGAAAACACTACTCAAATAAACATTGAAGGTTTACCAAAGGGTATCTATCAATTACTGATCACTTCAGAAGGTAAGAGTTATACGAGTAAGTTTATTAAGGAGTAATCTTTGATCCAATTTGCCCCTCTAATTTTAATTAAGAATAATTGGACTAAATAAGGACTAAACCAACCTATCAAAACAATTAATAGGTTGGTTTTTAGTCACTTATAAGTGTATCCAGGAAGAGACTCGAACTCTCACGCCTTACGGCATACGCACCTCAAGCGTACTTGTATACCATTCCAACACCTGGACATGTGATACTTCTCGAAAACGATCGAGACAAACACTAGAGTAACTAATTAAGGGCCTAAATTTACTAAAAAAGCCCGTTTTGGGCCTAAAAACGCTCTCATTTTTTGGCAAATGTCAATATTTTCCTATTTTTGTACCCCGATTATTACGCCGCTGTTTGCACTAGGCAAAGTATGCTGATAAACGCAACAATTAAAAAAACAGATCATGAGTTTATTATTAGACTACGTAAAACAACAGCTGGTTCCTGTTACAAATCACCCAACGTTTCGTGCCGGTGATACAGTTACAGTTTCTTACAAAATTAAAGAGGGCGACAAAGAACGTGTACAGCAGTATACTGGTGTTGTTATTCAGCGCAAGAACGAAAGAGCAACAGCTACTTTCACAGTTCGTAAAATGAGTAATGGTATTGGTGTTGAAAGGATATTTCCTGTAGCATCTCCATTCATTGATAAAATTGAAGTAGCAAAAGCAGGTATCGTTCGTCGTGCTAAATTATTCTACTTACGCGAAAGAACAGGTAAATCTGCTCGTATCCGCGAGAAATTGGCCGGTAACGATCAAGCATAATTCTATTAAGATATCATATATACAAAAAGCTGCTCTCGGGCAGCTTTTTTGTTTTACTCATTTGTAAATATCTCTCCTACATTTTAACTAAAAGCGGCACCTTTTTTGTATACTTTTAGTCATATGAAAAAGATATTTTTTACTTCAACGCTGGTAGCATCGATCGCTATTTTGGGCGCATGCTATGTATTCAATAATGGTTTCAAAAAGGAAAAGGAAGAAGGCAACCCTGCCGCTCCTTATGATCTGTTTGCGCAAACACGCGCATATCCTGATGCTGTATTTGATGTAAAAGCTTTTGAAGATGTAATGACAAGCGCGAGCTCTCAAAATAAAAACAGCAACGCTTCTTCATTTGGTACTTGGCAAATTGAAGGCCCTACTAATATTGGTGGACGCATTACTTGCGTGGCAGTGAGTCCTACCAACTCAAACGTAATTTTAATTGGAACTCCCGGTGCGGGAATTTATAAAACAACAAATGGAGGAGCAACATGGACCCCCGTTTTTGACAGCAAACCATTTTTATACATTGGTGCTATTGCGTTCGATCCTAATAATGCAAATATTGTTTACGCCGGAACAGGTGATCCTGATGTTCCTTTCACCGTGTTTATTGGAGATGGAATGTATAAAAGTACTGATGGTGGAAATACCTGGACAAATATTGGTTTAACAAGTACCAAGATCATCAATAAAATTGTAGTGAATCCAAGTAATTCAAATGAAATTTATGTAGCAGCACTCGGTAATCCAATTATTGCAGATAATAATCGCGGTGTTTACAAAAGCACAAATGGCGGAACAACGTGGACACAAGTATTGATGATCAACAGCCAAACCGGCGTAACAGATATTGAAATAAATCCTTCAAATCCGCAGATTTTGTACGCAACATCTTATACATGTATTCGTAATGCAACCGTAAATATTCGTTACTCGAATGATGCACGTGTTTATAAAACCACAAATGGCGGAACAAACTGGACAGTATTAGGCGGAGGCTTGCCAAACTTTAAAGTGAATCGCTATAGCATTTGCATGAGCAAACAAGATCCAAATAAATTGTATGTTGCAGTGAGTGATAGTTTGTACACCATGTATTCTGTTTACAGAACAACAAATGGAGGAACTAATTGGACAAGCATGGGTAACAATGGCATTTCAGGTAACTATGGAGGATTTGGTTGGTACTTTAGCGGTATTGAAGTTGATCCAGCTAATGATAATGAAGTTTATATTGCAGGTGTAGAATTTTACAAATCATCAGATGGTGGTGCTAACTGGAATTTGAACATGCCGCCATGGTGGCAGTATGATGTGCACGCAGATATTCACACAATAAATATGATCTCGCCCGGTGTTTATTATCTAGGAACAGATGGAGGAATGTATTTTACAAATGATGATGGTGTTACTTATACAGATATTGATGAGATCCCGAATACACAATTCTATAGAGTAGAAGTGAACCCTTTCACAGGTTTATATTGGGGTGGCGCACAAGACAACGGAACATGTTATGGAAACGTAAGCACACTTAATTCGTGGACCCGTGATTTTGGCGGAGATGGTTTTCAAATGCGTTTTGATCCTACAAATAATCAAACCTATTATGTGGAAACACAAAATGGTGGTTTATGGGCAACAAATGATGGTGGTGCAAGTTTTAATCCTAATGATAATAATATTGATCCAAACGACAGAAGAAATTGGGATATGCCTTATGTGTTGAACAGTTTAAATCCAAACACACAATACACCGGAACTTACAGAGTTTATAAAAACACAGGTGGTCCTGTAGATAATTGGACGCCGATCAGCAATGATCTAACCGATGGACTTATTTTAGACCCACGTTTTCATAATATTTCTTCTATTGATAATTCAAATTTGAATGCGCAGAAAATTTATGTAGGAACTTCTGATGCCAATGTATGGATGACGGCAAACGATGGTACTAATTGGAGTAATATTACAGGAACACTTCCTAACCGTTATGTTACATCAATTCATGCGTCTCCCAACGTGGCAAACAATGTTTATGTAACACATACAGGGTATAAATTCGGAGAATACATTCCGCACATTCACAAGTCAACCAATAACGGAACAACGTGGATAGATATTAGTGGAAATTTACCACAAGCAGGAATAAATGATGTGCTTATTGTTCCCGGAAACGAAAATAATTTATTTGTAGCAAATGATATTGGTGTTTACGTTACATACGATGCAGGAATTAATTGGTACAGGGTTGGAAATAATATGCCAATTATTTCGGTTTGGGATATAGCTTACAATGCAACAACACAAAGGTTAGTAGCTGGAACTTATGCAAAATCATTACAAACAATTGATGTAACCACTTTAACTACAGGAATTGCGGCGCTTAATAAAAACACGCTGGAACTTTTGGTATATCCTAGTATTGTTACAAATAATGAATTACATATTAAAACCAATGACCATGGCAATAACTCAAAAGCAAGCATCATTGACCTCAGTGGAAAAACTGTTAAAGTGGTAGATATTGATACTGAACTTACCAATGTAGATCTTTCAAACTTTGCAGTTGGCGCTTATTTCGTCAAATTGAGTTCAGAAAAGGGTACAACAGTAAAACGTATCATAAAACAGTAACACGGTTAATATTTTTTTACAATATTAAAGGAGCAGCTCATAAGGGCTGCTTTTTTAATGCTATTTTTACCCCACAAAATTAAATAAATGAAATTTTTTATAGATACAGCTAACCTCGCTCAAATTAAAGAAGCACAAGATCTTGGTGTTTTAGATGGTGTAACCACAAATCCTTCGCTTATGGCAAAGGAAGGAATTAAAGGACAAGATAATATTTTGAAACACTATGTTGACATTTGTAATATTGTTACAGGCGATGTAAGTGCCGAAGTTATCTCAACCGATTTTGAAGGAATGGTAAAAGAAGGCGAAGCGTTGGCAAAATTACACCCGCGTATTGTTGTAAAAATTCCAATGATCAAAGAAGGTGTGAAAGCCATAAAATATTTTACCGATAAAGGAATTAAAACAAATTGCACATTGGTATTCTCAGCAGGTCAAGCTTTATTGGCTGCAAAAGCAGGGGCTACTTATGTTTCCCCCTTTATTGGAAGATTAGATGATGTAAGCACAGATGGTTTAGGTTTAATAGCCGACATTCGCCTTATTTACGATAATTACGGATATGAAACACAAATTTTGGCTGCAAGCGTTCGTCACCCAATGCACATAATTGATTGCGCTAAATTAGGAGCAGATGTTGCAACTTGTCCGCTTAGTGCCATTGTAGCATTATTAAAACATCCTTTAACGGATAGCGGCTTAGCACAATTTTTGGCCGACGCTAAAAAATAATTTCAAAACAAATTCTATGAAACAGGTTCGTAAAATATACAGTGTATTTTTCAGCCTGTTTTTTTTATGTTCTTTAGCACAAACCGAAGAAAAACCAAAAGTTTCTAATGCAGGATGGTTTTCGTTAGGGGCCAGGAGTACAGTAAGCGCTTTTAGCGATGAAGGTGCGGGAATTGGAACAGGCGGGCAATTTCGGATCCAATTGGCCGACCAAGTAAATACAGAATGGTTTGCTGATTATATTACGATTAATATTAAGGATAAAGTACGTAGCGATTATTATCATATTGGTTGGTCGGTGATGTTTTATCCAATTAAAAATACAAAAAAGATAAAACCTTATATTTTAGCCGGACATTGTTTTGATTATAATAGAGTAACACTCATTAACTCTCCTTCAATTTCTGTTGATCGCTGGGGTTCGGCAGTGCAAGCAGGTTTGGCAACGCATTTTAATGTTACAGGAAGATTCGATATTACACTTAGTTCTCAATACATGGTTCATTTAAGCACCGTATTGCATACACATATTGAACCCAATAATATTGCCATTACTGAAGAGCAAAGCACCGTTTTGCATGGACATTTATTGACTACCATTAGTTTAAATTATAAAATTGGGAAACTATGGAACAGGTAAAAAGATGTTTTTTTGTTTTTCTTTTATTGATTACCACGCTTACGTATTCGCAAACACAAATCCCACGAAAAGGATTAATAAAAGCCATGGCAACCATTAGTCCTGCTAAAATGTTTGGCTATAACGAATCTTATTTTTATTTACATGGAAATTTGGAGGGATATCTAAGTGATAATGTTTCTGTTTCGGGTGATGGCTATATGTTTTTGGGCGAACAAACAAAGTCACCCGAAGGATTTAAATTCATCAACAATTTATTTTTCGGATTGAATTACCATGTCATTAAGGGTAATGGTGATTTTTATTTGGGTGCTCAGCCGGGAGTTTGTATTGCGCAATTAAAACCGACTCACCAAAAATTCTTGTGGCGCATACTGGTACAAGTCCAGTATTTTCAAGTATTATAGGCTATAATTACTTCGTAGGAAAATATTTTAATTTCTTTGTGCAAGCAAGATACATTGCCGGCTCACATAATTATGATCTACATAAAAGTCTATCGGAAATAAGATTTTCGGCGGGACTAGGGTTTAATATTAATACTTTACCTGTCTGTCGGCTGAAAGCAAAGCATGGTGATTTAGAGTCAGACCTTAAGAAGCCTTAACACCTTCTCAATATCCTCCGGTGTATCTATACAATGGCTTTCGTAAGTGGTTTCAACGCATTTTATTTTAAAACCATTCTCTAACCAGCGTAATTGCTCAAGCGATTCGGCTTTTTCTAAAGTAGAAACAGGAAGTTTGGAAATTTTTTCTAATATATCTGCGCGGTAAGCATACATACCAACGTGTCGGTAATAATCGTGTTTCAAATGCCAGTTCTCGGGCTTTTCGTTTTTTACAAAGGGAATAATGCTTCTGCTAAAGTAAAGCGCTTCTTTATTTACGTTCAATGCGATCTTTACTTCGCCTGTATCAGCAAGCATTTCGTAATTAGAGCACTTGATCATTTGCGTTGCTAATTCTGTGCTACCATCGCATGCTTTTGCCAATGAATTTATTTGTTCGGGATGTAAAAAAGGTTCATCGCCCTGAATATTGATGATATATGTAGCCTTTGAGCCACTTAAGACGTAAGCTTCCTGACATCTATCAGTTCCGCTTGGGTGATCAGCTTTGGTAATAATGCATTTTACGCCAATTTCTTTGCAATGTTTTTCAATTCGCTCATCATCGGTGGCTACAACCAGTTCGCTTAAGAGTGTTGCTTTTTTGCTTTGCTCAACTACGCGTTGCAACATGGTTTTGCTATCTATCATTGCTAATGGCTTACCCGGAAAACGGGTAGAAGCATAACGAGCCGGAATGATTCCGATAATTGACATAATTTTAGTTTAAAATGTAAAGGTAAGTAAAAACTAACATCTATCTTTGTATCATCATTAACGTGAAGAAAATAATTGCCTCCATATGCATTCTTTTAGCTTCCTATTTAGCGCTTACTTCGTTTAGGTTAGGCAAAATAGAAACAAGCACAATTCTGCATCAAATGTATGATTCTATCCGAAATGTAAAAACTCTCCGGATTACTATTAATGCTATTGAACGCCTAGGAACTAAGTATGAAACCGCCGGCTCGGAGGTAAAATTGCAAATGAATCCTAGGCGTATGTATTTTAATAATAAAGCAAAAAAGCTCCAGATCCTATACAACCAGAATTCAAATAGTAATAAAGCCCTTGTAAAACCTAATCATATCCCTAATCTTAATCTCGATCCAAATGGAAATTTGATGCGCAAGAATCAGCATTATACCATTCATGAATTAGGGTTCGATTTTATTGGGAGGTCAATTGCACTTACATTTTCAAAAGATAAAGATGGTCTCAAGAACCTAGTGTACAAGGGCAAAAGCAAAAAGATGCATTATAATTGTTATTTGCTTCAATACGAGAATCCAGCATACACTTATGTTGAGTATACAGTTGGAGTTAAAGAAACCGCCAGCTCAATAGCTGCTAAACTTATTGTGAATGATTACTTGTTGCGCCACAAGAACGACCTTTTGAACGATTTTGGTTACCTCAAAAAGGGCAAGAAGATCTTAGTACCCAATTTGTACTGCAAAAAGGCCGTTATCTTTATTGACGAAAAGTTGATGTTGCCCGTGTCAGTAAGTCTTTACGACGATCTGGGCCTCTTTGAAAGCTACGAATATCCAAGTATAACCATCAATCCCTCCTTTAAGGAAGAGGAATTCAATAAGGATAATAAAGAGTATGGCTTCAGGTAAAATCCACTGTCAATTTGCGGTTTAAACAAAAGCATTTTTTTAATCAAAAAAAATTTATACTTTAAGGCAAATTTTATGTGTTACGCATAAACAAAATTTAGCTATGAGGTATATTTTTCTACTATTCATTACACTTAGTTTAAGTGGATTTGCTCAAAAAAATAAAAAGAAAGCGATCGATGATACAAATTTTAAGATCGATTCGTTACCAAATATTTTGCTACGAGAGCTTAATCGTTACAGAGCAGAAAAGGGGTTAGACCGATTGGAGTTTAATGCAATGATGAACGAAGCAGCAGCTTTAAGTTCGGAGAAAATGGCCGCGGCAGGTAAAGATAAAATAGAACCCGCAAGTACAAAAAAGAATCTTAAAAAAGTTGGAGCTACTAAAAAGGGCGAAGAAGTTACCATGAAGGCTCCAATTAGCAAAGGAAGAGAGGCTTATAAAACCCATGAAGTAGCAAAAGTAATTTATGAGCGTTGGGAAAGTAATGTAAAGAATCTGTTTGTTCTCAATAATCCTAAGTATACGCTAATTGGTATCTCTTGTGCAATTGATGATGAAGGAAAGAAAGTGTTTGCAAGTGCCGTATTTGGTGGTTATGATATTACCAATAAAGGAGTAGAGCACAAAAAGGAAATTGCAGTGCCTTACAATAAAACCTCCAGTAAATTAAAGGATTTTGAGGCTAAGAAATGTAAAAATTGCGAGCGTTGGAGAAATTATGATGTACTGCATAAAGGACTAAGCGTTAGCGATGGAAAAATATATTTAGAGTTCAAAAATTCGCGCGAAATGCGTCGATTACTTAAAAAAGCAAAGGATGGTTTGGCGGTGGATGTTGTTCAGCGCGATCAATACACTAAAGCAGATTATAATATTGTAGATAATAATATTTACAATAAGGGGGTGATGAGTAAGGTTATTTACAAAGATAAATTCTTTAAAAGCAATTTGCTTACTAAAAATGTTGACAAGAAAAAGAAGAATAAAATAAAAGGAATACGAGTGATGATGGGAAAATTTAATCCTAAGATCACCGGCGATTATGAAATAAATTTAATTGTGGTGCAAGATGGAAAATACTGCAAAACAATTACACGTGGTTATAGCGAAAGTGGAAATATTGACAGCAAAACTCCCATTGGCATCATGCCAATGAAAGGTTCCGTTGGAATAAAACCACCATTTGAACCGAAATCTGAAAGTTCTATTCTTACATTCAATATCCCTTTCGAAAAGAATAAATTCGAATTCAAGAAAGAGGATATTCAACCATTTATTAAAGCCATGAATGAACCAGATTTTATTATTGATGGTTTGTATATCTATGCCTACTCAAGTATTGAAGGAGATTCAGGCGCCAATGCTAAGCTGCAGCGTAAGCGTGCAGAAAGTGTAACAAAAGTATTACAAGAGCAACAAAAAGCCATCATTAAACCTACGGTTGATTGCCGCGATAGTTGGGGTTTGTTTATGTTAGAGAATGAAGATGGTAAATACGCTAACCTGGTGAACATGGGCAAGAGTAAAGCCATAAAAACAATTAACGGCGATCAAAAATTACAAGACGAATTAGAGCCTATTTTAGCAAAAGAGCGTTTTGCGCAAATTGTAATGGATGTTACGTATGATGTGAGCGGAGATAAAGAACAAAAATTCTCCATCGTTCAATTTAATCGCGCGGTTAAAGCGGGTAAAGTGCAAGAGGCCTTAAAGATCATGGAATTTATTGGTAAGCGAATGGTAGAAGGAAAATACCCTGAGAGTATTTTAGATAGTTTACGATTTGAAGAAAATTCAGCAAATGCCGCTTTAACTAATAACCGAGTTTACTACCGTTACTTAAAACAAGGTTCGGTTGATGAGGATGATGAAGCTGTGTTTGATGGATTATTAAAAAGAGAACAGGCGCACCCGGTATTCAATTACAACAAGGTGTTTTGTCAGTTGAATTTGGATAGCAATGCCGGAAATCCTGAGCATCAAGCTAAGATCCAACAAACCATTGATGGATTATATGGAAAATTAGATAGCGCTTACGTTAATGGATTGAATATTGAGTGGCAGTTTAAGATCATGGAGAGTTTGGACACTGCCGATAATGCAGATGCCCAGATCGACGCTTGTATTGCTCGCATCAAAGGATTTTATAATATTAAAGATGCCAGCTGGCAAAACGCTCTTAAATTATCATACGTATTTAGTAAGAGTAAAGATTATAGATACGCCGCCACGGTGCTTGAACCTTATTTAAGAAGGCCTGATGCAAATGAGAGTCTTGTATTTATGTATATTAGCTCCGCGAGTAGGGTGGCCGAGAAGTATTATTCGCGCACGTTTGCTTATGCGCTTGATCTTGCCAAACAGAAAAACGCATCACGTTACTGTAAATTATTTGGAGCGCCTTATATGACGTTTCAAGTTCTAGAGAACCCTGAGGTAAAAAAGACCTTTATGGGAACTTGTGGGAATGTGTTAAAATAATTAGGCATTAAAAAGCGGCTCTCCGTCTAAATTTTATTATTGAGTTTTCAAGTGAAGTCTACTATTGTTATATTTAGTAGTAGGTAAAACCCCATTTGCATGAAAAAATTTTACATTGCACTTATGTTGCTTTCAGCAGGTCTGTCGGCACAAATTAATAACCCTGCTCAGCCAGGAACTCCCGACTATTTATTAACCGTTCCCACAAATCCAAAAGCTACTTCAAATGCGAATGTTAATAATGGCAATGGTCTTATTGCAACAAGCTATACACTTACTAAATGCGGATTGAATTTTACTTACGCTAGTAATCCTTTATACAAACGCCCTTTTTCTTTTCAGATTGGAGTTACTCAGCCCGCTGCGTTCACTATTTCAGGATTACCAACTTGTGTTGTGATCGAAAAAGCTTTTTTATATGCAGGAATGTCGGGTAATGGAATAGCAGTTACTGCTACAATTACAAACCCGGCCTCAGCAACTAATAGTTTTCCAATGTCAATTATTGGGCAAGATGCCGACAAGTGTTGGAGTTATGCGGGTTCTTATTCTTACAGGGCCGATGTAACATCAATAATTTCCGGCAATGGTAATTATATGATCTCTGGTCTTCCAACAAACCCTCCAATTGCAGGTAATGATACAGATGGGGCTTTATTATTTATAGTTTATACCGATCAGCAACAAACTTATTCAGGAAGTATTGTTATTGCTGATGGTTGTCAAACAAAACCTCCGGGACCTGTTACAAGTACTATCACAGGATTTAATGTGTGTGGTGCTGTTACATCGTACACTAATTTTTTAATGGTAAGCGATCTTCAAAAAATAGCCAACACAAATATTAATCTTAATAGCGCAACTAATAATTATGTATTAACTACAGCGCAGCAACAAGTATGGAATTTTATAGTTGATCCGGGCGCTGCACCGGTTGTTGCTCAAACATCAGCAATTTATAATGTAGGACCAAATGGCAGCGATTGTTATGATATGACAATGGCCGGAATGTATTTTCGCACAAATTGTTTAAGCTGTTCGCCTTCGAGTAATACGTTGTGTTTACTTTCTCCTGCAAATAGCAGTACGTTTATATGTAGAGGTGCTGTTACAACAGTAAGTATTAGTAATCCAAATAATTTGGCTAATCCATCGTATTCAATTCAGCCTGCCGGGCAAATTCAAAGTAACCCTAATTTTACAGTTTCACCTACTTCAAGCACAACTTATACGCTTTATATTACAGGAACAACTTCTACTTCTGCAGTAATTACGCAATCTTCTGTAGCAACAGTTTCAGTTTATCCTACAGCGAACATGAACCCATTAGTAACCAATGGTACGTGTGCTACTCCTGTTACAAGTAGCGTAAATTTAAATGTTACGTTCAGTCCTAGCGGAAGTCCAAATTACACAACTACATGGAGTCCTTTACCGGGAACTGTAACAACGGTTAATAGCCCAACTGCTTCTGGTTTAGTGCCGGGTTTAAATTCGGTTACGCTTACAACATCTGATGGTTGTAAAACAATTGCCACATTTAGCGTTCTTCCAATTCCACAACCTGCAAGTTTTGTTATTGTAAATCCAAGTGGTGATTATACCATTACGTGTTTAAATCCAAATGTATTATTAACGGCGAGTGTTACAAATGGAGTTCCGTTATCCTATACTTGGTTTCCAACTTGTACCGGAACTTTAGTTGGAGCAAGTATGAATTTTACGCAAGCGTGCACAGGTCAGGTTGTAGGAACAAGTTCTACGGGTTGTCAGTTTGTGCAAACATTTACAGTGTATCAAAATTATGCCTCACCAACTATTGCAATAACGCCAACAGTACAAAATATTACCTGCGCCGCGGGTTCAGGCTGTTTTACTTTAACTAGTAATATGGGACCAAACGTTACCACCAATTGGTTTCAGGTAGTTGGAACAACAACAATTTATGTCGGAGCGGCACAAGGAACAATTAATATTTTTTGTCCGGGATCACCGGGAGATTATTGGGGAGAATCGGTAAATAATTTAACGGGATGTAAATCTACCAAATCAGTTCAGGTAACAGCATCGATCGGTGTTCCAATATTTACGGTTACTAGCCCAACTAACTTTACAATTGGATGCGGTAGCAAAAGCATAACAAGTATGCAAGTAACAACTGTAATTACTTCGCCAGTTCCTAATACGCCTGTTAGTTATACATTTATGGTGCCGCCAGTTACAGGAACTCCAACCACTTTCACTATAAATCCGAATTTAAATAATATTACTATTCCCGGAACGTATGTGATCTATGTGAAGGATCTCACCAATAATTGTGTTTCCTCGCAGTCTATTAGTATAATTCAAAATACAATAGCACCAAATATTGATTTTATTCAACCGCTTAGTATTTTAAGTTGCAGAGATCCGAGCATGGTATTAAATGGGTTAAGTAGCAATCCAAATACACAAATCACTTGGACAGTTCCTGCAATTCCATCAAACTCTATTAATCCAACACCGAATCATACGGTTGTAATTAATCCTGCAATAACCGGCGCAACAAATAATATTACCTCTGTTGGAATATTTACTGTGGGGGCAGTTGATCAAAACAATATGTGTAGGTCAACAAAAACGGTACAGATATTACAAGATATTCGCATTCCAAAATTCACTATAAGTGCTTTAACTAATTCGGTGATCACGTGTAAGAATTTGGATGTTGTAATTGTTCCAATTATCACACCAACATTAGCAGTAGCATTAGTTCCAACATATATTTGGTATCCACCCGTTGGGCCTGGTGTACCGGGATCTCAATTCAATTCAACTGCTGCCGGAAGCCATACTTCAATTTCAACTTCTGTTGTAAATGGTTGTACTGCTTCAGCAACATATATTATTGCAAGTGATCAAACACCACCTGCTTTAGGAGCAACAGGATTGTTTACATTAGATTGTGCAAATAATCCAACCTCTTCAATTACGCCATCTATTACAGGATCTACAACCGGATTTACATATTCATGGACAGTTCCACCGGGAGCATTAACATCTGCTTTAACCGGATCAGCGCTCACAACAAATATTACCGGATTGTATTTTGTGATGGTTACAAATACTATTAACGGTTGTGTGAGTATTGGAAGTTACGAAGTAATACCAGGCGCTATTAATGCAAGCTTTACTGCGATCCCTGACCATGGTTTTGTACCACTTAGTGTTACATTTAATAATAACAGCTCTACAAGTGCCGGTGCAAGTAGTATTATTTCCACTTGGGGTTACGGAAATGGTGCAGTAACACAAACTGTTTATAATACACAGCCAACATCGGCATCATATACGGCATCGGGCACATACAGTGTGATATTAATTGTAAGAAAAGGATCTTGTATAGATACCGCCATGCGATTAATCTATGTGGAGCTTGCGTCAAAATTAGAGATACCAAACGTGTTCACGCCAAATGGCGATAAGTCAAATGATATCTTTAGATTGCGTGCAAGCAGTTTAAATGAAATTTACATTATCATTTATGATCGTTGGGGAAATAAAGTTTATGAACTTACAAGCGACACTGGAAATTTTGCCTGGGATGGAAAAAGCCAATATGGAAAAGATTGTTCAGAGGGAACATATTTCTATATTATAAAAGCTACAGGCAAAGATGGACAGGAATATGACTTGAAAGGTAATGTGAGTTTATTTAGATAGATGTTTACTATAGAGTAGAATAAAAAGCGATGGGAACTAATTCCCATCGCTTTTTTGCTTTAGAACCCTTGGGTGATCAAAAATGTACCGATAATGATGGCAGGAATATTATTTGGAAGGCAATTTGAGTCTATTTAGCTAATATTATTTCGAAGGTACATCATTATTGTAATAAATAGAATCAATAAATTCTCCTTTTAAACCATGCCTTACCCAACAGCCTTGTTTTTGATTGTCTTTATACATTCCGGATTCTAAAACTATATTACCCGGTAGTTTTCTCACGATCCATTTCCCTTGCTTTAATCCGCCAGCATCTATTTTATTAATAGTGTCAAACATCAATAATTCATATGAATTGCTTCCTTCAATAAATTTCTTTTTTACAGTTAAATTAGGCTCTGATTTTTCACCGCAAGACGGAAGTAATAATGATGCTATTGCAAAAACAAGAAGTGAATTAATTGCTCTCATGACTGTTTTTTCTGGAATTAAAAATACTGAAACAGAACGAAATTATCAAGGCTGCGCCTAAGAATGGTCATCACCCTTTGGTCTATTTGCTTTTTTCCATTCTCTATCCAAGCGCTCGCGCATTTTTTGGTCTTTATACAAAAAATCCTTACGCATACGTTCGCCTAAAATAAATACATCTTTTTTAAAGAATATACAACAAGCTTCTCCTACCACAACTTCAGCCTCCTCATTATCCATAGTAATAGAAGCCTCCTTGTTATGAATAGGGCATTTTAATTTTTTTACAGCCTGCTGTATTTGTAATTCCAGTTTTTTATTTGGGCGTTTGAAGTTCATTAAACGTAAAGGTACAAAAGATAAATACTTAAGCCTTAATTGCCCAACGTAATTTGGCCGAACGCGCTCTTGGATTACTTGCAATTTCTTCCACCGAAGCACGAACAGGGTCGGGGGCCACCTCACTAAAGATACCTTCGCGAAAGTAGTGCTGAAAATATTTTTTTACGCGTCTGTCCTCGCCCGAATGAAACGAAAGTATAGCAACTCTTCCATCTTTTGCCAAAGCATCCGGGAGTTTTTCTAAAAACTTTTCTAATACATCAAATTCATCATTTACAGCAATACGCAATGCCTGAAAACAACGCTGGCAAGCTTTTTTTGTTTCATCCGAACGCCTTTTCTCGGGCAAAAATTTAAGCGATTCAATAATGATCTGTTTTAGATGTGTTGTGGTTTCTATTACACCACCTTTTTTTAATTTAGAAGTAATTGCTGTGGCTATTTGTTGCGAAAAGGGTTCATCCGAATATTCACTAAGCATAGCTTCTAATTCTTCTTCTTTAATATATTTTAAAAGTTCGGCGGCAGATTCTCCGCTCTTTGGATTTAACCTTAAGTCTAAGGGAC
The DNA here is from genome assembly GCA_016705695.1 of Sphingobacteriaceae bacterium. GTDB lineage: Bacteria > Bacteroidota > Bacteroidia > B-17B0 > Aurantibacillaceae > Aurantibacillus. The sequence continues at coordinate 24,810 of JADJLA010000009.1, forward strand.
CTTCCACCTTTACCGAAAAACCTCTTTCAGGATTATCAATTTGCATGGATGAAACACCAAGATCGGCCAACACAAAATTTAAAGGACCGGCTTCTGCTGCAATTTGATCAATGCCCGAAAAATTCATTTTCCGAACGGTTAAAATGTCATCACCATAACCTAAATTATTCAAACGCTCTTTTGTTCTTGGTAATTCAAACGGATCAACATCAGTAGCGTACAATTTTCCTTTGCCATTTAAATGTTTTAATATTTCTAAACTGTGTCCGCCATAACCAAGTGTGGCATCATATCCAACTTGGCCCGGGACAATTTTTAAAATATCCATGATCTCTTGCACGCAAATACTCCGGTGCATTCCTGCTGGTGTTCGTCCTTGCTGAATTAGCTTTTCAATATCTTCTTTGTATTGCTCCGGATTTAACTCCTTATACTTTTCCTTAAAAGTTTTTGGATGCGTGCCCGTATATCTTACTCGGCGTTTTGGTTTTTGTTCTTCGTCATCCATGCTGTTTTCTAGATCAAAGTTTTTAGAGTTTATTCAAGTCGGATGTTTTTATCCAGCCTTTAGTTGTTTTTACCGTAATAAGCGCAGAAGGCCCAATCACCTTCAAGTTTCTCAACGCACACAATATTGTTTTTAATGATGTATGCTTTTTGTTTTTTTGATGCTGTGTTTTGGCTATGAAAATAGGTTTTGTTTACAACAACATATCTGATATCCACCAACTGGATCGCTTTTTCTAAAGCAAACTTTACAGGTTCATCAGCAAAATGCTGCACATTCCAACATCCACCATGCTCTTTGGGTAATTTGATGTTTATACTATTACTATTTACTATCTCACACGTCCCTTCTATAACGTCGGCTAATTTATCTCCTGGATAATACGTTTTAATTTTAAACGTATTGCTTTCTACACTTCCTTCGAAGTAAAACATACACGAAAACCTTGGACTATTAGTTGATTCGTCCCACCCGGTATAATTCTCAAAATAACCGCTTAATTTATTTGTTTTTGAATTGTACGCTAACTTTAATCCAAATCCATAATCGCCGCTTGCAATTTTTTGTCCGTAGAGGCCGTTAAAAATGAAAAGGAAACCTAGCGCATATTTATTGAGTGTTAAAAATATTTTATTCGCTTCCATTCCGGCTTCTCTTCTTCTTCTTCTATTTTCCTCACACAAAATCCAAAATTTGCTTCAATTCAGGATGCAAACTTTTTGCAACAGGACAGGTATGCGCTGTGTTTTCATAGATTTTTTTTTCTTTGTCGCTATAATTATTTTTCGGGAAAGTTAATTTAATGTGAATCTCTCCAACACGGCGTGGATCGGCGTACATAATTTTGGTTACCTCGGCAGTTGTGCCATCAATGCTTGTCATCCCTTCGCTATTTGCTTTTATACCCATTACTGTAAGCATGCAGTTTGCTAGCGAAGTTGCCATTAAATCGGTTGGCGAAAACGCTTCGCCTTTGCCATGATTATCTACTGGAGCATCAGTAATATAGTGCTGCTTGCTTGCCAGGTGTTCCGACTCGGTGCGTAACCCTCCCATATATTTAACAAAACTTGTTGCCATAAACTCAATTTTAGTGTACTGTAAATGTAGGTTTTTTAATGAGAATTATTTAATTTTGTTAGGTATGCTTCGTAAGCTGGCTTTTATATTTTTATTGTTAATTTGTGCGGATGTAAATGCACAAGTAATACCCGATTACGAAAAAGATGGCAGTGATCTTAATGTATTGTATCGCAACGAGCAAACGTTTCAAATGTATATGCACACTCGTGGTTACGGTTTATTATATCGCCGCGCAAAACACGTAACCTTTGAGCGTAAATCCTATTTTGAAATTGATGCTTCTACTTTAAAACATCCTAAAGAAATTAAATTGAACGGCTCTGATGTTGAACGTAAGCGTTATATCTACGGAAAATTAAACAGTATTCTTCTTGTAAAAGCAAGTGTTGGTCGCCAAAAAACAATTGCCGGTAAGGCCGATAAAAAAGCAGTTGAAGTGCGTTATTCTTATAGCATTGGCCCGGGAATTGCCTTTGCAAAACCATATTATTATACTACAGTTACGCACGACGCATCAACGGTAAATAAATTCCGTCGCTTCAACGAAACTACTTTTACGCAAGATAGCGTTATAGGACGGGCATCATTTTCAAATGGATTAGGTGAGCTTTCTGTTTATCCATTCTTAGCAGGTAAATTTAACTTGAGTTTCGAATATGCTCCTTATACAAATCTTGTAAAAGCAATTGAAACAGGCGTTTCTATAAATTATTTCCCAATAAAATTACCAACTATGGCACGCAATCCTGCCGAAGCATTAGTCGTTACCATTCACGTTGGTTTCGTTTTCGGAAAGAGATGGTATTAAATTATGAGTTCTCCTGAAATTAATTTGGAAAGCACTTCCGAATCTACCCAAAAAATAAAAAAGCCTGATTGGTTAAGAGTAAAACTCCCAACAGGAAAGGAATATTTAAATGTTCGCAATATTGTAAGCAAGCATAAATTGCATACCATTTGCGAAAGCGGCAATTGCCCAAACATGGGCGAATGCTGGGGTGCAGGCACTGCCACATTTATGATCCTTGGAAATATTTGTACGCGCAGCTGTGGTTTTTGCGCTGTTGCAACAGGTAAACCAAAGCCTGCTGATTGGGACGAACCAAAACGTGTGGCCGAATCGGTAAAATTAATGGGCGTTAAACATTGTGTAATCACCAGTGTTGATCGAGATGATCTAAAAGATGGTGGTTCCATAATTTGGGCCGAAACCATAAAAGCAATTAGAGAAATTAGTCCAGAAACAAAATTTGAATGCCTCATACCCGATTTTGCTGGCAAATGGGATAACTTACAACGCATTATTGATGTAAAGCCTGATATTGTTTCGCACAATATTGAAACTGTTCGCCGCTTAACCGCGCAAGTGCGTATTCAAGCTAAGTACGATCGAAGTATGGAAGTATTGAAACGTTTGGATGAAGCAGGCGTAAAAACAAAATGCGGATTAATGGTTGGTCTTGGCGAAACGGAAGAAGAGATCATTGAAACAATTGATGATCTTGCCAACGTAAAAGTAGATGTGCTAACAATAGGACAATATCTCCAACCAACAACAAAACACCTTCCTGTGGCTCGCTATGTACACCCCGATGAATTTAAAAAGTATCGAGACTATGCACTTAATAAAGGTTTCCGATTTGTTGAGAGCGGACCTTTGGTGAGGTCTTCGTACCATGCAGAAAAGCATATATTTTAGAGGCAATTAACCACGGAGAACACAGAGTTTTTCACGGAGGTTCATGAGTGATATGCGTTTAGCTGATCTCTATGAACCTCTATGTAAACCTCCATGAGCGCCTTAGGCGTCTCTATGATTAAAAAGGCTTTTTGTTTCTGAGTTTTTTTGCTTATCTTTAATTAAATGGAAGTTTACATTTGTGAAGCTACAGTAAAGACACCCGCAATTAATTTTGATCTTGATTCCGGTACTTTGGAAATTAGGGGGCGCTCCACTCCGGAAGATACAATAGCATTTTATAAACCATTTTTGGAAGCAATGGATAAATATGCAAATTCTCCTCAGCCAACAACGGTTGTTACTTTCGAACTCGAATACTTTAATACCAGTTCATCTAGATCTATTTTAAGCGCTTTAAGAAAACTTCAAAGTATTCACTTAGCAGGTAGTGCAGTTACCATCAATTGGCTCTACGAAGAAACAGACGATGATATTTTGGAAGCAGGCATCGAGTATGGCGACATCATAAATATCCCTTTCAATATGATAAAAATTGATGAATAGGTTTTTTTACATCTATTCATCATTAAGTATTTCAAATCCTTTAAAACTTCCTACAAGTCCTAACCCTGTAACTTCTGCTGCAATTCCTTTCAACTTTATTTTTCCTGCAATTTGGTTGAGTGTTGCCCCAGTATCCACTAGATCATCTATAATGATAACGTGTTTAAAATGCCGTGTTTCTGAAACCACATAAGTATTGTCGGCATTTCTGATCTTATTTTCTGTTTTGAGAATAGAATATTGTGGCAAGGGAATCAGGCAATTTATTTTTTTTATCTCAATGTGCGGTAACGATAAATTTAAATTGTTCTTCAAAAATTTCATGAATTGCATTTCGCGTCCAATAGTTGGTGGCACAAACGCAACAGCATCTGCCTTTTGATCTTTTATAAAAGCATAGATTCTTTCTTTTACTTCTTCAATTAATATAGTCATTAAAAAAGTGCTTTGTCCTTGTTTAGCATAATACAGGAGGGTGGCCAAAGGTGTTCTTCCCAAAGGCTGTATTGAATCAAAGGAAAAATAAAAAAGGTTATCGGGCCAAACTTTATCAAAAGCTTTGTTGTGAAGCAGTTTTTCGGTAGCATTTATCTTTCCCTTTTTATCATAATACTTTTCAAGGGCATAAAAGTTAGAATTAAGCTCCACGTAGGTTCTTTCGAAGGGGAGGTCCTTTTCAATGCAAAAGTAGGTAAGGGCCTCTATTCCTCGCAATAATTTCCCGGTCTGGGTAACAATAAGGCATTGGCCCTCTAAAAACTGATTTTGCTTCTCGGTAAGCACCGGGATCGTTAAAATTGGCTTTTCAGGTTGTTGTTCAATTAAACGATAGCTTGTTTTGGGCGTTCGGCCTAGTTTTCGTACTGTTTTCTCATCAATTAGCTTTAACAGAGCTAAGTGCACCATTTGCTTAGAAGCATTTGTTTTTGATACTATCTCCTTAACAGATAGTTCATTACATTCTTCCAAAAGCTCAATAATGTGTTCTTTAATCGTCATTAGATACTATACTATTAATAGTCAAATATAAGTATATTATTTTGAAACGCAAAACACTATATTAAAACGATTTAGAACGCTTGCGATTTCTGCAAATTTGTAATCCAAAATTGCTTTCCCAAAACCCCGTCAAAGTCCTCATTTTCACTAGGAAGATACTAAATTTTGACTTCGCGTAAAAAACGTTCAAAAAAACTTGGTGGATGAAATTAATTGTCTATCTTTGCCGTCCCTATTCAAAAAAATGTGTTTGGATAGAGTAAAATTTAATACAAAAAGAATAAGATGCCTACGATATCACAACTAGTAAGAAAGGGCCGCAAAAAAGCGGTTAACAAGAGCAAATCTGCTGCGTTAGACTCATGTCCGCAGCGTCGTGGTGTTTGTACCAAAGTGTACACAACAACTCCTAAAAAACCAAACTCAGCAATGCGTAAGGTAGCTAAGGTGCGTTTAACTAATAAGCAAGAAATTATCGCCTATATCCCTGGAGAAGGTCATAACCTACAGGAGCATAGTATCGTTTTGGTACGTGGTGGTCGTGTAAAGGATCTTCCAGGTGTTCGTTACCATATTGTGCGTGGTAGCTTAGACACTGCAGGTGTTGAAGGTCGTAAACAACAACGTTCTAAGTACGGAGCAAAACGTCCTAAAGCTGGTGCTGCAGCTGCAACAGCTAAGAAAAAATAATTAATAGCAAAAGATAGTATACAATGAGAAAAAGTAAAGCCAAGAAACGCGTATTGTTACCTGATCCGATCTTTAATGATGTATTAGTAACTCGTTTTTTAAATAATTTAATGTACGACGGAAAAAAGAACACTGCTTCTACAATTTTCCACGATGCAATTGAAACTGTTGCAAAACGTACAACTGAAGATGGATTAGAAGTGTTTAAAAAAGCGCTTGCAAACGTAACGCCTCAGGTTGAAGTGCGTTCTCGTCGTGTAGGTGGTGCTACTTTCCAAATTCCTTCTGAGATTCGTCCTGATCGTAAAGTATCTATGGCTATAAAATGGTTGATACTATATGCACGTAAACGTAACGAAAAATCAATGGCTCAGAAATTAGCCGGAGAGATCGTTGCCGCTGCAAAAGAAGAAGGTGCTGCTTTTAAGAAGAAGGAAGACGTACACAAAATGGCAGAAGCTAACAAAGCATTTTCACACTTTAGATTCTAATAAATAAAATGGCTGACTTAAAATTTACACGAAACATAGGGATTGCTGCCCACATTGATGCTGGTAAAACAACCTGTACTGAGCGTATATTATATTATACAGGTGTTAATCACAAAATTGGTGAGGTGCACGACGGTGCTGCAACCATGGACTGGATGGCGCAGGAGCAAGAGCGTGGTATCACTATCACTTCAGCTGCTACAACCTGTTTCTGGAAATACCGCGATAATAACTACAAAATTAATATCATTGATACACCGGGTCACGTGGATTTTACCGTAGAGGTAAATCGTTCACTACGTGTATTAGATGGTTTAGTATTCTTATTTTCTGCTGTTGATGGTGTTGAACCACAATCAGAAACAAACTGGCGTTTAGCAGATAATTATAATGTTACCCGTATCGGTTTCGTTAACAAAATGGATCGCCAAGGTGCAGACTTCTTGAACGTGGTAAAACAAGCCCGCGAAATTTTAGGAGGTAATGCAGTTCCATTACAATTACCAATTGGTGCTGAAGAGCATTTTATTGGTGTTGTTGACTTGATCAATAATCGTGGTATTGTTTGGAATGAAGAAGATAAAGGAATGACCTTTAAAGAAGTTCCTATTCCGGATGATATGAAAGAAGATGTGGCTCATTGGAGAGAGAAAATGTTGGAAGCCGTTTCTGATTTTGATGATAAGATCATGGAGAAATTCTTTGAGGCTCCTGAGACCATCACTGAAAGAGAAGTATTAGACGCTTTGCGTAAAGCTTGCGTTGCAAATAAAATTGTTCCAATGGTTTGTGGAAGTGCCTTTAAAAACAAAGGTGTTCAAACTATGTTGGATCTAGTAATGGAATTAATGCCTAGTCCTTTGGACAAACCGGAAACTAAAGGTATTAACCCTGATACTGAACAAGAAGTTACTCGTACACCTGATGTTAATCAACCATTCACTGCTTTAGCATTTAAAATTGCAACCGATCCATTTGTAGGTCGTTTGTGTTTCTTCCGTGCTTATGCCGGTCGTTTGGATGCAGGTTCTTATGTACTAAATACTCGTTCAGGAAATAAAGAACGTATCTCTCGTATTTTCCAAATGCATGCTAACAAACAAAATCCTGTAGAATTTATTGAAGCAGGAGATATTGGAGCAGCAGTAGGGTTTAAAGATATCCGTACAGGAGATACTTTATGCGATGAGAAACATCCAATTGTATTAGAGGCAATGAATTTCCCTGAGCCTGTGATCGCGATAGCTATTGAGCCAAAAACTCAAGGTGACTTAGATCGTTTAGGCGTAGGATTAAATAAATTAGCGGAAGAGGATCCAACTTTCCGTATTAAAACTGATGAAGATTCTGGTCAAACCATTATTTCAGGTATGGGCGAGCTTCACTTAGAAATTATTGTTGACCGCTTGAAACGTGAGTTTAAAGTAGAAGTTAACCAAGGTGCTCCACAAGTATCATACAAAGAGTCTATCACATCAACTATTGATCACCGCGAAGTTTACAAAAAACAAACTGGTGGACGTGGTAAATTTGCTGATATACGCTTTAGTGTTGGTCCAATGGATGCTGATTTTGATTCTTCAAAAACGGGTGGTTTACAATTCGTTAATGAGATCACCGGTGGTAATATTCCTCGCGAATTTATTCCGGCTGTTGAAAAAGGATTTAAAGCCTCTTTGAACAATGGTGTATTAGCAGGTTATCCACTTGTAGGAATGAAAGTTGTTTTAACAGACGGTTCATACCACAACGTTGACTCGGATGCATTATCATTTGAAATTTGTGCACGCACTGCATACCGCGAAGCTTTACCAAAATGTAAGCCAGTTTTATTAGAGCCGATCATGAAAGTGGAAGTACTTTGCCCAGAACAAAACATGGGTGATGTAGTAGGTGACTTAAACCGTCGTCGTGGACAAATTGAAGGTATGGACAGCAAAGGTAACGCGCAAGTTATCAAAGCTAAAGTTCCATTATCAGAAATGTTTGGTTATGTAACAGCGTTACGTACGTTAACATCTGGTCGTGCAACTTCAACAATGGAATTCTCTCATTATGCTGAGGCTCCTGCTAACGTTGCTGCTGATGTAATTGCAAAATCAAAAGGAACCAAAGAAAAAGTATAATAATTAATCGTTCTTTATTATGAGCCAGAGGATAAGAATAAAACTAAAATCGTACGACTTCAACTTAGTTGACAAGTCTGCCGAGAAGATCGTAAAAACTGTAAAAGCTACAGGTGCGGTAGTTAATGGACCAATTCCATTACCTACAAACAAACGTATTTTCACTGTTTTGAAATCGCCACACGTTAACAAAAAAGCGCGTGATCAGTTTCAATTATGTGCATACAAGCGTTTATTAGATATCTACAGTTCTACATCTAAAACTGTTGATGCTTTAATGAAACTTGAATTGCCTAGCGGTGTTGAAGTAGAGATTAAAGTTTAACGGCAGGTAAGCCGGATGGCTCAAGACCTTAAGTAAAAAAATTAAATTAATAAATAAACAAAAAATAAAATGTCAGGAATAATTGGTAAAAAAATAGGAATGACGAGCTTCTTTGATGCCTCTGGTAAATACATACCATGCACAGTTATTGAAGCGGGTCCTTGCGTTGTTACGCAAGTAAAAACCAATGAAAAGGATGGTTATACAGCTGTACAATTGTCGTTTGATGAGAAGAAAGAAAAGAACACATCAAGCGCCATGAAAGGTCATTTTGCTTTAGCAAAAACAACCCCAAAACGTAGAGTTGTTGAATTCCGTCACTTTGAAGAAGAAAAAACATTAGGCGAAACAATTACAGTTGAATTGTTTGCTGAAGGTGATTTTGTGGATGTAGTTGGAACATCAAAAGGTAAAGGTTTTCAAGGTGTTGTTAAACGTCACGGTTTTGCCGGTGTTGGACACGCTAATAAATCTCACGGACAACATGATCGTGAAAGAGCTCCTGGTTCATTAGGTGCTTCATCTGATCCTTCACGCGTAATGAAAGGTATGCGTATGGCTGGTCGTATGGGTGGAAATCGTAAAAAAGTACAAAACCTACAGGTTGTAAAAGTAATGGCAGATAAGAATGTGATCCTTGTGAAAGGTTCAGTTCCTGGTGCTAAGGGATCTTATCTTTTAATTGAGAAGTAATCATGCAAATAGAAGTATTAAACATAAGTGGTAAAAAAACAGCTAAGAAAGTAGATCTTATCGATTCTATTTTTGGAGTTGAACCAAATGATCATTGTATTTATCTTGATGTGAAAAGCATTTTAGCGAATCAACGTCAGGGTACGCACAAATCAAAAGAACGTGCTGAGATAGCACGCACCACAAAAAAATTGAAGCGTCAAAAAGGAACAGGTGGAGCTCGTGCGGGTTCTATGAAATCACCGGTGTTTGTTGGTGGTGGTCGCGCATTCGGTCCTCGTCCTCGCGATTATTCTTTCAAATTGAACAAGAAGGTGAAAAATTTAGCACGTACTTCTGCTTTATCGTATAAGGCAAAAGATAATGCGATCACTGTATTGGAAGATTTTAATTTTGAAGCTCCAAAAACAAAGAACTTTGTTGACTTGATCAAGAATTTGAATTTAGACAGCAAAAAAACATTGTTCATTATCGGTGCTAAAAATGATAATGTGTATTTATCATCACGCAATTTGCCGGGTTCAAAAGTTATTACAGCAACTGATATCAATACTTACGATATCCTTCATGCTGATAACGTGATCTTAGCAGAAAGTTCAGTTAAAGTAATTGAAACAATTTTAAATAAGTAACAATGGGAATTATTGTAAAGCCAATCATCACTGAAAAGATGAGCGCACAAGCCGAAAAACTTAATCGTTACGGTTTTGTGGTTGTAAAAACGGCTAATAAATTAGAGATAAAAGCGGCTATTGAAGCTATGTACGGAGTTAAAGTTGACTCAATAAATACGCAACAATATGTGGGTAAAGTAAAAACCCGTAACACAACACGTGGTGTAGCTATTGGAAGAGTTAATCGCAACAAAAAAGCGATCGTAACTTTAAAAGATGGCGAAACAATTGATTTTTACGCAAGTATTTAATAGAATAAAAAGTTTTCAAAATGGGATTAAAAAAGTATAAGCCATTAACACCAAGTTTACGCTACAAGATCAGCGGAGATTTTGCTGAAATTACTACAGGTAAACCTGAGAAGAGTCTTATTGTTTCTACCAAAAGATCTGGTGGAAGAAATAATACCGGTAAAATGACCATCCGTTATATTGGCGGAGGACATAAAAAAGCATTACGTCTAATCGACTTTAAACGCGATAAGGACGGAATTGAAGCAACTGTAAAAACAATTGAGTACGATCCAAATCGTACTGCACGTATCGCATTAGTGTGCTACAAAGACGGTGAGAAACGTTACATCATTGCACCGCAAGGATTGCTAGTTGATCAAAAGATCATGTCTGGTGCAGGCGCTTCTCCTGAGATCGGAAATACATTGTTGTTGTCTGAAGTTCCTTTAGGAACGATCATTCATAATATCGAATTACGTCCGGGTCAAGGTGCAGCTTTAGCACGCAGTGCAGGTAGCTATGCTCAATTAACAGCTCGTGAAGGAAAATATGCAGTATTAAAAATGCCTTCAGGTGAGGTTCGTATGATCCTTATTACATGTAAAGCTACAATTGGTGCGGTTTCAAATCCTGACCATAACTTAGAAGTTCATGGAAAAGCTGGCCGCCGCCGTTGGTTAGGCCGTCGTCCTCGTAACAGGCCAGTTGCAATGAATCCTGTTGATCATCCAATGGGTGGTGGTGAAGGTCGCGCATCTGGTGGTCACCCACGTTCACGCAATGGTATTCCTGCAAAAGGATTCAAAACACGTTACAAAGCAAAAGCTAGTAACAAACACATTATCGAAAGAAGAAAGAAATAATTAATATAAACGTTTAATGGTTCTGACGTCTACCATCAGAATTCCAAAACAAAAAACAAAACATGGCAAGATCACTTAAAAAAGGCCCCTTTATCGACCACAACCTAGCAGGTAAAGTTGATAAAATGAATGCTAGCGGCAAAAAGTCGGCTATCAAGACGTGGGCACGTCGTTCAACAATTCCACCGGAATTTGTAGGGCATACATTTGCTGTACATAATGGTGCAAAATTTATCCCGGTTTACGTAACCGAGAACATGGTAGGACATAAACTAGGAGAGTTTGCGTTAACCCGCGTATTTAAAGGCCACGCTGGTCATAACAAAAAATAATAACGGGAAATCATGGGAAACAGAAAAAGGTTAGTAGCCGATAAAAGAAAAGAAGCGAACAAAACAACATATTTTGCTAAGCTTAATAATTGTCCAACATCACCTCGTAAAATGAACCAGGTTGCTGCGTTAGTGAGAGGTTTAGATGTTTACAAAGCATTGAATATTTTAAAATTCAACACACGTGAAGCTTCAGGTCGTTTAGAGAAATTGTTGAAATCAGCAATTGCTAATTACGAAGCAAAGTCAAACGAAAGAGTTGAAGAGAATACACTTTTTGTAAAGAGTGTTGTAGTAGACAGTGGAATGATGGCAAAACGTTTACGTACTGCGCCGCAAGGTCGTGGATACCGTATCCGTAAGCGTTCAAATCACGTAACATTAACTTTAGATAAAAAATAATAAGATATTACAATGGGACAAAAAGTAAATCCAATAGGTTTCAGATTAGGTGTCATCAAAGGTTGGGATTCCAACTGGTTCGGTGGTAAAGATTACTCTGAAAAATTAGTTGAAGATGATAAGATCAGAAACTACGTAAAAGCACGTTTGCCAAAAGGTAGCATCTCTAAAATTGTTATCGAAAGAACTCTAAAATTAATAACTGTTACTATCAATACAGCTCGTCCGGGTATCATTATCGGAAAAGGTGGTAAAGAGGTTGACAAATTGAAAGAAGAGTTAAAGAAATTAACGAAGAAAGAAATTCAAATAAATATTTTTGAAATTAAACGTCCTGAGTTAGACGCGAGATTAGTTGCTGATAGCATCGCTCGTCAGATTGAAGGTCGTATATCATTTCGTCGCGCAGCTAAAATGTCAATGTCAAGTACAATGCGTTTAGGTGCAGAAGGAATAAAAATAAAAGTAAGTGGTCGTTTAGGCGGCGCTGAAATGGCAAGAACAGAAGGCTATAAAGAGGGACGTACTCCATTACATACGATTCGTGCTGATATAGACTATGCTGTTGCCGAAGCTCATACTTCTTATGGAAGAATTGGTGTTAAAGTTTGGATCTGCCGTGGTGAGGTTTTTGGAAAGCGTGATCTTTCTCCAAATATTGGCTTGATGAAAGACAAAGCTAAAGGAGGAGATAACCGTGGTGGTGGAAACGATGATCGCGGAAACAAATTTGGGAATAAAAAAAGAGGTCCTAGAAGAGAAGAAAAATAGTATTAAGTATTTAAGAAATTAAGTCATGTTACAACCAAAACGAACAAAGTATAGAAAGTCGCAAAAAATGAAAATGAAAGGCAATGCCAAACGTGGGCATGAATTAGCCTTTGGTTCATTTGGAATTAAAGCGATGGAAGAAGCTCGTATTACAGCTCGCCAAATTGAAGCTGCCCGTGTTGCCCTAACTCGTTTCATGAAACGTGAAGGTCAAGTATGGATCAGGATATTTCCAGATCGTCCGGTAACTTCAAAACCAGCAGAGGTACGTATGGGTAAAGGTAAAGGTGCTCCTGAGTATTGGATGTGCCCTGTAAAAACAGGTCGTATCTTATTCGAAGCAGAAGGTGTTCCGGTAGAAGTAGCTAAAGAAGCATTACGCTTAGCGGCACAAAAATTACCGATCAATACTAAGTTCATTGTACGTAGGGATTATGAAGTTCCTCAAGCATAATTAAAAAATTAAAAAAATGAAAAACAAAGAGATACAAGCTTTATCGGAACAAGACATTCAGTCAAAAGTTGCTGAAGAAAAAGCCGCTATGATAAAGATGAAAGTAAATCACGGTGTTTCTCCTTTAGAGAATCCAATATTGCTTCGCATTAACCGTCGTAATATCGCTCGTTTGCTAACCGAGGCCACAAAACGTAAAGCAACCAAAAAATAATCCGCTTGTAAAACATGGAAATAGAAAGAAATTTAAGAAAAGAAAAAACTGGTATAGTTACTAGTAATAAAATGGACAAAAGTATTGTTGTGGCTGTGATGCGTAAAGTGAAACACCCTAAGTACGGTAAGTTCCTTAACAAAACTAGTACGTTCGTTGCACACGATGAGAAGAACGAATGTAGTATTGGCGATACAGTTACAATTGCTGAAACACGCCCAATGAGCAAGACAAAAAAATGGCGTTTAGTAACGATTGTAGAAAAAGTTAAATAATTTTTAACGTTAAATAGAATTAAGAAATGATACAAAACGAATCAAGATTAGCAGTTGCAGATAATAGCGGTGCTAAAGAAGTATTGGTGATACGTGTTTTAGGTGGTACAAGAAAACGTTATGCGTCAATTGGCGATAAAGTAGTTGTAACCGTAAAACATGCTTTACCTAGTGGTAACGTTAAAAAGGGTACTGTAAGCAAAGCAGTGATCGTACGCGTGAAAAAAGAAATAAGCCGTGCTGATGGATCATATATCCGTTTCGACGATAACGCAGTAGTGTTATTGAGCGCAACTGACGAGATCCGTGGTACACGTATTTTTGGGCCGGTAGCTCGTGAATTACGTGATAAGCAATTCATGAAAATTATCTCGTTAGCACCAGAGGTACTATAAAAGAAATTAAAAAGATGAAAAAGTTAATATTAAAAAAAGGAGACACCGTTAAGGTCATTTCAGGCGAATCAAGAGGCCAGGAAGGTAAGATCATCTCTATTGATACAAAAAAGAATCGTGTTATTGTAGAAGGTGTGAATTTGATCAGCAAAAGCGAAAAGCCTAGCGCAAAGAACACTAACGGTGGTATCACAAAAAAAGAAGGTTCGATCCATATTTCAAACTTAATGTTTGTTGAAGGTGGTAAAACCGTTCGTTTAGGTCGCAGAACCGACGAAAAAACAGGAAAAACAGAACGTTATTCTAAAAAAACGAAGGAGGCGGTTAAATAATGGCAGCAACAACTTACAAACCGCGCTTAAAAGGTAAATACCGTGACGAGATCGTAAAGAACTTACAAACTCAGTTCAACTACAAAACCGTAATGCAGGTTCCGAAATTGGAAAAAATTTGTATCAACCAAGGTATTGGTGATGCAGTATCTGATAAGAAAATGATAGAATCAGCTGTAAAAGAAATGACCACTATTACCGGTCAAAAAGCTGTGCCTACTTATTCTACAAAGGATATCTCGAACTTTAAATTACGTAAAGGTGTAGCTATTGGTGTTCGTGTAACATTACGTGGCGATAAAATGTATGAATTCTTAGATCGTTTGGTTGCTTCATCATTACCTCGTATCCGTGATTTTAAAGGTGTAAACAACAAAGGATTTGATGGTCATGGTAACTATACATTAGGTATCACTGAGCAGATCATTTTCCCTGAGATCGATATCGATAAAGTAACAAAGATACAAGGTATGGACATTACTTTTGTTACTTCTGCACCAACCGATAAAGAAGCATTAGCATTACTAACCGAATTTGGAATTCCGTTCAAAAAATAAAAGATGGCAAAAGAATCAATGAAGGCCCGCGAGGTCAAACGTAAAAAACTGGTAGATAAATACGCCGATAAACGCAAAGCGCTAAAAGACGCTGGAAATTACACGGATCTGCAAAAATTACCCCGTAATTCATGCAAAATACGCATGCGTAATCGTTGTAAATTAACAGGTCGTCCTAGAGGTTACATGCGTACTTTTGGGGTAAGTCGTGTTACTTTCCGCGAAATGGTGCTTTTTGGCTTGATCCCGGGACTTACTAAGGCAAGCTGGTAGAATAATAAATTTGCAGGATGGCTAAAGTTTAGTACCTTTGCCGTCCTATTTTATAGGAAATAATATATATTGTTTAATATAATTATTCCATTGACTTGGAATAACATATAAACTTAAAAAAATGACAGATACAGTATCAGACTACTTAACACGCGTTAGAAACGCTATTAAGGCAAATCACAGGGTAGTAGAGGTTCCAGCCTCAAACCTTAAAAAAGAGATCACTAAGATCCTTTTCGAAAAAGGTTACATCTTAAATTACAAATTCGAAGAAACAACTAACAAACAAGGTCTAATTAAGATCGCGTTGAAATACCACCCGGTATCTCATCAATCTGCGATACGTACATTAGATCGCGTTTCTAGTCCCGGTTTACGTAAGTACTCAGGAGTTGATTCGATTCCACGTGTACTAAATGGCTTAGGAATAGCCATTATTTCTACTTCTAGAGGTGTTATGACCGATAAGGAAGCTAAGAAAATGAAAGTAGGCGGTGAAGTTTTATGTTATATTTCTTAATCAATAGGAGGAAAGAAAATGTCGCGTATAGGAAAAGCCCCAATAACAGTACCAAAAGGTGTAGAAGTTACACCGGGAAAAGGAACTGTAACAGTTAAAGGTCCAAAAGGAACTCTAACTCAAAAAATGGATTCAGACATCACAGTTGAAGTGAAAGACGGTATCATTACCGTATCACGCCCAACTGATCAAAAACGTCATAGAGCATTGCACGGTTTATACCGCGCTTTAATTGCAAACATGGTAAAAGGTGTTAGCGAAGGTTACAAAACTGAACAAGAATTAGTAGGTGTAGGTTACCGTGCTTCTAACAAAGGTCAAATGTTAGAATTATCATTAGGTTACTCGCACAATATTAATTTTCAATTACCGGTAGAAATTAAAGTTACTACAACATCTGAAAAAGGTGCAAACCCTAAAGTTATTTTGGAAAGCCATGATAACGCGTTATTAGGTATGGTAGCTGCTAAAATTCGTAGCTTACGTAAGCCTGAACCATACAAAGGAAAAGGTATCAAGTTTGCTGGAGAAGTATTGCGTAGAAAAGCAGGTAAATCAGCAGCTAAGAAATAATACTTAAAAATTTAAGAGATGGCATTAAATAAAATAGAAAAAAGAGAACGCTTGAAACATAGGATCAAGAAATCTCTTAAGACAACAACAAAACAACATAGACTTTCAGTTTACAAAAGTAATTCTGAGATCTATGCGCAAATAGTTTTAGATGCAGAAGGTAAAACTATTATCGCCGCAGGTACAAACGATAAAAGTTTGAAATCTGCTAAAGGAACAAAAACAGAAAAAGCGAAATTGGTTGGTAAACTTATCGCCGAAAGAGCTGTTGCTGCAGGTATCAGTGAGATCGTTTTTGATAGAAATGGTTTTATTTATCATGGCCGCATCAAAGCTTTGGCTGATGCTGCTCGCGAAAATGGTTTAAAATTTTAATTTGAAAAACAGATAAGATGTCTAAAGAAGGAGTAAAGCGCGTTAAATCGAGCGAAATAGAATTAAAAGACAAATTGGTTGCGATACAACGTGTAACCAAAGTAACAAAAGGTGGTCGTCACTTTAGTTTTGCTGCTATTGTTGTGGTTGGTAACGAAAAAGGTGTTATCGGTCATGGTCTTGGTAAAGCAAACGAAGTAACTGATGCTATCACTAAAGGCATCGAAGATGCAAAGAAGAGCTTAGTAAAGGTTTCTATATTACACGGAACAGTTCCACATTCGCAAGAAGGTAAATTTGGTGGTGCACGTGTATTTTTAAAGCCTGCAGCTCATGGTACCGGTGTAATTGCGGGTGGTGCAATGCGCGCAGTATTAGAGAGTGTTGGTATTACCGATGTATTAGCAAAGTCAAAAGGTTCTTCTAATCCACACAACGTGGTTAAAGCAACACTTGATGCGCTAACAAAAATGCGTGATTCTATTACAGTAGCGCAACAACGTGGTATTACTTTAGATAGAGTATTTAACGGGTAATTTATAAGATATGTCAAAAGTAAAATTAACATTAGTAAAAAGTTTCGCAAAAAGGTCTCCGGCTCAACGCGCAACATTAACTGCACTTGGTTTTAAGAAAACTTACCAAGTTGTAGAAAAACAAACTAGTCCCTCGGTTGATGGAATGATCGCCAAGGTGATGCATTTATTGAAAGTAGAAAGTATTTAAATAAAGTAAGATGTCGAAATTAAACTCATTAAGACCTTCAAAAGGTTCAGTAAAAAATAACTTCCGTCGTGGTCGCGGTCAGGGTTCTGGCGGTGGTGGAACTGCAACGCGTGGACACAAAGGTGCTCAATCACGTTCTGGACACTCTACAAAGCGTGGTTTTGAAGGAGGTCAAATGCCGTTACAACGTCGTTTACCAAAATTTGGTTTTAAAAACATTAACCGTGTTGAATATCGCGGAATAAATTTGTCAGCAATTCAACAATTGGCTGATAAATTAAAAGCAACTGAAATTACAAACGAACTTTTAATTAAAAGTGGTTTGGCAAGCAAGAACGACCGTATCAAAATTTTAGGTAAGGGCGAATTGAAATCGAAATTAGATATCAAAGTACACGCATTCACAGCAACTGCTAAAAAAGCAATTGAAGATAAAGGCGGAGTAGCAACTCAAGTAAAATAAACTATGAAGCGTTTTTTAGATACGTTACGCAATATTTGGGCAATTGAAGAACTAAGACAAAGGATCTTGATGACGCTTGCGTTGATCTTGGTTTACCGTTTAGGTTCTTATGTTGTATTACCGGGTATTGATATCGCTGCACTTGATAGTGCTCGCGAGAATGCTGGCGATTCTGGTGGTTTGGTAGGATTGATCAATATGTTTGCAGGTGGTGCGTTCTTACGTGCATCTGTATTCGGATTAGGTATCATGCCATACATTACAGCATCTATCATCATCCAGTTATTAGGAATGGCGGTTCCTTACTTCCAAAAACTTCAACGCGATGGCGAAAGTGGTCGTAAGAAAATAAACCAGTTCACTCGTTTATTAACTATTGGTGTTACAGCTGTTCAAGCTCCGGGTTATATTGCATCTATCAAACAAACTGCTCCAAACGCTTTTGCCGATACTTCAACAATGTGGTGGGTGCAAACTATTTTGATCCTTGTTACAGGTACAATGTTCGTAATGTGGCTTGGTGAGCGTATCACTGATAAAGGTTTAGGTAATGGAATCTCTTTGATCATCATGATCGGTATCATTTCGCGTTTACCATTTGCATTTTTATCTGAAGTAAAATCAAGAACTTCCGGTAACGGTGGTTTGATCATCTTCTTAATTGAGATCGTATTATTATTGATGGTAATTGTTGGTTGTATTTTGCTCGTCCAAGGTACACGACGAATACCGGTGCAATTCGCCAAGAAAATTGTTGGAAACAAACAATATGGTGGAGTTCGTCAATACATTCCTTTAAAAGTAAATGCAGCAGGTGTAATGCCTATCATTTTCGCGCAAGCTATTATGTTCATCCCGGCAGCAGTTGCAGGTTTTTCAAGCAGCACGGGTGGTATATTTCAAGACCGTTATGGTTTTTGGTATAATTTGATCTTCGCCGTTCTAATTATTTTATTTACTTATTTCTATACAGCTATCATGGTTAATCCAAAAAATTTAGCCGATGATATGAAGCGTAACGGTGGATTTATACCGGGTGTTAAACCAGGAAATAAAACAGCGGAATTCATTGACGCAGTTATGAACCGCATTACATTACCGGGATCATTATTCCTTGCAGGTGTTGCTATCATGCCTTCATTCGCTGAGAAATTAGGAGTTAATAGTGCGTTCGCTGATTTTTACGGTGGAACATCGTTGTTGATATTAGTTGGTGTGGTACTGGATACATTGCAACAAATTGAAACGTATTTATTGAATCGTCACTACGATGGGTTGATGAAATCGGGTAGGATAAAGGGTCGTGGCGCTAATGCTATGATGGTTCAACAAGGATAACATATGGCGAAACAAGCGAACATTGAAATAGATGGAACTATTATAGAAGCGTTAAGTAACGCAATGTTTCGTGCAGAATTAGAGAATGGACATATTATAACGGCACATATTTCGGGAAAAATGAGGATGCACTACATCAAAATTTTACCTGGCGATAAAGTGAAGTTGGAAATGAGTCCATATGACTTAACAAAAGGAAGAATAACATTTAGATACAAATAGGGTTTTAGGTTTAAGAACTAAGAATTAAAAAAAAGAAGCGATGAAAGTAAAAGCATCAATAAAAAAAAGAAGTGTGGATTGCATCATTGTACGCCGCAAAGGGAAATTGTATGTGATCAACAAGAAAACACCAAAATTCAAACAAAGACAAAAGTAATTTTTAATAATTAAAGAGAAAATATGGCACGTATAGCTGGTATAGATCTACCAAAAAATAAAAGAGGAATTATAGGCTTGACCTATATATTTGGAATTGGTCCAAGCAGATCGGCAAAGATCCTTGATCAAGCTGGTATCGATCACAATAAAAAAGTGTCGGAGTGGAATGATGATGAGCAAAATGCTATTCGTAATTTCATTAACGCAAGTTTTAAAGTGGAAGGTGCATTGCGCTCAGAAGTTCAATTGCATATTAAACGTTTAGTTGATATCAATAGTAATCGTGGTCAACGTCACCGTAATGGTTTACCGGTTCGTGGACAACGCACAAAAACAAACGCACGTACTCGTAAAGGACGTCGTAAAACAATTGCCAATAAGAAAATGGCGACTAAGTAATAATTAAGTATAGTATTTAAATACAATGGCTAAACAACAACAACAAACTACACCTGCAGCAAAAACTTCAACTCGTAAGAGAACTGTAAAGGTAGAGGCGAGCGGAGAAATGCATATCAATGCTACGTTCAATAATATTATTATTTCATTGACCAATCTTGCTGGACAAGTTATTTCTTGGAGCAGTGCTGGTAAAATGGGATTCCGTGGTTCAAAAAAGAACACACCTTATGCTGCTCAAATGGCTGCATCTGATTGTGGTAAAGTAGCGTTTGAAGCAGGTTTACGTAAAGTAAAGGTTTATGTAAAAGGTCCTGGTGCAGGTAGAGAAAGTGCTATTCGTAGCATCGCTGCATCTGGTATAGAGGTTTCGGAAATTGTGGACATTACACCAATGCCCCACAATGGATGTCGTCCTCCGAAGCGTCGTCGCGTATAATAAGAAATTCATTCTGAAGGAATTTTTCCAACGGAATAAATAAGCCAGCCCTGTTAGGTCACAGGGTTTGGAGTTACGGGGTAAAGCTCATGTAACTTAAATAATAAAAAAAGAACAAAAGAAAAGAACAATTATTTAAAATGGCAAGGTACACTGGTCCAAAATCAAAGATCGCTCGTAAGTTCAAGGAACCAATATTTGGTCCTGACAAAGCGTTAGAAAAGAAGAATTACCCTCCGGGGCAACATGGCAACACTAAAAAACGTGCTAAACAAAGTGAGTATGCAATTCAGTTAATGGAAAAGCAAAAAGCAAAGTACACGTATGGAATACTTGAGAAACAGTTTGCACGTATCTTCGATAAAGCTGCACGTTCTCATGGTATCACTGGTGAAGTGTTATTGCAATTAATAGAAAGTAGATTAGATAACGTAGTTTACCGTATGGGAATTGCGCCTAGTCGTCGTGCTGCTCGTCAATTGGTTTCTCATGCACACATAAATGTGAATGGTGAAGTAGTTAACGTAGCTTCATACACTCTAAAACCGGGTGATGTTGTTAGCGTTCGTGAAAAATCAAGATCACTTGAGCCGATAGTGAACTCAATAGCAGGTACAGTTAATAAATATGCTTGGATGGATTTCGATAAAGGAACTATGACAGGTAAATATATGAACCGTCCGGAAAGATCTCAAATTCCTGAGAACATCAAGGAACAATTGATCGTCGAGTTGTACTCTAAGTAATTTTTAATTTTTATAACTTAATAAACTATATAATATGGCAATTTTAAATTTCGTAAAACCTGACAAGGTTATCATGATCAACTCTACGGAGACTGAAGGACAATTCGAATTCAGACCATTAGAGCCCGGTTTTGGTATCACTATAGGGAATTCTTTACGCCGTATTTTGTTATCGTCATTGGAAGGTTTTGCTATCACTAGCATTAAAATAGAAGGTGTTGATCATGAATTTTCAACGATCAAAGGTGTTGTTGAAGATGTTACTGAGATCATACTTAACTTAAAACAAGTACGTTTCAAAAAACAAATTGATAATCATGATATCGAAAAAGTTGTTGTGCATTTCGCAGGTAGCGAAAAATTCACTGCTGGAGATATCGGAAAATATGTGAATGGTTTCCAAATTTTAAATCCGGACCTAGTTATCTTCAATTGTGATGTAGCTGTTCGTTTAAAGATAGAGATCACCATCGAAAAAGGACGTGGTTATGTTCCTGCTGAAGAAAACAAAACAAACAATGCTTCTGCCGGTACTATTTTTATCGATTCTATTTACACTCCAATTAAGAATGTAAAGTACACTATCGAGAACTACCGTGTTGAGCAAAAAACTGACTTTGAACGTTTGATATTAGATATCATTACTGATGGTTCTATTCATCCAAAGGAAGCTTTAAAAGAAGCAGCGAAGATCTTGATATTCCACTTCATGCTATTCTCTGATGAAAAGATCACTCTTGACGCAGAAGAAAAACGTAATGAAGAAGAATTTGACGAAACAAGTTTACACATGCGTCAATTATTGAAAACCAAGTTAGTTGATATGGATCTTTCAGTTCGTGCATTAAATTGCTTAAAAGCTGCAGATGTTGAAACATTAGGTGAGCTTGTATCATTCAATAAGAACGATCTATTGAAATTCCGCAACTTTGGTAAAAAGTCATTAACTGAATTAGAAGACCTTGTACAAACTAAAGGTTTACAATTTGGTATGAACGTTGCAAAATATAAATTAGACAAGGATTAATAATTTTGACTTGTGACATTCATCTGTCATAGTTCATAAACCATAACACAATGAGACACGGAGATAAAATAAATAATTTAGGTCGCAAAAGCGCTCATAGAAAAGCTATGTTAGCTAATATGGCTATATCTTTAATTGAGCACAAGCGCATATTTACCACTTTAGCAAAGGCAAAAGCTTTACGTTTATACGTTGAGCCATTGATCACAAAAGGTAAGGTGGATAGTCAACATAACAGAAGAACTGTTTACGCTTATCTTCAAAATAAAGATGCTATTGGCACTTTATTTAAAGATGTTGCTGCAAAAGTTGGCGAAAGAAAAGGTGGATACACACGTATCATTAAAACCGGTAACAGACAGGGTGATGCTGCTGAAATGGCTTTAATTGAATTGGTTGATTTCAATGAGATTTACACAAATACAAAACCAACTGGCGAAGCTAAAAAACCAAAAACTCGTCGTAGCCGCGCTAAAAAAACGGATGGTAAAACTGAAGGTAAAGAAACTACTACTGAAGAATAAAACGTTAAATTTAACATTATATGAAAAGGTTGCTTAAAAGGCAACCTTTTCTGTTTTTAGACAATTCGTTAAAATATAACGAATAAAAAATTAAGCAGTTTACCAGTGAATTTTGGCTAAAAAGTTAGCGAAAAATTCATTAATATTGAGATACAGAAAATTAATTTCAATGAGTAAAATTAACTTAAGAAACTTAGGGTTTTTCCTAGTGTTTATTTTTTCGACGATACTATCGTATTCACAAATCAACATCAATTATGTTTTTACGAAAGACTCCTTAAAAGGATTTGATGAGAAGTCGGCATTAATTCAAATGCGTCAACAAGTTTATGATCCAGGAGATTATAAAGGATTTATGTACTTGCAAAAAAGAGCATACATAAATAATAAGTTTAAATTAAATAGAGTTGTTGAAGAAGAATATAGCTCTTCATATTATTCTAAAATTCCGCCTAATAATAATTGGATAAATACAGCACCGTGTGTTAACGAAGGTTTTGAATCTGGAAACATTAATGGGTGGACTGCAACAATTGGAGCGAATAATACTGCGGCGCAAATGGCATGTAATAATACCGTTTTTACGCAAACAGTTGGCTTGGCAGCGCCATATTTAGCAATGATGACTACGCCGTTTATTGACCCAGTAATTGGTGTTGTTCCAAATTCTCCCTTCACAGGTAACAAAGTGGTAAAAATGAATGATAATATTGTTACTGGTGGTAATAATGTAATTCGTTTGAGTCAAACTTTTCCAGTAACATCAGCAAATTTTTTATATGAATTTGCATACATGGCAGTAATGAATGGTGTGCATGGATGTTGTGATCAACCATTCATGTACGTTCGCGTTAGGGATTGTATTGGTATTTTGCAAACATGCCCAATATTTAGTATAACTCCACCAAGCGCGGGTTGCCCAGGAACTGGACCTACCACTTGGAGTGTGAATTCTAATAATCCTCCTGACAAATTTAATACTTCATGGCAAAAATATTCAATTGACCTTACGCCTTTCATTAACTCTTGCGTATCAATTGAAGTAACAGTAGGCGATTGCGCATTTCTTGGACACTACGCTTATGCGTATTTCGATTCCAATTGTTCAGATTTTGGAATCACTGTAAATAATTCGACTGTTTTTCCTGCACCAACTTTAACAGTAAATGTTCAGGCTCCCTGTGCAACAACAGCTACTTTGTCTGCCCCAGGTGGATTAAATCCATACGTGTGGAACGGACCACCACTTAGCGCCATCGTTAATAATACAAATCAAACTATTAGCACTCCGGTGGCGGGTGATTACACATTGTCAATGAATCCTGTTGGTGCATGTAATCCTGTAACACGTATAGTTCGACTTGCGTTCGTGCCTCCGTTAGGAGCCTTTGCAACACCAACTTCAATTTGTTCGGCGGGGAGCAATACGGTTTCGGTGCTTACCGCAACGGGAGCCACAAATTATACTTGGTCAACGGTACCCGTCTCAAACTCTTCAACAGTTGCTGTTAGTCCAACAGCCACAACCGTATATACAATTACAGGCAATACATCAACGTGCACGGTTTCTCAAACATTGCAAGTAGTTGTGAATGGAAATCCAACAATAGCGGTAAATTCAAGTAGTAATGTTCTTTGCTCTGGTGGTTCAGTAACCTTAACGGCGAGTGGAGCTACAACTTATACTTGGTTGCCTGGCTCTTTAACAGGATCACTTGTTGTTGTTAGTCCAACAGCAAGCACAAATTATACGGTTCTTGGTTCGAACTCTGGATGTCCTGGACAATCCACAATTGGAATAACTGTTATTTCATCACCAACTGTTTCCGCATTTAGTAGCGCATCAACAGTTTGCCCGGGAGGTAGTGCTAATTTATTGGCAGGTGGAGCGATTACGTATACATGGCAACCGGGTAATTTAAATGGATCAAATGTTGTTGTTACTCCTGCAGCAACAACAATTTATACAGTTACCGGACAATTACTTTCTTGCTTTGATACAGAAACAGTTCAGGTTACGGTAAGTAACGGACCAACTGTAAGTGTTGCTGCAACACCTACAACGGTTTGTAGTAGTTCCGGGGGCACAGCGCAATTAGTGGCAAGTGGTGCGGTAAGTTATACATGGATGCCGGGATTTATTATTTCTCCAACTCTAATTATCACACCAACAGCAACTGCAATATATACGGTTACAGCAGTAAATGCTTTGTTATGTCCAACAACACTAACAGTTTCATTTGCTGTTACGCCAACACCAACATTAAACATTAATGCTTCTTCCACGGCAATATGCGCCGGTAATTCGGCAACGCTTACTGGAAGTGGTGCAACATCTTACACGTGGAATCCAGGAGCTTTAACAACACCGGTAATTGTGGTTACGCCCGCGAGTAATACAACATATACATTAACGGGCGCAAACGGAAGTTGTACAAGTTCATTAACTGTTTCCTTAGTAGTGAATGCGAATCCTACAGTAACAGCAAGTAGTTCGCCAACGGTATTGTGTAGTGGAAATTCAAGTACATTATCTGCACTTGGTGCATTAACGTATACATGGAATCCAGGTACATTAATTGGTACTCCGATAACGGTTACGCCTGCGTCAACAACAAATTATACAGTTATCGGATCTAACGCAGCAGGTTGTACAGCCACTGCGGTGGCAATGGTGTCTGTAAATATTTCTCCAACATTAAATCCAATAGCAACTCCGGCTTCCATTTGTTTAGGTAATACAGCAACATTAAGTACAGGCGGAGCAACTTCATATACATGGAACCCCGGAAATCTTTCAGGAGGTACGGTAACAGTTTCTCCTGTGGGAAGTACAATTTATACAGTTGTTGGCGCAATTGGAAATTGTACCGATACAAAAACAGTTTCATTATCTGTTAATCCATTACCAATAGTTTCTGCTAGTGCAAATCCAACGGTGATATGTGCGGGTAATTCAACTACGCTTACTGCAATTGGAGCAACAACCTATACATGGTATCCCGGAAGTTTTACCGGCGCTGCTGTTATTGTTACGCCAGCATCAAACACAACGTATACAGTTATTGGTTCAAACGGTACATGTACTAATCAAGCGGTTGTTAGCGTTTCAGTAAATGGAACATCAACATTAATTGCAACAGCTAATCCAACAAGTTATTGCGCGGGTAGTGGAGGAACATCTACATTAACCGGAAGTGGCGCTTTAACGTACACTTGGAATCCTGGTGCAATGGTGAGTTCAACGTTTGCTGTTTCGCCTTTAGTTACTACTACTTATACTTTGGGTGGAACAAACGCTGCGGGTTGTATTTCAACACAAACTGTGAATGTAACCGTAATTCCAATTCCAACATTGAACGTTTCCGCATCTCCAACGGCTATATGCGTTGGTAATTCAACTACACTTACTGCAAGTGGTGCAACAACCTATACATGGAATCCCGGCGCTCTTGTTGGAGGTAGTGTTTCAGTTTCTCCGGCAACAAATACAACATATACAGTTACCGGTGGTAATGGTGTTTGTACAGCTACTGCAACTATTTCAATTGTGGTAAATGCGAACCCAACTATTACAGCTAGTAGTTCTCCAACTGTGATCTGTAGTGGAGGTTCATCAACATTAACTGGAGTAGGTGCAATAACCTTTACATGGAATCCGGGAGCATTAATTGGAACTCCGGTTACAGTTTCTCCATTAGCTACAACAAATTATACGGTAACAGGAACAAATGCTGCAGGTTGTACCGCAACTGCAGTGGCACAAGTTTCTGTAAATACTACACCAACATTAAATCCGGTTGCTAATCCAACTGCAATTTGTTTAGGTGGAACTTCAACTTTATCTACAGGTGGAGCAACAACGTATACTTGGAATCCCGGAAATCTTTCAGGATCTAGCGTTACTGTTTCTCCTGGCGCAACAACAATTTATACCGTTACAGGATCAACCGGAAACTGTACCGACACAAAAACAGTTAACTTAGTAGTTAATCCAATTCCAACAGTTGGTGCAACTGTTAATCCAACCTTGATCTGCGCTGCAAGTTCGGCAACACTTACAGGTAGTGGTGCAACAACTTATACTTGGCTACCTGGTCCTTTAGTAGGAAGCAATGTAGTGATCAATCCAACCGTTACCACAACGTACACAGTTATTGGAAGTAGCTTATCTTGTACAAATACGGCAACTGTTACAATAAATGTAAATGGAACACCAACAATAATCGCAAGTGGAAGTCCAACAAATATTTGTAGTAATACCGGTGGTACATCAACATTGAGCGCATCCGGTGCCGTTACTTATACCTGGAATCCCGGTGCATTAGTTGGAGCAAGTGTTGTAGTAACACCTATCGTAAGTACAACGTACTCAGTTACGGGTTCTTCTGCAGCAGGATGTTTGAGTACTCAAACTGTATTTATATTAATTACACCAACACCAACTCTTAATCCTATTGCATCGCCAACATCTATTTGTATAGGCGGTTCTTCTACATTAAGTACAACCGGAGCTACAACGTATACATGGATGCCCGGCGTATTAACGGGAAGTAGCGTTGTGGTTTCTCCAATTATTTCTACAACCTATACTGTTACGGGAACAAATGGAATTTGTAATACATCAGCAACAGTTGCTGTAATTATTAATCCAGATCCAACAGTTACTGCTGTTTCAAATCCAACGGCAATTTGTGTTGGTAATACTGCAACATTAACTGGAAGTGGTGCTTCAACATACACATGGAGCCCGGGACTATTAGTTGGAACTTCTGTTACAGTGAGTCCTGCTGCAACAACTGTTTATACAGTAACAGGAACAAACGTTTCAGGTTGCACAAGCACATCAACAGTACAGTTGATTGTAAATCCATTACCAACTGTTACCGCAATTGCAAATCCTACAGGTATTTGTGTGGGTAGTGGAGGTTCATCCACATTAACAGCAAATGGTGCTTCAACATATACATGGAGTCCGGGTGCATTAATCGGCACTTCTGTTGTTGTAACTCCGATCGTTAATACAATTTATACGGTAACAGGAACTTCTTCTTTAGGATGTAATTCAACAGGAACCGTAAGTATTCAAATGATACCAAATCCAACAGTTACTCCTTCGGCAACACCGGCTGTAATTTGCTCTGGAAATTCATCTACATTAAGCGCGGTTGGCGGAGGAAGTTACACTTGGACGCCTGGGCCTTTAACCGGATCGTCGGTTGTAGTTTCTCCAACTATTACTACTACATACACAGTAGTTGGTTCAAACGCACAGTGTATAAGCGCTACGCAAACAATTCAATTGATTGTGAATCCAACGCCAACTATGATGTTGAATACAGTTGGGTCGCCAACAATTTGTAGTGGAAGTACAATTACGATCGTAGCACAAAACGTAAGTAGCGCCACTTTAATTCCTGGACCTATCATTGGAGGAGTTGTATTCCAAGTTTCCCCTTCTGTAACTACAATTTATACAGTAACTGGATCTAATGGTTTTGGTTGTACCAATACAAAAACTATTCAGATCAGTGTAAATCCAACGCCAACTATTTCGGCAAGCGCTTCTCCTTCTAATATTTGTAATGGAGGAAGCACAACATTAACGGCAAGCGGTGCCACAACGTACACTTGGAATCCGGGAGCATTAACGGGAGGTACTGCGGTGGTTACTCCTGTTGTTACTACAATTTATACTGTTACCGGAACAACAGGTAATTGTTCGGCTACACGAACTGTTCAAGTTAATGTTGGTACAACTCCTACGTTAATTGCGGCTGCTAGTCCTACATTAAAATGTGGACCAAACCCTGCAACGTTAACCGCGAGTGGCGCTACAACTTATACTTGGTATCCGGGTTCTTTAGTAGGAGCAAGCGTTGTTGTGAATCCATTCGGAACAACAGTTTATACAGTTGTTGGTGCTAACGGATCATGCACGAGCATTGCAACTGTAACATTATTTTCCGCTCCTTTACCTAATGTAAATGCCTTTGCAAATCCAAACTTTATTTGTAGTGGAAGTTCAAGCACGTTAACTGCTGTTGGTGCAATATCGTACACATGGCAGCCCGGTTCAGTTACCGGCCAAACAATGGTTGTTACACCATCTGTAACCACGGTGTATACAGTTACCGGTTCAAACGCGGCGGGTTGTACAAATACTGCAACACGCGTTGTAAATGTTATTCCTACGCCAACAATAACTATTGTTGCTTCACAAACTTCTATTTGTCAAGGTCAAACTACAACTTTAACTGCGTCAGGAGCTAATAACTACACTTGGAATCCTACTGCTGTTACAAATAGCGTTCTAAATGTTATTCCTCCTGTTGGAACAACCATATTTACTGTAACAGGAACTGTTGGATTTTGTTCGAGTACAAAAACGATAAGTATCGTGGTTAATCCTAATCCAACTGTTACTGCATCTGCAAGCAGTACGTTAGTTTGTGCAAGCTCTAATGTTACTTTAGCTGCGTTGGGCGCTAATAATTATACTTGGCAACCTGGTCCTCTTGTTGGAGCAACCGTTTTTGTGAATCCTCTTGTAACAACTGTTTATACTGTTACAGGTGCTAATTTAAGTGGTTGTACAAAAACAGCAGTAGTAACGGTTAGTATAAGTCCCGGTCCTACTATCGCAATTGCTGCAACAAACAATACAATTTGTGCAGGAACTACGGTAACATTGACTCCATCAGGAGCTACAACTTATTCACTTTATCCGGGTTCCATAACGGGAACAGTGTTTGCTGTAACGCCAACGGTTAGCACAACATACACTGTGCTTGGTTCAAATTCTGTTGGATGTCCTGGTGTAAACACAGTTCAGATAATAGTAAATCCAATTCCAATTGTAACAATATCAGTTTTACCTTCTAACTCAATTTGTATTGGAACAACTGCCACTTTAACAGCAAGTGGAGCGAGCACTTATACTTGGTTAACATCTCCTTTGGCTGTAACGCCAACTATTATTGATACGCCAATTTCCAATACATTATATACAGTGGTTGTAACAAGTTCTGCAGGATGTGTTACTACGCAAACTGCTATAATTTATGCAACACCAATTCCAACTATAGCAGTTGTGGGTTCAAGTAGTATTGTTTGCCAAAGTGGAACAGTATCATTAATGGCAAGTGGCGCAACAAATTACACATGGATGCCCGGTAGTTTAACTGGAGGTACTGTTGTTGTAACTCCAACCACTACTACGGTTTATACTGTAACCGGAAATAATGGCGGTTGTAGTAGTACTGCAACTATTCAAATTAATGTAACGCCTGGTCCGCAAAGTGTAACAGCTTCTGCAACCGGAACAATTACTTGTTTTGTATCGAGTGTTGGTTTATTAGGAAGCACAACTAGCACAAACGTTACTTATTTATGGAATGGCCCTTCGTTATACACATCATCTGTTCAAAATCCAACTCCAATAACCCAGCCTGGAACGTATACATTAACCGTTGTTGATCTTGATACGGGTTGTCCATTGTCGGTTACTTGCGCGGTAATTGGAAATACAACTATTCCTAATTTTACTGTTACTTCTTCGGGTAATTTAGGATGTAATACCACTGTTACATTAATGGCGTATTCATCAACAACTGCCGGCATCACATATACATGGAGTGGCCCAGGAAGTTTTACTTCTGCGATCCAAAATCCAACAATAAATATTGCCGGCGATTATACAGTAAGTGCATTTGACATCTCAACAGGATGTGTTAGTACCTTAACTATGTCTGTTCTTACAGATACAGCGTTACCGATAATTTCTGCAACTATTATTCCTGCAACGTGTACAGGAACATCTACAAATAATGATGGTTCAATTGTGTTAGGACCAAATGGTGTGAAGTTTGATCTGGTAACTGGTTCAACCTATACGGGAACAGCCAATTATCTCACGGCAACACCAATACCAACCAATGGCATAATCACAAATACCCTTACAAATCCAAGTTTCACAACAGCGTATACGGTGAGGATATTTGGATTCAATGGATGTTTTAAGGATACAACACTCATCCTTCAGCCAATCAATTGTTTTAATACTATATTTGGTTTAACTAAGGCTGCAAGTACTCCAAGTTTAGTAAATAAT
This sequence comes from Sphingobacteriaceae bacterium, assembly GCA_016705695.1. Classification (GTDB taxonomy): domain Bacteria; phylum Bacteroidota; class Bacteroidia; order B-17B0; family Aurantibacillaceae; genus Aurantibacillus. Next base: position 55,369 of record JADJLA010000009.1, read on the forward strand.
AAATACGAAGTAATGTTTACTGTAACAGCAGTGAATGCATCGTTTGCTGATCTCACCAATGTAACTTTAAATGAGAATTTAAGCGCCGCATTCCATTTACCAACAACGTACACAGTAATCAGCCCTCCGGTAGTTACCTCACAAGGAAGTAGTTTAACTATTAATCCTGCGTTTGATGGTTCAACCCAAATAAGTTTAACATCTCCTGCGAGTAGTACTTTATTGCCTGCTAAGCGTGATACAATTGTATTTACAGTACGTTTTGATCCAAAAGGATTCTTTGGTCCGTATTTTAATTCGGTGATAGGCTTTGCGAATGATGTAAATAGTTTGGTTGTTACTGATAGTTCAAATGATGGATTTGCATGGGATCCTGATGCAGATGGTTTTCCAACTAATAACAACATTCCTACGGTTATCAATATTAATCCAAACACGCGCTTAGGTATTTCAAAAGCAGGTGTATTGTCAGATAAATTGAGTGATAATTCTTATGACATCACCTACATTGTTAAGGTGAAGAATTTTGGTAACGATAGTTTGAAGTTCGTTCAAGTGAAAGATAGTATCAATAAAACAATTCCTCTTCCTGCGAGCTTTACTATTAAGAACGCTCCGACTACAACAGGAACATTATTAACTGTTAATCCTTCATTCAACGGAGTAACGGATATTAATCTCTTAAGTGGATTAAACACATTAGCTCCGGGAGATATAGATTCGATAAGATTTACCATTAATGTAAAACCTGATACAGTTACTGTGTTCAGAAATACAGCGATGGGATATGCGGCCAATCAATTCTCAACTGCAACTCGAGACTCTTCGCAAACCGGTTATAACCCTGATGTGAACGGCAACGGCAATCCTAATGAGGTAAGTGATAGTGACCCTACAGTTATTATTCTTCCATCATCAGATCTATTTGTTCCTGAGGTGTTCACGCCAAACGATGATGGTAAGAATGATAAATTCGTGATCAAAGGAATTAGTGGAAGAAAAGTAAAGCTTACAGTGTTCAATCGTTGGGGTAACAAGGTATATGAAAAATCTGAATACGATAATACTTGGGATGGCTATCCGAATGCAAATGGATTGATACTTGGAAATAATAAATTACCTCAAGGTACTTATTACTTCATTATAGAGTTTGCGGACGGCAAGGATAAGACAATGACTGGTTACGTAGTTTTACAATATTAATTATAGATGAAAAGATTTATGATGAAAATAAAATTTATGAATAGAGCTATCACAGTGATGCTCTTCATGCTTGTAGGTTTAGCGGGTAAAGCGCAATATGATGCCATGTTCACGCAATACATGTTCAACGAAATGTTTATCAATCCGGCTTACGCAGGAAGTAAGGATGCGATGGCGGTTAATTTATTGCATCGTCAGCAATGGGTTAATTTCCCGGGACGTCCGGTAACAACTACGTTCTCATTACACGGGCCATTAATGAACAATAAAATGGGATTAGGCATTAGTGTATTGAATGAGCGTATTGGAAAACTGAATCGTAATTTATTATATGCGAGTTATGCTTACCGTGTAAAGACAGATAAAAACGGAACATTAGCGTTAGGTTTAAATGCAGGCATTCATAATCAGGTAAACAAATTGTCTGAATTGAAAGCAACCGATATAGGTGATGTACAGATCTCACAAAATACGCCAACCTCTATGGCTCCGAATTTTGGATTTGGCGTTTACTACAATACCAAAAAATTCTATGCCGGCGTTTCTATTCCTCGTATGATCGATGACGGATACATGTTTGATAACAGTGGCGTCTTCAAGCAACGAATTAGTTTTAACATCTCTAAATTCCATTATTATATTACCTCAGGTTATGTGTTTGAAATAAATGAGGATCTAAGAATAAAACCACAGGCAATGATAAAGGTTGTGGCAAACGCACCGGTTCAATATGAGGTGAATGTAAATTGTTTAATCAAAAGTATGATATGGGCAGGACTGTCTTATCGCAGTGGTTCAAACGTAGCGGTAATTTTAGGATGTCAGGTAAATCCTCAATTCATTGCAAGTTATTCTTATGATTACGGTTTGAACGCTATTCAAAAATATTCACAAGGCTCACATGAAATTGCTCTTGGATATTTGTTCTCGTACAAACAAAAGTCAGTTATTACCCCACGCTATTTTTAATATGAAAAATTTAATTCAACTCATTCTGCTTATAAGCTTATCCGCTTCTGCTCAAAACCAAACAATGGTTGCTGGGGATAAGTTATATTCACGTAAGCTTTATTCGGCCGCCATTCCTAAATACGAAAAGGTTATTAAGAAAGATAGTTCTAATACTTCTGCTTTGTCAAAATTAGGCGAGTGTTATCGCTTAACTAATAATATAAACGGACAAGCTTTATGTTTTGGAAAATTGGTTAATGCAGGTGCCGCAAGTGATATACAAAAATTGCATTATGGAAAGGTATTAATGGAAAAGGGTAATTATGATCAGGCAAAAGGAATATTTTCTACTTATACAACCGATAGCAGGGGTACAAGTTATATAAAAGGAATTACGAACATGGAGAAAATTAACAAGAACGCAGATGCATACATTGTAAATCCTGCGCCTTTTAATTCGCCCGAAGATGATTTTGCTGCTATTATGTTTGCTGATAATACGATCTTTACTTCCTCTCGTACAAAATCAACATGGATTACTAGAAATCATGGGTGGACAGATAAACAATATTATAATGCTTATGCTACAAGCAGAGACATGGATGGAGGTTATTATAAACCACAGGAATTTTTAGATGACATCAATTCTAAGTATAATGATGGACCGTTATGTATTGCTCGTGATTCCACAACAATTTATTTCACTCGCAATAGTTATGGTAAGAGAAACAAGAGCGGAGATGGCACTTATAAATTAAGAATATTCAAGGGAACGATCGTAGGGAATTCATTATACATGCCACAAGATCTAAATTTTAATAATAATAATTACAACTGTGCTCATCCTGCAATTTCATACGACGGCAATACTTTATACTTTGCTTCAGATATGCCGGGCGGTTTAGGAGGCATGGACCTTTATTTATCGATAATGCAGCCTGATAGTTCGTGGGGAACGCCAATTAATTTAGGGGATAAAGTGAATACGTCGGGTAACGAAATGTTTCCTTTTATTACAGACGATAATTTACTTTATTTTGCTTCTGACGGACTGGAAGGTTTAGGTGGCTTAGATGTTTATGAAACTAAATTAAAGGAGGGTTTACCCACACGCGTTTACAATATAGGAAAACCGGTAAATAGCGACCATGATGATTTTGCCTATTATGTTTACGGTGATCAAAAAATGTATCCCGTAAATGGATTTGTAAGTTCTAACCGTAAAAATGGAGGAATGGATGATGATGTTTATATTATGCAAGTATTGCGTAAAGTATCGCGTGGTAAAAATGTTACTTTTTTATTAAAAGATAAAGACAGTGGAGAAATGCTTCCCAATGTAAAACTGCGCTTGAATGGAGATACAGGTACTACAAATGATAAAGGAGAGTTTGCGTTTTTGATAGAAGACGATATTGATTACAAGATAGCGGCCAACAAAGAAAAATATTTTGATAATACCGATTCGTTGAATGCAAAAAGCTCGGAGCTTGATGAGTTCACTAAAACAATTTTGTTGGAGAAAGATCCAAATCTTTCATTCCTTGCTTTTGTAACTGATGCAAAAACAAATGAAGGTTTGAGTGATGTGAAGATCAGGATCAAAGATCTGTTCACAAAACAAGTATTTGATAGTTCTCTTACTTCGCCGGTAGGTGAATACAGAAAATCATTAGTAGGAAGAAAGATCGGAGATAAACTAGCATACGAGATCACCTTAGAAAAGAAGGGTTATGTTACAAACGTATTGAATTACACGGCTGAAATTAAAAAAGAGGGCGAGATCAAATTACATGAGGAATTAAAAATGACCTTAGGTAAAGCATTAGTAGGAGTAGATCTTGCTAAGATCATTGAGATCAAACCAATTTATTTTGATCTTGGAAAGTCAAAGATCAGACCTGATGCCGCCATTGAATTAGACAAGGTTGTTAAGATCATGAGCAAATATCCTAATATGTATATTGAATTAGGAGCGCATACAGATTGTAGAGGAGTAGCAGGAGCCAATAAAAAATTATCTGATTCACGCGCAAAAGCTTCAGCGGCTTATATTATTGGCAAAGGAAAGTTCAAAAAAGATCGCATCCTTGGCAAAGGTTATGGTGAAGTTAAATTATTGAATGCATGTGCTTGTGAAGGAAAGATTCAGCCAAAGTGTTCGGAAGAAGAGCATTCGGTTAATCGTCGTACAGAATTCATTGTTACAAAAATGAAATGATTGTGAAGGCAATTCGTAATTAGCCTGAACTTTTTTATTTCTTCTTATTGTTGTTCTTAACCTGCAGTTGATGTTATCTATTTCAAGTACTGTAAGTAAATTAATGTTCGTCATAACGATCTTTTCCGGTTGTGTTTCTAAAAAAAACTACACGCATACTGATGGCATAAAGAAAAAAAGTGAAATTACTATAATTCCCACTGAAAAAGTGGTGCACACCACTCGCGAAATGACGAGTCGGAATATTATCCCACTTTACCAGTTCGACGTTTCCGACAATTCAATTTATGCTTTCCAAAGTTTTTATAATTCTAAAACAGGGGAATACGGCATTGCAGATTCGTCGGGTAATATTATTATTCCTTCTAAGTATGATTGGGTTCGAACAAATTTCAATAATTCGTTTCGCGTAGCGTTAAAAGGAAAGGTTGGTCTTATTGATCCTAATGATAATGTATTGATCCCGATCGGAAAATACTCTATGATCGATGAGCCAAACGAGGGGTTAATGCCTGCAAAACTGGGCAATGGCTGGGGATACCTTGATATGAATGGATCACCTATCGTTGATTTCGTATTTACGCATGTAACTTCTTTTAGGCAAGGGCGCGCTTTTGTTCAGAAAGAACATAATGGCAAGTATGCTATTCTTGATAATAGAGGGCAGGCTATCTCCGATTTTGTTTTTACGTGCAACAATACCTGTTTTTTTCAAAATGAAAGATGCTTGGTTCAGTATTCCGATTCGCAAGACATTATTGACCTCAATGGGAAACCACAATTTGGTTTTAAATATGAGCAACTGATGTTCCTTGAACCTGAACGTTCGTTTTTTTGGGTAAAGAAAAAAGGTGGTAAATGGGGAAAAGTAAACCCTGAGAATGAGATCCTTCTTCCCTTTGATTATGACGGCGTAAAGTATAAGGACGGAAGATTTATTACATATAAAAAGGGTAAATGGGAAGAATAACAAATAAGATCATTTAAATAATTTCTTCTTATTCATTGTGATTACTTACTTTGTATCCGTGAATCCCTCCAGTCAATTCATAAACGCGATAAACAAAGCTCTCCCTTTTGAGCCCAACGAGCAACAATGTGAAGTTATTCAAAGGCTCAGTAATTTTTTATTTAGTAATAGTGAAAACGAATTATTTATTTTAAAAGGATATGCCGGTACTGGGAAAACAAATTTGATAGCGGCTGTTACAAAAGCGTTGCCATCAATAAAATTAAAAAGCGTTTTGATGGCTCCAACGGGCCGCGCCGCTAAGGTAATGGCTAATTCAGCTGGAAAGTCAGCGAGCACTATCCATAAAAAAATATTTAAACAGGATATTGGAAGCGAAGGAGAGATGCGATTCTCGCTTTCAGAAAATAATCATAGGGATACTTTATTTATTGTTGATGAAGCTTCAATGATAAACGTGGAATCTGAAAATTCGCTCTATCAAAATAATTTATTAGAGAGTTTATTCGAATATGTATTTAGCGGAACCAATTGTAAACTTGTTTTTGTTGGTGATACTGCGCAATTACCTCCTGTAGGAACAGATAAAAGTGCAGCGCTCGACCCTAAGTATTTAAAACAAAATTTTCATTTAAGTGTTCATTCATACGAGCTCACCGACGTGGCTCGTCAGCGTGCGCAAAGCGGCATTTTGCACAACGCAACTAAATTGCGCGAATCTTTATTAGGCGAAAAATTTGTTCTTCCAAAGTTAGAGATCACTAAGGATGTTGTGAATTTAACCGGAGATGAATTAGAAGATGCTTTGAATAACGCTTACAGCAAATATGGTGAAGATGATGTGATCATTGTAACACGAAGTAATAAACGCGCCAATCTTTTTAATCAAAACGTACGTAATCGAATTCGGTTATTTGAAGAAGATCTTTGCACCGGCGATAAATTAATGGTAGTAAAAAATAATTATTTTTGGTTGGGCGACGCAAAGGATGCAGGATTTATTGCCAATGGAGATATGGCCGAAATAAAACGCATTGGCAAACGCGAAAAATTATATGGGTTTAATTTTACCGACTGTTCTTTAAAATTAGTTGATCATGATTCAGATGAACTAGATGTGAAGATCATTACCGATAGTTTATTTAGCGATGCACCTTCGTTAACCCCTGAGCAACAACAATTATTTTTTAGTGAAGTAATGCTCGATTGCGAGGATTTACCCGAGAAGTGGAAAAAGATGCTATACCTTAAAAAAAGTCCATTTTTTAATGCCCTCCAAGTTAAATTTAGCTACGCAGTTACATGCCATAAAGCACAAGGTGGGCAATGGCCCTGCGTTTTTATCGATCATGGCTTTTTAAGCGATGAAACGCTTGACCTAAATTTAATTAGATGGCTGTATACCGCGCTAACACGGGCAACCGAGCAGGTTTATCTTATAAACTTTAACCCTCAATTGATAGTTTAAATTAACAATCGGCTGCTATTATCTTTCGATTTTTGGCCTATTTTTAAGTCTTTTTTTTGTATTTTTACCGGAATTTGCATGATTTTTTGCATCAACTTGAAGAAACTATTTAGCATATTAATTTTAGCCAGTCTTTCCTACTCGGTTATAGGCCAGAACTTTATCAAACCTAACGAATGGAAGAAGTATAAAAAGGAAGTATTCTTTTCTATGGGTGCTTCTAGCTTTTTGGGTGATCTTGGAGGTCGCGATCAAATTGGGAAAGATTTTAGTCCGGCCGATATGGATCTTGCAATGACCCGCACTGCTTTAAGCGGAGGTTTTCGCTATAAGGTTCAAAAGTGGTTTAATGTAACAGGAACACTAAGTTACTTGTTGCTTAGAGGAGATGACGCCGAAACTTTTGAGATATACAGAAATAATCGAAATCTTAATTTTAAAACTAATGTATTTGAAACTTTATTAAGAACTGAATTTGGTTATTCAAGCGTGCGTTCAACTCGACGCTATTCGCTCAAAAAATCATTATCGGCTATGGTTCACAAACGCACTTGGGAATTGTTTGGTTACACCGGCGTTGGGTTTATTTATTTTAACCCTAAGGGAAAAGCATCTGATGGAAAATTTGTGAAACTTTACAACCTACATACCGAAGGGCAGGGCCTAGCTGGTGGACCAACTCAATACAAACGCATAACAGCAGTTATTCCATTTGGTGTTTATTATAAAATAGTTTGGGATAAAAAATGGAGCTTATCTTTTGACGCTTGTTGGAGAAAAACTTTTAGCGATTATATAGATGATGTTGGCGGAAGATATTACGATCCTATTGCTCTTCAAAATGCTTACGGCCCTTTATCGGCTCAAATGGCCGACCCTAGCAAAGGTGATGTTGCAGGAGCCACCAAGCCCGATGGAGCCGGATTAGCCGCTCAAAGAGGCGATATTGAAAAGGATTCCTACTTTACTTTCCAAGTTGGTGTAGGATACATTTTCAAGAAACAAAGAAAGAAGAAAGCCCGTCTTAGAAGTAAATTCTAACATTTTTTCAGTCACTATCTACTGTGTTTGACAAATTGGCATTTTTTAATGCTTTGGCATAATTTTTACTATTACACTGTTACATTACTATTAAAACCCTAAAACATGAGCACCGGTAAAATAAACGTACAAACAGAGAACATCTTCCCTATCATTAAAAAGTTTCTTTATAGTGATAACGAGATCTTTTTACGCGAATTGGTTAGCAACGCAACCGACGCAACTCAAAAACTAAAAGCACTTGCATCTATTGGAGAAGCAAAAGTTGAATTAGGAGATGTTAAGATTGAAATTGAGGTTGATAAAGCTGCCAAAACCATTACCATTAAGGATAAAGGTATTGGAATGACCAAAGAGGAGATTGAAAAATACATTGCGCAAATTGCATTTAGTGGTGCTGAGGAATTTGTAAATAAATACAAAGATAAAGTTGACAAGAATGTTGTTATAGGGCATTTTGGTTTAGGATTTTATAGCGCCTTTATGGTGGCTAAAAAAGTAGAGATATTCTCTCTTTCTTACAAAGAAGGATCCAAAGCTGTTCGTTGGGAATGTGATGGAAGTCCCGAATATCAAATCGAAGAAATAAGCAATAAAACCACAAGAGGAACAAATATTGTTTTACATATAGCCGATGATTGTGAGGAATATTTAGAAAATTCTAAAATAGAAGGATTATTAAAGAAGTATTGTAAATTTTTACCGGTAGAAATAAAATACGGAACTAAAAAAGATTGGATCTCTACAGGAGAAAAGGACGATAAAGGTGAAGATAAGAAAAAGGAAGTTGAAATAGATAATATCATCAATAATCCAAATCCTGCGTGGACAAAAAAACCGATAGATCTTAAGGATGATGATTATAAAGCTTTCTATCGCGAATTGTATCCAATGCAGTTTGAAGAACCATTATTTCATATTCATTTGAATGTTGATTATCCATTTAATCTAACCGGTATTTTATATTTCCCTAAGCTGAGCAATAAACTGGAAATGCCAAAAGATCGCATCCAGTTATACAGCAACCAGGTGTTTGTTACGGATAATGTAGAGAATATTGTTCCTGATTTCTTAACACTTTTGCGTGGTGTAATTGATAGCCCGGATATCCCTTTGAATGTTTCGCGTAGTTATTTGCAAGCTGATGGCAATGTAAAAAAGATATCAGGACATATCACTAAAAAAGTTGCCGATAAATTAGAAGAGATCTTTAAAAAAGATAGAGCGGAATTTGAAAAGAAATGGGATGATATAAAAATATTTGTTCAGTACGGAGTTATAAGCGATGAGAAGTTTTTTGAGAAAGCAGTTAAATTCTCTTTAGTAAAAACAACTGAAAATACTTACCACACATTTGAAGAATTTGAAGCAAAGGTAAAACCTATTCAAACAAATAAAGATAAAAAATTGATTTATCTATATGCAACCAATATTGCCGAACAACACGCATACATTGATGCTGCAAAGAGTAGAGGGTATGACGTATTGTTAATGGATACTATGTTGGATCCGCATTATATAAATCATTTAGAAGGTAAGTTAAAAGATATTTCGTTTGTTCGTGTTGATGCCGATACTGTAGATAAGCTTATCAGTAAGGAAGAAAATACGATCAGCAAACTTTCTGAAGACCAACAAAAACAAATTCAGCCTATCATTGAAGAGACAGTGAATAAAGACCAGTTTCATGTGGTGTTCGAGAATTTAAGCGAAACGGATGCACCAATGATCATAACCCGTCCTGAATTTATGCGCCGCATGAAAGATATGAATCAAATGGGCGGCGGCTCTATGGGCTTTATGGGAAATATGCCGGATATGTATAATTTAGTGGTTAACTCTAATCACCCATTAATTAGTCGCATTTTAAACGAAGGCGATAGTGATAAAAAGACGAATCTCGCTAAACAAGCAACTGACTTAGCTTTGCTATCTCAGGGATTGTTAAAAGGCGAAGGTTTAACCAAGTTTATTAAGCGAAGCGTTGAGTTGATATAATAAATACGATAACAGTATGTTAAAAGGCGTTCATGTAACGCCTTTTTGCATTTATAAAATTACTTATGTAATTTAAAGGTTGTAAGCATCTAAATTGAAAATCATATGGACATGAAAAAGTTAGTTGTGTTTCTTTTGGCTTTACTTGGCTTTGATCTGTGCGCTCAGTTAAAACCGTATTATGATAAAAAACAAAGCTATTGGGGATATAAAGATTCTACTACAGGAAAATCGATACATGCGGGATATATTACAGCGTTCAATTTTAAAAATGGTTATGCCGTTGTTGAAGAACATGATAGGATAATTTTGATCAACAAGGATGGAGACATGCATGTGGTGTTCAATCATGCCAAGATAATTAATGGTACTCCTAGAAAAATGTTTTTTGTAAATGATTCTGTGGCTGGAGAATACTTGGAAGATGGAACTCTTGTAAAGGAAATTCGATTTAAGCAAGCATATAAGTGTCCGAATTTTGGAGATTTTTTTGTGCTAAAAGATGGAAATAGGGTTGGTTTTTTTGATATGTACAAAGGCCTTGTTTTACCAATGGAATATGAAACACAAAATTTCGAAAGTACGTTTAATGCGGATGGAGATCTTTATTTTTCGGAGAAGGCACGGTTTTGTTTAAAGCATAATGGTAAATGGGGAATTATTGATCCATATGTAGAAACCATTTTACCATTCGAATACGATTATCTTGTAAAACTAGATACGTTATTTGGAGCTTGCAAAAATGGAAAATGTGGAGTTATAAATGAAAGGGCTTTTGTGAGGATCCCTTTTATTTATGAGACATTCCTTGGTAGATATTCAAGTCATGGGTTTTATGCTCGAAAGGAAGATCCTTTTATATTTATGGATAAAGGAAAGATTATTTTTTACCGCTTGGATATTAATAAAGTGGTTGATAAAGTACCTGCAAGTGAAAATGAGTGGGGGAGGTTGGCGATGATGACAGTATATGATCAACAAGGGAAGGTAGGCTTAGTGGATACTGTTGGCAAAATTTTGATTCCAATAGAATTTGATGGGCTTAATTCGTCGAACGAAAAAGGTGATCAGTTTGATCCGTTTTGGATAGCTTGTAAAGATAAAAAGTGTGGAGTGTATGAGCGTAGTAAAGGTTATAAGATCGTGCCTTTCGAATGTGAAAATATCCAAACGGGTATAATTGATGGAAAGACCTATTATGTTGTTACAAAGAATAGAAAGCAGGGTTTGTTTGATATGAACATGAAACCTATAACAGATTACCTTTATAATTACTTAAGCTTTAATACAAATGATCTCTCCATATACAACGAGGGTAGATCAGGAACACTTTCAGTGAAAGGCGAAGCCAAATGGGAAAAATGAGGTGAATTATCTATTCATTAAATAAAACACCTGGTGGGTCTATGCTTTGTTTTTATTGATTTACTTATGTAATTTAACGGTTAATACTAAAGAAATAGAAAATGAACGCGCTAAAGTTTTTAATAATATTCTTCTTCTTCGTGAACCTTTCGGGGTTTTCGCAAATGGAACCAAGCACTAATAAAGCAGGTAAAAGCGGTTACAAGGATAAAAAAACAGGCAAGATAATTCCGTTCATTTATGATGATGCGAAGCAATTTCACGATGGGGAAGCTTTAGTGCGTAAAGAAAAGGTACATTTTCTAATAGATAAAAACGGTAAAAAACTTAAGGAGATCCCTTATCCGAGTGTAAAATATGTTCAAAAAGGTGAATATATGTTTCAGAGTGATTCGGCCTGGGGAATAATAAGTTCATCAGGAGAGGTTAAAGTTAGAATGGATTTTACCGAACTAGTGAGGAGTGGAATGATCGAAAATGTTTACGTAGCAAGAAAGGGAGACAAGATCGGGATATTCTCAACTGAAACGGGTGTTATTTTACCCATGGAGTATGAATGTGATGAGTTTGAAAAAGTATTTGGTCGCGATGGTGATGTGTATTTTGGGGAAACAAGCCCTTTAACTCTAAAGCATAAGGATAAGTGGGGTGTAATAGAATTGCATGGAAAAATTATTTTACCTTTTGAGTATGAACATTTAAAGGCGATCGGTGGTTATTTAAAAGAACCTAAGGGATATCTTGGCGCTAAAAAGAACGGCAAGTATGGATTGATCGATTATCAAGGTAAAGAGCAGATCCCTTTTGAATATGATTTTTTCTTAGGACAATACTGCAACAGAGAGCGTAACCAAAATGACCCATATGTTTTTATGAATGGTGAAAAAATTGTACTTTATGATCTTTCGGCAAAATCAGTTATTGCAAAGGCATCTCGCAGTAATGAATCTTATTATATTTTGGATTATTGCACGCTTTCAAAGGGAAATAAACGGGGTGTTATTGATACGCTTGGAAATATCATAATACCCTTTGAATATGATGTGATATTTTTTGGCGGCGCAGATTTCTTTGAAAAACAAACCTTGTCAACCTATTGCGTGAAGAAGGGCAGTACTTGTGCTTTGTATGTGCCTGGCGTGGGATTAAAAACACCTTTTTTGGAAGGTCGTAGTTTGGAATATGGTAAAGCGTATGATAAGAATTGTTTTATACGCTATAAAGGAGATGAATGCGCTTTACTTGATGCGGAATTCAAGGTCATCTTCAAATTCGACTTTAAGGACATTAGTTTTTTTCAGAATAAAATAGTAACCTACGATAAGGATGGTAAAATGGGCGTAGTAGGACTCGATGGAAAGATCACTTGGGAATAGCTAAAGTAAAATGAATGTGATCTATTTTTTGATCTCTGTTAATTCACTCTTCCCTAAAAATTTTCCACTCTCTTTGTAGGATTCACTTTTTACGGTACCAACTTCGTAGTTAAACCAAATAATGCTTTTGCTTTAATAGTGAACATGGTTTTAGTTTCTACAAATTCCGATAATTTATAGCATTCAAAAGTTCCCGCAGGCGTTGTTACACTTTCTTTAGCCTCAACTTTTCTGTTGCTGATCTTAATATTTAAGCCCGACATTGGCATTACCATTCCTTCCTTAGTTTTAAATGTGAACTTTACGTCCGCGTCTTTCAATGAACTCCCAACCACAAGTTCAGAAGGATATTCCAAATTATTTCCTTCCATGGTCATTTCCATATCTTTGTATGCGTCTTGTTGTTGTTGTGGCATACTCATTTTCATGTCAAATATCAAAACTCCATTATCGCACTTTATCATAAAATCACTCACAGTACTTGGCTTTCCCTTTTTGTCAAAGTTTTCCTGGTGCGCCATTACAGAAGCTCCTGCAGCAGTTTTAGAAACTTTAGTATAAGTTGTTTTTGTGCTTCCTGTTACTTTGCCATCATCATTATATGAGGTCATGGTTGTAGCAGTGCCTTCTGTAAAGAAAATGATCTTCTTACAATCTCCCGGTAAGAATGTGAAGCTGCAAAATAATGCAGTAACGGCAATTGTTGTTAATAGTTTTTTCATATAAAAATTAAGCTTCTACTTCTGTTACTATACTTGGGAAGATACGAACGTTGTTGTTCTCTTCTCTTCTAAATTGATAGGTGTATTTGTAATGACTCTCTAATCCCGATTTGTTTGGCAAACCGTTGATCATCATAATATTTCTATTCTTCGCAAAACGTAAAAGTTCGCGCAAATAGTGAGCCGAAATTTGTCCTACCTCGTCAATGATACAGTGTACTTTAAAGTCTTTACTGCTACGATGAGAAGATTCCTTGATAAATACATGGAGTAGGGTAATATAAATGATCGCTTTTACAAGTATGTCTGTTCCGGTACTTCCAATGCTGTCAATTTTGTGTGTCCAGCCGGTTTCGTTCATACCTTCTTTAATGTTGAACTTCAACTCAAACAGATCTTGTAATCTGATCTCTTCTTGCTCTTGTTCTTTGATGGCATTACGCAATTGCTCAAGCAATTTAACCGCTCTTCCACTGATCTCACGTTTTTGGCCTGTAGCAAAGTCGGTATTAAATAAACCTTCGTTGTAAACTAATCCATTCTCTTCGCGGAACTCTTGAATACGTTTTAATAACTTGTAAACCTTATTATCCGATTCCTCTAAACGAATCTTGATAAACTCGATCAATTTACTTTCTTCAAACTCTGCTTTCTTAAAGTCTTCAGCGATTAATTGAATAATATGTTGGATCTTATCTTTTTGTCCACTCAGCTCTTTTACTTTAGTAGCAATACTGTCTGTTACTAAGCCAATTTGTGTGGCTGTTTCTGCAATTGATAATTCAATTTTATTTTCGTTGATGAACGAACGTAAGTTTTGAGCAAAACGCTCGTATTCACCTTGCGTAGCATCGTTACGAATGATAAAATTAAAGTGGTTGTCAATACGATACTTACCTGCAAACTCATTTACATAACGCTGGAAAGCTCCGTACTCTTCGTTAAAGTGCGAATCGTTCTTTAATAACTGAGTACAAAGATCCATGATATTGTAATTGGTGCGTTTTGCTTCGGCACGTTCAATTATATCAGAGTATTTTGCATACACCGGAGTTTCACGGAAATTATTACTATAGAAATTGATACCATTATTAAAGTCTATCAACTCTTCATCAAACGCACGTTTTTGTTTATTGAGTTCCATGCGTTTCATGTTGTACTTACGAGTTGTATCTTCTAATTGAATTCCAAGATCGTTATTTGACTTCACGAATTCCTCTTTTTTCTGAATAAGATCAGGAAGTTTGTCAAATATCTCACGCTTATCTTTCATGTAATCACTTACAATTTGTGAGTATTGCTCGATCTCTTTCAGTAATTCCTGCAATTCGTTCATTCGTTTCTCAACATTCTTCAATTGTTTCGAATCTACTCCCTTGCTCTTGAAATTACTTTCTTTTTCCTTCGCTAATTCTTCTTCTTTGTTCTCAAACTCTTTTACTTGGTTCTTTTTTTCAACCTCAAGCTCGCTGATCTCTGTTTCTTGTCTTTGTTTTAATTCAGATAAACGCTCATCGTTGTAAACTTTTAATTTTTCAAATTGAGTTGTAAATTCATTTATAACGGTATTCTTCTTTTTGTTTAAAATGTTTAATTCCTCTTCAATGATATTTAAACGTTGACGGTTTCCGCTTAACGATTCTTCAATTTCCTTACCTGCTCTTAATTTCCAGTCTTCAAATTCTTCAGATAGTTTTTTCTCGCGCTTATCTGCTAATTCTAAAGAGTAGCTTAATACTTTTACATCTTCTTTTAATTCGCCCAATTGCTTACCGTATTTATCGGCAGCTATCATTTTTTCTTCGTTGTTGCTTGCTTGAAATTGGTTCAGTGCTTCTTCAAGATCGCGAATTATGGCCAAACGTTCATTTTTTTCAAATTGGTATTGTTCAATTGATTTTGAAACTACTTCAACCGGTTCTAAATTTAAACTGATACCATATAACGTACTCGCTGCTTCTTCTTTTAATTCGGGAGTAAGATCGGTTCTAAATAATAATTTCTCATTTACAACTTTACCAATACTCTCATGCCAGTTTTTTACGTTCTTCTCAAGGTATCCGTAAAATGCATCGTGTTGTACATTTAATTTTTCTTCAATATCCTTGATCTCAGTTTTAACCTTAATGATCTCGTTATTGGTTTGATTGATGCGGTTGTTCAACGAAGCTTTTAAACGTTGCTCTAATGCCTCCCACTCGCGTTGCAAAGTAGACACCATGTTTTGCTTAATAGCTCTTTCACTTTTGTTCTTATAACTTACCGCGCGTAATTCAGCTAATTCATTCTCTAAATTCTTTATCTCATTCTCGTAAAAGCGAGTGTTACGAATAACTTTTTCCTCACTTTTTAATTCGTTGAATTCAATTTGCTTATTTGTCGCTTCTTGCGAAACTTCATTTAAGGCCTCTTCACGTTTATCTTTTAATTCTGTATCACGCTTATTGTATTCGTTCTTTTGAAGTAATTGTAATTCGTTATAGTGATTAAATACCTCACTGGTTTTCGAATTTACTTTATTAACGTAAGCGCTTTTATCGTTACGCAATTGCTCAATTAAAGAGCTGTATTTTACTTCAATACTTGCTACGTTAGATGTTAAGCTTTCGTATTCTCGGCGAGCAATATTAAGATCTACTTGAAGTTTCTCACGTTCTGCATTTTTTTCAACCGCCTCATCAATATTCTTCTCTTTATAGGTCTTTAATTTTTTATTAGCTTCTCTTATTGTTCTATCATAATAACCTATCTCTTCACGAATGTTGTTTTGTTTATCCTCGATGCTATTTTTTAAGGCGTCATGTTCGGTAGCTAAGTTATCAAGCTCTTCTTCTTTCTTTTTGGCTGCTTCACGAATGGCTTCATTTTGCGATTCAGCAAAACGTAAACTACTTCCCAATTTATCGGCCATTTCCATTTGCGATCCTTTAAGCATATGAACCTGATCGTACTTTTTGTCGATGAACTCAATTAGTTGTTGTGTTTCTTTTTTCAAGTACACTTCAATATCTGAGTATTTTTCGTTGAACTGACGTAACTGACGTTCTACTTGCTCTAATTTGATACTGCTATTCTCGGTTGTAAGCGAGTTGGCAATAAAATCTTTTATAAAACGTGAATCGATACTACTTTTTGATGATAAAAATACGTTGGTGATCGACTTCGGGATGTTTTGATATTTCTCGTTACCTTTTAATAAGTGGAATTTAGATAATTGCTTATCCGTTTCTGTTCCGTAAATAATATTTCTATATCGCTCGAATGTATCAATTTGATTGGAGATATAAATACCGCGCTTTTCAAAATTTGCAATGATCTCTTTTATTTTCATTGCTTCATCATTTTGAGTAAAGAAGAAATCCGGATCATACGGTGCATCCACAAAACGGAAAACAATTTTATTATGACGGTAAACGATTACGAAGAAGTTTTTCTCTTCTGTGGCTATTTCATAAACGATATAAGAGTTCTCATAACGAAAATAGTGCTCTTCAAACGGTTTTTGTGAAGGCGAAATACCTAAACCGCGACTATTAGCGCTATAAAAGAACAAAATGGCACGTTGCAATGAGGTTTTACCAAAGTTATTGGTCCCCACAAAGCAAGTGTTACCGCTAAGTTCAATGTCGGTATACTTTACGTTTGAAATGTTGATCTCTACGATCCTGTTTAATATTCTACAATTTTGCGTCATAACTCTAAATCTTTAATCTTCCTTCTTAAATCTTAATTATAAATCAATCCCTGCGTGTCATCCGATCCGCCTGTTGTGTCTTCGTAAATGGCAATTGAATTAATTACATCCAATAAATAATTGTACGAATCCAATACTTTATATGATTCTGTTTTTTCATCCTCCAATTCCAAATACGAATCTCTACTCATAAGGTCGCAGATCTCTCGAACCTTATTGTGTAATGTTTCCGAACGGTATAATGGGATCTTTTGTAATTTTTGCTTCAAGCGAACATTCGCATTACACTCTTCTGCAATTTCAGTTGGTCTAAAACGGCTACCGATAGTGATCTTGTTATCCATACTTGCCAAAAGATCAATAATATCGATGTAACGTTCAAAACGCTCTAATTTTTTCTCAAGCTCACTATTTGGTTCGCTTAATTTTGAGAAATAGAAGTAATTATTTCCACGTTCGATATTATAACGGATAACATTAAAATAAGCCTGAAGTCTATCAAAGTTCTCAGGATTATTAATAATATCATATAAACGATTCATACCATCACGTGAGCCATTGCTGGAAATAAAATTTCCACGCGCCATGATCGCGAATATATCGTGTGTTTGTTTCGGTAAATTAAAATCTTCTGCCAACATATCTATTAATTATAAATTTTGAATTGTTTATGCTTCTTGTTTTGTTTCTTTTTTCTTTTTTTCTTTCTCCTTCATTGGTAAAATGAGGGTATAACCTAATCTCTTTTTCTTTTGCTCATTGTCTTCATAGTCGTAATACTGTAAACGGTATTTGAAATCCAATATAGTTTGGTATTCCATAGCTATCTCAACAAATAGCGATAAACGCTCTTCAAATGTTACGGTACCAATACTTTTTGGGAATTTATAATCCATCAAGTACTCAAATAGATTTGCTTTTCCTTGGGTTAAAAAGCGATCAACTAATTTCTGAGTATCTAATTTTATTTGTTGTTCTAAACCTTTGTCTTTAAAATTACCCGCCATTTTATCGGCAAGTCCACGAACCATTAAGCGTGTAAGTTTGTATTTCTCAGCAACTCGTTTACACAATACGTGTCCATCGTCGGTAAATAAAAAGTCAACAGCAATTTTTGTACGTGGGGTTTTATGTCCATTGTAACGGATTGTATTTACACTCGAAACTATTTCGTTGAAGTTGGTTTTGAAATGCAAAGCGCCATGATCTTTGATCTCTTTTAGCTTTTGCGCTTTTTTGTAAACGTCTAATTGGAACTGGATCTTGTTGATGAAATCCGTGATATCTGTTTGGATCTCGATCAAGAAGTCTAAGTTCTCTATCAAACTTCCTTTGAGCGATTGAATAATTCCATAAAGCTCTGTATCGTTGGTTAAATTGAATAACGAACGTGCCTCGTCAACAACCTCTCCTGTGCGTTTAATGAAATCAATGATGGTATCACGCTTCATGCGATAATCCTCAAGCTTCTGTAATTTGATGCGATAATTACTTTCATTCTTGTAGGTATCATCTACATTCTTCTGCAATTTGATGATCTCGCGAGTGATAGTGGCGTTGATGCGTTTTAAATATTTTTTTATCGAACGAAGGAAGCGTAACTCGCGAACCTCTTGGTAAAACTTGATATGACGATGAAGTTCGTTCAGGTAATCATTGATGAAACCAGGAGTTACTTCGCCTATCTCCATAAAGTCTTCAAACATGGCAACCACCGCGTCGTTCAAGCTTACAATATTCTCATATTCGTAAATGAGATCAAGCGATTTTAATTTTTGATATTGATCCGACGAAAGATCTCCACGCGCTAAAAGTTCGTTAACGGTTATATTCTCGCGATTGGCAAATAGAAATTCTATTGCGCTACGATTTTGATAGAGCTGTGAGAGTATATCGTTAATGTTGACCTGTAAAGCCATTTCTTAATTTGGTTTTAGTGTATGCCACAAAAGGCGGGAAAACCCACTTTTTTGGCTAATCTTATAAAAATAAGAAGGTTAGGGAGTTTGGAAGACACACGTTATCAACAAAAAACAAAGTAATCAACCGTTTTGGGATCTAAAAGCTCTGAAAGCCTTGATAATAAAGGGGTTTTGGGGATGTTACTTAGAGAGAGGTAAACAAATTAATTATGAACAGCTGTTATACAGTTCTAACAGGCTGTTAATAAAGCTGCCCCATTCGTACTTTTTCTTTTCCTTTTTAACGTTTTCAATCATTTCAGCTTCACGTTTATTTTCAAAAAAATCAATTAACGCATTGGAAATAGCGATGTGATCTAAGGGAAGTGTATAACCGCAAACATTATGAGGAACAATTTCCGCTAAACCTCCTACATTGGTAACCAACATAGGTTTATCATAATAATAACCAACCATCGTTACACCGCTGTTTGTAGCGTTGCGATAGGTTTGCGCTACCAAATTACTAGCACAAAAATAATAACGCACCATATCGTTGGCAATAAATTTATCATGTAAAATTACATGGTTCTCTAAATGGTAACGTTTAATAAGATCTAAATACGGTTGTTTATCTTCATAAAATTCGCCTGCAATAAGCAATGTTATTTTTTGCTTTTTAATTAATGCATAATTGAGCGATTCCATTAAAATATCCAAACCCTTGTAATGACGGATCAATCCAAAGAACAAAACAATATGATCTTTGGGGTCTAAATTTAATTTTTGACGAGCCTCCTGCATGCTCACAGGTTCGCCATAAGTTGCGTACATGGGGTGAGGGGAGTATACTTTTTTATCTGTTTTTGAGAACATAGTGATATCACTGAGTACTTTTTTACTCATGGCAATAAATCCATGGCACGACTTTACAAAATACTTGGTGAACATGCTATCGCCAATTCTTTTTTCGTGAGGAATGATATTGTCTGTAAGCGCTAAAACTTTTGTATGCTTTCTTACTCTTCTTCCAATAGTTCCTAAGCAAGGACCAAAGAACGGAAGCCAATAACGGAATAGTATAAAATCAGGTTTTTCCTTTTTAATGAAGCTTGCAACTTTTAACCAATTAAAAGGATTGATAGAATTAATTAAAGTATGGATCTTAATTCCTTTTGGAGCACTTCCGCTTTGTTCGAATTGCGAAGAGCCCGGAAATAAGAAATTTGGATACTGTAAAGCATAGGAAATGATCTGTGCATCGTGCCCTGCTTTTATTAATTCCTCGCACAAATTCTCGTTAAATTGTGCTGGGCCACCACGCAAAGGATAGGCGGGACCTATGATGAATATTTTGAGGGATCTGCTTGCCACTTTCGTAAATATAAGAAAATGTTAGAATTTTATAAGCTCAGCAAAGGGTAAACTACTTCTTCCCAGCCACACACTCAATAAGATCATCTTGTTGAAGATACTTATTGGCAATATCGCGTAATTGGTTTGTCGTTACATTATTTATGGCAGCAAAATATTTGTCGTAGTAGTCGTATGTTAATCCATATTGCCAAATGCCTTTAAATTTATCGGCTAAGGCAAAAGGTCCGTCAACACTGCGTAAAAACTGACCAAGAATATAATTTTTTACGGTTGTAAGTTCTTCAGGCTTTACTAGATCGTCGCGAAGTAATTTCACTTCTTTATAAATTTCATCTAAAGCTTTTTGTGTAACATCTGCGCCAACTTCGGTGCTAATGTAAAAATAACCTCCGTTAACCAAAGAAGCTAAACCTGATCCAATACCATACGTATAGCCTTTATCTTCGCGAATGTTAGCCATTAAACGCGAACCAAAATATCCTCCCAAAATTGTATTCAATACCTGAAAATGAAAATAATCGGGGTGCGTTTTATTGAACATGATCCTTCCAACTCTAATAGCAGATTGAATGGCATCGTCTTTTAAAAGTAAATGTTGTTTTTGTTTGGTGGTATCCACTTTCTCGTTCATTACCGCAAGTTTATTTTCTGTATCTCCCCAATCCGAAGCGCCAAACAACTTATCTAATTGCTTTGGTAATTCTTTAGGAACACAACCCGAAACAATAATGCTACAATTCTTTGAATTATAATGTGATTTGAAAAATCCTTTTATGATATCAATATTCACTCTGTCAAAATCACCGTCTTTTACATCGGCACCATAAGGATGTTTTTCTCCAAATAATAATTCGCTAAATCTTCTGCGCGCCAAAACGCTTACTTTTTGCGAATTGATCAAATGCTTTTGTTTTTTATTGTTGATGTAAATATCAAATTCGTCTTTTGGAAAAGTAGGAGAGTGTAATATATCCTTAACAACTTCAATTGTCTCGTTAAAATATTTATTTAACGTGTAAAGTGTGATACTTGCAAAGTCTTGCCCCGTTTCTAACTCTAAAAATCCTCCAAAGTAATCAATACGTTCCGAAATTTGATTAGCTGTATATTTTGAAGAGCCCGTTTCAATTAAGTTATTTGTGCAAGATGCGATCAATGGATGCGCTTGATAATACATTCCGGCCTTGAACATGAATTCGAGTTTTACCAATTCCTGCGAGCCTGAATTAATGGTATAAACTTTAATACCGTTGCCTAATTGGGTTATTTCCGGCTGTGGAATATCTATATGTTCGATGGCATGAAATGCCGGTGCAGTTGATCTGTTTAGCATAGTTTAAAAATAAATAGGCGCTATGTAATTTATGCCTTTACCATAAAGTTGGTAAAGTTTAACTGATGTAAAGGTAATATCTATTTCTTCTTGTTTGATATTCCATAAAAATACTTTAAAACATTTGTACTGCTTTGGCAAAGGAGGCGTAATAACGGAGTATGTGTATTCTTTCTCGTTATTATAATCCTTTTTGATCCAATTCAAGGACGAGCGTTTAAAACAGAATTGACTACCATCCACATTGTCTATTTGCACTACCAGCCAAGCTGCAAAGGGCACGGGTAATTTTTTGGTTTTAAATTTAAAGTCAACTCTAATTGGATTTTTGATTGGGAAAGCATGGTTATTGGTATCGTTCATCATTTCGTAGAACTCACTATTACCCTTTAACTGATTATCTTTAATTTCCAATTCCAATATGTTTTGGATCTTTTCTCTCCGTTTCAAAAGCCTAAAATTCCAATCAGGTTCACTATCCAATTCGGTATAGTATTGGTCATAAAAAGGTTTTTCGCCTGCCTTTGCAATCAAAAAATCAGCATTCATATGAAGCAATTCCGGGGCATCCATAGCGTTTAGGGCTCCATCGCTTCGGTAGTTCATAAAGCCATAAATAAATTCGCGGCAACGATGCCCTCCAATAGTTATTGGAAGCGCATAATTTTTTTGTTCCTGAAGTAATTTATCATAAAAACGTGCCGGAAAAGTATCGTAAATATATAATTCATGCTTTCTGAAATTCAATTTCATTGCAAAATGAACTAATAAACTCGCGCAAAGTAAAATGGAAAAATAATGCATGAGCGTATTATTCATTTTCTCAATCAGGAATACAGCGTACAAAATTAAGGTAGCGTAAAAGAAAAGCGCTGTTCTATCCTCAGGATAGTTAATGCCCATCAATTTTTTCATGAGATAAATACCGAGCATTTCAAAAATAAATAAAGCTAAGAACCAAAAATGAGGTTCGCTTAACAACGTTTTTATTTTAGGTTTTGATTTAATGATATGTATAGATCCGACAAATACAAGGATCGTAGTTATGCTCACTAAAACTCCTTGTAAAATTTGCGAATAAGATCCGGTAACCATGTAAATTAAGGTTACAAAGGTTACTTGCCAATAACTATCGCCTGCGCCATGTGTAAGGCCATGTTCTTCTTTTAAATACGACGAGAAATTCACCCAATATAGAACAAGTGCGGCATTGATTAACAAATTTAAAAGATTAGCTATGCTAAACAATTTTGAATTTAATAATTGATAAAATACAATTAGTGCAAGCATGATGCAAAACACGGGCATCATAATTAAACTGGCTGCCATGGCTAATTGCATCCAAAAGCATAGATAGATAAAGTCTTTAATCTTGTTGTTTTTAAAATAGTCAAGTAAGAATGAGGTAGCCATGATAAAAGCGCCAAAAGAAATACCATAACCCCTGCTTACCGAAAAAAACGTGAGCCAATTATATGAGATAACAAAACCAAAAAGCAAAAGTAGTTTAGCGTGATCTGAGCGTAAATGTTTGCAAATACGAAACAATCCAAAAAGCATAATTGCAAAAAAGATGAGATTAGGAATGCGCAAAACAAATTTTGAGGAACCCATTAATAAATAACACCAATGAGTGAACATGCTATTTAGAACATGATTATTGGTGTCTAAATGCGCATGGAAGGGCATATAATGCCCGTTTTGAATAAAATAATAAAAGGTAGCGGTTTCGTCGTGTGTAAAAGGCGTTGTTTTTGCTCTAATTACAACTATTGCAAATGAAAATATAGCAATAACAAGGTAGAGAAGATTAAAACGGTTATTTAAAAATTGGCGATCTAACATGCCTTACTCGAGCAAGTAATTTTTGTGTTTGCCATATTTCTCTAAGAGTGCGAATGCCTGATGAGCTGATATGTTCAAATTCCTTATCGCAAAAAATGTTCACGATCTTAATATCAGGTTTCAATTCTTGTATGTAACGGTATTGATTTTGTTCGTATTGAAAATCGGTTGAGTTTCGCAAACCTCTAACTACGATCACGTCATATCCTAATGAATCAACAAAATCAGTAAGCAATCCTGTATATTCTTCCTGTTGATGATGTTGAATTTGTTTTGGTATTGGCCACGTACGGTCGGTTTTATCTGGGTTTTTACCAAAAGCAATGATCACTTTGTCAAAAATACGTTCTGCTTTTTTCAAAACGTTATAATGGCCTTTATGAAACGGATTAAAGCTTCCTGCAAATACAGCGATCATTGGCTTATGCTGTTTTACAAATGCAATTAAGCTATCAAGTTTGCCATTAGTATTCAATGAACTTAAAACCTCCAGGCGTTTGGGTTTGTAAAATTTATAATCAACAAACTGATATTCTCTTAAAATCTGGTTCTCGTAAGTAATTAATTTATCTAATGGCTGTTCTAATATTTCAAGATCTGCGGTGATCAATGCTTGTGAAATAGGATCAGAGGCTTTATGCACTTTTGTATCGAGTATATATTGTTTTATCTTGTTTTTTTGGTCACCACTTAAACCCGATGTTTTTGAATGCTCAATAAAAAGTTCTGCCGATCTCTCTTCGTTATCGTTTAGTTTTGGGTCGTAAACAGCGTCGTGATATACTGCGGCTAAAAAAAGCTCATCGCTAACAGTACCATTTTTCTCTAAGCTGTTCATTACTTGAAGCAAATGCTCCGTTGTGTGATAATATCGGTGCAACTCATTATAACGTTCTAAAACTTCCAAAGGAAATTTAAGGTCGGTTAAACGTTTAGATATGCTAGTTTTAGCGATCATTTATTTTTTAAATAGTATAGAGTAGAGCAGTTTGAATTTTGAAATATACCATTTGCCACAATTTTCAATTGATCCTTTGTGACCTTATTATATTTTTCAATTTCATTATTAATTTCGTTGGCATTACCTAAAAGTTCGCTTATGGCAAGATTGGTGGCTTTGGTCAACACATCTGTTTCGCTAAATGTAATGCTCGACTCAACCTTGTTCTTGCATTTTTGTAATTCATCATCACTTATCGATCCATTTTTAGTTTCTCCAATTCTTCTACAATGGCACTTTCTGCTACCTTCACATCAATCCCATCGTTTAGTTTACCTGATATTACAAGTAATCCCGGATCAAAATCCCCACTTACGTAAGCGTTTATTTCGCTGAATAATTGTTTGTTCTTTACAAGTGAGATATATAAACGTGATGAATTTCCTCTTGACAAAATATCCGAAAGCACATCTGTAGCATAATAATTATCGTCTAATCTGCTGCACATGTGATAGGTTTTATAAATAGCATTTGCAGGAACATCTTTGTGAACTGTTAGTTCTCTCGATTGCGTTTGTTTTTGTTCAATTGGCAGATCGCGTTTTGTTTTTGGCTGCGCGGCAATTGGTTCAAACCATTTCTCAGATAATTCTTTCACGTGTTTTAACTCTACGTTGCCTGCAACAACCATGATGGCATTTGCAGGATGGTAGTGTTTTTTAAAGAAGCCTTTTACATCATCCATTACTGCAGTTTCAATATGACTGATCTCTTTTCCAATTGTTGCCCATTTGTACGGATGGTTCTTAAATGCAAGTGGACGCAACAACAACCATACATCACCATACGGCTGATTCAAATAGCGTTGTTTAAATTCTTCAATTACAACACTGCGTTGTACTTCTAAACTTTTATCGGTAAAAGCTAAACTCAACATTCTGTCACTCTCCAACCAAAAAGCAGTTTCTAAATTTTCTGCAGGTACAGTACAATAGTAATTGGTAATATCGTTGGTAGTAAAAGCGTTATTTTCTCCTCCAACTAACTGTAGCGGTTCGTCGTAATTTGGAATATTAACACTACCGCCAAACATCAAGTGTTCAAATAAGTGTGCAAATCCTGTTTTACTTTCATCTTCATCGCGAGCGCCAACATCATATAAAATGTTAACACATGCCATTGGAGTGCTTTTATCCTGGTGAACAATAACTTTTAAACCATTCTTTAAAGTAAATCTGTCAAATTCGATCATTGTCCGTTCTAGTAGTTGAAATATTTTATAAATTTAAGCTAAATTTTAAATTTCATCAATTATATATTAGCGTGCATTTAGTTTAATTAATGGTAAAAGCGAAAGAAATTTGGACATCGACGACGAAATAATTAGTGCTGTTGGCACATTTAAGGCCACCGTTTATTTGCTTAAAGGAAACATTGTAAAGATAGTTCCTCACGAAAATATTGAAATGGATGTGAAAGATCTTGAAGAGATCCAAAAGATCAAATTTGATCTGGTTGGTGAACGAAAATACGCGGTTATGTTTGTTACACCTGACATGGGCGTTATGACAAAAGAAGGAAGAGCGTTTGCATCAGGGCCGCTTGTGAACAGAAATGCAGTTGCAAAAGCTATTGTGATTAAAAATATTGGTATGCGTTTGATGGCGTCTCCTTTTTTATAAAATTCAATAAGCCACTTGTTGAGCACCGTATGTTTGAGAAAGAAGAGGATGCGATTCAATGGCTTCGAAATAAGCTGGATACTACACCTTAAGAGAACCTAACCTCTCAAGTGTTGATCTGAATTCAGTCATTAATTCTTGAACTACTTCTGCCGCGGGTTTAATTTCTTTGATACCAGCACTCACTTGACCAATTTCCAATTCACCTTCATCCAGATCACCCTCAAACATTCCTTTTTTTGCTCGTGCACGCCCTAATAATTTCTCTATTTGTTCCTTTAGAAGCGCCGCTTTTTTCGGCTTCATCTACTTCTTTAAAGAATTTATTTTTTATCAATCGCACAGGGGTAAGTTGTTTTAAAGTGAGTTGAGTATCCCCTTCATTTGTACTAATAACAGCATTCTTAAAGTTTATATGCGCACTACTTTCGGGGGTTGCGACAAAACGACTTCCAATTTGCACTGCATCGGCGCCAAGCGCAAAAGCCGCTGCCATTTGGCTTCCACTACCAATTCCTCCGGCAGCAATGAGAGGTAACGTAATAGCTTTCCGAACCTGCGGTATCAAAACAAAGGTTGTGGTTTCTTCACGGCCGTTATGTCCACCTGCTTCAAAACCTTCGGCTACAATAGCATCTACCCCGGCTTCTTGGCATTTAAAAGCAAATTTCACGGCACTCACCACATGAACTACGGTAATTCCATGGTCTTTGAGGTGTTTGGTCCAAGTTTTTGGATTTCCGGCACTAGTAAATACAACTTTTACCCCCTCCTCAATAATGATCTTTATATGCTCTTCAATATTTGGATATAAAAGCGGCACATTTACTCCAAAAGGTTTATCGGTTGCGGCTTTACATTTTTTAATATGTTCACGTAATACATCAGAATACATTGAGCCGGATCCTATCAAACCAAGACCACCTGCATTACTCACGGCACTTGCCAATTCCCACCCGCTGCACCAAATCATTCCGGCTTGTATTATTGGGTATTTTATATTGAATAATTTAGTGATAGGATTTGTCATAAAATGAAGATGAATTTATTTAACAAATTTGCTGAAAAATATCAAAAAACCCCTGTTTTTTCGCTAAATTTCTATATATTTGGGTTTGAATTATTTTAACCTCATGAAAAAGGGACTTTTTGCTATATTTTTTGTACTTTCTTTAGGCCTGAATGCTCAGTGGTTATGGGAATACGGTGGATCTATAGGCGCAACCAATTATTTAGGTGATATTGGCGGAAAAGAGAAGACACGTAGGGATTTTGTATCTGACATGAAGCTTTCAAAAACGCGTTGGAATGCCGGTATATTTACACGTTACAAATGGCGTCAAAATGTATCATTCAAATTTGCGTTCGATTATTTAAGGGTTGAGGGAGATGACAAATTATCAACTAATGCAGGACGTCACTATCGCAATTTCAATTTCAAGAATGATATTTTTTCTCTTACTTCAACGGCTCAATATTTTTTCTTTACTGATCCGGATCTAGGGAATACTTACCGATACAAAAATAGTTTCAGGGCTTATGTCTTTGGAGGTGTTGGAGGTTTTTATACCAGTCCAAAATCACGTTACCAAGGAGACTGGGTTAAAATGAGAGATTATTTTGTAGAAGGTTACGAATACAAAAAGATAGTTTTTGGCTTACCTGTTGGGGTTGGTTTTTATTTTACTTTCAACAAACGTAATCGTTGGGGCTTTGAGTTCAACTACATGAAAACCTTTACCGATTATTTGGATGATATTAGTGGAAATTATCCTGATCCAATAGCAACAGATCCGTTTACTGCGGGATTGACTTTAAGAACAACAGAGCTATCGGTTGAAGAGCAGAATGCCAATATTGGCGCTTACAAATCTCATGGCGCAGGCCAAAAGCGCGGAGATCCTACCAATAAGGACGCTATTGTTTACGCAACATTCAGTTATAGCAAAGTTATTCGTGGTAAGAGTAGCTTCTATCGTTCTAAACACAACAAGTTCTTCGGAAAAAATAGAAGAAAAGTTCGTAAGATCAGGGCTAAGTTCTAAAAGGTAATTTCTATCTTTGCTTTCGTTATGAATTTCAGAACTCTTTACATTTTCATTATAATTAGTGTATTAACTTCTTGTGGCTCTGAGGAGCATAATGGTATTGACTCGAGCGATGTTAGTAATAATGCCTCAGCAAATGGTACGATCAAAGGAAATATTCCTGAAATAAAATTTGAGGAAGACGTATTTGATTTTGGAAAGATAACACAAGGTGAAGTGGTGAGCCATGATTTTAAATTTAAAAATATTGGCAATCAACACTTGATCATATCAGGCGCAAGCGGAAGCTGTGGTTGCACAGTGCCCAAATGGCCAAAGGAGCCCATCTTACCGGGTAAAGAAGGTAAACTGAACGTAGTATTTTCGAGTGAAGGAAAAAAAGGAATAATGGAAAAAACGGTTACCATTGTTACTAATTGCGAACCATCAACGCGAATCATTCGCATTAAAGCGGAAGTGATCGTAATGGAAAGCATAAAAGAACCGGGTTATTAATTAAACAATAAATTTAAACAAACATGTTACAACAACTAGTGATCTTGATGGCTGGAGGAGCTCAAGGAGGCCAAGGCGGAATTATGCAATTTTTACCTTTAATTGCCATTGTGGTGGTATTTTATTTTTTCATGATCAGACCTCAAATGAAAAAGGCAAAGGATCAAAAAAAATATATTGAGGCTTTGAAAAAAGGAGATAAAATATTAACCATTGGCGGAATTTACGGAAAGATAAACGAAGTGCGTGAAGATGGTTCAATGGTGATGGAGGTAGAAGATGGTACTAAAATGCGCATATCCAAAAATGCAGTTTCAATGGATGCAAGCAATACATTGAACCAAAACCCATAAACATTTGAACGCAAACCAAAATATGAAACAAAAAAAGCCGAGTAAATTATCGGCTTTTTTTATTTGTGTGTTGATAGCGACACTGCTTTGGTTATTGCACTCATTAAATACTGTATATACTAAGCAATTCTCTATCCCTATTGAATTTAAGAACTATCCTCAGAATAAACTGATGATCGAGATTCCAAAGGAGATCAAAGTGTCAGTTAAGGCAAGCGGACTTAAATTACTTATGATCGGATTAACAGAGCCATTTCCGGTTCTGCGAGTGGATCTGAATGATGTAAAGAGCGATGCAAGCAGAAGTAAATTTTATTTGTCATCAAAAATGGCAGATGTAAAAAAAATGTTTCAGTTCAAAGCAGATATTAGAAGGATACAACCAGATACCATTTCATTTATTAATAACGAAGGCACACAAAAAGAGGTGCCCGTAAAAGTTCCGCTCAGTATAAATTATACTAAAGGTTATACAGCTAAACTTATTAAGGTTGATCCTGCGCGAGTTGTTATTGCAGGAGAACTAGCAGATCTGGATGATATAGATACAATTTACACGTTGCCCGTTTCTTTAAATGACCAACGAACTGACTTGGTTAAAACATTGACATTAATTAATCCAAACAATAAGATCGTTATAAACGCTACGGCTGTAGAATTGCACATTAGTGTTGGTAAATTGGTAGAGAAAGAAATAAGCGTGCCGATAAAATTAGAGAATGCAGATGAACATTTCAAATATTCGCTTTTCCCTTCAAAGGTGAAAGTAAAATACTCAGGTGTATTTGGTGAGTCGGGAGCAGACTCGTCCTTGCTTAGAGTTTTTGTGGATCTTTCACAAAGAAAGAATAATAAATTGAGCGTGAACATGAAACTGCTTTCAGAGCACATCACTGTTTTAAGCTTCGAGCCAAAGGAAGTGGAATTTTTAATGATAAAGAAATAATGATCGTTGGATTAACAGGTGGAATAGGAACCGGTAAATCAACCGTTGCAAAACTGTTTGAATTATTGGGCGCAAAAACATTCAATAGCGACGAAAACGCAAAGCAGCAGTATTTTGTCCCCGCTATTAAACAACAAGTTATTGATCTTTTGGGAAAGGAATGCTATGCAGATGAAAGAACACTGAACAGAAAGTTCATCTCAACTAAAATATTTTCTGACACAACGCTTCTCAAAAAGTTAAATGCGATCATACATCCGGCTGTCATAAAGGATTTTAGAGCATTTGCAAATTCATATCCGGGTAAATTGATCATTAAAGAAAGTGCACTTTTATTTGAAGTGGGTCTTATTAAAGAATTAGATAAAGTTATTCTTGTTACTTCGCCTTTGGAACTAAGAATTGAACGAGTAATGAAACGCGATAACTTAAGTAGGGAAGAGATAATGAATAAAATAAAAAGTCAGTTAAGCGACGAAGAAAAATTAAAACTGACCGATCTTGTGATAAGGAATGATGAGAAAGAATTTTTGATCACGCAAACGCTTGCTATTTTCAATAAATTGAATCATGTTTAGGAAAGATTATTTACAAAGGCAATTTGAGGAGTTTGGTAAAGTATTGGCCACTATTTTAGGATTTAAAAAGAGTGGCGACATGCAAAGTTTTGAGAATGAAATAGAAAAGGCAGTAAAAACGTTTACCGCTTTAGAACTAGATGCATTGCTAAAAATGGATCTTGAGTCTTTTGAAAAAATGGTTAAGCATAACGAAACATTAAGGCCCGATCAAATAAAAATATTAGCTGATCTTTTTTACGAACGCTCTTTTGTATTTGATAAGCAAGAACAAGCAGAAGATATGAAGGATATGCTTAGTAGAGCTTATTTTTTATACAAACGCTATACTCAGGAATTAACCGCCAACGAATTCAATTTAGAAGTGAATTATCGCCTGCAAATGATCACCGAGATCATTCACCAACCCAATCTGCAATAAACAAATTAGTATCTCGTGTGCCTTGGTTATTGCGGTTACTCGACCAGATCAATTTTTTTCCATCAGGCGAGAACATTGGAAAAGCATTGAAATAACTTTCTTTGGTAATTGCTTCCAATCCTGTACCGTCAATATTGATCATGTACAATTGAAAATCAAAACCTCTTTTGCTATGATGATTAGAAGAAAAAACGATCTTATTTCCCTTCGGTAAAAAGTAAGGTGCCCAGTTAGCCTTACCTAGCTTTGTTATTTGCTTGAGATCGCTACCATCCAGGTTACAAGTGAAAATTTCCATTGTAGTTGGTGCAACTAAATGTTTTTCTAAATAGTATTTATATTCTTTTATCTCTTCTTCCGAATTAGGACGAGATGCACGGAAAACTAATTTTTTTCCATCAGCCGAAAAGAAAGCGCCACCATCGTAACCTAGTGTATTTGTAATTTGTTTTTGATTTTTACCGTTAATATCCATGATCCATAATTCCAGATCGCCACTTCTATCACTTGTAAAAACTATTTTATCTCCTTTTGGCGAAACGGTTGCCTCTGCATCATAACCAGGAGAGTTGGTTAGTTGTTTTTTGATCTTTCCCTTTTGATCGGCCACAAAAATATCAAACTCCGAATATACAGCCCATAGGTATTTTCCAATTTCAACAGGGGCAGCAGGGCAGGTATCATGTTTTAAATGTGTGGAAGCATACAGTATGTCTTTTCCATTTGGCATATAATAACTACAGGTGGTTCTGCCTTTTCCTGTACTTATCATCACTGGCTTGTAATTAGTGTCAGCAGCGGCTTTTGAAAGATCCATTGTAAAGATCTGATCGCAACTCAAGCCCCATTTTTTATTATTGCTTTGAAAACTAACGTGATTTCCATTGGGGGAAAAATATGCCTCGGCATTATCACCTCCGTAAGTGAGTTTTTGAATGTTCTTTAAATGTTTTTCCTGTGCAAGGCAAAAAATGAACGAAAATAAGAAGACAAAATTCAGTAACAGTTTCATTTTAGAATTATTAATATTTTTTAAAACGCATTTGCAGAACACCTAAAAAAGCTTCTTTAAAGATCTTTGAGCTCATTTTACTAGTTCCCAATACGCGATCAACAAAGGTAATTGGAACTTCAACCAGTTTAAATCCTTTGCGATAAGCCGTGTATTTCATTTCTATTTGAAAAGCATAACCCATGAATTTGATATTATCAAGATCAATAGTTTCAAGAACTTTTCGTTTGTAACATTTAAATCCGGCGGTAGTATCTTTTACATTGAACCAAAGTATCAAACGAACGTAAAGCGAAGCAAAATAAGAAAGCAAAATGCGCTTCATGTCCCAATTACTCACATTTCCGCCATTTACATAGCGCGAACCAATGGCCACGTCGGCATTGCCCTGACAAGCGCTTAGTAATCGCGTAAGATCATCTGGGTTATGACTAAAATCGCAATCCATTTCAAAAATAAATTCATAAGGTCGCTGCAAAGCCCATTTAAAGCCGTGTATATAAGCTGTTCCTAATCCCATTTTTCCTTTACGTTCTTCAATAAAAAGCGCTTGCGAAAATTCTTTCTGAAGCTCCTTTACCTTGGTAGCTGTGCCGTCTGGCGAGCCATCATCAACAATAAGGATATGAAAAGGTACGCTTAATGAAAATACCTTTCTGATCATCTTCTCGATGTTCTCGATCTCGTTGTAGGTAGGGATTATGATCAGATTTTGGCTCATTGAATGGGATTGCTAATATAACAATAATTTATGTGTGGCATTTTAACGCAAATAGGGTATTTGTTAGTACTAAATGGAATTATTAAACATATAATGTTCGTTAAAAAACCATAATGACTTCTGTTTTTAAAGCCCTTCTTTTAACTTTAGCCTATAATGAGCCTCGTTTAAATTAAAACCTATTATGAGAAAATTCCTTGAATCAAAATTATTCAGAGCTATATGGAGCATTGGCCTAGCAGCTTTATTGTATTTTATATGCCCGCCATGTTTTAGTAAAACAACATTAGCAATTTTATTGGTAGTTCAGCTCATTCTTATTAACGGAGCATCTGTAATTGGTAATTGGGTTTGGGTAACGCATAGTGCGCGTTTTTTAGTTGGAGGCTTATTTATCTTTTCAGGATTCATTAAAGCAAACGATACTGTTGGATTCTCTTACAAACTGGAAGAATACTTTGAGGTGTTCAAAGCTGATTCAGGCTTAGGTATCTTTGATTGGTTTGCCCACGCTAGCTTACCTTTTGCTACCATGATCACGGCTAGCGAAATAATCCTTGGTATATTTTTACTGTTAGGTTACAAACGTAATCTTACATTATGGTTATTATTCGCCCAAATTGCATTATTTACCTTCTTAACGTTTTATTCGGCTTGCTACAATAAAGTAACTACTTGCGGTTGCTTTGGAGATTTTTTAGTTTTAAAGCCGTGGACGAGCTTTTGGAAAGATGTTGTTTTGATGGTATTGATCACTTTGCTCTTTGCCGGAAAAGAAAACATCAACGAAATAGCTTCACCAATGCTTACGGCAACTTTTGCAGGAATAGGTTTCATTGCATCCGTTTGGTTCCCTATTTACACCTATCGTAATTTGCCGGTATTTGATTTTAGAGCGTATAAGATCGGCAATAATATTCGAAAGAATATGGAGAAAGGAGCCGGGTATAAAGATGCGGAGTATAAAACATTGATGGTGTACGAAAAAATAAAGAATAACGAAGAGAAAAAGGAAATGACCCAAGAGGATTACATGAAATCTAAGATATGGGAAGATACCTTGGTATGGAAATTTGACACCATGGTAACTACAATGGTTGCAGAGGCTATAAACGCACCAAAGATCACCGATTTTAATATCACAAATATGGATGGAGTAGTTGTAACCGATTCTATTTTGAATGTTAAGGCCAATAATTATTGGCTTATTGCATATGATCTTGCAAAAACAGACGATGACGCAGCTTTACACGCCAAAATAAACGATTTTTATAAATTAGCTCAATTAGAAAAAGTTCCTTTTGTGGCGCTTACCGCATCGGGCCCAAAAGAAATAGATGCGTTTAAGCATAAACATAATGCCCTTTATGATTTTTTAATGGTGGATGCTACAGTTTTAAAGACCATGATACGCAGTAACCCGGGATTAATGCTCGTAAAAGATGCCACAGTTATCATGGCTTGGCATTATAATAATTTTCCCGCTTATTCTGACGCCAAACAAAAATACATGAAGTAAATATGGATTGAATCGTTATTTTTTGTAATTTAGTTTATAAATTATTACGATGAGAAATTTTTTACTTTCCGTATTTTTAACCCTTGGTTTATTTGCTAATTCACAAAACACTAAAGGAGATGTTTTTTTTGGTGCAGCTGTAGTTCACACCATTGATATTAACTTTACACAAACCGGTTATTGGGATTCGCTCGTTGCCAATTATATAACCGATGTGTATATGAAGTGTAACATCGTTGTTGACGGAAGTACACTCACTACAAGTGGTGTAAAATTTAAAGGAAATTCATCGTATAATAATCCAAGTGTAAAAAAATCGTTTAAGCTGGATTTTAATGAATATGTGAACGGACAAGATTATGATGGATTAAAAAAGCTGAATCTAAATAACGGCTTTAAGGACCCTACGTTTATGAGAGAAAAGATCATGCTCGATTTTCTCATTCGTGCAGGTATTCCCGCGCCACGTTGTACCTACGCTCGGGTTAATCTCAATGGTACTTTCTGGGGCTTGTACGTGGTAGTTGAGGAAATAGATAAAGATTTTTTGGATGATGAATTTAGTGATGATAAAGGAAATTTATTTAAAGGCGATCCATCGGGCGATCTTAAATGGTTAGGAAGCAGCGTAAATACTTACACAACAAAGTATGAATTAAAGACCAACGAAACCGCCAATAATTGGACCGATCTGGTTTATTTAATTGATAAGATCAATAATTCGCCTGTTGGTTTTCAGGATTCATTAAATAAAATTCTGCAAGTTACCCCATTTTTAAAAGCATGGGCTGCCAGTAATATGTTCGCAAATTTGGATTCGTACATTGGAAGTGGGCATAACTACTATGTTTATCATGATAGTATTACAAACAAATTCAATTGGATCACTTGGGATGTGAACGAGGCCTTCGGAAATTTTACCCAAGGAATGAGTTCAACTCAAATTGAGACGCTTTCTATAAATTACACCGGCGGTGGAGCAAACAACAGGCCTTTGTGTAACAAGATCATTGCTAATCCAACATTATATGCAAGTTATGTGAATGAAGTTTGTTATTTAACGGGCTATCATTTTTTGCAATCGTATTGGTTCCCGAAGATCGATAGTTTAAAAACAAAGATCATGAGCGACGTGTATGCTGATCCCAATAAATTCTTTACCAATACCCAGTTTGATACCAATATCGACACAATGATCACGGTTGTTGGTAATCCCGGAAATCCCAACATCGCGGGCTTAAAATCCTTTTTTAATCGTAGGCGCGCATCTCTTGTTACACAAATGCTAAGCAATAGCTGTAACGTAGGCTTGAAAGAAGATCGTGTAAATGTGAATTCGCTGATTGTTAAACCAAACCCTACCAATGGAAAGTTTTGGGTAAACACTGGTAGTTCAATGGCAAAAGTGGTTTTTTATGATGTATTGGGTAAAGAAATTGATATTGAATTGATAAGAACATTATCTAATAGCGAGATGCAGTTCTCCTTTGAAAAACTTCCAAAAGGACTTTATTTTTGTAAAGCCGGGCCCGAGGTGATAAGAATCATTCACCAATAAAGGTAAAAGTGCTAACATTGTAATAGTATTTTCTTTGTAACTGCCAAATTTTTCGTGTGCATTTTATATAGTTAGGATTTTGCTGCCATTGAAAAATTGAATAAATTTGATATACATTTTTGTTCATAGAACAAAAAGATTAACGAAAGATGAAAACGGAATTGATTTCGAAATTAGAAGAACTGCTTACTAAAGAAGCAGGTGAAGTTGCTCTTGAAGTGCGTGCATTGCAAAAGGAGTTTCAAAAAGTTTGGAGCATTGAATTTGAAAATGCCAAACAACAATTTATTGACGAAGGCGGAAAAGTAAAAGAATTTGTTTACGAAAAGCAGCCAGACGACAATAAATTCGAATCGCTACTAGAGAAGTACAAAAAGCTCAAGAAAGAAAGCGAAGATCGCCTGGCAAAGGATCAGGATAAGAACCTTGAGATCCGTAAGGATATTATCTCGAAGATAGGCGATTTAAGCAAACTAAGCGATAATGTTGGCGCTGCAGTAAGAAAATTGCAAGAACTACAAACGCAATGGAAAGAATCTGGACAGGTATCACCACATAAATACAAAGAAACTCAATCGGAGTATAGTAAAACCGTTGAAGATTTTTATTATAACCTAAAGATCTATCGTGATCTTCAGGAACATGATCTTAAACGTAATTACGAGCTTAAGCAAGCCGTTATCGAAAAGATAAAAACATTGCAAAATACCGATAGTATTAAGGAAGCTGAACATTCTATCAAAGCATTTCGCAATGAATGGGAAGAAATTGGTCCGGTTCCAAATGAAAAGTGGGAAGAGATGAAAGCTGCTTATAGAGCAGCGTTAGATGAGACCTACGGAAAGATAAAAGGCTATTACAAGAATTTAGAAGAGAAAAAGGAAACCAACCTAAAGTCGAAGCAAGAACTCATTGAAAAATTGAAGGCTATAACCGCTACAATTGATCTTAAGTCGGTTTCGGCATGGAATACAAAGACCAACGAAGTTATAGCCGTTCAAAACGAATGGAAATCGGTAGGAAGAACAACGGAAAAGGATAACGAAAAGGTTTGGAATGAATTTAGAGAGCATTGCGATAAGTTTTTTGATGCAAAAAAAGAATTCTTCGCGGGATTGCATGAGAAGTTTGCCGATAATCGTAAAGTAAAGTCGGATATCATTCAAAAGGCGGAAGCTTTGCAAGCAAGTACTGATTGGGTTAAAACCGCTCAGCAATTAATGAGATTACAAGAAGATTGGAAGAAATATCCATCTAATGGTGATAAAGAAGAGCCAAAATTATTCGCAAGATTCCGTAAGGCTTGTAATGCATTCTTTGACGCGAGAAAAGCGCATTATGGAGATCTGGATGCGTCTTACGAAGGAAATTTAAAAGAGAAGGAAGTTATTCTTGCAAACTTAAATGCGTTTCAATTAACGGCCGATATCAATCAAAACCGCACGGCTTTAAAAGAGTTTGTTGCTGACTGGAATGCAAAAGGCATGGTTCCTTTAAAAGATAAAAAACGCTTGAATGACGCTTTCTATAATAAGTTAGATGAATTGTATAATCAACTTGATCTTAGTAAGGCCGAAAAAGCAGCTATACAATACCAAGCTAAGATTGATCGCTTATTAGCATCCGAAAATCCAAAGGATCTTTTAAGTAAAGAAGCAGATTTTTTAAAGAAGCAAATGGACGAGATCAACAATTCTATTCGTACTTACGAAAATAACTTAGGTTTCTTTAAAAATTCAAAAGGAAATAATCCTTTATTAAAAGAGGCACAAGATAAAGTTGCTTTTGAAAAAGCGAAAATCGAAGAGATAGGAGCGAAGCGCAAGATGGTTGTTGCTGAGCTTGGCAAGTTAAGAGAGACTGTTAATTCTTAAAAATACAATAAGCAAAAAGCCCTCAGAAATTTCTGAGGACTTTTTTTATTTAAGAAGTGTTACATGCCCCACCAGATCGTGGGCTTTTTTATTCACGTCAACCACATTGGCTTTCCAAACATACACATCATCTTTAATTGGCTCGCTACTTCCTTTGGTATGTCCATCCCAAGCTACATCCATATCATCGCTTTCAAACACTTTATGTCCCCAACGATCAAAGATAGTTATGTGGAATTCGATGATGTTATAACCTTTAGCTTTAAAGCCATCGTTTGTTCCATCATAGTTTGGTGTAAAGGTATTTGGAATATATATCGCGTAAGACTGTTTTAGTTTTAAAACTCTTGAAGTGGTATCCTTGCATCCAAATTTATTGGTTACTATTTGGAAGATCACCGGTTGTTGTTTATCAAGGTTAGTGAACGTATGTGTAAAGTTCTTAATTAAATAGATGCCTCCATCGTTGATGTAGTATTTTACTTCATCCGCTCCAACAGCATCGCTGGTGAT
Source organism: Sphingobacteriaceae bacterium (assembly GCA_016705695.1). Classification (GTDB taxonomy): domain Bacteria; phylum Bacteroidota; class Bacteroidia; order B-17B0; family Aurantibacillaceae; genus Aurantibacillus. The sequence goes on from JADJLA010000009.1 coordinate 93,494, forward strand.
GTTTGAGATCGGCTCTAACTCATCTATCTCATTTGGTTCGGCAACAAATGAAGCAATTGGTTTTGGATAAACCTCTACAGCTTTTTGATGAATATAAGTTGCCATACAGCCGCTATCACTTACTAACTTTAAGGTTACATCATAGTTACCATTCGTAAAACAATGTGTTGGATTTTGTGTGTATTCTGGTTTCGAGCCATCACCAAATAACCATTGGTAAGTGCTAATGTTTCCGGTGCTAATGGTTGATTGGTTTGTAAATGTTACACAAACGCGTTCACAACCTTTAGGATCACTCATTGTAAATGTTGGAACCGGTTTTGGATTTACATACATTGGTTTCGACATTACATTAACACAACCGTATTCGTTCTGTACTTCCAATTTTACAAGGTAAACTCCGTTAACAGGGTAATTATGTGCAACGTAAGAGTAAACGTTGTTCACATTTCCATCGCCATAATATTGCCATGCATATGAAGTGATATTTCCCGAAGGTGAGCTCGAAAGGTTTGTAAATTCGGTTCTATCACCTAAACAAGTTGGACTAGCTTTAAAGTTAGCCACCGGATTTGGATGCACTACTACCGGATTTGTAACATTGCTTTGGCATCCGTTATTAGAAATAGCCATCAATTTGCAATTGAAGTTTCCGTAGTTAGGATAAACCAAAGATGGACTTACAGTTGTTGTATCATCCCAAATTCCATCGTTCTCAAAATCCCAAAGCCATTTTGCTACATAACCGCTGCTAATGATAGTAGAGTTATTAAATTGTGTGGCTTGGTTATGGCAAGCAACATTACTTTGAAAACCAACCTGTGGTACAGCATATATGCTTATAGTTTTTGTTTGTTGAGCACTGCAACTATAATTTGAATACACCATTAAACTCACTGTATAATTACCGGGCGAAGGATAAAAATAAGTTGGTGTATGCACAAACGCTGCGGCATTTTGTCCGAAGGTCCATAAGAATGTGGCTAAGGATGCGTTTTGCACACTGCTATTGTTTGTTATATTCAATTGATTCATAGCACAACCATTTGGAATAGTGAAATCAGCTACAGGAATAGCATGCACCATAACTTGTTTAATGATCGTATTCACACAATTCATATCGCTCACCGCTGTTAACTGCACATTGTAAGAACCTGAATTAGGGAATGTGTAATTAGGATTTTGAGCAGTGCTTGTGTTGAATCCGTTAAAGTTCCAAATGTAATTGGTAATATTACCTGAACTAATGTTTGAAAGATTGGTAAAGTTATTAGCCTGACCTAAACAAACATTGCTTGCAACGTAATTTACATTGGGTAATGGATTTACATTTACAATACCGGTATAAGAGGCAGTACATCCCATATTACTTACTGCTGTTAATGTAACTGTTTTTGGTCCTGCGCTTGTATACTGTGTGCTCGGATTAGTTAAGTTTGAATTTTGAAGATTCGCCAGATTCCAATTATAGCTTACAATGCTTCCAGCTGGTATGCTTGATGTATTTGTAAATGTGATCAAGCTACTTTGGCAAACATTATTTCCTGCAAACGAAGGAATAGGAGCTGGATGAATTGTAAGTGTATTAACCCCTGTATTTGTACATCCAAAATTGGAAGTGGCGCTTAAGCTCACGTTATAGGTTCCGTAAATTGGATACGTTGCGCTTGGGTTTGTGAGATTTGAACTTGTATTATTGCCCAAACTCCAAGTATAAGATGTAATGTTACCCGAGGCAATGCTTGAGTTATTTATAAAGTTATAATTAAGAGCGCAAGGCGAAATACTTTGTGGACTAAACGATACGTTAGGCATTGGATAATTTGTAACCGTGTAAGTAAACGTTGGTCCTTGGCAATTTGTTACCATAGTTGTTGTGCAAGTATAAATTCCGGCAGCGTTCACAACTAAACATTGGTTTGTTAAGTTAGTGGCGTTTGGTCCGTTCCAGGTGTAAGATCCAAAACCTGGAGGTCCACAAATTAAACTTGACGAACCGGCGCACATGCTTAATGAATTACCTGTGGTAAATGCAGCGCAAACACCATCTATATATGCGTATCCAAAGTGTCCTCCCAAAGCGCAATGGTATGTTGTAAATCTAATGGTTACGTTCTGTCCTATGTAATTGGTAAGGTCAACAACAACATTTGTCCAGGGTTTGTAAACTACATTTCCCGGCCCATTTAAAAAGCCCGGAATATTTTGTCCGGCCGATACATTATAATAGGTACAAGGAATTGCTGTATTCGTTGTATCAAACATCTCCACTACAAAAGCAGGTTGTTGAGCAGTGGTGTGTCCCGGGTCTTCAAAAACAACGGCATATTTATATGTAAAGTTTGCATTAGCAGCTGTAACAAAAAATGTTTGCTCAACTCTGTCTGCTTGTCCGTTCACATTATTATCGCCAATTCTTAACGAGAAATTACCACCCGGTGCAACAATTGGAAAGCCTCCAAAAGGATCTAGAAAATTTGCATTTGTTGCGGCAGTAACAATTTGTTGTCCGCCCGGATTAAGGCAACAACCTTGCGCGTTATATATGGGGTGAAATCCTGAGCTGAGGGTCCATCCTGTTGTGCTTCCCGCTTCAAAATCGATGTTGTTACATCCGGGAGGCGCAGCTTGCACTTTACTAGAGTTGTTTAGTGCGGGTTTCTGATTTGATCCAGAAGTTGGAACAGAAATTGGGCTTCTGTTTATATCAAACTGTTTTGCTTTGAGAAATTCTTCTTTCTCAGCGGTATTCCAGTTTTGTTTGTTCGCGTAACCTTTCCAATATTCAAAAGAATGGTTCGTGGTTTGGTTGGCGGGTGTTTGGCCTTGTACCATTACCTGAATGATAAATGCCAATAAAGCTGTGGCGTAAATTTTTGTTTTCATAGGAAATGAGTTTTAAGCAGGTTAGTATTTTCCTTAATACTGTTTGTAATGTTTCAATGTTTAATGTTTGTGTTCTCATTATTAACGTGTTTAGGTTTTTTATTTGGTTTTTCATTTTTTCACCTGCCCTTGGAAACCTTGGATTGACAAGGGTTTTGAGGTGTTTGAGACAGTTTGTTACTATTTTTTACGTGTTTAATTTAAAAAAGTTCGTTTTTTGTGAATATTAGTTAGGAACAAAAATTTGTTAATTATTTTTATGCCTAATCCAAAAAAAAGCTTACATTAGTTCTCACATAAAAAAACAACAACATGGATAACGTAAACAACCCACAGAGTAACAACCCGATAAATACTAATACAGGAAGTAATTTCGGAGGACCAAAGAACCTTCCAAACGCTATTGCGGTTTTGGTTTTAGGTATATGTTCAATTTTTCCCGGATGCTTTTGTTATGGTATCGTAGGTATTATTTGCGGTATCATTGCATTAGTGTTGGCTAAAAAGGATCTTGCATTATATGCAGCTAATCCTGGAAACTATATTGAAGGTTCATATAAGAATCTAAAAGCAGGAAGAGTTTGCGCAATCATAGGAATATGTCTTAGCGCTTTATATATAGTATTTATTATCGTTTACGTACTTATTCTTGGGGCTGCATTTTCAATGATGCCATGGGGTAATATGCACTAATGATCGATTGGTTGGAAGCGCACATGGGAACCTGTGCCTTTGTTACATACTTTAATATTGAATGCCCGGGTTGTGGAATACAACGGGCATTCATTGCTTTATTAAGGGGCGATCTTGCCCTTTCTTTCCGGTTTTTCCCGGCATTGCTGCCTTATTTAGCTACGATCCTTTTAATGGTATTGCACTTGATCTTTAAGTTCAAGAACGGAGCCCAATATGCCATGTGGGGATTTATGCTTTCGGTGGGAATTATGGTGGTGAGCTATATTATAAAACTAGTCCCCTGAGAAAACTGTTTTTAGTTCCTTTATATCATCTTTTACATTAAACAAACTGGAGAAAGGAACGCCGGTAATTTTAAGGAATACAATTGTTGAAGCCACAAACGTGATGAAGTAAGCAATATTTGTAGTGATGGCAGCACCTGCAATACCATGTTTGGAAATTAATATTGGTGCGAGGATCAAAGTAGTTGCAAAACCAAAGAAATTATAAAAGCTCACCATTTTTATATTTCCAATACCTGAAAAATAATGACTAATGATACCTGAGAAGCTTAAGAAGATAATGCCAGGAGAAAGCATGAGCATTATAGATTTACTTTGAACAAAGGTATCGCCCAATAAAAAAGTAAACATCTGTACGGGTAAAAAATAAATTACAACAACAGCCAATACGCTTACTAAAAAACAAAGCTTGGCAAATATTAATGTGAGCTTAATACTATTGTCTGTTTTTCCTAAAATAGCCACTCGCGAAAGTAGAATAGGGGTTACGGAGTTTGTAATGATCAATACTGCTTCTATAAGTGATGAGGCTGTTGAATACAAACCAACGTCGGGTTTGGTTTCTAAGAGATAATAACTCAATCGTCCGCTTAATATATACATTAATACACCTGCTTGGCAATATAAACCGTTCTTTAATATCGCTCCTAAAGCGAATTCGTTCTTTGTATCAGGTTTTAAAATGTAAACCAACACAAAGTATGAAGAGATGATAAACGAAAGCGCAAATGAGATGATAAGCGGCCAGATATAAGAATCAAGCGTGAAATTGCCGAAGAAATTGGTGAAAATAAAAATACTCACCAATAGTGCAACGGGCTGGAAGATGCTAAGAAAATTATACATCTTGTAATATTCCTTTGCTAATATCACCACGCAGTTGAATGTATTTAAAATAATAATGATTGAAGAAACAAACAACAGCCACGCGTATTCAGATGGCTGCTTGTGAAGTAAAACTAAAATAAGGTTTGTGCCAATGCTTGAGATGAGCGTAAATAACATGCCGTTCAAATAAATTTTATTGACATTGAACTTAGCGATGAAATGAACAAGGCTATAACCGGTGTAGATCTCATTGATCATTTGAATGATGGCAAGATTAAGCATGATCAAGCCTATTTCTCCACGCGTAGAGATCCCCAAATATTTTGCTGTAACAATAAGGATCAAAAAGTTAACTACAGCAACACTTCCTTTGGTAAATAAACTTTGTATGACCTTTTTTAGCATCTGAATTAGAAACTAAAATAAGTAAAAGATATTGTTTGAAAGGAGGTTTTTAGCAATGAATTTCACTAGTTATTACGAAACTTTGTGCCTTGGCGTCGGAGTTCATGGTGAGCTTGTCGAACCATGGCTAAAAAATGATGATTGGATTGCTCGCTGTGCTCGCGATCCCCAGAGGAGTTGCTGCTTAACAATACTAAATCCCCTGCGGGGCTTTTTTAATTCAGCTCTTTCGCTTCTGAAAGATGAAAATATCTTTCAACGCTTCAGAGCTAAATTAAAAAAACCTTGCCAAAGGCAAGGTTTAGTATTGTTAGGGTAAATGATGGGATTCGAACCCACGACCCTCGGTACCACAAACCGATGCTCTAACCAACTGAGCTACATCTACCATATTGCAGCAATCTGTTTAAAACGTTGCTACATTTTAAGAGCCCCAAAATTAGTGATTTTTTTGGATTCAGAGATAAATTTTAACCCGAATTATGTATTATTTCTCGGTGGCATGCCTTAGGTATTCCAAAAAGGGATACATGGCTTTAAAGGCCCCAAGCAGCTTTGCGGGATTCTCCAGGTCTTTGTCCTTTATTTTTGTACTTACAATAAAATGCTTGTGTTTTAAGAATTCCAAGTACTTATTATCTTTGTCAAACCCCTTAGGAACCGTTTTTAAAACATCCCAATCGTCCAATCCTTTGTAATAATTACTAAATGGCTTGCTCTTTAAGATCTTCACGAATTTAGCGCCATTATAATCAATTTCTTGCCTTACAGCTTTAAGTAGATCGGGTTCCGGACCGTACAAACCGCCCGCCAAAAAACAGTTGTTAGGTTCAATATGAATATAATACCCCGCTATTACCGTTTTACGACCACCCGGATTAATACTTGCACACATATTGGTTTTGTACGGCGTTTTATCTTTGCTAAAGCGAACGTCTTTATAAATTCTAAAAATATAATCTTTGCCGGTAAGGTCTTTACTAATGCGCTTGTCGAATTTTACTAAGCCAGCTATCAATTTATCCAACAACACTTCTGTTTCGGCTTTTGACGCAAGATACTTTTCTTTATTTGCCTCAAACCACTCTCTGTTATTGTTCTTTTTAAGTGTGCTTAAAAATTTTAGCGTCGATTGCATTTTACTTATCGATTTTCTCAGTTAATTTTTTAAAGAATTTAAAACGAGAGAGGAATTCCTTTGCAACGATCCTGAAAATGGTATATACCGGTAGTGCTACGATCATTCCGACAATGCCACCAATAGTTGCCCCCATGAGCGTTACAATAAAAATTTCTAATGGATGCGCTTTTACTGAATTAGAAAAAATAAACGGTTGAAAAATAAAACCGTCAATTAAATTGATGCTTAATAAGCCAAAGAATATTTTGGTAATAGTGCCCATAATAAGAACGTATTCGCCATGAGCAATGCAACCACTCACTCCTAAAAAAACCGCAACTATCATAGTGATCACCGATCCAATATAGGGCACCACATTTAGTATCCCTGCGGTAAATCCAATAATAAGTGCGTTATCAATTCCCATGATCCACATCAGCGAGCCTGCCAATGTTCCTACGATCAGCATATCAACAAATAAACCGGTAAAATATTTACTCAACATTTTTTTCGATGTATGTAAAATGTCTTGCATAGAATGCTCATAAGTACTAGGCGTAATAGTTAAAATGCTTTCTTTTAAGATGCGTTCGTCTTTTAAAAAGAAAAAGGTGATGAACAATACACATAAAGTACCGCCTAATATCGTACCTGTATAACTAAAAAGATTATTAACCACCCAGCTAACATTCGAAAAGTTAAGAAAAGAATCTAGTTGCGTAGAAAGAGCCATCTTGATATCATTTGTGCTTCCGAAGCTTTTGAGCGTATTATCCAATCCCGGAAACTGCGCCAGAATATTATGTAGTACATCGTAAAAATTCAAAGTAGATAAAAGATTTACTTGAGTAATAAGTGGTGGAACTATCATTTTAAATAATAATAACACTACCATTGCAATGGTAAATAAAGTGAGCGCTGCACCAAGAGCGTCAGGAATTTGTTTACCCCTGATCTTGATGCTTTCCATTTTTTTGGTAATAGGCGATCCTATCAAAAAAAGGATCGATGAAATAAGCACATAGATAACAATATTGAAGAAAAGATAAGCTAATAGCAACAAAAGCACAACGCCTGCAATTCGCCATAAATAAAACCGTGTCTTCATTGCAATAAAGGTATGCATTTTTACGAATTTACTACCTATTGATCATTACTTTATTGATGATCTGCTTAAGGATTTTCTAAATAATTAATCGTATTTTTACTTAGTGAATTTTAAACGTTTTACATACCCCTTTTTGTTTGTTGGTTGTGTTCTTTTAACAGCAATTATCTCTTGTAGGTCTGTAAAGTCTTACAACTCAAAGCCTTTAAAGAACCAAGTATTTGCCAATGAGAAAGACCAAGTGGATGTCGATCTTAGGGTATATCACGTAAACGATAGTCTTACTCGCATTTACTACAAGATCAGTACCGATAATTTAATGTTCAAGAAAGTAGACACAAGTTCTAATTTTTACTCTAATTTGCTTGTTGGTTGCAAGGTTTTGCCAGAGATAAACAGCCGTGCTATTATTGATAGCGCTTCGGTTGGTATGTCGTTTAAATTTCCGGAATCCGGTAAAGATAAATTCGTGGAAGGCGTATTTAGTTTGAAAGTAAAACCTACCAATTTTGCTTATGTGGATCTTTGGGTGATAGATAATTATAAGAACCTTAAACATTCCAATCCTGTTGTAATTAATAAAAGAAATAGGAATGTTGCGCAATATTATATGGTGTACGGTAATAACAAAGTTAACTACTCAAATAATTTTTACGCCGGAGATATTGTAAAGATAGAATCAAATGTAAATAAAGGGCAGATAATCTATGTGGATTGTTTCTTTAAAGAATTCGGACCTGCTTTACCTCCATTTTCAACTGCAAAAGCAGATGAATTCAAATACAAACCTGATAGCACTTTTACAATTAGACTTGAAAAAAGCGCTGAGCTAACAATGCCAACAAAAGGTTTTTATCATTTACGATCATTAAGCGCCGAACAAGATGGTTTATCCTTATTTACATTTGAAAAAGCGTATCCCGGTGTTAGCGATATTGGCGAAATGATAAATTGCACGCGATATATCATGAACAAAATTGAGTTTGAGAATTGTAAAAATGCATCCGACCAAAAATTATGTATTGATAATTTTTGGTTAACTATTGGCGGAAGCAACGAGCGCGCTAAGGAACTTTTGCGTAAGTATTACAATCGAGTAACGGAAGCAAATAAAGCGTATACAAGCTATACCCAGGGTTGGAAAACTGATAGAGGTATGATCTATGTAAATTTTGGCGACCCAGTGAATTTATACAGAAGTAAAAATGAAGAGATTTGGATCTATGGTCCGGAGAACGATGCAAATTCGTTGAAGTTTATTTTTAAGAAAACAGAAAATCCTTTTAGTGATAACGATTATATTTTGCAACGTTCTTATATTTATCAAGCGCCTTGGTTTGATTATGTTGATTTCTGGAGACAGGGTAGGATCAACCTTGATAAGTGATTTTATAATAATTTATCATAAAAAGAGCTAATAATCGGGCATGATAATTGCATAATTCTGTGATAAAATATATATTTACATCTAATATTATCTCAAAAAGCACACACATGAAAAAACTACTTTCATTACTATTTATCACCGCTGCAACTGTTGCTATAGCACAACCGGGTGGCAAAAAAGGAACTCCTAAAATGGCCCCAACACTTGAGCCTGGTTATTATGTTACCGCAAAAGGTGATACTGTAAAGGGAGAAATTCAAACTAATCCTGACAACGAGGGTGATCTATACAAGCAGATCAACTTTAAAGCTCCAGGCACACCAAAAGTAGTTGTTATCACTACCAAAAAAGCTAAAGCTTATGGTTTTGGAAACAATCATTTTATGTTATACTCTGCCGATGCTTCAAACGAGGTTTACATGCGTTATTTAGCTAAAGGCCGTTTGAATTTTATGGAAGTTAAGTATCCAACAACTTTTGCAGGCGCTGATATTATAGCAGCGAAATATTATATCCAAGACAGTAAAGCTGACGAAGAAAATAGAGAGTTAAGGGATATGAAAGAGCTAAATGAGAAATTCTATAAAAAAGAATTAAAACCATACATGAAAGATCAGGCAATGATTTGGAGCGATATGGATAAGTTTGTATTTAAGCCCGAAGCTGTTGCAAATTCGGTACGTGAGTATAACCGTATGTACGAATAACAAGGTTTGAAAAGTAAAAATTGAAAAGGAGGCTTTTAGGCCTCCTTTTTTGCTTTAAGTACCTCACATCTATCCTGTTGAAGGGGGTTAATATTTATCAACACAGTGTCAATAATTGGGCGCCCTTGTTAAAAACTCTACCTGAGTTCATTTCCATATTCGGTTAACTTTACAAACAAGGAGTTTTAAAACAATTCCGCATAGATCATTTATGAATATTACGTACTACGGTCACTCTTGTTTTGGTGTTGAAGTAAAGGGTAAGAACTTATTGTTCGACCCATTTATTAGTCCTAATGAGCTCGCCAAAAATATTGATGTGAACAAAGTAGCAGCAGATTATATTTTGATCAGCCATGGGCACGAAGATCATATTGCCGATGCAGTGGCTATTGCAAAAAGAACAAACGCCAAGGTTATTTGTAATTGGGAGATATACAATTGGTTAACTAAACAAGGAGTAGAGAATATCCATCCGATGAATTGTGGCGGAAAAGTGAAGTTGGATTTTGGTAATGTAAAGTGTGTTGTGGCTCAACATAGCAGCAGTTTACCCGATGGAAGTTACGGAGGAAATCCAATGGGTTTTGTGGTAGAAAGTACAGAAGGAAATTTTTATTATGCAGGAGACACCGCATTAACCTACGATATGAAATTGATAGGTGATTACAGGCAAATTGACTTCTCATTTTTACCTATTGGTGATAATTTTACGATGGGAGCCGATAATGCCATTATTGCTTGCGATTTTATTCGTTGTAACGATATCATCGGAATGCATTATGATACATTTGGGTTCATTAAAATAGATAAGAGTGAAGCAGTTTCTAAATTCGAAAGGGCAGGAAAAAAATTAACCCTAATGGAAATAGGAACACAATTAAAAAAGTAAACAAAAAGAAACGATATAACATGGGAAAAATAATTGCCATAGCAAACCAAAAAGGAGGCGTAGGAAAAACAACTTCTGCTATTAATTTAGCTGCCAGCCTTGCGGTGTTGGAATATAAAACATTATTGATCGATGCCGATCCACAGTCAAACGCAACATCGGGTGTTGGCATAGATTCTGCAAATGTAAAGGCGGGATTGTACGAATGTATCATTGATAGCATGCATCCAAAAGATGTAATCTTAAAAACAGATACACCTAACTTGTGGTTGCTGCCAACTAACGCCGACCTGGTTGGTGTTGAATTGGAATTAGTGAATCTTACCAATCGCGAGTTCATGATGAAAAAAGCGCTTGATAAAATTAAAGATAAATATGATTTTATCATTGTTGATTGTTGCCCGTCTTTGGGATTAACAGTTATCAATTCTTTGTCGGCAGCCGACAGCGTAATTATTCCGGTACAGTGTGAGTATTTTGCATTAGAAGGAATGGGTAAACTTTTGCAAACCATTAAAATTGTTCAAACACATTTAAACACAAGTTTGGATATTGAAGGCGTGTTGTTAACTATGTATGATGGGCGTTTACGCTTAGCTAATCAAGTGGTAGAAGAAGTAAAAACACATTTCCAAGATATGGTGTTTGATACGTTGATTCATCGCAATACAAAATTAGCAGAGGCACCAAGCTTTGGAAAAACCATTATCATGCACGATGTGGCAGGAAAAGGCGCTAACAGCTATTTAAATTTAGCGCGTGAAATACTACAACGCAATGGTATGACCAAAATAACCGACAAAAGTAGAACCATAGCTGTAGGTGAGCAAGAAGAGTTAAGTGAAGATATTTAGTAGATAAGTTTAAGTAGTAAGATATAAGAATTAAGAAGTTAAGACATGACGATGAGTAAGAAGCCAGCATTAGGAAGAGGATTAAGCGCCTTATTAGAGAACGCTAAAACAGATATTACAACAAAAAGAGTAGGAGAAGGCAGTCCAACGGTTAATTCGGTCTCTACTATTAAAATTGCTGATATTGAAACAAACCCATTTCAACCTCGCAGTAATTTTGAAGAAACAGCTTTACAAGAGCTTTCGGATAGCATTAAACAACATGGCATTATTCAGCCAATAACAGTTCGTAAGTTAGGATATGATCGTTACCAGCTTATTTCCGGTGAGCGTCGTTTCCGTGCTTCGCAAATGGCAGGTTTGCGAGAAGTTCCGGTTTATATTCGCGTGGCCGATGATCAAGCGATGTTAGAAATGGCATTGGTTGAAAATATTCAGCGCGAGGATCTTGATCCGATTGAAGTTTCATTATCATACAAACGTTTAATTGACGAGTGTAATTTAACTCAAGAGCAGTTAAGCGAAAAAGTAGGGAAGCAAAGAAGTACTGTAACTAATTTCTTGCGCTTATTAAAATTACCTGCGCCAATTCAAAAAGCGTTGCGTGATCAGGAAATTACAATGGGTCACGCCAAAGCGTTGATCAATATTGATAATGAAGATCGTCAACTTGCCATTTTTGCTTTAGCATTAGAGCAAGAACTTTCGGTTCGTCAAATTGAAGAGCTTGCTCGCGGCGAAAAAATAAAATTAACTCCTAAGATCACACGTCACGAAAAGCCACTTACGATCGAGGATAAAGCAGTGGCAAAAAAATTGGATGCCATCTTTGCGAAGAATTATAGTTTTAAACGAGGGGCTAATGGTAAAGGAAAGCTTACGATATCGTTTGGCAATGATACAGAGTTAGCTCATGTGCTTTCGTACTTTGGAATAGAGTAGTTTTGGCTTTGCACGTTTCCTGAAATTTATTATATTTGAAATATGATGAATGTGCTTAGGTATTTCCTTTTGATCATCTTTATTTTGAGTTTCCAATTCTGTAAAAAGTCAGAGCCCGGAAAACCACTGCCAATTAGTGATAAACATACCCATATTCCTCCGGGGTATGATCCAACTCTTTATAGAAATAAGATCAGTAGAGCTAATTTAACCAGTTGGGATCGCATAAACGATATTGTTATAGATAGCACCAATCCCTCTAAAGCTTACTTAACTGGTTATTTTGATAATTCGTTTGGCACCTTTGGTGTTTACACAACGGGCATAGTTAGTTTTAACTCTAGCAACAATAGTTTCGCAGCGTATTCGTCTTGTTTTTTTGGAAGCACCTCTTTATCAAGTGAAGTGTATACGCTATTTCAATCGTCTAACGGAGATCATTATGTGGGTGGCTATTACTATAGCGCTTCTCCTACGGTCAATCTTAAATTTGCAAGAAAAACGCCTTCAGGTACGGCCTTTACCCATACAGTGGATTTAAATGGGGGAGTTCGTTGCGTTAGAGAGCAGGGAGGAGACATTTATTTTGGCGGTGATTTCACTCAACTGGGTTTTGCGTATTGCACACCTATTTTATCTATGAATACTGCTAACAACAGTTCTATAAATCAGGTAGGTGCTTTGAACACCAGTGGTGCAAAACTTATGGAGTATGTTAACTCATCTTGGTATATAACCTCACCAAACGCCACAGGATATATAATGAGTTCAAATGGAGGATTGTGGGCGCTTGTTGGAACCGGATTTAATAGCTACGTTAATGATATGATCCAGGTTAATGGTAAACTTTACGTTGGTGGTTCAATGACAAGAAACATGAATAGCTCGATGTTCAGAAATTACGTGAATGAATTTGATGGCACTGATTGGGTTAAAGTTGGAACCAATAATCTAGCAAGCCAATGCTTAGATCTTGAATATTATAATGGTAAATTATATGCCTGTATGTATAATGCTATAGTTTATTTTGATTCGGCTTCAAATTCTTGGAAGAACGCTTGCGGTCCAGAAGTGCCGGCGTTCGTTAATTTATCCAAGATAAAATTCATTAACGGCAAGTTGTATGGCGTTGAAAGCGGTAGCTTCTTTGAACTTACAAAATAATTAAAGCAGATAACCGATCTTTAGATAAAAGGTAAAAGCATCGTGAGCTCTAATTCTTCTGAATAAAACATCGTTAATCGTATTATAGTCATCTAATACGTAATATGGCTTTAAAACTAAGTTACATGCAATTCCTCTGCTAATTATTAAACGGTTATAATAAATACGATTCATTCCAAAACTAAAGCCAATGTTTGTTGCTGATAAACCATAGTTAACATCTTTGGTGTTAAAAGTATAAACTGTACTTGGAACCGTTGTGCTTGTTGGCTCTGTTGTGTATGTTGCCTGAGTAAATTTGCTAAACATTTCGCAACGACCAACACTGATCTTGAAGTATTTTCCAAAAGGGGCTAAAGATCTTTTGCCATAAAATACCATACTACCTACAAAGTAATGACCAAATATATTCATCTGTGCATTATTGAAATAGTAAGTATTCTCAAGACCCGTAACTTCATCTCTTATTTTTTGTGTGAACTTGACATAATCTTTAGAAGCCACAAAATTATAATCAAATGCAAGTGCAAATTTACGTCCCAACACTCTTTCAAATGAAAGCCCGTGAGTGAAATTGAACGGCGTAAAAAAGATGGTTTCTTCAGCCTTAGGATAATTAACATTACTCCTTACTCTGTTTAAAAAAGTAGGTTTTTCCAGTGCAGGAGAAATATTTACCTGGTATGAAATAATTCCTTTTTTTCCTTGGTAACCAGGCACCATTTGTGCGTTTAAACTAACACAAGTAATGCATATTATAATGATCGCTAAATAACGCATGAGTCTTTTACTTTTTATACTTTGGTTGTTTTTTTATTTTGTTCATTGTATCGTAAACAAACGCATTTAAAAAATCGCGTGTATCACTCAAACGCATATTCACAGTTTGGTAGAATTGTACTTTATTATTCTCAAGATTGTATAGCACTGCCACGTAATAGGTTATTTCTTCTTTTTTAAGTAAATAAGGTATGGTAAAAGGAGCAGGGTACAATAAAAAGGTGGCAAGGATCGCAGCACCAACATTTTGTTTTGGAACTTTAACGCCAATAACGCCGGTCCAAAGCATATACTTTGTTTTATATTTTTCTTGAAGCATTTTCGCGGCATCATTATTCATCACTAATGCATTTGTGCTAAAGTTGTGATTCAAAAATTCTCCCATCCAATCATTCAATACTGTAAAATCATTGTACTTGTCCATATCTCCCGTTTTCAATGTCCTGAAATCTACATAGTCAAATTCTAAGCCTGCCATTTGTGCATTCTCTTTTAGTACATCGCTGTATTCATTTAATTTTTCATCCGAAGAGAAATAACGAATGCTTCCGCCATTGCGCTGATCGAATTTAAGATAGAATGGGTCGAGTACAACAATTTTATCAATTCCTAAGCCGCCTTTATTGGTATAGCTAGGGTTTGGTTTAAGTTTTTTGCTATCTGCTACCACTTGTTCGTGAACTACAACGGCGGCCTTGTATTTATTCACAAACACCTGATCGTTTAGAAAATCAGCAAACACGTATTTATCAAAGTACTGATCTAGTTTAGAAGTTGCCAAACTGTCTTTATTTCCAAGATCTTTAAGTTCAGATTCTACTTTACTGCTTTCAATACGTTTTATTTTACTATCGCTATCGGCCTCATCTAGGTCGGCAAGCGAAGTTAATTTTTGAACTTTTTTGGCAGTGTCCGATTTTGCAGGACCTTTTCCTAACAGGTCATTCAAATAATCTTTGCGAGTGGTTCTATTAAAGTATGTAATATCTTTATCATTATTTAAGGCCAAGAGAACAAAGAGTGAATCACAAATGCGATTAACAGTTTTATTTTGTTCTTTTAGTTCTTTACGAAGTTTCCAATTATAATTCATGGCAAATACGGCCATTTGGTTGGCATCCATTTTATTTAATAGATGATAAACCTGTTGAGAGCTTCCTTCTTTAGCGTCATAATCATAATACACACTCTTGCTTTCCGAATTATCCAATACATCCACGCTTAATACTTTTCTGTAATTCCAATTTTCAGGCGCCTTTAACGCGGCCACTTCAAATAAGGCTTTGCCAATGGTTGTTTTAAGATATTCGTTGGCGGGATATTTTTTTTGAAGCATGTAGCAGTTATATAAACACGCAGCGTAATCGCGATCGAGTAGTCCAATACGGCAAAGTTCAAAACGAGAGGCCTCTCTTATTTTGTAGAATTCATTTTGATCTAAAATAAATTTCTCGCGGCCATCTTCACTAAATTCGCCCAATTCCTTTCCAACAGCTTCCTTTCTTTTTTTGATATTAGGATGTGAGCTTTTTGAGTCGTCGTAATCTTCTTCTTTTTTTATTGGCGCTGTTTGCTTTAAAAAATAATCAGCCGGAAACACAAGGTTTGAATCTTCAAAGAATGTTTTCTCAAAAGGGATCTCATCGAATGGTAAGTAGGAGTATTTTAGAACATTAAATGCTCCAGGGATCCCTTTATAGCTGTACTTGCTCTCTTTAAAGAACTTTACACCCTGTATGTCTGCTTCCAATTCCGACTCTTGGCTATATTTGTATTCGTCCCAATCTACATTCGTGCTAAATCTTCCGCGGCGAGCGTTACTGTGAACATAACCTTCTAATGAATGTTTTTTTACAAAATGCGAAGCCTCGTGCGATAAGATAAATGCCAATTGAGCTTCATTATCAAGTTGTGCCAATAATCCAATATTTATAAGTATGATGCCATTATCAAAACAATACGCATTTACAACATCACTTTTTACAATAAAGATCTGAAGTTGCTTACGTAGTTCAGGCGAGGATTTAAATACCTCGTCGACTACTTTGTTTACATAAGTTGAAAGTGGACTGTTGAAAAGGATCTTTCCTGATCGTAATACTCTATCCTGGCTAAAATTTGAATTGAGATAGAATTTTTCTTTAGCGGAGCGATTAGATACACCCTTTGTTTTGTGTAAGGCATCGAGATCGGCATTTGTTTTTTCGGATGCTGATTTGGTGTAGATCTCAGGTAGCGTTCCTGATGACATTAACGGCGTGTAATTGTTCTTGAAGTCCTCAATTTGCGAATGAAAAATTGTGCTAATAAAAGAAAATAAAAGGGCGAAAGTGTATTTATTCATAGCAAGTATATTGCTATTAAAAATAACAATTTATTCTCGAAAACACAACAATCTTTAGAAGGCTATAGCTGCTCTAGAATTTGAAGTTAACACCTATATTGCCATAGGCTAAACCATATCCAAATTCGCCATAAACACCAAAGTGCTCGTTAAATCTGTAACGGCCACCTGCGTAAAAGGCAAATACACCTCCACCGTAACCAGAGGCTGAATAACTATTAACACGGCCATTAGAATTATCGGTTGAATAAGAATATTTTGCAAACGAATAACCTAGCATAGCTCCAGCATAAAGATCAAGGTTCTCTACTTGTATGTATTCTGCAAAATGAAACGCACCTCTAAATCCAAATATTCCATAGGTTACACTATGTTTATCGTTATAATGCGCATTAACCCAAACGTTATTATTGTCTTTATAAATATAATCACCTGAACTTTTGTAAGAAGATCTTACGTATCCTAAATAAGCGCCAAGACTTACATTCTTGTGATACCTTTTTCTATGGAAATGTTTATTGGCGGACTAATACTCCAGCCACTCGAATAGTAACCTCTATTTGATAAAAGACCTATCCCTAAATTAATATCCAACTGACCTTTTTCGAAGGTGTTCGACAGAGGTTCGTTCTTCTCTATTTTAGATGAATTTTTATTTTCTTTTTTGTTCTGCGCGTATACACCCGTTGAGAGTAATAGGCAAGCGATTAAAAGTCGTGTTATCATATGAAGTTAGTATTAATTATTATGTTTTATCCAAGTGCTTCGTTGATGTCGGGTAATTTTCCAAATCTGTGTAGTGTTCTTACATGCGAACTGAAAGCTTGCCAAAATGTTTCGTTCTCTAAATAAGGAACTCCAAATTCTGCTGCTGTGGTTTTTACGATCTCAGAAACTGCAGGATAATGCACATGACAAATGGTTGGAAATAAGTGATGTTCTACTTGGAAATTTAAACCACCAACATACCACGAGATCCATTTACTGCGTCGCGAGAAATTTACCGTAGTATTCATTTGGTGCACAGCCCAGTTGTTCTCAATGGTATCTTCATTATTTGGTAAAGGATGTGTTGTGCCCTCAACTGTATGTGCCAATTGAAAAATAACAGTTAATACTTGCCCACCAATAAAATGCATGAGTAAAAATCCTACAACAACTTGCCATAATGGTAAATGAAAGAAAAACACCGGTACAAAAATGATAGCAAAGAAATAAATTAATTTACTAAGCACGATCTTTAAAAAGATCACACGATTTTGTTCAGGGTACTTTTTTATTAACGCCATCCTTTGTGTATTTATGAAATTGAACAAAATCTTTTAGTAAGGTCCAATACAAACTAAGAATGCCATAAAAAAAGAATGCATAAACAAATTGAAGTTTATGATACCACTTTACATTAGTGTGAGGAGAAAAACGTAAAACAAGTTTATCGTCAATATCATCATCCAAATTAATAATGTTCGTGTATGTATGGTGCATTAAGTTGTGTTGCAGTTTCCAATTGAATACAGAACCTCCTAGTAAATTAAGAGAATGTCCTAACCAGTAATTAACTTTATGGCTTGATGAATAAGCGCCGTGATTAGCATCGTGCATTACACTCATTCCAACACCGGCTAAACTAAAGCCCATGATGGTCCACAAAAGCATGGAGATGCCAAATGAAGGCTTAAGAATAAGTAAAAGTACAAAAGGTACAATATACGCCGCCAATAAAATAATTGTTTTAATTACCATTTGAGCGTTGTAATGTTTCGAAAGATTTTTTTCTTTAAAATAAGAATCAACCCGTTTACGTAAGGTTGCAAAAAAAATGGTCTTGTCCTTATCCGCGTCTATAAAACGCACCGTTGTAGTGGCCATGATGTGTTGTTTAATGCTTTCCAAAGATACCTATTATTGTGAGTTTTATATATGTTTTCATCAAATTAACATTGTTAATAGCTTCTTAATTATTTGAAAATAAATAGGTTAATTACAGCGAAAGCAAGTTTTGATCTAAGAAATAGTTTCATTCAAAGATGGCATTTTTCCAAATCTTTGAAGAGTTCGAACATGCGATGTGAGTGCCTTCCAAAGAGTTTTATTCTCTAAGTATGGAACTCCAAACTCTTTGGCAGTTGATCGCACTATACCGGCAATTTGAGGATAATGCACATGACAAATGGTGGGGAATAAGTGGTGCTCTACTTGAAAATTTAAACCACCAACATACCATGAGATGAATTTATTGTTTGGCGAAAAATTAGCAGTAGTATTCATTTGATGAATGGCCCAGTTGTTCTCAATATTTCCGGTTTCATTTGGAATAGGGTGTGATGTTTCTTCAACCGTATGCGCGAATTGAAAAGTAACAGCCAATAAGATGCCTGAAATAAATTGCATGGTTAGATATCCAATAACATATGTCAAAACAGGCATCTTTAGAATTGTAAGAGGAATGATAAAAAACACAAGAATGTAAACCACTTTACATAATATGATGTTTCCAAGAATGAGTTTGTTTTGTGCTTTTGAAGCTTTATTAACGCCGCTTTTTGTGTATTTGTAGAAATTCATAAAATCTTTCAGAAAACTCCAATACAATGTTAATATGCTGTAAAACAAAAACGCGTAGATGAATTGAAATTTTTGAACCGGTAATACTTTCGTGTGTGGCGAAAAACGCATGATGGCTTTATCTTCAATATCATCATCCATATGCACAATGTTTGTATAGGTGTGATGCATGATGTTATGTTGTAATTTCCAAGTGAATGCTACGCCACCAACCAGATTGATCGTAAAGCCTAGCCAGCGATTAACTTTTGCTTTTGATGAATACGCACCGTGATTTGCATCGTGCATGATGCTCATTCCGATCCCTGACTTCGCTAAGCCCACAATTATCCAAATGATAATGGCAGTAAAAGGGTGGTTGAAAGATCAATAGTGCAGCAAAGGGAAGTATGTATGCCGATAACAGAACAATGGTTTTAACCACCATTTGTGAATTATAATTTTTAGAAAGATGATTGTCTTTGAAATAAAGATCTATTCGCTGGCGGAGTGTAGAAAAGAAAAGAGCGTCTTTTTTGTCGGTACTTATAAATAACATGGGCTGTACTACCATTAAGGCTTAACCCAAGTAGGACTTTAGTAGTTTACTTTTCGATTCCATTCTAAGCCTACGAATTCCCTTTTCTTTTATTTGTCGTACGCGTTCTCTGGTAAGATCATATTTTTCCGCGATCTCTTCTAATGTATGAGGATATTGCTGACCGATACCAAAAAACAACAAGATCACATCTTTTTCTTTATCGCTAAGGGTGTTCAGTGCTCTTTTTATTTCGGTTTGTAATGATGATTCCATTAATAGGTCATCGGGCTTTACTTCATTTTTATCGTAAATAAGTTCCATTAAAGTACTCTCTTCGTTTCCCGGAAGAGAAGCGTCTGAAGAAACGTGTAATGCTGAAGCGGCCAATGTTACTTGAATTTCATCTTGAGACATATCTAACACTTCCGAAAGTTCAAATAAACTTGCAGTGCGTTGATATTTTTGTTCTAAAACACTCTGAGCGCGTTTAATTCTGTTCAACGCGCCAATTTTATTCAAGGGCAAACGAATCATTCGCGATTGCTCGGATACGGCTTGCATAATAGATTGGCGTATCCACCATACTGCATAAGAAATGAATTTGAATCCTCTGGTTTCATCAAATCGCTTTGCGGCTTTGATCAAACCAACGTTTCCTTCATTAATAAGATCGGGTAAACTAATGCCCTGGTTTTGATATTGCTTTGCAACCGAAACAACAAATCGTAAGTTGGCCTTGGTTAATTTTTCAAGGGCAGCTTCATCACCTTCACGTATTAGCCTCGCTAAGCGAACCTCTTCTTCAGCTGTAATTAGCTCAAGTCTCGAGATGTCGGCAAGATATTTATCAAGCGACGCGGCATCACGGTTGGTGATCGATTTGGTTATTTTGAGTTGTCTCATTTTTTTTAATTAAAAAGAGCAGGCCATTGCGACCTGCTCTTTTGTGTAAGTATTAACTTGCTAGGCTTACATTAACGGCGTTTAAGCCTTTTTTGCCATTTTCAACTTCAAATACTACCTGGTCGTTTTCACGAATTTCTTCTTTTAACCCGGTTACGTGTACAAAAATTTCTTGTCCACCTTCTTCTTTAATAAATCCAAAGCCTTTTGCTTCGTTAAAGAATTTTACTGTTCCTTTTTTCATTGTTTTGTTTTGTTGTGTTCGCTTTACACGAACGGTTATTTTTTAACCCGTTGGATGCATTCCACCAGCTGATTTATTTTGTTTTTCTTTCCGTAGTAATGCATCCTACGGGTTAAATTTGTTTGTATCGATCAAGCAAACGGATGCGAAGTAACTACTTCAATGTTTGATTTGATCCAATTTGTTATATATCTTTCAAAAAATTTCTTTCTTCTTGTGAGCAAAATGATAAGGCGATCCCTGAGCTTCCTGCTCTTCCTGTTCTTCCAATGCGGTGAACATACGTTTCGGCTTGTTCAGGTATTTCGTAATTGATCACGTGCGATAATTTATCTACATCAATTCCTCTTGAAGCAATATCTGTAGCAACTAGTACGCGAATAGTTCTGTTCTTAAAGCCTTTTTAAAGCTCTTTTCTCTTGCATTTTGTGATTTATTACCGTGTATAGCTTCTGCTTTAATTCCGTTACTGTTCAATTCTTTTGCCACTTTTATCAGCACCACGTTTTGTACGTGTAAATACTAAGGCATGTTCAATTTGGCTGTTCTTAAAACGTGCTTAAGTAAAGAACGTTTGTCTTCTCTGTTAACGTATAAACACTTTGTTCAACCAAAGTAGCAGTAGAGGAAACTCTATCAACCGAAACACTTTACCGGATTTTTTAAAAGGGTATTAGCTAATTTTAAAATATCGGGAGCTACTGTTGCCGAAAAGAACAAGGTTTGTTTTTTTTGCAGGAAGTTTAGTCCCCCTTTTTAATGTCGTTTATAAAACCCATATCCAACATGATCTGTTCGTCTCATACAAAGAATTCAATGCTGTTGAGATTTATAAATCCTTGTTGCATCAAGTCTAATAATCTTCCTGGGTAGCGATCAAAATATCAACTCCTTTTTTTAGATCTTTAACTTGTAAATGCTGAGATACACCGCCAGCACAGCCAAAGTGATAACTCTAAGTTTTGCTATAAGATGTAAAACTCTCACTTATTTGAAGTGCAAGCTCACGTGTTGGTGCTAAAACAAGCGCGCTTTAATCACGCGTTTTTGAACCTTCGGTTTTTTGTTTTGTAATAATTGTAAAGATAGGGAGTGCAAACGCTGCGGTTTTTCCTGTACCTGTCTGTGCGCAACCAAAAATATCTTTTCCTTCTAAAATAGGTGGGATGGATCTTTCTTGGATGGGCGTGGGCGTATTATATCCGATCTTATCTAAAGCCACAATAAGCGGCTTGATGAGCTTTAATTCTGAAAATGTCATTTTATTATTAATATACTTTATTCGGGCTTATGCATTAGTGCATAAATACCTTTCTTGATGAGAAAAGTGTAAAAATACCGAATTGTAATTGAGAGGCTACAATAGATTGAGATACAATCTTCCAATGAAGAGTACAAATATATGACATTATATTGATATAAAATCTTTTATTTTGACCAAAACGCCTAAAACGCCCTATTATCAAGGGTTTTAAGGAGTATGAACAGAGAGATGAAAGCCTTGGGACCTTATTTAAGGGAGAATTATAGCAACTGATTCAACCTCGTAACGATGTTTTTTTTGTCTTTAGCAAATTTGGTGCGCCAATAGATCCTCATTTCCTTTTTCATGATAGAATTGATGATATCTAGTTCTTGGCTATGAGTGGAGCTATTGCTTTCAAAAAGCGCTTGCAATTGTTTTAAAATAGCAAACGTTTGATC
The DNA here is from genome assembly GCA_016705695.1 of Sphingobacteriaceae bacterium. Taxonomy (GTDB): domain Bacteria; phylum Bacteroidota; class Bacteroidia; order B-17B0; family Aurantibacillaceae; genus Aurantibacillus. Next base: position 115,827 of record JADJLA010000009.1, read on the forward strand.
AGCATCGGCACCATTTTCAATTTGGGCAATGCGTTTTGCTAATTCTGTTATGATCTTTGAACTTTTTGTTCTCTGCTTGGTTCCATTTCTATTTACAAAGGTAAGCTAATTTATTGAACAGCCTTTTTACATCAATTAACCTGACCGCAATTAAATGTCCCTTTGGACAAGCTTTATAGCCGTGCATTCCAAGGTCTGCAATCCATCTCACCCGCATCAATAACTCTGCTGTTATCCGACAATGGATAAAAACCAAATTCTTTAACCGTAGAGCAAAAGAAAGCAGTTACAGGAGCGTTTGTAGCTGAGGCTAGATGAAGTGGTGCGCTATCGTTCACATAATTCATTTTGCTTTTGCATTAAGGCGGATTGGAGTGCTTAATTGCCCGCTCAGATCAATGATGTTGTTATGTTTGCTTTCTTATATGATCTTTTTTGCCAGATCGGAATCGTTTGCGCTTCCTAAAATATAAATAGTGGTTGATGAAGAAAGCAGATCACAAAGTTCTATCCATTTCTCAATTGGTAATTGCTTGGTGAACAAACAGATGAAGGAGCGATGCAAATGAAGTTATCTTTTAAAAAGGATTTATTTTTCAATATCACTAGCAGAAGAATATATTTTTGGTTTTGAGATATCTGTTCTGCAAAATCGGAGATCAAATTATTATAGCGTTCAATCTCATGTTTACCGTCTCCAAATGTGTGATGCGGCGCGTGATCAAATAATAAGCAAAAGGTGTTTGTTTGTAGCCTGCTTTATGTCTGCTCCAGAAAATGCTGGTTAAAAATCCTGAACTCGCAAAACGATGACAATTTACTACAAGATCATATTTGTTTTTTCTTATCTTACTTAGCGTGCCAAATAAGTTTCCGTATTTGTTTGTGGTCTTATCCCAAACCAAAACTTCTTTTAAAAAAGGATGGTCTTTGTAAATTCCCTCATTTCCTTTTCGCACCAGAATTGAAATAGAAGCGGTAGCAAATTTTGAATGTAATTTTTCAACTAGAGATGAGCAAGAATTGCATCTCCAATAAACGCAGTTTGAATTATGAGGATGTTATTATACTGCAACGTTATGTTCTCTTAATGCATCATTCAAACTCGTTTTAAGATCGGTACTCTCTTTACGTTTACCAATAATTAAAGCGCAAGCTGCATGGTATTCGCCGCTGCAAATTTTTGGTGTACGATCCGGAATAACTACGCTTCTTTCAGGAACAAAACCTTTTGTTTCACTAGGTTTATCACCTGTAACATCAATTATTTTGGTTGACATGGTAAGAACCACGTTAGCGCCTAAAACCGCTTGTTTTCCTACTCTAACGCCTTCTACCACAATACAACGACTTCCAATAAAACAATCATCTTCAATAATAACAGGCGCGGCTTGTACCGGTTCTAATACACCACCAATTCCAACGCCACCACTTAAGTGAACATTTTTTCCAATTTGTGCGCAACTTCCAACCGTGGCCCAAGTATCAACCATGGTTCCACTATCCACATAAGCGCCAATATTCACATAACTGGGCATCAAAATAACTCCCTTTGCATAAGCTCCATAACGAGCCACAGCGTTAGGAACTACACGCACGCCAAGCCCTGCGTAATTTTGCTTAAGAGCCATTTTATCATGGTATTCAAAGGGACCAACTTCAATGGTATTCATTTTACGGATGGGGAAATAAAGAATAACAGCCTTTTTTATCCATTCGTTAACCTGCCAAGTACCGTTAGCTAGGGGTTCTGCAACACGAAGCTCACCTTTGTCAAGTTTTTCGATCACATTATCAATGGTAGCAATGGTTTCTTTTTGTTTAAGTAATTCGCGGTTTGCCCAAGCGGCCTCTATTATTTGTTGCATAAAATCAGGTTTTTCGACTTGCAAGTTACCAAAAATTCGTATATTTGCGTTCCTAATTTATAAGGTTCCGTAGCTCAACTGGATAGAGCATCGCACTACGGATGCGAAGGTTTGGGGTTCGACTCCCTACGGTACCACTTCAATGAAAACCCTCATTTTTGAGGGTTTTTTCATTTATACCCCGCTGCATTTTAATAAGATCTTCGGTAAAAATATCACCGCGCCAATAACCCCGCTAAAAATAACAGCCACTAAAACACTTCCCGCGGCAATATCTTTTATTTCTCCGGCTTTTGAATGGTGTTGGGGATGTAAGTGATCAATTGTTTTTTCGATCACGGTATTCAACATCTCTAAGCATAATACTAAAGCAATGCAAAATAAAATGGCGACCCATTCCAGGCTAGAGATATTTAAAATAAAACCAATAATGATGGTAATAATTGCGCAAAATACATCGATCAAAAAATTTCGTTCTTTAAATGCAAATCCAATTCCTTTGAAGGCAATTAGGAAAGCAGTATAAAGACTTTGTTTCTTTTTCATTCAACCTGATCTTTTGCTAACTGCATATCGGCTATGAGTTTGATCACAAATTCCAGTTGCTGTTCCTTATTAAGATCGGTATTATCTAAAACAATAGCGTCTTTGGCTTGGATCAAAGGATTTTCTTTGCGATGCATATCAGCATGATCGCGGCTTAATAAATTTTGTAAAACGTCGTTGATATCATGATAATCGCCATGGCTGCTAAGTTCATCCAGTCTGCGTTGCGCGCGTACCATATTATCTGCCGTCATAAATATTTTTAGTTCCGCATCCGGAAAAACATTTGTCCCAATATCGCGCCCATCCATTACTACTGCTTTGTTTTTCCCCATCTCACGTTGCATAGCCACCATTTTTTCGCGAGCTTCTTTTATGGAGCTTACGGCGCTAACATTTTCATTCACTTCCATAGTGCGAATTTCTATCCACATTTTTGCCATTTAAAAATGCTTGAGAGGCATGTAAGGTTGGATTGTAAATAAATTCAACTTTTATTTTGGAAGCTCTTCAATGAGTTTGTAAAATCATGTTTCTTTTTTATGATCTATCAAGCCATTTTGTAAAGCGTATAAAGTGACCAAGCGATACATGGCACCGGTATCAATATAACTGTACTTTAATTTTTGAGCCAATGCTTTTGCCATAGTGCTTTTACCGCAACTCGAAAATCCATCAATAGCTATCGTGATCTTTTGCATTGCAATAAATTTACTGATTTTAGTTTAGTTTGTAAAAGCACTCAGTTGATTTTAATCAACAGGTGAGTGTATAATTAGTCGAACCTCAAAAAGTATTTTTCGTTTATTTGGGCGCCTTTTCGCGCTTTCCGTTCCAAGCCTGCTTGTCCTTTGCTATGTTTGTAGGGCTCCGGTGGCTTCCGTTGGTCGCCTCCTCGCCCAACAAACATTAGCAAAGTTCTAAGCAGGGCTTTCCACTTCAATCGCGGGCGCAACTTAACGCATTAGTTTATCGTAAAAAAATGCAATTACTTTGAACCTCTTTTTCCCATTTTGGGCAAACACTATTTAATTCCCTTTTTATTCATGGCCTTTTGGTAGGCCTTGGCGTATTTTGTATGTTGTTCGTAGGTTTCAGAGAAGTCGGAATAGCCATTTAACTCCGGTTTTGCGCAAAAGAATAGGTATTTGTGCTTTGTAAGATCAATAACTTGAAGCAGAACTTGAGTTTTAACCAAACAAATTGGTCCCGGCGGTAAACCTTTATATTTATAAGTATTGTAGGGCGAATCAATGTCCTTATCCTTATCATAAATTCGCTGAACGCCCCATAACTTATTTGCAAACACTAGGGTAGGGTCGGCTTGCAAAAGCATTCCTTTATTTAAACGATTTAAATATACACCCGCAATTTTTTGTTGTTCTTCGGGTATATAACTTTCGTTTTGTACAATAGACGCAAGGGTGATCACTTCTCCAATGCTTAATTTTGTATTCTTTTTTGCTTTGGCTAAGCGTTCTTTGGTCCAAAAAGTATTATACGTTTTGCGCAATTCATTTATAAGGTCGGGTAGGCTAGTAGCCCAACTTATCTCGTATACCTGCGGAATAATGGTGGCAAAAGCACAACTAGGCGCTAAGTTAAAATCGCGCTCTAACATATTAGGGTCTTCAAAATACCCTTCTAATTGATCTTCATCTAATTCAAGTTTGTCGTCCACGTAAAGAATAAATTCCTCCATGTTATGGATCTGCGAATTGAAGGTGAGCTTTATTTTTCTTGTTTATTGTATTTTATCAAATTGATGATCTGGCGGTGCGTCATCCCGTTAATGATTCGGTATTTTCCGGGATGGATATTTTGATCGAGTTCCATTTTTTTGGCCATCCACTCAAACTTATCGGTTTCCTTTAAAATATTCTTGTCTTTTAATTCATAAATAACATCATTCATGTCAAATGCCGATTGAATGTAAATGAATTCGTAATCTTTATTAAGTTTTACACTTGTTTTAAAAAAGTTAGTGTATACCCAATAACCACCTACGCCAATTACAATTAGAAATATAAGTAATAGATACGATCGTATGTTTGATTTGCCTGCCATTGGTCTTACAAAGATACGTTTTGTAACTGTTTCAATCCCTGTTGAGCTTGCTGATTTTGTGGGTTTTTCTTTAAAATTTGTTTAACTAATTCTAAAGCTTTTGGTTTATTATTAATGCTTACATAGTATCCGGCTAAATTCAATAAGGCAGATTCTGAATCCGGCTCAAGGGCCAATGCTTTATTGTAATTGATCAGAGCTTCATTTCCTTTTCCCTGCAATAATTTTAAGTACCCAAGATTAGTATAGGCCGAGGCTTTCTTTGGATTTTCTTTGATAACAAATAGGAATTGTTGTTCCGCCTCTTTCATTAAATTACCTTGTGCTAATGTAGTCCCAAATTTAATTTTAAAATCAAGATTATATTTTGCTAACGTGCACGCTTTATCAAACCATGTTAACGATCTTTTCCTTTGATCGGCATTGTAAAATGCTTCTGCAATATGGTAACACGCCCAAGCATCTTTATTGTTATAGCTCAAATTATTTAATTGCTTATAACAGCTTTCTTCTCCAATAGTTTCAACATACGAAATTATCTGCTTGAAATTCTGCGTCATAAAACTTAATTGAATTAGATCTTGAAAATTGGCTTTAATATCTTCTTTTGTTTTAGAGCTTAGGTATTTTTTAGCGGAATCTAAATAGGCCTTATTTTGCTCAAACTTTTCATATTGTTGAATATAAGCCCTTGCTTTTGTTTTTGCCGAAGGGTCCTTTTCATTGATAGCATACAATCCAATAAATTCTTTGATCTTATCTTTTTCTTTTTTAGTAATTGGTTTTCTGATATAATGATCATGAACTGTTACATGCGGAATATCAATTGACCCTGATGAGGGCATATGACAATTCACACAATTAACCGATTGATAAGGATCATGTCCTTTTTTTGAGTTGCCGGCCTTCACAACACTTTTTTCGGTGCACATGAGTTCTGAAGTGCCTCCTGAATAATGACAATTTTTACAAGCATCGTTAAAATGACTATCATTTATTTCGCTCACACTCACGTGTGGGTTATGGCAGGTAATACAAGTCATGGCGCCTTTGTAGGGTTTTAAGGCATCTTTAGTTTTTAATTTCTCAAGCGATTTTATAAAACACGCACTTTGCTTTAAACGATCGGCATGTGAGGCCATAATAAATTCATCATCGGCATTTTTATATTTTGGAAGAAACACACTGATGTGATCGCTCAATTTTTGCCCCGGTTTGAAATCATAAAAAGAGTGGTTGTTCTTCAAAACGGCATTTCCTTGTAAATGGCAGCGTTGGCAAATATCAAATTGCAGATCAATTGGTAATTTAGATGGATTCACAATGGAGTAATCAATTTGTTTGGATGTATCAACCTTGATGCCCCTTTGTTTTTGATTCACGTGTATACTTCCCGGACCATGGCAACGTTCGCAATCAATTCCGTTTGGAACAAAATTGTATTTGTTCTCCGATCCCAATACAAAGTCAGGATAAGCGTTATGGCAACTCATACATTCTAATCCTATCTTGCGTGTAAAATGCGAGTTCATACCTTTCTCAAATCCCGGAGGAAGATCCCATTTTTGTTTTTGCGTATAAAAGGTCATTGGCATTTGGTTTAAATACCCATTTACATTTTGAATATGCGAATTGGTGTGCTGCCCGGAGCCTATGATGTAATTTACTTGTTCTGTACGTTGGCAAGTTGTATCCTTTCCCTTTCTAAATTCTTTAATGAATAAACTGTCTTTATCCCAAAATGCTTTGTAATGAAGATCATTTTCTTTGTCAAAGAATGTGGCATTTTTAAAATCGCCCGATGATTTTGATTTTGTGGCAAGATCAAATGACTTGCCCATACCAGTATTTATAAACGTGTTATAAATTCCCTGGTGACAAAGTTTACACGTATTCATTCCAACATAGCGCGCCGAATCGGAATGATTTAAATAGGTGCTATCCGGAATTTTTTGTTCAACGGAACTTACTTCAGTACGCGTTTCACAATTTGTAAGAAAAATGCAAATTGAAAAGGAAAGTAAAACGAATTTATGGCCTAGTTTAATTGTCATTGATGAGCTGAAGGAACCATGCATCCTCAAAGTGATTTAAAGAGGTTTTATTCCACGCTTTTTTTATTCCCGTCTTTTCAAAGCCTGCTTTTTCAAATAACTTCATGCTTGGTGCATTACTGGAATTTACAATGGAGTAAACTTGTTTTAAATGAAGGATAGTAAAACAGTAGTTGATAGCTAGTAGTAAACTTTCGTAAGCATATCCTTTACCGGTATAATTTTGATGAATATAAATTCCAACACCAACGCGCGCATGCTGCACATCAAACTCAAAAAAATCAATGGTTCCAATAGTTTGGCCGGTAGAATTCTCTACAACCATTAAGCGCAATTGTTTGTTGGTATAAATATCGTATTGGCTATTATCTACAAATTCTTTTAATACGTGGCGACTAAAAGGCGTTTGTGTATTGCTCACATGCCATAATTCAATATTATTTTCCCACTCATAAAGCAATTCAATATCATCATGCTCCATGGCCCTTAACGAAATATGTTCTCCTTTTACAAACATCTTAATAATTTTTTCTTATAGTGTTTATCTTTTCGTTGAGTTCTTCCTGCGAATACAATGGTATATCCAACGTGTTGTTTTCTAGACTTAAATTTAGTGAATATGCTTGTAAAATAAAATTATTAGACGCCATTCTCTTTAAAAGATGATAGATCATGTCGTTTGGGGCGCAATTAACGGCATAGAACTCATTATAAAAATCTTTTAATGGAGATAAGCAGGTTGCTTCATTCGATCGTATTTGAGGATATTTTTTCAAGATCTCTAGGAACATCGAATTCATATGGTCGTTACTAAATACGGGATGTGGAGATATCTTCAAAAATGCGGATTCAATTTTTTGTTGTTGAATTGTTCTAAGAAGTGCCGAAATAGAAATATTCGGTTCTATCCCTTTAATTGTAAGCGAATGATATTTTCCATCAATAATTACACCAATATGCGGAGGAATACGTTTTACGTGAAGTAAGCAAATAAAAATTCCTTTGGTTAAAGTGGAGTCGGTTAGTTCACCCGGGTTAACAGCTATTGAAGCAAATTTTGTTCGTGTCATTCTATATCAATAGTACCCTTAAATACAAAATGGGCAGGACCTTCGAGCCAAATATTATAAAATGTATTCGCAAGTACCTTATCAAATTTTACATTCAGCATTCCGCCTTGTGTTCTTACTGAACAATTATTTTTTGATGTGCTTAAACCAAGACAAGCTGCTGCAAGTGCTGCGGCGGTAACCCCTGTTCCGCAGGATAAAGTTTCATCCTCAACGCCACGTTCGTATGTTCTTATGTAAATATGGTCGTCAAACTTCTCCATAAAATTTACATTAGTGCCTTCTTCTTTAAAACGATCGCTGTTTCTGATCTTCCTGCCTTCTTCAACAACATTAAGTGTACTTACTTTTTCAGTTTGTTCTATATAATGAGGTGAGCCTGTATTAATAAAAAAATGATTGTTATCCATTTCGATGTTCTTTACATCGTTCATTTTTAACGATACAACATCATCTGGTAATATGAAGGCATCATGCGGACCGTCTATTGCCAAAAAACGCGCTTTTTCTTTGATGATACCAAGCTGTTTTGCAAAGGCCATAATGCAACGTCCGCCATTACCACACATAGAGCTTTCATGACCATCGCTGTTATAATACACCATTTTAAAATCATAACTGATCTCATCCTCAAGTAACATCAATCCATCGGCACCAATTCCAAAATGCCTATTGCACATAAATTTTATGCGGGCATAACTTAATTGAAGTTTTGATTTACGGTTATCGATCAAAATAAAATCGTTACCTGTTCCTTGGTATTTATAGAATTCGATCGTCATTATGAATCTAATTTAGATAGTAATTCAACATTATTCACCTTTACAAGAGGCTGAAAATCCTGCGTTGATTCAAGTTCGTACACAACTTCAAAACTCTTAATGAAGTACCGACCTTCAAACTGATATAAAAGCAGATCGTTATGATCATTGATGCCATAAAGCATTATTTTGTTCTTTTGAAAACGGTAACCTTTTGAATTCAATGGTGTTTTCCAAAACTCCATCACATATGAATCTGATTGAATAGAATTAACGCCCGACACGTTTTGTGCAAGCGTATCGTTATTATTTGAGTTTGTAAGATTAATGATCTTGATGAGTTTACTTGAAAGCAATTGATCAACTACCACGTTGATTCTGGCGTCAGAATTAATAATACTATCAACTTCTTTATAATTAACGCGAGCTTGATTGTTAACTTTAATTTTAAAGCGCTCTTTATTCTTTGTTTTTTCTTTTTCCTCGTCAGACCCCACTTTTTGTTCTACCACGGTTACTTTATCTGAACCAACTGATCTAATGCTATTGAAAATAGAATCGATCTTAAATAAAAAGAAGGCTATACCAATTAAGAGTCCAATAGAAACTCCAAAAACGAAACTCGGTATCTTACGCCTGATCTGCATTTATTTTAACGTAAATTTAATTAAAAAATTTAACCTTGAGTTAAGCTGTGTTAAAAATAAATCAACAGCATATTTTCCATTGTAATTTTGCGTTCATAAGTTAAAATCAATAACATATGAAAAAGATAGTTTCAAGCATTTTTGTAGTCTTTATGGGCGGTGTAGCGGCGCTAGGCGCAGTTTATGCGTTTAATTCTTATGAAAACTCCGGCAAGCAGGAGTTAGTTATCGCCTCAAAAACCCCACCTGTTCATTTTACAAACTACTCGGCCGCAACAGGAATAGGTAATACTGATTTTACCATGGCCGCCGAAAAATCATTGAATGCGGTAGTATATATAACCACTAAGACCGATCAAACGTCGTATGATCCCTTTGCGCAAATATTTGGAGGAACTCCGCAAACTTATGTGCAACAAGCGAGCGGAAGCGGGGTGATAGTGAGTAAAGATGGTTATATTGTTACCAATCATCACGTAGTGAGTGGCGCCAAGGAAATTGAAGTAACCTTGAATGATAAACGAAATTACAAGGCAGAAGTTGTTGGAACCGATCCTGCCACAGAAGTTGCTTTATTAAAGATCAAAGAAAACGATCTTCCTTATATCACTTACGGAAATAGCGATCAAATTAAAATTGGTGAATGGGTATTAGCAGTTGGAAATCCGTTTAACTTAGAAAGCACTGTAACAGCGGGCATCATAAGTGCAAAAGGAAGAAATCATATCATTAATGGAAAAAATAATCCGATCGAATCGTTCATTCAAACAGATGCTGCCGTAAACCCCGGAAATAGTGGTGGCGCTTTGGTAAATACCAATGGAGATCTTATTGGAATAAACACAGCCATTGTTTCAAATGGCGGAGGTTCTTATGTGGGATACTCTTTTGCCGTTCCGGTTAACATTGTAAAAAAAGTGGTTGGCGATCTTATTGAATTCGGAACCGTTCAACGCGCTTACATTGGAGTGAGTTTAATGGACATCAATGCTAAATTTGCTAAAGAGAACAATATTAAAAATCTAAAAGGTGTTTATGTGTCGCGTTTGGTGGAAGGCGGAAGCGGTGAAGCCGCAGGAATTCAATCGGGTGATGTGATCACAGCGATACAGGATGCTCCGGTAAATAGTGTGAGCGAATTGCATGAGCAAATTGCAAGGTACCGTCCCGGTGATAAAATAGATCTTAGCCTTGTTAGAAATGATAAGGAAGTTAATCTTTCTTTAACATTAAAAAGTTTAGAGAACACAACTAGCTTGGTAAAGAAAACAGAAGTTGTGAGCACCAATATGAGCAAACTTGGAGTGGCTTTAGCAGAAGTGGACAATAATGAATTGGCAAAATTAAAAGTTGCCAATGGCGTGAAGATCACCGCACTTTCGGCAAATAGTAAATTCACTGGCGCAGGAATCAAAGAGGGGTTTATAATTACTTCTATAAACAAACGCAAGATTGGAAACGTAAAAGAGGCTCAAGCTATTCTTGGTCAAACATCGGGAGGAGTTCTTGTGGAAGGTATTTATCCTAATGGAACAAAGGCTTATTACGGTTTTGGTTTGTAATTGAAACATAAAAAACACAAAGCGGATCAAGTAACGGTCCGCTTTTTTTATTAATTTTCGGGATGCAAAAAGTACTCTTTGTTTGTTTAGGAAATATTTGTCGCTCACCTTTAGCCGAAGGAATTATGTTGCATTTGAATGATAAGCATAATTTAAACTGGACCATTGATTCGGCAGGAACGGCCAATTACCATGTTGGTGAAGCTCCTGATAGAAGAACAATTGCGAATGCAAAGAAGAATGGAGTAGATCTATCTTCATTAAGGGCGCGCCAATTTAAAGCAAACGACTTTGATGAATTTGACAGGATCTTTGTGATGGATAAAAGTAATTTGCAAAATGTATTGAAGCATGCAAAGCACGATGAACACAAAAACAAGGTTGATCTTTTTTTAAATGTGCTTCATCCCGATTCTCACAGCGAAGTTCCTGATCCTTATTATGGAACCGAACATAATTTTGAACACGTGTTTCAGTTGGTTTACAAAGCGTGCGAAGAAATGCGAGTAAAATATTCTTAGTTAAGGAAAAAAGCGGCTAGAGGCCGCTTTAATTTTATATATGAAGTGAAGCTTTCTTTTCAAGGAGCTGCTCTTCTGTCTCCACATTATCATCGTCCTTAATACAACAATCAACCGGGCAAACAGCCGCGCACTGTGGTTCGTCATGAAACCCCTTACATTCGGTACACTTATCGCTTACAATAAAATAAACATCCATGTGTTTTGGAACCTGCGCATCGTTAGCGTCTACTTCTAATCCGGAATTTTTACCCTTGTACATTCCATTAACACCTGTTCCATCGGCAAAACGCCATTCGGCGCCACCTTCGTAAATTGCATTATTAGGACATTCAGGCTCGCAAGCGCCGCAGTTAATACATTCATCTGTGATCTTAATTGCCATTTTATACGTAACTTTGTATGCTATAATTTTCTGCAAATATACGAGTATCTATGCAATTACAACAACGAATTAACGCTTTTATTAAGATCGGCAAGTTCATTAACGAACATTATGAAAGTACTGATGCCAAGGGGGAAGAGAACCTTCATCTTGGCTTAACGGAGCTTGTAAAGGTTGCTTTAGTTTATAATGGTTGGTTCATTGAGCAATTTACAAATAATGCCATTCAAAATATTGGAAAGATGCTTGCTAAAGAAGAGTTGGAAAAACTCGCAGCTTACTTTCCAAGCGAAAATAAAAGCTCAAAAACGGTAGCGGTTATTTGTGCGGGTAATATTCCAATGGTTTGTTTTCACGATGTTTTGTGTGTATTGCTTTCAGGAAATACGGTCCTCATAAAAATGTCGAGTGATGATAATGTATTATTACCATTCTTTTTAAAGCTATTAGTGCATTACGAGCCTGGTTTTGATGAATATATTCGTTTGGCCGACGGAAAGCTTACCGGTTTTGATGCCATTATTGCCACAGGAAGTAATAACAGTGCCGATCAATTCAGTCATTATTTTGGAAAATATCCAAACGTCATTCGAAGGAATAGAAGTTCTTTGGCTGTGATTACCGGAAAAGAAACTCGAGGAGAATTGGAAGCTTTAGGGAAAGATATTTTTTATTATTTTGGTTTGGGTTGCCGCAATGTTTCAAAGTTGCTTGTTCCAAAAGATTATAAATTTGACTCACTTTTTGAATGTGTTTTTAGCTTTGGATATGTATTGGATAATAAAAAATACGCTAATAATTACGAATACAATCGTACCATTTATTTAATGGGGAATGAGAAGTTCTTGGATAATAACTTTCTTATGATAAAAGCTGATAATCAAATACATGCACCTATTTCGGTGATGTATTACGAGAGCTACGAAAGTGATGAGGATGTTACTGAATATCTGCTAAATAATGCCAAAGAGATTCAATGCGTTGTAGGTACAAATTACATCCCTTTTGGTAATTCACAATCGCCTGTTATTACTGACTTTGCCGATGGTGTAAATACTGCGAAATTTTTAGTAGATTTATAACTGATATTATGCGTATTAAGCACTTATATTTTGTCATCACATTAGCGCTATTTAACTCGTTTGCAACGGCTCAAGCACCAACTGCAACTATTGTTATGCCTTCGGGGGTTTTGTGTACCGAAGTGCCGCATACATTTAGTTGTATTACTACAGGTTCTATCACCGCTTATTCGTGGTCGTTAAGTCCAACAAGTGGGCACACAATGATGCCAAATAATTTTTCAAGTTCAGTAAGTATTACTTTTACGAGCGCCGTAACTTATAGCTTAACTTTATTTGTTGCTAATGGCAGCGGAACATTTGCAACAGGAGGGTTTGTTACTATTTCAAAAACAGCAAACGCGGCGTACCGAGCGGTTTTAAGTGATGTTGGTTTTCCGGCTAACTTATGGTTGGTAAATCATTCTTCATCCTACACAGGAATAAATTGGGAGTTTGCAAACGCTGCAGCACCAACTCAAACTGCAGAATCTATTTTACAACCATTTAATACTCCCGGTAATTATACAGTTTCACTTATTGCGTTTGGCGCTAACGGTTGTAATGATACTTTAGATTATAGTTTTGTGATCGATGATGCCTCTGATGTAAAATTAGTAAATGTGTTCACTCCAAATAATGATGGTGTTAACGATGCTTTTAAACCTATCATTAAAGGTATATTTGAAATGAAAGTTTGGGTATTTGATCGTTGGGGAGTGTTAATGTACAATTGGAATGGTATTAAGGGGTCGTGGGATGGTTACACAACCTCGGGAATTCAATGCCCTGATGGCGTTTACGCTTATGTTTTAGAAGCAAAAGGTTTTGACGGAAAAGAATATAAACTTAAAAGTAGTTTAACCTTAATTCGCTGATCTATCCTAAAGGTTAACAACATATCTTTCAATTACAAATCAAAAACATCATTTACCGGACTAAAGAACGTTTCTTTCCAAATTAAAGAAGGAGAAATAGTTGCGCTCATAGGCAAAAGCGGAAGCGGCAAATCAACCCTTATTAAATGTTTATACGGTCTTGAAGATCTTCAGGGAGGCGAAGTGTTTGTTGGTAAAGAACAAGTGTTGGGACCAAGTTATAATTTAATTCCAGGGCACAAGGATATGAAATTGGTGAGCCAAGATTATTATGTTTTGGATAATCATACGGTTGAAGAGAACATAAAGGATATGCTAACCGGGCTTGCAAATGATTACAAAGATGCGCGCTGTAAAAAAATATTAAAGCTATTGGATCTTAATCCTCTTGCCAAATTGCAAGCAAAAACCTTATCATCAGGGCAAAAACAACGCGTAGCCATTGCCAGGGCATTAACGGTTATACCAAGAGTTCTTTTATTAGATGAACCCTTTAATAATTTGGATAGACCATTAAAAGAAAAGCTATTCACGTTCATTGTAAATGAAGTGAAGAAGAAAAAAACATCGTTGTTGATCATTACGCATGAAGCGGATGAAGCGCTTAAATATTCGCAAAAAATTGGCGTGATGGATGAAGGGCAATTAGTTCAGTTTGGTTTGCAAGATAAGGTGTATTACCAACCACGAAATTTAAAAGTAGCTTCTTTGCTTGGCGATTATAATGTTATAAAAAAAGTAGACCTTGAAAAAGGAAGTAAAACTGTTCTCAAGAAACAATTGTTCTTAAGGCCACACCAATTATATGTTTTGCAAAAAGCTGAAGGCGCCGATCTTGTTCTAACAAATCCTTCGCTCTATTTTAATGGTAAATGTTTTGAATTGTATGGCGAAACCAGATCTGGAAATGGAGTAGTGGTATACGCGTTTACTCAGCCAAAACTTGCCGAGAAAATGTATATCAAATTAAAGCTGTAAAGTTTCGAACACAAATAAACTATTCTAACAAAAATACACAATGAAAAAAAACGTATTTACTATTTTGGCCTTATTATTTATAGTAATGGTCAAATCGCAATGTTCGGCCAATTTTGGTTTTGTTATAAATGCGAATGGTAACGTTAGTTTTACAAATACATCAGCATTTACAAGTTCAAACGTAATTTATACCTGGAACTTTGGTGACAATAATTCTTCACAAAACGTAGATCCATCGCATACCTATACGAATAACGGAAATTATATCGTAGATCTATTGTTGCATGATAGTACTGCAAGCGGTTTGTGTATAAGCAATTATACATACGCCATATCCATTAGTAATGCTACATGTGGACTTACTGCTAAAACAAATACATATCAATTAAATAGTAATACCATTAACTTTGTAAACGCTTCAACCGGTACAATTGCATTAACGCAATATACATTGCATTATGGTTACGTAACCCCTCAAAGCTATTTTAATAGCCATTTCAACGTAGTGCATACTTTTTCGGCAGCAGCATTATATCCTATACAATTAGTGGCAAAAAATTCTAATTCCTGCACAAGCGTTTATAATGCGTCTATTACAGTATTATCTCAAACATGTAATCTTATACCTAATTTTGGGTATACGGTTAATGGTTCAAACGTGGCTTTTTCAAATTCTTCTCAAGGAACTTCAAGTACAACCGTTTATTATTGGATGTTTGCGAATGGTAATACGTCTAACGCTCAAACTCCGCCGGGGCAAAATTTTTTATATAATGGTACCTATACGGTAACATTATTTGCCACAGATTCTATTAATTATTTTTGCGGAAGTTTAATTACAAAGACGATCAATATTATTAATGCGCCATGTTTTGCTAGTAGTCAGTTTTCAATGGTTAAAGATCTGAATGCAATGCCATCAATTGTGTGGAATGCGATCCCAACATACTCAGCGAATGTGGTAAGTGCAGTTTGGAGCTGGGGAGATAATTCTACATCAACTGGCTTATTTCCTTCACACACCTATTCATCTACAGGAGTATATAATATTTGTTTAACTGTAAGTGTTTCGTGTGGTCAAATGACCAGCAGTTGTATGGCGTCAAACATTAGTCGTTCTGAAGAAAGTTTGCAAATGGCATCGGTAAAAGTTTTAGACTTGCTATCAACCTTAAAAGAAGAAAGCACTACTAATAAAGAGATCGTTTTGTTCCCAAATCCAAACAAAGGAATTTTTCAATTGTATGTAAAAGAATCGCCATTATTAGAGATCAAAATTATTGATCTTCAAGGAAAAGAGGTTTATAAAATACACACCATGACCAATGAGGGTTTTTGTAGAATAAATCTTCCTGAGCATTTGGAGGGAGTTTACCTTGTGTGTATTGAAGGGGAAAATTTGAAACAAAAAGAACGAGTAGTGATCGTAAAAGATTAGAGGAATGAACTTTTAAAGGTCTTTTCGTTGCCAAGGCTTACCGAGAAAATATATATTAAGATCAAGTAAGCGATCTTTTTAGAAATAATTTATGAATAGGTTCAAGTTTCCTTTATTTATTTCGTTGCCGTTTAGGATCTACTTGATAGGACTTGTGATCCTATTTATTCTGCGCTTGGCATTATTCGCCTACGTTTACGATCTATCAAGGTTGTTGTTTAACAAGGATGTATTCACTACTTTTTTAATTGGTGTTCAGTTTGACACTTCAGTACTTTGCTATATTTTAGTAACGCCATTTCTTTTGCTTTTTATCCAAACATTCTTTCAAAGGTCTAAATTCATAAATTCGTTTGTGGCAATTTATTTTGCATTTTTTGTAATGCTATTGATCTTTATTGGTATTGCAGACATTCCTTATTTTAAGTTCTTCCTCAATCGTATCACAGATGCTGCCCTTCAATGGATAGGAAGTTTAAGTATTGTGTTTGAAATGATCATACTTAATAAAGCTAATTTAATATTTACAATTGTGGCGTTGATCTGTTGCGTAGGTAGTTTTATTTTTATTTTAAGAACAGCAAAAAAGCAGCTTCTTACAAATGAAGGCAAAAGGAGTATTTCTATTAAGGAAGTTGGGGTGTTTATAGCAGGAGCGTTTATGATATTTATTGGAATACGCGGTGCTAACGAGCAGCCTTTAAGGCAAGGTGATGCATTTCATTGCAACGACCCTTTATTAAATCAAATTGGTTTAAATCCTGCCTATACTTTATTAAGAAGTTATTTTACCCGCGTTAATTTAATGGAAAGTAATGAGGCTATAAACAACACCAAGGCGATCTTAAATATAGATACTTCATTGGAAGGAATATCTCCATTCGCGCGTAAGGTTCGTTCAGATTCTTCCATGCATAAATACAATGTTGTATTAATATTAATGGAAAGCATGAGCGCAAATTATTTGGAAGCATTTGGAAATAAAAATCATTTAACGCCAAATTTGGATTCATTATGCAAGAGTTCATGGTTCTTTACAAATGCATATAGTGCGGGAATTCATACCAATAATGGAGTTTTCTCAAGTCTTTTTTCTTTGCCTGCTTTAAAACGTATAAGGCCCATGAGTACTGTTCCGCTTTTAAAATACGCAGGAATACCATACACCCTAAAACAAAATGGGTACAAAACTATTTTCTTTTGTCCGCACAGTGAATCGTTTGATAATATTGGTGTGTTTATTCCATTAAATCATTTTGATCTCCTTTATAGTAATAAAGATTATCCCCGTGAAAAAAATATCGGACCGTTTGGTGTTCCTGATGATTATTTGTTCGACGTTGCGTTAAAAACTATTGACGAACAAAAAAGCACTCAGCCATTTTTTGCAACTATACTTACAGCATCCAATCATGAGCCATACTCCATACCAACTTACTTTAAAAGTAATATAGATAAAACGGCTCACAGATCGGTTTCATATGCCGACTGGGCCATTGGTAAATTTATAAACGAAGCAAAAAGTAAACCATGGTTCGATAATACAATTTTTATTTTTTCGGCCGATCATGGATTAAATGTTGGTGAGAATACATATGAAATGGCTTTGTCGTATAATCACATCCCAATTTTATTTTACGCCCCAAAGATTCTTGGTACAAAGCAATTAAATAATTTCATTGGGCAGATAGATATTTTTCCAACCTTGATGGGTTTAATGAATACCACTTATACAAATAATACACTCGGTACAGATGTTATTTCAAAGCCAAGAGAGTGTATGTATTTTTCGGCCGACAATAAAATTGGCTGTGTGGATAGTACTTTTCTTTACGTATATAGATTTGAAGGAGGCGAGGGCTTGTATAAATACAAAAGTGGTGATGCAAAAGATGTAAAAGAGGAATTCAAATCAGACTTTGAGAGATTAAGAAGAAATGCTTTGTCGCAAACTCAGGCGGCAGAATTTATGATCAGCAATAATAAAGTTGAGTTGAAGTAAAACAAAAAGGGTGGTAGCAATTTGCTACCACCCTTAAAACATTCGTTATCCGTATCCTAGTTGCTTACGCTTTAAAATCCCACGTCTCCATAAACTTTGTAGTATAATTTCCGGCTTTAAAATCTTCGTTAGTCATTAATTTTAAATGGAATGGAATAGTGGTCTTAACTCCTTCAATTACATATTCACTTAAAGCACGGTGCATTTTAGCAATAGCTTCCTCGCGTGTTTGCGCAACCGTAATTAATTTCCCAACCATACTGTCGTAATTTGGTGGAATAGTGTAGCCGCTGTAAACGTGCGAATCAACACGAACTCCGTGTCCTCCCGGTGTGTGTAAGGTTGTGATCTTTCCTGGAGAAGGAATGAAATTCTTAAATGGATCTTCTGCGTTGATACGACATTCGATTGCGTGTAATTGCGGATAATAATTTTTCCCTGAAATTGGAACTCCCGCAGCAACTAATATTTGCTCACGTATCAAGTCGTAATCAATTACCTCTTCAGTAATTGGATGTTCTACTTGGATACGCGTATTCATTTCCATGAAATAGAATTTGCGATGCTTATCAACCAAGAACTCAACAGTTCCAACTCCTTCATAGCCTATCGAAAGCGCGGCCTTAACTGCTGCATCGCCCATGGCTTCACGTAATTCTGGTGTCATAAATGGAGAAGGTGTTTCTTCCACTAATTTTTGGTGACGACGTTGAATACTACAATCGCGCTCACTTAAATGACAAGCTTTTCCGTATTGATCACCTACAATTTGAATTTCTATGTGGCGTGGTTCTTCAATATATTTTTCCATATACATAGCGCCGTTTCCAAATGCTGCGGTAGCTTCTTTAGTTGCACTATCCCAAGCATCCTGAAAATCTTCCTCTTTCCAAATAATGCGCATTCCTTTTCCGCCACCACCGGCTGTAGCTTTTATAATTACAGGGTATCCAACTTTAACAGCATCTTTTAAAGCTGCTTCCACATTTTCTAGTAATCCTTCTGAACCTGGCACACAAGGTACACCGGCTGCGATCATAGTTGATTTTGCATTACTTTTATCGCCCATTTTATTGATCATCTCCGGACTAGCTCCAATAAATTTGATCTTATTTTGACGACAGATTTCGCTGAATTTTGCATTCTCGCTTAAGAAACCATAACCCGGATGTATTGCATCAGCATTTGTGATCTCTGCCGCCGCAATAATGTTCGACATGCTTAAATAACTTTCTTTACTTGGGGGAGGACCAATACACACCGCTTCATCAGCAAATTTTACGTGAAGTGAATCTTTATCGGCGGTAGAATACACCGCTACAGTTTTTATACCCATTTCTTTACAGGTACGAATTATACGCAGTGCAATCTCGCCACGATTGGCTATTAATATCTTTTTAAACATCTTTCGAAATTTTGAATTTTAAATTTTAAATGATGAATGGCTTGAATCATTTAAAATTCAACATCCAACATTCAACATTTCACTAAGAAGGATCTACCAAAAATAAAGGCTGATCATATTCAACAGGAGTTGCATCATTTACCAATACTTTAACGATCTTTCCTTTGATATCACTTTCTATCTCGTTAAATAATTTCATGGCTTCTATGATACAAACCGGTTTGCCTGCACTGATCTCATCACCAACATTTACAAAAGGACCTTTATCTGGACCAGAGGCGCGGTAAAAAGTACCTATCATTGGCGATTTAATGGTAACGTATTTCGACTCGTTGCTTGAGCCTGTTTGATTTGAAGGATTTTTGTTTTCTGCTACCGGAACACTCACCGGATTAGAAACCGGAGCAATTGAATGGGCTATCGGATTTGTTAAAACAGGAGCACTTTGAACATAAACCTGTTGCTGTGAGGCAGTTTTAGGGGTCCTGATTACGATCTTGATCTCCTTTGTTTCTAGTTCAACCTCGCTTACCCCGCTTTTTGAAACAAATTTGATCAGGTCTTGAATTTCATTTAATTTCATTTTGTGTGTTTTTAGTTAGTGAGGCAAAAGTAAATGTATTTTTCATAAAAAAAAGGTGGTTTTACCCTATTTTTAAACAAAAAGGGTCATTTTTCGCTCAAAATCACTTAAAAACGGTCGAAAATAGATGTTTTTGAACTTAAATTTTTATGCTCGAACAGCAAGTTTAGGCGAAAGCAGCTAAAGCAATAATTAATATAAGCAACAGTGCTGCTAAACTGGCAAGAAATAAGATCCCAATGAATTTGCCAAAACCGCGTACGATCTTAAAGCCTAGGGCCTCATAATTACCGGCACTCATCAATACAAGTGCAGCTATTGATAAGGCCAAGAAAAATAGGCCAATAAATACTGATGCTACAACTAGTCCAAAACTTGTTAGCATGATTAAAATATAGCCAAAAACCGCGAGCCCCGATCGCGGGGGTTTTCCGGTTCGAATAAAATCAAACTGAAGTATTGGATTGCCGTTCGAATGATATTGTTTGAAGTATTCTTTTTGTCCTCCATTGAAATGAATACGGGCAATGTTTTTGTTTCTCATTATCTTATTATTAGTTCCAGTTGGCCCAGGTTGACCATCGGTATAAGTTATTTTTTTTCTTTCGACGGTCTTAACTTTACAAGGAACTTTCCTTCCACTATTTAATATGATAGTATCAGTTAATGGTTCTGATTTAACCATTACAACATCTGCTTGCTCTGAAAAAGTCGAAGCTGTATTTTTTGTTTTAACCTTATGTGTTTTTTTTACGTCAACCGAGCCTGTTTTTGAAAAGTAAAAGCCATCGGTGTATTTACGGTTAAGAAAAATACTTTGTTTGCACGAAACAAACATGATACAAACTAAAATATAGCAGATATTTTTTATACTAATCATAAACAAAACTTAATTTTCCTCTATACTGTTCATCAAATTCAAGGATCAAGGGCTGCTCATCAAAACGAATTCGCTTGATCTTATCTGTTACCTGATCGTGTAATACACCACGTTTTTTGTAAACTATCCATGCAGGTTTTACTTCCAAAATGATGCAATTCAAATAAGTTACACCCTCTTTTAGTTGAATACGTGCATTGCCATAGTAACTCAGGTCAACCGGTATGCTGCTTTGCATTTTTGCATTAAGAGAATCAATGCGCTTGATCCCTAATTGCGCAAATGTTGTATTGCAGCATACCAGTATAGTGAGTATAAAAAAGCGGCTGTTCATTATTGGTATTTTTTCTTTTTTTGTATATTAAACCCAAGCGTCATACCAATAGTTGTACCGCTTTTTCTTGGCGCTACGTAAATGTTAACCGGAATATTTAAATAACCTGAATGGAACGTACGGCCAATTGCAATCACAAGACCAGCATCTAATTCTACACTACCTCTACTATCAAGTCGTTTAACTTGGCTGTATTCTTTTGGTAGTGCATAATTTGGGTACATATTAAACGTCGCCGTATCTCTATTTCGAAACTCTTCTGTAAGATACCACTCGCCTCTCTTATCTTCATCTTTACTCATGATCAAATCGTTATCATAAAAACCTTTTGCCCTTTTTACTACTCTGAATGTTGGACCAAATCCAAATTCCCAAGCACCATTTCCTTTTCCAAATCTAAACCCTAAGAGTGGCGTATATGATGGAATGAATTTGCCGCTTTCCAGCCCGCCAATTAAAAAGATGTTCTCAACTAATGCTTGAAAATTTCCGGCACTGATGTATTGAAATTCTTGTTGCCATCCAAATTGAAAGGTAACAGGAAACATATTGAATCCTCCTTTGTTTTCGTCGGGATTAGTAAGGATCTTTCCTGCCTCTTCCAAAGTGTATGAAAAGCCCATGCGCGGACCGTTAAGCTTTAATGTGTTTTTAGGACTTTCAATAGGTATATCGTAATCTACCAATAATTTCACCATGTTAGCGTCCGGTTCCTGGCCAACTAATTTCTTTACAGAAATAGCTACCATTTTTTGAACCTCAGGAAGATTTAAATATTCGGTTGATTCTGTTTTTTCAACTTTCCCTGTTTCCACTTCTATTAAACGAAGAGAAATAACGATCTTCTCTCCTAAACGTTCTACGCTTCCGCTTAGCATTTTTTCAACTTTTAAAAGCTTTCCGGTTTCAATTAAACAGGTTTTTGAATAACAGTTGGTTAGATCAATTTTGTTAGCCGTTGTTATTTCTTTTACCTCATATTTATCAAGTACAGTATAAACACCGGTCTTTTCCAATTCTAAACGAACCAGATATCCCATTTCTTCCGAATTGTTTACGATGCCCTTGCTGTCTATGTTAAGTACAGCAACGCTTGGTTTTGTTTGAGCAATTATATTAGTTGCAAATAGAATTGCCGCGATGATTGATTTTGTTTTCATTATGTTGGATTTTTTATTGTTTATTTTGGGTTTAATTAATTTCTGTAGTCAATTGTTTTGCGGCCATTATTTGGAATAACTCTGGCTTTTTTTAATGTACCTGGTATGGTAAGGCTTATAATATAAATTGGCCCGCTTAAAATATCCGAACGTTTGTAATGAACTTTACCATCGGTTATAGAAAGGATCTTTACCAATATTTTTTTTCCATTATAGAATATTATTTCATCATATACAACTTGAGTGTTTTCTACTTTTTGCTGTGTGGTGTTTGAATGAGTGGGGGCCACTGTTTTAGTTATTACTGGTTTTTCTACCACAACTTCTGCAAGTATTACCGGTTTAGGTTTTTGATGACTCTTGAAACTTCCATTATCATATGTAATGCCGTCTTCCATCATGGTTTTTACAACAGGAACGTTATTCTTATTAAAGAAAATGGCATTGTTGTAAAATTTACCGGGGGTTATTCGTTCGATGTTGCTTATTAATACATCATGAAATGTGCCTTCATAAAAATATTCGATCTTACCGGCAACTATATCTAAAGTATGGATCTTTACATCCTTATGTTTGCGATCATTATATTCTCTGATCCATACTTTGCCTAATTCTGAAACAAGCGTATAATTACCGTTATCCCATAATAAAGTATCTACGGTATTTTTTTGTGCTTTACCATAACTCATAATGAGTAGTGCCAGACTTACAGTTATTAATTTGCTTTGTTTCATAATCATTAGGATCATGAAGCAAAACTACAGCGAGCTTAAACCGATTTGAAATGGATTAGCGCTAGCCATTTTCACATTTTTTAGAATTTTGTAGATTCAAGACCTGTTTAGTGGTCTTTTTGGAGGATTAATTGCGTTTTTTGCAACTGGGCTAGCTTTAATTGTGGATTGTTGCAAAAATTGAGACGCAAGAAAAGGGCTAATCACTAAAAGTATTGGGCTTAAAAATGGATAAATATAACTGGAAAACAAAAAAGCCCTTCAATTTGAAGGGCTTTTAATTTGAATTAAGTGCTTTTACTGTCCTTGGCCGTGGCAATTCTTGAATTTTTTGCCGCTTCCGCACGGACAAGGATCATTTCGGCCTACTTTTTGCTCAACACGAATTGGTTGAATTTTAGGTTTTGGTTGTTCCTGCGCTTCTTCCTTAGCAATAATATCTTCTCGCGATTCAATTAGCTTTTCCTTTTTAGCTTTTGGCTGCTCTTGTGTAAAACGAGCCTGACGTTTTGCTTCTTCCTCATTTTGAGAAGGTAATCCGCCTTTCATTAAGAATGATATGATATCCTTATTGGTTTTAATGATCATATCCTTAAATAAGTTGAACGATTCAAGCTTATATATAACCAATGGATCTTTTTGTTCTAACGAAGCGTTTTGTACAGCTTGTTTTAAGTCGTCCATTTCACGTAAATGTTCCTTCCACGAATCGTCGATCATATTCAAAACCACATTCTTCTCAAAACTCAATACCATATCGCGTCCTTTTGTTTCAAAAGCCTTTTTTAAATTGGCCATGATCTGAATAGAACGGATGCCATCTGTAAACGGTGTTACAATGTTTTCGAAAGTATTACTAGGGTTAGTATAAACATCTTTTACTACAGGAAATACTTGTTCGCTTATTTGTTTTGTTTTATCACGGTAATGTATTTCTATGCCTGTAAATAATTTCTGAACAACATCAGCCTCGCGCATGCTATTGAATTCACTTTCATTAACCGGACTTTCAATTCCAAATAAACGGATACACTCTAAATTAAATCCTGCATAATCATTGAGGTCTTTAAATTCAGCAGTTAAACTTTCCAATACTTCATAGATCATATTGGCAACATCAATACTCAGTCGATCTCCGTACAAAGCATTTTTACGACGTTTATAAATAACATCACGTTGCGCATTCATTACGTCATCATATTCTATTAAACGTTTACGTGTACCAAAGTGATTTTCTTCAACACGCTTTTGCGCACGCTCAATAGATTTGGTGATCATGCTGTGTTGAATAACCTCACCTTCTTTTAGTCCCATGCGATCCATTAACGAAGCAATACGCTCGCTTCCGAATAAACGCATTAAATTATCTTCTAACGATACAAAGAATTGTGATGAACCCGGATCACCCTGACGACCGGCACGACCACGTAACTGTCTATCAACACGGCGACTTTCGTGACGCTCAGTTCCAATAATTGCTAAACCACCTGCATCTTTTACGCCTGGGCCTAGTTTAATATCCGTACCACGACCAGCCATGTTGGTTGCAATAGTTACAGTTCCTGCTTTACCGGCTTCTGCAACTATATCCGCTTCTTTAGCATGTAATTTCGCGTTCAACACATTATGCTTAATGTTGCGAAGCTTAAGCATACGACTTAATAATTCTGATATCTCAACAGTGGTTGTACCAATTAATACAGGCCTTCCTGCCGCAACTAATTTTACAACTTCTTCAATAACCGCGTTATATTTTTCGCGTTTAGTTTTGTAAACAAAATCTTGTTCGTCTATACGGGTCATTGGGCGATTGGTTGGAATTTCCACCACATCCAATTTATAGATATCCCAAAACTCTTGCGCTTCCGTAGTTGCTGTACCTGTCATACCCGCAAGTTTGTTGTACATACGGAAATAATTTTGCAAGGTAATTGTTGCGTACGTTTGTGTAGCAGCTTCGATCTTTACATTTTCTTTGGCTTCAATAGCTTGGTGTAATCCATCGCTATATCTACGGCCTTCCATAATACGACCGGTTTGCTCATCTACAATTTTTATAGAACCATTATCAATCACATATTCCACATCTTTTTCAAATACGGTATATGCTTTCAATAATTGATTTACTGTATGAATACGTTCACTCTTTATACTGAAATCACGCATCACAATTTCTTTAGCTGCGGCTTTTTCTTTTGGATCAATGATATTCTTTTCAATATCTGCAATTTCATCACCCACATTTGGTATCACAAAGAATTTTGGATCTTCGGTATTACCCGTAATAAAATCCAAGCCTTTTTCGGTTAACTCAACATGATTGTTTTTTTCTTCAATGGTAAAATAAAGTTCCGCATCAATTTTATGCATCTCTTTATTTTGATCTTGCATATAGTGGTTTTCGGTTTTTTGCTTTAATTGCGCAACACCTTGTTCACTTAAAAATTTGATCAAAGCGCTGTTCTTTGGTAAACCACGAAATGCACGTAACAATGGTATAGCAGCTTCTTTCTCGTTACTTTCGCCCATTAATTTTTTAGCGTCGGCTAAAAATTTAAGCACAGTTTGTTTTTGAATATTCACCAATTTCTCAATACGCGGCTTGTATTCATTAAATTCGTGACGATCGCCTTGTGGTGTAGGACCGCTTATGATCAAAGGCGTACGTGCATCGTCTATCAAAACCGAGTCAACCTCATCCACAATGGCAAAATTAGGTTTGCGTTGAACAAGCTCTTCAATATTGCGGCTCATGTTATCACGCAAGTAATCAAAACCAAATTCGTTATTTGTTCCGTAAGTTATGTCGGCATTATAGGCATCACGACGGTCTTGTGTATTTGGTTCGTGAAGATCGATACAGTCCACATTTAAACCGTGAAATTGGAAGAGAGGAGCATTCCATTCGGCGTCACGTTTTGCTAAGTAATTATTTACTGTAACTAAGTGAACACCGCGCCCACTTAATGCATTTAAAAAAACAGGAAGCGTTGAAACCAGTGTTTTTCCTTCACCGGTAGCCATCTCTGAAATTTTCCCCATATGCAGAACCATACCACCAATAAGCTGTACATCGTAATGCACCATATCCCAGGTGATCTCGTTCCCTGCAGCTATCCAAGTGTTTTTCCATGTTGCTTTGCCGTTGGCTATTTCAACATTTTTGTGTGTTTTTGAAAGGTTAGTGTCAAAATCATTGGCGGTAACAACCAATTGTTTATTTTCTTTAAAACGACGAGCCGTTTCTTTTAAAATGGCGAACGCTTCTTCTAAAATATCATCTAAAGCATCTTCCAGTTTTTTGGTGATCACTTTCTCTATGTCATCTATTTCCTTGTAAAGATCTTCCTTTTCATTAACATCCATATCAGGATTCGATTCGATCTTAGCCTTGATGGTTAATATCTCATCATTTTCCGCTTTTATGGAATCTTGCAATTTTAATTTAAGATCGTGTGATTTGGCGCGTAATTGATCATCGCTAACACCTGAAAGACCTTTAAAAATTTCGTTAATAGCGTCTACTCTTGATTGAAGTCCCTTTATATCTTTTTCACTCTTAGTACCAAATAATTTCTTGAGAAGATCGAACATGTGATGATTTTTTATTTTAGCCTATAAATGTAGCAATTTTTGACGATAAACGATTTTGATGAAATGAACAAAATTGTTAAGAAGCTGTCTAATTTCTGCACTTATAAAGCGGTTTCTACCACTTATAATAGCAAATATTATACTTATCTTACAAACGCTTATATTTAGTGCAAGTATGTCAGTCAGGATCTTACGTCTTTCTATCACCATTACGCTGCTTCTTAGCACCTGCGCATTCTCGCAACAATATTACTTTAAAAATTATAGCGCCGAAAATGGCATGCCATTTGTGCAGGTTTATGCCATTTTTCAGGATAGTAAAGGGTTTTTGTACACTGGCGGGTACAATGGTTTAAGCCGGTTTGATGGAAAGCAATTTACCAATATTAATTACAAAACAGGTCTTGCTGATAATTATGTTAATGCTATTTGCGAAGACAGAAAAGGAAGGATAATTGTTGCTACAAAAAATGGCATCTCTATTGTTGTAAATAACAAAGTAAGTAAAGAAAAGATAAACGGTTTGGCTCCCGGTATCAACATTATGAGCTTGGAAATGGATGAAAATGGCGATGTTTTATTAGGTACGGCATCGGGATTGTTTTTGATGAAGGGTGAAAACGTTACTAAAATTGAAGGCGCGGATAATGTAGAGATCCATGATATTTTAGTTGTTGATAAAAGGATCTATTGCGCAACTAATAAAGGATTATTAAAACTAGATCAAGGAAAACCGCAACTTGTTACTGTAAAAAATGGCCTCTCGAGCAACAATATCAATTGCATTGCTGTTAGCGAGAACAAAGGCACATTGGCTTTAGGAACTTTAAATGGTTTAAATTTTTATGATCTAAAAACAGGCAAGATACTTACGTATTTTGTAGAGAATGGATTAATAGATAATAACGTAAGCTGTCTTTTGTATCAAAGCGATAATAGTTTGTGGATAGGCTCGCAAACGGGACTTATAAAATTTGAGAGAAGAGAATTTAATTACTATAATATTTCTTACGATAATAATTCTAATATCATCCGATGTATTCTTCGGGATATGGAAGGAAATATGTGGTTGGGTACACATAGCGGTATTTATCGTTACAGAGATAATTCATTTTCAACATTTGATAAAATAAACGGTCCGGGAAACGCATTTATTTTTGAGATCTTTCAAAAGGAAAAGGATCTTTTTGTGTGTAGCGAGAATAATGGTGTTTATAAATATTCTCAGGGATATTTTAAACGATATGGAATTTCGGAGGGATTACCAAGCAATGTGAGTAGAAGCGGTTGTGTGGATAAGAACGGAAGAGTGTTCTTTGAAACAGATGCCGGCGTTGTTGAATTTAAGAACGAGCGCTTTACTAAAGTCACGATATCAAAGCGGATCAGATCGCCACACTATAAATTGTTTTGCGATAAGGGAAATGTGAATTGGCTTGGCGGTACAAATGGTGTATCAACTTTTTCTTTTGATCCTTCAGGACGCATTGATACAAATTTCATCAAGCTTCCAACAACTTCGGAAGATTTTATGGTTACCGATATTTGCGAAGATAACGAAGGTTATAAATGGATCTCGGCATATCAAGCCGGATTGTATAAAATAAAGGGAACAACTATTGAAGATATTGGAAAGAAACTTGGCATTGAAAAGAACGATTATATTTCGGTAAGAAATACCAAGAAAACAATGTTTGTTGGTACCTTGAATGGCTTACTTGCTATTGACCTAAAAACAAATTCATATAAATACATTAAAAGTGAGGACGGATTAATTTCTGATATTATTTATTCTATTGGTTTTGCAAAAAGTCAAACCGTTTTGTGGGTAGGTACTAATATTGGGATCAGCGCATTAGATGTGGCTGAATTTGAAAGATCGGGGATATTAAAAATATCTTCTTATGGCAAGAACGAAGGTTTTGCCGGAATCGAATGTAATACCAATGGTGTTTTTGAAGATGATAATGGCGCGGTGTGGTTTGGCACTATTAGTGGATTGATAAAATATCTTCCTAATAATTATGAGCCAAATAAAACATTGAATAAAACAAACATTTACAATTATAAATTAGGGGATATTGATACTGTTTTATCTTCAGGGGCTGAAATTAAATACAGCTATAACAATATCTCATTTTATTATAGAGGAATTTGCCTAACCGATCCCGACAAAGTTTTGTATAAAAAGAAACTGGAAGGGTATGATAAAGACTTTTGTTTGCCAAGCGAGGATGATAATGCTAAATATTCAAATTTAGCTCC
>JADJLA010000010.1 GCA_016705695.1 Sphingobacteriaceae bacterium
AACGATGTAAAGAACATCGAAATGGCCAACAATCATTTTTTATTAATACAGGCTCACCTCATTATATAGAACAAACTGAAAAGTAAGCACACTTAATGTTGTTGAAGAAGGCAGAAAGATCAGGAACAGCGATCGCTTTAAAGAAGAAGGTACCAATGTAAATTTTATGGGAGAAGTTTGACGACCATATTTACATGTAATCACATACGAACGCGCGGTTGAAGATGAAACTTTATCATGTGGGAATCATGTGGGACCGCAGCGGCTCTTGCAGCAGCTTGTCTTTGGCATAAGCACTTCAAAAATAATTGTTCAGTAAGCAACCACAAGGCGGAATGTTGAATGCAAAATTTGATAAAGGTACTTGCCAATACATTTTTATAATATTTGGCTCGAAGGTTCCGCCCATTTTGTTTTTATGGTAAATATTGATATAGAATGACACGAACAGAATTTGCTTCAATAGCCGTTAACCCCGGTGAACTAACCGATTCCACTTTAACCAAAGGCTTATTTATTTGCTTGCTTCACGTAAAACGTGTTCCTCCGCATATTGGTGTAATTATTGATGGAAAATATCATTCGCTCGCCACCAGCGGAGGAACCGAATATTTCTATTTCGGCACTTCTTAGAACAATTCAGCAGCAAAAAATTGAATCCGCCTTTTGAAGATATATCCACATCCCGTATTTAGTAACGATCATATTAATTCAATGTTCCTAGAGACCTCGAAAAATATCCGCAAATACGATCGAATGAAGCAACCTGCTTATCTCCATTAAAAGATTTCTTTAATGAGTTCTATGCCATAAATACCAGCAAAAACGACATGATCTTTGATCTTTTAAAGAGAATGGCAGCTAATAATTTTATTTTACAAGCATATTCACTAAATTTAAGTCTAGAAAACAACACGTTCCATATACCAGTTTACTCGCAGGAAGAACTCAACGAAAAGATAAACGCCATAAGAAAAAACTATTAAGATGTTTATAAAAGGAGAACATATTTCGTTAAGAGCCATGGAGCATGATGATATTGAATTGCTTTATGAGTGGGAGAATAACATTGAGTTATGGCATGTGAGCAATACACAGACGCCTTTTAGCCGCCATGTATTAAAAGAATTTGTAGATAATAGCCAATACGATATTTACACTAACAAACAATTGCGCTTAATGGTTGTAGAAAATTCTACCAGCCAAACAATTGGCACCATTGATTTTTTTGAGTTTGACGTACAGCACGCACGCGTTGGTGTAGGAATTTATATTCATCAAAATTATACCGGTAAAGGATATGCTTACGAAAGTTTGTTGCTAGCTATCAACTACTGTTTTAATATTCTTCATTTAAAATTTCCGTATCCATTGTAAATTCCAATGCTCCAAGCATGAAGTTATTTGAAAGCCGGCTTTGAAAAAACAGGGATCAAAAAAGCGTGGAATAAAACCTCTTTAAATCATTTTGAAGATGCTTTGGTTCCTTCAATCATCAATGACAAGTAAATCAAATCATAAACTCATTTTATTTACCTTTTCAATTTGCATTTTACTTACAAATTGCGAAACGCGTACTGAAGTGAGTTCCGTTGAACAAAAAATTCCGGATAGTACCTATTTAAATCATTCCGATTCGGCGCGTTATGTGGGAATGAATACCTGCAAACTTTGTCACCAGGGAATTTACAATACGTTCATCAATACCGGCATGGGTAAATCGTTTGATTTGGCTACAAAATCAAAATCATCGGGCGATTTTAAGAATGCTACATTCTTTGATAAGGAAAGCGATCTTCATTACAAAGCATTTTGGGATAAGGACAGTTTATTTATAAAAGAATTCAGAAAAGGAAAAGACACAACGTGCCAAAGAACGGAGCAAGTAAACTACATCATTGGCTCTGGCAGCATACCAATTCGCATATTCAAAATGTAAATGGGTATTTAAATCAAATGCCAATGACCTTTTACTCGCAAAAACAAAAATGGGATCTTCCTCCCGGATTTGAAAATGGCATGAACTCACATTTTACGCGCAAAATAGGATTGGAATGCATGAGTTGCCATAATGGCTATCCTGATTTTGTGGATGGGCCTTGGCGAACAAATACAATTTTGTTCCAAACGGAATTGATTGCGAACGTTGCCATGGTCCGGGAAGTATACACGTAAATCAAAAACAAAGAGGCATTAAGATTGATACATCCAAACAAATTGATTATTCGATCGTCAATCCATCCAAATTACCAATTGATCTGCAGTTCGACATTTGCCAGCGTTGAAGTTAATTTCTTCGCAAGGAAATGCTGTTTTGAAGAATAACCATCTTTTTACATTTCTTGGGAGCAAAAACCAAGCGATCAGATCAGTGGAGTTCTTCAAAATATAAAAATCCGACGATGAATTTATTATGGCCTCACATTAGCCGATCGTTTAAGAAACAAAGTGCGTGTTTTATAAAGTCGGCAGAAAATTAAAACTAAAAATGCATTAAACCCCTACAAAGGCGCCATGACTCGCATATCACATGCCATAACCCGCACGTGAGTGTAAGCGAAATAAATGATGGTCATTTTAACGATGCTTGTAAAATTGTCATTATTCAGGAAGCACTTGGAACTCTTGAAAGCTGCGCGAAAATGAGTGTTGTGAAGGCCGGCAACTCAAAAAAAAGGAGCGAGGGCAGATCCTTATCAATCGGTTAATTGTGAAGTGTCATATGCCCTCATCAGGGTCAATTGATATCCGCATGGACAGTTCAGATCATTATATCAGAAAACCGATTACTAAAAAAGAAAGATAAGATCAAAGAATTTATTGGTTTGTACTATCAATGAAAAGACCCTTCGGCAAAAACAAAAGCAAGAGCTATATTCAACAATTGAGAAATGACAATAAGGCCTATTTAGATTCCGCTAAAAAAAACCTGAGCTCAAAACAAAAGAAGATATTAAGCTAATTTCAGGATCTGATCCATTAAGTTTATGACGCAAAATTTCAAGCAGATAATTTCGTATGTTGAAACTATTGGAGAAGAAAGCTGTTATAAGCAATTAAACAATTTGAGCTATAACAATAAAAGATGCTTGGGCATGTTACATATTGCAGAAGCGTTTTATAAAATGGCGTCAAAAGGAAAGATCCTTAACATGGTTTGATAAAGCGTGCACATTAGCAAAATATAATCTTGATTTTAAATTAAATTTGGGATTACATTGGCACAAGGTACTTTAATGAAAGAGGCCGGACACAACAATTTCTATTTGTGATCAAAGAAAATCCAAAGAAAGCCTCGATCTATAATAATCTTGGGTACTTAAAGTTATTGCAAGGAAAAGGAAATGAAGCTCTGATCAATTACAATAAGCATTGGCCCGGAGCCGGATTCAGAATCTGCCTTATTGAATTTAGCAGGATACTATCTAAGTATTAATAATAAACCAAAAGCTTTAGAATTAATTAAAACAAATTTTAAAGAAAACCACAAAATCAGCAAGCTCAACAGAAAAAGAATTGAAACTGAGTTACAAAACTAACTATTTACCGAGTTCATAAGACCAATGGCGGGGGAAAGTCAAAAATAAGATCCTATCTCTTTCTTATATTCCTAATTGTAATTGCCGTAGGTGGTTATTGGGTATACACAAATTTTTTTAAAACAAGTGTAAAGCTCAATAAGGATTACGAATTCATTTACATTCAATCTGGCATTTTTTTTTTTTTTGACATGAATGATATTATTTATGAATTAAAAAGACAGAATGTTTTAAGGGAAACAGAAAATTTGAGGTGGATGGCCAAAAAAATGGAACTCGATCAAAATATCCATCCCGGAAAATACCGCATCATTAACGGAATGATGCACTGTTAGATCATTAATTTAATAAAATACAATAAACAAGAAAAAATAAAACTCACCTTCAATTCGCAGATTCATAATATGGAGGAATTTATTCTTTACGTGGACGATAAACTTGAATTAGATGAAGAACAATTAGAAGGATATTTTGAGGATCCTATTATGTTAGAGCGCGATTTCAATTTAACACCAAACTGTGCTTTTGCTACCATTATTCCGCAGATATACGAATTAAGTTGGACTACTAGCCTGCCCCACCTTATAAATGAATTGCGGAAAGGCTTATAATACTTTTTGGACCAAAGAACTACAGCCAAAGCAAAGAATACAAAATTAAGCATTGGAGAGGTGATCACCCTTGCGTCCATTGTACAAAACGAAAGTTATATACCGAAGAGCAACAAAAAATTGCGGGTGTTTATTTAAATCGTTTAAACAAAGGAATGCTTTTGCAAGCCGACCCTACCCCTAGTGTTTGCAAATAAGTTATGGGGCGTTCAGTGAATTTATGATAAGGATAAGGACATTGATTCGCCCTACAATACTTATAAAAATAAAGGTTTGCCGCCAGGACCAATTTGTTTGGTTAAAACTCAAGTTCTGCTTCGGTTATTGATCTTACAAAGCACAAATACCTATTCTTTTGCGCAAAGCCAGGTTAAATGGATATTCCGACTTCTCTGAAACCTACGAACAGCATACAAAATACGCCCGAGCCTACCAAAAGGCTATGAATAATAAAGGAATTAAATAGTGTTTGCCCAAAATGGAAAAAGAGGTTCGAAAGTAATTGCAGTTTTTTTACGATAAACTAATGGTTAGTTGCGCCGCGATTGTAGGGAAAGCCCTGCTTAGGGGCTTTGATAATGTTTGTTGGGCGAGGAGGCGACCAACGGAAGCCACGAGCCCTACAAACACAGCAAAGGGCAAGCAAGCTTAGGACGGAAAGCGAAAAGGCGCCCAAATAAACGAAAAATACTTTTGAGGTTCGACTAATTATACATCACCTGTTGATTAAAAATCAGCTAGTACTTTTACAAACTAAACTAAAATCAGTAAATTTATTGCAATGCAAAAGATCACTATAGCTATTGATGGATTTTCGAGTTGCGGTAAAAGCACTATGGCAAAAGCATTGGCTCAAAAATTAAATTACAGTTATATTGATACCGGTGCCATGTATCGCTCGGTCACTTTATACGCTTTACAAAATGGCTTGATAGATCATAAAAAGAAACATGATTTTACCAAACTCATTGAAGAGCTTCCTAAAATAAAAGTTGAATTTATTTACAATCCAACCTTACATGCCTCTGAAGCATTTTTAAATGGCAAAAATGTGGATAGAGAAATTCGCAGCATGGAAGTGAATGAGAATGTTAGCGCCGTAAGCTCCATAAAAGAAGTTCGCGAAAAAATGGTAGCCATGCAGCGTGAGATGGGGAAAAATAAAGCGGTAGTAATGGATGGGCGCGATATTGGAACAAATGTTTTTCCGGATGCGGAATTAAAAATATTTATGACAGCTGATAATATGGTGCGCGCACAACGCAGACTGGATGAACTTAGCAGCCATGGCGATTATCATGATATCAACGATGTTTTACAAAATTTATTAAGCCGCGATCATGCTGATATGCATCGCAAGAAAATCCTTTGATCCAAGCCAAAGACGCTATTGTTTTAGATAATACGATCTTAATAAAGAACAACAACTGGAATTTGTGATCAAACTCATAGCCGATATGCAGTTAACAAAAGATCAGGTTGAATGAAAAAGAAACAAAGTCTTTATACTGCTTTCCTAATTGCCTTCAAAGGAATTGGATTTGCATTTAAAGAACGAAATTTTTTGATCGATGTATTTTGCGCAATTATTACCATCATTATTGGTTTTATTTTAAAGATCTCTAACCTGGAATGGATCGCCATTTTATTTTGCATTGCTTTAGTATTATGCTTAGAGATGTTGAATACCGTGATCGAAAAAACAATTGATCACTTACATCCCCAACACCATTCAAAAGCCGGAGAAATAAAAGATATTGCCGCGGGAAGTGTTTTAGTGGCTGTTATTTTTAGCGGGGTTATTGGCGCGGTGATTTTTTTGCCGAAGATCTTATTAAAATGCAGTGGAGTATAAATGAAAAAACCCTCAAAAATGAGGGTTTTCTTTGATGTGGTACCGTAGGGAGTCGAACCCCAAACCTTCGCATCCGTAGTGCGATGCTCTATCCAGTTGAGCTACGGAACCTTATAAATTAGGAACGCAAATATACGAATTTTTGGTAACTTGCAAGTCGAAAAACCTGATTTTATGCAACAAATAATAGAGGCCGCTTGGGCAAACCGCGAATTACTTAAACAAAAGAAACCATTGCTACCATTGATAATGTGATCGAAAAACTCGACAAAGGTGAGCTTCGTGTTGCAGAACCCCTAGCTAATGGCACTTGGCAAGTTAACGAATGGATAAAAAAGGCTGTTATTCTTTATTTCCCCATTCGTAAAATGAATACCATTGAGGTTGGTCCCTTTGAATACCATGATAAAATGGCTCTTAAGCAAAATTACGCAGGGCTTGGCGTGCGTGTAGTTCCTAACGCTGTGGCTCGTTATGGAGCTTATTTGGCAAAGGGAGTTATTTTGATGCCCAGTTATGTGAATATTGGCGCTTATGTGGATAGTGGAACCATGGTTGATACTTGGGCCACGGTTGGAAGTTGCGCACAAATTGGAAAAAATGTTCACTTAAGTGGTGGCGTTGGAATTGGTGGTGTATTAGAACCTGTGCAAGCCGCGCCTGTTATTATTGAAGATGATTGTTTTATTGGAAGTCGTTGTATTGTGGTAGAAGGCGTTAGAGTAGGAAAACAAGCGGTTTTAGGCGCTAACGTGGTTCTTACCATGTCAACCAAAATAATTGATGTTACAGGTGATAAACCTAGTGAAACAAAAGGTTTTGTTCCTGAAAGAAGCGTAGTTATTCCCGGATCGTACACCAAAAAATTTGCAGCGGGCGAATACCATGTGCCTTGCGCTTTAATTATTGGTAAACGTAAAGAGAGTACCGATCTTAAAACGAGTTTGAATGATGCATTAAGAGAACATAACGTTGCAGTATAATAACATCCTCATAATTCAAACTGCGTTTATTGGAGATGCAATTCTTGCGTCATCTCTAGTTGAAAAATTACATTCAAAATTTGCTACCGCTTCTATTTCAATTCTGGTGCGAAAAGAAATGAGGAATTTACAAAGACCATCCTTTTTTAAAAGAAGTTTTGGTTTGGGATAAGACCACAAACAAATACGGAAACTTATTTGGCACGCTAAGTAAGATAAGAAAAAACAAATATGATCTTGTAGTAAATTGTCATCGTTTTGCGAGTTCAGGATTTTTAACCGCATTTTCTGGAGCACGACATAAAGCCGGCTACAAACAAACACCTTTTGCTTATTTATTTGATCACGCGCCGCATCATACATTTGGAGATGGTAAGCACGAGATTGAACGCTATAATAATTTGATCTCCGATTTTGCAGGAACAGATATCTCAAAACCAAAAATATATTCTTCTGCTAGTGATATTGAAAAAATAAATCCTTTTTTAAAAGATAACTTCATTTGCATCGCTCCTTCATCTGTTTGGTTCACCAAGCAATTAC
The DNA here is from genome assembly GCA_016705695.1 of Sphingobacteriaceae bacterium. Classification (GTDB taxonomy): domain Bacteria; phylum Bacteroidota; class Bacteroidia; order B-17B0; family Aurantibacillaceae; genus Aurantibacillus. The sequence goes on from JADJLA010000010.1 coordinate 7,532, forward strand.
CAATTGAGAAATGGATAGAACTTTGTGATCTGCTTTCTTCATCAACCACTATTTATATTTTAGGAAGCGCAAACGATTCCGATCTGGCAAAAAAGATCATATCAGAAAGCAAACATAACAACATCATTGATCTGAGCGGGCAATTAAGCTTACTCCAATCTGCCGCCTTAATGCAAAAAGCAAAAATGAATTATGTGAACGATAGCGCACCACTTCATCTAGCCTCAGCTACAAACGCTCCTGTAACTGCTTTCTTTTGCTCTACGGTTAAAGAATTTGGTTTTTATCCATTGTCGGATAACAGCAGAGTTATTGATGCGGGTGAGATGGATTGCAGACCTTGCGGAATGCACGGCTATAAAGCTTGTCCAAAGGGACATTTTAATTGCGCTAAGTTAATTGATGTAAAAAAGGCTGTTCAATAAATTAGCTTACCTTTGTAATAGAAATGGAACCAAGCAGAGAACAAAAAAGTTCAAAGATCATAACAGAATTAGCAAAACGCATTGCCCAAATTGAAAATGGTGCCGATGCTGATCAAACGTTTGCTATTTTAAAACAATTGCAAGCGCTTTTTGAAAGCAATAGCTCCACTCATAGCCAAGAACTAGATATCATCAATTCTATCATGAAAAAGGAAATGAGGATCTATTGGCGCACCAAATTTGCTAAAGACAAAAAAAACATCGTTACGAGGTTGAATCAGTTGCTATAATTCTCCCTTAAATAAGGTCCCAAGGCTTTCATCTCTCTGTTCATACTCCTTAAAACCCTTGATAATAGGGCGTTTTAGGCGTTTTGGTCAAAATAAAAGATTTTATATCAATATAATGTCGTATATTTGTACTCTTCATTAGAAGATTGTATCTCAATCTATTGTAGCCTCTCAATTACAATTCGGTATTTTACACTTTTCTCATCAAGAAAAGGTATTTATGCACTAATGCATAAGCCCGAATAAAGTATATTAATAATAAAATGACCCCACCTATTTTAGAAGGAAAAGATATTTTTGGTTGCGCACAGACAGGTACAGGAAAAACCGCAGCGTTTGCACTCCCTATCTTACAATTATTACAAAACAAAAAAACCGAAGGTTCAAAACGCGTGATTAAAGCGCTTGTTTTAGCACCAACACGTGAGCTTGCACTTCAAATAAGTGAGAGTTTTACATCTTATAGCAAAAACTTAGAGTTATCGCACACAACTGTGTTTGGCGGTGTATCTCAGCATTTACAAGTTAAAGATCTAAAAAAAGGAGTTGATATTTTGATCGCTACCCCAGGAAGATTATTAGACTTGATGCAACAAGGATTTATAAATCTCAACAGCATTGAATTCTTTGTATTAGACGAAGCAGATCGTATGTTGGATATGGGTTTTATAAACGACATTAAAAAAGTGATCGCTAAACTTCCTGCAAAAAAACAAACCTTGTTCTTTTCGGCAACAGTAGCTCCCGATATTTTAAAATTGGCTAATACCCTTTTAAAAAATCCGGTAAGTGTTTCGGTTGATAGAGTTTCCTCTACTGCTACTTTGGTTGAACAAAGTGTTTATTACGTTAACAGAGAAGACAAACGTTCTTTACTTAAGCACGTTTTAAAGAACAGCCAAATTGAACATGCCTTAGTATTTACACGTACAAAACGTGGTGCTGATAAAGTGGCAAAAGAATTGAACAGTAACGGAATTAAAGCAGAAGCTATACACGGTAATAAATCACAAAATGCAAGAGAAAGAGCTTTAAAAGGCTTTAAGAACAGAACTATTCGCGTACTAGTTGCTACAGATATTGCTTCAAGAGGAATTGATGTAGATAAATTATCGCACGTGATCAATTACGAAATACCTGAACAAGCCGAAACTTATGTACATAGAATTGGAAGAACGGGTAGAGCAGGAAGCTCAGGGATCGCCTTATCATTTTGCTCACAAGAAGAAAGAAATTTTTTGAAAGACATAAACAAATTGATCAAATCAAACATTGAAGTAGTTACTTCGCATCCGTTTGCTTGATCGATACAAACAAATTTAACCCGTAGGATGCATTACTACGGAAAGAAAAACAAAAAATAAATCGGCCTGGTGGAATGCATCCAACGGGTTAAAAAAATAACCGTTCGTGTAAAGCGAACACAACAAAACAAAACAATGAAAAAAGGAACAGTAAAATTCTTTAACGAAGCAAAAGGCTTTGGATTTATTAAAGAAGAAGGTGGACAAGAAATTTTTGTACACGTAACCGGGTTAAAGAAGAAATTCGTGAAAACGACCAGGTAGTATTTGAAGTTGAAAATGGCAAAAAGGCTTAAACGCCGTAAATGTAAGCCTAGCAAATTAATACTTACACAGAAGAGCAGGTCACAAGGGCCTGCTCTTTTTAATTTAAAAAAATGAGACAACTAAAAATAACCAAATCGATCACCAACCGTGATGCCGCGTCGCTTGATAAATATCTTGCCGACATCTCGAGACTTGAGCTAATTACAGCTGAAGAAGAGTTCGCTTAGCGAGGCTAATACGTGAAGGTGATGAAGCTGCCCTTGAAAAATTAACCAAGGCCAACTTACGATTTGTTGTTTCGGTTGCAAAAGCAATATCAAAACCAAGGCATTAGTTTACCCGATCTTATTAATGAAGGAACGTTGGTTTGATCAAAGCCGCAAAGCGATTTGATGAAACCAGAGGATTCAAATTCATTTCTTATGCGGTATGGTGGATACGCCAATCTATTATGCAAGCCGTATCCGAGCAATCGCGAATGATTCGTTTACCCTTGAATAAAATTGGCGCATTGAACAGAATTAAACGCGCTCAAGGTGTTTTAGAACAAAAATATCAACGCACTGCAAGTTTATTTGAACTTTCGGAAGTATTAGATATGTCGCAAGATGAGATTCAAGTGACATTGGCCGCTTCGCATTACACGTTTCATCAGACGCTTCTCTTCCGGGAAACGAAGAGAGTACTTTAATGGAACTATTTACGATAAAAAATGAAGTAAAGCCCGATGACCTATTAATGGAATCATCATTACAAACCGAAATAAAAGAGCACTCAACACACTTAGCGATAAAGAAAAAGATGTGATCTTTATTTTTTTTGGTATCGGTCAGCAATATCCTCATACATTAGAAGAGATCGCGGAAAAATATGATCTTACCAGAGAACGCGTACGACAAATAAAAGAAAAAAGGAATTCGTAGGCTTAGGAATGGAATCGAAAAGTAAACTACTAAAGTCCTACTTAGGTTAAGCCTTAATGGTAGTACGCCCATGTTATTTATAAGTACCGACAAAAAGACGCTCTTTCTTTTCTACACTCCGCCAGCGAATAGATCTTTATTTAAAGACAATCATCTTTCTAAAAATTATAATTCACAAATGGTGGTTAAAACCATTGTTCTGTTATCGGCATACATACTTCCCTTTGCTGCACTATTGATCTTTCAACCACCCTTTGCTATTGCCATTATCATTTGGATAATTATGGGCTTAGCGAAGTCAGGGATCGGAATGAGCATCATGCACGATGCAAATCACGGTGCGTATTCATCAAAAGCAAAAGTTAATCGCTGGCTAGGCTTTACGATCAATCTGGTTGGTGGCGTAGCATTCACTTGAAATTACAACATAACATCATGCATCACACCTATACAAACATTGTGCATATGGATGATGATATTGAAGATAAAGCCATCATGCGTTTTTCGCCACACCAAAGTATTACCGGTTCAAAATTTCAATTCATCTACGCGTTTTTGTTTTACAGCATATTAACATTGTATTGGAGTTTTCTGAAAGATTTTATGAATTTCTACAAATACACAAAAAGCGGCGTTAATAAAGCTTCAAAAGCACAAAACAAACTCATTCTTGGAAACATCATATTATGTAAAGTGGTTTACATTCTTGTGTTTTTTATCATTCCTCTTACAATTCTAAAGATGCCTGTTTTGACATATGTTATTGGATATCTAACCATGCAATTTATTTCAGGCATCTTATTGGCTGTTACTTTTCAATTAGCGCATACGGTTGAAGAAACATCACACCCTATTCCAAATGAAACCGGAAATATTGAGAACAACTGGGCCATTCATCAAATGAATACTACTGCTAATTTTTCGCCAAACAATAAATTCATCTCATGGTATGTTGGTGGTTTAAATTTTCAAGTAGAGCACCACTTATTCCCCACCATTTGTCATGTGCATTATCCTCAAATTGCCGGTATAGTGATCAACTGCCAAGAATTTGAAATTCCTTACTTAGAGAATAAAACTCTTTGGAAGGCACTCACATCGCATGTGCGAACTCTTCAAAGATTTGGAAAAATGCCCTCTTTGAATGAAACTATTTCTTAGATCAAAACTTACTTTCGCTGTAATTAACCTATTTATTTTCAAATAATTAAGAAGCTATTAACAATGTTAATTTGATGAAAACATATATAAAACTCACAATAATAGGTATCTTTGGGAAGCATAAAACAACACATCATGGCCACTACAACGGTGCGTTTATAGACGCGGATAAGGACAAGACCATTTTTTGCAACCTTACGTAAACGGGTTGATTCTTATTTTAAACGAAAAAATCTTTCGAAACATTACAACGCTCAAATGGTAATTAAAACCATTATTTTATTGGCGGCTTATATTGTACCTTTTGTACTTTTACTTATTCTTAAGCCTTCATTCGGCATCTCTATGCTTTTGTGGACCATTATGGGCTTTAGTTTAGCCGGTGTTGGAATGAGTGTAATGCACGATGCTAATCACGGCGCTTATTCATCAAGCCATAAAGTTAATTACTGGTTAGGACATTCTCTTAATTTACTAGGAGGTTCTGTATTCAATTGGAAACTGCAACACAACTTAATGCACCATACATACACGAACATTATTAATTTGGATGATGATATTGACGATAAACTTGTTTTACGTTTTTCTCCTCACACTAATGTAAAGTGGTATCATAAACTTCAATTTGTTTATGCTTTCTTTTTTTATGGCATTCTTAGCTTGTATTGGACCTTACTAAAAGATTTTGTTCAATTTCATAAATACACAAAGGATGGCGTTAATAAAAGTACGCCTGAACAAAATCGTGTGATCTGGGTTAAAATTTTACTCAGCAAACTGATCTATTTTTTTGTGATCATTTTTGTACCATTTTTTTTCTTTCACATTCCATTATGGCAGGTTATTGTTGGCTTTTTATTAATGCACTTTATTGGTGGGCAGTATTAACTGTGATTTTTCAATTGCATTGAGGTTGAGGCAACATCCTTTGCCAAATAGTGAAGATACCATTGAGAATAACTGGGCTGTACACCAAATGAATACTACAGTAAATTTTTCACGACGTAATAAATGGATCTCTTGGTATGATGGCGGTTTAAATTTTCAAGTAGAACATCACTTATTCCAACCATTTGTCATGTGCATTATCCTGCAGTTTCTGAGATCGTAAAAACCACAGCAGCTGAATTTGGAGTTCCTTATTTAGAGAACGAAACATTTTGGCAAGCTTTCACTTCGCATGTAAGAACATTACACAGATTTGGAAAATTACCCGACATCAACGAAGCACTTGGATAAAATATAATAATTACTTACTATGATAACACGACTTTTAATTGTTTGCCTAATGATCTCAACGGGTGTATTTGCGCAGAACAAAAGAAAATAAAAATTCTTCTTAAAATAGAGAAGAACGAACCTATGTCGAACACCTTCGAAAAAGGTCAGTTGGATATCAATTTAGGAATAGGTCTTTTATCAAATAGAGGTTACTATTCGAGTGGCTGGAGTATTAGTCCGCCAATAAGCATTTCCATCGAAAAAGGAATCACGAAGAACGTAAGTCTTGGCGCTTACTTAGGCTATGTAAGATCCCTCTTACAAAACTTCAGGTGATTATATTTATAAAGACAATAATAACGTTTGGGTTAATGCGCACTATAACGATAAGCATAGTGTAACCTATGGAATATTTGGATTTAGAGGTGCGTTTCACTTTGCTGAATACATACAAGTAGAGAACCTTGATCTATATGCAGGAGCTATGCTAGGATATTCGTTTGTAAAATATTCTTATTCAACCGATAATTCTAAGGCCGTGTTAATAGTTATTCAGCCTCCGGTTACGGCGGTGGTGTATTTGCCTTTTACGCAGGAGGCCGCTACAGATTTACAGATCGTTTTGGCGTTTATGGCGAATTTGGATATGGTTTGGCATATGGCAACATAGGTGTTAACTTCAAATTCTAGAAGAATTTTTTGATCAAAATTACCTACAAGGCTAAATTCATACTACTCTATCCCAAAGTAAGAAAGCACGTGAGCTAATTCAGTATCATTACCAAATGATATCGTAAGCTTTCCTTTACCATTAGCACCACGTTTAAAACTGTAGTTCTTCGCAAAAATGGCATCCAGCTTTTTTGCAACCGCTTTATCTTCAATAGTAAGAGGCTTCTCGTGACGTAATTTTAGGAGTTAATTTTATTTTTCGCCGCGGGCAAGCTCTTCAATTTGACGAACCGAAAGTTCTTGCTCTAATGCTAAAGCAAAAATAGCTAACTGACGATCTTCATTATCAATATTGATCAACGCTTTGGCGTGACCCATTGTAATTTCCTGATCGCGCAACGCTTTTTGAATTGGCGCAGGCAATTTTAATAAACGTAAAAAATTTGTTACAGTACTTCGTTGCTTACCAACTTTTTCGCTCAACTGCTCTTGAGTTAAATTACATTCGTCAATTAAACGTTTGTATGATAATGAAACTTCAATAGGATCAAGATCCTCGCGTTGAATATTTTCAACCAAAGCCATTTCTAACATCGCCTGATCATCGGCCACACGAATGTAACCGGAACTTCGCGCAATCCTGCCATTTGCGAAGCTATAAAACGACGTTCGCCCGAAATAAGCTGGTAACGGTCATATCCTAACTTACGAACTGTTATTGGCTGAATAATGCCATGTTGTTTAATGCTATCCGAAAGCTCTTGTAAAGCTGTTTCTTCAAAATTACTGCGAGGTTGAAAAGGATTTGTTTCAATGTCGGCAATTTTAATAGTAGAGACCGAATTAACCGTTGGACTGCCCTCTCCTACTCTCTTTGTTGTAATATCTGTTTTCGCGTTCTCTAATAAGGCGCTTAATCCTCTTCCCAGTGCTGGTTTCTTGCTCATCGTCATCGTTCTATATTCTTATACTTATTACTTAATTCTTATACTTCTTTTCTTAAATATCTTCACTCAACTCTTCTTGCTCACCTACAGCTATGGTTCTGCTTTTGTCGGTTATTTTGGTCATACCATTGCGTTGTAGTATTTCACGCGCTAAATTTAAATAGCTGTTAGCCTTTTTCCAGCCACATCGTGCATGATAATGGTTTTTCCAAAGCTTGGAGCTTCTGCTAATTTTGTATTGCGATGGATCAACGTATCAAACACCATATCTTGGAAATGCGTTTTTACTTCTTCTACCACTTGATTCGCTAAGCGTAAACGTCCATCATACATAGTTAACAATACACCTTCAATATCCAAACTTGTGTTTAAATGTGTGTTTGAACAATTTTAATGGTTTGCAAAAGTTTACCCATTCCTTCTAATGCAAAATACTCACACTGTACCGGAATATTACGCTGTCGGCTGCCGACAAAGAATTGATAACTGTTAATCCCAAAGACGGGCAACAATCAACAATGATAAAATCATATTTATCTTTATCTATCAAGCGCTTTTTCATCATGAACTCAAGATTGGTGAGATTCACTAATTCCAATTCAACACCAACCAGGTCGGCGTTAGTTGGCAGCAACCACAAGTTAGGTGTATCTGTTTTTAAGATCACATCTTTTGGATGCATACTATCAATGATACATTCGTACAATCCCGCCTTTACATTTGCAGAATCTATGCCAACGCCCGATGTAGCGTTTGATTGAGGATCGGCATCGATCAATAATGTTTTATATTCCAACACCGCAAGGCTGGCAGCTAAATTAATAGCAGAAGTTGTTTTTCCTACGCCTCCTTTTTTTGGTTTGCTATGGCAATTATTTTCCCATGTTATATCGTTTCTTTTGTTTACTTTTTAATTGTGTTCCTATTTCCATTAGGGTTAATTTTTTCCTGCCCTTTCGAATTTAGAAACTGCTTCACTCTTATCTATTTTAATGAACCCAAATGTATCATAATGCATTCCGATGATATCGTTACAACGAATAAAATCGCAAGCAATAATGGCATTATCGGCTCCCATTGTAAAATTATCACCAATAGGTAAAAACGAGAAGTCAATTTGCCTGTAATCACCTATCAATTTCATGTCGTAGGTTAATGCGGTATCTCCTGCGTAATAAAAATTTCCTTCTTTACTTTCTACCACAAAACCCATTGGATTTCCTCCGTAACTTCCATCGGGTAAACTGCTGCTATGTTGCGCCACAACACACTTTACATTGCCAAAATCCAACTTCACTTTTCCGCCACAATTCATCGGATGGATATTCTCTACTCCTTGTTTAGTTAACCAATTGTAAATCTCCCAATTACAAATAACCTTGGCTTTTGTTCTTTTTGCAAGCCACTGCATCGGCAATGTGATCTTCGTGTCCATGGCCGATCAAATATAATCTGCGCCACTTTGTTCACATCAATATTTTTGGCGAGCTCATTAGGACTAATAAATGGATCGAACAATAAGTTCTTCCCCTTTACTTCAACACCAAAACAAGAGTGACCGTAGTACGTAATATTCATAAATAATCTATGCGGAATTGATTTAAAACTCCTTGTTTGTAAAGTTAACCGAATATGGAAATGAACTCAGGTAGGTTTTTAACAAGAGGCTCCCAATTATTATTCTATGTTGATAAATATTAACCTCTTTCAACAGGATAGACGTGAGGTACTTAAGCAAAAAGGAGGTCTAAAAGCCTCCTTTTCAATTTTTACTTTTCAAAACCTTGTTATTCGTGCATACGGTTATACTCACGTACTGAATTTGCAGGCTCGGGCTTAAATACAAACTTATCCATATCGCTCCATATCATTGCTTGATCTTTCATGTATGGTTTTAGTTCTTTTTTATAGAATTTCTCGTTAAGCTCCTTCATATCTCTTAATTCCCTATTTTCTTCATCAGCTTTACTGTCTTGGATATAATATTTTGCCGCTATAACTGGTGCGCCCGCAAAAGTGGTTGGATATTTAACCTCCCTTGAAATGCCCCACCTTCAAACGGCCTTTAGCTAAATAACGCATGTAAACCCTCGTTTGGAAGCATCGGCAGAGAGCATAAAATGATTGTTTCAAAACCATAAGCTTTTGCTTTTTGGTAGTGATAACAACTACTTTTGGTACCCGGAGCTCAAATTGATCTGCTGTATAATCGCCCTCGTTGGCTCAGGATTAGTTTGAATTTCTCCTTTTAGCAGTATCGCCTTTAGACAACATAATAACCCGGCTCAAGTGTTGGGGCCATTTTGGGAGTTCCTTTTTTTGCCGCCAGGTTGCGCTTATGGCAACAGTTGCAACAGTAATAAACTATGAAATGAAAGTAGTTTTTTCATGTGTATGTTTTTGAGATAATATTAGATGTAAATATATATTTTATCACACAGAATTATGTAAACATCATGCCCGATTTTAGCTATTTTATGATAAATTGTTTATAAAATCACTTATCAAGGTTGATCCCCTGTCTCGAAATCAACATAATCAAACCAAGGCGCTTGATAAATATAAGAACGTTGCAAAATATAATCGTTATCACTAAAAG
>JADJLA010000011.1 GCA_016705695.1 Sphingobacteriaceae bacterium
CACCGTATAAATATCTGTTCCATTTTCTAAAAGCAAAACAGCGTGCGTATGTCCCGCACAATGAAACGTGATTTTCTTTTTTATGCCTGCATCTGCAATCCATTTATACAAACCAACGTTGGTATAGGCGCTATATTTTAATCCAACAAACAAACGCTGATCATCTTCTCTTCTTTCACCAAGAATACAACTGCCTGTTCACTTATGGTAAATATTCCTTACCTCCGTTTTTGTTGGCGAAACGATAATTCATGTCCGCGTTTATCTGAATGGCTTAAGTTCCCCCAGGTCATGCGTTAAATATCACTCCAGCGAATACCCGTTAAACACGAAAATATAAATGCTCTTTTAAAACCGGATACATGCAATCGGTTTCAATTAATTTTTGCAACCTCCTCAAAGGTTAAGTATTCCCTATTCGGCTCACCTTGCCTAAACCCTTTTAAAAAATCAGAAACGTTTTCGCTAATCACTTTTCCTTATAAGCTAACTTCAAACAAGCCTTTAATTTATTATAGTACGAATACTTACTATTTTGTGATAAGGATTGCTTTCCTTTGTTCTTGCTTGAGTATCTAAGTAATGATGAAACTTGATGCATTTCTCTACCTTGATATCACATCTTTAAGAATTCACCAAAACACTTTTTTAAATGAATCAATGCAGAATACCAATTACCATAATTACCTGGAGAGTCAAACCGTTCTTCCATCTTTAAGCGATAGTAATTAAAAAAGTTTTTTTTGCCCTTATCAATTCGAACCGTTCCAAATTGTTGGTCTTGTCCTCAATGAGCCTTTGTGCACGCATATGTTCTGCCAAGGCCATTGTTTGTTTATTCTCAAAATTTTCTTCTTTTGTTTTTGGTATATTGTAAAGAAAAAGCCCAAGAGATTCGACTCTTCGTTTTCCGTTTTTTGTAATTTCAAGACTCAAACTTGATTTGTCTTTACTGGTTTGTCGCTTTCTAATGATTACATTCATGTTGCTTTTGTTTTAAATTATTTGTCCCAATTTTGTTCCAAAAGAAATTTTCAAATTGGGACAAAATCGTGACAAAGATTCGCGAATTTTTAAAGCGCGCAAAATAGTTCCAAACAACAACACGTTTAATGCGTTGAAAAGCAGTTAATTGAATGTAAAATGATTGATTTGACTTGCCGTAATTTGCGCTAATATGACGCGATTATTTCCCGATACAAAACTTACTAAAAATATTCCCTAAAAGATCATCATTCGTTACTTGCCCTGTAATAGCCCCTAATTCGTCCAAGGCATAACGAATATCCAAGCGCCAACAGATCGCCCGGAACTTTTGCATTTAAACCTTCTGTTACTTTATTTAAAGCATCAAGGCCTTGCGTAAAGATTCGGCGTGGCGAGCATTTGTAACTATGGTATCGGTAGCACTCACAGCCTTTGCATCAAATAAGGCTACAAGTTTGTTCCGTAGTTCATTTATATTCTTTCCTTCCTTGGCCGAAATATAAAGAAGGTCTTTAAAGCCGGCGTATTCTTTTCTTAAAGCTTCTTCCCCTTCTACATCTATTTTATTTGCAACAAGCACTAGTTTTGATCCGTTAATGTGCTGTTTAATAAGATCAACTTCTAATTTAAGATCGCCACTACTCAATTCGTGCGAATCAAATAAGTAAACAACAATGGCTGATTTTTTTATAACCTCAAAAGCCTTGTTAACTCCCATTTGCTCTATAATATCTGTAGTGGTTCTAATTCCTGCCGTATCAATAAATCTAAACAACACACCATCTATCACCATCTCATCTTCTATCACATCACGGGTTGTTCCCGGAATTTCGCTTACAATGGCTTTATCATCATCTAATAATAAATTCAACAAAGTTGATTTGCCGGCGTTTGGTTTTCCAACAATGGCAACAGGTATTCCGTTCTTAATCACATTACCAACTTCAAAACTCTCTAATAATTTTAAAATGATATTTGAAATTTGAAAAATAAGTTTCTTAAGATCGCTTCTATCCGCAAACTCTACGTCCTCTTCACTAAAATCCAATTCCAATTCTATTAAAGATGCAAAATTCAATAAATGATCACGCAATAGTTTTATTTTACTGCTAAATCCTCCACGCATTTGCTGCATCGCCACTTGATGCGATACTGCCGAATTACTGGCAATAAGATCGGCCACTGCTTCGGCCTGACTAAGATCCAACTTTCCATTTAAAAAGGCGCGCATGGTAAATTCACCCGGCTCCGCCATTCTACAGCCGTTTTTTAAAAAAAGAGCTAATACTTGCTGTAAAATAAATGGTGAGCCATGACAAGATATCTCAACCGATTCCTCGCCGGTATACGAATGTGGTGCTTTGTATAAACTCACAACCACTTCATCAATTACAACATCTAAATGCGCAATAATACCAAAATGAAGTGTGTGCGACGGTTTATCGCTCAGCTTTTTGAGTTTTAAATTCTTTGTCCAAAAAAATCGCTCAACTAATGAAATACAATCAGCACCGCTAATTCTAATAACGCCAATGGCCCCAACTCCCTGCGGTGTTGCTAATGCAATAATGGTGTCTTTGCGGATCAAATTCATCAATTAAATATAGGGATTATATTATTAGCCTCAAAGGCGCTAAGACACAAAGAAATTAAACTAAATCAACAGCTGCAGATGGTTACAAAAGTTTACTTACCAAAGGTTCTTTTTGCAATAAACCCCAAACTTAAACCATAAATAATATGACCTGTGATACTTCCGGTGAAAGAAACGGGTGTGATCTTAAACATCATAGCTTGCGTTTGCTCAAAAAAGAAAAGCACTAGCATTAATCCTGTAAAAATAAATAAGCCAAATAACAAACCTTTTAAAATAAGATGTTTGTTATTATTTAATTGTGTCATTAAAATAAAAAAAGCAATTCCCATTCCACCTCCATTGCCAATATAACGCCAGGTATATCCTAACAAAGCGTTTTTTTCATCCGTGTTTGTTACCCAACCACCAATTTTTGGAATAAAATCGCTCCATCCTGCTAAAATATATGGAACACGAGAGAGGTCATATAAAAAAACAGAAATTATTCCGGCTACAAAACCCATTACAACCGTTTTACCAATGGAAGGAAATTTAATTCCTAAAGTGATAAATAAGATCAATACGGGTACAACCAAAAACAATAAACATTGTTGCAAAGGCAATATTCCTAAACAATGAAGTATGATCGAACACACCGGAAAAAATCCACCAAACGTAAACAACAAGGCTAATGATCCTTGTGATAATTTATTAAGTGATTGGGTTTGTACGAGCGCTTTCATAGGCTTTGTTTCTATGTAGATGAAACAAATGCAGAAATTCCATAAAAGATACGCTTTTTGGCTTTTTTTGGTGTTTTCATTAGCCCAATGTAAATGAAGTTTGTATAGTTACCAGCAAGGCTTCCAGAGAGACCTCAATTGGCGGTTTGGACAATTTCTTCTTTTTTCGTACCTTTAGACTTATGAAATCATCAACCTTACAATTAAGGAAAATAAGCCTCATAGAATACCTTTTAGGGATTCAAGACGAAAAAGTGTTCGCTAAAGTTGAATCAAATATTCATAAAAGTATTAAATCTGTTAAGCCTAGTGACATTGTTTTTACTAAGGACGAAATCATTGAGCGTGCCGAATTTTCTAACAAACAAATTAAAAAGGGGCACGTTTTAAATCAAAAAGACTTAGAGAATCAATCTAAAAATTGGTAGGTATAGATATCCTTTATGAGACAAATCATTTGGACTAACTTCGCAATCTCTGAACTAAAAAACATCTACCTCTATTACCGTATGGTTGCGAGCGAAAAGGTAGCAGACAAAATACGAAAATCCATATTTGACTCAACAAGACATTTAAGTAAACAGCCATTGATTGGAGCCATTGAAGAGAATCTTATAAACCTTAAACAAGGACATCGATATCTAATCGAAGGCAACTACAAAATAATTTATAAAGTTCTTCACGACAATATTTACATTACTGACATTTTTGACTGTAGACAAAATCCACAGAAAATGAAGAAACGTAATTAATACCCAGTTGGTAGCGGCAAGCTAACCTAAGCCGGCAGACTCATTCATAATTCCTAACCCACCTTACTCCAATCCGGTCTATTTTTATTTTGATAAGATAAATAGCCCTGATAAGCCGCATTCTTAGCTAATTTCAATTCATGATCTTCATCCAATATTTGCTGTGCAGCATTTCGCGCCATTTGAAGTATTTGTCCATCCTTTGCCAAGTCTGCTAATTTAAGATCCAAAACTCCACTTTGCTGAGTTCCTTCAATATCTCCGGGGCCGCGCAGTTTCAAATCCACTTCGCTTATTTCAAAGCCATCTGTTGTGCGCACCATGGTTTCAATTCTTGTTCTACTATCCTGGCCTAATTTATAACCGCTCATTAAAATACAATACGATTGATCGGCCCCACGCCCTACTCTTCCGCGTAATTGATGTAATTGCGATAAACCAAAACGCTCGGTACTTTCTATAACCATCACGCTGGCGTTTGGAATGTTAACACCAACTTCTATCACCGTTGTTGCCACCATTATTTGTGTTTCGCCTTTAATAAAACGTTGCATCTCAAATTCTTTTTGCTCATTACTTAGTTTACCATGAACAATACTTATTTGATATTTTGGCGGTTGAAACTCTTTCAATAGATCATCGTGCCCTTGTTGTAAATTTTGATAATCCAATTTCTCACTTTCTTTTATCAAAGGATAAACTACATACACTTGCCTACCCAATTCAATTTGTTCTTTCATAAAACCAAATAAACGCAAGCGTTGCGATTCGCTAAAATGCATGGTTTTAATTGGCTTACGGCCCGGAGGCAATTCATCTATCACACTTGTATCCAAGTCGCCGTATAAGGTCATTGCTAAGGTGCGCGGAATTGGTGTGGCCGTCATAATTAAAATATGCGGTGGTTGACTATTCTTTCTTGCTAACCGTGCGCGTTGTTCAACTCCAAACCTATGCTGTTCATCTATCACAACAAATCCCAAATTCTTGAACACCACTTTATCTTCTATCAACGCGTGCGTACCCAATAAAATTTGAATCTCACCACTGGCAATTCCTGCCAAAATAAGTTTGCGCTCTTTAGCTGTGCTTGATCCTGTAAGTATGGCTGTGGTGACAGGAAGTCCTTTTAAAAATTCTAAAAATGTTGCTAAATGTTGTTGCGCCAATATTTCCGTTGGCGCCATCATACAGGTTTGATAACCGTTATCAATGGCCAACAACATACACATCAACGCCACCAATGTTTTTCCACTTCCTACATCGCCTTGCATTAAGCGATGCATTTGTTTACCGCTTCCTACATCTGCTCTTATTTCTTTGATCACACGTTTTTGAGCACCCGTTAATTCAAAAGGTAAATTCTTATTAAAAAAATCGTTGAACAGCGATCCAACTTTACTAAATACAAAACCTTTTACCGTATGTGTGCGAATTTTATTTAAACGTAGCAAACGTAATTGCACAAAAAATAACTCCTCAAATTTTATACGAAATACAGCTGCTTCTAAACTCTTTTGATTCTCCGGAAAATGAATTTGATACAAAGCGGCAAAGCGCGGCATTAATTTAAAGTCGCTTCTTAACTCATCACTTAAATTCTCGTCAATATGCTCAGGCTTCGTACTCAAGAACAATTGCTTCAGTAATTTTCTAAAACCTGCACTATCAATTCCTTTTGCTTTTAATTTTTCGCTCGAATTATACACCGGCTGAAACGCCGTAGGCTTATCTTTTTCCCAATCGCTCACCGCATCAATTTCTGGATGCGCAATATTAAATCGTCCTTTAAATTCGGTAGGTTTACCGTACACTACATACTCCACTCCAATTTTTAATTTACTGGCCATCCAATTATGCCCTTTGAACCAAACCAAATCTATAGTGCCGGTATTATCCCTAAACTTTGCAATTAATCGCTTGGCTTGGCGCTCGCCTTGCATTTGCATGCCTTCAATAACACCTTTTAACTGTACCGGAACCGATTCTTCCGTTATACTTCTTACAGTAAAAAACTTGGTGCGATCAACATGCCTGAACGGAAAATAAAAAAGCAGATCCTTGAACGTAAAAATACCGGCTTCTTTTTGCAGCATTTCGGCACGTTGCGGACCAATACCTTTTAAATATTCAATTGGGGTGTCGAGCATTTAGACTTTAAAATTACTATCTTCTTTCTACAAATAATTCTTTTATTATTCACTATTAATTGGGCGTGCCCCCTCGCAACATTCAGAATTCGTTGCTAGCTCGGGGCAGGCTTTCGCCGTCGCTCTTTTTTTCCACAAAAAAAAACAAAAAGGGCTCAAACAATGGCTCAATCCCTCCGCGGCCCGCTAAAAAGAGGCAGCTGCCCTTCTTACGGCGCCCGCGTGAGCGATTGTAGCGAAAAGCCCTGCCAAGGACTTTGCTAAATGTTTTTGGGCGAGGAGGCGACCGAAGGAAGCCACCGCAGACCTACAAACATAGCAAGGACGAAAGGGACTGGCTCAGAAACAGCGCGACGGCGACTTAATTTTTACCGTGAGCTCGCCGGCACGCCCTCATAAAAAAATAAAACCACCCTGTTGAAACAATTACGTATTAAAAATTCAAAAGCGTAGTTATACACGTAATTTTGTACAAGTGCGCAAACGTATTGGCCTCATACTTGTTTTACTATTTTGCTTTAAAGCAAATGCTCAGTTTTTAGATTCGCTCAATGTTGTTTTTAAAAGTAAATCAATTATTGACGCGCGCTTAGAATCACGGTATAGCTTTATTCGCAATACTATTATATCTGTTACTGGCGTTCGCTTAGGTGTTGCCTATAAACGTAAGTTAAGAATTGGTGGCGGTATCAGCTGGTTAAAAACAGATAGGTCGTATTCTTTTTATGATCAAAACTCTTTAGGAGATCTTACAGAGACAAAAAAATATCTCAAGTTCGCTTATTTATGTTACTATATTGATTTTGTTTATTACCGAATAAAACGATGGCAGCTAAGCGTTCCAATACAAGCAGGAACAGGACTTGTGTGGTTTCAAAAAGAAAAAGCGTATTCGTTAAAAAACACCGACAGAAAAAGTTTTTTACTTTTATACGAGCCGGGCATTACAATACAATTTAAAATTTTCCGATACCTTGGTGTTGGTGGTGATGCCGCTTTTAGATTTGTATTGAACAGAGAGAAAAAAATAGGCGAACAATTAAATTCGCCTACGTTCAGTGTAAAATTATTATTTTGGCCCGATCAACTTTATTACGTTATAGCTCCTAAAAGCAAAGTAACTCAGCAGTATGGTCCGGCCGAATGGTAATTAAGAGATATTTATGGTTTCGTAGCACTTCAAATCACCCGCAGTTCCCATATAGTTTGCATCAATGTTCACTAGCCCTACTTTTTTAACTTGCTCTTTAGTAAGTGGCTTAAGTGGGTACCAACGATCGTCTTGTACTTTAAGTTCGATATCCTTATTGGCAATAAGTTGATTCAATTGTTTTTGAGTTAAAAACAGAACTCCTTCCTCTTCATCTTCGCTCTCGGGATTTAAAAGAGTACCTACTAATTGTAATTTAGGGACATCAGGCTTATATGTAAATTCCAACTCTTGTTGGGAATTGATCTCTATGTAGGCTATTCCTAGAACGTGTAACTCTGCCATTTCAGTAATTTTTATGCAATTTTAAAAAAATAAGGCCAATTTAACCAATAATTTAGGGTCTATTTTAGCATTATTTACCCTTTTGTTGAAAAAATGTCTTTTTGAGAACATTCAGGAATTTACAATAGAGTTCATCTGCTCGTACAATGCCCGCCACTGCTGGCCTTTGGCGTTATTGGCTAACATATCATTATGAAAAACAATAATGAATTGACCGTTGAAAAATTTAATTGTTTTTACATAGCCGGCCACAATCTCGATGGCTTTTGAGGTATCTGAATCACTTTGTTTATCCAAACATACGTCCCCAACACAAAAAGGATGCAGTTCGAGGGGAGTTTCTTGCTCCAAACCTATATCGTACCACTTAAAAGAATTACAAACGCTGGCCCTGAAACCGTTGATATTAGTGTAACCCAGACTATAATCGTTCTTTATACCCGACTGTATAAGATTTGTATAGGTTGTTGGGAATTTTAACATCCCAAAATGTTGGCGCGAGTGCACAACTTCTTTATGAGTAATGCCTCCAAGTCGAGCGATCTCGATCTTTAGCTGCTGTGTGTTAAAATTTGAGGCAAAAGATGGGTGGATCCCTGTTAAAGAATAATCCGAAAGGTGTTTCATCAACTTCTGAAAAGTTAAATTACTCGAAGGATGGTTCTTGTCATTCATGCCATAATCGCCCAACAGAAAAAATAGATAACATTGGTCTTGTTTTTTTATTGATCTCAACCAAGTACTCATAACAATCAAACTCATCTGTACTTCCAAATAGCATGGTTTTTATACGTTGCTTTAGTTGCTTAAAATTACCGTAACGAATATCACTTGCCACACCTGCCAAAGATCGTACAAAACCTTTGTGCTTGAACTTGTAAACATTATCAATATCTATGGTAGTAATGGATCTGAAATAATTTGGTTTGAATTTTATTGATGGAAATTTTTGCTTTAGCGCTTTTGAAAATCCTTCGCACCACATGTTCACCAGAGGTTTGTCTAAAAAATCGTTTTGCCATGCCAAACTACTTCTGTGATCAAATACATTGTATTTATTTGCTTTAAACGGAAGATATTCCTCGTAACGAGAAAGTAACCAAAAACTAGCTCCAAAAACATCAAATGGTATATCACCCGAATTATTTTTAAAGAAACATTTAAAGTAAGCATCGTTCGGGTGAACTTCTACTAAGTAATCCTTTATTCCATAGTCAAATAACACCGAATGAGGTACAATATTCAAACAATCATCTATGATTTTATTTGAATAATTGATCTTTGCTAACTTCGAATGTTTAAATTCTTCCTCATTGTTGGTAATACTTGGTTCTAAACCAATGATGCGGGTAAACAATGTATTTACTATGTACCTTAGGCGGTTACTACTTTTTTCTGAATATATTAATACTTGATTAATGGATCTGGTCTTAAACAACATAATTACTCCAATAAATAGTCACTTAGGTGGTTATTTTGAGAACAAATTAAAAAACTCATGTTGATATGTTGTTACGCTCACATATATACGCTTTGATACGATGTATAAATTAGGGGAAAAATATACTGATGTCCGACATTTCCAGCTTCTTTTCACCGGTTGATATTTCTGTTCTTATTCCGGAAGAACTTAACGCCCTTCAATTGGGAAGCATTTTTACTATTTACAAAGAAGGAAGTGATTTTCCGGATCTTGAAAATGCTGATATTGCTTTAATAGGAATTGCTGAAAGCAGAAATTCGTTGAACAACGAAGGGTGCATGTACGCGTCAAACGCTGTGCGAAAATATTTGTACAAACTTTTTAGCGGAGAATTTAATGCAAAAGTGTTGGATCTTGGAGATATAAAAGCCGGTCATAGCACTGAAGACACTTATTACGCTGTAAGAACTACAGTAGATGCGCTCATTAGAAAAAATATTGTGCCCATCATGATCGGTGGTTCGCAAGACTTGAGTTATCCGCAGTTCTTGGGATATAAAGACCTTGAGCAAACCATCAATATAGTTAGTATTGATAGCATGTTTGATATTGGAAATCCTGACGAAGGGATCAATAGCAATTCGTATTTAGGAAAGATCATTTTACATCAACCTAATTATTTGTTCAATTTTAGTAATGTTGGATATCAAACTTACTTGGTAGATCCACACAGTTTAAAAATGATGGAGCGTTTATTTTTTGACGTGTATCGTTTAGGCCATGTGCGCGATAAAATAGAAGATGCTGAACCTATCATCAGGCAAGCAGATATGATCACGTTTGATATTACCGCCATAAAAAATTCGGATGCACCGGCGCATCCTAATGCTTCGCCAAATGGATTTTATAGTGAAGAAGCTTGCCAAATGATGCGTTATGCAGGAATGAGCGATAAATTATCGTCGATAGGTTTTTATGAATTGAATCCTGAGTATGATATCAATGGAAAAACGGCTCACCTACTCGCGCAAATGATCTGGTGTTTTTTAGATGGATTCTATAGTCGCAAAAATGATTTTCCAAGCAGAAGCAATGCCGATTATTTACGTTTTCATGTTGTATTAGAAGATAAATACGACATCAATTTTTATAAAAGCAAAAAAAGTGATAGATGGTGGATGGAAATTCCGTATCCATCACATAAAGATCTAAAATTTGAACGACACACATTAATTCCTTGCTCACCTAAGGATTACGACATGGCTATGAATAATGAGATACCAGATAGATGGTGGCAAACGTATCAAAAACTGTCCTAAATTTTTTAGTAACCCATTGAATGGAAATAAATTACTACATTTGAAAAGCAAAGATCATATGAAAAAACTCTTACTTTTTTTTATTCTGTTTTCTTGTTCTGTTTCCGCACAAACCATATGCACAGCCACTGCTAACGGTGCGTGGAGCGGGGCAATTTGGTCATGCGCATCAGGTCCAACTTGTGGTGCAATTGTAGTAATTCCGGCGGGCCGAAGTGTAACCGTTACCTCACACGCTGATTATTATTCTTCATGTGCCGCCTGTCCTGCATCTCCCTGCACTGGTACTTGTCCTACACAAATGCTTGTTCAAGTAAGTGGAACCATTTCTTTTCAAACAGGAGGTGGGAAATTAAGTATGCCGTGTTGTTCAGGCTTAAATGTTCTAGCACCAAATGGAAGAATGATTCCACAAGGATCTGGTTCTTCAAACGAATTAAATATATGCAATGTAAAAGTTTGGAAAGCTTCTGATGGAACTGTAGGTCCGGGTGGATGTTTCCCAACACCATGCGGCTCATACCTACCTGTTGAATTTGTTGCTTTCACAGGAGAACTGGAAGTAAAAGTTGTTTATTTAAAATGGAAAACTGCTACAGAACTAAATAACTCCCATTACGATGTTGAGAAAAGCTCTGATGGAGTAAATTTCACTAAGGTTACAACTGTTAGATCAAAAGCGCTAAACGGAAGCAGTATTTCATTATTAGATTATAGCGCAATAGATTCTGAGCTCAAACACCCTATATACTACTACCGTTTAAAACAAGTTGATCTCGACGGCTCTTTTAAATACACAAATGTTATCAGCGTGAAAATTTATGCTGCTGAGTTTAGCATATTTCCTAACCCAAATAACGGAACATTTAGTATTGATGTTCCAAGTGTTAGTCTTCACGAGCAATTAAGTGTGAAGATCTACAATGCCATGGGGCAACTAGTTCACGAATCAGTTGAATCTGTAAAAAACCACAATATAACCGGCTCACGTGTTGATGTAACACCAACACAACTTTTACCGAAAGGAATTTACCTTTCAACCATAAGTTTTAAGGGTGAAACGCATCAATTAAAATTGGTGGTACAATAATACCTTTGATGTTATTTTTACCGTTTGTGTAAAACGTTTATTCTACATTCTTATTAAAATTAACTTTAGTCTATGATAAGACTAAAAATTTTCATGGCACTTTTTGTTTGTGCTACAGTTTCTTTCTCGCAATCAAAAAAAGGAAGAAAATTAAAGTATGCTGATGGCAAAGAATTAATAAATGCCATGCACAAAGCATATTCGCCAAACAAATGGTATAAATATTTTACGTTCAGCCAAAACATGGAATTTTACAGAAATGATTCTTTAATTAGAAAAGATGTTTGGCATGAAGCATACGCACCTGGGAGTTTGGTAATTAAATTTGGTTCAAAGGATTCTAAAGATGGTGTGCTGTTCAGTAATTTCAAAGTGCATTCATTTGAGTTAGGAAAGGAACCACGTTCGGCGCAACGCGTTCACGATCTGTTGTTGGTAGGATTGGATGTGTATTTTTACGAGCCTTCAAAGACCATTAAAATTCTCGACTCATTAGGCTATTGTACTTCTAAAATTCATGAGGATGTTTTTGACGGACGAAAAGTTTATGTGGTAGGTGCCGATAAAGGCGATCTGGAAAGTAAACAATTTTGGATAGATGCAGAACGCTTATACATGCATCGAATTATATATGACCAAAAAGGAAAGATAAATGACGTGATATTTAGCGATTATACTAAAATGGAAACTTATTGGATGAGTAAGACCATTATTTTTAAAACGAATGGTAAATTGGGTTTAATTGAGCGGTATTATGATATTAAATTTCCAAAAGAGATAAATCAAGATTGGTTTGATGCAAAGAAGTTTAATGAGGTTGTTTTGGATTAGAAATAAATTTAGTGCGGAACAAAATATCCCGCTCAACTTGAGTTAATCTGTAAGGTTAGACGGGACATTTTGTCCCGCAAGAAAAACAACTTCATTCGTTTTCGAAATAAAATATCTGGTTTAATTTTCCCTCCCCCGTCACGGCTTACGCCGCGGCACCCCCTCGTTGAGGGGGATGGGCCCAAAAAAAACCGCGCTCAGTTTCCTGAAACACGGCTGTTGTTAAATGATCTGAGAATATTTAAATCTTCCCTTTCAGTTTTTCAAACTCTCGTTCTATTGAATCTGGTTTATTAAAAACAAAAGCATCGAAATAACTATACGCTAAACCAATACCCCAACCAAGTGTACACCAAAGTGGCCAAGGCATTAATTCCCACGAAGAATTACTGAACTGTTTATCTCCAATGAACCAAAGGATCCACAAAAAAGTATTAATGATGATGTAAGAAATGAGTTGTCTTCTAAACCCTACTCTTTTTTTCGCCTGCTTCCAAAGTTGGCGTTCTCTTTCGTTTTGCAATGTTGTTTCCATGTTATTTGCTTTTGGTATTAATATATTGTTTTAAAATTTTTACGTAGTCCTCAAAGGCGCTAATACCTTTTGGTGTTATTTTACAAATGGTAAGAGGATAATTGTCTTTGAATTTTTTTTCAATATCAATATAATCCGCTTCCTTCAGTTTTTGTATCTGCACGCTTATGTTACCGGAACTTGCTCCTGTTTCTTCTTTGAGGTAAGTAAATTCAGCCTCCTTAACCGAAACTAGCAACGAGATGATGGCCAACCGTAACTGCGAGTGCAGAATTGGGTCGAGTTCTTTAAACATGTTGTTCTGATTTAAATTTTGATCGTAATAAATGACCTGGAATTACATAACTGCATAAAAGCGCAATGGATATTATTAATAATTGATCCATCTCTCCACAAAAATTTGAAATAAAAGCGCAGGCAAACGAAAACAAACTTCCAATAATTAGTGGTTTGAAATTAAGTATACCACCGCAAACAAAAGTTGCCATTCCGTATAAGATCATAAGCATAAAATAAGTTACCTTAACTCCATACTGAGGCATACACACTAAAGTTAAAACCATTCCAATTCCAAATGCGCCCCATAAATAACTTAAATACGTGCCTACATATGTTTTTACTCTTTCCTTTTTCCCTTGTTTGTATCCATAAACTGCCGAAATAATTCCGCCCAATGGCATTAATATGGCCCAAGCATATTCGCCGTGCTGGATATTAAGTTTTAAAGTGGCGTAGTGGATAAGTGCGGCTGCAATTACGTTCCATCCCCAAAAAATCAATAAAAAGCCGTCATCAGCTAATTTACTTTTTGCATTGTTGATCATCTTATTGATGATGTCCATACTTTCATTTAATTCTAAATTGTTGTTTTCCATTTTTATTTGATTTGATGATACAAACGTAAAGTAGTTTACATTATAAACCAAATAAATATATAAACTTAAAGTTAATTACTTGTTAATCAGGATATTAAAAAATAATGAATTAAGTTAAAAAAGAGTTTTTAGGGCTTCAGATAGCCTTTGAAGCATATCATCCGTAAAATCCAGATGCGTTACCATTCGTATGGTTTGCTTACCAAACGCAGCAACTTTAATATTTTTCTCACTGGCTTTTGCAATAAACTGTTCGGCCGTTATTCCATCCTTAAGATCAAAAATAACAATATTAGTATCAACTGGTAATACTGCTTTTACGTAATTCAACTTCTTTAAGCTCTCGCCTATTTGCTTGGCGCGCTTGTGATCTTCGGTTAATCGTTCAATATTATTGTCAAGTGCGTAAATACCGGCTGCAGCCAAAAATCCCACTTGCCTCATGCCTCCACCAAATACTTTACGTACTCTTCTCGACTGACGAATAAATTCAGTATTCCCTAACAAAACGGATCCGGAAGGAGTTCCTAATCCTTTACTTAAGCAAATAGAAATCGAATCGAATAATGCGCCATGATCTTTTGCACTTTCTTTTGTTTCTACTAATGCATTAAACAGTCGAGCGCCATCTAAGTGCAACTTAATATTTGAAGCGCGACAAAATGCTGAAATATCTTTAATATCCTTTAATGTATAATAACTACCTCCCGCTTTGTTTACGGTGTTCTCTAACTCCACCAAGCTTGTACGCGTTAACCAATCGTACGAAGCATTTACATTATCTTTTATCTGATCCAATTTCAATCTTCCTCTATCGCCAACTAATAATTTTGCCTGCACACCCGAATTTTTTGCAATTCCGCCTCCTTCGTAATTATAAATATGACTATTCACATCACAAATAACTTCATCGCCGGGTTTTGTGTGCACATTAATGGCAATTTGATTTGTCATGGTGCCACTTGGGCAAAACAAACCTGCTTCATGACCAAACATGCTAGCCAATTTTTGTTCCAATTTTAATACCGTTGGGTCTTCGTTAAACACATCATCGCCAACTTCAGCGCTCATCATGGCATCCATCATGGCTTTGCTTGGTTTTGTAACTGTGTCGCTTCTTAGATCAATTACCATAACTATTTTTTTCTTAATAACATTAATCCATCTCTCACAGGGAGTAATAAATTCTCTACCCTTTCATCCTTACTTACAAATTCATTGAACTCGTGAATTAGTTTTGTATCAGCATCCATTTTTGCAACATCGTCCAATATCTTTCCACTCCACAAAACATTATCGGCAATGATCAATCCACCACTTCTTACTTTATCTATAACTGCCATATAATAATTCAAATAATTTTTTTTATCAGCATCAATAAAAACAAGATCAATAGGTTTGTCAATTTTTGGTATTATATCTAAGGCTTGAGCTTTTACCAATTCAATTTGTTTTGAATAGGCTGATGAATCAAAATATTTTTTAGCAAAGAGATTTGTTTCTTCATTTGGATCAATAGTGAGTAATTTACCGGATGGCTTTAACCCTTCGGCCAAACAAAGAGCCGAATACCCTGTATAAGTGCCAATTTCCAAAATAAACTCAGGCTGAATTAATTTTGAAAGTAAACTCAAGATCCTTCCTTGCAAATGGCCGCTTAACATACGAGGCTGCCCAACCTTTAAATTAGTTTCGCGATTGAGTTTTTTAAGAAGCTCACTTTCATGTTCTGTATGCGCCTCACTATAAGCCTGAATGGTTTCTACAATAAAATCCATGGTTTAAAGATAAGATTTTTGACGGATCATAAAATTGTAATTCATCAAAATAAAATATATATTTAACCTCTAAAATCATACCTATTCATACTCACAATAGAATTACCTATTCGATCTAATACTCCTTATAAAGTGACTGAAAATTTAATAAAAGTTGATCTAAATCTATACACGGCCCATGTGGAAACCTCATTGACGTATGTTGGGATCACAAAAACCGGCATTTTAGAAATTCGTTTTAAAGTTGATGAATATGAAGTTGATGTAAAAGATCAAGATGAGATCCAGGATGCCGTTAAGAAATTAACCAACAACAGTAAAGATCGCTATCACATACTTGTTATTCCGGGAATGTATGGAGGAGTTACACCTGAAGCAAGAAATAAAGAAATGTTTCTTGATGGAACGTATAACAATCATCTATCAATATCCATTATTGTGGCAGGTTTGCCGCAACGCATTCTTGGTAAATTCTATTATCATTTTAAAAAGCATAAGCCGAAATTTCCATTTCAATTATTTGCTACCGAAGCTTTAGCTTTAAAATGGAACTGAAGCGAGAATAAATAATCAAGTATTCATTTTCGATACTATAATTCCGGTCTTTTGTTCGTTATGCACATAAGGCAGATAAATGCTAAAACCAGCTTTGTTTTGCTTTACCTTCGTTAGTAAGATTCACAAAAATAAATTCCATCGTAACTTTTTCCCTTGGTCACTAAAAATAACGGGCATTCTTCTGATATGTGTGGTTTGACCATGGTGTTGGCCTTATAGGGATCGAAATTTTCAATTGGGCCTCGCTTGGTTGAATATTCACAACAAAATGGAATCGGCGGGGGGTATTTAAATTACGCCATTAATATCAGCCCCTATTTCTGTAATACTTCTGTTCGCGCCCCTCAACTTAACACATCCGATCGCTTTTTAAGATCGTACTTTATAGTGAATTCACCTTTAGTTGGATTAGGGAAAACTATAAAGTCGGATATAATATCATTGATCTTCACATCATCATCTTTCTTTATTACTAAAGAATCTAATTTATTTTCAGGAATAACTGAATCGGGTACTTGCGGTATATAAACCATCGCGCCCATGATCATTTCTTCGGGTTTAGGTACGTCAGCAATTGGCGAATCTACAATTGGCGAATCAATAGGAAGTATATTCTCGATCATGTAATCGTGTTGAATAGAAATACCACCTGCCACATGAGTTTCATAATGCGTTGCTATTTGTAGACTTCCATCAACTGTTTCCTCATTTAGTTCCATCTTACTCATGGTATCAAGAGGCATTGTAGCTACCATTTGTCCTACCATAACATCCGTTTCTTCTGTTTTCTCATTTGTTTCCGGCTTTACAGTTTGTTCAATTGAAATCTCACCCAAAGCTTTGCCTTTGTTATCAGTACAACTAAACAATAATGTACCAAAAGCAATAAATAAAGCAATGGTGAACATTTTTGTAACGCTCATGTTCTTTGGCAAATTATTAAGATCAATTGTAAAGTTTAAAGGCCTGTTAATTTGCGTCTTTTTAAAATGCCCGCAAACTTTTTGATCCTGGTTGGCCAACAAAATGTCTTTTATCTCATTATCGGTTTTGTTTGAAAAATCAAATACCGATTTACTACATGAGTTACAAAATTTACCTTTTTCATCGGGTAACATTTTATTCCAGTCCTCGTGGCAAGGCTCCGGAATGGTGATAATGATGTTTGACTTTTCCATATCTGGGTGGTTTTACTATTTAGATGCAGAAATTGAGGGATTCCATAAAAATTGATCCTTTTAGAAGCAGAAACAAAGAGGAGCTTGATCTCATTGAGTTGTCAGAGCTTAAAAAGGCACAAAAAAAGGGCTTTTCAAAGGTTAGGAAACATAACGGTTAAATATATTTGTCCTCTGAAAAGCCCTGGTGTTTATAGTGGTAAAGAACGATCTCTATTATAAAGATAGCTAAGCTTAACTCCCTTTTTACAGCAAACCGTTAAGTGAGCAGCTTTTTCTAACAGGTGGTTGATCCAACTAAAAAGATGGTAATTATTTGGCGTTATTTGCCATGTCTAAAAACGCCGTTTCAAGATCATTAAATTTGAACTTGAAATTATTATCAAGAAGTTTTTGATTACTTACTCGTGAACCCATAAGTATGATCGCCGACATTTCTCCTAGCACCATTTTTAAAAGAAAAGCTGGCGTTTTGGGTAAAATTATCTTTCTATGAAGTGAATTAGCAAGTGATTTTGTGAATTTTTCGTTAGTCACGTGTTCTGAAGCAACCGCATTGTAAATTCCGCTGGTAAGTTTAGAAGAAATAAGCTCAGAAAATATAGCTAAAAGATCATGAACATGTATCCATGGCATGTATTGCTTGCCGTTTCCTAACACGGTTCCAAAACCATATTTTATTGGTGCGGAAATTTTAGAATAGGCGCCTGAATTTTTTTCTAACACAACACCAATTCTAACTACAGAAGTTTTAATACCCATTTTTTTGAAAGGCTCATAACTTTCTTCCCAAAGTTTACAGGTAGTTCCTAAAAAATCTGTGCCAGCTTGGTCGCTCTCGGTAAAGATCTGTTCGCTTGTAATACCACCATAAATACCAATGGCACTTGCGCCAATAAAAGATAAGGGCTTTATATTCAATTTAATTAAATAGGCATATAAAAGTTTACTGCTATTTACCCTAGAGTTTATTATTTCAGATTTCCTCTTTTGAGTCCAGCGTTTATCGGCAATTCCGGCGCCTGTTAAATTAATTATATGCTCAATTCCTTCAAATGCCTTTTCATCTATAAATTCATTCTCAAGATTCCATTTAAATGTTTTGTAAGGCAATTTTTTATCTAATGATCCTCGTGTTAGAACCATGGGTTCATGACCATAATCAAGTAAGTTCTTAATTAAGTACTTTCCTATTGATCCTGTTCCGCCTGTAATTAGTATCTTTGCCATGGGTTCGCCCAAATTAAACAATATTTTAATATGGTATACGATGTACATATATTTGTTTGCACCAACCAGCGGGAAAACAGTCCGCGAAAAAGTTGTGGAGAAACACACGGCTTAGAATTGGTAGCAGAATTTAAAAAGCAGTTAAAAGAATTAAAAGTTGGCTTAAAAACACGCGCTAACAAAAGTGGATGTATGGACATTTGCGATTTTGGTTTAACTGTGGTCATTTATCCTGAAGGTATTTTCTATGTGAACGTAAAGATCGACGATGTTAAAGAGATTGTTCAGTCGCACATAATAAACAAAAAAACAGTTGAGCGTTTGCTATTAAAAAAGTAATGAGCAAAGAATTAAGCATAAAGGAATCTCTGAATTCAAAAGAACTTTTTGAAGCGTTCAAACAACAATTAAAAAAAGATCTGAACGAGTACAATTGCGAAAGCGAATTTATTGATGCCTTAACATCTGAATTTGAACTGATAAAGCAAAGTTTGACAACTGTTTTAAAAGCTCACGAAAAAAAAGCCGGTTTCAACATCCAACAATTACTTTACAGAGTTGATATTAACGAAAAACAATTAAGCACGCGTTTGCAAGAAAATAAAGAGGAAGAATACTTAAGTATTGTTTCGGAATTGATCATTAAACGTATATTACAAAAAGTGGTTTTAAAAAAACATTTCTCAAACAATGGCCATTAGACGAGGAAAAAAAGAAGATCTGCAGCAAGCATTGAACCTTGTGAAGGAATTAGCTATTTACGAAAAAGCGCCCAACGAAGTAGAAGTTACTGTTTCGCAAATGGAAGAATGGGGATTTGGATCAGATAAGATCTTTGATTTTTTTGTAGCCGAGAACAACGGAAAAATTGTTGGAATAGCACTTTACTATTACAAATACAGTACATGGAAAGGCAAATGTTTGTTTTTGGAAGATATCATCGTAACTGAAAGCGAGCGGAAGAATGGTTTTGGTAAATTATTGTTTGATGCGGTGGTTCAAGTTGCCAAAAAGGATAAAGTAAAACGCATGGAATGGCAAGTGTTGGAATGGAATGAACCTGCCATCAAATTCTATAAAAAAACAAATACTGTTTTTGATGAGGAGTGGGTTAATTGTAAATTGACTTACGAGGAGATACAAAAAATGTAATTCGCGTTTAAGAGGCGGAAATCGCAAAGCCGCCTACGGCGTACGCAAAGTTTATCGCAAAGTTCGCAAAGAAACTTCTAACCGCAGAATTTTATCAAGAAGGCAAAGAAGCTGCGCTCACGCAAAGAGAGCAAGCAATTTCGCCTTGAAGTGCTTTGCGATCCCGATAGCTATCGGGACGAAGGTCTTTGCCTTCTCATAAATACTGGTGGTAAAACTTAGCGTCCTTTGCGCCTTCTTTGCGATCCCGATAATTATAGGGAGCGAAGCAACTTTGCGGTTTCTGCCTCTAAAAATTATTCGATCTCCAATTGCGCTTTAAAACCTGCAATACATTTAGGGATATGCCATTTTCCTTTATAGATACTCATATCGATCACATTATTATTACAATCAATAAAACGTCCTTCTTTGTCTCTAAGAATATAGTAGATCCCGTCTTTAACCGTAACTAATTCCAAAACTTTTTGTTTCAATTCCTCCAGACTTAGTTTTTTATTATCTCTTCCCAACCTCACTCCTACTTCATTATTTAAAAGGTCCATTTCGCAACTTAAACTGTCGGCCGCAAACCCGTCTTCTTGCTTTCCTTTTTTAAAATCCAGGTAATTTGTTTTCTCATGTGCCTTGCCCAATTTCAATACTTTTTTTGGCTTTATTTTTTGTGCAAAAGCAGCAAAGTAAAATGCGTGTCTAAACGCGTCCAGCTTGCCTCCTGATGGGTATGCGTCAAGTTTTACTTTAAGTGAATTCTCGTCATATAATTTTGATGTTTTTTTATAGATCTTTTTCACCTTTAAGGCCGCAAAAGGATGCGCAAATGCCCACCATAATTCATAACGAGACGTGCGTGGTTTTGCTTGAATGATGTTTACGCCCAAAGCAAAAACCATGAAAAGAATTATGAAATTATTTCTTTTGATCACCACCTTTACAAAGATAGGCAAATTAACAATTTAGTGTTAGAAAGATAAAGAACCTGTTAAGTTTGCGCCTTCTATAGTTCCTACCTTTGTATCGTGGACCAAAAACGTGATTTACTCAGCAGATTATTTTCAACGGCAAATAAGTCGTTAACCAATAGCATAAACGATATTAGAGATAAAGAATTCAGCGGTGAAAAACTGAGTTCGGAAGAAAAATTCGCACTCTCGAACTTTGATAAATACCGTATCAAAGTTCTTAATTCACAACCTAACGATGAGGCTTTTCATGAGGCCTACCGCAAGATCCAAGTAATTGCCAACCTTGGCGATTGGCACGATTTTTTGAACGAAGAGCTCTCTAAATAGGTCTCGTTTTCCTTAAAATACTCCTTCTTTTTTCCCTTTATTTGGAGTACATTTGTCCTCGTATTATTTTAAAACTATGAACGTAAAAACATTAGGACAATTTGTAATTGAAAAACAAGCCGATTTTCCGTACGCTAAAGGCGAATTATCGCGCTTATTAAGGGATATCGGTATTGCCTCAAAGATCGTTAATCGCGAAGTAAGTAAAGCGGGTTTAGCTGAGATATTAGGCGAGACCGGTGATACCAACATACAGGGCGAAAAGGTAAAAAAGTTGGATGTTTTTGCAAACGAACAATTTATTGCCGCTTTTAAAGCCGGCGGTGAGGTTTGTGCAATTGCCAGCGAAGAAACTGAAGATATCATCTCTATTGATTCTGAAATTTCAAAAACGGCAAAATATGTGGTTGCTATTGATCCTTTAGATGGATCTTCAAATATTGATGTGAATGTTTCAGTAGGAACTATTTTTTCTATTTACCGTCGTAAATCATTAAGCGGCCCCGGTACTTTAGAAGATTTTATGCAACGCGGAACAGAGCAAGTTGCTGCAGGTTATGTTATTTACGGTAGCAGTTGTATGATGGTTTATACAACAGGAAAAGGTGTAAATGGTTTTACATTAGACCCTAGCATTGGAGAGTTTTGTTTATCGCATCCAAATATGCAAACCAAAAAAGACGGTTTAGTATATTCGGTTAACGAAGGAAATTATTTACATTTTCCTGATGGCATAAAAAAATACATTAAATATTGCCAAGAAGAAGACAAAGCAACTCAACGTCCTTATTCATCACGTTATATTGGATCGGGTGTTGCAGATATTCATCGTAATTTAATTACAGGCGGTGTATACATTTATCCTTGCACAACCAAATCTCCAAATGGAAAATTACGTTTGTTATACGAGTGTAACCCTTTAGCTTTTATTTTAGAGCAAGCAGGTGGAAAAGCTTCTACAGGCGAAAAACGTATCATGGAAGTTGATCTTAAGGAATTACATCAACGTACACCACTAATTATTGGCAGCGCTAATATGGTGGATACTGTGATGGATTTTATTAAGAAGTACGCAAGCCAAACGGCTTAATTGTAATTAAGGCTTTGGCTTCACCACAAGTGTATCAAAACTTGTTGAGTAAGCTACAAACGCACCAAATACATCTTCTTGTTGTCCAAACATGCTTTTTACATTAGTAGGAGCTGAAAATGGATTTGAATTACTAGCCTTATTTTGATAATAGGTATACCAAAAATCATATTCGGTTTTTCCGATGTGTGTGAATTTTACAGCAACCGTATCTCCTACTCTATACCAGTTTCTTTTTGGATCATCTCGCCAAGCTTGAATTTTATCGGGTTGTGGTCCGCGATCGTAAGAGAAATCAAAAGCTTTACCATCTATAAATTTATCATCAAATACAGAGAACAATGGCGCAGCAAAAAAATTATCCTGGTATTTTGTATTCAATCGTTTGGAGAACCAACGGTAATTATTTCCTAAACCTACAGGCTCTTTAAAATGTTGCCAAATAAAACCTAAACTATCTTCTTCCCATCTAAAATACAAACTATCTAATGGTACAGGAGCTAGTAAAGTTGATTGAACAGAATACTCTTTTGCATTGTATCTTACTTTTAAAGTATAGGTCTTACCTTCTTGTCCTGTAATTTTAGTTCCTAAATAAATATATCCCGTTGTAGGATCTATTTCTGAAAGCGTGTCAATAATAGTTCCGTCGCTCACTGTAACAAAAGCCCCTTTTACAAACGCTTTTTCGGGAGTAGTAAAATCAAATGTGCCAAAGTATGGAACAGAGATCGATAAAAGCACAACCGGATTTTTACCGGTTTCAATACTTCCTTCTACTACCAATTTTTCTTGGTAGTCGGGTAGTTTTACGTTAACGTCTTTGCGGCATGCAAAGAGTAGGCTTGTTAAGGTAATTAATATGTATGTTTTGTTTTTCAATATGTTTCTTTTCTAATCCTCCGCCCTTCGGGCACCTTACTTCGACAAGCGTAGTACAGGCGCTTTAAAAAAGGAGGAAAATTCCGCTATTAAAATTTAAAATTCCATGTTATACTTGGTAAAATTGGAAATAAAGACACTTGCTTTGCTCCCACTTTTAATGTTCCATTTGTAAAATCTCCTTCACGTGTAAAATAAATAAAATATGGATTGTAACGATTGTAAGCATTAAATACACTTAAGGTAAAACTATTGCTAAAATGCTTTGCCCATTTTTTTGGCACTTGGATCAATGTTGTGTCTTTTCCATCTTTAATATATCGTTCCACTAATTTCTTTCGCTTCTTCTCTAAATGTTTTTCGCGATCAGGCGTAAATGTTACATTAAGATCCATTCTGTGATAAGGAACAAATTGATACGAATTCCTTAAGCCGTAATCATGGCTTTGACTTCCTTCATATAAAAAGAAGCCGTTTGGCAATGTTCCTCTATTTCCGGTGCCATACACCCATACCATTCCAAAATTCCAAAGTTTATTCATGTCGTACGTTAATACTAACGATGCATCATGGCGACGATCGTACTTAGCCAAAAATTTTCTTCCGTAATTGATCTCATCAAATTGGCGCCACGTCCATGATAAGGTATAGCCGATCCAACCTGTAAATTTTCCTTTGGCTTTTTTACAAAAAATTCAGCTCCATAAGCCCATCCTTTTCCATAGGTAAAAGCGTTGTCGGGATTATCGTAAACATTATCGCTTGGCTCCGATCCTTCTTTATACTCAATTTGATTGGCCATTGTTTTATAATATACTTCTACACTGGTTTCATACTGATTATCCTTGAAATTTTTAAAGAAACCTAAAGCGTATTGATTCCCAATTTGCGGTTTAATAACTTCTGTACATGGCATCCATACATCGGTAGGTAAACTCAAAGATGAAATAGTAGCTAAGTGAATGAACTGATAATTTCTAGTATACGATGCTTTTAAAGAAGAACTAGGGTTGATACTATAACGTAAAGCAAATCGTGGCTCTAGTCCATCGTAGTTCACCACTTTTTCTCCCGGCTTATAAACTACTGTATCACTTACGCGATCAAACATATCTTTTTTATACCGTTTAAAAGGACCTACTTGCGTAAAATTTCCATAGCGCAAACCAATGTTTGTTTTAAATTTTGGGCTTAGATCCCAATCATCGCCAATATAAACTGCCGCATCATGCGAATACAAACGAATTACTTCGCCAAGATCAAACGTTGTTTCGCCTTGCTTTGCACTTACGTTAGTTGGCGTAAATATGTGATAGATATAATTTACACCGGCTCTTATGTTATGGCGCGAATTAGGAAAATAATTTAGATCGTACTTAATATTGAAATCTCTTATGCCTGATTTGAGTTTGAATTCAAATTCATCTTGTGTTGCTTCAAAACTAAAATCATAATTAGAAAATACAGCGGTAGTATTTGAAAATAATTTTGGATTAAAAATATGATTCCATCTTAAACTCGCCGTAGTATTTCCCCAGGGAATTCTTGTTGCAAATCCGCCTTCCAGATCCTTAAAATCAAAAACATCTCTTCCATGATAGGTACTAAAGAACAAACGATTCTTATCATTAATGATATAATTCAACTTAGCATTCAGATCATAAAAGTGATAAGCCGTACCTTTAAAATCAGATTTATCTAACCAAGGCTTCGCCAAAATATCAACATAAGTTCTGCGAGCGCTAATAATGAAAGATGCTTTGTTCTTGATAATAGGACCTTGAATAGTTAAACGAGATGCGATCACTCCTATTCCACCGTCAACCTGAAATTTTTGATTATTTCCTTCTTTCATGTTGATATCTAATACCGCAGACAATCTTCCGCCATATTGCGCAGGCATTCCTCCTTTGATCAAGTTTACATTTTTTATGGCATCTCCATTAAACACCGAAAAGAATCCCATTAAATGAGATGCGTTATACACATTCGCTTCATCCAATAAAATTAAATTCTGATCAGGTCCGCCACCGCGAACATAAAAGCCTGTATTACCATCGCCTGCATTTTTTACACCGGGCAATAATTGAATAGTTTTTAAAATATCAACCTCCCCCATAAAAGCGGGTATCTTTTTTATTTCGGCCATATCCAAATTTACAGCACTCATTTGTGTGCTCTTTACATTCTCCTCATTTCCCTTTGCGCTTACTTCCACTTCATCCAATTGCTTTTCGGGAGTAGCCATTTTAATATTTAATGATTGATTTGAATTTAAATCAATAGCCGCAGTAAATGTTGAATATCCGATGAGTTGACAAACAAGAATATAATTTCCTTTTGGAGAATTGATCGAATAAAAGCCATATTGGTTTGTTGAAGAAGATTTCTTATTCTCTTTTAAATACACAACCGCGCCAATAAGCGATTCGCCGTTAGATGCGTCGGAAACACTTCCGCTAATTGAGAAATTTTGAGCTGCTAGTTTTGAACTAAGAACAAAAAGAAATATATATGTGAAAAGAGGCCTCACTTACTTACCGATTATTAGACTTCGGAAAGCGAAATTAGTTTAAAATGTGGTACAATTTTAAAGAAAATACCTAAGGATGGTATTTATCTATCAAATAGATCAAACTGCCAATAGCTGAGGCACCAAGCTCCAGTTCGCGTTTATTTACCTTATCAAATGTATCATCCGCTGTATGGTGGATATCAAAATAACGTTGATTATCGGGTTCAAAACCAATGCATGGTACTCCTAATTTCTCAAGCGGACCAATATCAGCTCCCCCGCCACCAATTTTTATATGCTCAATAAAATACGGCTTGAATAAAGGTGCCCATTTTGAAACCATTTTGTGCATTCCTTTGGTTGTATCAACTCCAAAACCACGCGGCGTATATCCACCGGCATCTGTTTCAAGCGCGGCGATATGTTTTAATTTCTTTTCATCTGCTTCTTTAAAATATGCATTTGCTCCACCTAATCCATTCTCTTCATTCATAAAACAAACCGTTCTAATAGTATGACGAGGTTTAATTCCCATTTTCTTGAACATTCCCATCACATCAATCGTTTGTACAATGCCTGCGCCATCGTCGTGCGCGCCTTGACCATTATCCCAACTATCTAAATGCCCTCCGGAAATAATATACTCATTTGGTTTTTCAGAACCTTTAATTTCTCCTATCACATTAAAGGAAGGGGCATCGGGAAAAGTTTTGCAGAAGGTTTCGATGTGCAGTTTAACTTTACCAAACAGATCAAACTCTGCACAGATTCGGTCAGCCGCCACATAACTCAGTGCTAGGGCCGGAATTTTCAATTTTGAAATAGCTGTATCATATTTCATATTCCCCGTATGTGGAGAATTGTTGCGCACATTGGTCATACTTCTCACAACAGTTGCTACAGCACCATATTTTGCTGCATAAGAAGCTCC
The DNA here is from genome assembly GCA_016705695.1 of Sphingobacteriaceae bacterium. Taxonomy (GTDB): domain Bacteria; phylum Bacteroidota; class Bacteroidia; order B-17B0; family Aurantibacillaceae; genus Aurantibacillus. Next base: position 26,383 of record JADJLA010000011.1, read on the forward strand.
AATTGTTCTGTATTTTACAGTTGCGCCATAAGCCGAACCTGGCGTAATTAATTTATCATCAAATGCCACATCATAAAAAACAATCTTTCCTTTAATTTTACTTTCACCTAATTTTTCTAATTCATCAAACGATCTTACACGAACAACATCGGCAGTTATGCCTCCTTTTGGAGTACAAGTGCTGCTACCTAAAGCCACTACTGCTAATTGACCGTTTTTTGCACCCGGTGAAACAACTTTGCAAATTTCCTTCCCTCCTCTTTCCCAATGCGGAACCGTGCATGGTTGCAAATAAACGGTGTCGGCTCCGGCGTCATAAAGTGCTTTTTTTGCCCAATACACTGCTTCTTCTGCTTTTTTACTTCCGCTTAATCGTCCGCCAATTTTGGTTGCCAAATATTCAAGATTCTTGTAACTTTTACTTTCAGTTAAGTAATGATCATAGATCTTACGCAACATAATAGAATCATTAGTTTGCGCGTTGATCTCAAAAGAAAAAAGAAAAGCAAAAAATAGAAAATATACTCTCATAATTTATTAGTTTAAAATTTATTTCCTGAACCACCGCCTCCAAATTCGCCACCACCCATTTGTACACCTGTATCTGTAGGCTGAGCGTGCGTTCCAAAACTTTGAGCGATCACAAGGGCTTCGGCATTTGCTTTTAGGAAATTATCTTCGTTAGGATCATCTTTAAATGTGATCCCCTTTTTATCGGTTACTAAATATTTTATAGAAACATATGCTAAAGCCATCATCACCAAACCGGCAATAGTTAATGAAACTTCAGGATGACCCAAGCTAAAATAATATTTAAACGTAAGCGCTGATACAGCAATTAATAGTAAAGATACCCAAACCAATAATTTATCCTTTGTTCTTAATCCAAAAAACAAATACAACAAAGGAACAAAAGCTGTGAAGGCATAAAAAATAAGTGCCATTGGAATGTCTTGCCCCTCACTTAGATCTAAGTTAAAGAATTCAACGCTGCTTTCGCGGATAACGTAATAATTTCCTGAAACGTAAAATACAATAAGAGAAATGGCTTTTATTACTTTAAAACATCCTTTGTAGTGGGTCCTTGAGGAAAAGGTCATTTGCTTTTTTACAATAAAATAAAACGCAGCAGATAAACCCATAAATGCAAAAGGCATGATGAATTTGGCGGCATTGCCAATTTTCATGATCAGTGAAAAGAAAATACAATACATACAGGCGATCATGAAAATGGTTACAACTCTATCTATATATCTAGCTGCTGCAACCATAAGGAATGGCAAATAGATAAAACACATTAAAAGAAATCCATCCTCATCGTTAAGGTCATTACTAATACTAAACGCAATGGCTGAAAAAATAAAACTTAAAGCACTGTATAAAAGCGCGTCGTCAATTCCGTTGCTATACCAATTTCGCCATTGAATGAATTTTTCGAGGAAGAATACACATGCGCCGCCAAAAATAATGCTTACAAAAATGCTATATCCCTCAAACGAATCATTATTCACAAGAATTCCCATACTCATTAATGAGAATAAACCTAAAGCTGCGCCAATAAGAAAAAGCGTAAATAAAAATAATCCTACTTTGATAAAAATATTTGGCTTAAAATATTCAATAGGATATTTATTTAAAATAGAGGCCATTTGTGCGCCTGAAATAAGATCGCGGCTAAACCATTGCTTGGCTTTTTTAACGATAAGCATATTGCTCAACAATATTTTATTATACGCTATCATTTCTTAATCCCTAAAATGCGTTTATAATAAATAAAGAAAAGAACAATGGCTGCACACGATGCAATTACGTAAAATAGTCCAAGCATAAAGCTTAATTCATTCCCAATTTCAATTAAAAGATAAAAGAACGCATAGGTCAGAGCTATATAACCATAAATAACAGATAACAATAGAAACAAAAATGATTTCTCAGCAATGGCATATCTAATATAATAGAATACAAGCGCGGAGATCAATAAAAAATAAACGAACGACATGTAGCTTTCATCGAACAGCCCTGCTAAAAGTGCAATAAATAAAATGTTTGCGGCAAAATTATTGTACGTAAATCCAAAATGCTTTTTAATATCCTTTATATCTGTCACTTTTGAAAAGCCTGCCAAAATTCCACCCACAACAATAGCTGTCCATATGATATCCGTGTTTGAAAAATCATTATTCTCTAATAAATGCATTGGTGTAACTGATATCCCGGCCCAAGCTGCAAAACCTGTTATTCCTAATGAAAGAATTCCTTTGTGATCAAAAACATAAGCGGTGCCTAATGAGATTCATCTTTTACTTCTTGATTTGTATAAGGCTTGCGATGTTTAAATCCGTAATAAAAACAAGCAGCACAACCTAAACTAATGGCGGCAATGATACCAGTATGCCCAATGGTATCAATATTGAGATACACCAAAATTCCAAGGCCTGCCATAAATAAAAGGATACCGAGATATAGAATGGTTTTTAATTCCCAATGAACACTCATGGGTTTATCACGCTCAAAAACATTTACGCGCTGAGCTTGATCCTGATCAAGGATGCCATCATTTACTAATTGATCTGCAATATTCATTTACTTAATCACCAAATTTTTTACCAATTCGTAACCACAAAATTGATTGATCTTTTTTACAATGCTTTCTTTACTATACATTGCCTCGTTTTTTACAGCGGCCGAATCTAAACTTAAAAAAATGTTCTTTTGATCATCAAAAAAAATCGAAGTGGTGTGATTTGCAATAACCTTTCCGGCAATTTCCTCCCAGGCATTCTTTACAGCAAACCTGCTCATTTTCACATCCAGATTTTCTTTCTTTAGAAATTGCTGAATGGCATCGCCCAATTTTACAAGGTTACTCTTTCTCATACTATTTCTTCTACCAACGCATTGGTAACCTTAAATAATTTATGATCTGTTTTACTATTTCCAAATAGTGCTTGCATGCGCTCTATATGTGTATCTGTAATAAATACCTGTCCAAATTCATCTCCTTTTACAAGGTCAATTAATTTATTAAAACGCGTTTCGTCCAATTTATCATATACATCATCCAATAATAACAATGGTTTTTCGTGCTTTCTATCTTTGATGTATTGAAATTGTGCTAATTTTAAAGCTAGCAAATATGATTTTTGCTGTCCTTGTGATGCGAATTTTTTGAGCGAAAGTCCGTTGATCTTAAAATCCATATCATCTTTGTGCGGACCAACCGTAGTATATTCCAAAATTCTATCTTTTGGCAAACAGGCCATAAGCGCCGTTTTAAAATCACGTCCTTCTAAAGAACTTTCATAATCTAATAACACTTCTTCTTTATGATCACTCAATATCTCATAAAAATGATTGAACATGGGAATGAACGAACTCAAAAAATCCTTCCGTTTCTCAATGATCACGTTTCCGTAAATGGTTAATTGCTGATCCCATATCTCCAATAAAGAAGAATCCATGGTTTGCCCTTTGGCAAATTGTTTTAAAAGCGAATTTCTTTGCTTTACAACTCCATTATAAGCGATCAAACTATCCAAATACACTTTATCGTATTGCGAAATGATGCTATCTACGAATTTGCGTCTTATCTCACTCACACCCCATATCAATTCATTATCATTTGGGCTTATCATCACCAAAGGATATTGCCCAATATGTTCGCTGAGTTTGTGATATTCTTTTCCGTTCTTTTTAAATACCTTTTTTTGATTACGTTTAATGCCGCAATACACCGCATCCGTTTCCCCATTTTTATCAAAATGCCCCTGAAGAATGAAGTATCCCTCAGTATTTTTGATATTTTGACTATCAATAGCATTAAAATAACTCTTGCATAAACTGAGGTAATGGATTGCGTCCAAAAGATTGGTTTTACCCGAGCCGTTATTACCCACAAAACAGTTGATCCTCGGCGAAAAACGGGCCGAAAACTCGCTGTAATTCTTGAAGTTAACTAAGGATAGATCTTTTAAAAACATAGGCTATAACACAAAAATACGCTTAGTTTACGAGCCTTTGGGCCATGTTTAAAAAAATTTCGATTTATCAGTAAAAAAGCCTATTTTTGCCCCCTATTATTTTAACAAATGGCAGAAACTAAAGATGAATCTACAATTGAGAATGTAGATGCTAATGAACAAGTTGAGGAGATTATTGAGGAGCAAGAAGAGCGAGTGATCGATCCTAATTTACAGGGTATTCAACTTTTTTATGAAAAGAACAAGAAAATGGTCCAGTACGGTGGTGGTGGATTACTTGTGGTTATTGCTGCTTTTGTATTCTGGAATTTTAAATACTTACCTGAAAAAGAAGCTGAGGCCGGAAACGAGATCATGTGGGCTCAAAAATTCTTTGATATCGACAGTTTTAGCATTGCATTAAATGGAAACCGTATGGTTTACACCGCAGATGGTCAGAAACCAATTATGGGTTTTGATGCTGTGGCTGATGAATACGGAATGACAAAAACAGGAACGCTAGCTAATTACTATGCGGGCATTTGCTATTTACGCCTTGGTAAATACGATCAAGCAATTGAAAGATTAGAAAAGTATAATTTGGATGATGAAATGATCGCTCCAATGGCTACAGGACTAATTGGCGATGCTTACGTAGAACAAAGTAAAGTAGATGAAGCTATCAAATATTATTTGAAAGCAGCAGATATGAAGGTGAATAATTTTACGACACCATATTTTTTAAAGAAAGCGAGCTTTGCTTACGAATTGAAAGCAAATTATTCTGAAGCGATCAATATGTACGAGCGTTTAGAAAAGGAATACGGAAGCACAGAGCTTGGCAAAGAAGCCGATAGGAATATTGCCCGATTAAAAGCCCTAGGGAATTTATAAAACGAACACTAACCCCGCAGAATTTGCGGGGTTATTTTTTAAAGCAAATGTCAAGCACACACAAAAATCTATCAAAATTTGAAGGCAGCGAAGTACCAAGTGCAGCGCGCTATAAATTTGGTATTGTTTGGGCTGAGTGGAATCACGAGATCACGCACGAATTAAAAGAAGGTGCCCTTGGTTTTTTGAGAAGTAAAGATGCCAAAGAAAGAAACATTATTATTAGAACTGTTCCGGGAGCATATGAATTAACCCTTGGCGCGCAGTATCTATTAGAAAAACAACGTGTAGATGCGGTAATTGTTTTAGGATGTGTGATACAAGGCGAAACAAAGCATTTTGATTTTATTTGTGATGCAGTTGCAAATGGCATAACACAACTAAACATCAAATATGGCAAGCCTGTTATTTTTGGCGTATTAACTCCGAATAACATGCAGCAAGCTATTGACAGAGCCGGCGGAAAGCATGGCAATAAAGGCGAAGAAGCAGCGGCTACGGCAATAAAAATGCTTGCACTTAGAGATTCGTTCACTAAAAAATAACACCCGCTTACTCATTCAATAATAACACATTCTCTTTTTAATTATATTTGATCTAGCACACTATTTAGTATGACAAAAATAAAATTTGGAACCGACGGCTGGAGAGCCATTATAGCAAAAGATTTTACAGTAGATAACGTAGCGCGTGTTACCGAAGCTGTAAGTAAATACTTAATTAAAACTCACAAAACACCAAGCGTTGTTTTAGGACACGATTGCCGTTTTGCAGGCGAATTATTTGCCGAAACTGCGGCAAAAGTTTTTATTGCCAATAACATCAAAGTTTTTTTAGCGAAAGATTTTATTAGTACGCCTATGATATCATTAGGCGCTGTAAAATATAAAACAGATCTTGGAGTGATCATCACTGCAAGCCATAATCCGGCTTCGTACAATGGATATAAAATAAAAGCACATTATGGCGGACCACTTGGGCCGGAGTTAGTGCAAGAAATTGAAGACATCATTCCTCCCGATACAATTTATGATCTTGATGTAATTAGTTTAAAGGACGCTGAAAAAAATGGTCTTTTAAAATACATTGATCTTGAGAACGATTATATTAAGCATGTAGAAAAGAATTTTGACTTAGATGCTATTAGAAATTCGAAATTGAATTTGGTTTATGATAGCATGTTTGGTGCAGGACAAAGAGTAATGAGTAAATTATTCCCAAACATTCATCATTTACATAACGATCATAATCCGGGTTTTCATGGACAAGCACCGGAACCAATTCATAAGAATTTACAAGAGCTTAGTAATTTTATTAAGTCGAAAGGAAATATCTCTTGTGGTTTAGCTACTGATGGAGATGCCGATAGAATTGGTTTATATGACGCGGAAGGAAAATTTGTTGATTCACATCATATTATTTTATTATTGATCCATTACATGGTGAAGTATAAGAACATGAAAGGAAAAGTAGCGGTTGCTTTTAGCACTTCGGTAAAAATAAAGAACATGTGCGACCATTATAAATTACCATTAGATGTTGTGAAGATCGGTTTCAAATACATTTGCGGCATCATGGTAAAAGAAGACGTGTTGGTAGGCGGCGAAGAAAGTGGTGGAATTGCAATTAAAGGGCATATTCCTGAGCGCGATGGAATTTGGATGGGATTAACCATTTGGGAATTCATGGCTAAATCGGGCAAATCATTAAAAGAATTAATTCAAGAGGTTTACGATATAACAGGAACATTTTGGTTTGAACGTAACGACCTATATATTGACGAAGCTACCAAACAAAAAGTATTGGAGGCTTGCAAAAAAGGAAGTTATAAAGCTTTTGGTAAATACAATGTATCGCGTATTGAAGACCTAGACGGTTACAAATATTTCTTTGATGATAACACTTGGTTAATGATCCGCGCAAGTGGTACAGAGCCAGTATTGCGTTTGTATGCTGAAGGGGCAACAAAAGAAATTGCTTTTGACATTTTAGAGCATACTAAAAAAACTCTTTTAGGCTAGACCTAAATACATGAGATCTCATTTAAAATGTATTGTACTTTTTCTATTCTTTCAAACTTTAATTAGTGCGCAAGATACTTTGGTGTTCGCAAAAGCTAAAGATTCAAGTTCTCTTTATAAACTACCATTAGGAAAATATCCTATTCAGATAAAATTTAGCGACTCGCTTGCGTTTAAGGCGATCATACATGATGTTTATGATACAGTAATTTCTATTAAAACTTATATAAGGACATCTCTTTCGGATAGCCTTATAAAAGAATTGAAAGATCGCTATACTCAACTTTCTAAACAAAAGCATAACAAACGAAAATATAGGGATAGCTTAAATAGAGAGTTAAATTTTAAGATACTCCATGTTCAATATTCGGTTCAAAGAACAATTAAAACATCTAGGATAAGAACTATTACGGTTATCAATCATTACCGCCCTGAAAAGAGAAAATTAATTAAAGCCGCAAATGTAGCAGCCGCTTTATTTATTGCAGCCACTCTTATATCGGCCGACACTCAAAATCCATACATTATAGGAGCCGGAGTTGGACTTACTGCTATTTCATTCATTGCAAAATCCATTATCACGTCAGAAGATCTTGATCTAATCGTTTCAAAAAAAGCAAAGCGCAAAACAAAGTGGAAAATAGCAAAAGTGATAAGAAAAAGTTGATTCAATTCTCATAGGTAAGTCATCAAATAAAAAAGGCCCCGAAAATATCGGAGCCTTTTCATAACCTCTAAAATAACTTACAACTACCTCACACCATTCATCATGGCAAGTAACTTCTTTGATAAGAAGAATAGAATAACAGAGGCCACGCCTGCCATTACCACAAACAACATAAAGAATGAATAAAGATCATTTATTTTATATCCAATAAATGATTTTTCCTTTATAACTGAATTTGCAAAAATATTCTTAACTACATCTTCCTTCACTACTTTATCCTTAATTCCATCTAAATTAATTAAGTCGATGCTCACATACTTAGTTCCGTTAATATCCTCCGCCTTATCTAATTTTGGACATATCTCAATTGCTTTTTCGGTTTGTTGCTTTTCAACAGCCGATACAACCAACATTGTTTCCGGATAATATGAACTTAAAGTTCCGGCAAATTTATTAGCTGAAGCAGTGGATAAGAACCAAACACCCATTAAAAGAGACGCGAATTTGACGGGGGCCAATTTATTTACCATTGACAAACCAATTGGAGATAAACATAGTTCACCAAAAGTATGGATCACATATAAACCTAATAACCACATCATACTTACTTTTGTTGAAGGGTCGATCCCTTTTACTCCTGCAGCAATTACTACATAACCTAAAGCCAATAAGAATAAACCTATCGCTTGTTTGTACGGAGATGCGGGTTCTCTGTTACGCTTTCCTAAGAAACCCCATAAAGCCACAAATACGCCGGCAAAGATCACAATAGCAACTGCATTTACTGATTGAAAATAACTTGCAGGAATCTCATTTCCAAAAAGAGTTCTATCAGTTTGTTCTGCTGCAAAGAAAGTTAATGCGGCGCCTGCTTGTTCAAAGGCAGCCCAAAAGAAAATAACAAAGAAAGCTACAATGTAAATAACCCAAATACGTTGTTTCTCAACTTTTGTTAAGCTTCTATCTGAGATAATAAATCCCGGAGCGGCAATTGATAATGAAAAAATAAATGATCCAATAATACCTTGTCCTAATAGCATGAATAACGTAAACAATCCAACTTCAATTCCTAACCAGGTCATTATTTGACCATTTGTAAATTCAGTTTTTACTTCTTTCGCTGTATCAATATCACTAGTTGCAATGTTTCTATTTGGTTTACCACCAATAGCTGCACCTTCAGGCGTTACAATATATTTATCTTTTAACGAGATAAATAATATCAAACTAAGTATCATACCAAAACAAGCTGCTAAAAATCCCCATTTAAAATCTCCGGGATCGCCGGTATCACCAATGTATCCACAAACTAAAGGAGCAAAAAATGCACCTAGGTTAATTCCCATGTAAAAAATAGTAAACGCTGAGTCAACTCGTTTATCACCTTTAGTGTATAACTGCCCAACCATGGTAGAAATGTTTGGTTTAAAGAACCCGTTTCCAATAATTAGCATGGTTAAACCGCCCATCATAATAATTCTCGCGAGATCAACATTTTGATAGAACGAACCTGCCAAGAACATTAAAAACTGCCCTAGTGCCATCATTATACCACCAACAATGATCGATTTTCTATTCCCCCAATATCTATCTGCCATATAGCCTCCAATTAATGGAGTTAAGTATACCAAACCGGTATAACTTCCATAAATATCAGAACCAAAGGCTTTATCGTATAATAATGCTTTGGTTAAAAATAATACGAAAATGGCACGCATTCCGTAATAACTGAAACGTTCCCACATTTCGGTGATAAAAAGTACGTAAAGTCCTTTTGGATGACCACTTTGAACTTGTTTTTGTTCCATGTTTTTAAATTAGATTCGTAAAAATAGCCTTTTAATTCAATAATTCAAATGTATTTTGAGGGGTAAAAAGAGCTTATTGTTTGATTATTTTCTTAGTAACTGCTTGGTCCTCTTTGCCATTCATAAATACCTTTAAAAAGTAAACACCCTGCTCAAGATATTCAAGGCTTAATACATACTCTTTATCATTAACCTTTGTTTCAAGTATAGCTTGACCTATAGCATTATACAGTACTATACTATTTTCTCCTTGCAAATTCTTTATAGTTAATTGCTGCGTAAATGGATTGGGGGAAATAATAAGATCACTAAATAAAGCACTATTATTTTGCAAGCCATTACAAATAATAGCACTTATCAATACGCCTGAAGTTGCGGTACAACCTGATAAAGTATTTGTGCCCAATACCGTATAAAAAGTGTTTATTAAAGGTGAAACAACAATTGGATTTGTTGTAGCTCCATTGCTGAACGAATACGTATCGGCACCACTTCCAGAAAGAGCAACCGCACTACCTGCACATACAGTTAACTGAGAGGCAGAAATAATTACAGTTGGACTTGGGCTAACAGAAATACTAATACTGTTATTTCCTAAACAAGTTAAGGAGGTTGAACCAACCACAGAATAAACAGTGTTACTGGTTGGCGCCACAATTATTGATGCAGAATTTGATCCTGTATTCCAGGTATACGAATTAGCTCCACTTATAGATAAAGAAATTGTACTTCCTGAACATAATGATGATTGTGAACTCACCAAATTCATGGTTGGTGAAGGCATTACCGAAATGTTCACACTATTACTTCCAGAACAATTTGCAGTTGCTGTTCCGCCATTAACAGAATAAACTGTATTAGTACTTGGAACTACTATTATTGAAGATGCATTGGAGCCAGTGCTCCAGGTATACTGACTAGACCCACTTGCAGTTAAAGTAACTGAGGCTCCTGAACAAATGTTTGTAGGACCGCTTACGGATATTAAATTAAAATTACCGCATGTTCCCGAAATAGAAGTTGTTGAAGCGATCCAATTAGAAGTTGCTCCGTTTAAAATAAAACCGGTAAGACTCCCTGTAACAGCTGCAGGAGAACTATCGATCAGTGTATTTATTCCGGTATTATTACTACTTGCAACACCTTGGTTAAAATTATAATATGCCAATAGTTGAGATTCGTTACCTACTAAATGACAATTTTTTCTTCCAATAATTTCTGCAGGACAAAGAGCTTTACTCCAAAATCTCAATTCGTCAAAACTTCCAGTATAAAAATAAGAACCATTATTTCGAGATCCAAGATTATATGAAGCTCCCGAGTTAAATGGTCCGGTTAAATTATTGGCACCGATTACAACCGTTTGAACGTTTCCGTCAACATATATAAACATTCCACTGGCGTTTGAATTTCCACTGCTTACACATGCTAAGTGATGCCAATTGCCATCATTAAAGGTGTTATTACATGTCATGTAAACAGAATTTACACCAGAAGAGTTTCCTGTATAAAAATACGGCTTACCTGCGATCATACCAATAACAATTCCTTTAGCTGGTATGTCATTTATAATATTCGATAAAAATTCACAGCTAGAGCCCGTACTTGTTCTAAACCATAACTCGATCGTAAATGGATTGCCGGTGCTATAATCCATTGATGCGTTATAGGCCAATTTCACATTATCATTCCCATCAAAATGCAAAGCATTGGTTTGCGCTTTAACATTGATTAAGATCGCTAAGCTTAGTAATAGAGCAAATGTTTTGCATTTTTTCATTGTTCTAATTATTTAATTTGATTAACGTTCATTACGGTAGCCTCTCCACTCGTACAAACTGCTCCGGTGGCCTTATCCTTAATAACGGTTTCAACCACAGCTCTGTTCTTCTCAACCACCACTTCTTTAACGGTAAAATGCGCTTCGTATGCTGTATCTACATACATTGGTCTTAAAAACGATAACGATTGTTTTAAATAAATTGTTCCTTCTCCCGGAAATAATGTTCCAAATACTTTACTGAACAAGGACGCGCTTAACATCCCGTGCATGATCGGTTTTTTGAACATGGTAGTTGCTGCATAAGCCGCGTCTAAGTGAACAGGATTTTTATCGCCGGTTGCATTTGCAAATGCTTGAACTTCCGCTTGCGAGAATTGAAACTCGTGTGTGTAGGTGTCGCTTACTTTTATCATAATGTTTCTTTTTGATGTTTTTATTTTTTGTTAGTACTTCAATAGCTTCATCAGTTTTTCCTTAAACCGTTCCTTAGGCAAAAAATTCTGTTCAAGATCCGCATTCATAGGCACCGGTGTGTCCAAACTTCCTTCGCGCATTACGGGTGCATCTAAATACTCAAAACAATTTTCGGTGATCAATGAGGCTATCTCTCCTCCTATCCCTCCGGTAAGTGTATCTTCATGCAATACCAAAACTCTTCCTGTACGTTTTACCGATTCGTAAATTGCTTCTGTATCTAAAGGTGCTAAAGTTCTTAAGTCGATAAGATCTGCATTGATATCCTTATTCTCATTTAATAATTCCAATGCCCAATGAACTCCCAAACCATAAGTAACAATGGTTACATCATTTCCTTGCTTCACCAAACGTGCTTTTCCAAAAGGAATATTGTAATAATCATCTGATACATCTTCGCTAATACTTCGGTATAATGCTTTATGTTCAAAGAACATTACAGGATTTGGATCATCAAATGCAGTAAGCAATAATCCTTTTGCATCCGACGGGAAAGCAGGATACGCAATTTTTAATCCCGGTGTTTTAAAGAACCACGCTTCGTTACTTTGCGAATGAAATGGCCCTGCTGCAACAGCTGCTCCGGTTGGCATGCGCACAACTACATCAGCATTTTGTCCCCAACGGTAATGACTCTTTGCTAAATTATTTATAATTTGTGTCATGCCTTCGCTTACAAAATCAGCAAATTGCATTTCAACCAGGGCTTTATAACCATTGATGGATAAACCAAAACCACTTCCTAAAATTGCACTTTCGCACAAAGGCGTATTTCGCACTCTTCCTTTTCCAAATTCTTCAACAAAACCTTCTGTGATCTTAAATACGCCACCATAATCTGCTATATCCTGTCCCATCAACACCAAATTAGAATGCTTGCGCATGGCTAATTTCATGGCATTACTTATGGCGTCAATAAAACGCATATTGGTTGTAGAACCGGAAGGCGTTGTTTCACCAGCTATAAATGGCTTAAATAATTCGCACAATTCTTTTTCGGTATCAGGTTTTGGCATTTGTTCTGCAAATGCAATTTCTAATCCGTCGTCGATCTGTTTTTTTATTTCAGCACGATACTGTTCAATGATCTCTTCGGTTAAAACGCCTTCCCCTAATAAATATTTTTCAAAATTATGAACCGGATCTTTTCTTCCCCAAATATCAAATAATTCTTTTGGAACATATTTAGTACCGCTAGCCTCTTCATGGCCACGCATGCGGAATGTAACGCATTCTAAAATAACAGGACGAGGATTTTCACGTAAACTTTCTGCTACTGTTTTTATAGTATCGTAAACCTTTAATAAATTATTTCCATCAATACTTATGCCTTCTATACCATAACCAATGGCTTTATCGGCAAATGATTTGCATTTGAACTGCTCGTTGCTTGGTGTGCTTAATCCGTATCCATTATTTTCAACAATAAATATCACAGGCAAATTCCAAACAGCTGCTGTATTTATGCTTTCATGAAAATCTCCTTCACTTGCGCCACCATCACCACTAAATACAACAGTAACTTTTTTATCCTTTTTTAAAATATCCGCCAAAGCAATTCCATCTGCAACTCCCATTTGTGGTCCCAAATGCGAGATCATACCTACAATTTTATACTCTTGCGTTCCAAAATGAAAAGAACGATCTCTTCCTTGAGTAAAACCACCGGGCTTACCTTGAAACTGTGAGAATAAACGATTGAAAGGTATTTGACGCGTAGTGAACACACCTAAATTACGGTGCATTGGTAAAATAAATTCATCAGTGTTTAAAGCCGATGCAACACCAACACTAATTGCTTCTTGCCCAATACCACTGAACCATTTTGCTATTTTACCTTGTCGCAATAGTAAAAGCATTTTCTCTTCAACCATGCGTGGTTTCAAAATATTCATATAAAGCTCAAGCAAAGTGCTATCCTTTAACTTCCTTCTATCAAATTTTACCGGTGTATCTGCTGTGACCATTTTCTACTCTTTACTTTGTCCTAATAAAACATTTATACCAAACCCCACAGTGAGCCAACTCATTGCATATCTGTTTGAGATCGGTTGGAGCTCATAAAAATGTGCAAAACGCGGCGATCTTGGATCGTATTTATACAGCAAAGTTGTATAACTCACCATCACCGAAAAAGAAACCCAGGTATTATCCTTATCAATAAAATTAAAACTAACCTCAGGCCTTATGTACTGCCCACTAAATCCTTTACTAATAAGGGGTTTGTTCTTCTCAGAAGTATCCGGATTTACATTGGTGTATTTACCCAAGATATAACCATAATTTAAACTATACTTTATGTAAGAATCACTTTTAAAATACTTATCGTAACTAATGGCTACAAAAGGGATATCAGCTAGTAACCTAGTATCGTATGGTATGCTTGCATTATAAACTTGCTGTTTTAAATACGCATTATTTTTAAAAAAAACATTCTGGTATCCAATTCCAAAATAAAAATTTCCTACAGTTCTAAAATTAAACGATATTCCTAGATCGTAAAACCCGTTAAATGATTTACGGAATAAATTACTTGTAATAGGCTTTGGAATGCCGGCACTTGTTTTGATCACAAACCGTGCATTTAATTTTTCAGCAGGTTTTTCCTGTCCCAAAAAAAATAAGGGGAACAAGATCAAGATCAGTGCTATTTTGCGGTAGGAATTCAAACAAAATTTAACGTTTAAAGATAAGGAAAAAGGTCTTAAAACTGAAAATAAATAAAGGGCTGCATTTCACTACTCATGATCTGGTAAAGCAGGAATATAATAATACAGCAAACCGCTACCATTGCGGGAACTGGAAGATTTGCAAAAGCATTTCGGTACTTTTCTTTTATGGTTTCGGGGATCCAATGGATCAAATAGCCCAACAAAACAACCAAAAGAACCGACCAATATCCAATTAATATATCTCCAAATAAATAAAGCGAAAAATGGTTTCCTATTCGGTCGTAGATCTCGTTCACAATATCCATAGTAGGACTTCGGAAATAAATACGCGTAAAACTGATGAAAGTAAGCGTGATCAACATTAGCATGATCTTTATAGGAATGCTTGTATTGTCTTTGAACGGCGAGATCTTTTGCCAGAATTTATGAATGATCAATCCTATTCCATTCAATCCACCCCAAATTAAGAACAACCAACTGCTGCCGTGCCACAAACCGCCTAATAACATAGTTACCATTAAATTGATATTGGTATTGATGTTTTGTTTTACCGAAGGAAAAGCAAAAGCGAGAGCAACAAGTAGTAGAAAAAAACCTGTAAGGAAAAATAACAGCCACAGTTTTCCGCTTAACAATACCATGAAAAGAGAAATAATTATAATACAAACATAAGAACCTATACTTCCCGATCTGTTTCCTCCCAATGGAACGTATAAATATTCTTGCAACCAACTCGATAAAGAGATATGCCAGCGTTTCCAAAATTCGCTTGTGCTAAGGGCTTTGTAGGGAGACTTGAAATTTGTTTTTAAACGATAACCCAATAATAAAGCAATGCCAATGGCGATATCCGTATAGCCACTAAAATCCATATACACTTGTAATGAATAAGAAAAAATGGCCATTACTGCCTCCAGTCCCGTATACAAATGCGGACTTGTAAATACACGATCTATAAAATTTACCGCAATATAATCGGCTACTATTTTTTTACCAAAGCCATTCATGATCCAAAATCCTGCCATTCCAAATTCAAACTTGGTTAAACTATAAGGCTGATAGATCTGATAAAGGAACTCGTGCGCTTTTACAATAGGGCCGGCCACTAAATGCGGGAAAAAACAAACAAAGAACCCGTAGTCAAAAATACTATCTACAGGTTTTACTTTGTTGCGATATACATCTATTGTGTAGGATAACGATTGAAACGTAAAGAACGAAACACCAATAGGTGTTAAGAGTTTATCTACTCTAAAATCAGATCCAAAAAAAGTATTTGAAAAACTCGCGAATCCATTAAAGTAAGGCTCTGATGTACCAAATAATTCATTGCTGCTGCTTACAAAAAAGTAAGAATATTTAAAATAACATAACAACGTTAAATTGAGTAATACGCTGCAAATAAGAAATAGCTTGCGTTTGAAAGCATCTGTTGATTTATGGATCATCCTTCCCCAACAAAAATCGCTTACAATGGTGAACATCAACAGTAAAATGAAAACGCTATTTGTTTTATAATAGAAAAAGAAACTAAATAGCAATAAATAAATAGATCGGGCTTTATTTACTTTGTAAATAAATGAATAACCCAATAAACAAACTGCAAAAAATCCCCAGAAAAATAAATGCGTGAACAGTAGTGGCTGCTCAGGATTAAACTGTAGAATATGTTTCAACCATTCTATTTGTTTACAAACTTCCGGTTACATGAATAACTTCTGTAAAGTGCCTCAAACATCAAGTTTCCTGAAATCCTATATCCTTTAGGGCTAAAATGGATTCTGTCGCGCGCAGCTAGTCCTGTTTTTGTCCATTTACTAATTGACTTAAAACCTCCCATGATCTCGTACATATCCCAAACGGCACATTGATGATGCGCCATCACTTCCAACAGAGCTTCTCGTGCTGACTCTGTTCGTTTATTAGGAGTTCTTCGTCGTATGTAATTATCTGTTGTAGTAGTAAGTAAAATAGCGCAGTTTGGCGAAGCTTCCTTTATATTTCGTATCAATGAATCGTAATGTTGAATAAATTCTTCTTTCGTAAACCCTTTTCCCTGAACATCATTAACCCCTAAAGAAATAACCACAAGATCGGGATGAATGGTTTTTAATTGCGGTACAAAAAAATTACATCGTAAAAACGAATTACTTGCCGCGCCATTAGCTCCTAAGCCAGCTAGATAAAAACCTGAAGATGTTCTATCTTCCAACGAAAAACCAAATAAAGTAAAGTCCTTTACCAAAGTATCTTCTTTAATAAGTTGGAAGCTTACCGAATCTATAAGTTGGTCAAATTCAAAAATTGTATAACCCTCGTCTTTACAATCTTCCTTTTTTGCTTCCATATTACAGTTCACTTCAAAACTGCAATTGAAATTATGGTACACTTTTACTACATTGAATTTTCGGCAAACCGCTTTATTAGTTAAAGCCACACCAAAAATATTTGCGCTATCATTCGTGCTCACACTCATTCCATTCATTCCTAAAGGCAAACAAAAATCCTTTTGCACACATCTGCATTTTTTCCAATGGCCGGCACTAAAGCTTCGTGCATAAGGTTGCGAATTTGTTTTGGCAAGTTTATAAGGAAAAACAAAATATCCTCCACCCTGCACGTTGAACGAATGTTGAAACCCTTCTAAAAATGCATTACTCCAAGTTCCGCCTTGCACATGCGATCCGCCAATATGAGCGATCGTTAGTTTTTTTATCTCTCCGCCATTCACCTCCTGCATTTTTTTAAAAAAATTCATAAAACTGGAGCTATCCTTATCAAACAGTAATCTATTCTCTTCATATTTTATGAATGAGTAAGTTCCAACTGCAGCTTGTGCTGATAAACACTGAACAAAACAGATCCCTAATATGACGCCGAGTACTTTTTTCATTTCTTAGGTTTTGTTTTTACGTAATTATTATAATTTGTTATCAAAGACGAATACAGTAATGTTGCTATTTTGCGAGCACCTTGCGGACTAAAATGAATATAATCTGTAGCCGCTAATTTTTCATCTACCCAACTGCTCATACTATTTGAGCCTCCCATACAATCGTACATGTCAAAAAAAGCACAGCCATTTTTAAAAGCCACTTCGCGCAATGCATTACGAGCTTCTTCCAACATAGGATGAGTTACATAGCTTGTTCCATCTTTAACACCCATGTCAGCCGGACCAATAAATAGAATGCTTGCATTTGGAGCAGCCCTTTTAATGATGGCAATTTGTCCGTTAAAATAATTTGCAAAATTTGTAACATTCTCTTTATTCTTCAATGATGGTAAAGCATTACCTCCATATTGCAAAATGATCAACTTAATATTTAAATGATCGTAAAAACTTTTAAGTTGTCCAAAATTAATATGCTGAAAAAAGGTTCCGGAGCTTCCTCGTTGGGAAATATTATCAACGTATACTCCAGTCCCAGACTCTAAAGAAACGCCGTAAAAATCCGGACTATCTTTCCCTTTAAATTTAAATTCATGCGAAGATGTAGAAACATTATATTCCTTTATTCTAAAATTCCCACCCTCTAACAAACTATCAGCGCTGCTTAAAGCCGGTCCATCATAAAACTCGCACCAGGTTTTTGCTTGGGCTCCTCCGTAAAATAATTTTATCTTTTTATATCCTAAATTATTTGTGCCGGCTAATTTTGTTGTGCTAATGGTTACGTTTGTTGAAACTGCCACGCTTGTATCACTTACTATTTTGTAACCCATAAAACGCGTAAAGCCTCCTGTAAATCCAAAATTATTATGTTTCACGCGTTTATCTTTGCTAGTAAATGTTTGATAACGATCCCAACCATAACCATTCACTACCTTATTAGTTACACTTTGTGAAATAGGCATTAACGAAACAAAACCGGGGCCATTTCCTCCAAACTGCGATTGCAATTTCATGCGCAAGTAATCCGTTATACGATCACACTCAATTTGCGAATCGCCATAATGCAATACACGAATACTTTTAGGATCGCTCTTCATAGTTGAAAGTGCTTCAAAAAATGCATCCAACGACGCTTTATTGCGAAACTGGATCGTATTTATGAGTTTTATTGCGGTTGTGTCTTTTGTTTGAGGAGAATCGATCGCTGAAATTGAATCATTTGCGTTGATCTTATCTGCCAGTTCTAAAATTTTTGAAATGTCTTTTTTTGCTTGTTTTTTATGAAGCAATTCGGATAGTTCAGGAAATTTGAGAACAACACCACTACCCAAGCTTATCCCGGCTTTGGGATAAACAAAAGCCATTAAACCCAAAATAAGGAAAAGCGAGGCTAGTGCGGCCAGGGTTTTAAGAGGATGCTGCATGAAACGAAGATAAAGGTTAGAGCCTCAGCTAAATTGTTAGTGCCCCTATGTTTTAAACAAGTAAATTTTGATAAGAGTATTTAAACAAAATTTGCCAAAAGCCTTTATAAATACGATAAAATACTCATAACATTTCTTTCCTTTTTTTCTTAAAAACCTTAATTTCGTTGCTTAAATTTTACCCATATGTCGTATATAAATTCAATTGTTGCCCGTCAAATTTTAGATTCAAGAGGAAATCCAACCATTGAGGTGGATGTGATCACCGAAAATGGTATCTTAGGAAGAGCCGCTGTTCCTTCGGGAGCAAGCACCGGAAGCCATGAGGCTGTAGAATTGAGGGATAATGACAAAAAGACCTTCATGGGCAAAGGCGTTTTAAAAGCCGTGAACAATGTGAATGGTGTAATTCGCGAACATTTAAAGGGTGCTTATATTTTTGATCAAAGCGCTATTGATACGGCATTAATCGCTTTAGATGGCACAAAGAACAAAGCAAATCTCGGAGCAAACGCTATTTTGGGGGTTTCATTAGCAGTAGCAAAAGCTGCGGCCGAAGAATGTCGTCAGCCACTTTACCGCTACATCGGCGGAATAAATGCAAATACGCTTCCTATTCCATTAATGAATATTTTAAATGGTGGGGCTCACGCCGATAATGGTATCGATTTTCAGGAATTTATGATCATGCCTGTTGGGGCCGAAAGTTTTAGCGAGGCTTTACAAATGGGTACCGAAGTGTTTCATCATTTAAAAGCAGTTTTAAAAGCGCAAAAAATGAGTACCAATGTTGGCGATGAAGGTGGTTTTGCCCCGGATTTTAAAAATAATGAAGATGCTATCAAAGCTGTGATGCAGGCTATAGATAAGGCTGGTTACAAAGCGGGAAAAGACATTTACATTGCTATCGATGCCGCTGCATCTGAATTTTATTTATCGGATGAAAAAGTATATCACTTCAAAAAATCCACTGGAGATAAATTAACCGCTTCACAAATGGTTGATTATTGGGCCGGCTGGCGCAAAAAG
The DNA here is from genome assembly GCA_016705695.1 of Sphingobacteriaceae bacterium. Taxonomy (GTDB): domain Bacteria; phylum Bacteroidota; class Bacteroidia; order B-17B0; family Aurantibacillaceae; genus Aurantibacillus. Next base: position 46,010 of record JADJLA010000011.1, read on the forward strand.
TACCCTATTCTTTCTATTGAAGACGGCTGCGCCGAAGATGATTGGAATGGTTGGAAACTATTAACCGATAAAATAGGCTCTACTACTCAGTTAGTAGGAGATGATCTTTTTGTGACCAACGTAGATTTCCTTTCAAAAGGGATCGAAAAAGGCGTTGCTAATTCTATTCTGGTGAAAGTTAACCAGATTGGAACTTTAACCGAAACTGTAAATGCGGTTCAATTAGCTCATAATAACAGTTATACCTCGGTAATGAGCCACAGAAGCGGCGAAACAGAGGATACTACAATAGCAGACCTTTCGGTTGCATTTAATTGTGGGCAGATAAAAACCGGCTCGGCCAGCCGTACCGATAGGATAGCTAAATACAACCAACTTTTACGTATTGAAGAACAACTTGGTGGAACAGCCCGTTTTATTGGGGATTCCTTTAGGTTTTTGAAGTAATCCTAAGGTGGGTTGTAAAAATTAGATTTTAGGCGAACGATCCCGATAGCTATCGGGATTAAAAAGCGCAGTTTACTGACGTAAATGAGCATTTTTAAAACGAAGTTTAACGACAAAAAAGCAATTTTTAGAATACACTTAAATAAAATAAGGTTTAATATTAGTTTATTTTAAACACACTCATTAAATTAGCAGGAGTTAATTCCAAATTTCTATGGACAAATTAAAAGAGAAGTTCAAGGGCAAGGCAGAAGTTCTGTCGGCCGAGATCAAAGATATTATTAAGAACAATGGCGACCTTAAATTAGGCGAGATCACTGTAGCCCAAGTATACCAAGGTATGCGTGGTATGGTGGGTATGGTTACTGAAACATCGCGATTAGACCCTGAAGAAGGAATTCGTTTTAGAGGGTATAGTATCCCTGAATTGCGTAAGCAATTACCAAAGGCACCAGGTGGAAGTGAACCGTTACCGGAAGGTATTTTTTATTTGATGCTTGTTGGTGAATTACCTACGCAAGAGGATGTAACATTCATTACCGCTGAATGGACCAAACGTAATAACGTACCAAAGCATGTTTTCGATGTAATTGAAAAATTACCTCCTGATACACATCCAATGACCCAGTTTGTTATTGGTGTAATGGCCATGCAAACTGAAAGCGTTTTTGCAAAGGCGTATGCAAAAGGAATGAGCAAAAAAGATTATTGGGATTATGCATATGAAGATTCTATGAATCTAATTGCACGATTACCAAGGATCGCAGCATATATCTATCGTCGTAAATATAAAGGCGGCGTTCATATTGAGCCTGATCATAAATTAGACTGGGCAGCAAACTTTGCGCACATGCTAGGTTACGATCAAGTTGATTTCAAACGTTTAATGCGCTTATATCAAACCATTCACGTTGATCATGAAGGAGGAAACGTTTCAGCGCACACTACTCATTTAGTAGGTTCTGCTTTAAGCGATCCATACTTAGCATTTGCTGCAGGTATGAATGGTTTGGCTGGTCCTTTACATGGCTTGGCAAACCAAGAAGTATTGAATTGGATAATGGAATTGAAGGAAAATTTAGGAGGAGGGTTACCAACTAAAGAACAAATTGCCGAGTACATTAAAAAAACTTTAACCGAAGGAAAAGTTGTACCGGGATACGGTCATGCTGTATTGCGTAAAACAGATCCGCGCTTCACTGCTCAGCAGGATTTTTATAAAACATGGATCAAGCATGATGATATTTGCGAAATAGTTCAAATGGTTTACGAAGTTGCCCCTCCTATTTTAGAAGGTACTGGTAAGATCAAAAATCCTTGGCCAAATGTGGATGCACATTCAGGTGCATTATTGGTTCACTACGGAATGCATGAGTTTGATTTTTACACTGTATTGTTTGGTGTTAGCCGTTCGTTAGGTGTATTAGCAAGTTTAATTTGGGATAGAGCAACCAGTTCGCCTATAGAGCGTCCAGGTTCGTTAACCACTGATAATATTAAAGCTAAAATCAAAGCTGCTAAGGAAGCCGCTAAATAGCTTTATAATTTAATTCTATTAAAAGCCTCTGAGAGATCAGGGGCTTTTTTATTATTTAGCATACGAAATTATTATTTTCATTTGGGCGCCCAATCACCGGATATACTCCAGAAAACTCACGAAGGGGATGTGGAATTTATGTTAAGATGAATTATCTTCTCACTGAACATAGTGTCCGGTCTTACCTTTAATACATCTGTTAATGCTGGACGAGAAATTTTGTCCTGCAAGGATCCTTATATTTTTTGAAGGGTTGGTATCAAATGAAATCCTATAAAAGAAAAGAGCAAAAAAAAGGCTCCGTAAACGGAGCCTTTTTAAAATTATAGTATTGCAAAAAATTAGTTTGCAGTAAATCCACCTAAATTAATATGAGCGTTGTTACGTACTTCGTTGTTGTACAAAGAATTTTGTGTAGTTTGAGCATTACCAAAAACACCTGACTTACTGCTTCCCGGAATAACCGATCCAGCACCACCATTAATTGTCATAATACTATCTTTTGTGCCAGTATAATCAGCAACCCAAATAGTAGCATCTTGATTATTGAAACCTGAAGTATTCATTGCTACAGTAGCTAAGTTAAATGTGTAGTAACCGCTAGCATTTGTAGTAGTAGTATACATTTTTGTAGTTAAGATCGTTGGATCCATATCAAACGCTAAATAAACAGTTGTTCCAGCGCCAATAGCTGTATTGGTTGCACCAAATGCTACTGAAGCAGCAGTACCTGTTGTAACAGTTTTTAAGAAGTGAGTAAGACTTACAGAACCTGTAACAGCAGCGCTACCGATCATGATGTTGTTAGGGTTTGAAGTTAAGTTTGATGCAACAAAGTTAAACACACCAAAATCATGAGTAGTTCCCATGAAGAAAGTTGTATTACCCGGAGTATTACCAAAATAATTCGCGTATAATCCTGTTTTAGTAACACCGTTAATGATAGTGTCTTGAGTACCATTAAATCCATTCATTGTAACGTAACCTTGAACACCGGTTGCGTTTGATTTAATAGTCATTGCCCAATTACCATTTGCATCAGAAGTTGCAGAATATACATCAGCACCTTGAGCTATAGAAGCAGGATATAATTGACTTTTGTTAACTTTAATTTGAACTGAAACACCAGCAGCAGGTATTTTTGTTGTAGTTACCCAGTTACCACTACCATCTGGAGTAATAACTCTTTTAGTAAAAGTACCTTTAACTAAAGTTGTTCCTGTAACGTCTGTAGCAGTAAAATCGGTTGTTGTTTCTTTCTTACACGAGAAGAACATCGCTGTAAGAAGAGTAAGAGCTAATAATGATTTTTTCATGACTTTTATATTTAAATTATTTATTTTTTTATTGATTTGGTTAATTGATTTAGAAATGGAATATTAACATAATAGCACCTGCACCACCACTTAAGTTAGTGTTACCACCCAATGTATTATTCATTGAGAAGATGTTACCTGCGTTATTATCAACTGAGAAACCTTTTGTTTTTTCAGCGTTGTCTGCGTTAACTTCTTCCTGGAAAACTGAAGGGCCATTTTGACCATTCACAAATACTTCACGAGTAGATTTAGCACCTCTTCTTGTTGTTACTGAGTAACCCCAACCGTATTCTGCAGCTACTGATATTTTAGAGAACACAAAGTATTCGATACCTACAAATCCTCTAACGCCAAAACGAATACCACCTCTTTCTTTTGTATAAAGATTTCTAGTAGTTCTACCGCTTGTTGGGTTCTGATTAAGCGTAGTGAAAGCGTTAAAGTTGGATGTATATTCAACATTATAAACATCAGAGAAAGCATTACCATAAGTAACGTTTTGACGAGCTGAAGTTCCACCAATTCCGATCTCAGCACCGTAAACACCCTGAAGGCGACGGTATCCTCTTCTCATTTCATATCCAGCAGTGAGCATGATGTTAGTTTTTGAATACTTTAATTTATCCTCAACACGAATAAGAGAAGCAGCTGCGATATCTTCTGCAGTTCCTAAAGTTGCGTTGTACATTACCTCAGCATCTTGTACGCGGTTAACCATTGAACCTGATAAAGTATTGTATCCGATTTTTGCGCGGATCGCTGTTTTGTCTGATAAAAAGTACTTACCAACGATCTGGTTGTTCGAACCTTGCACGTATGCGTTTGCTGCTCCAGCTTGGTTAGCTGCTGCAGGAGCGCTGTTTCCCATGATACTTACGTAACGTAGAGAGTTAAAAACTAGGTCGAGAGCTGGGATCGCATTAAATCCTAACGCAATATCACCTGCTTTTGGTAAAATGGCGTGACCTTTTTTGTTTAAAACAGGATCGTCACTTGTACAGGCAACGCTGTGTGACCCCTGGGCGTACGTAAACATTGACATAAACAATGCTGGTACAATTAGAACTGATTTCTTCATATCTATTTTTTTGGTTAATTAAATTTGCTTTTAGCAGATTTGTCACAAAAGTAGGGAAAATAGGAGTTGCTTCCAAATTACAAGCATTTTTTCATCACTCAATTACACACACTCATCTGTTAAAAACACTAATTAATATTCGAATCAAATACTGAGAATTTAGGTCGTAATAACATGAAAATCAATTATCTAAAATGTTTTAAAGTTTTTAAGGCCGAAAAATACGAATAAATGACTTTGATCAGGGTTGTAAAATACAATCTAATAAGAAGGTTAATTCTTCAACATCTTTAAGATTGAGCTTAATTTCTCTTTTAACTCCGTTCGCGGTATGATCTTATCAATAAACCCATGTTCTAGAACGAACTCGGCTGTTTGAAAGCCCTTGGGAAGGTCCTTTCCGATTGTTTCCTTCACCACACGAGGCCCTGCAAACCCTATTAAACTGTGAGGTTCAGCAATATTAAGATCGCCTAACATTGCATAACTAGCAGTTACACCACCCGTTGTTGGATCTGTAAGTAATGATATATATGGAAGATGATTTTGTGCTAATTGACTTAATTTTGCAGATGTTTTAGCCATTTGCATTAAAGAAAATGCTGCTTCCATCATTCGAGCTCCACCACTTTTTGAAATGATGAGTAAAGGTGCCTTTGTTTTGATGCAAAAATCAATAGCGCGCGCTATCTTTTCGCCCACTACACTACCCATACTTCCTCCTATGAAAGTGAAATCCATACAACAAATAACCAGATCCTCACCGTTAACTTTACCATAAGCGCTTCTTAAGGCATCCTTTAATCCTGTTTTTCTAATGGTATCAGTTAAACGATCCGTATATTTTTTTGTATCGGTAAATTCAAGTGGATCTCCACTCACCAAATTCTCATGAAGCTCAGTGAACTTGTTTTCGTCAAAAATTACCTCGAAATACTCTTTGCTTGAAATACGTTCGTGGTACCCACAATCGGTGCATACATATTTGTGTGCCGAATGATCTTGAGCTGTATTTATCTTTTTACACGAAGGGCATTTATACCACAATCCTTCTGGAGTTTCCTTCTTCTCAGTCGTGCTTGTTGTAATTCCTTCTTTTAATCGTTTAAACCAACCCATGTTTTTAATTATAAATTATGAATTATGTCCCGATAGTTATCGGGAGTTGAATTAACACTCGTATCTTAAACATTTGTTAAGCTATTGTGATCGTTTTGTCTAAATAAACATCTTGTATGCTGTTCAATAAACTAACTCCCTCTTTTATCGGTTTTTGAAAAGCTTTACGTCCGCTAATTAAGCCCTGCCCTCCACCGCGTTTATTAATTACCGCAGTTTCAATAGCCTCAGCTAAGTCGCTTGCTCCTTTACTTTCTCCACCGCTATTAATTAAACCCATGCGGCCCATATAGCAATTTGCCACCTGATAACGACAAAGATCAATTGGATGGTCAGTAGTTAATTCTGAGTATACTTTCGGATGAGTTTTACCATGTCCAACTGCAGTGTATCCACCGTTTTTATCGGAAAGTTTTTGTTTAATAATATCAGCTTGAATGGTAACACCCAAGTGATTAGCTTGAGATGAAAGGTCAACTGCAGTATGATAATCTATCCCGTCCTTTTTAAAAGCATTATTGCGTGTATAACACCATAAAACGGTTGCCATTCCTAACTCGTGAGCCATTTCAAAAGCTTTTGCTACCTCTACTATTTGACGAGCAGATTCGGCTGAACCAAAATAAATTGTGGCTCCAACGGCTGTTGCGCCCATGTTCCATGCTTCTTTTATACTGCCAAACATGATCTGATCGAAACGGTTTGGGTATGATAGAAATTCGTTATGGTTGATCTTTACTATGAATGGTATCTTATGGGCATATTTACGTGAAACCGAAGCTAAAACTCCGTAGGTTGAGGCTACAGCATTACAGCCGCCTTCAACAGCTAGCTTCACTATATTCTCACTATCAAAATACATAGGGTTTGGGGCAAAAGATGCTCCTGCGCTATGTTCAATTCCTTGATCAACCGGTAAAATACTCATGTAACCTGAGTTGGCTAAACGACCAGTATTGTATAGTTGATTAAGGCTTTTTAAAACCTGAGGGTTGCGATTACTAATCGAGAAGATGCGGTCAACAAAGTCAGAACCCGGTAAATGTATTTGGTCTTTTGAAATGGTTTTACAGGTATGGTTCAATAATCCATCAGCCTTTGAACCTAAAATTTCTGTGATCTTCGACATAGTATGATTTAAAAAATTAAGGGTACAAATATAATAAAAAAACCCTCTAAAAACGGTTGTTTTTAGAGGGGGAATTTTATTTAATTAGGTTAAAATTACTCGTTAACCATTACCATTTTAAATGGCACGTTGATGATAGCTTGATAATCTTCACCTGCCTCAAGCATATCCTCATCATCTTCTTCATAGTGCCAGTTAATTGTAACAGCGCTACCTCCTTTGTGGATGCTTTCTAATTTCTTGAAAACATCAAGTATACATTTTGAAGATGAAGTATTGAAATACTCTAGCTGAACATTTACGGTTGTTGCAGGCTTAGATGAAGAAGAATACTTATCTAAAGAATCAACCAAAGGTTTGTAAAATTCAATTGAATTTTCAGGGATAGAACGCCCTTTAATTTCCAATACGCCAGTACCAAGATCAAATGTAATTGATGGTGTTTTTGGCGAACCTTCTATTTTGTAATTATCCATAGTTATTTATATTAATTTTGTGTAGTTACTTTAATATTGAGCGTAAAGAAAGATATTTTATCGTTAATCTCCAAAAAATTATACTCAATTTTTTCACCTGTTTTACGAGCTATATCTATCATTCCTAAACCACCGCCGCCTTTAAGAGACATTTCTCCGTTATTCAGCACTTCTTTATAGTAGTGTTTGAGTTCTTCTTTATTCAAAGAATTAACCTTATCCAAACGTCCTTTTAACCCGGTGATATTCTCGTTTAAAATATAGTTTCCGGTAAAAATAGTGTAAAGACTATCAAGTTTGCCGATCATGAAAATAGCCGATTTTAACTTTTGCTCTCTTGCATCTGGCACTTCGTCCATATGATGATAAAGGTTTTGAAGGCATTCTACAAGAACGTTGTAAACCTTTTTCTTCATTTTAGGCTCTTCCTGAAGATCAGCCATTTTATTCTCCATTATCTGGAGTATGGATGTTAGAAGATCTGAGGTTACTTCTCCTTTGAATGAAAGCAATATGTTATTGCGTTCCATTTTTTCATATATCTCAAAAACCTCTTTCATTCCGTTTGGAAATATCGTCTTATTTTAATTTAAAAGCAACAGTGTTACCATTTACTGAGAAAGTTGCATCGTCGTCACAATTCCCATTACCATAATCAACCGTTCTAGTTTTGAATCCGTCTGGTGTTAAATTAAGAATGCCTGAAGAAATGAACTGACATGATGCCTTTTTTACCAAAGGGGAGCTTTGAGGTACATCAACAGTGAAAGTACGATTTAAACGATTGGTTCCGTTTGATGTTCCATAAATCGAAATCTCATCGGTAGCCATATTGTGAGTGATCGTTCTGTCAGTGCTATACAATGTAGTCCAATTATTAGTTGGGCCAACACATTTTCCATTATAGATCTTAACGTTAAATATTCTGATATCTGTAGTTGGGTTATTTGAAACAGTTTTAACTACGATGCTATCACACTGATAACTTATCTTTTTTGCAGGATCTGTATTTGCAGCTTTATAATCTACTAAAACAACCTTCATCCGGCTGCCTGCTGTTTTTACTTTACCATAGAAGGTAATAAACATTATTCCTTCTCTAAGTTTCGAATCTGGAATAGGTGAGCAACTAGAACTTCCAGCTAAGGTTAAAGAATAGGTTGGATGAACGTGAGTTGGTGATGACCAAAGTGTATCTCCTGAAACAATGTGTAGTGAATCGCAAGCTACAACAGCCGACTTGTTAGGATCTGCTCCCGTTCCCTTTGTTTTAATAGCGACACTATTTACAGCAGGAACCATGCTCATGAATTCTTGCTCTGCAACGGCGTTATCTACCACTGATTGAGTTTCGTTATCAACTTCAACTGTTTCTTTTTTGTGACAAGAAGTTAGGGTAAGCATCGTTAAGGCTGCTACCGAGAATATTAATTTAATTGATCTCATGTTTTTTATTAATTTGATGGTTATAAAACTAAAAGGTTTAAAACCACATGATTTATACACAAAAATAGTACTTTTTTCTTATAAAGCAACACCTACAACTAAAACGTCATCTATCTGCTCATGATCTTTTCTCCATCCCTCAAAAGCCGCATTTAACAATTCTCGCTGAGCGTCCATATCCTTTAAATGGATCTCCATTAAAAGATCGTGATATCTACGCACCATGAATTTTTTTCCATTATCTCCTCCAAATTGATCGGCATAACCGTCTGAAGATAAATAGGCCATAGAAGGTTTATTTAACTCAATCGTTTTTGTAGTGAACTCACGTTTGATGTCAAATTGTGAACCTCCTATTGGATATTTATTTCCGTCGATCTTAGAAAACTCACCATCATTAGAAATAATGATCAATGGCCTGTTTGCTCCTGCCCATGTGGCTGTTTTTTTATTGTTGTTTAAAGCAATAATAGAAACGTCCATGCCGTCGTTGGTATTTATTTCATTATTACCCTGCCTTAACGACTCCTGAACTCCTTTATGCAAACTATTCAATATATCTCCTGGGTCGGTAATTCCTTTTTCTTGAATGATCTGATGCATAAGATTATGCCCTATCATACTCATAAAAGCACCAGGCACACCGTGGCCAGTACAATCTACTACTGCAAATATCTTCCATCCATTTTTTTCGCCAAACCAATAAAAATCACCACTCACAATGTCTTTAGGTTTGTAAAGAATGAAGGCTCTTTCCAGTTTTGAGAAAATATAATCCTTTGAGGGCAAAATAGCTTCTTGAATACGTTTTGCATACTCAATACTACTTGTGATATCACGATTTTTTTCGGCCAATTCGCGCGTACGTTCAGCAACCTTATGCTCAAGAATTTTATTCTCTTCCTTGATCTTTCGGGTTCGCCACTGCGTAAACATTACAACTAAGCCTGTACCAACAATAACTACAACTACATAGAACCAAGTAGTTTTCCAAAACGGTGGAACTATAGTAATTACAAGTTCATAAGGTGTTTCATTCCAAACACCATCGCTATTACTTGCCTTTATTTTCAAAGTATATGTTCCTCCTGGTAATTCGGTATAAGAAATATACCGAACGGTACTCGGCTCCGACCAATCGTTGTCATATCCCTCAAGTTTGTACTTAAAAAGATTTTTTTCGGGATCAATAAAATCCAGAGCAACCACTTCTAATTGAAAGTAATTCTCGCGCCAGCTTAGCTTAATGTGCTTTTTATAAATTAAGTTAGAGTCGATAGGAATATCCTTACCCGATCGCTTATAAGATACAATATAAACAGGCGGAACATGTAGATTATCCTTGACCTGACTTGGCCTAAAAATATTATACCCGTTAGGCCCGCCGAACAAAATATTCCCGAGGGCCGAAGAACTGGCAGCTCCTATATTATGTTCAGTATTAGTTAACCCATCTTTAAGATTATAGTTTTTAAAAAAAGGTTTATTTGATTCCGTTGGATTGAATGCAGTTATTCCTTTGTTAGTACTCATCCAAAAACGTCCAGTGCTGTCCTTTAAGATTGAATATATGAATGTGTTTGCCAAACCATCTCCTTCATAATAGTTTCTAAAAGATTTGCCATCAAATCTAGATAAACCACTATTTGTTCCAAACCATAAACTCCCATTATTATCTTGATTCATTGAATAAACAACATCTGAAGGGATGCTTGATTCTTTTGTACTATTAGAGTGATGTTTTATTAACTTAAACTTTCCGTCTGTTTTTGAAAAATTTTCAATATTGTAAATACCACCTCCATCGGTTAATATCCATATTGTATTGTTTTTATCCAAGAACAAACTAGTCAAATTTAAATTATCTAAACCATCTTGCTCCGCATACTGCGTTTTAGTGTTCGAGTTAAGACCTATCTTAAATAAACCATCACCAAAGGCTGCCACTAATAAATAATCATCTACTCGAAGGATTGAAAGTACCGTTCCTCCATTTTTATCGGAAAGAAATGCAGTTACCTTATTTGTAGATATATCATAACGTTTTAACCCATCTCCATAAGTACCGAACCAGTAAATTGAGTTACTTTCTTGATAAACAGCAAGTGCATCAAAATAACCGACCACATGATCGTAAGACTTAAACTCCCTTTGACCTTTTGGAAGCATGCTTAACTTGCGATCACCGCATAACCATACATTACCTTGATTATCCTGGAAAGTCAAAAATAAATTTTTGAAACTGTTTAAGCGATACTTAAATTGATTAACAAATTTTTGAGAGCTTTTAAAGGAAACGTTAACTCCACCAATAAAGGTTCCAAGCCATAAATTCTCATTCCGATCTATGTAAACAGCGGTAACTTTATTGTCGCTAAGAGAATTATTATTCTCTGCACTCTTCACGTAAATAGCAGTGTCTCCATTTAGAAGATTGTATGTTACAAACCCACTTCCAGTTCCACAATATACTGTACCTCCTTTTATTAGGAAATCTTTAATGTGATTTCTATCGCTATAATTTATCTTGAATTTTTTTTGACCTTCGATTAAAAATGTTTTTGGATCAACCTTATAAACTCCGGCTCCGTCGGTTGCTAAGTAAAGGTTGCCGCCATATAAACACAGTTTGTTTATGGACTCTAGTCCTAAAACGCCTTCCGAAACCTTTTCTTCATCAGCAAAAGTTACCCTTCCAAATTTTTTACCATTAAGATCTAATGTCCATAGCCCCTTTTTTAAGGTCGCTATCAAAAGTCTACCATTATCAACTTCTATATCCTTAACCAAAACTTCATCGTCAATACTAAATGGAAAGTATTTAAAATCCTTTGTATTGATATTGCAAATAACTATTCCGTTACGCGTACCAATAGCAACTTCGGTTTCATTAATTTGTTTAATGACAGTAACATGATTTTCTTTCGCATTATAATCCTTTGTATCAAATATCAATCGATAAATACTATCATTAGTTAAACTCAAAAAATTCACACCATTAGGGGTACCTACTAACATTGTGTTATTCTTAAGTTCAAGCAAACAATTTACTTCCGAATAAGAAAGAGAGTTACTCTTATTTGGTTCGTGTTTATAGATCTTGATCTTGTAACCATCATATCTATTCAAACCTTCTTGTGTTCCAAACCACATAAACCCCTTGCTGTCTTGATAAATACAGTTAACCAAGTTGGTGGAAAGGCCATTATCGCTTGTGATATGCCTAAAGACAAGATTTTGCGAATAAAAACAAAAAGTTAAGACTAAAAAAAGGGTGATAAATATGTGTTTGCGGAGTTTCAATTAACAGACTCCTAAAATAAATATTTTTTATTAAACCCAAAGGGTTTATTTTTACACAAAATGTGTGGAATAGCCGGCATACTGTACTTTGACCAAAAAACTGAAAAAAAGTTTAGCGATCATGCACAGGTGCTCAAAACACTTGCCCATCGCGGGCCCGATCATCAAAACTATAGCATTATCGATGGCGGCACACTTTTTCACACGCGTTTGAGTATTCTTGATATTTCTCCGGCAAGCAACCAGCCTTTTGTGAAAAACAAAAATCATTTGTGTTTCAATGGCGAGCTATTCAATTACAAAGCCTTGAAGCAAAACCTCGGAAAGCTAGAAACAACAGGCGATGTAGAAGTAATGCACCGCTTGCTTGAAACCGAAAATGATCTAAAATTTTTGAATTCTATAAATGGCTTTTTTGCATTTGCTTTTTACAACGAATCGCTAAAAGAACTCACAATAGGTCGCGACAGATTAGGTATTAAACCACTGTATTATTACAAAGATGAAGAGAAATTCGTTTTTGCCTCCGAATTAAAGCCTCTTTTGGAGATGTGTGGGCCACAAGAAATAAATCACGAACAATTGTATTCCTACCTCCGTTTGAACTATTGCGCGGGCAACGAAAGCATTTTTAAGAACGTTCATCAACTCGAGCCCGGACATTATATCAAGATCAAAAATGGTAAGGTAATCAAAGAAAGTTGGTTTGAAGAAAGGAAAGCGAAAAACACCGAAGATCTTTTTGAATTAATGAACGATGCCGTTAGTTTGCGATTAAATGCTGATGTGCCTGTTGGAAGCTTTTTAAGCGGCGGCATGGACTCATCTATTATTTCGGCATTAGCTAAACAACATCATAAAAACATTCACACGTTCAGTATTGGATTTAAAGACGAGCCATTTTTTGATGAAACAGATCATGCAAAGTCAGTTGCAAAACATATTGGTTCGCATCATCACGAATTTAAATTAAAGAATACCGATTTTTTAGACAATATTCACCCGTTCTTGAATAGTATTGATGAGCCCTTTGCCGATTCATCTGCTTTGAATGTTTATATTTTGAGTCAACTTACAAAAAAACATGTTAAGGTTGCTTTAAGTGGCGATGGTGCCGATGAATTATTTAAAGGTTATAATAAACACAAAGCTATTTTACTTGCAAAAAGTAGAACTAGTAAAATGTTAACCTCGGCCATGCATCCCTTAACTAATTTAATGCCAAAATCTCGCCAAGGTAAACTGCAAAATCAATCGCGCAAGATCGATAAATTTAAAAAGCTTATTGGCCATAGCGATAAAGTTAAACAACAATTCCTAGCACAGCTGAGCGATGGACAAGAGGCTAATGCACTTTTAAAAAAACGCCAAAGCTCTGCCTATTTTAATTCATTATTTAAACACAGTAAAACGTTTCATTCATTTCCTTTAGAAGATACATTTGACCTGGAGGTCGTTTTAAAAGATGATATGCTAGTGAAAGCAGATCGTTTTAGCATGCTTAATGGTTTAGAGATACGTTCTCCATTTTTAGATTACCGAATTGTAAACTATGCGTTAAATCTCGACAAAAAAGAAAAGATCAATAGAAATAGTCAAAAGATCATATTAAGAAAGAAATTTGAACACCTTTTACCCAAAGAAGTTTTTACCCGAAAGAAAAAAGGATTTGAGCTTCCTTTGTGGAAATGGTTAAATACCGAATTAAGATCGGAAATTGAAAATAAATGGTTGAGCAAAGCCTTTGTTAACGCACAGGGGATTTTTAATTATAACGAAGTAGAAAGACTGAAAGCAAAATTATTTTCGAAAGACCCGGGAGATAGTGCTGCAAGAGTTTGGGCACTTATTGTTTTTCAAAACTGGTTCATTCAAAATAAAAAGTACATCGCCTAATGCCAAAGATCCTTCGCATCATTAATCGTTTTAATTTAGGAGGCATTACTTATAATGTAAGTTACCTAAGTAAATATTTGCCTGGAGAATACGAAACGCTGCTCATTGGCGGACCAGAAGAAGAAGGAGAGTCATCATCATTGCACATTACAGATTCTTTAGGATTGAAACCTGTGATCATAAAAGATCTTAATAGAGAGATAAGCCTAATTAAAGACTATAAAAGTTATAAAGAAATAAAAAGATTAATAAAAGAATTTAAACCGGACATAGTTCATACACATGCTAGCAAAGCCGGTGCAATTGGAAGATTAGCGGCTATCTCTTGCAAAGTTCCGGTAATTGTACATACCTTTCACGGACATGTGTTCCATAATTATTTCGGGAAATTAAAAACTGCTTTTTATTTAACCATTGAAAGATATCTTGCCAAAAGAAGTTCTGCCATTGTTACCAATAGCAATCTTCTAAAAAAAGAGCTTTCCGAATCATTCCAAATAACTACCGCAGATAAAATTCACGTGGTGCCTTTGGGTTTTGATCTCGCTAGATTTCAAACTAACCAAGAGCAAAAACGAAAAGACTTTAGATCCAAATACAAAATAAAGGATGATGAATTAGTAATAAGCATTATTGGAAGATTAGCGCCGATAAAAAATCATGAATTATTTTTTGATGCCATAGAAAACATCACAAAACGATCTTCAAAAAAAATAAAAGCCATTATTGTTGGAGATGGCGAAACGCGGCAGTATTTAGAAAGCTGTTTAAAGAATAAAAATTTAGTTTATTGCAGCAGTGCCGATAAAAATTGCGTGTTTAATTTTATTGGTTGGCAAAAAGATGTTGATCAAATATTAGCAGGAACGGATATTGTTGCGCTCTCGTCAAAAAATGAAGGAACGCCGGTAAGTTTAATAGAAGCACAAGCAGCCGGTAAATTTATTGTGACCACCAATGTAGGAGGTGTAAAAGATATTCTACATAATGATTGTGGTTTTGTTTCGGAAACCGACGAGGAATTCAAAACGCTTCTTTTAAAAGCCATTGAAGAACACGACGCTTTAAACCAAAAAGCTAAAGCCGGCATTGCCTTTGCCAACGAGCGTTTTAGCTACAAACGCCTTGTAAATGACATGGATATTCTTTACAAAAAACTCCTTTCAAGGTGGGTTCTATAAATTGCTTTTTTGTCGTTGAGTTTCAATTTTAAATTCCTCACAGGCTAATGTGTGCTGCGGATTTAAAATATCACTCGCCTAAAAAAATCTAATTTTTAGAACCCACCTCAAAGCTGTAAAAGCACATTGCTTGATTCTAAAATTTTGCGTACTTTGCATGCTCAATTTAAGCTTACATTATGAGAACAATTGAATTCAGAGAAGCCTTACGCGAAGCCATGAGTGAGGAAATGCGCCGTGACGAGAAGATCTTTTTAATGGGTGAAGAAGTTGCCGAGTATAACGGTGCTTACAAAGTTAGTAAAGGGATGTTGGCAGAGTTTGGCGCAAAACGCGTTATTGACACACCCATTGCCGAACTTGGTTTTACAGGTATTGGCGTTGGTGCGGCCAGCAATGGTTTACGTCCCATCATTGAATTCATGACCTTTAATTTTAGTTTGGTTGCCATTGATCAGATCATCAACAGCGCCGCAAAAATGTATAGCATGAGTGGTGGACAATATAATGTACCAATTGTATTTCGTGGCCCTACTGCAAGCGCGGGCATGTTAAGTTCTCAACACTCACAAGCATTTGAGAATTGGTTTGCAAATTGTCCAGGTTTAAAAGTTATTGTTCCAAGTAATCCATACGATGCAAAAGGTTTATTAAAAAGCGCTATTCGCGATAACGATCCTGTTATTTTTATGGAGAGTGAGCAAATGTATGGCGATAAAGGCGAAATTCCTGAAGAAGAATACATCATCCCAATTGGTGTTGCAGATATTAAAAAGCAAGGAAGCGATGTTACCATTGTTTCTTTCGGAAAAATATTAAAAGTAGCTATGGCTGCTGCACTAGAACTAGAAAAAGAGGGTATTAATGCAGAAGTTATAGATCTAAGAACAGTTCGTCCTATTGATTACCACACCGTAATTGAATCGGTTAAAAAAACCAATCGTTTGGTAGTGGTTGAAGAGGCTTGGCCATTAGCAAGTATCTCCGGTGAAATTGCATTTAAGGTGCAGAAAGAAGCCTTTGATTACCTGGACGCGCCGGTTGTACGAATTACCACAGCCGACACCCCTTTACCTTATGCCCCTACTCTTATTGAAGCTAGTTTACCAAATGTGGCCAAAACCATAAAAGCGGTAAAAGAGGTAATGTATAAAAACGCTTAAACTCAGTCGTTTATGTGGCATATTTGCCACTCCCAAACCCCCTAAAACACTGGCGTTTTATTTGTTTTGATATTAAAAAAATAATATATTTGTAGCTCACTTTTAATTTAAAACACAATGAAAAAAGGTACAGTGAAGTTCTTTAACGTTACAAAAGGCTTCGGATT
This sequence comes from Sphingobacteriaceae bacterium, assembly GCA_016705695.1. Lineage (GTDB taxonomy): Bacteria > Bacteroidota > Bacteroidia > B-17B0 > Aurantibacillaceae > Aurantibacillus. Next base: position 62,271 of record JADJLA010000011.1, read on the forward strand.
TATTAAAGAAGACGGTGGCGAAGAAATTTTCGTTCACGCAACTGGTTTAATTGACAAAATTAAAGAGAACGACGAAGTTGTTTTCGAAACCCAGGAAGGTAAAAAAGGAATTAACGCCATTAACGTAAAATTAGCATAATATATATATTATTAATTTTCTAAGCAGAAATTCCAGATCCGGCCATCGCGCCGGATCTTTTTTTTTTCGCTTTCTTTTTGCCACGGAGGCACCAAGGCACGGAGAAAAATTGAAAAACGTGTTATACAATACCACAGTAGAGTAAAATAAGCACTTGCTCTTAACTCCGCGCCTCCGTGTCTTGGTGGCAAAATAAAAAGAAGTTTAGTTGAGTTTTGCTGGAACGATCAAATCGAACTGAGGAATAATAGCCTTGAATAAAGTATCATCCATAAGGCGCTTCATATTATAATAGCCCTTCATATAACCCATATCGGTAAGTAAATTGCAACCGCTATTGTATTCGTAGGTTTCTCCCGGTTCAAGCACAGGAGTTTCACCAATAACACCTTCACCCTCCACTTCACGTTTTTCGCCATTGCTATCAAAAATATCCCAATGCCTGCTTAGTAATTGTACAGCGTAATTTCCTTTGTTCTCAATTGTAATAAAGTACACAAAGAAAAAGTGGTTCTCACGAGGAATGCTATGCTCGGATAAATACGATGCTCGTACAGAGATCTCAATATTTTCGGTAGATATCTTTATGGTCACACAGCAAATTTATGGCAGAAATGCTGATTTGACAAAAATATTTAACTAAATGATTATCAATATCTTAAAAATATCACAAATCCGAGGTTTTGAACACCTCAGTTGCCAATAAACCACTATATTTGTAGCCCGTTTTAAATAAGGGTTAAAGCGGAATAAATAAAAATGTAAAACCCCTCAGGTTTTCCCTTATAAGATCTGATACAATTAGAATAAAAAACATGGCAGAAAAAGCCTTAGTAGGAAATCCGGATTTCGATTGGAGTTCGATCGGAAAAAAGCAAAACAATTACGATGCAGCAGAACGTGAAAAGCTAGATGCGCTTTACAGTAATTCATTAAGCACAATTGCAGATCTTCAAATTATTGAAGGTGTTGTAGTAGCAAAGAACAACCGCGAAGTTGTTGTGAACATTAATTATAAATCAGATGGCGTTGTTCCTTTATCGGAATTCCGTTACAATCCAGATCTAAAAATTGGTGATAAAATTGAAGTGTTTGTTGAAACAGCAGAAGATGCAAACGGACAATTAGTATTATCTCATAAAAAAGCACGCGCAAACAAAAGTTGGGATCGTGTTAACGAAGCTCTTAATAAAGATGAGATCATTAAAGGTTTTGTTAAGTGCAGAACAAAAGGTGGTTTGATCGTAGATGTATTCGGTATCGAAGCATTTTTTACCGGGTTCACAAATTGATGTGAAACCAATTCGTGATTACGATGTGTTTGTTGGAAAAACTATGGAGTTCAAAGTTGTTAAGATCAACAATGAATACAAGAACGTAGTAGTATCTCACAAAGCATTGATCGAAGCAGAAATTGAAAATCAAAAACGCGATATCATCTCTAAATTAGAGAAAGGACAAGTGTTGGAAGGAACTGTGAAGAACATCACATCTTATGGTGTGTTTGTTGACTTAGGTGGTGTTGATGGATTGATCCACATCACTGACCTATCATGGGGTCGTATCAACCACCCAGAAGAGATCGTGAAATTAGATCAACAAATTCAAGTTGTTATTCTTGAGTTTGATGATGATAAAAAACGTATTGCTTTAGGCTTAAAACAATTAACGCCGCACCCTTGGGAAGCGTTGAGTACTGAAATGAAAATTGGTGATAAAGTAAAAGGTAAAGTAGTTGTGATAAACGATTACGGTGCTTTCATCGAGATCACTACAGGTGTTGAAGGTTTAATTCACGTAAGTGAAATGAGCTGGAGTCAACATTTACGCAGTGCGCAGGAATTCGTTAAGATCGGACAAGAAGTTGAAGCAATTGTTTTAACCCTTGATCGTGAAGAGCGTAAAATGAGCTTAGGCATGAAGCAATTAACTCCTGATCCTTGGAATATGATCATGGAGAAATATGCTAAAGGCAGCAAGCATGCAGGAACAGTTCGCAACTTCACCAACTTTGGTGTGTTTGTTGAGTTGGAAGAAGGTGTTGACGGTTTAGTTCACATCTCTGACCTTTCATGGAGCAAGAAAATAAAACACCCAAGTGAATTCTGTAAAGTTGGAGAGAAGATGGATGTTGCGGTTCTAGAAATTGATGGTGAGAATCGTCGTTTAAGTTTAGGCCACAAACAATTGGAAGAGAATCCATGGGATGTATTTGAAACTGTATTTACAATAGATTCAATTCACCAAGGAACTGTAATGAACGTTAACGACAAAGGTGCCATTATTGGTTTACCTTATGGAGTTGAAGGTTTCTGCCCTGCTCGTCACTTAGCTAAAGCTGAAGGCGGAAGTTTAAAAGCAGAAGAGAAAGCAGATTTCAAAGTGATCGAGTTTAGCAAAGATGCAAAACGCATTGTTGTTTCTCACGCTCGTTTACATGAAGAAATAAAAGACGAAGTTAGAAAAACAGATAAGTCAAATAAAAAGGCTGATGCTGATGCAACTTCAAAAGCAGTAAAAAAGATGAAGGATAATACTGAGAAAACCACGTTAGGTGATATCTCAGCATTAAGCGACCTGAAAAATAAATTAGACAACCAATAATTGTCTAAGCAACACTCCCTAAACTACGAGTTAGTATAAGGGCAACTAAAAACCTCGCCAGGTTTTTGGTTTTTTGAGAGCCAAAGCCCCGTTAATAGCGGGGTTTTTGGTTTTTATACGTAGACCTTTTTAATTAGCCACAAAGACACGAAGAACCAACATCAAAATAACCTTTGTGTCTTTGCGCCTTTGTGGCTATAAACAGCATATTGTCTCTACTTCCGATAGGAGATATCAACCTCTAAATGAATTCCCTCAAAATAATGATTATCAAGCGGTTTAAAGAGGCCTTTTAGGCTTATGAACAGGTTAAGGTCCGTTAAAAGCTTGGGCTCTTGCAATAAAACCAAAGTCTTGTCGTTATATAGATAACTAACGCATTAAACACACACTAAAAACACAATAAACACACGTAAACTGCCTATGCAAAAAACTTTTACTCTCGAATTTGATACATTAAACATTGCTAAAGAAGAAAAAGACCTAAAAGCAATTCTATTTAATGACAACCAAAAGCAAGATGAGCCATCTGACTTTTGTATCAACAACATCCTCAACTATAGTAAAAATCTAGAAGTACAAAAAAGCTCAACACTTGGTACAATTGATTTTTTAAGAAGTTAAAAATGCTCCGGGTAACGCGGGTGTGTTTGATCACTAACTAGATCATAATTACCTGCGTTTACCCGTTGTCGAATTAAAAAGGGAAAGTGTAAAACACTTTCCCTTTTTTAATGAATTTCTAATTGGTGTTTATCTCAGTTCAGCACCAAACGTGCTTTTGTAAGATTCAATAAGCTTTTCCATTACCTTTTCAATTTGCTTATCGGTTAAAGTAGCATCTTCGCTTTGCAAAATAAAACTCAAAGCATACGACTTTTTGTTTCCAAGCTTCTCTCCTTCGTAAACATCAAACAAATTTACTTCCTTTAATAATTTACGCTCTGTGTTTAAAGCCAGTGCTTTTAATTGCTCATACTTCACTGTTTTATCTAACAACATTGCCAAGTCGCGACGAACGCTTGGATACAATGGCAATTCAACAAATGTTACTTTTAATTTTTTATACGCCTTTACTAGAGCACTCCAGTTAAGTTGTGCGTAAAATACGCTTTGCTTGATATCAAACTTATTCAAATGTGTTTTGTTAACAGAACCTATTTCAACAATGGTGTTTTTATTTAATTGATAACTCAACCCATAATCAAATGCATGGAAAGAAGATTCTGAACTTGTGAAATTATTTATCCCCAAAGCCTTCAAAAGATTTTCAACAACTGATTTCAAATAATTAAGATCAACGTTTTGATTCAATCCATAATGATTCTCATTAAAGGTTGTTCCGGTAACTAATAACGAAAGGTGTTTATCCTCTACATATTTAAATTCTTTCAGATCATCCAAATGATAAACTTTTCCGATCTCGTAAAATTTCAAATTTGCTTGCTTACGATTAATATTGTAAGCCAATGATTCTAAGCCACCAAATAAAAGATCTCCACGTAAAACATTTAGATCATTACTCAAGGGATTTACCACTTTTACAAGATCATCTGTTTTAGCATGGTTAGATTCCTTTGTTAATGAAAGATTCATCGTCTCGTTAAAACCGTTTGAAGTTAAAAACCCTCCTACTCTTTCTTCTACTATTCTGTCAAAATTCTTTTCTTCGTTAAACGCTGTATACGTAATTTGCTTTGATGTCTCAATATTATTATAACCATAAACTCGCATCACCTCTTCCACTACATCCGCCGCGCGCGTTACATCTGTTTTATATTTTGGAACCTCTAACAACAATCCATCATTTCCTTCGTGATCAATAATAATTCCTAATGATGTAATAATATTCTTTACAATTCCTTTATCAATGGATTTCCCAATAAGATCATTACAATAATTATAAGAGAACGCAATTTTTACGGGCCCTAATTTTTCAGGATACACATCATTTATACCCATGCTTATTCTTCCACCCGCAATTTCCATGATCAAGTTTGCAGCTCTAATAGCAGCATTCACGGTCATTTCAGGATCAGTACCTCTTTCAAATCTAAACGATGCATCTGTTTTTAAAGCATGATGTTTTGCAGTTCTTCTTACATAACCTGAATCAAAATAAGCTGATTCAATAAAAACAGAGCTTGTTTTTTCATTCACTCCACTTTTTATTCCTCCAAACACACCGGCAATACACATTGGCTCAGTACTATTACTGATCATTAGATCGCTTGCTTTTAAATTTCTTTCAGTTCCGTCTAATGTTGTAAATCGCGTTCCTTCACATACCGTATCAACAATTACTTTATTTCCTTTTATTTGTTCCAGATTAAACGCATGTAAAGGCTGACCTGTTTCGTGTAAAACAAAATTTGTTATGTCAACAATATTATTGATCGGACGCAAACCAATAGATTGTAATCTGTTTTTTAACCAATCAGGACTTTCCTTCACTTCTACTCCACTTACAACAAGTCCGGTATAGCGTTTACACGCATCTGCGTTCATAATTTCGATATCAACTTTATTTAATCCGGTTGCATCAGGCAGCTCATTTAAACCAATTAAACGTGCTTCGAATGTAGTTACATTGTTTTTTGCATTTAAAATTGCTGCTAAGTCGCGTGCTACACCATAGTGCGAAGCCGCATCGCTTCTGTTTGGCGTTAAACCTATTTCAAAAACAACATCGCGCTCTACTTTAAAATAATTAGCTGCTTCCAAACCAACTTTAGTATCAGCCGGTAATATTAAAATTCCTGCATGACTGGCTCCAATACCTATTTCATCTTCGGCACAGATCATTCCTTCGCTCGCTGCACCACGGATCTTTGCTTTTTTTATTTCTAAAGGTTCGCCGCTTGAAGGATAGAGTGTTGCTCCAACGGTAGCTACTAATACTTTTTGTCCGGCCGCCACATTTGGTGCACCACAAACAATATTTAAAGGCTCACCCGTTCCAACATCAACTTTGGTTATGCTTAATTTATCTGCATCCGGATGTTTAGAGCATTCGAGTACATGACCAACCACAACGCCTTTCAGTCCGCCTTTAATGCTCTCAAAACATTCTAATGCTTCTACTTCAAGTCCGGCATCGGTTAACAAAACAGACACTTCCTCAGCGGGAAGGTCAATATTAATAAGTGTTTTAAGCCAGTTGTACGAGATCTTCATGATGCGCTTTTACAAGGTAATTTAAGAATTATTCGATAACGAGTTTTTTGAAGGCGCTACCAGAATTGGAAGTAACCTTTACAAAATAAACTCCTTTTGCTAATTGTGAAACTGAAATGATCTGCTCATTGTAATTTGATCCTTCCAATAGATCCAATCTGATTTCCTAATAGATCAAACATTTCAATTTTTTTAATGGCAACGCTGCTAAATAAACTCACTTGAGTTTTTGCAGGGTTTGGAAATAATTTAAGATCATTTGAGTTAAATACATTCTCCTTTAAACCAACTGTTCCGGTTAAATTGATGTCATCTAAATAAAAATTATTTCCCGGTCCACCTGCATCGGGAGTGAATTCAAATCTTAAATGCACATTTGAATTCCCTTGGTAAGAACCTAAATTAATAAGTTCGGTTTTAAATTCGCTTGATAACGGAATGAAAGCCGTTGTATTAGTTGGTGCTGCTGTTGTTGCTAAACCCGAACCAATTTGTCCAAAAATAGTTGTCCAGCTTTGACCACAATTAGTACTTATAAAAACAGTTAGCTCATCACCACTATTTCCTTTTTGAGAAAATGCATATTTAAAACTCAATTGCGCTCCGGTAACATTTGTGAGATCAAATTTTGGAGAGAATAATTCTACTCCCTCATTGGGATTATCACCATAATTATTAACGTACAAACATTTTTGTCCGCTTGCTCCTACAGTACTAGTTTGTGCAAAACCACTTCCAAATTGCGGTGGTGTTGTTATCCATTCGTTATTAGGAAAAGAACCTGTTTCAAAATCCTGTGCAATATTTAATGTTGCTCCATTATTTGCCATTACGGCTATGTAATTAATTTTGGTGGTTGAATCTTCTCCAAAACTATTACCAACTTTTAATTTCACCGATAACAATCCACTATTTGTAAATGTAAGTATACCGTTTTGCAATGTAGACGTATTTGATGCGCCTGTCGAGCTCCATAGCCAACTTGTAACAGGACCATTATAACTATGATCTGTGAACGTCACTGAGTTTCCTTCGCAAGTACTTGCAGCGTTTACTAAAAACTCGGCCTTTGGAGCGCAGTTATAATTGGGATTAACAATACCAGTTGCTGTCATGTTCGACGCACTTACCAAATTGATCCTTTCAGTTAAAGTTGTAAGGACTAAATTCATTTTATTTGATTGACCAGTAGTGAACATTCGCGGACAACCTGAATATTCCATATAGTTTTGAAGATTCTCAACTACAGACGGTGTACAATCTATCGCATTTGCCAAATTACACCAGCTATGGCCCTTTGTAATTGGAGTATCACCAACACCATCGTCGCCGCAACTTACACCCGGATTATTTGTACTTCCCCAAATATGCGGTAATCCAAGCCAGTGACCAACTTCATGGGTAAGTGTACGTGAACGACCTACTGAGCTAGTTCCAATTTTACCTACATAATCATCAAGACTAACAATAGCATCCATTACAGGAGGAGCAGTGCTTGGAAGAAAAGTGTAAGCAGCGGCACCACCACCGGCGATGGCTTTAACTACGTAAATATTCAAATATTTTTCTCTTGGCCATGTGTAAACATAATATTCTATTTCAGAATCCCAGTTTGTTTTTGCATCATAATGACGTGTAATGCCATTGGTGCATTTGCCATCTGGATCTAAACTAGCCAGCTTAAATTCAACATTAACATCAGCGATCAAGTTCTTAAATTGCACAACAACAGAGGTAGTATCACTATTTAATTTTCTATAATCAATATTTAAAACATCAATAGCGCTTTGAATTTGCGCATCACTAATATTCTCGCTTCCGTTCAAATGCAGTACATGAAACACAACAGGAATAGTTACGGTAATCGCCGCGGTTTTATTGGCGGTAATAGAGCCCATATTTTCGATCTGTTTTAATTTAGCATCATAGTCAGGAGAGAACTTACGAAGCTTATCCTGAGCATAATTAAATCCACAACCCTTCTCGGTTTGAGCATAACTCAACGAAGAGATCAAAAAAAGAGCAATAATGCTTCTGAGGTACAAATTTCCCATGCTTTAAAGATATTAAATTGTTTTATTTTTAATAGCTTTGTGGCTTATTATGTTTCCAAAAACTATACAGGAACTTCACATAGGCATTTTAGGCGGAGGGCAATTGGGCAGGATGCTGATACAGAATGCCGTAAACTATAATCTTAACATATCTATTTTAGACCCCGATAAGAATGCCCCTTGTAAAGACCTTGTTAAAACCTTTGTAAATGGCAGTTTAACCGATTATAATACCGTGTATAAATTCGGAAAAGACAAGGATCTTATTACCATAGAAATTGAGAATGTAAATATTGAAGCACTAAAAAAGCTTGAGCAAGAAGGTAAACAAGTATATCCGCAACCGCATATCATTGAAATGATTCAAGATAAAGGTTTGCAAAAAATGTTTTATCAACGTAATGATATCCCAAGTCCCGATTTCTTTTTAACCGAGAGTAAAGAACAGATCGCTAAGTACGCTACCTTTTTTCCTTTCTTTCAAAAATTACGTAAAGGTGGTTATGATGGAAAAGGTGTAGTAAAATTAGTATCGCCGCACCATTTAGAAAAAGCCTTTGAAGAACCAAGTGTGTTAGAACGTTTGGTTGATTTTGAAAAAGAACTTTCGGTAGTAGTTGCTCGAAATAAGAATGGAGAAGTAAAATGTTTTCCGGTGGTGGAGTGCGAATTTAATCCACAAGCTAATTTGGTTGAATTTTTATTTTCTCCGGCCAACATCAAAAAAAATATTGAAAAAGATGCCATTGCCATTGCCACACAGCTTATTGAAAAGCTTGACATGGTGGGCATTTTAGCGGTAGAATTATTTTTAACGAGCGATGGAAAACTATTAGTGAACGAAATCGCGCCGCGTGTGCATAATAGCGGACATCACAGCATCGAAGCTAATATTACATCTCAATTTGAGCAACTCTGGCGCGCTATATTGAATTTGCCATTGGGAGATACTGCCATTGTTAAACCAGGTGTAATGATCAATTTACTTGGCGATTTTGGGCATGAAGGTCCTGCTGTTTACGAAGGATTAGAAGATATAATGAAGTTTAGCGGTGTTTATGTTCACCTTTATGGTAAACTTCAAACAAAACCATTTAGAAAAATGGGCCACATTACCATTGTAGATGATGATATTACCAAAGCAAAACAAAAAGCAAAAATGGTTAAGAATTTGATCAGAGTAATTACGTGATTAGCATCAATGCATCCTAAAGCCTACCCCAACACTTAAGCTAATATTGGAAATAGTTTGATAAGCAGGTGGGCTTGTAGGAAAAAATCGTTGATTAATGTTAGATTTTAAACTTGTATAATAAAAATCGGGATTGATGGTCATATAAAACATCTTATTGATATTCTTTTTTAATCCCACTCCAACTCTAAAAGCAAATTTTACTTCCCTTTCGCTGTCAACCGTTATTGGTGTTCCTATAAGATTAGTAGTTCCTGTTGGTGCCGTTTGATAGGATGGGGTTTTTGATAGACACATACCGAATAATATTCGAGGTGTTAAAAAATTCTCCTCGTCTAAAGGAATGTTTCCGCTTCCTCCTATCAATACAAAATTATTTACCCAATTAGACCGAGGCGTTAAAGTAAAATTCTTTGTCCCCTTTAAAGCATTTGATCCAAACGAATTCTCATCAAACGTATTCATCTGCCTTGAATAACTTATCATTATATTCACTAGATCAACAACTTTTATATACACACTTCCGCCGATAGAAAATCCTTCTTTGGCGTATCCTGCTAAAATATTATTATGATCACCGGAAGCAAAATTTCCGGCGGGCAAAATAAAACCGGGACTCAATTCAACACTTACATATTCATAAACAGCTTTTTTTGGTTTAGACGAAGTGTCGTTGAAATTTACCAGCATTGAATCACCTGGAATAATAGCAGGTGATGATAATGGTGTTGAAGTATTGGAACTAGCTGTACTATCGCTTTGCGAAAAAGCATTTAAACACAGAAGGAACAAGCTATAACACAGAAAGCGTTTCATCAATTTAATGTATGAATATAGAATTAATTTTCCTTTTCATCAAACTTTATTCCAAGGCTCTCTAATTCCTGCAATAGCGGGCTGTACACGTCTTTTACAATAGGAATTTGAACCCCACTGAGCTTGAATTTACCTTCTAAAAAGTTCTTTAGCGTGATGGCTAATGGCAAACCAACGGTTTTTGCCATAGCTGTATGGTTTTCATCATCCCCTAAAACAACTAATGACGATGTAAGGTGATGTGTTTTACCATTCAATTCGTAATCAAATAAATGCTGCATTACGATCATGTCTTTATCGCCTTGCTTTAACTTCCATTTTTCTTCCAAAAGATCTTGAAGCAATTGAGCAGGACTCGCTTCCTTTAATTTTATTTTTCTCTCACTGAACAATTCGAGGTAATTCAATTTTTCTTCAATAGAACTATTAAATTCTTTGCCCATGAATTCTTTTAGGCGATCTTTTATAGTTCCTTTAGAAGGTGGTAAAACAGAATCTAATAATTGCGTATAGGTTAATTTATCTGCCTCATGAATTTTGTAAGTATCATCGGTTAAACCTAAACGAACAAATACATTCCATGCTTCACAATAACCGGGCGTGCGCAAAGTTCCTCTCAAAAGTGTTTTAATGTTTTTTAACCCATATGGTTCTTGGTAACTAATGCTATCACGATTGGCATAAGCATCAAAAGCGCCGTACCTTTCTACGTTTATAGTATCAATTTGAGTAAAAATACGCGACGGCGGAATGAATTTTAATTTTCCTTCTGAAATATATTGTGCTGCGCTCTGCCCTGCCACTACAACATTGCGCGGGTTCCAACTGAATTTATATCCCCATGGGTTATCATTGCTCTCGGGAGCAACAAGTCCGCCGCAATACGAACGAAAAGAAATAATGTTGGCGCCTTTTGCTTGCAGATCATGAATGATCTTCATTGCTGATGCGTGATCGATACCGGGATCTAAACCAATCTCGTTCATCAGTAAAACGCCTTTTTGTTTTGCTTCTTTGTCGAGTTCTTTCATTTCGGCGCTTACATAACTTGCCGTAAATAAATGTTTGCCAAAACTAACGCAATCTTTTGCAACACTTCCGTGCATGGTAGCCGGAAGCATGGATACAACAGCATCATGTGCTTCAATAATGGCTTTTCGTTGCGTATCATTAGTAACATCAAAGGTTTTTGCTTCGCAGTTAGAATAACCCTTCACTTTTTCGGTAGCAAAAGCCAAATTCATATCCGTTACGGTAATGAACCAATTATTACTTGTGGCGTTCTTCAGCAAATAGGTGATCAAACTTCCGCTTGATCTTCCTGCCCCTATAACCAGTATTTTCTTCATAAAATGCAGGTATAAAGATGCCAAAAAAAATCAAGATACAAGGCTTCATTCTCAAATAATATCAATAACTTTAACCATGATCTTAAGGTGTGTCTTCGTCCTGTTTTTTACCGTAACGGCTGCTTTTTCGCAAAACAACCTTATTGTTTTTAGTTCTAACGCAGGTTTGTTCAATGCAAAGATCGAAGGTTTAAGTTTGCATGATGAGTATAAGCAGGAAATAAAGTTCACTTCGATCACAAAAGACACGTTCGACATTACAATCGCTACCAAGGATCGGAATTTAAATTTAACGAGAAAGCTATTTTTACTCGCAAAAGCAAAGCCCGTTAAAAACAAAGAGTTTGTGTACTCACTCGAATTAAATGAGGAAACAAAAAAACTAAAACTAGTATTTGTAACAGTTCACGATATAAAACCTCTGCCCGACCCTTTATTACCTGCAAAGCCTGCAGAAGACACCACTTATAAATGGCGAAATAATGTTTTTGGGACTTTGTTTGAATTAAAAGAGGGAAAACCGATTTTCTATTTCAATTTACCAAAAAACGGAACTTGCACAGAAGGAATGACGCAAGCTAACCTTGATCATGGCTTGGCGTTTATAAAACGTACAGTAATGGATATTGAAAAGCATCAATACACAAAAGAAATTGTGCAGAATAACTGTATTACTTGTAAGCAACTATCTGTTATTTTAATGTCGATGAATTATGAATTAGATAAATTAAAGCTTGTAAAAGACGCTTACGTCAACTTGGTTGATAAAAAGGAATTGAAAACATTAGAAGCATCTTTTAGATTCGAATCAAGCAAAAAAGAATTTGCTAATATGCTTGCCAATCCAAACAATATGATACCCGCAAAAAACAAGGTCAACTGCACAAAAGCCGAAAAAGACAGTATAGTGCAGGAGTTAATCTCTAACACTAAATTATTCCCAACCGATCATGAACGTTTTCAATTTATGAAAGAAAAAGCGGCCGGGTATTGTTTCACATCCATACAATTCAAAAGTATTTTAACTATTTTTTTACACGACCGTGAAAAACTAGATCTTACAAAGTTATTTTATAATAACATTACTGATAAAGAAAGCATTTCTATTCTTTACGAAGTTTTCTCGTACCAAGAAAGCATTGTGAATTTAGAGACCTTTATAAAAACGAATTAACATGATCCCAAAACAATTAGTTACAATCGGATTACTTGGCTCCATTTCGGTAGCACTTGGCGCTTTGGGTGCGCACGCACTTAAAAATCAAATACCCGGCGGCTTAATAACGCCAGATCAACTCAATGGTTTTGATACGGCGGTTAAATATCAAATGTACCATACACTTGCAATGTTATTGATGGTAATGCTTAATAAAGAATTAAATAATAAATTCTTGAAACTTGCCTATCGCCTATTTTTTTGGGGGATTATTTTATTCTCCGGGTCATTATACTTTTTATGTACACGCCATTTGATTGGGGCCGATTGGCTCGAATTTTTAGGGCCAATAACTCCTATTGGAGGTATTTTATTTGTTTCAGGGTGGTTAATGCTTGTAGTGGCCATCATTGCAAACAATAAAAAGAAATAAGAATTTTTGAGCGGTTGAAAACATTCCTTTAAAAGCTTATATTTTATTCATTTTCAATTAATTAAGATTACAGTTTTGCGCCTCAAATTGTGGAAAAACCAAGCGCTTAAAAGCTTTTTTTTTGCTAATTTTGTAGCACAATAATTAAAACAAGTATTAAATGAACGAAATAGGTTTTAAGGCAGAAAAAGCCTCCATTGCTGATCTTGGTCTTTCTAATGTTGAAATGGCATATTGGAACTTGCATCCAAGTGAATTAGTTGAAGAATGTATTGTGCGCGGCGAAGCTGTGTTAACAGATGTTGGAGCTCTTGCAATTGACACAGGAGAATTTACCGGACGATCGCCAAAGGATAAGTTTGTGGTGTATGATGAAAATACAAAAGACAGTGTTTGGTGGGGAGATGTGAACAATCGTTTTGAAGCTGATAAATTTGATGCTTTACACAAACGTGTTCTTGCCTACTTAGGTGGCAAGGAAGTTTGGGTTCGCGATTCTTATGCATGCGCTGATCCAACTTACCGAATTAATATTCGTGTAGTAAATGAGTTTCCTTGGAGCAATTTGTTTTCCTACAATTTATTTTTACGTCCTACTAACGATGAAATAAAGAACTTTAAGCACGACTGGGTCATTATTAATGCGCCTGGCTTTAAAGCAGATCCAAAGATCGATGGTACTCGTCAGCATAATTTTGCAATTATCAATTTCACTAAAAAGATCATTCTTATTGGTGGAACAGGTTATACCGGCGAGATCAAAAAATCGATCTTCGCTGTATTAAATTATATTTTACCACATGAGAAAAAAGTGTTAAGTATGCATTGCTCTGCAAATATTGGCAAGAACAATGATACCGCGATCTTCTTTGGATTATCAGGAACAGGAAAAACTACTTTATCAGCTGATCCTAATCGTAAATTGATAGGTGATGACGAACATGGATGGAGTGATAAAGGCGTGTTTAATTTTGAAGGTGGTTGTTATGCTAAATGCGTTGATCTTACTGCAGAAAAAGAACCGCAAATATTTAGCGCTATTAAATTTGGTTCGTTATTAGAGAATATTAATTTTTACGAGGGTACAACAACGGTAGATTACGCTAACATCTCTAAAACAGAGAACACACGTGTAAGTTACCCTGCAAACTATATTGATAATGCTGTAACCCCTGCTGTAGGTGATGTTCCAAAAAATATCTTTTTCTTAACGTGTGATGCTTTTGGAATATTACCTCCTATTAGCAAATTAACTACCGAGCAAGCGATGTATCATTTTATAAGCGGATACACTGCAAAAGTTGCAGGAACAGAAATGGGAATTACCGAACCAACCACAACTTTCTCGGCATGTTTTGGAAAAGCGTTTTTACCGTTACATCCAACTAAGTACGCCGAGTTATTAGGAGAAAAATTAAAAAAACATAAGGTAAATGTTTGGTTACTGAACACAGGATGGGTTGGTGGTAAATATGGCATTGGAAGCCGTATCAAACTATCTTATACGCGTGCATTAATCACAGCAGCTTTAAATGGCGAACTTGATACTGTGGAATACGGAAAAACTCCTTATTTTGGATTACACTTTCCAAAAGTTTGTCCCAATGTTCCTACTGAAATATTAGAACCACAAAATACATGGAAGGATAAGGAGTTGTTTAAAACCACTGCGCAAAATTTAGCAGGATTATTCATAAAGAACTTTGATCAATATGCATCAGCAGCCAATAACGATATCATGTCTGCTGCACCTCGCATAGAAGCCGTAGTGTAAACGTAATTTATATCAATAAAAAAGCCCTTCAAAAAATGAAGGGCTTTTTTTTATGCCGATTATTCCAATCTATAGATCTCCATGATATCGTTTAAGATCCTTGAGAAGTTGATCTTAAGGTCAATTAGTTCTCCGCTTTGAACGTCAAATACCCAGCCGTGAACTAATAAGCCTCTCTCCTTATGTGCTTCTTGGATCGCGGCTGTCTTTATCAAATTTACGCATTGTTCTTGTACGTTCAATTCGATCAAACGATTGTATCGCGCATCTTCATCTTTAATGGCGTTTAGCTCGTCTTTGTGTATACGAAATACATCACGTATGTTACGCAACCATGGATTTAATATTCCAAGATCCTTGGCCTGCATGGCTGCTTTTACACCTCCACAATAATAGTGGCCGCAAACAACAACATGATTCACCTTTAAATGACGAACAGAGTAATTGATAACAGACATAACGTTGAGATCAACATTGTTTACTAAGTTTGCAATATTACGATGTACAAAAACTTCGCCGGGCTGAACGCCCATAATATCTTCGGCAGTAACACGACTATCGGAGCAACCAATATATAAAAATTCAGGGTTCTGCCCTTTTGCCAGGTCTTTAAAATAATCCTTATTATAATTAAGCTTTTTTTGGATCCATGCTTTATTGTTCTCAAATACGTCTTCTATTTTCATGTAATTACTTAATTAAATATCCAGGTCTTTTTATCCGTTCTACTTTTATCAAAATAAAATCTTTTCTTGGCAAGGGTTGCTTGTAGGATCCAACTTGCAATTAATGTAGGTGCAGAAACATAAAACAGTTTACTTCCAATTTGCTGATTAGTTGTATTACCAAAACGCAAAACTGTGGAAGCTCCCACACCTAAAAATGCAACTGTAGAAACATAAGACAACGCACGAGACAAAGATCTGTTCTTTCCAGTGAGTTTATCAATTTCCGAAATAGGTATCTTCACTAAACTTTTTGTTCCTTCTTTGTAAATTTTTGATGTTGTAATGTTAACATTAGAATCCAACTGAAAAACTTCCTCAATAGAATAAGGTCTTACTATCAAAGTATCCCCACTTTTGTAAACCGAATCTACTTCTGTGGTGATATTAATACTGTCCTTTCCGTTACTAGTTTTATTTTGAATGATCTTCAAACTTTTTAATTGCGAAAGCTGCACGGTTTTGCTATCGCGTTTAATAGAAACAGTTTGAGAATAGGAAAACGAGGAAATTAAAATAAAGAATACTAAAAGTTTGATCGAATTCATACGTTTAGAAGATGTGCCCCATTTTATCCTTCTTAGTTTGCAAATATTTTTCGTTGTGAGGATTGGATTCAATAATAATTGGCACATTCTCAATGATCTCTAATCCATATCCAATAAGCCCTGCACGTTTTTTAGGATTGTTAGACATTAATTTGATCTTACTTACACCAAGATCCCTTAATATTTGAGCGCCAATTCCATAATCGCGTTCATCCATTTTAAAACCTAATTCAATATTGGCCTCAACCGTATCTCTACCTTCTTCTTGAAGTTTATACGCTTTTAATTTATTTAATAAGCCTATTCCCCTTCCTTCTTGATTCATATAAACGATAACGCCTTTTCCTTCCTTTTCTACCATTTTCATTGCAGCGTGCAGCTGCGGACCGCAATCGCATCGGCAACTTCCAAAAATATCACCGGTTACACAACTCGAATGTACACGAACCAATACTGGCTCATCTTTATTCCACTCCCCTTTTATTAAGGCCATATGTTCTTGGCCCGTAGTTTTTACATGGTAAGCGATCAATCTAAAATCACCCCAAGTGGTTGGCATCTTTACATCCACAATTCTATCAATGATACTTTCTTTTGATAAGCGATAACTGATAAGATCTTTAATGGTAATTATTTTTAATCCAAAACGCTCAGCAATTTTTACAAGGTCAGGCAAACGCGCCATCGTTCCATCTTCGTTCATGATCTCTACCAATGCACCACATGGATCAAAGCCTGATAGGCGCGCAAGATCGATCGTTGCTTCGGTGTGCCCTGCCCTACGCAATACACCACCGTTTTTTGCTTTTAAAGGAAATATATGTCCCGGCTTTCCAAATTCGCTAGGTTTGATCGTAGGATCAACCAAAGCTTTTACAGTTTTACTTCTGTCTTGTGCCGAAATTCCGGTTGTACAACCATGACCTAATAGATCAATTGAAACAGTAAAAGCTGTTTCGTGTAATGAGGTGTTTGCAGGCACCATCATATCTAATTGCAATTCCTTTGCTTTTTCTTCTGTAATAGAAACACAAATTAATCCGCGGCCATGCGTTGCCATAAAGTTGATCACTTCCGGCGTAACATTAGCAGCAGGAGTAATAAAATCCCCTTCATTCTCACGGTCCTCATCGTCAACCACTATTATCACTTTGCCGGCTTTTAGATCAGCAAGAGCTTCTTCAATGGTATTTATCTTAAATTCACTCATAGTTTATAATGGGAGGTTCAAAAAATTAGATTTTTTTAGGCGAGTGAAATTTTAAAACCGCAGTAGGCATTGGCCTGTGAGGATTTAAAAATTGAAGTTCAACGCCAAAAAAGCAATTTTTAGAACCACCATCTACAAAGGTACTAATAAACCCTTAATTTTGTGGTATGCAAAGCCTCATAAAACTGCTAAAAGATGGATTAAATAAGCCCTTGCCCGGCATTGAGGCTCAGTATGAAATGGCTCCTTTGACCAGAGCCAAAATTGATGTCAAAACCTTAGAACCCAATACTTATAAAAAAAGTGCCGTGGTGTTGCTTTTGCATAATAACAATGGTTCGTGCTATATCCCTTTAATAAAACGGCATAAATACGATGGGAAACACAGTAATCAAGTTGGACTTCCCGGTGGAAAATTTGACGAGGGAGATGGCAACTTGGTAAATACTGCCTTAAGAGAACTACATGAAGAGGTAGGAATAAAAAAACAAGATGTAGAGATTTTAGGCGGATTAACTCCTCTTTATATTCCTGTAAGCAATTTTTATGTTGAGCCTTTTGTAGCCTTTTATAAGCACGATAGCATCAATTTTAATATCGATGAACGAGAAGTAAAACAATTGATACAATTGAACACTTCGCTTTTAAAACTAGATTCTCTTATTGAAAGTGAAGGAATTGTAAGCGGCGATGGTTATAAATTAAAAACCCCCTACTTTAATGTAGAGGGTGAAATAATTTGGGGTGCTACTGCAATGATCTTGAACGAATTTAAAAAACTTATTACTTAGAGAATTCTGTTACTAAATTATCATAACACAAATAGTAAACACCTTTTTTAAGATTATCTATTCCAATATTCTTTCCAAAACCCTTCTTCACAACAACACCATATGAATCATACACTTCATAAGCTGTTTCATCACTAAAGTCAATTGATTTGTTTTTTAATACAGCAAAACTTGGTTTTTGTGTGCTTGAATTAACTGAGATCTCCTTTGAAAAACGAGATAGGCTTGCATTTCCTTTTTGCTTAACGCGGAATTTATTTTCGCCACTGTGCATTTTAACTTGAAAAGCGTAATCGTGATTATTAGGAGTTCCTGCACCGCCAACTTCTCCAACCGGTATCCACTTATTCCATTTGAAAGTTTCAATAATGTAAGGTAAAGCACCTGATTCGTTCTTTGTTGTCCACTTTAATAAACCAGTTTCTGAAATATTCATTACCAATACATCAAACGTTGGCTTTGGTAGAAGATCATCAGCATTTAAAACTTTTGGTAAACAACCTTCTTTGTGTGAGATCTCTACAGTAACCTGCTCGCCAAATTTTAATTGCAAGGCAGACAGATCAATTTCAAAAGCACTTGAATTAGTTTCGTCTGTAGTGATCTTTCCGTTCACTTTTATCTCTTGTGCACAAAAACCTACCCCGCTATTTCCGAAGTAATTTTGTACAAAGAGGTTCTTGTTTTGATATTTCCCCTCAATGATGATGACACCGGCATTTGTTTTACCAACTAAAACGGTTAGAAAAAGTAATGCTAAGAGATTCTTCATATTGTATAAATTTACCCTTCAAAAGTAGTCAAAAAATCGTCGAATTACAAGAATTTTCTTAATTTAACAATAAGGTAAAGTACGCCCACGAATGTTAATAACCCAACTAAAACAAGGTAGTTGCGGCGATAGTGTGTTCGTATGTTTTTTAAGTCCTCACGGTAACTCCAAATGAGAACCCCTATAAAAACAACAACAAAAATTAGTGTGAATAAAATTCTTCCGGAAGTAAACATGCTGCAAAGTTAATCTAAACATTTAATTTTGCTTACAATTTGTGAAACTGCATTCAATTAAAATATCGATCTTCTTTGTTCTTCTTAGCGCTGCTTTAACAAGTTCAACTATCTCCAAAGCCTTTGAGGCTCTAAGCATTCACGATTATTTTAAGGCGCGAAAGCTCTTCTATTCACTTAATAAAAAACAGTATAATTCACAAGCCTGTTATGGCTTGGCTGTGATCTTTAACCGAAACAACAATCCGTTTTATAATGCAGATAGTGCCTGTAAATACATTCATATCAGCCTAAATCGTTTAGATGAAGGGGTGCCGAAGCTACAATTGGCGGGCTTTACAGCCGATCGACAAAACATTCAACAACTACTCGATACTATTTCTTTCAAGCAACTGAAGATGTGCTTATTAGAGAATTCAATTAAAGTATATAACGATTTTCTTGAGAAAAACTATTTGGCATCAACTAAATATCGCACGGCCGCCATTGCTAATCGCGATGAATTAGAATACAATCATATCAGAGAAATTAATAAAAGCGATAGTACTCAGCTTTTTTTGATCGAACACCCTTTAAGCGTTTTTAAAGACGAGGCCTATAAATTGATGGAAAGGCAAATTTTTGAAGAGATCACTCAAGACGGAAAAGAACAGAGTTATCTTTATTTTATAGAACATCACCACAAGAATTCAAATTTAAATAATGCTTACGATGCTTTGCTGGAACTTTACAAAACAACAAAAAGCAAAACGGGGACCGCAGCATTCATTAAAAATTATCCTAAAGCTATTCACCGTTCGGAAGCCTGGCAATTACTTTTTACCATAAGTGTAAAAACATTCACCAAAGAAGAGTTAGAGAATTTCATTACTGCCTATCCCGATTTTCCTTTTCGTAATTCTATTTTAAAAGAAGTACAACTCAACGATCTTGTTTTAATTCCTATTGAAAAAAATGAACGCATTGGCTTTGCTGATACCACAGGAAAAATTTTAATTGAGCCTTTGTACGATGAAGTAAGTGATTTTAGAGAGGGTTTAAGCATTGTACACAAAAACGATTCAGTATTCTTTATCAATAAAGAGAATGTAAATACACTTCAAAGGATCTTTACGGATGCCCTACCCTTTCACAATGGATTAGCGCCCGTAAAAGTAAACGAAAGGTGGTTTTTAATTGATCGCTCAGGAGAAATAAGGTCAGAGGCCTTTGATGAAGTAAACGAATTAAGCGAAGATCTTTACATTGTAAAACAAGCTAATTTTTATTGCGCTATTGATGAATACGCGCAAAAAATTTATCCATGCAAATTTGATAAACTCGGCTACCTTAAAAACAGTTGCGCCTACTATCAACTCGAAGGAAAATATGGCTTTATTACAAGGAGTGGTTATGTTCACAAACCTGAATTTGAATGGATCTCTGACTTTAGTTCAACTGGTTTAGCCATCTATAAACTCAATAATAAATTTGGTTTGATACGCAATAACGGCAAGATCTTACTCGATCCAAAATATGATCTTATTCAGGTTTGCACTGATAACATTTATTTACTTGTTCTAAATAATTCTTATGGTTTCTATTCTTCCAACGCTTGCTTTTTAAGCGAAGTAATTTACGACTATGAAAAAGAACGCTCTATTAAATTCTATACAAACGGAAGTGTTCTTAAGCTTCTAAAAAAGAAAAGCGAGGCTTTGATGGATCTTAACGGGCGGATCAGTATTGATTTTAATACATACCAAGAAATTGGTTTTGCTTCTAACGGACTCATTCGCATTAAAAAGAATAATAAATACGGTTTTGTTGATCGCAAATTAAATCAGGTAATTCCTTTCAAATATATTACAGCTACCGATTTTGAAGATAGCCTTGCTATTGTGTCCACCAAAAATGGCTTCTCAATAATAAACACCAATGGAGAAGTGATAGAAAGCTCTGTTACAAAGATAGAAAAGCCGGCCAAAGGCCTTTTTTTGATAGAAACCGAAGAAGGCAACCAATTGGTTAATAAAAAAGGCAATAGACTGTTCTCAAATTTAAGCTCCTTCGAACTTAATGGAAAATACCTTATAATTTATCTCAACAATGGTGAAATAAAAATTGTAAGGACCTGAGTTTATTTATACATTTGCTGTTCAAAATTTTACATTTCTTTTAATATGATAGCAACGACTACAAAAATTCACAATTTTAGCGCAGGCCCCGGTATTTTACCAATTGATGTTTTAAAACAAGCATCCGAAGCCTGCATCAATTTTGATAATATGGGTTTATCTCTTCTAGAGATCTCTCACCGCAGCAAAAATTATGTTGCTGTAATGGATGAAGCACGTCAATTAGTAAAAGATCTTTTTGAGGTTGGTAATGATTACGAAGTATTGTATTTGGGCGGAGGCGCGAGTACACAATTTGCTATGGTACCCTATAATTTACTTACAGAAAATGGTTTTGCAGCTTATGTAAATACCGGTGTTTGGGCAAGTAAAGCAATTAAAGAAGCAAAGATCTTAGGCAATGTAAAAGTGATAGCATCATCGGAAGATAAAAAATTCACTTACGTTCCTAAAGGTTACGAAATTCCGGCCGATGCTGATTATTTTCACTGCACTTCAAACAATACAATTTTTGGCACGCAAATGAAAGCGTTCCCAAAATGTCCTGTGCCCTTAGTGTGCGATATGAGCTCTGATCTATTTAGCCGCAAGGTGAATGCAAAAGATTTTTCGTTGATCTATGCAGGTGCTCAAAAAAATATGGGTCCTGCCGGAAGTACAATGATATTGGTTAAAAAAGATATTTTAGGAAAGAACGGACGCAAAATGTTATCAATGTTAGATTACAATGCGCACATCAAAGGAGAAAGTATGTATAATACCCCTCCAGTATTTCCGGTTTATGTAAGCATGCTTACTTTACGCTGGTTAAAACAAAATGGCGGCGTTGAGTGGATAGAAAAAATAAATCAAACAAAAGCAGATACATTATATAATGAGATCGATCGCAATTCATGTTTTGTTGGAACCGTTGCAAAAGAAGATCGCAGCTTTATGAACGTTTGTTTTTTACCAACTAAGCCCGAGTACGAAGCTGAATTTGATAAATTGGCCAAAACTTATAACCTAAGTGGGATAAAAGGTCACCGCGATGTTGGCGGATACCGTGCTTCTTTATACAATGCTTTACCTTTAGAAAGCGTTAATGCTTTGGTGGAAGCTATGAAAGAATTCGAAAAGAAATTTGCCTAAGGATCTCACTACGTTACAATGAAAAAATCGTTGATGCTTGGCAACAAGATATGACCTCGAACTGCCAAAACTCAATGAACATTTTTTCATAATATCATTACCGAATATTATTCCATTCAGGAAAAATGATTCTAATCATTTAGTTTTTTGATAATAGTAGTACTTTTACATTATTAAAATTGAAGTGTGCACAGCATAGAACCATTTTATAATTGGCGACATCTATACGTGGCGGCGGAAGACCCCCACTCGCCTTTTTATGCGCGTGAGTATAGCGAGTTTGAATACAGCAATACCATTTACAATTATTTTATTCATCCTCAGTGGGACGATATGGGAAGCGAAACCATGTATGTCAAAATCTTATTTGTTGATTATACTGAGAATTACGCCATCATTGAATTAATTGGCGAATGGAATGATGCTATCAATAACGATGTGATGTATTTGAAACGCGATATTATAGATGAGATGGGCTATTTGGGTGTAAATAAATTTATCATCATTGGCGAGAATGTTTTAAATTATCATCCAAGCGACGATAGTTATTACGAAGAATGGTTTGAAGATAATGGAGAAAGCGGCTGGATCGTATTCTTAAATTTTCGTGATCATGTTCTAAAAGAATTCCAAAAAGCACACATTGATTATTATTTTGTAAGCGGTGGCGAATTGGACGAGTTTGAATGGCGAAAATTCTCGCCAGGCCAGGTTTTCGGAAATGTATGTAAAGTAATTAGTAAGCGATTGGGTTAATCCCCATCCGTAATGTACAAAGTGATCGAAGCAGTTTCTTTTGCTCTTACTTTTACTGCTTGACCTCCTACTACTGTATATGGTGCAGGAATTCCGTAATCATATCCAAAACCGTAAATAAAATATTTTCCTTTATATACATTAAATTTAAAGTAGCCATTATCATCGGCTCTTACTTTAGCATCATAAACCGTTGTGTCTCCATCAGGTTGATCTATGGCCTTAAATTTTATGAATACAGAGGCTCCTTTAATGTTCTTTGTGTGATGTTTCACCGTTCCTTCAATAACGCAATCGCCACCAAGGTCGTTCTTTTTACAAGTAACAAATAACAACACAACAATTACCAAGGCAATTATTTTTCTCATCTTAATTTCCATTTGGATCAGCAAATTTTTGATCGTTAATAAATTCGTAATCTGTAAGCGTGTGCAAAAATGCAATGATCTCGGTTTTTTCTTGTGCTGTTAATGGTATTCCACCAATCGGCATCAAAGGATCGTGATTGATAGTGTTTTGCAAATTTGTATAATGATCTAAACATTGTTGCAATGTAGTATAACGTCCATCATGCATGTAAGGACCGGTTAATCCAACATTTCGCAAACTAGGCGTTTTAAATTTATAACGATCTTGTGGTAATCCTGTAATGTGAGCTCTTCCGCTATCATTTAAAAGAGGGTCAATAGCAATTCCATTATTTCTAAAACTAAAATCAGAGAATAGTGGTTCAACATGGCATTGTACGCATTTAGCTTGAAACAAGTTATAACCCCGCAATTCCTCTTCAGTAAGTTTTACATTATGTTCATTGCGTTTATAGTGATCAAATTTACTACTGTAAGAATACATCAAACCCATAAATTGCGCCATCGATTTAAGCACGCGCGAATCAGTTGCTTCTTCGGTGCCATATGCTTTTAAAAATAGTTGTTTGTATTTAGCGCTGTTTTGAAGTTTTATAATAACGTTAGCGAACTTCTCGCCCATTTCAATTGGATTTTGAATTGGCCCTATTGGTTGCACTTCAATGTGATTTATCCCTCCATCGTGCATAAAACTGTTATGCCAAGTAACATTAAATATTCCTGGCGCATTGCGGTTTCCAAGAAGATCATTGATGCCATGGCTGAATTTATGTTCGGCATGTGCAAAAGCCACAAATTGCTGATGACAAGAACCACATGAAATAGTATTATCAACCGAAAGAATAGGATCGTAAAACAATTCTCGTCCCAAATTAAACACCTCTGCTTTTATTGGGTTGTTTGAAAATGAATAAACCGGCGCAGGCCAACCTGCAGGACTAATTTCCTTTAATTCATCTTCGGAAACAATGTTGATCTTAGGGTCAACTTTACACCCAATAAGTATAGCAAATGAACTTACTGCTAAAATATATTTCTTAAATCTCACTGAATTATAATGCTTGAAGGTACAAAAAAAACATTGGTTTAAAGGATAAATGGTGACCTAAATCACGCATTTGTTAGAAAAACATGAATAAATAGTCTTAATAAAGATGCTTAAAAACATTCCTTCCATATCTTTGTATCCTTAAATTAAAATAACGTGACCTTAATAAAAAGTATTTCAGGAATAAGAGGAACCATTGGAGGTAAACCCGGTGATGGTTTAAGTCCGCTTGATATTGTAAAATTTACAACGGCATACGCCACTTGGTTAAAAGAAAACAGCAACTCTAAAAAATTAAAAGTGTTAATTGGCCGCGATGCGCGCATCAGTGGAGATATGGTAAATCGTGTTGTGGCAGGCACATTAATGGGAATGGGAGTAGATGTGATAGATGCAGGATTAAGCACCACGCCCACTGTTGAAGTTGGTGTTACCGAATTAAAAGCCGATGGTGGAATTATTTTAACCGCCAGTCATAATCCAAAACAATGGAATGCGTTAAAGTTATTAAATAGCAAAGGCGAATTTATTAGTGAGGCTGAAGGACAACGAATTTTAACCTTAGCTGAAGAACAAAATTTTAATTACTGCGAAGTTGGACAAGTTGGAACGTACAATATCAATGTAGATCTGCTAGCTATTCATATCCAACAAATTTTAAAATTGCCTTATGTAAATATAAAAGCCATTAAGGAAAAGAATTTTAGTATTGTAGTTGATGCAGTAAATTCAAGTGGTGCATTTGCAGTACCGGCTTTGTTAAGAGCATTAGGTGTAACCAATATTCATGTGATCAACGACGAAGCAAACGGACATTTTGCGCATAACCCCGAGCCTCTACCCGAGCATTTAACTGAGCTAAGCGCAACTATCTTAAAGAAAAAAGCACATTTAGGAATTAGTGTGGATCCGGATGTTGATCGCTTGGCCCTAGTTTGCGAAGATGGAGAAATGTTTGGTGAAGAATATACCTTGGTAGCTGTGGCTGATTATGTATTGCAACAGCACCCAAAAGGAAATACTGTAAGTAATTTATCGAGCACGCGTGCTTTGCGCGATGTTACCGAAAAGCAAGGTGGCAAATACTCGGCCAGCGCTGTTGGAGAAGTAAATGTGGTACGCATGATGAAAGAAACCAATGCAAAAATTGGGGGCGAAGGAAATGGTGGCGTTATTCTCCCTGAATTACATTATGGCCGCGATGCTTTAGTTGGTATTGCTATTTTCTTAACGCAATTAGCTAAGTATGCTAAGCCTGTTTCAATGTTGCGTAAATCGTATCCCAGTTATTTTATCTCTAAAAACAAGATCGAACTAACGCCCACAATAAACGTTGATAAAGTATTGGACAGCATAAAGTTGAAATATGCTAAGCAACCTATTAATTCAATTGATGGAGTGAAGATAGAATTTGATAATGAGTGGGTGCATTTACGTAAAAGTAATACCGAGCCCATCATTCGAATTTACAGCGAAAGCGATAGCATGTCAACCGCCGATAGTTTGGCTAATAAGATCATAAACGATATTAAAGAGATCATTAAGAACTAAAATATCAGAGGCAGAAACCGCAAAGGTGCTAAAGCACATCGCAAAGGAGGCGCAAAGCTCGCTAAGGATCAACTAACCGCAAAAAAATAAGAAGGCAAAGGTGCTAAAGCACCTCGCTAAGAATTCTACCTCTTTGCGCAACGCCGAAGGCGTCTCTGCCTTCTTATTTAGTAATGGTGGACTCCGCGCTCTTTGCGTAAACCTTTGCGTGCGTCGTAGACGCCTTTGCGGTTTCTGCCTCTAAAAACCTAATATTTATTCGTAAATTTGTAGAACAAAGAACACATCTATCCTATCAAAAATGAAAGTTTATTTAGATAACGCCGCAACAACAAAACTGGACGAAACCGTATTAGAAACCATGATTCCGGTAATGCGCGATGAGTATGGCAATCCATCTTCTATTCATGGTGCCGGTCGAAAAGTTCGCAGCCTAATTGAAGGTGCTCGAAAAAGCGTTGCCAAGCTTTTAAATGTAACTCCTGCCGAAATTTTCTTCACTTCAGGCGGAACAGAAGCAGACAATACAGCTATTGTTCAAACAGTTGAAAATCATAACATTAAGCATGTTATCTCAAGTAAAATCGAGCATCACGCGGTTGAACATACCATAAGCGTTTTAGAAAAAAAAGGAAAGATAAAAGCATCTTGGGTTAATGTGGATGAGAAAGGTAATGTTGATCTTAACCATTTGGAGGAATTATTAAAAAACAATCCTCGCTCTTTAGTTTCGTTAATGCATGCCAATAATGAAATTGGAACGCTTCTACCAATAAAAGAAGTTGGAGAATTGTGCGAAAAATACAATGCGTTTTTTCATAGCGATACCGTGCAAACTGTTGGGCATTATCCAATTGACCTAAAAAACATAAAGGTTCACTTTATTGCATGCGCTGCTCATAAATTCCACGGGCCAAAAGGTGTTGGCTTTTTATACATCAATCATACCGTAAAAATTGATCCATTCATTAATGGAGGTTCACAAGAACGCAATATGCGCGGTGGAACTGAAAATGTATACGGGATAATTGGTCTGGCTAAAGCTTTAGAAATATGCTATAAAGAAATGGATGAGCATCTCACTCATATATCGGGCTTAAAAGCCTATATGATGCAAAAACTAAAAGATTCTATTCCCGGAATTGAGTTCAATGGCGAAACCGAACCCGCCAAGTCTTTGTATACTGTACTTAACTGCCGATTTCCTAAACATGCCAATGCTGAAATGCTACTTTTTAACCTCGATATAGCCGGAATTTACGCCAGCGGAGGTAGTGCCTGTACCAGTGGAAGTAACCAGGGAAGCCACGTCCTTAGAGGGATAAAGGCCGATATGGACCGCCCATCGGTACGTTTTAGCTTTTGTAAGCATAATACCAAAGAAGAGATCGATTTTGTGGTAAAAAAGCTTAACGAGCTCTTCGCAGTAGAACAAACATCCTAAAAACTGAAGCTTTTTTGCTAAAAAAGCATTTGGAATCATAAAATTTTCACTATATTTGCCCCTCTAAAACTATAAAAAAGTAAAATGTTAATTGTACAGATAAAAGAAGGCGATACTATCGAGAAAGCCTTAAAGAAATACAAAAAGAAGTTCGAGAAGACCGGAGTTGTAAAACAATTACGCGTTCGTAAGCAATTCACTAAGCCTTCAGTTCGTCGTCGCGAAGAGATCATCAAAGCGGTGTACAAACAAAAATTACAAGAGGGTACTTTAGATAAGTAATATCTTTTAAAAGAAATTTCTGGAAATCCTAAGCTGAATGTTTAAATTCGGTTTAGGATTTTTTGTTTCATGGCGGCAAGTGATAAGGTAGTAACAGATTTTTTAAGTTACCTCAAAAAGGTAAAAAAGCTAAGCGGACATACTATTATCTCTTACCAAAACGACCTGGATCAATACATTCTTTTTCTTTCTGAAGAATGTAGCATTAAAGACATCACCAAGGCAAACCATCAACACGCGCGTGGATTTATTGCAAAATTGATGGATGAAAAAAATTCTCCGCGCACAGCCAACCGAAAATTATCGTGCCTTAAAGCCTTTTATAAGTATTGCTTACAGCAAGATCTTATTAAAGTAAATACCGTTTCGAAGGTTCAAGGGCCAAGAACTCCCAAAAAACTACCCGTGTTTGTGGAGGAAGATAGCATGGAAAAACTGCTGAAAGATCTAAAATTTGATGAGTCGTATAAAGGCATGCAGTCCAAACTCATTCTAGACTTACTTTATCAAACCGGTATAAGACGCTCAGAATTAACGGGTTTAAAAACCGATGATGTGGATATTTTTAATTCCGAAATTAAAGTGCTGGGCAAACGAAATAAAGAAAGAATAATTCCCGTTAATATTGAACTAAAGCGTAACCTCGAAACCTTTGTTACCGTAAAAAGAGATAAGGGCTTAACTAGCGAATTTATGTTTGTGACCGAGAAAAATAAACCACTGAGTGCATCTCAGGTTTATACACTTGTAAAAAAATACCTCTCATTGGTTACTACCCTTCATAAAAGAAGTCCACATGTATTACGACACACCTTTGCCACACATTTATTGAATAACGGCGCCAATATTAATGCAGTAAAAGAATTGCTTGGGCACGCAAATTTATCAGCTACCCAAATATATACACATAACACAATAGAGAAACTCAAAAAAACGTATTTACAAGCACACCCTAGATCAGGTAATTAACTAACACAAAAAAAGGAGGAACAAATGACTATCAAAATTCAATCAGTGCACTTTGATGCCGACAAAAAACTTTTAGGATTTGTAAACCAAAAAGTAGAGAAGTTAAACACATTTTACGATGGAATTATCAATAGCGAGATCATTTTGCGCTTAGATAAGAGTAATAATGCCTCTAATAAAATAGCGGAGATAAAAATGCATGGGAAGGGCCATGAGTTCTTTGCTAAGAAACAATGTGCTTCGTTTGAAGAGGCCACTGACCAAGCCTGCGAGGCCCTTAGAAGCCAAGTTACCAAGCATAAAGAAAAAACTAAACTATAATTAAGCCATACTAAATTTTAAAAGCCGCTCTAAACAAGCGGCTTTTTTACTTTATTTCAATTTTCACACCTATTTCCCGTAATAAATATCTAATTTTGCCCTAGATGACCAGGGCAGAAAAAACAGCTAAAAGCCTAAGGGTAAAAGGCGCTACCATAACTTATATGGACGAGAATATCATTCATGTAAATTACGACGATGAGCTTCTTGATCTTGAAACTATAAAAAATGTATTTTATACCTCACGTAAAAATTCACCATGGGAATTAGCTCCGGTTTATATTACAGGAGGTACTTTTACAAATCAAGATGCAGACGCGCGTAAATTTAGCAGCAGTGCTGAGGTAATGAACAGCTGTTCGGCCATTGCTTTTCTCTCAAAAACTATGGGCGAAAAATTACTGGCAAACTTCTTCATCAAATTTATGAAACCATCTAAGCCTACCCGATTCTTTTCGTCGCAAGAAGACTGCATTGCATGGCTTAAACAATTTGAAACCATTCCAAAAAAATAAAATTTTATATATGAGCGATTTTTCGAAATTTAAATTTGGCACCAAGGCAATACATGCCGGTGCGGAAGCAGATCCAACAACCGGAGCCATTATGACTCCTATTTACCAAACCAGTACCTATGTGCAAGAATCTCCCGGAAAAAATAAGGGTTATGGTTACGCTCGCGGAAAAAACCCAACGCGTGAAGCCTTGCAAAAAAATATTGCCGCTCTTGAAAATGGTAAACATGCCATTTGCTTTGCAAGCGGTATGGGCGCTACAGATGCTGTAATGAAATTATTACGCCCGGGCGATGAGGTTATTACCGGCGATGATCTTTATGGGGGAAGTTACCGCATGTTCACTAAAATATTTGAGAACTACGGTATTAAATTTCACTTCATTAATTTAAGTAATGCTGAAAATATTACGAAGTACATAAATAAGAATACAAAATTGATCTGGGCCGAAACCCCTACCAACCCTACCATGCAAATTATAGATATTGAAGCGTGCAGTAAAATTGCAAAAGCAAACAATATTATTTTGGCAGTAGATAATACATTTGCTTCTCCGTACTTACAAAATCCATTAGCACTTGGTGCAGATATTGTAATGCATTCAGTTACAAAATACTTAGGCGGCCACAGCGATGTTGTAATGGGTGCTTTGGTAATGAACGATGCTAAACTGCATGAGCAATTATATTTTATTTTAAATAGTTGTGGTGCAAACCCAGGACCAATGGATTGCTTTTTGGTAATGCGTGGAATTAAAACCTTGCATTTACGCATGGAACGTCATTGCTTTAACGGTAAAAAAATTGCGGAGTATTTAAAAACACATCCTAAAATTGAAAAAGTATATTGGCCCGGCTTTACCGATCATCCAAACCACGAGATCGCAAAAAAACAAATGCGCGATTTTGGTGGAATGATATCTATTGTATTAAAAGGCGCTGATGAAGCAAAAACATTTAAAATAGCTTCTTCATTTAAAGTATTTTCTTTGGCGGAAAGTTTAGGCGGTGTTGAATCACTTATCAATCATCCTGCAACTATGACGCATGCTTCTATTCC
This sequence comes from Sphingobacteriaceae bacterium, assembly GCA_016705695.1. Lineage (GTDB taxonomy): Bacteria > Bacteroidota > Bacteroidia > B-17B0 > Aurantibacillaceae > Aurantibacillus. Next base: position 92,808 of record JADJLA010000011.1, read on the forward strand.
AAAACCAGAACGCGACAAGGCAGGCGTTGTAGATAACTTACTGCGCTTAAGCGTTGGTGTTGAAGATGTGGAAGATCTAATTGAAGATCTGAAGCAGGCTTTGGGATAAACGCGATTTGATTTTGATAAAAGCAATAACCTACGATGTATCGCAGTTTATTATTCAGGAATTAAGGGAAATACGCATTTGTTGAAATTAATGCTTCTTTTAATCGTAAATAGAAGCTTATTCATTTAGCAATATTTATAGTTCATATTTCAAGTCGCCATTAATGTAAGTTAGTTCAATGAAATTTTTTACAAACTTTAGTTTGAATTCAGCTAATTTAAGTTCGGTTTCCAGCCATTTACTTTCTCGTGAATTCAGCAGGAATAACGAACTTTCACCATTTGTAAATTTTAGTCTCTCAGCTTCTACGAGTAGTCTGCTGTAAGCAGCAGATCTTTCAGCATTTACAATTTGTTCAGCGGTTACTTTTATTGTTTCAATAATATACTTTCTTTTGAAATTGATCTGGTTTTGCTTATTGATGGTTTCGAGCTCATTATTTTTAGCATCCAAATCAGCCATTTTATATTCATTGCGTGGCTTTCTTAAGAACAAAGGAAACGAAAAACTCGCTCCCCACTTGTAGTTGTTTGTGTTTAAAGTAGGAAAGATAATATCATTAGAAGTGTTCAAGAAATTATAACTTAAATCAAGCACTGGTTTAATCATCTCACGTTTTAATCGCTTTTCTGTTTCCAGTACTTTTTGCTTCGCTAAATATTGAGATATTAACGGATTCGTATTTTGCTCGTTAATTATTGTTTGTTGAATGTTTTTAATTGTTAAGGAATAAACCTGCTCAAGACTATCTGTTATATTCATATTGGATAATGAGAGGGTAGAAGACATAGGGTTAATTATTGCTAGTTCATTTAACTTTTTTATCATTTCTATTTCACCTACCTGCCTATCGAGTAAGCGACTTTGAAGAAAAATGGCCGCCTCTACAGTATCAATAGTAGGCCTTTCGCCAACAACCGATAATTCACTTATTCCCTTTAAACGTTGTGCGGCTAGAGTAGCAAAATAACTGAAAAGGCTATTTATTTTTTTTGTGTACAATGCGTCAACATAAACATTCGAAGCATAGAACATCAAATCATTCATTTGTATTTTTTGTTCAGCACTAAAGTATTCAGAATAATGTTTAGCCTTTACAACATCGGCTCTTCTTTTGTCAAACATTAAACCTTGTAATAAACTTGCTTCAATTCCAACATATGGTAACCCAACTAAAGGGGTTAACAACTCAGGATTTATAAATATTCCTTTCCCATACTGGTATCCTACTTTTAAATATTGTGAAGTGTAAAGTGGCTGTTTTAATTCAGCATTAACATATGTAAAATAATTGGAAGAATTGAATTGTTTACTTTCAATGTTAGTACCGAGTTGCGGGTCGAAATTTCCTTTTGCTGCCTTTAATTGAGCCCCGCCATAAATAATGTTATTTTCAGCTTTCTTGGAAAGCGGATTCATTTCCTTTACTGAACTAAGAAATGTGTTATAGCTGTACATCGAAACCGTTTGAGATAAACAGATTTCACTTAACCCCATCAGGAGTACGACCAAACTATTTCGACTTAGCGATGCCATTTTGTTTATTTTCATTTTTTGGTTGATAGAACTCAGGCGGAAATCCATTTGCTTTTCGCCATAATTCATATATAACTGGTACGTTATCAAGTAAAGCGAAACCTTTTACTCCGCCGCCAATTTGTATTGCCGTAGGCCACTTATCAGTTTTGTTAATGGCAAGAATTCTAAATTTTCCGTTAGGAGAAATTACCTTATCGAATGTTACAATCTCGGCACTAAAACTTCCATAGCTTAAACCGGGCCAACCAGAGAAAACAAATGCAGGCCATCCGTCGAAAATCAATTGAACCCTTTGACCTTTAGCAATGAGCGGAAGGTCTACAGGATCAATATAAAGTTCTACTGCTTGTTCTTTTTGTATAGGAACAATGCTACATAACATTCCCCCTCTTTCACAATTTCTCCAACTCCTTTTATGGCCATATTATTTACATAACCATCCTGTGGTGCTAAAACATAGTAAAATGTATTTCTTAAGGAGTAGTTTGAAAGTTGATTCTGTAACTTAGTTAATGAGCCTTCGGTTTCGTATACCATAGATATAGTACTGAATTTATCAGACTCGGCTTTCATCAATTTTTCATTGTACTCTTGCAATGTTGCATTCAAATCGAGTTCCGAATTAAGCAGTTCATTCTTTGTTGCTGTGATCTTATTTTCAGCTGCTATTTTTTTCGAATAAGATTCTTGAACTTTAACTTTTCTGTTTTCTAGGTCTGTTTTTGATATAACACCTTTACTTAACAGTTCTTCGTAGCGTTTAAATTGTTCTTCAGCCACCTTATAGTTATTTTGGGATGCTTCTGCTTCTGCGCTATCGCTTGAGAGTTTTGCCATCACCTGTAATATTTTATTTCTTACTTGTTTTGTTTTTAGGCCAAGGGATTTATTAATTGCATCAATTTGATCATTAATTGCTGATACTTTACTTTCATATGACTGAAGCGATACTTCTTTAGCCTTTACTTGCGATTCAGATCTTTGAATTAAAAGTGAATCCATATACTCCTCTTTTATCTCAGAAATAAAAGCTATAGTATCATTTTTTCTTACGAAATCACCGTCTCTGATATACCATTTTTCAACTCGTCCTGCAATTCTTGAAGCTACTTGCTGAGGTTTGTTTTCAGGATTGAGTACGCTAACCTCACCTGACGTGTCAATGCTTTGTGTCCATGGTAGAAAAAGAACAACTATACAAGTAATTAGAAGCGAATAGAGCAATCCCTTTAGTCGAGCAGTATAATGGGGGTAATATACCTTTGCAGTAGCTGTAAGATAATTCGTTTCATTTGATTCTAAGTAAGATTCTTCCGGTTTTTTTTCAAATAGAAGCTCGATCTTATACAGAGCCGTTACAATATCATAACAGGTTCCTAGACTTCCAACTAGTTTTTCAACCGAACTTATTACAAGAAGTATAATTATCTCCGAAGCAACGAACTGACCAATATTTAATTCGCCAATCTGTACAAGGTAACTGCCAAGAAAAAGTAGAACGCTAATGAAGAAGACCTTAAAAAATAAAATACCTTTATATTGCTTTTCAAATGTGCTATAGTACTCCTTCCTATAGTCAAGGTACTCATTGAGTTCGGAATCTATTTTTTCATGGCTAGCTTCAAAAGAACTTAAGGAAGTAAAAATTTGGTATTTCTTAGTTGATGTATTAATATTTGCGTCTTGTGCTTTTTTACCGTAGTAAGTAACAATAAGATAGAAAACCACTCCGAGTACAACGGAGAAAAGAACAAACCAATTACTATATGCAGGCAAAAGAAGTAGACCGAAGATGATACTAATAACTGAGAAGGAAAACTCCAGTAAAATTTTTCCAATACCTTTTTGAAGTGTAACTACTTCAAAAAAGTGTGTGATCTTTTCGCGAATTCCATTATCTGTTCCTATTACTTTGGAAATGCGTTCAGTGAGGCCACAGAAAATTCTTTCCTGCAAGGTCTCGTTTAGTCGCATTTGCCATAGCTGCAACAAACCGATGAATAATGTAGCCATTATGGTTAGGAAACTCAATAAAGCCAACGAGGAAGAGAAGCGACCCGCCATTGTATAGGTAATAATTCCTTGAATAGTAAGCGGGATTGTGATATATAAAGCCCCTTGAAGAAGAGCAAGCCCATATATATTATATATAACTTTTTTCTCTCTGCTTAGCCATTTAAACAGTAATTTAGTTTTTTCGTTGATCATATTTTCAAAGTATTATTACGAATAATTTCACTGAAGTTCTCGTTGCATTGCGTAATAGGCACAGAGTAAACCTTGGTATGGTCAAAGCCACTTTTTTTTATAAAATTCAAAATAGCAGTAAAAAGTAAGGCTTTAGTTTGTCCTGTAATTACAATATTGCTTTGCTCTGTTATTTTACCGTTTATTTTAAATAGCGAATGATTATCCTTGTCAATGGAAGCATGAGCAAAGAGATCTTTTTCCAATAAACCTGTTGCCAGCTTGTGAGCGTCCTTTTGGGAATCTATATATATGTATACGTTTATCATATAAAAAACTTTCGTCAAATATAGTGAAATAATTTAATATAATAGTATTACTATTATTTTTTGCAATATTTATATAATTGTGTATATTTGTACTTTAATAATGTATTGTAATGCAATTAGACGTAAGAATAAAAATGAATGAGAAGCTGTATCTTCGTAATCCCGAGGATAGTGCTATTGGCAAACGAATTGTAAGTCAAGGACTTATTTTAATAAATAAATTAGGCTTTGAAAACTTCACATTTAAAAAACTAGCCATTGAGATAGAAACCACCGAGGCTACTATTTATAGGTATTTTGAAAATAAACACCGGCTTTTGATTTATCTTACAGCTTGGTGGTGGAGTTTTTTGGAGTATAAGGTGATGTTCAGCTTGAATAATATTAACGATCCTCAAACAAAGCTCAAAACCATCATTACTCTTTTGGTTAGTGAGCCTAACAAAAATCAGAAAACAGATTATATAAAAGAATACGAAGCTTACAATTTGGTAAAATGGGAGAGTTCAAAGGCCTATTTAACAAGAAGCGTTACAAAAGATAATAAAGACAGACTTTTTAAACCTTACAAGGATCTTTGTGGTAGAATCTCGCAAATTATTAAGGAATATAATCCAAAATATAAATACCCCAATTCTTTAGCTAGCACACTATTGGAGATGTCGCATGCTCAAAAGTTCTTTATGGAAAATTTGCCTTTGTTAACTGATTCCTCAGGGCCTGATGAGAAGAAACTAATTCAGTTTTTAGAGCACGTTGTTTTTAGCTCTTTGAAGAGTTAATTTATGAATTGGATCTGTGTGTATTTGTTTTAAAGAGAGCTGTTCTTTTCAGAGCAATAAAAATCCCCCACTATTTTACATTGAAGGTAACCTGTATTAACTTTGGTAAGATTTTGTTTTTTAAATATCTCGGCGTTCCTCAATAAAAACCCACAATACATTGCAGATTCCTAACTTTAATCCACACCATAACTCTTCTATAAGCAGAAAATTAGCCCTTAAACCCATTCATCTTATCAGCTAACTTAATAGCTTCGTATAGATTGATGATGCCGGCGTTCTTACCAAGTTCTTCAAACTTAACGTAACGATCTTTTGCGCCCTTTTTGCTGCCCGGTTTAATTACTTTTTTTCCTTTATAGGTTCTTACACTACTCTTAACTAATATTTTTTTTATTTGCTCTGGAGTAAGCGTAGGATAATACGATTTTAAAACCGCTGCAACTCCTGCCGCTACAGGTGTAGCCATACTTGTTCCACTCAGGTCTTTATATTCATTTTCAGGTAAAGTTGAATAAATATCAACGCCTGGCGCAAATAGATCAATTGATTTTTTTCCGTAATTGGTAAAATTGGCTGCTATCATCGAATCAGGTTTCCAACTCAAAGCACCAATAGTGATCATGTTACTTGCCACGCCCTTTCCTTCATACTTTGCGGTTGGGTAATGTGTTACTTCGTCAATATTCAAGTGGTCGTTACCCGCAGCGTGCATCAATAATACACCCTTTGATTGCGCATACTTAACCGCTGCATCTACACATTTTTTATCCCATGAATATTTCTTACCAAAACTCATGTTCAAAATTTTTGCACCATTATCTACGGCATAAATAATTGCATTTGCAACGTCCTTATCGCGCTCATCGCCATTAGGTACGCAACGAACTGCCATAATTTTTACATTGGCTGCAACGCCATCCATCCCTATTCCATTATCTCTTTTTGCAGCAATAATTCCTGCTACGTGCGTTCCGTGTAAAGAGTTTGGCCCTTTGCAATCAGCATTACCATAAAATTTCTCATAAGAATCGGCATAATTATCGCCTACAATGGTACGAGGGTCAACATCAGGATTCAAACCAACTTCTATCATTGGGTTAATTTGTTGGCTTCCTTCAGCCAGCTGATTTTTAAAATCCTCATAACTGCCTTTTCCTTGCTTCATCGACATCATTACAATCATCTTCACTTGCTTAGCTGCTTTTTCTTCAGGGGTATACTTTTCAAGGTTTTCTAATTTGATATCGGTAACATTCTGCTGCGCTTTAATATCGGCTTCAACTTTTGCCATACCTTCTTGCAAGAACTTAATTTGGTTGTACGACGATTCATACTTAGTTCTTGTAGAAGCCATATCTTCTTTCACAGCAGTGTATAACTTAAATTCAGCTTTCTCTTGCTTAGATTTAAAATCTGTCAAAGCTTTTCCTTCATATTTTGGTTTTAGCTTACGGTACAAACGAGTCATTTCTAAATTCTCTGCGTCCACATTCTTTCCATCTTTACCTCCTAAAAAATTCCATCCATGGATATCATCAATATAACCATTCTTATCATCATCTATTCCATTTCCGGCAATTTCGCCAGGGTTGGTCCACATAACCTCACTAAGGTCTTCGTGCTTCCAATCAACGCCACTGTCTAATACAGCAACAATTACCGGAACAGACTTTCTAACCTGTAAAAACTCCTTATAGGCTTTTTCGGTACTCACGCCATTTACCTTATCGTTAGTTGGATCGAGGTTAAACCAATTATCAGGACGCTTTGGAACAAGTGGCGTAGTTGGCGTAGCAATTGCTGTATGCGCCGATAAAAATCCGCTTAATAAAAGGATAGAAACTGAAATAAATATTTTTTTCATTGTTTGTGAGTTAAATTCAAAATCTAAAATATATAAATATTATCACTAATTAATACCGTTTAAACTAATTAACAGGCTAATTATTCATCTTAGCAACAGCCTCAATGATATCGTGCTTGGTGATGATGTGCATATTTCCACCCATATCACGCAGCAAAACAGCGTTATTATCCTTGGTAATAAGCTTACTCACTTCCTCTATTGGTGCTTGCTCCCCTACAATTGGAAAGGCAGCCTGCATCATTGATCGTACGGTTTGTTTTTTAATGTCATGGCTATCAATCAATTTATTAAAGATATAGTTATCGTTTAACGAACCAATATAATTACCGCCTTCTACCACCGGTAATTGCGAGATATTGAATTTACTTAAAATTGATAATGCATCCGCAACTGTTGCTGCCGCATCAATAGTTAGTAATTTTTGGTTTTTGTGATTGGCTACAAGATCAATAGCTTTTGGTTTTGTCATTTCTAAAAAACTACGATCACGCATCCAGTCATCGTTGAACATTTTTGCCAAGTAACGCGTTCCGTGATCATGGAAAATAACAACCACCACATCGCCTTTTTTGTACATGTGTTTCATTTGCATTAAACCTGCTAAAGCCGATCCCGCACTATTTCCTGCAAAGATCCCTTCTTCACGAGGAATTCGGCGTGTCATAACTGCCGCATCTTTATCCGTTACCTTTTCAAAATGATCGATCACATTAAAATCAACATTCTGCGGTAAAAAATCCTCCCCAATTCCTTCGGTGATGTATGGATAGATCTCGTTCTTATCAAAAATTCCTGTCTCTTTGTATTTTTTAAATACCGATCCATAAGTATCAACTCCTAATACTTTTACATTCGGATTTTTTTCTTTTAGATATTTTCCGGTACCGCTTATTGTTCCGCCGGTTCCAACTCCAACCACTAAGTGTGTAACTTTGCCATCTGTTTGATCCCATATTTCGGGACCAGTTTGTTCGTAGTTTGCAACGGTATTACTTGGGTTATCATATTGATTCGGTTTCCACGAATTTGGAATCTCGTTCACCAAACGCGATGACACTGAATAATACGAACGAGGATCTTCAGGATCAACATCGGTAGGACAAACAATTACTTCGGCACCAAAGGCACGCAAAGCATCCACTTTTTCTTTACTTTGTTTATCGGTAGTTGTAAAAATACATTTGTAGCCTTTAATTACCGCACCAATAGCTAAACCCATTCCGGTATTACCACTAGTTCCTTCAATAATAGTTCCTCCCGGTTTTAAACGCCCGTCCTTCTCCGCGTCTTCGATCATTTTAATGGCCATGCGATCCTTAATAGAATTGCCGGGATTAAATGTTTCTACTTTTGCATACACATCACACGGAAGCCCTTTTACGATCTTGTTCAACTTTACAAGTGGAGTATTCCCTATGGTCTCTAAGATATTCTTACAAGTCTTTTTCATAATATTCGTTCTTTTTGGCTATTGTCTTTTAACTTTTTGTTATTTCACCTCTAAGGTTAGTTTCTAATAAATTTTTTATTTTTTTGCTTGGTAATTTTTGTCCTAATAAGAACATGAGTTTTGTTACGGCGGCTTCAAATGTTATATCTGATCCGCTCACAACGCCAATACTTTTTAATTTAGCGCTGGTTTGATACATGCCCTGCACTACCCCGCCTTGTTGACATTGGGTAACATTGTAAATTACAATTCCTTTTTTTATTGACGCTTTTAATTCGTTAATGAACCATTCTTTTGTTGTAGCATTACCTGCGCCAAAGGTGAGCACGATCACCGCTTTAATTCCCGGTGTAGCTAAAACTGCTGTTAGCATTTTTTTACTGATGCCCGGGAATAAATGCAACACAGTAATATCGTTGTTTAATTTTGTATGAACCTTTAATGCTTTTTTACCCGGAGCTGCAATGGCCATGGTATTATAACCAATATTTACACCTGCCTCTGCTAAGTGCGGATAGTTTGGTGATTTGAACGCGTCAAAATGCTCGCTGTTGAATTTAAATGTGCGATTACCTCTGTATAATTTGTACTCAAAATAAATACACACTTCCGATATCATTGGCTTTCCGTTCTTTCCGCGAGCCGCCGCAATTTCAATAGCTGTAATTAAATTCTCTTTTCCATCGGTACGAATAGTTCCAATTGGCAATTGCGATCCTGTAAGAACTACGGGCTTTGCCAAATTCTCAAGCATAAAACTCAAAGCACTTGCGGTAAAACTCATGGTATCTGAACCATGCAGTATCACAAAGCCATCATACTTTGAATAGTTCGCTTGTATTGTTTGCGCCATTTCTATCCAAACCTCCGGCTGCATATCCGAAGAATCAATAGGATGTTTGAACGAAATAGAATTCAACTCCACATCAAATTTCTTTAATTCAGGAATTTGATTGGTAAGCGCTTTAAAATTAAAAGGCTTTAATGATCCGGTGGCCACATCGTGCATCATGCCAATGGTTCCGCCGGTATAAATGAGTAATACTTTTGATCTAGGGTTTTTCATAAATAATAAAAGCCGTCACAACTTTTGCGACGACTTTTTATTGATTTCTTAGAATGGTAGATCCTCGTTATCGTCGCTTGCGCTAAATACCGGACTTGAATTATTTTCAAAACCTCCACCTTGTGTGTTTTGCGTTTTAGCCTGAGGCGTTTGACTTACTGAAGGGTTTGAAGCATTATTAAAACGCTCAATACGCCATGCTTCTAGTGTATTAAAATACTTAATGCCTTGCGGACCATTCCACTCACGACCACGAAGGTTGAATTGAATTTTTATCTCATCCCCAACATTATATTGGTCAAGAATTGTGCATTTGTCTTGCGTTACTTGAAAACTTACATGCTGTGGATACGGCGTGTTTGCTTCTGTAGTTAAAACGAATTCGCGTTTTTGAAAACGATCACTCACTTTTTGAGTATCGAATTTTGCTTTTAGTGTTCCTGTTACTTCCATGTTATATTTATTTTTTTATTTTTTTACAAATTCAAAAGTTTAAAGTTCAAAGCCAAAATTCATTAGATCAGAATTGTACCCTTTTTGGCTTTTGACTTCTTACTTTTAACTTTAGTTTAAAAGCACCAACCACGCCTCTTTTACCTTATTAGCATCCAACAACGTTTTTGCGTACTGATGTTTTTCTTCTTCATTAGTAAATTTTTTTAAAGAACTTTTATAAGCCGTTAACTCTTCACTTGCAGGTAATGCTTCTACACTACCCAACAAACCTAAGTTATTTCCGCTTAAAACCTTGCTATGTTTTATAGATTCCGGAAAAGAATCTATCCCAATTCCAATGCTTGTAATAGGTTTTTGCACTTCAAACAAACTATCGCCATGCGCTCTACAATACCAATTATCACCCATGCGCGAAACAAGATCTATTTTTTTAGTGTCAATTTGATTGTTCTCATCCAAAATATCATCCTGAATATGAATTTTAATAACTTCACAAATAACTAAATTACCCGCTCCACCTTTCTCGCCCAAACTTTTTATTTCCATTACTTTACACTCTAATTGCACAGGTGATTCTTTAACTCTAAATGGTTTTACAAGATCAGACTTTATTGGTGTGAAATTTGCTTTTTCAAATTCGTTAACGCCTTTTGGAAACGGGCTACTTGCTAAACTAGTTTGCTGAACCATCTCATAGTTCACCATATTCACAACAACCTCCGGAACTTCCATTACATTATCCAAGGTATCTTTTGTGGCCCCTGTTCGTCCACTACGGGCGGGCGAAAAAACCAAAACAGGAGGATTGCTCGAGAAAATATTAAAGAAACTAAAAGGCGCTAAATTTGGTTTACCATCTTTACTAATAGTGCTGGCAAAACAAATAGGACGAGGAGCTATAGCGTTCTGCAAATATTTTTGAAGAACTTGAATGGTTAGTTCCTTGGGGTCGAGCGTTAACATCGTATAAAAATACTAATAAACAGTGGTAATTTTGAGCGGTGTTGAAAAGTGATGAAATTTAGCTCAAACATATGCCCCTAAAGGGTTTCAGGACATCAGGAAAGCCTATTTTTAAGCATTTTTAAGTAATTGGGTAGTTGAAGTAAATGGCTCCCATACCAACTAAACATTTCGCCATCCACCAATACAAATCGACAATTTTTTACCGCACCTTGAAGCTCTTGAATATGTTTTTGATCAAAAGGAAAGGGTTCGCTGGATAAAAAACAATAATCAGCGCCAGTTAGATCTTCAATTGTGATCTTTGGATACCTTTTTTTATCCTTAAAATGATTGATAATGCCACACTCCTTCATAATGGAATCAATAAAAGTATCTGTTGCGGCAACCATATAAGGTTTGCTCCAAATAAAATATGCAACGCGTTTTCGTTCAAACAAATTACTCACCTCTTTCATGCTTTCAATAATCTGCGTTACCATGGCTTCACTTTCTGTTTTCTTTCCGCAAATTTCGCCAAGCTTCAGCATCATATCAAACGCATCGTCCAAACTATTCACATCACTCATCCACACAGGAAAATATTCCTTTAATTCCTCAATTTGTTCTTTTACATTCTCTTCTTTGTTTCCAATAATGAGGTCGGGTTTCAAGCTCTTTATTTTTTCAATATCCAATTGTTTTGTACCTCCAACTCTTGCAACACTTTCAAACATTTGCTTTGGGTGAATACAAAATTTAGAGATGCCTACCAATTCATTTTGCAAGCCAAGGTCCCACAGGTACTCGCTTTGCGAAGGAATCAACGAAATGATGCGTTTTGGAACAGCATTTAATTCGATGGTTTGTTGTAATTGATCTAAGTATAACACATCCCAAATTTATTTAAAAAAATTGAGCATCTTTGCCCAAGTTTGAACAAAGCTAATTTAGGACATATTGCACTTCTGGTGGCGCAGGTAATTTACGCCATGAATTACTCAATTGCTAAAGACCTTATGCCGGCCTATTTACAGCCTTTTGCCTTAGTACTTCTTCGCATAACAGGTGCCGGAATACTGTTTTGGATACTCTCCCTTTTCACTAAAAACGAAAAAGTTGAAAAAGAGGATATGAAAAAATTGCTTTGGCTTACTTTGTTCGGGATTGTAATAAATCAAGTGTTTTTTATTTGGGGCTTGAGCCTAACAAAGCCAATTAATTCTGCTATCATCATGATCTCAAACCCTATCATGGTGTTTGTTTTTACATTGATCGTTTTAAAAGAAAGGATCACCATACCAAAAATAAGCGGTTTGTTTTTAGCGATCACCGGCGCTTACATAATTTTACGTTACAGAGGTAATTTTGAATTGGGTAGCGACACCATGCTCGGCGATCTTTTTACACTTATAAACTCAGCTTCTTGGGCTATTTTTGTAGTATTTAGCAAACCCTTATACAACAAATACAGTACCGTTACGGTAATGAAATGGATGTTCCTAATAGGAAGCGTTTACATTTTACCAATTGGCGGATATGATATATTGCACACTAATTGGGCTGCTTTTGATGGTAACGCTATTTTTGCAACAGCGTTTGTGGTGGTTGCAACAACGTTTTTGGCGTATCTACTAAATATTTACGGTTTACAGCAATTAAGCCCTAATGTAGTAAGTATGTACATTTACTTGCAGCCTTTTTTAGCGTCGTTATTTGCTATATCTTTAGGCAAAGATAAACTCGACCTAACAAAAATGTTGGCCGGCGCGTGTATAATACTTGGATTGTATTTAGTAACATTGAAACCAAAAATAGAGAAATGATCAGATCAATGACAGGCTTTGGAAAATTTACCAAAGAATTTAAAGATAAAACCATTACCGTTGAAGTGCGCTCGTTGAATAGCAAGGGCGCGGATATTAGTTTGCGTTTGTCGTCTATGTTTAGAGCATATGAATTAGACCTAAGAAATGAACTTACCAAACAATTAGAGCGCGGAAAAATTGACCTAAGTGTTTATGTAGAAAGCAAAGCAGAAGATACACCTATTGAAATAAACATTCCACTAGCAAAAGCATATCACACTAAACTAAAAGAACTAGCAACCGCAATTGGAGAAAATAACACCGATCTTTTTAAAGAAGTGATAAAAATGCCCGACGTGATGAAGAACGAGCGCAAAGAGGCAGATGAAAATGTGTGGAAAGAGATCATGGGATGTATTAATGAAGCCATAAAAGACCTTAATAAATTCAGAGATCAGGAAGGAAAGTCGATAGAAGCAGATTTTAATACGCGTATTGGTGTAATTTCAAGTTCGTTGAACAGCATTGTTGAATTAGACAAGAACAGACTTGCCAAAATAAAAGACCGTATCAAAAATAATTTAGGCGAAGTGATTGGGTTTGACAAAATAGATTCGAACCGTTTTGAGCAAGAGTTAATATATTACATTGAAAAATTAGATATCAACGAAGAAAAAGTGCGTTTGAAACAACATCTAGATTATTTCACATCTACAATGAAAGAAAACTCCATTGGCAGAAAGCTAAATTTCATTACACAAGAAATTGGTCGCGAGATAAACACGATTGGCTCAAAAGCTAATGATGCGGATATGCAAAAACTTGTAGTACTAATGAAAGATGAATTAGAAAAATTAAAAGAACAAAGCAGTAATGTTTTGTAAATAATTTTCAAAAGTATATCTTAACACTAACAATTTAACCTTAAGGCCATGAAAATAAAAATGATCGCAACCATGCTTATCACATTCTCAGTAATGTTAAGCACCGCACAAAATTTTTCTCTGCAAGCTAAATCAGGAGATGTAGAATTAGATGCCAGCTTAAATGACATCAATGTAAAAGCAAAGTTGGATCTGCCGCTTTTCAAAAAGGATCTGGCCGTGGAATTCAACATTGGTGAACCAAAAATTGATAAACTAATTGTAGACATGAAAATGTCGCCCGCCGATGCCTATATGACCTTACAAGTTGCCAATATGACCAAAAAAGAACCGGATGTAGTTGCACAATCATACTCCGTTAATAAAGATAAAGGTTGGGGAGTTATTGCAAAAGAAATGGGAATTAAGCCGGGTTCGCCCGAGTTTCATGCTTTAAAAGGAAAAGCCAAAGGAAAAAAAGATAAAGGCAATAAAGGCGAAAGTGGAAATGGCAATGGTAATGGCAATGGTAAAGGAAACGGTAAAGGCAAAAAAAAATAGGTCTCGATACAATTTTTTGCAAGAGGCCTTGCTTCGCCGAAGCTACGCGAAGGCAAGCAGGCAAAAAATCACTCGACCTGACAGAGCGAATGCAGCCGGAAGTTTGGCGGCCAAATAAAATGATTTAAGAACCTACTTTTATTCTATTGAATTCCCAAACAAAATATCTAGTTGTAATTGCCGGACCAACCGCAGTTGGAAAAACAAAACTAGGTATTGAACTTGCCAAGCATTATAATAGTGTTATTCTCTCTGCCGATTCGCGTCAATTTTACAAAGAGCTAACTATTGGTACTGCTAAACCAAGTGAAAGTGAATTGCAAGAAGTAAAACATTACTTCATAAATAATAAAAACATCACCGAACTTTTTGGTGCCGGGCATTTTGAAAAAGAAGCCATTCCCCTACTCGACCAATTATTTAAAGAGCACCAATTGGTGTTTGTAGTTGGGGGATCGGGATTATATATCGACGCTTTGCTTTATGGCGTTGATGAATTTGAAGATGTGCCAATTGAAGTTCGTGAGAAATTAAATGCGGAGTTTGAAGAAAAAGGAATTGAACCATTACAAAACGAATTAAAAGAAAAAGATCCTGTTTATGCTGCTAAAGTTGATCTCAGCAATTCTCAAAGAGTGATTAGAGCCTTAGAAGTTTGCCGACATAGCAAAAAACCTTACTCTTCTTTTTTAAAGAAAAATACAACCGAACGAAACTTTACACCTTTAAAAATATTCATTAATACCGATCGCGAAAAATTATACGAACGCATAAACCTACGTGTTGATGAAATGATGAAACAAGGATTATTAAATGAAGTAAAAAGTTTAACAGAGTACAAAAATGTAAATGCATTAAAAACGGTTGGGTATAAAGAATTGTTTGATCACCTGGAAGGCTTGTTTACACTGGAAGAAGCAACTACCAAAATAAAACAGCATACGCGCAATTACGCTAAACGTCAAATAACCTGGTTTAAAAATCAGGATGAATGGGAGAGTTTTGAACCCAATGATCTCGAAAAAATAAAAGCATACTTAGATATTATTATTTCGATTTAGTTGGTGGAGTTGCTTTTGGCACAAGCGCCGCAATTAAAATACCTAAGAAAACACAAAACAATATTAAACAAGCAATAATAAATGGTCCCAAAATTGCAGCACTGCCAAAATAAGCGCCAAGTGTTGTTAAAAGTAAAGCTAAAATTAAAAGAAAGGCCAAATACATACAAACCACAGTAATAGGCATCCATCTGCCTTTGTACTTATCAGGCTCACGCTTAAATTGAAATAAAGAAATATAGGCCATTACAATGGGTGCCAAAGCAAGAAGAGCAAGTAATATTGTTACAGAACCACTTAATCCAGCAGCTGTGCTTCCCTTACTAAGTATCATACCCAAAATATATAGCAGCAAACTTGCTAGTCCTAGTGGATTTATTTTGCGCGGCATTTCGGGCTGTTGAGGCCTCTCTTATTCAACCAATTTCTACACAAGCTCTTACATTACCACTTCCTTAATGCCGTTTGCATATTTAATAAGCGCAACTCTTGATTTACTAATACTATAAGTTGGGCCATCAACATTATCACAACGTTTGTACTTAATATTCTTTTCGTCGATCTCAAGGATCTTTACCTTTAATTCATCAGCATTTTGAAGCAAAATAACATCGCCACAAGTGTCATTATTTAAAATAAGTAGCGGCCTTCTTGTAAAAAGATCTATGTCACTTTCCCTGTTCGCAGCTGCAACAACCTCCTCAGTTACGATCTCATTTGCAAGAGAAGGTTTCTCGTTCTTTAATACCTCTTGTTTTTTAGTTTCTTTCGAATGTTTGGAATTCCAAGCAACATGATAGCCTCTTCTGTAAATACGTTTTTCTACACTGCAGGAAGCAATTATAAATACAGCAATTGAAAGTATGAGTGATGTGCGAAAAAAACTCTTCATTTTCACAAAGTTAATCAAATAGCCCAAAGTATTAAACTGCTTTGAAAACCACTACCAGAAAGGGCTTCAAGGTAATTAGACATAAATTTGCAATTTTTGCAAATTATACTTATGTTTAATATCGATTATCGATCATCATGAAAACAAAAACAAAGACGGTTCAGGATATTTTTATTCAAAAATTAAAAGAAACCCTGCCTCCTTCTATTGGAATTGCAGAAGAGATAGCCGAATTGCTTGGCATAAGTATTGATAGCGCTTACCGCCGAATAAGAGGCGAAACAGACATTAGCATTAACGAGATCCAAACCATCACAAAAAAGTATGGTATATCCTTGGATAATATTTTTTCCAATTTAGGCGATACCGTAACATTTACATATACAAAACTAACGGATAGCGAGGTAAATTTTGAGAAATACCTAACTCGTTTGTATGGGCATACAAAAATGCTCAATACCTTTCCTAACCGCAAATTATTTTATGTGGCCGAAGAGCTTCCCATTTTCTATTCATTCTTTGATAAACAACTCACCGAATTTAAATTATTCTATTGGCAACGCAGCGTGCTTAATATCCCGCAGCGCCAGAGCCAGAAATTTGAATTTGGCATCATAGATCCAAAATTGGTTGATCTCGCTCACAACTGTTATTTAGAGTATAAAAAAGTTCCTTCGGTAGAGATCTGGCACGACAAAACCATATTTACTGTTACCAAACAATTAGAGTTTTATTTGGAAAGCGGTGTATTCGCTAATAAAAAAGATGCGCTTTTACTTATTCAAAAAGTAAAAGAACTTTCCAAAATGTTATTAGAGAACGCTGAAGATAGTCGCAAATTAAAAAGCGATACCGGCGAAACTTATCAATTATACAGTAGCGAGGTTGTACTGGGCACAAACTGTATCTTTTTAAAAGTTGCAGACACTAGTCACGCCTACGTTAGTTTCAATACCATGAATTCATTGAACACTAGCAATAGCGAATTTTGTGAAGAAACAGAACATTGGGTAAAGAACATCATTAAAAAAAGCACCTTAATAAGTGGTGTTGCCGAAAAACAGCGCTACCAGTTCTTCAACAAACTTAATACAGCTATCGACAACTGCGAAGCGCGACTGAATTCATTTTAACCTGTGTACTTTTTAAATGAACAAATGGTTCTCTTTTATCGACGATTACCGTAACATTGAAAGACCCATTCTCAATGTAGTCATTGCCGAGTTCTTTATTCAAATGGTAAATGCCACGTTTATGTTGGTGCTACCTTTATACATGAGTCGCATGAATTATAGCAATGAAGAAATTGCGCTCTTCCTCACTTTTCGTTTTATTGGCGTATTTCTTTTAGCATTACCTATCGGAAAATTCATTAAAGGAAAAAAATTATACCCCTTCTTTTACATTTCAGCCCTTGGAGTTCCGTTATTTGGTTTAGCAAGCGTTGGTGCCATTTATTTTAAAATTGATCTACTTATTTACATAACTTTATTTTTATGGGGCTCCATGTTCACGTTCATGCAGATCCCTGTTTCGCCTTTTATATTACGCAATTCTTCAAAAGCAAATCATACGCCCGCCATAGCATTAAGCTATAGCACCTGGAGTTTTGGCGGAATTGTAAGTGGTTTTATTACTGCCGTATTATGCTACATAAATAAAGATCTGTTCAACGAACAAAATATCCTCATCATATTTTCCGCGCTCGGTTTCTTTGGCTTTTTTCTTTCTTATTAAAAACCCTATGAAAGAACTAATTGAAGAGCGTGCTATAACGCGCGATCATCATCACAAACACAAAACCGACTGGCATTTGATCATCAAAGCACTTATTCCTACATTTATTATTGCCACTGGAGCAGGATTAACCATTCCGTTCATCAGCTTGTTCTTTGAAAAAGTGCATCGTGTTAGCACAGGAGAATTCTCCACTTATAGTGCTATAGCTTCGTTATTAGTTGCGTACGCTGCTTTGATGGTGCCGAAAATAAAAAAACATGTCGGTTATAAAATTGCTATACCCACCACACAATCGTTGGCAGTTATGTCACTAATTGCTATGGCAACCACCGAATTGTATTCGCAATACAGCATTGCGCTATTTATAGCTATTGCCTGTTATTTATTACGTCAGCCCTTAATGAATATGGCGGGACCAATGACCACCGAATTAGTTCTTAATTATGTAGGTAAAAATAACCGCGAGATCACAAGTGCCCTAACATCGGCCATTTGGAGCGGAAGTTGGGTTATAAGTGGCTTTTGGTTAATATTCTTTTTAGATTTGGCTTTCAGTTCGTAAATATTTTCCTAATTACATCGGCGTTATACGCTTTGGGGGTTATATTGTACTACGGTTTAATTGTTGATTATATAAAACGTGAGCAAAAAGGATTGATTGAGAACTAAATTCATATATATACTTTGCCTATTGGCGAACCTGATGTTGGCACAACAACAAAAATTTTCTTTGGAAAAAGGGAATTGCATTGCCTTTAAACAATATGTGTATGCCTATGGATTTAAAAGTAATTCGTTTGTGATCTATAAACTCAGATCTAATTTACAATTGATAGATAGTATTTACTATGGCTTAGATAAAACAAAAGTGGCAGATTACCTCAGTGTAGATTGCGATACCTTGCACGAAACCTTGAATTTCCGTTTACAGAAAAAAGATAAGCAAAATGTAACATTGATACGTTTCGATCAAAAATTCAAATTAATGAATGAATTCAAAAATACTGAGGTAACCAAACTCGATCCTTTTGCCACATTCGACCATCAAAAATTTGTTTTCAAAAAATATGTGTATGCCGTAAAAACAGCTATAGATACATCGGGCAAACAGTATTACTTATCAAAATACGAATTGCAAAACTCCACCGAGAAAGCATTTGACTATAAATTTAAATGGCAATTTAATTTTGAAAAGCAACATATTAAGAACGTGAGGGTTTTTTATGCAGATACCACAAAAGTATTAGCCTTTGTTCATGTAAATAATGGCGAACGTAAAGGACAGTGGGTTTTAAAGATCAACGCTTCTACGGGACTCATTATAAAAGCTAAAAAAATAAGTTCGAATGTAAATTTGAATTACCGATACAACAACCATTTTGTAGATAGTGTGAGCAAAAATGTATTTGTTTTAGGGCAACTCACCAATGGCGAACAATTATCAAGCGCTACACCAACTCTTTTTATTTTACAGTTCGACAGTATGTTTACACTTAATAGTCAAAAACAATTGATCCAACGCATCACACCTTCAAACCCAAAGGCAAAAGGACCAACCGGTTTTGTATTTCAAGTTAGTCAGGTAAAAAAGAGGTCGCCTGATAATTACGAATACCAAATAGATTTTTATAAGAATAATATCATCGACTATAAATACAGTAATACTTCTTTACAAGGTTTTTCATTTACAGACGATGCTATTGAAACAGAACCTGCAATTATCAAAGAGTTCCCTGAAATTGAGAATTATTTTTTTACAACCGATAAAAAAGACTTGAACGGAAAATTATTTGTTGATACTGCTAAAAGTGCCGACCGAATATTTTACAACCAACCCATTTTTAAAATAAAGCAAGCATTTAAATTAAATGCTGATGAATTTCCGGTGTGGGTATTAAAAAAAACAGATACAAAAACCGGCACAATTAATTTTAGCACCTTGAAACCGGGACTAAAAACCTACGAATTAAAATCGATCACAGCCAATCAAAAAGAAGAAGAGCCGGGGATGTTGTTCTTTGGAAAGAGCGATTACGTTTTGTATTATACAAAGGGTGGAAATATACTTCATTTGGAAGTTGGAAGCTGGTAATTCAATCAGCATACTATTTTGAGATTTTTTTTGTTTGCGATAACCTTTTTTCGTTTGCGGGACAATCCCGATAGCTATCGGGAGTCCCGCCCAACCTTAACATCCGTGTTTCAAGCAGGACAAACCATTTGTGTAATAAAAAAATAAACGAAAACCAATATGTCGCCCCTACGGGGCTTTTGTATTATGGAATTAATGGTTCTACCGATATTCCGTCCCTACGGGACTTAATTTTCCATGACGCCGCGTGAGCGATTGAAGCGGAAAGCCCTGCTTAGTACTTTGCATCCGCCGCGGCGGATGTTTGTTGGGCGAGGAAGCGCCTTTAGAAGCTACCGGAGCCCTACAAACATTGCAAAGGACAAGCAGGCTTGTAGCGAAAAGCGCGACGGCAACCGAACTTCCAGCGTTTATCCGGTGAGTGTTGCCGGCACGCCCAAATAATTTAAAATATCTACTTGTAATAATTGGTGATCTCATTCATAATTCATCTCTCATAACTCATCATTCATTTGCCAACTCAGCCGCTTCTTTTCCAACGATGCTGCCAATAGCAACTCCCATTCCTCCCATTCTTACGGCGGCAATTATATTTTTAGAAACAAGCTTAATGATAGGTTTTTTTTCGCTACCTACTCCCATAATTCCTGCCCAACGTTGATCGATCTCAAAAGGCGTATTTGGAAGGATCATGTGTTTTAATTTTTTTTCAAGATCTTTTTGAATTTGTGCCGTAATTTTAAAATCGGTACTTGTTTCGCCTTTAATATCCAAATTTCTTGCGCCGCCAAACAAAAGGCGGTTATTGATGTTTCTGAAATAATAATAACCTTGTTGGTAATGAAAACTTCCTTTGATCTTTAATCCCTTAATAGGTTTGGTAATTAAAACTTGGGCTCTGGCGGGATTCACATCCTTTATATTCAATAATTGTTTTGCAAAACCATTAATGGCCACTACAACTTTTTTAGCGCTAAATTCAGCAATATCAGTTTCAATAATTGCAGCAAAACCGGTATCAAAAATGTTAGTAACTGTGATGCCGGTAAGTATTGTGATATTATTTTTTCGTACCAGGATCATCAAACTCTCCATCATTTTACCCGTATCTATCTGCCCTTCGCAACGGTTTAAAATAAGTCCTTTTGCGTTCTTAAAACCAAAAGTTTTTATTTTTGAATTGGCTAATGCGTAACAGTTTCGTTCACCTATTACTTTAAGCATTTTTTCATTCATAGACAGGTATTTTATCCATACACCTCTCCAATTCATTGGCATCATCAAACAATTCATACCCTCCCCAAGGCTTGTAGTCAATAGCCTTATCGCCAAGGGTTTTACGTAAAAGTTCTAAACCTTTACTTCGCATGCTTACTGTTTCCCAAACCTGCTTGTCTGGAATAGTCTTCAGATCCTGCATTAACTCGGTTAAACTTCCAAAACATGCAAAACCGGCGTTTTTTGTGCTGGCTCCAAAGGGTAAAACACCTCTTTCTAAAACTGTAACTTTTGCTTTAGGATTTTGTTTTTTATAGTTCAATGCGGTAAAAAGACCAACGATTCCACTTCCTATAACGACGAGGTCTTGAACACCTAAATAACGATCAGTTTCCCAATAACTGATGTTAACATTTGTTCTGTTTTTGCTTGTTTTATTGGTTCGCATTTTGATGGAATTTAGTAAATTTAGGTCTTATAAGTCTTATGCACAACACCTTTCGGGGGTATATTCGTATTTTGTTCATTTGTGTACTCTTAACGGTGTCGGTAAACTCCTTTGCTCAAGAAAAATCGGTTCGCTTTAATACCAGAATTGAAAAAGGCGGAAATGGTTGTGGTGGTGCTAATATTACAATAACTCAAAACGGAAAGCCTTTTCAAACAATAGTAACCAACGACGATGGAAAAGTAAAGATCGATCTTCCATACGGATATAATTATTTGATCGTTGTAAGTAAAGTACAATTGTGCACCAAAAGATTTGAGATCTCAACTGTTAACGTTCCTATAGATGGCAACCCGCAGGTATTTGCCATAGAAGCCATAACTTTATTTGAATTGCAAAAAGGAATAGACTATTCTGTTCTAAATAAAACGTTGGTAAAAGCGGCTTACGATAAAAAAAGCAATAGTATAGATTACGATGAGAATTACATCAACCAAATGCTTGGTGAGTTAGACAAGCTCAGGACAATTAGAGGCCGAAGCTGTAGCTAAAGCAAAAGAGGCGGAAGCAAATTACAAAGCCGCTATTGTTGCCGGAGATAAATCATTTCAAAAGAAAGAATGGCAAGCATCTATATCGAGTTATCAGCAAGCATCATTATTAAAACCTGAAGAGAATTATCCAAAGGATCAAATTGCTCAGATAAATAAAATTATGGCCGATGATGCGGCAAAAGCAAAAGCGGATGCCGATGCAAAAGCAAAAGCCGATGCAGAAGCGGCTGCAAAGAAAAAAGCAGAAGCAGATGCTGCTGCAGCAAAAGCCGCTGCTGAAGCAAAAGCTAAAGCTGATGCTGATGCCGCTGCTAAAGCTAAAGCCGAAGCGGATGCCAAGGCTAAAGCAGATGCAGATGCTGCCGCTAAAGCAAAAGCAGATGCCGACGCTGCTGCTGCAAAAGCTAAAGCGGATGCTGCTGCAAAAGCAAAAGCAGATGCCGACGCTGCTGCCAAAGCAAAAGCAGAAGCAGATGCCGCTGCTAAAGCAAAAGCAGATGCCGACGCCGCTGCTGCAAAAGCAAAAGCAGAAGCGGATGCCAAAGCAAAAGCAGATGCAGAAGCTGCTGCCAAAAAGAAATTAGAAGACGCTGCTGCAAAAGCTAAAGCAGATGCCGAAGCCGCTGCTAAAGCTAAAGCGGATGCAGATGCCGCCGCTAAAGCTAAAGCCGACGCAGATGCCGCTGCTGCAAAAGCTAAAGCAGAAGCAGAGGCCAAAGCTAAAGCAGATGCAGAAGCAGCTGCAAAAAAGAAATTAGAAGACGCCGCCGCAAAAGCTAAAGCAGATGCCGAAGCCGCAGCAAAGGCAAAAGCAGACGCTGATGCCGCTGCAAAAGCAAAAGCCGAAGCGGATGCTAAAGCAAAATTAGACGCTGCTGCTAAAGCGAAACTAGACGCTGAGGCTGCTGCCAAAGCAAAAGCAGATGCCGAAGCCGCTGCTAAAGCAAAAGCTGCCGCAGAAGCTGCTGCAAAATTAGACGCCGCAGCAAAAGCTAAATTAGATGCAGAAAATGCAGCAAAGGCAAAAGCTGAAGCTGCAGCACAAGCCAAAGCGGATGCAGAAGCAAAAGCTAAAGCCGAAGCCGATGCAAAAGCTAAAGCTTCACTTGAAGCTGCTGCCAAAAAGAAATTAGAAGAAGAAGCGCTTGCGAAATATAAAGCTGTTATAGTGCAAGCAGATAAGAATTTTAACGCGAAGGAATATGGTGTTGCAAAAACCTTATATAACGATGCTAGCATCATGCGACCTGATGAAGCCTATCCAAAAAATAAATTAAAAGAAATTGAAGAGCTCGAAAACAAAAAGGCTATCGCCGATAAAAATAAAAACACTGTTCTTCCAACGCTTGGTACAAAAACCATAGCTGTTACTCTAACCGTAACTGTAGACACAGACGCTAAATACAAAGAAGCTATCAAAGTTGCAGACAGTTATTTTAATCAGAAAAAATATCCTGATGCTAAAAAATATTACGAAAATGCCCTAGTTGAAAAAGGTGGCGATGCTTATGCAAAAGTTCGTTTGATAGAGTGCGAAAAGTTGATCAACTCTGATAATAGTCCTGAAATAAACGCCCGCAAAAAAGAACTCCTTGCCAAATACAAACCCGGCGTAACCGAAGAGACCTTAACGGGTAATGGGGTTGTTATTTTGCAGCGTGTAGTTGTAAAAGAAAAAGACGTTTGGGTGTACCAGAAAAAAATGTTTAGTTGGGGTGGAACCTCGTTCTTTAGAGATCAAACGCCAATTACCGAAAGTATCTTTGAGCAAGAGACCAGATAATGTTTATGCAAGCACTAAGTAAAGAGATCACGGAAGATATCCGCTGCTGTGTTTGCGGTAACACCAATCCAAACAAATTCAAATTAATTTACCGACGCGAAAATTTTGATGTGACCGAATGCAACAACTGCGGCTTTTATTTCATCCCACCCTACTATCGAAAAAAGATCGAATACCAACAATACAAAAACGAAGCCGTTACGCAAGCAATTACGCTCAGGAAATAATTGGGTAAAAATTCAGCGACACAAACTTCGCTTCAAACTCATACAAAAATATCAACGCAGTGGCTCTTTATTTGACCTTGGCGCAGGTTGGGGACATTTTATGTTGGCAGGTAACGAACTGGGTTACCAAACCTATGGCATCGAAATTTCGGAGCAACCGTATTTGTATTGCAAAAATGATCTGAAACTAAATGTAGATCATGTGGATTTTTTTAAAATGGATGAGAATAAAAAGTTCGACATCATTACCATGTGGGACGTTTTAGAACATATTGATAAAGCCGATGATTTTATTGATAAATGCGCCAAATTAAATAAACCGGGTTCATATTTGGTTTTACAAGTGCCGCAAATTGATAGTTATTTTGCAAAACGTCATAAAGACAAATGGAAAATGATGGGCCTTGATCACGTAAATTATTTTAGCAAAAAAACCATCACGCAATTACTTTCGGCACACGGTTATGAGGTTCAAACGATCAAGTCATCCTTCGAAATCAAGCTGTTTATCATGTATACCATATTGCCTTTGATCAAGCGCTTAAAGGCCAAAAAGAAGATCAGTCAGCGAGAAGCAAATTACTCTATCAACCAAGCCGAACGCCAACAATACTTCAACAAATTCACCAGCAGGCCAATGTGGCAGCTTAAAATATTCGTGTTTTTCCATAATATCCTGTATAATTTCCTCTCCTTTTTAAATATTGGCGAAGAAATGATAGTAGTTGCAAAAAAAGTTGCATAATTTTATGGAATAGTAGAAGGTCCCGAATCTCAATTAAAAACCTATAACATGAAAAAATTAGTATTAAGTATATGCATTCTGTGTGCATTTACAACCTTTAGTCAAAAACAAGCAGAAGTTAATTTAGAATTACACGATGGAAATATCATTAAAGGAACCGCGAGTTTTAATGATATTGATCTTACCACCTCCTACGGAAAATTAATTATTCCGGTAAGTAAAGTTGGAAATATTAAAATTGGCTACGGCAAAGATAAGTCGGCGGCTGATAAAGCTATGTCGTACATAAAATTATTGAACGGCAGTAATAACGACGAAGTAAGAAAAAGCGCTTACGCTGATCTTGTAAAAATGGGATTAAAAGCACTTTCGGCCTTAGAAGACCATTATGCCGATCCAAAAAATATTGTAGAATCAGAATACACCGGTGATTTTACAATTGATAATGCCTACGAAGAAATTAAAACAAATAACAATATTACCGAAACCAGCACTTCCGAAGATGTAGTAACCATTGATAATTCTTATACAATGGGGGGAATATACAATTTTACAAAGTTAGATGTGAAAACTGAATATGGTACATTGAATATTCCTAAAGAGAAAATTAAATCGATCGATATATTTGTTTCTAGCGGAACAGGTGGCGAACAATTATTTAAATTGATGGGGAATAAAAACATTAGCGGTAATCAAAACGGTGGTTGGTACAAAACAGGCATCACTTTAAAAGCTGGACAAAAATTTTCTATGAGTGCCAGTGGCGAAATTACTCTTGCAAGTTTAAGCAACGCTGTTTATAAACCAGATGGAAGTACAAAAGCTTCGGGAGCTACCGATTACACAGGCGGTGATTACGAAGGCGCTTCTACCTATGCCACTTACGGAATGTTAGTATATAAAATTGGAGAAGGGTCTTACGATAATTTAAAAGCAGGTGCCAAATTCACAGGTACAGCAAAAACAAGCGGAATGCTTTACCTTTCGGTTTACGAAACGGTGTTTAATGCAAATAATAAAGGATCTTATAATGTTAAGGTAACAGTTAATAAATAATACTCCTACAACGCATTATAAAACCGGGAATTTAGCCCGGTTTTTTTTTATTCTACTCACCACCATATTGTAACTTCTAATTTTCCACAAAACCTTTAGCTCCGTAGGAGCGACATATCGGTAGCCCCCGAAAGGGGGCGAAATGCACAATGGTGATCAGAACCCCTTTAGGGGTGACATATTGGTTCAAAACCATTTTATAAAGGCAATATACATATCGGCAAACATCAATTTATATATCCATTTTTGTTTACTATTTATTTTCCTTAATTTTAATACATGAGCGAACAAACCTTAGAAAAGAACGCCGACATGGCCAATACAGTTAAATGTTCAAACTGTTCGGCCAATCTTAAATTTAAACCCGGCACAAAAAGCTTAGTGTGCGAATATTGCCAAACAAAGAACGAGATCTCCTCTACTCCAACTGAAGTTATAGAGAATGATTACCATACTTTTTTAAAAAGCAATTCCGGCAAGGTTCAAGAACAACAGATCACCGTTTGTAAATGTACCAATTGCGGCGCATCCACTACTCTTCCGCAAAATGTTACCGCAAGCGCTTGTCCTTATTGCGATACGCCTTTAGTGGTGCAAAACGCTTCTACTTGCAGCATTGTAAAACCAAAATACTTATTAGCGTTTCATATAGACAGAAACGCCGCTAAAGAAAAATTCATTTCCTGGGTGGGCGGTTTATGGTTTGCTCCAAATAAATTAAAAGATTACGCCGCACATAGCGCCGAAAAACTCAATGGCGTTTATATGCCCTATTGGACCTACGATTCGGATACAACCACAGGTTATACCGGAATGCGTGGCGATCATTATTACGTTACCGAAAGTTACCGAGATGCAAATGGTAAAACACAAACTCGCCAGGTGCGCCACACACGTTGGAGCAGTGCCAGCGGAACTGTACGAAAAGATTTTGATGATGTATTGATATGTGCATCGCATTCGTTGCCAACTAAACTTACACATGAATTAGAACCCTGGGACCTTCACGAACTTGTAGAACATGACGATCGCTATTTAGCAGGATTTTTAACTGAAAGCTATCAAATAAATATTGAGCAAGGTTTTGAAAGCGCCAAAGAAATAATGTTAGATGGAATTCGTGTTGAAGTTAGACGTGATATTGGAGGCGATGAACAACAAATAATTAGTTTGAATGCCGATTATAATAATATTACCTTCAAACATATTTTATTACCACTTTGGATCAGCGCATATAAATATGCCGATAAAACATATCGCTTTACAGTAAACGCCCGCAGCGGCGAAGTTCAAGGCGAGCGTCCTTGGAGTGCTTGGAAGATCTTCTTCTTGGTTGCTACTATTATTGCTGTAATTGCTACGGTAATTATTGTAGCACAAAAGAATTAATTTTTTACCACGGAGGAACAATGTAATTAAATTGGATTGGGTCCCATCCCGCTCTTTGAGGGGGTGGATTCGGCGAAGCCGAAGACGGGGGAGGGAAATAAAACAAAACTCCGTGCCTCCGTGTCTCCGTGGCTAATTTTTAATAATTACTGAACCACCTTCGACTTTGTAACCGCACCGGCCATGCTAAACCAACCAATAGCTCTTACTTTCGCATTCTCTGGGGTTGAGATATTTGTTTTAATATTTTCAGGAGTAGTAGCAAACAAACCTCCGTTATTGATCTGTGCTATGGCCTGATAAAAAAAGAAATACGTTTCGCGCGAAATAGAATGGATCTCAACTTTACATACATCATTCTCCTTATAGGTTTTAAATCCTAAAAAAGTTGCAACCGGTGTAAAAGCAATAGTGTCAACAGGAGCATTTGTTACAACACCGCCGGTTCCGTCAATACAAATATTAAGATCGGCCGAACCATTAAACAGTGTGTCATTTCTAAATGTACGTATCCAATAATAATCGGGAATATTATCCGCTTTATCTCTTGCAAATAATAAGCAAGAATATGAACCCTGCGGTCCGTTCGCAAAAGGATCAGAGCCGTCGTTGTAATAGGATGCAATGCTATCAATAACAGAATGACGTTTTTGTTCGGCAATAGAGGTATAAGTATCACCATCAATGTTAACCTTAAGCATAAACTTATGCCCTAAACGCGCAATTGTATCTGCAGTATTTATCGAATACACATAATTCCCTTTCGATGTATAACTAAAATCGTAAGTAACATTTGTGCTCAGATCAACTAATTGTACAATGGCATTTTGTACAGGAGGCGCTTCGCGATTGGCAAAATACGAATCGCTGGTTGTTACACGCACAACTTGATCGGTTCTTAGATCGCTCACAAAGGCGTCGATCACGTACAATTTTGATCCCTCATCTAATTTTATTTGTACCACATCTTCACACGAGGTGAACAATAAAACAAGTGGCAAAAAAAGTATATAAACTATTTTCATGGTCCTAAAAATTAAAATTATAAGTAACTGCCGGTACAATAGAACCGATCACCGAAAAGCGCACTGCCTCTGTTTGTAATGGCTCTCCGGCTTTGGTTCGGAAATAAATGCTATAAGCATTTCGTCGGTTATAAGCATTGTAAACACTCAATACAATATTTTGCTTGTATCTGCGCTTGTCGTTCTTTTTAAAAGTATACGTTGCGCCAAGATCCAAACGGTGATAAGGCGTTATGCGGTAATTATTACGTTCGCCGGTGGTATTATAAGGAATATTCAAATTTTGGATCTGCACTTTTGAATTTGGAAAAGAAGCGGGCGTTCCCGTTAAAAAAACAAATGTGGCACCAACGTTCCAACGTTTAGTGATATCATAATTCAAATTCGTATTCAAACAATGCGTTCTGTCGTATCTGCTTCTAAACCAATCATCGTTACTTATGCCTCTTACCAAACGCTCGGTTTTACTTAAAGTATAACTTACCCATCCTCCTAATTTACCTTTCGATTTTTTAATATATACTTCTGTTCCGTAAGCTCTTCCTAAACCTTGTATCAATTGTCCTTCCACATAATCATTAATAAACAATTCGGCGTTATCTACATAATCCAATTGATTTTGCATGTACTTATAATACACTTCAAGAGATGTTTCATAGGTATTATCCTTAAAATTCCTAAAATATCCAATGGCACCCTGATCGGCTATTAATGGTTTTAAATTATTACTTGCAATGGTATACACATCTAATGGTGTACTGGCCGCCGTATTACTTATTAATTGTAAATACTGCGCCATGCGATTATAACTTGCTTTAATAGAACTAAAGCTATTCAACACATAATTCATACTAAAGCGTGGTTCAGGAGTTACGTAAGCTTTTATAATTTCGCCCTGCTTAAATTCTTTTGAATGGTCAAACGGTAATGGTTCGTTTGGAATTGTATCGCGATAATAATACGCTTTTCCTTTTCCAACGTAATTATAAATACTCACACGCAAACCGTATTCTAAGGTTAAACGTGGCATTAATTTTTGTTCGTTACCTGCATAAACAGAGTATTCAATGCCATACCTTTTATCTGAACGAAATTTTACACTTTGCCCTGTACCAAATTCACCAATGGCATCGTATGGGCGAAAATCATACATTAAAGCCTGTGCGCCAAAACGAATAGTATTTTTTGTATTGTGATAATAAATAAAATCGGGCTTCACGCTATAATTGATCACGTTGCTGGTCCAATTAAAACGTTGATTTAGCGATTCCAATTTAAATTCCAATTGATAATCGTAATTGCTGTAAAAGCTCGTAATGTTCATGAATAATTTATTATTGAAGATATGGTTCCAACGCGCTGTAGCCGTTGAATTTCCCCAATTGAATTTAAAAGCCGGTGCGCCAAATACATCTCTTCCAAAATAACCACTGGCAAAAACGGTGTTCTTATCGTTTATCTTCCAATTGATCTTGGCTGTTGCATCATAAAAAAAGAAATCGGCTTCTTTAATTGGACTCGATTTTTTTACAAAAGGTTTTACTAAAGCGTCGATATAACTTCTGCGACCCGCTAAAATAAAACTCACTTTATCTTTTACAATGGGGGCTTCTATGCTTAATCGGCTAAAAATAGTTCCCACACCACCATGCACTTCCATTTGT
This sequence comes from Sphingobacteriaceae bacterium, assembly GCA_016705695.1. Taxonomy (GTDB): domain Bacteria; phylum Bacteroidota; class Bacteroidia; order B-17B0; family Aurantibacillaceae; genus Aurantibacillus. Next base: position 122,664 of record JADJLA010000011.1, read on the forward strand.
TTACTGTTTCCTTCTTTCATGCGAATATCTAAAATAGAAGAAACACGTCCGCCGTATTGCGAAGGAATTCCGCCTTTGATCAATTTCACATCTTTAACCGCATCAGGATTAAAAACAGAAAAGAAACCAAATAAGTGTGATGAATTATACACGGGCGCCTCATCCAATAAAATTAAATTCTGATCAATATTTCCACCGCGTACATTAAAACCGCTCGCACCTTCGCCCATAGTTGTAACACCGGGTAATAATTGCACAGCGCGTACAATATCAACTTCTCCTAATAAAGCAGGAATTTTATTTATTTGTTTAATGTCGAGTTTAGCAACGCCCATCTCCACACTTTTAATATTCTTGTCTTCAGCTTCACCAAAAACTTCTATTTCCGCCAACTGTGTTCCTTCGCCGCTCACCTCAATGTTTTTTGTAGTGTTCTTTTCCAAGGCAACAACAAACGTTGTATTATTATAACCAATATAAGACACAATAATGGTATGCGTTCCTTTTGGAAGTGTGAGCGAATAAAATCCATACTCGTTAGCAATGGCTCCTTGCGTGGTTCCGGCTTTAACAACCGAAGCGCCAATGAGCGATTCGCCGTTTTTACCGTCTTTAATATAACCGCTAAGTGTGAACTTCTCTGCCGTAGAGGGAGATTTTTCTTGTGCTTTAACAGCAAGGGCCAAGAAGAAAAGTGTGAAGAGAAAAGTTAATCGAAAGTTTAATGAAATAGGCATATATATAGTGTCGTTCTTAAAAGGATTTACCCTGTGTTAACCACAAACAAAAAGTAGAAATTCTATTACAAAGCAACATCTGCTTTTTGTTTGTGGTTTTAAATTCGGGAGCAAAACTATGGAAACTTATACGACTCTCAAAGTTTCTGTCAGTTTATAAGGCCATTTGTAAAGGAAATTTAACCTTCAATAACATTCTTACCAATAAGCTTCTCCTTATCTAATCACTTCAAAGAGCTGGCTTTTAGTGTTCTTGCATACTGTGTATGAATTAATTACGCTATTTTGAACATTATTAGTATGTTTGTACACCAAATTCTCAATGAAACCAACCATTCCTAAAGGCACACGCGATCTCAGTCCGGGCGATGTATACAAACGCCAGTATATCTTTGATATCATAAAAAGAAATTTTCAACTTTTTGGATACCAACCCATCGAAACCCCTTCGATGGAAAATATTCAAACCCTCACCGGAAAATATGGAGATGAAGGCGATCAGCTCATCTTTAAAATTTTGAATTCGCGGTTAAACGAAAGCTCTAAAAAAGTGCTTCTCTGTGAAAAATTTAAAGAAAGTTTAGAAAAACCATTGAACTCCGAAGAGCTTACCGAAAAAGCCCTTCGCTACGATCTCACTGTTCCCTTTGCACGTTATGTGGTGATGCACCATAACGATATCACATTTCCATTTAAGCGTTATCAAATTCAACCGGTGTGGAGAGCAGACAAACCACAAAAAGGACGGTACCGCGAATTTTACCAATGCGATGCCGATGTTATTGGAAGTAATAGCTTGATAAATGAATTGGAATTAATAACGTTGATGGATAAAAGCTTTGGCGAATTAAAAATTCCGGTAAAACTTAAATTAAATAACCGAAAAATATTAAGCGCCATTGCCGAAATATCGCAACAGCCCGATAAATTAATTGATATTACGGTTGCCATTGATAAATTAGATAAAATAGGTAAAGATGGCGTGATAGCCGAACTCAAAACAAAAGGCGTAAACGATGCCGCTATAAAAACCATTGAACCTATTATTGATTTTACAGGAAGTAACATTGAGAAATTAAATAAACTCAAAACACTTTTTACCGCATCAGATATAGGAAAAAAAGGAATTGAAGAATTGAATTATTTATTGGAAGGCGCAAACACCGTTGGATTAAACCATATTACTTTAGAATTAGATATTACCCTCGCTCGCGGACTAGATTATTATACAGGAACAATTTTTGAAGCTAAAGCAAATGCCGGAACATTTACGCCAAGCATTTTGGGTGGTGGACGATACGATGATCTTACCGGCGTTTTTGGTTTAAAGAATATGAGCGGTGTTGGAATATCGTTTGGTGTGGATCGCATTTTTGATGTGATGCTCGAGTTAGGCCTTTTTCCGGAAAGCGTTAACCGACCAACATCTACCAAAGTATTGCTCACCAATTTTGGACCAAACGAAGAACCTTTTGCTTAAAATTATTGCACGAACTGCGCACCAATAACATCAATAGCGAGTTATATCCTGAAGCAAAAAAGATCCAAAAACAATTTGAATACGCCGATAAAAAAAGCATTCCCTTTGTGTGCATCATTGGCAGCGAAGAAATTGAAAAAGGAATTTTTTCTTTGAAAGACCTGGCAAGCGGACAACAAGAAAAGTTAAGTAAAGAGGAGCTTATAAAAAAATTGAGCTCCTAAAAGTGTTTTTTATATAAAACACTTTTAACAATAAACTGTTCTTTTAATAAAACATTATAAATAATATTTGTTTTATCAAAAAAACAGTATTACCTTTGAGGTATAGTTCTAAAAAGCCTCATGGAAGCCATTCTAAATATATCCAACGATAAGATCAATGCCGTTAAAACAGGTTTTGAGCGTTATCTTTTAGATACAGTTGACCTTAACGAACGATTGATCGCCATCAAAGGCGCGCGTGGCTGCGGTAAAACAACCATGCTATTACAATACGCGCTAAAAAAACAAAACAAGAACTTTAAAGTACTTTACGCGAGTTTAGATGATGTGTATTTTTATAATAACTCCCTACTCGCATTAATTCGCGAGTTTCGCCAAGAAGGTGGCAAACTCATCATGCTCGATGAAGTTCATAAATATCCTAACTGGAGCGTAGAAATAAAGAACGCATACGATTCATACGATGATCTTCAGATCATCTTTACCGGATCTTCCGCGCTTCAATTGCATAAAGCCGAAGCTGATCTTAGCCGAAGAGCCGCTCAATATACCCTATGGGGTTTATCATTCAGAGAGTATCTTAAGTTCAACGAAAACATTGATCTGCCTAAATATTCTCTCGAACAGATCTTAAAAGATCATGAAAAAATAAGCGCTTCCATTACAAAAAAAATAAAACCGCTCGCCTACTTTAATGATTATCTCAAATTTGGGTATTTTCCTTTCTTCAAAGAGGGACTTTCATCCTATCACAGCAAATTGCTTTCTACTATTAACCTGATCATCGAAACCGATCTTCCCGCAATTCAAAATATTGATTATTCCGCAGGGATAAAGCTGAAACGCTTATTTTATATTCTCTCTACCCAATGTCCGTACAAACCAAATATTCAAAAACTAAGCGCCGAGATCCAATGCACACGAGGCACTTTACTGCAATATATTGATCTATTAAAAGACGCGCATCTTATTAATCTACTCAAAACAAAAATGGGAAGCATGAGCTTTATGACCAAACCCGATAAAGTCTACTTAAACAATACCAATTTGATGCACGCCATGAGTAGCGATAAACCCGACGCGGGAACGCTCAGAGAAACTTTCTTTTTTAATCAATTAAACGCAGTGGCTAGCATCAATTATACCGAGAAAGGCGATTTCTTGATAAATAATAAATATATATTTGAAGTTGGAGGCGAAAACAAGACCTATAAACAAATAAAAGATATTAAAAATTCTTACCTGGCTCTCGATAAAATAGAGAACGGTAGAAAGAATAAAATACCTTTGTGGTTATTTGGCTTCCTTTATTAATTTACAACAATGAGATCAAAGATCATTTTTGCATTCAATCACTCATAAGTCATAAATCATCATTCATAATTAACAAAATGGCAACACATACCATACATATCTCAAAAAAATTAAGCATTGCAGCTTTGAGCGATTTTTTAAATGATCCTACTGCTAAAGTTGCTTTATCCGACGAAGCTAAACAAGCTATTGTAAAAGGACGTTCTTATTTAGAAGAAAAAATAAAAACCACTAAGGCTCCTATCTACGGAGTAAACACAGGATTTGGTTCTTTATGCAATGTTATTGTGGCCGACAACGAACTCGAAAAACTCCAAGAGAATTTAATTAAGAGTCACGCTTGTGGAATGGGCAACGTCGTGAGTTCGGAAATTGTAAAACTCATGCTCTTTTTAAAAGTGCAATCGTTATCATACGGAAAAAGCGGCATTCAATTAAGTACCGTTGAGCGTTTGATAGATCTGATAAATAATAATGTTTACCCAATTGTTTACGAACAAGGCTCCCTTGGGGCCAGCGGCGATCTTGCTCCCCTAGCCCATTTATGTTTGCCACTCATAGGAATTGGAAGCGTAGCATATAAAGGAGAAACTAAAGATGCGGCAGAAGTTTTAAAAACACTGGGCTTAAAACCTATCACCTTAAGCAGTAAAGAAGGTTTAGCGTTATTCAACGGAACTCAATTTATGAGCGCTTACGGTGTGTACTGCTTAATTAAAGCCAATAAATTAAATAAAGCTGCCGATACCATTGCGGCAATGTCGTTAGAAGGTTTTGATGGGCGCATCGATCCGTTTAAAGCATCCTTACATAAAATTCGTGCGCATGCCGGACAAATTGAAACGGCCCAGAACATTCAAACCATTTTAAAAGGCAGTGCCATCATTGCTCAACAAAAAACACAAGTACAAGATCCGTATTCATTTCGTTGCATTCCACAAGTGCATGGTGCTACAAAAGATGCAACGGCATACGCGCACAACGTTTTTGAAACAGAAATAAATTCGGTAACAGATAATCCAACTATTTTTCCGGAAGACGATGAGATCTTAAGCGGTGGTAATTTTCATGGACAACCATTAGCCCTTGCCCTCGATTTTTTATGCATCGCTATGAGCGAACTGGCAAGTATTTCTGAACGTAGAATTTATTTATTGATCTCGGGCCAACGCAATTTACCTCCTTTTCTTACCAAAGAAGCAGGACTAAATTCAGGTTTTATGATCACCCAATACACCGCCGCAAGTATTGTAAGCCAAAGCAAACAATTGTGCACTCCGGCCAGTGCCGATAGTATTGTTTCAAGCAATGGCCAAGAAGATCATGTAAGCATGGGCGCCAACGCTGCTACAAAATGTTTAACCGTAATTGATAATACCGAAAAAGTAATTTCTATCGAACTTCTTAATGCTGCACAGGCATTGGAATTCAGACGACCGCTAAAGTCTTCTTCTACCATAGAAGATATCTTCACTAACTTCCGTAAAAAAGTTCCGTTTGTAAGTAAGGATGTTTATATGCATGAGTTACTCGCTAACTCATTAGAGTTTTTGAAACAATCCGTTTTTTAACCGCAGATCATAGAGGCAGGAGCCACAGAGGTCCTCCCCTCTTGAGGGGTGGATTTTTATGGAACAAAAGACGGGGAGGAAATAAATTAACTGTGATCCTCTGCTCCTATCAGGTCTATAACCCTCTGAAAAGTCCTCGGTTAAAGCCTAAAAATCTTTACCCTATGAAATTTCGATCACTTTTAATATTCCTCCTTGTTTCGAAATTAGCTTTCCCTTGCCAATGCCCCCTCACCTCTCTCAGCAAAACCGAATGCAATAAATACGATATCATTTTTAGAGGAACCGTTTTGTCGGTGGCTACTTGCGATAATAAACCCGGCGTTGCCATTTTTAAAGTAAAAGATCTTTAGAAAGGCGTCCTTACCGAACAATTTAAAGTTATTTTTAGTTGCGATGAAGAATGCTCTTACCAAATAAAAGAAGGTGAAGAGTGGATCATCTACTCCAACTTTAAACAAATAGATCGCGCTAAATTAGATTGGTGCAGCCGCAGCCGACGTTTAATAAAAAACGTAAAGGAAGATTATTATACCGCTACCTCCGGAAATACATACGATGAAGAAACCAAATTTTTACAAGATAGTATTGGAATCCATCGCTTATTAAAACAACAATTAAGTCCTGAGGAATTAAAAAATAAATTGCCCAGCCCAAACCAGCAGATCATTATTTTAATTTGCTCCCTTCTTTGCGTTATCCTGTTTTATTACCTCTTTAATAAATTTTTTAAGTAATGAGCAAAACAACTGAATCAGATTCATATTACAATAACCTCGAGCACATGAGTATTCATGAACTTTTGGTAAATATGAACAAAGAAGATAAAACAGTTCCACTTGCCGTTGAAAAAGCAATTCCACAAATTGAAAAACTTGCCGAGGCTATTGTAAACAATATGCAAAAAGGCGGACGCTTATTTTACATTGGCGCAGGCACCAGCGGACGATTAGGAATTGTTGACGCGAGTGAATGTCCACCCACTTACGGAATTGAACAAGGTCGCGTACTCGGATTAATTGCGGGCGGCGACGATGCCATACGCAAAGCGGTTGAATTTGCCGAAGATGATATCACACAAGGTTGGAAAGATCTGGAAGCATATAACATAAACGTGAACGATGTAGTTGTAGGAATTGCAGCCAGCGGAAGTACACCTTATGTAGTTGGTGCATTAAAAACTTGCAACCAAAAAAATATTACCACGGGATGCATTACGTGTAATGCCGAAAGCGAAGTAGCTAAAGTTGCAAAATTCCCCATAGAAGTTGTGGTGGGTGCCGAATTTGTAACAGGTTCCACGCGTATGAAAAGTGGTACCGCACAAAAATTAGTTTTGAATATGCTTAGTACAAGCGTGATGATAAAATTAGGTCGCGTTAAAGGAAATAAAATGGTTGACATGCAACTGAGCAACAATAAATTGGTGGAGCGTGGTACATTAATGTTGATGAAGAATACCGGCATAACTGATCACGAAACCGCCAAAGCCTTGCTGTTAAAGGAAGGTAGCGTTCGCAATGCAACGGAAGCTTTTTTTAATAAGTGATCTATTATTTGGGCGCTGCCTTCGGCCCGGGCTTTACGCTCCAATCTTTTGTTCGTTCCTCACAAAAGGATTTCCGCTGCAATCCCTAGCGCGGCAGTCTCCTGGCATTCACGAAAAAATTACATTCCACAAGTTTTCTTAAATTATAAGATTTTAAAACACGGTCTTCATATTAGCACATACAGTACAAACACAGAAGATCGGTTATTTAACGCACCATCTTCATCCGGAGACGCGTTCCTGCCTCATAAAATTTTGTTAGAAATTCCTATGGCTTTAAAAGGAGTTCCAAAACCCAATATTTTGGACAATCCATTCATTTTTCGTAAATTTAAGGGTGGGAAATTCAAGATCATATCACAATGATTTTATTGTTGACAGGCTTACCAACTCCGATAATAAATACAATTTCGGGCGATAGTTTCCCTACCGATGTGTCTTTATTAACAAAAAAAGATCTTAAGCAAATAACTAAAAAAAAAGACTGGGTATTTGATTGGAATAAGGAACTGAAATTTCTTGATCGCGAGGTCTACAAGCTCACCATAGTGAATAATCCAAATATTATTCAAGGACTATCCTGTTTAACTATTAGCAGTGACCATGTTTTAATTCACCTAATTGAAAACGCGCCCTTTAATAGGGGAAAAGGGAAATTATATGAAGGTGTTCCTGGTAATCTTGTTGCTTATGCTTGCAAGTTATCTTTTCAAAGAGGAAGCCAAGGCTTTGTTTCCTTTCATGCAAAGACAAATTTAATTGATCATTATATTAAAACATTAGGTGCACATCATTTCGGTGGTCATTTAATGGTTATTGATACTGAAGCCGCAACAAAACTTGTAGATAAATATTTTAAGTTATGAAAAAATCAAATAAGAAAAATGAATTAGATGTAGACTTCATTCAGAGTAAACCTTTGACAAAAGAAGAACAAAAATCTTTAAGTAAATTCATTAAGAAGTTAAAAGCTAAAAAACGTACGTTTAAACGTGCTGCTTAAAATTATGAACAATCATCATCAATATTCAGAATTAAGAGAAAAGTTAATTGCCGGAACTAAACTTGCATTCCAACGTTTGGTTGAAAGAGCAAAACTTACAGATGATTATTTGATCTTTTCTGAAAATGGAAAAGTCGTTAAAGTAAAAGCGCGTTCTCTTAAGTAATTTTAACCACAACATTTATCTTTCACGTAGCTGCCAAAGCCTTGCTGTTAAAGGAAGTTAGCGTGCGTAAGGCAACAGAGGTTTTTTTAAGGAAATAAATTGTTTGGGCGTGCCGGCAACCTCACCCCTATACACCTGAAGTTCGGTCGCCGTCGGGCTTGGAGTTTATCCTGAGCTTGTCGAAGGGTTCCAATCTTTTTGCCTGAAAAAGGCAAAAAGGATTTCCACTACAATCCCTCACGCGGCAGCTTCATTGCATTCACGAAAAAATTACATTCCACTAGCTGTCTTTAAACACAGAAGATCGGTTATTAACGCACAATCATCATTTGGAACACGCGTGCGGTGGCATGGCGCTTCGTGTTAGGCGGGGTGGCCTGTGCGGAGTCCCGATAGCTATCGGGATGAAGCGCCTTGATTTCTTTTGTGGATTTTATACTGAGCTTGTCGAAGTATTTCTTGATCAAGCAAGAAAAGTAAGAAAGAAACTGATCATAAACAGCCATTGCCGGACGCTAAAAATGTGCACTGCACATTTTTTACGCTGGCAAGGTTCTTTTTCAAAAGAACATTACTACCTTTATTTTCACATGAATTCTCTAATTGAAAAATACATACAACACAACAACTTCGGTAAACAACTCGGAATGCATTTCAACATCATTGCCGATGGCGAAGTAGAATACTTTTTAAAAATAACACCTGATCATTTAGCCACTCCTCTCTCTGCGCATGGCGGTGTGATATCTTCATTAGCCGATGCAGCATTGGGTGTGGCAGGACTTAGTGCAGTGTACAAAGAAAATAAAGTAGTAAGCACCGTTGAATACAAAATAAATTTTTTGGCTCCTGCGTTTGTAAACGATGAGTTAGTTGCGCACGCTAAAGTATTGCAAAAAGGAAAACGCATTTTAATTGTTGAGTGTACGATCTTCTGCGAGAACTATCTCCCTCTTGGAGGGAGTACCCCGAAGGGGGGAGGGAGGAAATTAATTGCAAAAGCGATCGGAACTTTCAATGCTTACGATGCAACAAAAGCCGGGTACTGATTTTTAACCACAATTTTAGAGGCAGTCTACCTACGCTAAAGCTACGGTAGATAAAAAACCGCAAAGCGCTATCGCGATCGCAAAGAAGACGCAAAGAACGCTAAGTATTATCACCATTACTCGAAAGAAGGCAAAGAACTTCGTTACGCCAAGAAAAACAAGTTAGTGCTATCGATCTTAGCGCTAGCGCAGCTCTTTGCCTTCTTTATTTATTTTCTGCGGTTAGATGATTCTTTGCGAACTTTGTGCCTCCTTTGCGAAGATCAAAGATCCTTTGCGGTTTTTTATCTACCGTAGCTTTAGCGTAGGTAGACTGCCTCTAAAAAAAAACAAAAAATAGATTTTTACCTATTTTAGTGTATTTTTAACAAATAATCCACCAAAACAACCACTTTTTAACAAAAAACCATCATTTTTTCACTCATTTTTTAAACCCGCATATAATAAATTTAGGCCGCTTTTAATATAAAAAAAATTATTGAGATAACCAAATATAAACTACTAAAAATCAGCTCTTAAAGGAAATTTTATCTAGCCAAAATTCTACCAAAATCGTATTTTTATGCGCCTCTCAAAATTGGGGTTAGTTATTGTTCGCCGCGGCGAATTAATGTGACTGACATGGCGAAGCCGTGTAAAAATTTTGAATGATGAATTTTGAATGATGAATGGAAAAGCTTCGGAGTCATTTAAGACTTTGAGTTTTTGAAATGAATTACGATTTGACTAAATTAGATAAATGAATAAACAAGCCATCATAGAAACTATAAAAAGTGCAAAACCTTACTTGCAAGAAAAGTTTGGTGTTGAAGAGATCGCTCTGTTTGGCTCGTATGCTCGTGGCGAAGAAAAAGAGAATAGCGACATTGACATCCTTGTGAAGTTGAACAAAAAAACGTTGCGCAACTATATCGGCTTCATCGACTATCTACAAGAAAAATTAAAATCCAAGGTTGATGTTGTTACAAAACACGACCATTTATCCGATAGATTTCTGCGCCTTGTTGGCAAGGATCTGATCTATGTATAACGAACTTATTTTATCCAAATTAAACTACTGCCTTGAACATATCGAGGCCATTTCGATACCAATATTTCATTATTTGCTTAACACACTAAGCAATTTTTTATCACTTCTGCTTAATGCATTAAGCAACACTGTATGTGTTAATCGAATCGGAACTCATAAATATGTAAATAAAAACTATAATAATCGGTATATTTCCGATTATTATATATTTAAATTACATTTATAACATGCAACTCATCTATCAGCTTAGCCAACTCGCCCCCTATCCTATCCCGCATCACATGCTCATCACTATGCTGCACAATTACAAACGGCCAAACGATAAAATACATGAGCTTATTTCAAAAAAAATTCTACTTCCCATTAAAAAGGGTTTATATGTTACAGGCAAAACTATTGGCAGCAATCAAGTTCCAAAAGAATTAATTGCTAACCTGCTATATGGCCCCAGTTATATTTCACTCGACTATGCACTGTCTCATTACAACATGATACCCGAACGCGTTGTAAAAATAAGTTCGGTTTGCAACAAGCCTTCTAAAACTATTACAAATGATCTAGGAACATTTATTTACAATCATATACCAATGCCTTATTACAGTTATGGAATTAGCGAATATAACAACGCTTCCATTTCCTGCCTGATGGCATCACCCGAAAAGGCTTTATGCGACAAACTGGTTTGTACAAATGCCATCAATCCCCGAAGCGTGAAAGAAACAATAGAGCTTTTAGTGAACAACTGGCGAATAGATGAGGATGCCTTAAAACAACTAGACATTAAACAAATAAGTACTTGGTTAAAAAAAGCGCCAAAAAAAACAGCACTTCAGTTTCTTGTAAAAGCAATTAAACAATGCTGATAAAAAACTGGATAGATACCTACAAACCAACTAATGCCGATGATCTGCATCAAGCTCTACGAGAAATAATGCAAGAAATTGCTTTAGCAGGTTTATACCGCTCAGGCTTTTTTGAAAAGGCTGCGTTTTACGGCGGTACTGCCCTTCGTGTTTTTTACGGACTTAATCGTTTTTCTGAAGATCTTGATTTTTCGCTATTACAAGTAAATAAAAACTTTAAAATACAACCCTATTTAAAATCGGTAATAAACGAATTTGAAGCATTGGGCATACAGGTAGAAGCTAAAACAAAAATAAAAACCAATCAAAGCACCATCGATTCAGCTTTTTTAAAAGATACCGGTAACTGGCACCAACTTGTTTTAAAAGGTATTTTACCTCAAAATTATCCAATAGCTGTAAAGCCAATAAAAATAAAACTGGAAATTGATACACAGCCACCTCTTGGCTTTGTTACAGAAAATAAATTACTGCTTAAACCCTTTTCGTGTTATATCAATTGTTTTGCGGAACCCGACTTATTTGCAGGTAAAATGCATGCACTGTTATTTAGGCAATGGAAAAACAGGGTAAAGGGTCGCGATTGGTTTGATTTAGAATGGTACATAAAACGAGGCACGCCACTTCACCTAAACCATTTTGAAACCCGAGCCAAACAAAGCGGTCACTGGCCAAAAAATAAAACCATAAAACAAAAGGATATACTTGATCTTTTAAACACTAAAATTAAAAGCACTTCCATTAAACAAATAACCGAAGATGTGCAGCCTTTTGTTGCCAATACTGATCTAACAACTATATGGTCTTCCCACTATTTTTCTGATCTAGCTAAAAAGATAAAATTTAAATGATCACAAACAAAAAAATAAACAACACTATTTTTAAACACGGAGAACACGGAGTTTTTTCACAGAAGTTCATGGAGAAAGAAAGCAAAGCTTTCTTTACAAACTTTTTGAATAATGGTGATTCTCTATGAACCTCCATGCAAATCTCTGTGAGCATCGAAGATGCCTCTATGGTTAAATGCCTCTAAAAAATGATAACAACAAAATCACGCCGGTTTCTTATCAAACGCACTGCGAAGACCGCCTTCTTTAAGTCTGGTGATAAAACTTTTGCGAACTTTGCGCCACTTTGCGAAGCTAGCTTTGCGTTTTATCACCGAAGCTTTATGGGTAGACTGCCTCTAAAAATGATCTCTAACAAAAAAATACTTATCACCGGCGGAGCCGGTTTCATTGATCAAATCTTTGCGAATGTCGAAGACACTTTGCCTTCTTCTACGTCTGGTGATAAACACTTTGCGAACTTTGCGCCTACTTTGCGAGAGCTTTAGCTCTTTGCGGTTTTTTATCTACGTAGCTTAGCGTAGGTAGACTGCCTCCTAAAAATGATCTCTAACAAAAAATACTTATCACCGGCGGAGCCCCATTGATCAAATCTTTGCGAATGTCGAAGACACTTTGCCTTCTTCTACGTCTGGTGATAAAAACTTTGCGAACTTTGCGCCTACTTTGCGAGAGCTTTAGCTCTTTGCGGTTTTATCTACCGTAGCTTTAGCGTAGGTAGACTGCCTCTAAAATGATCTCTAACAAAAAATACTTATCACCGGCGGAGCCGGTTTCATTGATCAAATCTTTGCGAATGTCGAAGACACTTTGCCTTCTTCTACGTCTGGTGATAAAAACTTTGCGAACTTTGCGCCTACTTTGCGAGAGCTTTAGCTCTTTGCGGTTTTTTATCTACCGTAGCTTTAGCGTAGGTAGACTGCCTCTAAAAATGATCTCTAACAAAAAATACTTATCACGGCGGAGCCGGTTTCATTGATCAAATTTTGCGAATGTCGAAGACACTTTGCCTTCTTCTACGTCTGGTGATAAAAACTTTGCGAACTTTGCGAACTTTTCGCCTGCTTTTCAAGAGCTTTAGCTCTTTTCTGTTTTTTATCTACCGGAGCTTTGCGGAAGGGGGCGAGGAGACTGCCTCAAAATGATCTCTAACAAAAAATACTTATCAGCGGCGCGGTTTCATTGATCAAATCTTTGCGAATGTCGAAGATTTTGCCTTCTTCTACGTCTGGTGATAAAAACTTTGCGAACTTTGCGCCTACTTTGCGAGAGCTTTAGCTCTTTGCGGTTTTTTATCTACCGTAGCTTTAGCGTAGGTAGACTGCCTCTAAAAAATGATCTCTAACAAAAAAATACTTATCACCGGCGGAGCCGGCTTCATTGATCAAATCTTTGCGAATGTCGAAGACACTTTGCCTTCTTCTACGTCTGGTGATAAAAACTTTGCGAACTTTGCGCCTACTTTGCGAGAGCTTTAGCTCTTTGCGGTTTTTTATCTACCGTAGCTTTAGCGTAGGTAGACTGCCTCTAAAAAATGATCTCTAACAAAAAAATACTTATCACCGGCGGAGCCCCTTCATTGATCAAATCTTTGCGAATGTCGAAGACACTTTGCCTTCTTCTACGTCTGGTGATAAAAACTTTGCGAACTTTGCGCCTACTTTGCGAGAGCTTTAGCTCTTTGCGGTTTTTTATCTACCGTAGCTTTAGCGTAGGTAGACTGCCTCTAAAAAATGATCTCTAACAAAAAAATATTAATAACAGGCGGAGCCGGCTTCATTGATCAAATCTTTGCGAATGTCGAAGACACTTTGCCTTCTTCTACGTCTGGTGATAAAAACTTTGCGAACTTTGCTCCCGATAGCTATCGGGATTCTTTGCGAGAGCTTTAGCTCTTTGCGGTTTTTTATCTACCGTAGCTTTAGCGTAGGTAGACTGCCTCTAAAAAATGATCTCTAACAAAAAAATACTTATCACCGGCGGAGCCGGATTCATTGGCAGTAATTTATGCGACCATTTTATTTCGAAAAATAATTTCATAATCTGCCTCGATAATCTATCCACCGGCAAAATCAGCAACATTGAACACTTACACACAGTATATACACACAGAAGAACGATTCTTAACGCACCATCTTCCTCCGGAGCATTATCCCTCTTTGAAGAACTTGTGCTGAGCTCGTCGAAGCAGGGTGGCGCGAAGCGACGGGAGATGAATCAACCAAATGATCTCTAACAAAAAAATAAACACTAAATTTTTAACCACAGAGAACACGGAGTTTTTTCACGGAGGTTCACGGAGAAAGAAAGCTTCGCTTTCTTTTCAAAAATTTGAAACACATTCTAAATATTAGCACACAGCTTACACACAGAAGAACGATTCTTAACGCACCATCTTCCTCCGGAGACGCGTGCGCGGGCCTGGCGCTTCGTGTTAGGCGGGGTGGCTTGTGCGGAGAATTGAAGCGCCTTGATTTCTTTTGTTACTTTTCTTGATCAAGCAAGAAAAGTAAGTTCTAAAAAAATGATATCTAACAAAAAAATATTAATCACAGGCGGAGCCGGTTTCATAGGCAGCAACCTATGCGACTACTTCATTGAAAGAAAAAACACGATCATCTGTTTAGACAATCTCTCAACCGGTAAACTCAGCAACATCGAACACTTACTTGGACGAGAAGATTTCAAATTCATTGAAGGCGACATTCGTTATTTAGAAACATGCCAAAACGCATGTAACGCAGTTGACTACATCTTACATCAAGCAGCCCTTGGCAGTGTACCTCGTAGCATCAACGATCCCATCACAACAAACTCAGTAAACATCGACGGTTTTTTAAACATGTTAGTTGCAGCGCGCGACGCCAAAGTAAAACGTTTTGTGTACGCCGCCAGTAGCAGCACCTATGGCGATAGCGAAACATTACCTAAAGTGGAAGAAATAATTGGCAAACCCCTCTCCCCCTACGCCGTTACAAAATACGTGAACGAATTATACGCGCATGTATTTGGTTTAACCTACGGCATAGAATGCATTGGCCTCCGTTATTTTAATGTGTACGGAAGACGACAGGACCCTAACGGTGCTTACGCCGCAGCCATCCCAAAATTTTGTATGCAATTCATGGCGCACGAAAGCCCGGTAATAAATGGCGATGGTAAGCATAGCCGCGACTTTACCTACATTGACAATGTGTTACAAATGAATGAACTTGCATTGGCAACAACAAACAAAAAGCAATTG
>JADJLA010000012.1 GCA_016705695.1 Sphingobacteriaceae bacterium
GCTGAGCGTTTTGGAAGGTCAATTTTGGATTAGAGTGGAAATAATTCCGATCATTATTACGCCAAATGCTGATCTGGATATGACACAATTGGTGCCGTATTTAGAGCATTGGAACTGCAGGAGCAACGTTGTACTTCTACCGCGCCGTTTAAGTATTCAGGAAAGCATTTTGATTCGTTGAAGAAAAACTTATAAAAAAGCATATACTCAATTAAAAATTGGAAATCCTTTGGATGAAAAAAATCATGTTGGTCCGCTTATTGATAAAGATGCCGTGCGAGCATACATGAGTTCTATTGAAGCCGCAATAACCGAAGGAGGAAAAATTGTTATTCCCGGTGGTGTATTAGAAGGAAAAGGATACGAAAGCGGTTGTTATGTAAAACCTGCTATTGTTGAAGCAAAAAACGATATGAGCATTGTGCAGCACGAAACATTTGCGCCGATTTTATATTTGATAAAATACAAAACTATTGAAGAGGCCATTGAATTACAAAATGGAGTGCCTCAGGGTTTATCAAGCGCAATTATGACATTAAATGTTCGCGAAGCAGAATTATTTTTAAGCGCTACAGGAAGTGATTGTGGAATTGCCAATGTAAATATTGGAACTAGCGGCGCCGAAATTGGTGGTGCTTTTGGAGGAGAAAAAGAAACGGGTGGCGGACGCGAAAGCGGCTCGGATGCTTGGAAAGCCTATATGCGTAGACAAACCAATACTGTGAATTATGGTTCAAATTTACCTTTGGCCCAAGGCATAAAATTCGACTTGAATTAAGAAAATTTTAATAAATTTATAACTGTAATAAGCCATTCAGTTAAAAAGCGAATGGCTTAATTTTTTAACCCCCACCTTCGCTAAAGCTACGGTGGATAACAAAACAAACAACAAAAAAAATGACAATCACAGAAAACAAAGTAGCGGTGGTAAGTTATCATCTAACTGCAAGCAAAAATGGAGGAACCGAGGAATTAATTGAGCAAACAGATGCAGAACATCCTTTCGCGTTTATATTCGGAATGAGTTCGTTATTACCCGATTTCGAACAGAATTTATTAAATAAAAAAGTTGGCGATAAATTTGATTTTAGAGTGAAGGCGGTTGATGGATACGGAATTGTAGAACAGGATTATATTATCAATATTGATAAGCAAGCATTTATTGTGGATGGTAATTTTGATACAGAGCGTGTTTTTGTTGGAAACGATATTGAAATGCACGATGCAGAAGGCAATAAATTAATTGGACATGTTCTTGAGATATCCGAGGCGCATGTACGCATGGATTTTAATCATCCTTTGGCAGGAAATGATCTTCATTTTGTGGGCGAAGTGCTTGAAGTAAGAGAAGCAAGTTCTGAAGAGCTGGATCACGGCCATGTTCACGGAAAAGGTGGACATCACCATCATTAATTGAATATACCTTTAGAAAACCTCCCTTTACGGGAGGTTTTTTATTTAGAAGTGCTATTAATTCTGCAAGAGAAGTAACATAAACCGATATGCCGCCCCTAAAGGGGCTTTGTTATAGTATTACATTCGGATTTACCGATATGTCGTCCCTTCGGGACTATTTAAAACAACCAAATAAAATTCATGTAATTTCCTAGCTCCGTAGGAGCGACATATCGGTAGCCCTCGAAGGGGGCGAAATAAGCAATGGTGATCAGAGCCCCTTTAGGGGTGACATATTGGTTTAATGCATCACGGATAAAAGCATTCGGTTACATTATGATACGTTTGTTTGCAAGAAAAAATTCGCACAAGATCTATGCTTCAAAAAAGTTTGATGTTTTCTCTCGATAGAATATTCATCACCTCTATTTGTGGTTTGATAATAATGAGGTAAATTTAACGTTATTACTATATGAACATCTACACGCGCAAACAAAAATGGAAATGGCTATTGGCAATAGCTGCTTTTATTATTGTGATATGTTCGTTGTACACTAATAATTTAGTAAAACGTATTGCCGAAGATGAGCGACGTAAAGTGAGATTATGGGCCGACGCTGTTCAGAAAAAAGCGAATCTTGTAAAGTTCACTAATACCTTATTCGAAAAAATGAAATTAGAAGAACGCAAGAAAGCTGTTCTTTACGCCAAAACTACTGAGCAACTTACCAAAGATAATTCTAATTCAACGTTTAATTTTTTACTGTATGTATTAGAAGATAATACAACGGTGCCAATTATTTTGGCCGATGAAAAAGATCAGATCACAGCCAAAAAGAATTTTGATCCGGAAAAGGAAAAGGATACGGCGTTCATGAAAAATGAATTGGAGTTGATGAAAACCATGTACCCTCCTGTAGAGATCCAAGTTTACAAAACCACTAAGCAATATTTGTATTACAAGGATAGTCGCGTGTTCAACGATATCAAATTAGTATTTGATAGTTTAATAAAATCACTTATTGCCGAGGTGGCTGTTAACTCTGCTGAGGTTCCTGTGATTTATACCGATAACAATAAAACAAAAGTGATCTCATTTGGCAAAGTGGATAGTCTTAGTATTAAAACACCCGAAAAACTCGCGAAGAAACTTGACGAATTGAGCAGTGAGAATACGCCTATAGAAATTGATCTTGGAGAGGGAACTATTAATTATATTTTTTATGCGCAATCTAATTTGCTCACACAATTAAAATACTATCCTTATGTGCAGTTTGGTGTAATAGGTTTATTTTTATTGATCGCGTATATTTTATTTAGCACAGCGCGCAAAGCCGAGCAAGATCAAGTTTGGGTAGGAATGAGTAAAGAAACTGCTCATCAATTAGGAACACCTTTATCATCTTTACTAGCTTGGAATGAACATTTAAAAGGATTGGGTGTTGATCTCGAAATTATAAATGAAATGCAAAACGATGTGATGCGATTGAATACTATTACCGATCGCTTCTCAAAAATTGGTTCACAACCAACATTGGTACATGAGGATATTGTTGGTTTGCTGGCAAAGAGTATTGATTATTTAAGAAAGCGCACTTCTAAGAATGTCAATTTTGAAATTAAATTACCCGATCATCCAATTCAAGTAAATTTATCCGGACCATTATTTGAATGGGTAATTGAGAATTTGTGCAAGAATGCCGTAGATGCCATGGATGGCAAAGGAACTTTAAAAATTATCATGATCGAAAAGCCTGAGCAGGTTAAGATCTTTATCAGCGATACAGGAAAAGGCATTCCAAAAAATAAATTCAACGAAGTGTTTAAACCGGGTTACACTACCAAACAAAGAGGTTGGGGACTTGGTTTAAGTTTATGCAAACGCATAATCGAAAATTATCATGATGGCAAGATCTTTGTGAGTGATAGGAAGTGGGCAAGGGAACCACGTTTGCATTGAACTAAAAGTTAAGTATGAAGTTGGAAATACGAGCGACGAATCTAACTGCTTAGGCGTCCGGACTCGTACTTCGTCATTCGTACTTCTCAATATCCCAATATCTTCATCATGCTCTTATAACTCTGCTCCTTTGCAAACAAGCGTGTTGTAATTTCTCCGCTTTCTTCATCGCGATCGATCAAAACATGTTTTGGTGCAGGAATTAAACAGTGTTGTGTGCCACCGTATCCACTTAATGCTTCTTGATATGCTCCGGTGTGAAAAAATCCAAGATATAATGGTACTTTTTTGTTTGTCTTCTACCTTTGGTAAAACTACTTGATTAGTATGCGCCTCGGTATTATAATAATCCATACTGTCGCAAGTTAGTCCGCCTAAGTTCACAGGAATGTACGGCTTATCCCAATGATTGATTGCCATTAAGATAAAACGTTGATTAATTCCCCATGTATCAGGAAGTGTAGTGATAAATGAACTATCGATCATATACCACGTTTCACGATCGTTTTGTTTTTTCTGATCAATGATGCTGTAAAGTGTTGCGCCACTTTCGCCAACGGTGTACGAACCAAATTCAGTAAAGATATTGGGCTCAGGAATTTCATTTTCCACACAAAATAATTTTATTTGCGAGATGATCTCTTCCACCATGTATTCGTAATCATATTCAAAACCTAATGATGTACGAATTGGCATTCCACCTCCAATGTTCAATGAATCTAAACCCGGACAAATTTCGCGCAAGCTTTTATAAATGCTCAAACACTTGGTTAATTCAGTCCAGTAATAAATTGTGTCCTTAATTCCTGTATTAATAAAGAAGTGTAGTAATTTTAAATTGAATTTTGGATTGCCTTGAATTTTCTCTTTGTAAAAATCTAGAATTTGCGAATCACGGATCCCTAAACGCGATGTATAGAATGTAAATGATGGTTCTTCTTCGGTACTGATGCGAATTCCAATATCAACTTTATCAACCTTTGCGTGCTTTTTATAATAGTCAATTTCATCTAAATGATCCAATACAGGTATCACATTAAATCCATCATTTATCAATTCGCAGATGTTCTGCTTGTAATTGCTACGCTTATACCCATTACAAATAATATACGTATCTTTGTTTAAGGTCTTTTTTTGAAATTGTTCTTTAATAATATTGATGTCAAACGCCGATGAAGTTTCAATATGGCACTCATTTTTTAGCACTTCATCAAGCACAAAACTAAAGTGTGAGCTTTTAGTGCAATAGCAGTAAAAGTATTTGCCTTTATAGTCCGATTTGGCCATAGCCACATTGAACATTCGCTTAGCTTTTTGGATCTGCGACGAAATTTTAGGTAAATAGCTGATCCTCAAAGGAGTGCCGTACTGCTTGATAATATCCATTAAGGGTATATCATTAAAGTACAATTGATCATCTTTAACCTCAAACCCCTCTTGCGGGAAGTTGAAGGTTTGATGGATCAGGTTTGAATATGTATTATCTGTAGCCATAAATGTAGTTGAGTTACATTGGTAGTTTTCAACTTAAGTAAGTTAATTACTTGGCACAAAAGTACTAATTATTTGTTAATTTAATATGAAGAGTATGATAAAACCCATTAGAATAGTGGAGGTTAAAAGCGAGATAGGAGCCGGAACACGTGGCTCCAGTATGGGAATTGATGCTATTAAAATAGCAGCACTTGACTTCGGAAGTCCCTTTTTTAAGAAGTTTAAAGCAACCGAGATACCTACTGAAAATCACTTACTTCTTGAGCCGGTTGTTCACGATTACGCCAAACGTATAAAAGGCATTTATTCTCTTAACGAGCGTATAGCCAAGGAGATACAGAAAACATTAAAGCGTGAGGAGATCCCTATTGTTTTAGCCGGTGATCATAGTTCGGCTCTAGGAACCATAAGTGGGATACGAATGGCATACCCCGAAAAGCGCCTCGGGGTGATATGGATAGATGCTCATGCGGATATGCATAGTCCTTACACCACCCCAAGTGGCAATATGCATGGAATGCCAATTGCAGGTATTTTGGGTGAAGATAACAAAGAAAGACAGCAAAATAAACCCGATGATGAGACCATCGAATACTGGGAAAAACTTAAGAATTTGGGAGGCATTACCCCTAAGATCCAATACAATGACTTGGTATTCATAGCTCTTCGGGATTTTGAACCACCAGAAGAAGCTTTGATAAAGAACAATAAAGTACGTGTGTTCAACTTACCCGAAATTCGCAAAAAGGCAGTTGAACGTATAGCCATTGAGGCTTTGAATTACCTTGATCATTGCGATCTAATTTACGTGAGTTTTGATGTAGACAGCATGGATAGCCGTATTAGTAGTGGTACCGGAACACCTGTTCCAAATGGAATTACTGAAAAAGAAGCCGGCAACCTTATTTATTACATCATGCGCAGCAAGAAGATCTGTTGTTTTGAGATGGTAGAGATCAACCCAACTTTAGATAGAGAGAACTTAATGGCAGAGAATGCATTTGAGATACTTCAAAAGGCAACCAACCAACTAAGCCACGATTTCTAATTAGTGTTTGTCCGAAAAGTTCATTTTCTTCGTTATGCTCGCTAAGAAAATGCTCATTTGCAAAAAAGCAAACTCCGCTTTTCTTAGCATCGCAAGCCTCGAAACTGAACTTTTCGATCCAAACACTAGTTTAGTTCATGATGATCTTTTTAAAGACGTGTTGTTTATTACTTAACGTGATATTTAAAAGATAAATACCCTTGCTTAAATTTTCGCAATTCACTTTATTTTCTTCAAAATCCAATTGTGTTTCTCTTCCCAGTATATCGGTGGCGGAAACGGTTTTTATTTCTTGCGATGTAGAAATAAAGAATGAACCTGATGTTGGATTTGGATGAACAGAAATATTTTTTTTGTCGGTAAATTCATTTATTCCTGATGTACTGCAATTTAATTTATTGATATAATCCCATAAAACATTATCAAATGCAGAGGCAGCCAAATTAAATCCTCCGGCAGTATTGCCCTGTCGAATGACCACTAATTTTTGACTTGGTACAACATAAATTTTTTGGTCGTTCTTGCCTAATGCACAATACATATCTGTTGGGGCATTCGACATTAACGTTCCCGGAAATGCGACCTGAAACCCTGGAGTCATAAAACTTGATTTTCCATTTAACCACCATAAATATCCATAAGCATTATTTAAATTTTGCGAAGTGTTAACCATGTCTTTAAAATAGAGCGAGTCTTTTAAAAGTGTATCATTTGCCCAAATTCCTTTGTTCAAACACAACAAACCAAAACGCGCCATATCGCGAGCTTTGCTATTATAATGTTGGTCGAACCAAAAACCACTCATGCCTGTAAATGCTTCTACCCAATTATTTGTTATTTGATTATAGCTGATACCAACCGTTGCACTAACTACATCTTGAACTTTTTTGTATGCTCCGGTATGATAAGCCCATCGAGTTGCGGGGGTAGTTAAGTATTGCAAACAAACTTTAGCTGTATCTTCGTTCGTGCACGGGGTAGTTGGCGCATCGTTCAAACCGCTTGTCATCTTTAAAAGATCTTTCACTTTAATTTGTAGTTCCTGAGGCAATGTTGCGCTCGACCAACCGTTTCCAATGTAACTGCTAACAGAATTATTAATATTTATATATCCTTTTTGTTGTGCAATGCCGGTAATAAAACCTGCTAAACTTTTACTCGCCGATGCCCAATACCATAAAGAATCTTTGGTATAAGTACCAAAATATTTTTCAAGAACGATCTTCCCGTTTTTTAGGATGATGAGCGATTTGCTGTTCTTGGCTTGAGCATAATTATAAAGTGAATCAATACGCGCTTGACACCAACCCAAACTTTGAGGAGCTATGGTATCCCAGGTATTTCCGCTAATAGGCGGATAATAAAGGCTTTGCGATTTTGTATAAAGGCAAATCCAAATAAAGGCAAAAAATAGATGTTTTTTCATATGTACTTTGACTAAAATATACTTGCGAAGTTTAAATAGACCCAACAAAAGAAATATTTAAATTTAGGCTTCATTAATATCAAATGTATTGATAATTTAGTTTAAAGAACGAGGGTAATAAAAATAACAGAAATATGAGTTTAATAGGATCAAAGATAGAGAGCGGGGTATTAGTTTTACATTTAAACAGGCCCGATAAATTCAATAGTTTTAATCGCGAAATGGCCTTGCAATTAATTGCCGAGTTAGATAAAGCTGCTGATGAAAAAACTATTCGCGCGGTTTTAATTACTGCTAATGGTAAAGCATTTTGTGCAGGGCAAGATCTTGCAGAAGCCATGGATAAAAATGGTCCTGGTATTGAACGTATTGTTCACGAGCATTACAATCCCATCATTTTACGCTTAAGAAAATTACAAAAACCTGTGGTGTGCGCCGTAAATGGAGTTGCCGCAGGAGCAGGTGCCAATATTGCTTTGGCATGCGATGTTGTTTTTGCAGGAAAAGCATCTTCATTTATTCAGGCATTTAGTAAAATTGGATTGATACCTGATAGTGGCGGAACATTTTTTCTTCCTAAACTAATTGGTTTTGGAAAAGCAAGCGCTTTAATGATGTTAGGCGATAAAGTTAGCGCCACAGATGCAGAACAAATGGGCATGATCTATAAAGTGGTTGATGATGAAAAATTGTTTGAAACGGCTTTAGCAACCGCAACTACATTGGCTCAAATGCCAACAAAAGGAATTGCCCTTACTAAAAAACTATTGAACGAAGGCACCACAAATACGCTTGAAAAACAATTGCAACGAGAAAAAGAAGAGCAAGTAATAGCCGCTTCAACTTACGATTATAATGAAGGTGTGAATGCTTTTTTAGAAAAAAGACAGCCGGTGTTTAAGGGGGACTGATTTTTTTTGCTACAAAGACTAAAAGTCACCAAGAATCATTCAGTTTTTGCAATTAACCAAGTCACGGTTATCCGTGAGTCTCGTGTCTTAATGGTTATCAAATTCAATTAAACTTTGTGTCTTTGCGCCTTTGTGGCTAATTCACCTTAAGAACTTATGAATTTTTAAGCTTTCTATCTCCCATATTTTCCTATTTTTACACAAAATTCTCGGTGTCGAAAAGCTCAAAATACATTAAGTGGGTCTGGATTATTATCTGGGGTCCTTTTGTGTTCCTTTTTCTTTTTTTGTTTCTTATTTCTCTTGGCACTTTTGGTGAATTACCAAGCGTTGAAGAATTACAAAATCCAAAAAGTAATTTGGCTACTGTTGTTTATAGCAGCGACCTGCAAACTCTAGGAAAATTTTATAGCGAAAATCGCGAGAACATTCGTTTCGAGCAATTGGATAAAGATATTGTTGAAGCATTAGTAGCAACCGAAGACGCACGCTTTTACGAGCACAGTGGCGTAGATGTAAAGGCATTATTTAGAGCGGCAACCGGTGTTTTTGGCGGAGGAAGCAGCGGAGGTGGAAGTACCATTACACAGCAGTTAGCTAAAATGATGTATCCACGCGGAGAGAAGTTGAACAAGATGCAATTGGTGATCCGTAAAATGAAAGAGTGGATCACGGCAACTCGTCTCGAAAAAAATTACACTAAAGACGAGATCATGGCCATGTACCTAAACAAATTCGATTTTTTGAATTTGGCAGTGGGAATAAAATCAGCATCAAAAATTTATTTTAATAAATCGTGCGATAGTTTAAATATACACGAAGCTGCCATGTTAGTTGGTATGGCAAAAAATCCCGCGATGTTCAATCCAATTCGTTTTCCTGAAAGAACCACTCAGCGTCGTAATGTTGTAATGAATCAAATGGTGAAGTATGGTTACTTGAGCAAAGAGGCATACGATACTTTAAAAACAAAACAACTTTGCGTAAGTTTTCAACCCGAAGATCATAACGATGGACCTGCTCCTTACTTCAGAGAATATTTGCGCGATAATTTTTTAAAAGCTTGGTGCGAAAAACACATTAATCCGGAAACAAAAAAACCATATAATATTTACAAAGATGGTTTAAGAATATACACCACCGTTGATTCGCGCATGCAAAAATATGCCGAAGAAGCGGTAGAAGAACACATGCATAATTTACAGATCATTTTTAATAAGGATCTGAAACAAAAGAAAAATTATCCGTTTGCATGGAACGTAAGCAAAGATGAAATAAATGGCATCATGAATGCTTCTATGAAACGAAGCGATCGTTATCGCGAATTGAAAAAGCAGGGATTGTCACACGAGAACATTATTGCAACGTTTCATAAACCATCGCCCATGCGAGTTTACAGTTTGCGCGGAGAAGTTGACACCGTTCTAACGCCTTACGATAGCATCAAATATTACAAATCATTTTTGCAAACAGGCTTTATGGCTATGGAACCACAAACAGGTTATGTGAAAGCATGGGTTGGTGGCATCAATCATAAACACTATAAATATGATCACGTTAAAGTAAGTAAGAGGCAAGTTGGTTCAACGTTCAAACCATTTGTGTACGCTTTAGCAATTCAGGAGGGATTGAGTCCTTGTCACCAAGTGCCAAATGTTAGAACATGTATCGCGTTACCCGATGGAAAAGATTGGTGTCCGAACAACAGTGATGGCCCCAACGCAAAAACAAACGGAAAAATGCTCACGCTTAAAAAAGCCCTGGCAAATTCTATTAATTATGTAACCGCATGGGTAATGAAACAGTATGGTCCGCACGCAGTTGTAACGTTGGTAAGACGTTTAGGAATAACATCCGATATTCCTGAAGTGCCATCTATTTGTTTAGGAACACCCGACATTAGTGTGTTTGAAATGGTAGGCGCTATTTCAACATTTGCAAACAAGGGAACATTCATTCAGCCAACATTTATTACGCGTATTGAAGATAAGAACGGAAAAGTGTTGGAAGAATTTGTGCCTAATAGTGATGAGGTATTTAGTGAAGAAAAAGCTTACACCATGATACAATTGATGCGCGGCGTTGTGGATGGTGGTACAGGTGGATCATTAAGAGGAAGGTATAAATTATTTAATCAAATAGCAGGTAAAACCGGAACAACACAAAAAAATGCCGATGGTTGGTTCATGGGGTTAACGCCAGAGCTTGTTGCGGGCTGTTGGGTTGGTGGTGAAGACAGAAGTATCCACTTTAATTCAATGGCCGAAGGGCAGGGAGCAACCATGGCTTTACCTATTTGGGGAAAATTCTTTCAAAAAGTTTATGCCGACAAAAAACTAAAAGTAAGTAATGGAGAGTTCCCTCGTCCTAAGAACATTGACCCAAGTTTAGAATTAGATTGCAGTAAATACGATGCCGAGACCTACGAAGAAAATGTAGAGCCAAGCATCTTTGATAATTTGTAATCCTAGAGCAATGAATTTTTCAAAGGAACATCTAGCAAAAATATTACTCAGTAATACTTTTTTACATCTATTATCTTTTGTCACATTATTCCTTAGCGTTGTATGTTATTACTCAAATTTTACGGATTATAATTTCGACAATACCTTTAATTCCGATTCGGTTGGTGTGCCGTATTTGTTCAAGGATATTTTTAAAGATGGTGGATATTTTAAAGATTGGAAATTGGCATCCGCGCCAACTTTGTTTCCTGATATGGTTTTGTATTACATACTATACCAGATCTTTGAACTTGATTTTTTAACGATCACCTTTTGGTTTGCGGTCATCCAGGTCTTAACCATAGCAGCTTTGTCATGTTTTGTATTTCGTAAACTATTACCTGGTCGCTCTAAGGAGTTCAGTTGGTTAGTTCCTCTGTTTTATTCTTTCATTTTTTTTGAGGGATATTATTATACCGGGGATCAGATCCTACCATTTTTAATATCAACGTATTGTTTTCATACAGGAACCTTTGTAAATGCATTGATCGCGTTATCTTTAGTAGTGGCAGACATAAAGTATGTTTGGAAAATAATTTTTTTATTTATTGTCTCTGGCCTGGCTATGTACAGCGATATGATGTTTGCAGTTGCATTCGTTGCTCCATTAACTGCGTTAACTATTTTGCAGCCGAGTTTTTTCGGATGGAAACGTAGTTTTACATTTCTATTAACCACTTTGATTGGAGGGGCATCAGGATATTATTTATTTTATTCTATTAATTCAAATTACGCTTCAAATAGCAATCTCTTTCATTTTGAAAACATTGCCAATTCATATAACGTAATGACAAATCACATCTTGTGGTATTTGGACCGGCCTGGTTTTATGACCATGCTTGTTGGTTTTATGCTTTTAGCAATTCCTTTATCTTTGTTAACCATCCTAATTTTTTATAAAAAACTGGATAAACGCGTAAGATATTTCCTGTTATTTTATTTTGTTTTTATGACCTCCACTATGTGGGCACCGGTTATAATGGGAAATTATCCATTTGTTGATTGCATCCGATATAACAGCTCTATGTATTTTTTCACCACAGTAGGAATGGCTTTTGTTGTTGCTGTGTCATTTGGAAAAATAATAAGGGTGGAATATGTTGGGAAGATCGTGTCTTATCTTATTATTTTGTTTTTCTTGTACATGTCGCTGGCAAGATTCAAGACAGACGGATTAAGCAATTATTTTAGCTATTACCCGCCAAAAGTGAGAGCTATAGACAGTATTTGTGATAAACATCAATTAAAAAAGGGGATATCCGATTATTGGAAGGCAAAGCACACGTCTATGTTTTCGCGAAAGGGCGTAACCATAGTTACTGTATACTCTTCTATACATTTTTATGAGGCAGGAAGTAATATTAACTGGTTCTATAAGGGAGATTATGATTTTGTTGTACCAGAGAACTTGGATACAGCAGAAATAAGAAAGTATTTCGTAATTTTGGATACTTTTAAAACAGAGCAAATAACCATATTAAAAGTCGATAAATTTAAATACGTACCAGATAAATTATTTCCTGTACAATTAAGCACCGGAAATTTTAAGTAAACTCAAGCAATAGGTAATTATGATAAACAGAGTAGTAAAAAATGCACAAGAAGCATTAAAGGATGTAAAGAGTGATCAAACCATTATGTTCGGTGGTTTTGGTCTTTGTGGAATTCCCGAGAATTCGATCAATCAATTGATAAAGATGGGCACGAAGAACATTACAGCTATTAGCAACAATGCCGGAGTAGATGATTTTGGTTTGGGCTTATTGTTGCAAACAAAACAGATAAAAAAAATGATCTCTTCCTACGTTGGAGAAAATGAAGAGTTTGAGCGCCAAATGCTGAGTGGAGAATTAGAAGTTGAACTCATCCCTCAGGGAACATTAGCTACACGTTGTTTAGCCGCAGCTTATGGTATGCCTGTGATATACACACCGGCAGGAGTTGGAACAGAAGTAGCCATAGGAAAAGAGACGCGCATGTTCAATTATAACGGAGAGGAGAAGGAATATTTGATGGAGAAAGCATTTGAAGCTGATTTTGCTATTGTAAAAGCATGGAAGGGCGATACGGCCGGGAATTTAATATTTAGAAGTACTGCTCGTAATTTTAATCCAATGATGGCCATGGCCGGAAAGATCACCGTTGCTGAAGTGGAGCAGTTAGTTCCTGCCGGAGAATTAGACCCTGATCAAATTCATACCCCTGGAATTTATGTTCACCGAATTTTCCAAGGGGAGAAGTACGAAAAACGCATAGAGCAAAGAACAGTAAGAAAGAAAAATTAAAACACATTTGTATGTTAGACAAAAATGGTATTGCAAAACGAATTGCAAAAGAAGTAAAAGATGGAATGTTTGTGAATTTGGGAATTGGTATCCCAACTCTGGTTGCAAATTATATTCCCGAGCACATGAGTGTTGAGCTGCAAAGCGAAAATGGCATTTTAGGAATGGGACCTTTTCCTTTTGAAGGGGAAGAAGATGCCGACTTGATAAATGCCGGGAAGCAAACGGTAACATTATTACACGGCGCTTCGATATTTGATAGCGCTATGAGTTTTGGAATGATCCGAGCGCAGAAAGTGCATTTAACTATTTTAGGCGCTATGGAAGTGAGCGAAAATGGAGATATTGCTAACTGGAAAATACCAGGAAAAATGGTGAAAGGAATGGGCGGGGCTATGGATCTTGTGGCTAGTGCAAAAAATATTATTGTGGCTATGCAACAAGTAAATAAAGCTGGTCAATCAAAATTATTACCAAAATGCGATCTGCCATTAACCGGCATTAAGTGCGTAAAAAAAATTGTAACTGAATTAGGAGTTTATGAGATAGCGCCTGGCGGAGGGTTTAAATTACTTGAAACAGCGCCCGGTGTAACAGTTGAAGACATTAAAAAAGCAACTGCCGGAAAATTGATCATAGAAGGCGATATAAAAGAAATGGAATTATAATAAATGAGATATCTGTTGGCGGTTTCTTTATTTGTATTAATAATTTCTTGTAAAGAAAGCGCCGACATCATTCACCAGAAACTCTTCACATTCACCGATCAAGGTGGAGTTAAAGAAGATGTTTCGCATCCGGGGCATTATTATTTTAGGCACGACTCGATACACAACATAGCGTTTATTGATACTGTAAGATTTACAGAAGCACAGCTGGGTAAAAAATTGACCCTAGAGTATAAGGGTAAAATACGAACCGATCACGTACATTCATTTGCTTCAATTAAAATTGTTCTATTTCGCGACCACGAGCCGATCCATTGGACAACTATTCCCTTAAGAGAAATGGTAGTTGATCTAAACAAGTGGAATAATTTCAGAGGGTATTATGTATTACCTTATCATCAGAAGGATAGGCCTTATAACAAAGCAATGTTATTCACGGAATTAGCGGAAGGTAAGCAAGAGAACTTTGATATTGATTCGGTTGATCTAACCATAAAATGCATACCAAAGTAATATAGTATGTCAGAAGAGTTAATAGATACTTTAAAGAAAAAGGTTAATCCTAAGTGGAGTTTACTTTTTGCTGTGCTTTTCTATTTTGTTGCTTTGAATACATATCACAATTATTTGGGCTTGTATGATCACATTGAAAAACGCCCATGTTCAGTACATATTTGGGCACAAACTGCCCGAGCATCAATTGCTTTGAATTATTCTCGAACTGATATGAATTTTTTTAAGCCGCACATTCATAAATATTTGGAAGGAGATGGTGTAACCGGTTTAGAATTTCCTTTGGTAAATTACGTGCCGGCTATATTATATAAACTATTTGGCTTCAACGAAATGTATTACAGAGGCTTTGTTCTATTTACTATTGTAATGGGATCGCTTTTCTTTTACCTTCTGATAAATTCGTATATAAAGAATTTCCTTGTTTCTTTTGGTTTGATCTTATCTGCGTATTGTTCTCCTGTTATGGCCTTTTATAGTATTAACTTTATGCCCGATGTAACAAGTTTGGCTTTCGCACTTATTGCTTGGTTTTTCTTTTTCAGATTTTTGAAGAACGAGCAAACTAAAAGGAACTTTATTCTTTTTTTGGTTTTTGCAACTCTGGCAGCACTTATAAAGATAACTTCTCTTATTACTATAATAGCAGTAATGTGTTTGATCATTTTAGACCATACCTCTTATTTTAAGAAGCAAAAAAATGGCGCGCTATTTGAAAATAGGAAGAAGCTATTGCTTTATATCGCTTATAGCATTCTTGTTGTTTTAGCCTGGTATGCTTACTCATTTTGGTTAAGTAAGTATAGTAAAACACAATCATTTACCATGCAAACAGCATTAATAACCGATATTCCAACTGCCATGGAGGTATTGGGACGAATAATGGATGATCATATTTATGAATATTACTCTTATGAAAATTATATATTGTATGGATGCTTAATAGGTTTTATGATCCTTGGATTTAAATTTGTGGATCGTGTGTTGTTTACCACCTTTGTGATTGTAACAATAGGCAATATTTGTTTTTTTTATTTTCTGTTTTATCAATTCAAAGACCACGATTATTACGTGATACCGATCCTTACGAGTGTATTCTTTTTGATATTGATATTTGCTGATCTATTATCTAAGATCAAATTCGGTTACTTTAAATGGATCTATAGTGTATTCCTTGTTATTCTTTTCTTTAACTTAAAGGAAAGTATTGTATGGACAAAAAGGGATCTTGACAAAAGATTCGACACGGCGTACATAAAATATTTTGATAAGTCTAGGCCATATGATGACCTAGAGCCGAAGTTAAGAAAATTGGGAGTGCTTCGCACTGATAGAACTTTAAGTGGCTTTGAAGATGGTTGGTGTAATAGTTTATATAAAATGGATCAAATAGGCTATACCTTTACGGATACAACAAGAGCATCGCGAATTGATAGTTTGTTAACTTTGCATGAGTTTAAATATTTAGTTGTATCTGATAGTGCAAAATTTAATAAGGTTAGGCCACGTGATCTTAAAACGGAGATCTTAACCACACACCGAGGGTTGATAGTGTACAAGATCAATAATAAATTGAGTAAATAGATGAGAAACTTTTTTAATAGCCATGGCAAGTTAGTGCTTACCTTATTGAGTTTTCTCGGTATTTCTTTATATTATGCAATTGGGAATGGTGTATTCCCTTCTATCGATGGTCCTTCTCACTGGAATAACGCCAACTTGCTCAAGCAGTATTTTTTAGGAAATGAAGCTGTAAAGCAAAATTTCGAACTTAACACCTTTTATATCCCTAATGTACTTTCTCAATTTCTGTTATCATTCCTCATGCTTTTTTTTAAGAGCACTTGGGCTATGATCGTTTTTCAGTTTATTCATTACATGTTGTTTTTTGTGGGCTTCCTTTACTTTTTAAGATCGTATCAGGTAAAGCATGCGTATTTTATAAGTTTGATCGCTATTTTGTTCTTTAATGCATTTCTGTGGAATATCGGATTTTATAATTTTTCATTCTCTGTTATATTTCTTGTTATAGCCTTAGGATATTTTCACAAGCAATTTTCATCAAGCGGTTCGCGACTTATTTCAACTTATGCTATTCTGTTTGTATTATCGGCATTGTTATTTTATTCAAACGCATTGAGTTTACTGGTTTTCTTCTTATTTGTGGCGTTTAAAGAATTAAAGAAATTGTTTCTTTACATGAAAAACAGCAATGAGACCTTAAAGGTGTTTATGATCCAAGAGCTTAAGATACTCATGGTATTTATTCCATTCTTAAGTATGATCTTTCTATTTCAATCAAAGATAGAGTTTCAAAATCCACCCCTTTTCTCCAATAACATTGGTGAGTATATGGCAGAATTGCCATATTTAAAGCCTTTTATTGTTTATCACGTTGAGCGTGAGTTTCAATTTGTAAAATGGATCTCTTATTGCCTTATTATTCTGATAGCTTATACATTGTTTTGGCGGATCAAGGAACGAAAAAAAGGTTTTGAACAAGGCGATATATTATTGGTCATGTTGCTTTCAGTGGCAGCATTGTATCTTATAATTCCAAACATGTATTCTGTTGGGATGATGTCGCCTAGGTTTTTATATTTTGTATTTTTATTCCTGATCCTTTGGTTATTGCTACAAGACACGCGGGTAATTAAATTCCTGATGGTAGGGTGTATCATAGTTGCCGTTTTTTTTGAAAGAGACAAGATGCATATACATTTACTCAATGAAATGAATAGGAGTTTAAAATTAGTTGAGAAGGCTTCTGTCCTCATAGAGCCTAACTCAAGTGTACTGCCATTGGATTTTAGTGGGAATTGGCTTGAAAGACATTTTGCTCATTATATCAGTGCAGATAAACCATTGATCATTTTAGATAATTATGAAGCTACTGTAGGATGGTTTCCTTTAAAATGGAGGGTTTCAACTATGCCGAAGTATTTGCTTGGCGAAAGCGAAACGGTTGAGGGTATTTATAATTGTATAAATAAACAAGGTGTTTCAAAACCTATAGATTATGTTTTCATTTACGGAGATCGAGGCCGAATTTCTGCCTTCCCTCATTTCGATTCTATACTTTCCGGATATTATCAAAAAGTAGTAACGGCCGAAAATGGTTTATGTTCGGTATATAAACTAAAACAAAGAGAGTAATAAGGTAGATTTAATTTGTGTTTTGTATTAGAAAAGCCCTCGTTAAGCACTAAACTTCTCTTCTCATCCTCGCCACAGGAATATCCAATTGCTCGCGGTATTTAGCAACTGTACGACGCGCAATATTATAACCTTTTTCTTTTAAGATATCACACAACGCATCATCAGTTAACGGTTTGTGTTTATCTTCGGCATCAACACAATCTTTTAATATCTTTTTAATTTCACGCGAGCTTACTTCTTCACCACTATCAGTACTCATACTCTCGCTAAAAAATGTCTTTAGTAAAAAAGTACCATATGGAGTTTGTGCGTATTTGCTATTAGCCATTCGAGAAACTGTAGAAATATCCATCTCTACCTTGGTGGCAATATCTTTTAAGATCATTGGTTTTAATTTGCCTTCGTCGCCCGTAATAAAATATTCTTCTTGAAATTCTAAAATGGCTTGCATGCACAACATTAAAGTTAAATGCCTTTGATTCAAAGCATCAATGAACCATTGCGCACTTTCAATTTTGCTTTTAATAAATGTGGTGGCTTCTTTGCCGTCCTTATTTTTTTGCCGCGAATATTCTTTCAACATCTCTAAATACTCTTTGCTGATCTTCAAGTCGGGCATATTACGCGAGTTGATAGAGAACTCCGGCTTTCCATCGGTAACGCTTACAAGAAAATCAGGAACTATCTCGCTGTGCGAATTTGATTTGATATCTGTATCGCCGGGTTTAGGATTCAAGTGTGTGATCACATCTATCACTTCTTTTAATTCCTCGCTGGTGATGTTCATTTTTTTAAGGATCTTCTCGTAATGTTTTTTACTGAATTCCTCCATGTGATCTTTTACGATCTCAATGGCCTGCAATACATCTTTGGTTTGTTCTACTTTTCTATTTAATTGTATAAGCAAACACTCTTGAATTGTTCGAGCGCCAACACCGGGCGGATCAAAACTTTGAATGGTCTTTAAAACTTTTTCGATCTCTTGAACGTTTGATGTTATATTATAATTGAAAGCAAGGTCATCAACGATCATGTCTATTTCTCTACGCAAATAGCCATCTTCATCAATGCAGCCGATAATATAAACGCCAATGGTATATTCTGTTTCATTGAGCTCGCGCAAACCTAATTGTTGCTCTAGTAAGTTGTGAAAATCCGGACCTTCCACAACAACAAATTCTCGCGTTTCGTCATCAGCTCCTTTATTACTTATTTCGTATTTGTATGAATCAAGTTCATCATCC
The DNA here is from genome assembly GCA_016705695.1 of Sphingobacteriaceae bacterium. Lineage (GTDB taxonomy): Bacteria > Bacteroidota > Bacteroidia > B-17B0 > Aurantibacillaceae > Aurantibacillus. The sequence continues at coordinate 18,608 of JADJLA010000012.1, forward strand.
CCCATGTAATCTTCTATACCAACTTCATCATCAATACGCTCTACTTCTTTTTCTTTTACATCACCATTATCATCCAACTCTACATCCGTATCGTTATCACTATCCTCGTTGTTCGCAATATCATCTTCATCAAAACTCTCATCAGCCTCTTCTAAAGCGGGATTTAATTCTAATTCTTCCTTGATACGTTCCTCAAGGGCCATGGTTGGCAATTGCAATAACTTCATCAACTGAATTTGCTGAGGTAATAATTTTTGCTGAAGTTTTAAATATTGCGATTGCTTTAAAGCCATTTTAGTTCAATTTGCACAAAAAGTAATTCTTTTTACCTTTTTGTATCAAAATATATTTTTTGTTGATGGTATTACTTAGATTAATTACCATCTGTACATCTTCCACTTTGTTCTTATTTAAACTTACGCCGCCGGCTTGTAACATTTTACGCGCTTCACCTTTGCTAGGGAAAATTGCAGTTTTTTCTGCTAAAAGATCTACCAAGCCAATGCCGCTGTTTAGTTCAGCTGAAGACACATCGAATGAAGGAATGCCATCAAAAATATCTAGAAATAATTCTTCAGATAATTTTGCAAGATCCTCAATAGTTCCGCTGAACAGTATTTGCGAAGCTTCAACGGCTGCGTTGTAGTCGTTCTCCGAATGTACACGAATGGTAATATCTTTTGCCAAGGCTTTTTGTAAGCTGCGTAAATGAGGTGCTGTTGCATGCTCGGCTTCTAATTTTTCAATTTCCTCTTTAGTTAACAGAGTGAAAATTCGAATATAATTTTTTACATCGTCATCACTGGAGTTCAACCAAAACTGGTAAAATTTATAAGGCGAGGTTTTAGCTCTATCCAACCAAACATTTCCGCCTTCGGTTTTTCCAAACTTTGTTCCATCAGCTTTTTTAATTAGGGGCGTAGTTAAAGCAAATGCTTCTCCGCTTGCCTTTCTTCTTATTAATTCTGTCCCTGTAACAATATTTCCCCATTGATCAGAACCACCCATTTGCAATTTAATTCCTTTGTTCTTCCAGAGATAATAAAAATCGTAACCTTGTACCAATTGATAACTGAACTCAGTAAAACTCATCCCGTTCTCTAAACGATTTTTTACCGAATCCTTTGCCAGCATATAATTTACCGAAATATGTTTCCCTACATCTCTTATGAATTCCAAAAAATTGAAATTCTTGAACCAATCATAATTATTTACGATCTCAGCAGAATTTACACCCGCGTTAAAATCCAAAAATTTCTCCAATTGTTTTTTCTGACAAGCAATGTTGTGATTCAACGTTGCCTCATCCAATAAATTACGCTCTGCCGATTTTCCTGATGGATCACCAACCATTCCCGTAGCGCCACCAACTAAAGCAATGGGTTTATGCCCCGCTTTTTGAAAATGCAAAAGGGTCATTATCTGAACCATGTTGCCAATTCCAAGCGAATCGGAAGTAGGATCAAAACCAATATAACCAAACACCATTTCTTTGGTCAATAATTCTTCTGTACCGGGCATGATATCCTGCAACATTCCTCGCCATTTTAATTCTTCAACAAAATTTGTTTTCATAAGATTCCTGAAACCAAGTATCATCAAGGTTTTACCTTATAAAAATACAAATAATCCGGTATATTTTAGGCTAATTTATCAGGGAAATTATTGTACTTTTGCACCATGTTCATTTACAATGTAACCGTAAATATTACCGATGATGTTCATGACGAATGGGTGAGTTGGATGAAGGAAATTCACATCCCTGAAGTAATGAAAACCGGTTGTTTTTTGGATAACCAGATGGTGAAAGTTCTTTATGTGGAGGATGAAGGGCACACGTATTCCGTGCAATATAAATTCCTCGAAATGGTGGATATTGAACGCTATCAAAAGGAGCACGCGCCTACTTTACAGGCCGATCATACAAAAAAATTCAAGGATAAGTATACTGCTTTCCGAACTTTACTTCAGGTGATCGATTAATGACACAGCCCATTAGAGCAAAAAAACATTTAGGACAACATTTTTTGGTGGATGAAACCATTGCGCGAAATATTGTAGACGCAATGCTCGATCAAAATTCCGAAAACGCATTGATAGAGGTTGGTCCTGGCACAGGTGTACTTACCAAACATTTAATTGAAAGGCCCAATTTTTTTGCCTTAGATGTTGATAGGGATTCTATCCCTTTTTTAAAAGAAAAGTATCCGCAGTTTGCTGAGAAGATAATTGAGGCAGATTTTTTGAAAGCAGATCTTGAAAAAATTGTTGGCGAAAGAAAATTCAATGTCATAGGAAATTTTCCTTATAATATTTCAAGCCAGATCATGTTCAAAGTTTTAGAACACAAAGATAAAGTGGATGTAGTGGTTGGCATGTTTCAAAAGGAAGTAGCCGAGCGTTTGGCCGAAAAACCAGGCTCAAAAGTTTACGGAATTTTAAGTGTTTTGCTTCAGGCGTTTTACAAGATAGAATATTTATTTACTGTTCACGAAAATGTATTTTCTCCTCCTCCTAAAGTAAAAAGCGCAGTTATACGATTAAAACGCAATGCAATTAAAAATTTAAATTGCGATGAAGTGCTTTTTAAAACAGTAGTAAAAACAGCTTTCAATCAACGCCGTAAAACTATTCGCAACTCGGTAAAGTCGATGTTGAAGCCGGGAGCTGATACTTCGAACTATTTATTTGATAAACGACCGGAGCAATTGAGTGTGGAACAGTTTGTTGAATTAACTAATCTGATCAGCCAATAAGACGCAAAGTTTTTTAGAATTTACCCTTCGTGTCTTAGTACCTATAGTACACTGTAGAAATCCCACATCTGTTTCCCCACTGCATCAAACGAAGCATGCTCGGAAATAAATTGAGACATTTTTTCTGAATTAAACGAATATCTTTTATTGATAAAATTCTCTAAGTGTCCGGCAAAATGTTGAACATCGTTTACCGGCGATAATTTTCCAAATTCGTCTGTAATAAAATGGGGTAATTGCCCAACTTGCGACGCAAATATCGGCAATCCGCAAGCCAACGCTTCCAGCGCTACAACAGGCATCCCTTCAAAATTACTAAATAATAAAAGCGCATCACACAAATTCATAAAGGAACTGATATTCTCTTTGGTTTGATAGCCTAAATAAGTTATATGTTGCACACCAATAGTTTCTTGTAGCATTTTTGTTTCTGCAATACTTTCGGCATTTCCGCCAATAACGATCAATTCAAATTCCAGAGCTTTATCTTGTAGAAGTTTGAGCGCTTCAAATGTCCCTTTTAAATTTTTCTCGCGTTCAACCAACGACGATACATGAAGAAATGTAGTTTTCTTCTTTCTTTCTTTTCTATCTATTTTGAAAACAGAAGTGTCAACCGCATTATAAAGTAATTCAAATTCTCCTTTAAGATCACGCTCAATAAGCGCCTGTTTTTGCCTTTCGGAAACATACCAAACTTTCGAAACATTTTTAAAGCAGTATTTTATATAGCGTTTTAAAATTGCGCCCTTGTAATTTCCGTCTTCGTGCAAATACCCACTCCAATGTTCAACAAGCGTATGCTTCACTTTAAAATGATCTTTAAATAGTTCCAAGATCATAGCAGCTGGAAAAGCAACATTTACTTGAATGGCCGAAACACTAATGTTATGATCAATTAAATACTGCAATAATTTTTTGTACGCATTTACATAGTTAGTGAACTGCGAATAGTGTTTTGCAAATGGAATAGTGATAGTTGTTTTTGGATAGGCGAAGCGGACCTCAGTTAAATTTCCATCTTCATTTATGGTGATCTCGTTTACAGCAGTTCCCTTTACACTATATGCATACACAACTACAACTTTTGTAAAGCGGGCTAAAGCTTTAGCATGGTTTTGAATAAAAATTCCGTGTGTAGGCTCTTGTTGGGTAGGGTACCAGGATGGGAGAAATAATACAGACTTATTTAAATGCATTGGATCGAGGCGATCATTCAACATTTACTGCAGCTTCTAATTTAAATAAAGAGTGAAGCTCGCTAATTCTATCAAAAGCAAAGTTAAGTTTGTTCCCACTCTTCATGGCAATGGTAATAAATCCTAAACCTGCACCACCTTTTTCGCTTAATTCATTTTTTTCAAGGTGATTGATATAATACGATTTCAATTCTGCAGGATCTTCAAATGAATTGATGGTCTTTAAGTCGCCATCCACTTTTGGAATAGCAGGATTGCTGATCAAGTTTGCTGTAAGAATAATGATCTGGTTTGCTTTTTTATAAACCAAGAAGTAATTATGTTGAGAGCCGTTTAGATCCTTATGCCCATGAATAAGCATGTTTTGCAATGACTCAACACAAATAAAGAATATTTTTTTAAGAGCTGCTTTTGGAACCGCAAGATCAATGATCTTTTGTTCGATCTCTATTTCCAATTTACTAATGGTCTCGGTATTCAAAACACCATCATAGGCGATAATCAGCTCGCAATTAGCAGCGGTAATAGTTTTGATGGACTCCGTAAAGTGGACATCAAAAAACTCAGCTTCTTTATTTAGTATAGCGCTCAATTTTACTTGAATAAACCGTTTTGTTTACTGTCGATCAATCGAATTACTTTACCCAGGTCCTCCTTGTTCTCACTGAAGTTAATGTCATCTACATCTACTATTAATAGCTTCCCTGACTCGTAAGATGTTGCCCAAGCTTCATAACGCTCGTTTAATCGTTTTAAATAATCTAATCTAATACTATTCTCGTATTCTCTTCCTCTTTTTTGAATTTGCTTTACCAAAGTAGGCACCGAAGCTCTTAAGTAAATAATAAGATCCGGTGATTTGATAAGGCTTTCCATCAATTTAAAAAGCGAGAAATAATTGTCGTAATCCCTTGTGGTCATCAAACCCATGGCATGTAGGTTGGGAGCAAAAATATAAGCATCCTCATATATGGTCCTGTCCTGAATTACCGTGTGTTTTCCTTTCCTAATATCTAGTATTTGATTAAAGCGATTGTTCAAGAAATAGATCTGCAAATTGAACGACCAACGCTGCATATCTTCATAGAAGTCATTCAAATACGGGTTGTCATCTGCGTCTTCGTAGTGAGCATGCCATTTGTAGTGCTTTGCTAAGAGAGAAGTTAGTGTGGTTTTTCCTGATCCGATGTTACCGGCAACTGCAATGTGCATATATCTCGCGTCTTATAGTAGACCAAGGTATGTAAATAACTTATAAATACAAAGAATTTGTTGATTAAAACCCCCAATTATCTAAAATAATTTAGATTCTACCAGATTTAAGGTCATTTTCGAAGTGCTCACAAATGCCATTTAACACCTCATTAACGGGTTTAAATGAGAAAGAAAGGGCGCTTTTTACCTTTGAATTAGAGTATTTTTTGTGTCCAACTGCTGTTCGAATTGTATTGGATGTAAGTACACGATCTTTTCCGGTGATTTTACTCAAAATTCCGTCGGCCATTCGGCCTAATTGCAACAAAAATTTCCCGCTTTTAAAGAAAGGTGCGGGCTTACCAAACTTTTTTTGAATTTGAGTAAAAATATCCTTGAATGTGTACGAATTCTCAACCAAAATAAAGCGTTCATTAAAGATTTGTTTATCCATTAATTGCACCATCACTTCTACAACGTCATTTACATCCACATAAGCCGTACTTCCATCAGTGTAAAACATATTTCCTTTTTTACAGAAAGAAAAAATCTTTCCGCTGCTTTGCTTCCAAAAACCCGGAGCTAAAATAAACCCCGGATTGACGATTACCGCATTCAATCCTTCTTCAATTCCACGCCAAACTTCACGTTCGGCATTATATTTACTTATAGCGTACGAGCTTTCTTTGCCGGATGTTTTCCAAAAGATACGTTCACTCAATTCACCTTCGTAATCTGCATTATTAATAGTTGACAGCGAACTCACATGGCAAAACGATGTTATTTTTCCTGCCTTGCCGTCAGGCAGGTTTGCAACACATGCATTCACCAAATTGGCGGTTCCTGTCTCGTTGAGCAAAGTTAATTTCGGAAAATCTTTCTCTAAAAAAGAAACAAAACCGGCGCAATGATATACATGCTCTACACCCTTTAATGCTTCTTCAATAGAATACACATCAGTGATATCAAGATCAACCCATTTTATTTTATTAAAAAGTGTTTCTACATCTTTTGTATAGTAAGAAAAGCAGTGTTTTATCTTGGAAAGATCACTCGAACTTTGCTTAGCGGCCACAACAGTTTTTCCTTGCTGTAATAGTTTTAATACAACATGACTTCCTAATAAACCGGTAGTGCCCGTAATTAAATTCACTGAAGTCATCTCAAAAATTCAATGATAAGTGTTGTAAAGGTAAGAACAAAACCAACTGGCAACTTACCCCTAATAAAAAACCTGTATACACTTGCGAGGGTTTATGTTCCTCAAGTACAATGCGCGCCCAACCTATTACACCACCAATTAAAATGGAGGCAATTATAAATTGCAAAAGATCGTATTGTAATAAAATGCTTAACGAGACCATCATTCCTACAATTCCGCCAATACCTACCATATGCGCGCTTATTTTATAACGTAAATTGATAACTGCCGTAAATAAAATAGCAGTACCCGCGCACAACACAAATAATTTTATACTTTCCCAAATACGTAAATCGTAAAACAAATAAAATAATCCAAAATAAAAGATAGCCGTCATGATATACGGAAATGTTCGCTCATTTCGCTCGCTCAAAGTAATGCTTTTAATACGCTTTAATTTGTACATCAAATAAATATTTAGCACAGGCAAAACAAATGTAAAAGCACAAACTGTTAGGGTAATTTGCCATTTGGTGCTATTAGCTGTCATCAACTCGAACACTGTATCTTTAAAACCAAAAAAAAGGAGGAGGCAGGCATAACTTGCCATTAATAGAGGATGAAAAAGAGCGGATATGGTAAATGCTATCGAACGCAAACTACGATAATAAATTAGATAAATTCTCTATTTCTTTTTTGGGATCCTGTTTTTGATAAACGATCCTATAAACTGCGTTTGTGATAGGCATATCTATATTATACTGTTTATTTATTTCGTAAACACATTTTACAGCATAGTATCCTTCGGCGATCATATTCATTTCCAACTGTGCTTGTTTTACACTGTAACCTTTTCCTAGCATTGTTCCAAACATTCTGTTCCTGCTAAATTGCGAATAAGCTGTTACCATTAAGTCGCCTAAGTACGCAGAGGCCTTTATATCTCTGTCAATTGGATGAACTGCATCTACAAAACGTTTTATTTCTTGAATAGCATTGCTCACCAATACCGCTAAATAATTATCGCCGTATCCTAGTGCATGACAAATTCCTCCTGCAACTGCTATCACATTTTTTAGAACAGCTGCGTATTCTGTGCCATAAATATCATCGCTTGTAGTTGCCTTTAAATAACGGCAAACTAACAGATCTCTAATTTTTTGAGCGCTTTGCGAATTTTGACTTGCTATAGTTAAATAACTCAATTTTTCCAAAGCAACTTCTTCGGCATGACAAGGGCCTGTAATAACACCAATATTGGTAAAGGGCACTTCGTAGATCTGATTCAAGTATTCGCCCACTATCAAATTATGCTGAGGAACAATACCTTTAATGGCAGAGAAAAATGTTTTGCCTTTAAAATCTTCTTTTGATAAAGGAGAAAGTGTATCAGCTATAAATGCCGATGGAACTGCCAATACAATAAATTCTGAATCTTTTATGCACGCTTTAATGTCTGTATAAAATGTGATCTTGGATGTATCAAACTCAACGGAGCTAATGTAGCGAGGATTATTGCTGTACGTTTTCATAAAATCAACATCCTCTTGTTTACGCATGAACCAATGGATATGATCGGAATTGTTTAGAAATAATTTAGCGAGTGCAGTTCCCCAACTCCCATTTCCAATAATTGCTAGTTTTAAGTGCGCCATATATTTGTTGTGAAGTTAGGGAATTTTTATGGAACAAAAGTGGCAGAGGCCACATAATGACCAATGGCTTTTATAATGGCAAACTAACACTACAATAAATCCCACTTTATGTTTCTAGTAATGTGGCCTTCTGCGATCATCGTGTAAAATCCCAACAACTAGTTTGACCCTTTGAGCCAAAGACGTTTATGATTTTCCGTCTCTTGGATCTTGAATTATATGTAAACAATGTTGTCCTCATTCAACTCTTCCGCCGCAATAAATCTTCCGTATACACGGGCTAATGTGATCACATCTTTCATACAATACGTATTGATCTTTTTAAGATCCTTTTCTTCATAGTAAACTTTACTTACCATGCTTCCATCCATATCGTCTTTCGGTGAAGGGATATTAAAAACATGAGCTAATAAATTCAAGGAAGTGTAGTTTTTATGATCGCCAAATTTCCATAATTCCATAGTATCCAAATGCTGGATCTCCCAAGGTTTTTTACCCTGGATCTGTAAAATTTTCGGAAGCTTCAGCCCATTAACCAAAAACCTTCGGCATAAAAAAGGATAATCAAATTCCTTCCCATTATGCGCACATAAGCAATGCTCTTTTTTATTAAAGTATTTGTTTGCCAAGTCATAAAATTCAGTCAATATTTTTTTCTCATCATCACCCGAAATACATTTCACTCTGAATTCTTTGCCATTGTAATAGCCTAGTCCAATGCTAATTACCTTGGCAAATTCCGCAAAGATGCCTGCTTTGCCATAATGTTGCTCTGCCGAAATATCTTTACTATACTGCCATTTTGTATCCCACAAATTGCGAGTATCTGGCCGTAATTCCTCATACTTATAGGTTTGAGGAACAGTTTCAATGTCGATAAATAAAATGTGTTTCAATTCGTCCATATGTTAAATTAAGTTGAGGGCTAAATTATAAATTTTTAAATTATTAAAATCACTGTAAATTTAGAATGCTAAATATTTAAAACAAAGAACTATTTTTAAGTAAGATGGAAAAACGATTTAAATTAAAGGGCCTCAATACATTTGCGAGCAATGAGTGGATGGCAAATTCGGCAAAACGTTACCGTAGTAGTTTTGATAAGGAAGAAGTAGATTATGTGCGCTGCGAAGTGGCTATATATAATAAATTGTTCGACGAAGAGGACTGGACGGCAAAACTTACGCTGAAGGCTGTTGACGAGAAAGGAACTAAAGAACATTGTAGTTTAGAAGAGAACATCACAGTAAAAAAAGAAAAGAATATTTTTTATTTTAAGAATGGTTGGGGAAATGCAACCATCGGCGAGTTTTGGAATAAAGGTTCGTACAAATGGCAGGCGTATATTGATGGTGTAATGATAGGTGAAAAATTATTTCATATCAACGAAGTAGGAAAGGTAACCAATAAGCACAATCCGTATTTTACAATCGAACATATTAAATTATTTGAAGGCGATTCAAACGGCTGGCAACAACGCAATCGAAAATATTTAAAGACATTCAATAAAAAATCGACCCGATATATTTGGACAGAGATCAAATTCAAAAATCTTACAGCTCAGGATTATAATTACGAGTTTTATTTGAATTATTTTGATGATGCGGGCCAACCCAAGGCAAGTGTTTTGCATGCAGCTTATATGGGCGATAACCGCGCTGATTTTAGTTATTATATTGAACGTGGTTGGGGAACTGAAGATGGCGGAACTTGGGTTGATGATAAATATACGCTGGAAGTTGTATTTAATGATGTGTTGGTTGGAGCTGTATCTTTTAATTGTGCCGACGCAGATGAAGAAGGTGAATTGGAATTGATCAAAAATATTGAACAAACATTAGCAGTTGGAACAGCAGGTTCGGAGGTTAAGAAAAACGTAATTGACAATGGAGATACAAAAACATTGGATGAATTATTGGCCGAGTTGGATGGATTAATTGGCTTGGAAGGCGTAAAAAAATCAATACGCGAGAACATCACTTATTTGAATTTCACAAAGGTTCGTCGCGAAAAGGGATTTGAGGATAATGATAAACTATCGCTGCACAGTATTTTTACCGGAAATCCTGGAACAGGTAAAACAACCATTGTAAAAATGTTAGGTAAGATCTACCAAAAAATGGGATTGCTTACAAAGGGACATGTTGTAGAAGTTGACCGCGCATCCTTGGTTGGTGAATTTATAGGACAAACAGCACCTAAAACAAAAAAAGCGATTGATAGTGCTCGCGGAGGAATTTTATTTATTGACGAAGCATATTCGTTGGCAAGAACGGATGATGATAGCAAGGACTTTGGAAAGGAAGTTATTGAAACCCTATTGAAAGAGATGAGTGATGGTCCTGGTGATATTGCCATTATTGGTGCAGGGTATCCAAAAGAAATGAAGACATTCATTGAAAGTAATCCGGGATTAAAATCGCGCTTTACACAATATTTCCATTTTGAGGATTATTTGCCTGATGAGTTATATCAAATTGCAATGTATTCCGCAAAGAATAGGCAAGTTGGTTTTGCAAAGGATGCTGAAGATTATTTAAAAGAACAATTAACGGAAGCTTATCGTAAGCGTGATGAAAGTTTTGGAAATGCACGTTTTGTGAATGCATTGGTTGACGAGGCAAAAATGGATATGGGATTGCGCTTAATGAAAGCGCCGGATATGAATGCGCTTACTAACGAGGAACTTTCTACAATTACCCTCGAAGACTTACGTGTAGGATTTTTGGCAGAGCAAAAGAAGAAGCTTAAGTTGGTGATCAATGACAAGGAATTGCAATTGGCCTTGAGTGAATTGAATGAGTTGATAGGTTTAGATAAAGTGAAGGAAGATATTAATGAGATGGTGAAGCTGATCCGCTTTTATAATGAAACCGGAAAAGATGTGGTGAATAAATTCTCATTACATACTGTATTTACCGGCAATCCTGGAACAGGAAAAACAACGGTGGCACGCATCATGGCAAAAATTTATAAAGCCCTTGGTGTTTTAGAACGTGGACAGTGTGTAGAAGTTGATCGTGAAGGGTTGGTAGCAGGGTATGTTGGACAAACCGCCATTAAAACTGCCGAGAAGATCGAAGAGGCTATGGGCGGTATTTTATTTATTGACGAAGCTTACGCCTTAGCAAATGTTTCTGCCTCTCATGATTTTGGTGCCGAAGCAATTCAAGTAATTTTAAAGCGCATGGAAGATCAACGCGGAAAATTTGGCGTTATCGTTGCGGGCTATCCGCAAAACATGCATCAGTTCATCGAAAGTAATCCTGGCTTTAAATCGCGTTTTGATAAAACATTCTTATTTGAAGATTATGCGCCGGAACAATTGCTAACCATTGCACATAATTTATTAAAGCAAGAAGGATTGAAGGCATCTCCGCAAGCATCGGAGCATATGCAAAATTACTTAACTGCTTTATATGAAAAACGCGATAATCATTTTGGAAACGCGCGCACGGTGAGGCAAATGGTTGGCGGCGTGGTTAAAAAACAAAACTTACGATTGGCCGCTATGGATGTGAGCAAACGAACGGCTGCAGAATTGGAAGTATTATCAATTGATGATGTGAAACATTTGGAAGTTGGTCAAACGGAGAATAAACAAACTTTAGGATTTAGATTAGGTGGAAAGTGATAGGGAAGCCCATCCCCCTCTTTGAGGGGGTGGATTCTGCGTAAGCAGAAGATGGGGGAGGAAAGAAAATCGACATCTAAACATGAACATAACTTCAATTACGAAAAGTGGTAAATAAAACAAAAAAACTTCCGCACAAGAAACACTTTTTCACCAGTCTGTTCAGGAGTGCATCTTTTGCCTTGATATTTATTGTATTCTCTTTGGGCATTGGTGCAATTGGTTACCATATTTATTTTCAATTACCTTGGGTTGATAGCTTTTACAATGCCAGTTTAATTTTAACGGGAATGGGCCCTGTAGATAAAGCCCCTGATGATTCTGCGAAAATTTTCGCATCCATTTATTCTATTTATAGCGGTGTTGCGTTTTTAACTAGTGTTGCTGTTTTGTTTAGTCCCGTGTTTCATCGATTCTTGCATAAGTTTAGATTGGATGTAGAAGAGTAGTTTTTTAAAGTAAATTCTTCTATTTTTAAATAAATCATTTCTTTATCGACCCTAATATTCCCAAAGCTAAAACCATAGCAAGGTTATAACGCTCATCGGCATTCCGGTTTATTACTTTTCGAGAAAAGACTAATTAAGGCAAAAAGAGCTGTGTAATTCCTTGATCTTTCATGAATTTAAGCCACTAGATCAATTAATTAATTGATTAGGTGATGAATCCATAGTTTTCGCCATACCAAGACCTTCGTTTTTTGTACGAATTTAGGTATAAAAATAACAGTCATTTTGCGCTTAATTATTATTAATATTTGCTTGGAAGTAATGCCGAATATTTACATATTTGTCAGGAAAATTTTACAGAAAAACATCGCTCATTAAAATAATTACACCTTGAAACCAACCAACATTAAAGACCCTGAATATTTCCATAAAGTGGTCGACTGCCAATACGCATGTCCTGCGCATACACCCGTTCCTGAATACATCCGACTTATTGCTGCCGGAGATTACACCGGAGCTTATATGATCAATTGGGATTCGAACGTTTTCCCTGGAGTATTAGGAAGAACGTGTGATCGCCCTTGCGAACCTGCCTGCCGTCGCGGACGTGTAGATGAAGAGCCGGTTGCCATTTGCCGACTTAAACGTGTTGCTGCAGATAATGCGGATAAAGACGATGTAAAAAATTTAATGCCAAAAGGTCCATTCAAGTCAAATGGTAAAAAAGTTGCATTGATCGGCGGAGGCCCTGCTTCATTAACCGTTGCTCGAGATCTTGCACCGTTAGGATACGAATTGCATTTATTTGACGAACAGAAAAAGGGCGGTGGATTTATGCGCAGTCAGATCCCTTCTTTCCGATTACCGGAAACTGTATTAGATCAAGAAGTAAATTATATTTTAGATCTGGGAATTCACTCACACTTTAATCATTATGTAAAAAGCATGAAAGATGAAGTGTTAAGTAAAGATTATGATGCTGTTTTTGTTGGTACAGGAGCGCCGCGCGGAAGAGATCTACCTGATCTACCGGGCCGAAAAGAGGGTGCGGCAAATATTCACCTTGGAATTAATTGGTTAGCAAGTGTTGCTTTTGAACACACAACTAAGGTCGGAAAAAAAGTTATTGTTTTAGGAGGTGGAAATACTGCGATGGATTGTTGCAGAACTGCACGTCGCTTAGGCGGAACTCAAGTAAAGGTTGTTGTACGTTCTCCTTTTGCAGAAATGAAAGCTTCTCCTTGGGAAAAAGAAGATGCAGCGCATGAAGATATTCCCATCATTGATAATCACGTTCCAAAAACATTTGTTGTTGAGAATGGTGTATTAAAAGGAATGACCTTTGAAAAAGTAACTGCTGTTTACGAAGGCGGAAAAAGAAAATTAGTTCCTGTTGGTGGTGATGATGTTTTTATTGAAGCTGACGATGTGTTGATCGCTGTTGGACAAGAGAATAGTTTTCCGTGGATAGAACGTGACCTAGGAATTGAATTTGATAAGTGGGAAATGCCAACTGTGAATGAAAAAACATTTGTGTCAACAAATCCTAAAGTGTTTTTTGGAGGTGACGCAGCTTGGGGACCTAAAAACGTAATTACCGCAGTTGCTCACGGCCATCAGGCAGCTGTTTCAATAAATAATTTTTGTAATGGTATTGATCTAAATAAGCGTCTAGATCCAATGGTGAATCTTGTAAGTCAAAAAATGGGAATTCACGAATGGAGTTACGATAGTGAAGTGGCAAGTGATGAGCGCTATGTTGTGCCTCAAGCCGATAAAAAAGTAACGCTTTCAAATAGAAAAAAAGAAGTTGAATTAGGATTTGATCGTTTAACAGGGTTTAAAGAAGCAGAACGTTGTTTAAATTGTGATGTTCAAACTGTATTTACCGAAACTAAATGTATTGAGTGCGATGCTTGTATGGATGTTTGTCCTACAGCTTGTATCACGTTCACTGAAAATGCGGAAGAAGAAAATGATCTACGTAGCAAGTTAAAGATGCCTGCAACAAATAAAACACAAGATCTTTATGTGTCGGATGTTCTTCCTACAAAAAGAGTAATGATTAAAGATGAAAACGTTTGTTTGCATTGTGGATTATGCGCCGAACGTTGCCCAACAGCTGCTTGGGATATGCAAAAATTCTTCTACAACGTAACTAAAACACATACAGGATGTCAAAAAAGCTAAAGAAAAAAGTAACTAAGAAGGTAACTAAGAAGGTGGTAAAGAGATCTGTTAAGGTTGCGAGCAAAAAAGCATAAAAAAGGTTGCTAAAAAAGCACCTGTGAAAAAAGCCACAAAAAAAGTGACTGCAAAAGTGATCAACAAAAGTAAATTGAATGATTTTGTTATCCGATTTGCTAACGTTAACGGAACCGGTTCGGCAAGTGCGAATTTTTTGTTTACAAAGGCAATTTTCCGCATGGGAATTCCTGTAACACCAAAAAATATTTTCCCTTCTAATATTCAGGGCTTACCAACATGGTACGAAGTACGCGTAAGCGAAAAAGGATATTTAGGACGCAGAGAAGGCATTGATCTTATGGTGGCCGTTAATCCACAAAGCATGCTTACGGATGTGAAGTCGGTAAGAAAAGGCGGATATTTTTTATTTGATAGTTCAAAGCCATTGCATTCTCAGTATCACCGAGCCGACATTAATTATATTGGTATTCCTTTAATGCAGATCTGTAACGAAGCATATACTGATGCACGTCAACGTCAATTATTCAAGAACATAGTTTATGTTGGAGCATTAATAGCTTTATTAGACATTGAATTTGGCGTAGTGGAAGGACTTTTAGCAGAGCAATTCAAAGGAAAAGAAAAATTAATTCCAATGAACGTAAAAGCATTACAACTGGGAATGGATTACGTAAAAGCAAATTTCAAATACCCTTTAGATATTCGCGTTGAAAGAAGAAACCTTGTAAAGGATTGGATCATGATGGAAGGTAACGCTGCCTGTGGTTTAGGAGCAGTTTATGGTGGTGCAACGTTTGCAGCTTGGTATCCTATTACACCGTCTACTTCTGTTGTTGAAGGCTTTAGCGATTTTGCTGCTGAATTCCGTGTAGATAAAGTTACCGGCAAAAAAAATGTAGCTATTGTACAAGCAGAAGATGAGTTAGCTGCCATTGGAATGGTGATAGGTGCAAATTGGAATGGAGCTCGTTCATTTACGGCAACAAGCGGACCGGGTTTATCATTAATGAATGAATTTTTGGGCTTAGCATATTTTGCTGAGATACCAACTGTATTGGTGGATGTACAACGTACCGGTCCATCAACTGGTATGCCAACAAGAACGCAGCAATCAGATATTTTAGAAGGAGCCTACGCTTCGCACGGAGACACAAAACATGTTATGCTTTTCCCGTCAACCCCAAAGGAATGTTTTGATCTAACTGCCGATTCGTTTGACCTGGCAGAAGGATTACAAACGCCAATTATTGTAATGACAGATCTTGATCTGGGAATGAATGATCATATGACACCACCGTTGGTTTGGGATGACAAACGTGAATACAAACGCGGAAAAGTTTTGGACGCTGAGGCCCTTGAGAAAATCGAAAAATTTGGCCGTTACTTAGATGTGGATAAAGACGGTATTACGTATCGCACAATTCCGGGAACGCATCCATCTAAAGGTTCATTTTTTACACGCGGTACTTCGCGCGATGAATACGCGGTTTACACAGAAGATAGTGGTTCGTACCAACGCAACATGGATCGCTTGATGGTAAAATGGGGTACAGCAAAAAAAATGGTGCCCGCGCCACAAGTATATCAAAAATCAAATAAGTCTGAGAATGGAATTTTATTTTTCGGCACATCTCAATACGCGGCCGAAGAAGCAATGGATATTTTAAAAGAGCAAGGAAAACCGGTTGATGCCATTCGTTTAAAAGCTTTCCCTTTCAATAAAACGGTTGAAGATTTTATTAATTCACACAAACGCATTTTTGTTATTGAACAAAATCGTGATGCGCAAATGAAAAGTTTGTTGATGATCGAATTACAAACGAATCCTGCTAAATTGATCTCGGTTTTAAATTATAATGGATTACCTATCACTGCCGATAATATTCTAACGCAGATGAGCAATTATTTATCAAGTTCTAAAAAATTAAAAAAGGCATAATATGAGTTACGTTCGCCCCACATTCCGTCACCCTGAATTACCTAAAAATAAACTAGGCTATACAATTGATTATTACGAGGGATCCCTTTCTACTTTGTGTGCCGGTTGCGGTCACGATTCAATTAGTGCAGGAGTTATTCAAGCGTGTTATGAGATGAATATTGAACCGCACCGTTTGGCAAAACTTTCGGGCATTGGCTGTTCATCAAAAACACCCGCGTATTTTTTAAGTAACTCGCATGGGTTTAATTCAGTTCACGGTCGTATGCCCTCTGTTGCTACAGGAGCAAACATGGCAAACCGCGATCTTATTTATCTTGGTGTTTCGGGTGATGGAGATACAGCTTCTATTGGTATGGGACAATTTGTTCACGTTATTCGCCGTAACCTTAACATGCTTTATATTGTAATGAATAATGGATGTTATGGTTTAACAAAAGGACAAGATTCAGCAACTGCTGATGAGGGTTCTAAAAATAAAACGGGGCAAGTAAATTTATTTGAATCCATTGATCTTGCAAGCTTAGCAATTGAATTAGGAGCAACATTTGTAGCGCAAAGTTTTTCGGGCGATAAAACACAATTGATCCCACTTATAAAAGCAGGATTAAAGCATCCCGGTTTCGCATTTATTAATGTTATTTCTCCTTGTGTAACATTTAATAATAATGTTGGCTCAACTAAATCATACGATTTTGTTCGCGAACATATTGAAGCAACAGCTACTGTTGATTTTGTTCCTCAAATGCAAGAAATAAGCGTGGAGTACGGAAAAGGAAGTCATAAGCAAGTGA
Organism: Sphingobacteriaceae bacterium; assembly: GCA_016705695.1. Taxonomy (GTDB): domain Bacteria; phylum Bacteroidota; class Bacteroidia; order B-17B0; family Aurantibacillaceae; genus Aurantibacillus. The sequence goes on from JADJLA010000012.1 coordinate 35,577, forward strand.
AAATGCACGACGGTTCTATACTTGATCTCCACAAATTATCAGAAGATTGGGATCCGTTAAGCAGACAGTCGGCAATGAACGCTGTGCTAAATGCAAAAACAAAAAATGAGATCCTTACGGGATTGTTGTATGTAAATCCTGATAGTCAAGATCTACATCATTTACTTCAAACCAGCGATAAACCATTAAATACGCTTAAGAAATCAGATCTTTGCCCGGGCTCTAAAGCATTAGAAGAAATTAATGCAGGTTTGCGTTGATTGATCAGAGAACACATAAGTTTATTTTTTTAGAAGAAAATTGTTTAAGGCCACGGTATGTGGCCTTAAACGTTTAATTACCATTTGTGATTACATCATATTTTTTGTACATTTAATTAATGAGGAAAATGTTACTCATACCTTTAATTGCATTTTGTTTTCAAGCTAAGGCACAAACTTGGGCTCCTATCGGCGCTCAATGGCATTATAGATTGAATTACCCAAATTATCCTTATTATGATGGCGTATTAGAACTGAACGTTACAAATACGGTGATGGTAAACAGTATTGTGTGTCAAAATATTATTGGAACTTACTACGGTAAAACAATGGGAGCTTGGTCGCCTTCTACAACTATTAATAATTATGTAGACGAGAAAACGTACGCAAATAACGGCGTTTATTATAGGTACGATGCAGACATGAATAAATTTGATACTATTGCAAATTTTAATGCAGCAGTTGGCGATAAGTGGCTTCTTTCAATGTTGCCAACTTCAACGTTTACAAATAATGGCTGTCCTTTTACAAAGCCAGTAGTAACTGTAATAGGTTCGGGCACGGTGTCAATAAATAGTCAAACATTAAAACAAGTTGTGGTTACTTATTCAGCATGGGGAACTTCAACGATAACATTAGTTGAGAAAATTGGCAGTACTTCAGGATTTTTATTCCCATCATATCATTGTATTATTGATGGGCCTGGATATGGAGAATTCAATTGCTATTCAGACCCTGGTTTTGCTCTTTATAAAAAAGTCGGCATAACAATTTGCTATTACGACCCTACAAATATAACTGAACATGAACTTCCTGAATTCAAATTTTATCCCGACCCTGTTGGTGCCGTTTTAAACATTGCTTCTAAAAACGGAGAGCAAATAGAGGTAAAAATATTTGATCTTGCCGGAAGAGAAGTATTGGTTAGCACTTCAAAAAACCAAATGGCTTATATCGTCAATGTCGAGAAATTAACCAAGGGCATATATTTTGTTCGCCTTTATAGCGCAGGCCAATTTTTAGGCATAAAAAAGATCATTAAAGAATAGACCTTTCTATTTTCTATACAACGCAAGTTATCTCAGCTTCTTACAAAGCCCTAAAACCCCTACTTTTCAACCGGTTTTCAACTGTTTTTGGCTTTCAAAACCCCCTGGAAATTACTATATTTGTTACTCAAATTTTTTAAAATCTCCCGAGTATGACAACAGACAAATTTATTACGCGCCACAATGGTCCACGCGAACACGAAGTGAAACAAATGCTAAAAAAGATCGGTGTTTCAAGTGTAGATGAATTGATCAATCAAACTGTTCCGGCAAATATCCGTTTAAAAGAACCTTTAAAGGTTGGTGCTGCAATGAGCGAATTTCAATACAGCAAACATTTGCGTGCTTTAGGAAAAAAGAACAAAGTATTTCGCAGTTATATTGGCTTAGGCTATTACAATACAATTTTACCTGCTGTTATTCAGCGTAATATTTTAGAAAATCCGGGTTGGTACACAGCGTATACGCCTTATCAAGCGGAGATCGCGCAAGGACGTTTGGAAGCTATTTTAAATTTCCAAACAATGGTGATGGACCTAACTGCTATGCCAATTGCTAATGCAAGTTTACTAGACGAAGCCACTGCAGCAGCAGAAGCAGTGTTTATGTTCTATTCAAATAGAAGTCGCGACAAACAAAAAGCAAACGCTAATAAATTGTTTGTAAGCAACACACTATTCCCACAAGTGATCGATGTGATTATCACGCGTTCAGCTCCTGTTGGAATTGAAGTGGTAGTTGGTGATATCAATGCAACAAATTTAGATGCATCTTATTTTGGATCTATCATTCAATATCCTGATATCAATGGCGAAGCAGTTGATTATAGCAAATACATTGAAAAATGTAAATCCTTAGAAATTCAAGTGGCTGTTGGTTCTGATCTTTTAGCATTAGCATTATTAACGCCTCCGGGCGAGTGGGGTGCTGATGTTGTTTACGGAAACTCACAACGTTTTGGTGTTCCATTAGGTTATGGTGGACCGCACGCTGCATTTTTTACATGTAAAGAAGATTACAAACGTTTACTTCCCGGCCGTATCATTGGCGTAAGTGTTGATAGCGAAGGAAATCAAGCTTTGCGTATGGCATTGCAAACACGCGAGCAACATATCAAACGCGATAAGGCAACGTCCAATATTTGTACAGCGCAAGCATTGTTAGCTATCATGGCAAGTATGTATGCAGTGTATCACGGACAAGAAGGCATAAAAGCCATTGCACAAGGAGTTCATAATGCAACCAATACTGTTGCCGAAGAATTGAAAAAAGCAGGCTTAACAATCAACAACAAATTATATTTTGATACGATCGTTGTTGCGTGCGATGCTAAAAAAATACTTTCTGCTGCAGAAGCAAAGGGAATAAATTTCAGAAAGATAGATGATAAACACGTTGGTATTTCTTTAGATCAAACGGTTGAGATGGAAGACATCAACGATATTCTTTCAGTGTTTGGCGCAAAAGCGATCACAAGTGTAAATAATTCTAAGCTCATCCATTCGTCGATCGTAAATCGTAAATCGAACTTCCTTACTCATCCAACATTCAATACATTCCATAGCGAAAGTGACATGATGCGTTATATCAAACGTTTGGAAAATAAAGATCTTTCATTAGTACACTCAATGATATCATTAGGATCATGCACAATGAAATTAAATGCTGCGTCAGAATTATTACCGTTAACATGGCCTGAGTTCGCCAATATTCATCCGTTTGTTCCTATTGATCAGGCAGCAGGATATTTAGAATTAATAAACACATTAGATAGAGACCTGAGTAATATCACAGGTTTTGCAAGAATGAGTTTTCAGCCAAATTCAGGTGCGCAAGGTGAGTACGCAGGTTTGATGGTAATTCGTCAGTATCATATTGCAAATAAAGGCGCTCATCGTAACGTTGCACTTATACCTAAATCGGCCCATGGAACAAATCCGGCAAGTGCTGCTATGGCAGGAATGAATATCATCATTGTAAAATGTGATGAGAAAGGTAATGTGGATATTGCTGATCTAAAAGAAAAAGCGGTACAGCATAAAGATAACTTGAGTTGTATTATGATCACGTATCCAAGTACACATGGTGTGTATGAAGAAGGAATTACCGAGATCACAAAGATCATTCACGATAATGGCGGATTAGTTTATATGGATGGTGCAAATATGAATGCGCAAGTTGGGTTAACATCACCCGGAAATATTGGCGCTGATGTTTGTCACTTGAATTTACATAAAACATTCGCTATTCCACATGGTGGCGGCGGCCCTGGTATGGGACCAATTGGTGTAGTTGAAAAATTAGTTCCGTATTTACCCTCGCACACGGTTGTAAATACCGGAAGCGAAAAAGGAATTCACGCGGTAAGTTCGGCACCATATGGTAGTGCATTGATCTTATTGATCAGTTATGGTTATATAAAAATGTTAGGTAGCGATGGTTTAAAAGCTGCAACTGAAATAGCCATTTTAAATGCCAACTATATGAAAGAATTATTTAAAGAGCATTATAAAATATTGTATACGGGATCAAAAGGGCGTTGCGCGCATGAAATGATCTTAGATTGCAGCGATTTCAAAATGGCAAGTGGTGTTGAAGTTGGTGATATTGCAAAGCGTTTGATGGATTATGGTTTCCATGCGCCTACAGTTTCGTTCCCTGTTCATGATACGTTAATGATCGAGCCAACCGAAAGCGAAAGTAAAGAAGAGCTAGATCGTTTCTGTGAAGCAATGATCACTATCCGAAAGGAAATACAAGAGATCATAGATGGCAAAGCCGATAAAACAAATAATGTAATTAAGAATGCGCCGCATACAGCAAAATTAATTGTAGCAGATAATTATAATAAGCCTTACGGTCGCGAAAAAGCTGCGTTTCCATTGCCTTGGGTAAGAGCAAATAAATTTTGGCCAAGTGTCGGCAAAGTTGATAATGCATTTGGTGATAGAAACTTGGTTTGTTCATGCGCGCCAATTGAAGCATATATGAATGAGGCGGTAGAAGCTTAAGAAAATTCAAAATGTCTTATTAAAAGGTCTTTCAAACGAAAGGCCTTTTTTATTTTTATACCACTGAATTAAAAAGTGAAATCAATAACGTATATCAACTTCCTGATTAACAACAATATATAGTAAAATGAAATTAAAATAAACGCAAAATTTTCGTTACCTTGTAATTTCCAATGGACACTACTGTAGGTAATAATAAACTTCATGAGATCGATGCTCTTAATAAAGAAGCATGGAACGCCAAGGGCAAGAACGATGATAAAGCCATGGAACTTGCATCACTTGCTTTAGAAAAAGCTACAGCAATAGAGTATTCGGTTGGAGTTGCTCATGCAAAAAAAACTATAGGCACCCTATACATCTGGATGTCCGAAAATGAAAAAGGTGCCCAATATTGTTTTGAAGCTATAGGGCTTTTTCAATCGTTGAAAGATAAAGTGAATGAGGCTATGGTTTATGTTAACCTTGGTACTAATTTTTACTTCCTTTCAGATTATGATACTGCCATGCGGTATTATAAAAAAAGTCTAGACATCAATAATGAAATTAATAACGATCAAGGCATAGCGAGTGCGCTAAATGGCATTGGTGCTGTTTATTGCGCTATTGAACAATACGAGAAAGCACTTGACCCACTATTGAAAAGCGCGAAGATCAGCACGGAAAGTAATTCACGTGAGAGTCTCTTAAGCGTTCAAGATAGTATAGCAGAAACGTACCTTAATTTAAAGGACTACAAAAAGGCACTTGAGTTTTATACAAAGTGCTATGTGCTATCAAAGGAAATTCAAAGCAAGCAAGAAGAGGCTTTTGCATTAAATGGCTTAGGCAATACTCATATCGCGCTTAAGGAGCACGACAAGGCCGAACATTATTTTAATAAATGTTTAGAGATACGTAAGGAGACCGGATTTAAATTTGGAGAGGCAGTTACACTAAATAATCTCGGCAATCTTTTTTTTGTAAAGAATGATCTGGATAAAGCCGTATCATATTTAAAACAGGCCTACGATATTTCATTGCTTGTTGGTTCCAAAGAAGGAATTTATCAATCAAGTGAAAAACTGGCCGAACTCTATGAAAAATTAGGAGAAACAAACGAGGCGCTTCGTTACTACAAGATCTACCACCAGGCAAAAGAAGATGTGCGTAACCACAAAAGTACGCAACTCTCAAAAAGTTTTGAATTGCAAAACAGAGTACTGCAATCTCAAACAGAGCGGACTATTCTAGAAGAACGCGCCAAGGAGCTAGAGAACTACTCTAATAATCTTGTATTGATGGGCGAAATTGGTCAAAAGATCATTTCGCAATTAAACGTTGGTGATATTGTAGATACCGTATACGGACAAGTGAACCGCTTAATGGATGCTGCAGGATTTGGCATTGGTTTATACAAACAAGATAAAGGACAGATCATTTTCCCTTTATTTATTGAAGGTGGAGAGAAATTTAATGACATTAAATACGATATCGCTGATAAGGAGAAATTATCGGTGATGTGTTTTGAAGGTGGAAAAGAAATAATCATAAATGATTTTGATAAAGAAATAGATAAATATTTTAAAGCATCTGCAATACCTACTTTTGGAAAGAAAGCGCTGTCTATTATTTATTTGCCATTATTCTTAAAAGGTAAAACGGTTGGAGTTATCACTGTACAAAGCTTCCGTACAAATGCTTACAGCCCGTATCAAGTAAACGTTTTGCGCAATTTAGCTTCTTATACTGCTATTGCATTGGATAACGCAAGTTTATATGAAGAACAAGATAAAAAAATAACTGAACGCACCGCCGAAGCAATATTAAAAAAAGAAGAAGTTGAAAGAGCTTATCAAAATAATAAATTACTCAGTGAACTCGGGCAACAGATCACTTCCACATTAAATTTCGAGGAAATATTCAACAAGTTGTACAATTGCGTTTCTAATTTAATGGATGCCGGTTTCTTTGGGGTGGATCTATTGAATCATCAAAAAAATGTAATTGAATATAAATACGGTATTGAAAGAGGAGTAAGGCTTAAAGAGATCATAGAAGTTCCAATGACTGCAGTTGAGAACTATTCAGTTATATGTGTAGGCACAAAAAAGGAGATATTCATCAACGATCTTTCCGTTGAGTATAAAAAATACACAAAGCAAATTAGCATAGTAAGCGGAGAGATGCCTTATTCCATGATCTTTTACCCAATTTTAATGGGCGAAAAGGTTTTGGGTTGTGTAAGCGTTCAAAGTTTTACAAAACATGCTTACACCGATTATCATCGAGATATTTTAAAAACATTAGCCACTTACGTTGCGATCGCTATTGAGAATGCCAATCTCTTTGAATTAATGGAAGAGAAGGTGGCCGAACGAACATTAGAAGTTGTAAAGCAAAAAGAAGAAATTGAGCGCACCTATAAGAGCACAAAATTATTAGGAACTATTGGAAATGACATCACAAGTACATTGTCTGTTGATGATATAATTGATAAAGTTTACGCCAATTTAAATACCCTAATGGATGCTTCGGTGCTTGGAATAGGTATTTATGATGAAACTAAAAGGGAAATGTTTTTTCCGGGTTCCATTGAAAAAGGAAAGAAACTGCCTTCGCATTCGTACTCTCTTGAAAAAAATCCAGAACGACCTGCGATAAAAGCATTTGTTACGCAACAGGATTATGTTGTAAACGATTTTGGCGATTTTTTAGTAAGATCAGGTAAGCTTCAACAAAAACCTGTTGCAGGAGAGAATACAGAATCAATAATTTATCTGCCTGTAACCCACAATAACAAACGTTTGGGTGTTATTACTGTTCAAAGTTTTAAAGCTAATGCTTATAACGAATATCACGTCCAAATTGTAAAGAATATGGCAGTGTATGTGGCCATCGCAATTGAGAATGCAAACCTTTATACTAATCTTGAGGAACGTGTAATTGAGCGTACCGAAGAGATAAAAGCCACCTATCAAAACAGTAAATTGTTAAGTGAATTAGGTCAGGAGATCACCTCCACGCTTAATTTAGAAGAAATATTTTCCAAATTATATACCTACCTGTCAGGTTTAATGGACACCGGTAATTTTGGTGTGCGATTATATAATCAAACACGAAATGTGATCGAGTATAAATACGGAATTGAAAAAGGTGTTCGCCTTGAAAGCATGGAAGTTTCGATGGAGGATATTGATAACTATTCAGTATGGTGTGTTCTAAATAAAAAAGAAGTTTTTATTGGAGATAATCAAAAAGAGTATACAAAATACGTGCGTCGCATCCGGGTTGTTACCGGTGATCTTCCTCATTCTCTTATTTTTTATCCGGTAATGATCGGTGATAGAGTATTAGGTTGCATAACCGTTCAAAGTTTCGAGTATAACGCTTATACGGATTATCACTTAGATATTTTAAAATCTCTTGCAACATATACTGCAATTGCAATGGAAAATGCGAATCTTTTCGAGGTAATGGAAGAGAGGGTTAAGGAGCGAACATTAGAAGTTACGAAGCAAAAGGAAGAAATTGAACGAACGTATACAAGTACAAAGTTATTAGGAAAGATTGGAAACGACATAACATCTACGCGTTCTGTTGATGAGATCATCGATAAAGTATATGCTAATTTAAATACGTTAATGGATGCCGCCGGATTTGGCATAGGTGTTCATAAGCCCGAGCAAGATCTTATCGAATTCCCATTATATATAGAAGGTGATCAAAAGTATGATAACGTATCATACAGCGCCAAGGAAAAAGATAAGTTGGCCTGTATTTGTTTTAATGGACGTAAAGACATTGTGATCAATGATTTTAAAAATGAGATCGAACAATATGTTGGTTATGTTCAAGCGCCACTGCAAGGTAAAGTCGTTGAGTCGATCATATACCTGCCATTAACATTAAAGGATAAAACTTTAGGTGTGATCACTGTACAAAGTTTTTCAAAGAACGCCTATAAGAGTCATCACCTAGAGATCTTACGCAACTTGGCAGTATACGTTGCTATCGCAATCGATAATGCAAATTTGTACGCAGGATTGGAAGAGCGTGTGAATGAGCGTACCAATGAGATCAACACGGCATACGAGAATAATCGTTTGTTAAGTGAAATTGGACAACAAATAACCTCTACTTTAAATTTTGAAGATGTATTTGAGCGTTTACATAAATACATTTATCAGTTAATGGATGCTGAATCATTTGGCGTTCGCGTTTATCATAAAGAAACAGATACAATAGAGTATAAATACGAGATAGAGAAACTAAAACGCGATCATCAAGGCAAAACCTTACCTGCAGATGCCAATAAGAATTTTTCGGCCTGGGTAATTAAGAACAAAAAAGAGATCATTTTACGCGATTTTAAACTAGATTATAAAAAATATCTTAAAGAAGCTACTTTGGTAGGCGGCGATACGCCGGAATCTGCTGTTATGGTTCCTATTGCTTTAGGCGATCGTGTTCTAGGCGCCATCACGGTTCAATCATTTAGAAAAAATGCCTATACAGATTATCATGTTGACATTCTCAAGAATTTAGCTACGTATACCGCTATCGCTTTCGACAACTCTGCTCTTTATGAAACAATGGAGGACAAAGTTAACGAGCGTACAGCAGAAGTTGTCCTTCAAAAAGAGGAAATTGAAAAAACGTATGAGAACACACGTATATTAAGTCAAATTGGTAAAGATATTTCCAATACCTTTTCTATTCAAGAGATTATTAGTAAGGTTTACCCTAACCTTAATACGTTAATGGATGCAACTTGTTTCGGAATAGGTGTGTATCGCGAAAAGTCAAATGAACTTGTTTTTCCGGCAACCATTGAACGAAGAAAGACGCTTATGCCATATACCTATAGCGTAAAAGACACTGATCGTCCGGCTATATGGTGTTACTCAACACAAAACGATTACGTCATTAATCACTTTAGTGAAGAATTTGTAAGAAGTAATAAGGTTCAAGATTATCAAGCCAAAGAAGGCGATAACCCTGAATCAATAATTTATGTTCCAATAACGCAAAGCAATAAAAAAATTGGTGTTATCACAGTTCAGAGTTTTAAAGCACACGCTTACAAAGAATATCATTTACAGATCTTGAAAAGCTTAGCAGTGTACGTGGCTATCGCACTTGATAACGTATCGCTTTACAACAACTTAGAAGATCGTGTAAGAGAGCGAACCGAAGAGATCGAAAAGAATTATAATGACACACGTTTACTTGGCGAGATCTCAAAGGAATTAAGCTCATCACTCTCCATTGAAACGATCATTTCGTCGGTATATAAAAATATACATCAACTAATGAAAGCTGATTCGTTTGGAATTGGAATTTTTAATACCAAAAAACAAACTATTGACTTTAACGGCTTCAGAGAAAATCAAACAGTTCTTGATCCATTAACGATTGATGTGAACGATCAAAATAGATTGGGCGCGATATGTTTCAAGCAAAAAACAGATATCATTATCAATGATTTTATAACCGAACATTCTAAATACATAAAACTCGAAAGAAAACCAATACGCGGAAATGATAATATGTCGGTGATCTATTTGCCATTGATGTCAAAAGGAGAGCCTATAGGTGTGATCACTGTGCAAAGTTTAGATAAGGATTCGTATTCGGAATACCAGGTAAATATTTTGCAGAATTTAGCAATATCCATTGGCATTGCATTGGATAATGCAGCATTATACGAAACTCTTGAAGAAAAGGTAAAAGAACGTACACTTGAAGTTACAAAACAAAAAGAGGAAGTTGAGCGCACATACGAGAATACTCGTTTATTGAGTGAAATAGGAAAGGAAATATCAGGCACATTGTCCATTGAAGCAATAATTACAAAGGTGTATGATCATATCAATAAACTCATGGATGCTTCCGCATTAGGAATCGGAATATATCGTGAAGCAGAGAATGATCTCTATCACCCATGTATCATTGAAAAAGGAAAAAAACTACCGCCCTTCTCTTATCCGCTCGATGTTGAGCGAATTGCCACTAGATGCTTTAAGGAAAACAAAGAGTTTGTGATCAACGATTGGTTAAATGAACACGCTAAATATGTAAAAAGTAAAGGGTATGCGCCGGTAGAAGGTGAAAATCCACAGTCAGTTATTTATATCCCTATTTCTTTAAAGGATAAAACAATTGGCGTTCTATCGGTACAAAGTTTTGAAACAAATGCGTACAAAGATTACCAATTGAATATTTTACGCAATCTTGCTATCTACATTGCCAGCGCTATTGAAACGGCGAATCTATACAAGAGCATGGAAGATCGTGTAGAGAAAAGAACGGAGGAGATCAGGATCGCGTATGATAATACACGCTTATTGGGTGAAATGGCAGAAGACATTAGTTCTTCTTTATCTGTGGAAACCATCATTTCAAAAGTTTACCAGAACGTAAATAAGATCATGAAGGCCGATTGCTTTGGCATTGGTATTTATAATGAAACTAATAATCAACTGGAGTTCAAAGGATTTGTAGAGAACGATCAATTAATGGATGATTATGGATATGCAGCTAATGATAGAAACAGATTGGCTTCACTGTGCTTTACCGATCAAAAAGATCTAGTTATAAATGATTATACCATCGAGTATTCAAAATACTTTGAAGGTACGCAGGCACCGGTTTCAGGAAAAGATTCTAGCTCTATTATTTACTTGCCATTATATTCCAAAGAAAAAGCAGTTGGTGTAATAACTGTACAAAGTTTTGATAAAAATGTGTACACTGAATATCATTACAATATCTTAAAAGGTATTGCTGTTTCAGTGGGTACTGCTTTAGATAACGCAAATTTATATCAAAATCTAGAAGAAAAAGTTAACGAACGAACAAAGGAAGTTGTAAAACAAAAAGAGGAGATCGAAAAGGCAAACGAGAATACACGTTTGTTGAGCCAAATTGGAAAAGATATCACCTCTACACTTTCTATCCCTGCACTTATAGAAAAAGTATACAGCAATGTAAATAGTTTAATGGATGCAACAGGTTTTGGTATTGGCGTGTATAACAAAGAAACAGAGCAGATCGTTTTCCCATCTTACATTGAAGGCGGAGAAAAATTTGATGCCTTTGCTTACGATAAGGATGATATGAACCGACTCACAAATGTTTGTTTTTTTAACAACCGTGAGATCATGATCAATAATTTTTTAAGAGAGATCAAGCATTACATTTCAAATTATGAACCACCTTTAAAAGGACAGCAAGTAGAATCGATACTTTATTTACCATTGATACTAAATGATAAACCTCTTGGTGTTATTACTGTTCAAAGTTTCAAGCGTAATGCATATAAGGATAATGATCTTCAAATGTTGAAAAATTTGGCAGTGTATGTTGCCATTGCTATCGACAATGCCTCACTTTATGAGAACATGGAACTGCGCGTTGTAGAACGCACAAAAGAAGTAACACAACAAAAAGAGCGGTTAGAGAAAAATTTTAACGATACAAAATTGATAGCGCAGATCTCAAAAGTGATCACCGCCTCATTATCCGTAGAGACAATTATTTCGATGGCATACGAAAGTATCAATAATTTGATGAGCGCCGAGTCATTTGGCATTGGTTTATACAACGAGAAATCGAAGAGTTTGCAATTTCCAGGCTTTATAGAGCGTTCTGAGAAAATGCAATTCTTCGAATTCTTTTTAAGCGACAAGAATCGTTTTGCCGTATGGTGTTTTGAAAATGAACAGGAGATCCTTATTAATGATATTATGTTAGAGTACAATAGGTACATTAAAGATCTAAAGGCGCCTGTTGCCGGCGAAACACCTTTGTCTGTAATATACATGCCGCTCTTCTCTAAAGAAAAAAAGATAGGAGTTATCACGGTGCAAAGTTTCTCTAAAAATGCTTATAGCGAATATCAGCATAACGTTTTAAGAAATATTGCAAACTCAGTTGCAGTAGCGATAGACAATGCGGCACTTTACGAAAATTTGGAGGAGAAGGTTAAAGCTCGCACAGATGAAGTATTCTCTCAAAAAGCCATTATTGAAGCTAAAAATAAAGATATCACTGATAGTATTCAGTACGCCAAAAAAATTCAGTTGGCATTAATGAGCGAAACTCAATTATTCAACGAAACATTCAAAGAAAGTTTTGTTTTGTTTAGACCAAAGGATATCGTTAGTGGAGATTTTTATTGGGCCACTAAAAAGATCGCGCCCGTTATAAATGAAAAAGGCGAATTGGAAAATCATGAAATGGTTTACCTCGCCGTGTGCGATAGTACCGGCCATGGAGTTCCCGGCGCTTTTATGAGCTTATTGAATATTTCGTATTTAAATGAAGCGATCAACGAAAAAAATCTTACATCTCCTGATGAGGTATTTAATTTCGTGCGCAAAAAACTCATCACAAATATTAGTAAAGAAGGTCAGAAGGATGGTTTTGATGGAACTTTATTATGTGTAAATAAGACGACCGGTGAGGTAAATTATTCGGCCGCTTTAAATTCGCCAATTTTGGTCTCCGAAAAAACAATGACGGAGCTAAAGTGCGATCGAATGCCGGTTGGATATGGCGAGAAACAGGATAAATTCTCATTAAATACCGTTAACGTTAAAAAGGGCGACCGACTTTATATATACACCGATGGTTACGCCGATCAATTTGGTGGTCCAAGAGGCAAAAAATTCATGTCGAAAAAGTTAAATGAGTTCATTCACTCCATAAGCGGCCTATCTCTAGGCAAACAGTCAGAATTACTGGTCCGAATTTTTGAAGATTGGAAGGGAAATTTAGAGCAAATCGACGACGTTTGCATTATCGGATTAAAGTTCTAAATTTGCTTTGCATTTGTCAAAGTACAAACTCATAATTGCCTCTCTATTCTGTAGTTTGTTTCTGTTATCTCAAAATGACAGAACCAAGGATTCTTTGCTTACGCTTATTGATCAGTGTAAGGTTGATACACAAAAAGTTTATCTCTACTCCGAATTAGTTGGTTATCTTCAGTCTGCTCATCCTAATGATGTTGAGGAATACGGCAAAAAAAATCTTGAACTCGCCCGTAAAATTGGATTTAAGCATGGAGAGGCTTTGGCCTTATGCGATCTTGGTGAATATCATAACGCAAAAGGAACCTATGGCTTTGCCTTAGAATCTTTCATTCCCGCTCTAAAAATCTATGAGATATTAAAAGACACTAAAAAATCCTCAACCACGGCAAATTCCATTGGTAATACCTATTTAGGATTAAATAATTACGAGAAAGCACTCGAGTTCTATAAGCTTTCGTATAAATGGGGAGAAGTTGCAAATAGTAAATTAGCTAAAGCTACTTCTGCAGTTGGTATTGCAAATATTTATATGGAACAGGCAAAGTACCAAGAGGCTGTTGATGAATTGATGTATTCAAAGCAAATATTTGAGAATGCGAATAAAGATAATTACTCGGCATTTGTTTACGCAACCTTAGGCGAAGCTTATAACAATATTGGAGAATTTGATTCCGCAACTTACTATGCGCGATTAGCACTTCCTTTAATGGAAAAATATAATATCCGTTATGGCCAGGCTTTAACGTATTTGACCTTGGGAAATATTGATTTTAGCAAGAACAAACTTAATTCCGCATTGAACTACTACTTCAAGACTTTACAGATCTCGGAAGAAGATAAAGCAATAGATAATCAAAAGGATGTGTGTTTGCAGATCTTTAAATTGTTCGAGAAAAAAGGAAATGCTGAGCAAGCATTGGCGTATTTTAAAAAATACAATATGCTTAAGGATTCGATCTATAATGGAGAGAGTAGAAATAAATTATTCGAATTGCAAACTAAGTATGATTCAGATGCTCAAGCAAAGGAAAATAAGTTATTGCAGCAAGATAAAATGATCGCAAAAAAATCATTGCAAAACTCTCGTATCCTTTCGTATTTTATTGCTGGTATTCTAATCCTGGTTGCGGTTTTTACGTATGTTTCTTTCAAGAATTTGAAAAAACAAAAACTGATGAATGTGGTATTGCAACAGCAAAAAGAATTAGTTGAGCAAAGCCGTAAAGAGATCCTGGATAGTATCATGTATGCCAAGCGAATTCAAACAACCATATTGGCTCATCGCGATTTTATAAACGATCACCTCTCTAACAATTTCGTGTATTTTAAACCAAAGGACATTGTCAGCGGCGATTTTTATTGGGCGTATAAAAAGAATAATTTATTTTACTTGGCTGTTTGTGATAGCACAGGGCACGGTGTTCCGGGAGCCTTCATGAGTTTATTAAGTATTTCATTCCTTAATGAAGCTATAGGAGAGAAGAATATTTTAAAACCAAATGAAGTGTTCAATTACGTTCGTCAGAAATTAATTGACGCTATAAGTAAAGAAGGACAAAAAGATGGTTTTGATGGTGTATTATTGTGCGTTAACAAGGACACAAAAGAGATCACATACTCTGCGGCCAACAATCGCCCTGTAGTTGTTACCGATAACGTTTTAAAGGAATTAGAATCAGATCGTATGCCGGTTGGCTATGGCGAAAAGAAAGAGGAATTTAAACTACACAGTATAAAATTGGAGAAGAACGATACGCTTTATTTATTTACCGACGGTTATGCTGATCAGTTCGGCGGACCAAAAGGTAAAAAACTGATGTACAAAAAGCTTCACGAATTCTTAGTGAACATATCAAGTCAATCGTTTGAAAATCAAACAGAATCTCTGGGAACTAATTTTGAATCATGGAAAGGCAACCTCGAGCAAGTAGATGATGTTTGTGTCATTGGTTTAAGAGTAGCTTAATGTATAGAAGGATAATACTTTCGCTTTTATTTCTTTATTGTTTTGAATCTATTATTGGTCAAACTCGAATCGACTCTTTAATAAAGCGGGCAAATGCATCAGCTGATGATACAAGCAAAGTAAATTTATTGATCAACCTCGCTTCTGATTTATACTTCGAAAAACGCAAGGACACAACAAATTTCAACAACGGATTAAAGTTTGCCGATCAAGCTTTACGCCTGAGCGAAAAATTAAAATTCTCAAAAGGAAAAGCCTATGCACTTCTTCAAGTAGGCAATGCCTATTTTAAAACTGAAAATAATGTAAAGGCATTTGAGTATTTTCAAATAGCACTCAAACTTGGCGAGCAGCTTAACTTAAGCGAGGTGATCGCCGGCGCGGCAAATAAGATAGGGTACATCCATTGTTTTGTAATGAACAATCCTGCAAAGTCGAAACCATACTTTGAAAAAGCATTAGCTATCCATAAACAAAGCGGCAATAAAAAAGCATATGCTCGCACATTGGTAAATTTGGCGGATGTGTATTTGTTTTTAAATGAGGATGAGCGTTCGTTGGATGCGGAAATGGAAGCATACAAGATCAGTTCTGAAATTCATGACTCAAGTGCGATCGCGCAAATTACCGGCAATATTGGCGATCACTATATCAAATCCAAACAGTTTGATAAGGCCTTTAAGTATGTTACACTGTCAAGGAAGCTGCAAGAAATAAGAGGATCAAAAATGGGTGTTCATTACAATGATGGAAGATTGGGAAATATCTATTTTCAAATGGGAGACTATAAGAACGCCGAATCCTATTTATTGAGAGCGTATGATTATGCGTCAGCTGCAAATTACCAAGAACTACTGTTGAGTACCTCAAAGTTATTGTTCGATCTTTACATGAAATTAGGAAAAGCTGAAAAGGCCAGTAAGTACCAAACTATGTATTATATGGTTAAAGATTCGATCAACAACCTCGAGAAGTTAGCCAAGATCTCCGAAATGGAAACCGACAGAGCTTTAGAAAAACTTGATCTAGAAAATGAAAAGCAATTAGAGATCGCCCATGTAAAGAACGAACAAGAAAGAAAACAGCAAAACACCATCATAGCATCCGTAGTATTCTGTTTGATATTGGTTTTAATATTTTCAGTCATTATTTTCAAACGATTTCAACTTTCAAAAAAGCAAAATGCTATCATTAAATTGCAAAAGGAAGAAGTAGAACTCAAGAATGAGGTGATCGAAGAAAAACAAAAAGAGATCCTAGATTCTATTCATTACGCAAAGCGAATTCAATCGGCTTTATTAGCGCATAAAGATTTTATTGACGCACACCTCGAAAATAATTTTGTTTTGTTCAAGCCCAAGGATATTGTAAGCGGAGATTTTTATTGGGCAGCCGCCAAAAATGATAAATTCTATTTGGCCTCTTGTGATAGCACAGGTCACGGTGTGCCGGGCGCCTTTATGAGTTTATTGAACATAGGTTTTTTAGGTGAGGCCATCAAAGAAAAAAATATCTTGGAGCCGCATAACATATTTAATTATGTGCGCGAGCGATTGATAGATAGCATAAGTAAAGAAGGACAAAAAGACGGCTTTGATGGTATCCTAATTTGCGTTGATAAAGCAAATAAAAAAGTAACCTATGCCGCGGCCAACAATGCTCCGGTAGTTGTTAGAGAAGGAAAATTAATGGAATTGGAATGCGATCGCATGCCGGTTGGAAAAGGTGAATTAGATAAAAGCTTTACGCTTTATACGTTTGACTTTAAACCTTCCGACCTCTTTTATTTATACACCGATGGTTATCCCGATCAGTTTGGTGGACCAAAAGGAAAAAAATTCTTATACAAACGCTTCAACCAATTATTACTTTCGCTTTCGAGTAAACCTCTTGATCAACAAAGTAATTTGATGTTAGAAGAATTCAATGTGTGGAAAGGTGATCTGGAACAGATCGATGACGTTTGCGTGATCGGTGTAAAATTCTAACCGGAATATTTAACCACAAAACACACAAAAGAAGAAACGAAATTCACGAAAATTTGACTCTTATTTCGTGACCTTCGTGTAAAAATTTCGTGTGTTTCGTGGTTAAAGTAAGCCTATTATTATTCATTTAACCATTTGAATATAAGCCTCTTAACATTTATTGCAAGTCCACCTTTGTTTATTTATATACCTTTACTTAAAATTTAAAACACTTAATATTATGAAAAGAGCCATCATCATTGGAAGTATCGGTTTGTTTATCGCTATTTTTTTAATGTACGGATGCAATAAGCGTAATTCGTTTGTTGATAAGAACGAAGAAGTAAAAAAACAATGGCAACAAGTGGAAAGTCAGTACCAACGTCGACTTGATCTTATACCAAATATTGTAGCTACTGTAAAAGGTCAAGCAAACTTTGAAAAAGAAACTTTAGAAGGAATTGTTACAGCACGTGCTAAAGCAACTCAAATAACTATTGATCCAACTAATTTAAATGAGAATAACATGGCGCAATTCAAACAAGCGCAAGGCGAACTTTCATCTGCAATTTCTCGTTTATTAATGGTGAGCGAAAATTATCCTGAACTAAAAGCCAACCAAGCTTTTGCCGATCTTCGTGTAGAATTAGAAGGTTGCGAGAACAGAATTTCGGTTGAACGCCAAAGTTATAATGAGGCTGTAAAAGAATTCAACGCATCCATCAAAAAAATTCCGGGAAGTTTATTTGCTTGGGGTTATAAAGATGCTACTTATTTTGAAGCGCAAGCCGGTGCCGAAAAAGCACCTAAGGTTGAGTTTTAATCTCCACTATGCTTTTTAAAAAGAAACCATTATCTAAGCCCGACGAACAACGTTTGATCGCGGCTATTCAAACAGCCGAGCAACAAACCTCGGGCGAGATACGCGTGCATTTTGATACCGATAAAGTAGATTCTGCACTGGACAGAGCCAAACAAATTTTCGCGAAACTAAAAATGCACGAAACCGAATTGCGTAATGGCATTTTATTTTATGTGAATTTAAAACAAAAACAATTTGCAGTTTGGGGCGATGAAGGCATTAATAAAAATGTGCCGGAAAATTTTTGGGATAATGTAAAAGATACAGCCATTTCAAATTTTAAAGAAGGAAAGACCATCGACGGACTTGAGAAATGTATTCTCATGAGTGGCGAGCAATTAAAAAAATATTTTCCTTTAGCCGAAGGTGATAAGAACGAATTAAAGAACGATATCTCTTACTAAATTGAAATTGCGTTCGCTCATATCTGCTTTATTTTTACTTCTTTCGTTCTCGGTTGTTTCGCAAGTACCCGAAAAGCCTAACCCGGCAAGATTATACAATGATCTCAGCGGAACAAATTTTATTTCCGAATCGGATGCACTTCGAATAGAGCAGCGCCTCGAGGAATTTTATCATCAAACATCAAATCAAATTTGTATTGTTATTGTTGATGATCTAAAAGGAATGGACGCTTCGCAATTTGCGTTTGATATTGGAAATAAATGGGGCGTAGGAACTGAAAAATTCAATAACGGTATTGTTATTTTAATTAAGCCAACAGGTGGCGAAGGTCAGCGCGATCTTTTTATTGCCGTTGGTTACGGATTAGAAGGCGCCATTCCTGATCTCGCAACAAAATCAATTCGCGAACACGAAATGACACCGCACTTAAAGAACGCCGATTATTATGGTGCGCTTGTTGCAGCCATTGATGCTTTAGAAAAAGCATCCAAAGGCGAATACGATATAAAGGTTGATCGCGTAAAGAATTTTTTCGAGAAATATAAATTACTCCTCGCTATACTATTCGTTATTTTTGCATGGATAATTTCGTTTAGGGGAACTAAGGGCAATTATTCGGGCAGAGGATTTTCTGGCGGAATGTATCGGGGCGGTAGTAGCTTTGGCGGAAGTAGTAGTTCCTCAAGTGGCGGCTTTGGTGGCTTTGGCGGTGGCAGCTTCGGCGGCGGCGGCTCCGGCGGCAAGTGGTAGTTCTTGTTCCTTGGTTTTATCCTCCTTTTTAAAGGAGGTGTCACGAAGTGACGGAGGGTTTCAATCAAAACGATTTATCAATAGACTATTTGGCCTGGCCCCACAAACAAATTTAGAATATCGAATTTATTTTTTCTCCGTGCCTTTGCGTCTCCGTGGCAAAAAGATTTCCGTGTTCTCTGTGGTTAAAGAATCCGACTCAACAACTCATTCATCTCTTTTGCTTGATAAATGATCATGGCATGACCACCATTTTCAATACTGTAATCGGCTTTTACATTTTTGTACAATAATAAATTATCTTTTTTCCCTTGTATATGTATGCAATTTCTTGGCGTTTTTGTGTTCGTCCAATTAACTATCATACCAATAGAAAGACCTATATAATTTTTTGGCATCGCGTTTATCATTTCTTCAAACGCATCTTTGTACTCTTTTTCAAAACCAAGTATCCATCGCGAATTGAATGCAAAGCGGCGCAGTAAATTCTCAGAGAGCCATTTGTAGATCGGAATGTATTTTTGAAAACGAAGCAGCAACGGCAATTCATTCTTGTTCTTACAACTCGATACCAATATCACCTTTTCGGCATTGATCATATGCGATAATTCGCTGCATATCATTCCGCCAAAAGAAACACCCAATAAACTAAAGGGTTTTGAAGTGTCTATTTGTTGCACGAACAATTGAGCATATTGCTCTAAGGTCATACCGCTTTCCGGCTGGGGCCATTGCAGTATTTTTACCTCGCAATTAGCAATGCGCATGAACTCAAACAGTTTGCCTGTGGTACCAAGCCCCGGAATGGCATAAATGGTCTTCATTTCCTTACAAATATAGGCATTCATTAATTTGATAAAGCCGCTCTAAAGTGTAAATTTGTAAGGCTTTTTACATGGCATCATCCGAACAAGATAAAGAATCAAAAGAAGAAGGTAAAGAAATGACCTTTTTGCAGCACCTTGAGGCTCTGCGTTGGCATTTAGTTCGCAGCGCTGCTGTGATCATGATCTTTGCTATCTCTGCGTTTTGTATGAACGACTTTGTGTTCGACACCGTTATTTTTGGACCGTTAGATCAAAATTTTATTTCTTATCGCGGGCTTTGTGCATTAGGTTATAAAATGGGCATGGGCGATGTGATGTGTATCAAAGTAGCAAATCCGCATTTACAAACCTTAGGTGCTTCCGAACAATTTTTTAATCATATGTGGATCTCCTTTCTTGTGGGATTGATCCTTGCTTTTCCTGTAGTACTTTGGGAATTATGGAAATTTGTAAGACCCGCTTTAAAAGATAAAGAACTTGGCCCCGTTAAAGTATTTGCAGTGATCGCTTCTATTTTATTTTTAATTGGTATTTGCTTCGGCTATTTTTTGCTGTTCCCAATGAGCTATAATTTCTTGGTGAGTTATCAAGTATCATCCAGCGGAATTGTACAAACCAATAATACATTCGACGATTATATTTCACTGATCTCTACCATGACATTAGTATCAGGAATTATTTTTGAGATGCCGGTACTGGTTTATTTTCTTACCAAATTAACTTTGCTTACGCCCGAGTTTATGGGTAAGTACCGTAAGCATGCCGTTATTGTTATTTTAATTGCAGCCGCTGTTATAACACCAAGTCCTGATATTGCCTCACAAATGGTGGTAGCAGTTCCTATGTATTTGCTTTACGAAATAAGCATTTTTGTATCACGCTATGTGGTGAGGAAGCGCGAGAAAGCCGAAAAAATGAACGCCTAATAGCATCCGTTTTAGCACTTTTCACCCCTTAAAATTCACTATTTATCCTTGTTTTAAGCCAATGGCGTATTTAAGCCTTTATTATTTTGGTTTCCAGTAAATTAATCACATTTTTGTGTTTAAAATCACTCCAATGAAATCTCTTTTTATTCCCAAATTCTTTCAGGTAGCTGCTGTAGCATTGATCTGCTCTTCTAATGTATTTGCTCAAAAAGCCGCTACAGAAGCAAGCGATACTTCTAAAAAAGAAACCAATACGCCTCCTAAAAAGGATAATTATAGAGCGTCAAATCCTATTGTATGCGATCTTATTCATACAAAACTGGAAGTAAGTTTTGATTGGGCCAATGCGCAACTGAAAGGTAAAGCAACCATTAATTTAAAACCGCATTTTTATCCAACACGCATGTGTTATTTAAATGCGCGTGGAATGGATATCAAATCGGTAAAATTATTTCAGTTAAGTACAACCGAAGTAAAAGAAATGGTTAATGGAAAGCCGGGTAAAAAAACTGTGGAAAAATTAGTTGACGCTGCGTCAACGTTTAAATACGAGAACGATTCAATTAAAATTGATCTTGGCCGCGAATTTAAATGGAACGAGAATTTTCAAGTACAAATTGAATACATAGCTAAACCTAACGAATTAAAAGAGGGTGGAAGTAATGCTATTAGCAGCGATAAAGGTTTATACTTTATAAATAATAAAGCAACTAACCCTTATAAAATGCCGCAAATATGGACACAAGGAGAAACACAATCTAACTCTGCTTGGTTCCCAACAATTGATAGTCCGAGTCAAAAAATGACGCAAGAGATCTTCATCACTGCTCCCGATAAAATGATCACACTTTCAAATGGTATAATGGTGGCTACAAAAAAGAATGCCGATGCAACGCATACCGATCATTGGAAATTGGATCTTCCGCATTCACCGTATTTGGCAATGATGGGTGTGGGCGAATTCAAAAAATTTACCGACGAACCTTGGAAGGGTAAAGAGATCAGTTATTATGTAGAGGCATCGTATTACGAGCACGCCAAAGCAATTTTTGGAAATACAAAAGAGATGATCGATTTCTTCTCAACTAAATTAGGAGTGGATTACGCTTGGCCAAAGTATGCACAAATTGTGGTGCGTGATTATGTGAGCGGCGCAATGGAAAACACAAGCGCCACCTTGCATGGAGATTTTGCAGTGTATGCTACAACACGCGAAATAATTGATGGTAACAAAGGTGAAGATATTATCTCTCACGAATTATTTCACCAATGGTTTGGCGATCTTGTTACAACTGAGAGTTGGAGTAATTTGCCACTCAACGAAAGTTTTGCAACCTATGGAGAATATCTTTGGTCAGAATATAAATTTGGAAGAGATGCCGCCGATCAACATCATGCGCAAAGTCGCGCCGGATATATGGCCTCTAACAAACAAGTAAACCTTATTCGTTACAATTACGAGAACCGCGAAGATATGTTCGACGGCTTTAGTTATAATAAAGGTGGACAAGTATTACACATGCTTCGCAAGGCTGTTGGTGATGATGCATTTTTTGCATCCTTAAAAAAATATTTAGAGAATCGTAAATTCAAAACTGCCGAGATCCACGAT
This sequence comes from Sphingobacteriaceae bacterium, assembly GCA_016705695.1. Classification (GTDB taxonomy): domain Bacteria; phylum Bacteroidota; class Bacteroidia; order B-17B0; family Aurantibacillaceae; genus Aurantibacillus. The sequence goes on from JADJLA010000012.1 coordinate 58,016, forward strand.
CTGCGTTTAGCTTTTGAAGAAGTTACAGGAAGGGATATAAATTGGTTCTTTAACCAATGGTTCTTAGCAAAAGGGCATCCGGTTATTGAAGTAACCAATAACTTTAACAGCGCTGATAATATGGTGGAGTTAACCATTGAGCAAAAACAAAATTTTAAAAATGTGCCTTTGTACGAATTGCCAATGGAAATTGATATTTACGAGAATGGAAAAGTAACTCGTCATCATATTAATGTAACCGAAGCAAAACAAACATTTAAATTTAAAACAAGTGGTAAACCACAATTGGTGAATTTTGATGCGGAGCGTCAGTTATTGGCCGAACTCACTTACAAAAAATCGTTAGAAGAATATGTGTTCCAATATAAGAACGCGCCTTTGTATAGCGATAGAGTAGAAGCATTAAAAGAATTAAATAAAGAGATCAGCAAGAACGATGCTGCATACCAAACTATTAAATGGGCGGCCGAAAATGATAAATTCCACCGCGTTCGCCAGGCATCTATTGGTTTTTTAAATACAGTTGCAAAAGATAAAGAGGCAGACCTAAAATCATTAATGGTAAAGATCTTCCAGATGGATAAAAAAACCACAACACGCGCCGAAGCATTAGAATTTTTGAATACAAACTATGCAAGCGACCCTGAGTTAAATGCGCTCAACGAAAAAGCCTTGATGGAAGCATCATATGCTATTGTTGCCGAAGGTTTAGATTATTATGTAAAAAAAGATCCTAAGTTAGCCCTTACAAAGGCAAAGCCGTTTGAGAACGAACCGGGCAAAGCAATTCTTTATACGATATCTAGCTTGTATGGAAATCATGGTGCCGAAAGTGATATTGTTTTCTTTCACTCGAACATGAAAAATTTTGGTGGTTTTGAATTGATCACCTTTATGAGTAATTATATTAAAATTGCAAAACGTAGCGAAGGTTACTCAGGGGCACTTACAGCAGCTCGCGATTTTGAAGCCATTGCCCAAGAGGGTGGACGCTTTACAAAATCGGGCGCTATAAAAGGATTGAAAGATCTGTTGGCTGTATGGACCAAAAAAGAAACCGACTTTAAAGCAAAAGTTGACGCTGCTAAAAAAGAGAACAAAGATATTGTTCAATTAGAAAAAGATCTTAAAACCATCACCGAAACAAAAGAAATTATTGCAGGTTTGTTGAAGGGAGTGAGTTAATAAAATTTTATCTCAAATAATAAAAGTCGCAATGTGAAAAGCGTTGCGGCTTTTGTTTTCTACCTTGCTGAGTCGTGTTACCCTAAGCGGATTCCAATAGCTACCGGGACGAAGGCCGACCCAATATTGGAATTTACTAAAACTAATTTATTTTTAATTTATTTATAACGCGTAAAGGTCCCGGACAATGTTCCTGATGGCAACTTGCACAAGCATTTATCACCGAATTATAATTTTCCTGAACATTGTTTTTTTGCGAATTATGCAGGTTTTTTAAACTAGTTAAATAATTATCGGCAAAGGCCTCAAACGATGCTTTTTTAGTATCCGAATCGGTTGGGTTTGCGGTATGGATCTTCAGAAATTCTTCAGGAAATTTATCTGGTACATTTCCTTTCTTGATCATTTCTTTAAGGCTTTCTGTAGAATGAAGCATATTGCGCATTAATAAGGCCAGTTCGCTATCCCCGTTTGGATTTAATGACGCAGTATCTTTCTTGCATTCCTCTGTTGTTCTTTTTTTATCGGAGGTTTCAGCTTGCCTTTCGGAGCAATTAACGAGTAAAAAAGTTACAGATAAGAATGAAAAAAGTACCAGTTTATTTTTTAATGATAACGCCATTTGCTTCAAATGAAATACTTATTTCAGGATTTTTTATTTTCGCGATCTCTTCTTTTGTTTCTCCGGCATCTTCAGCATAGTGCTTTTGGTCTGCAACCGATATGGTATCAATAAAAGCATAACCTTCAATGAATACTGTTTTGTTTGCGGCATCTTTAGGCACAAAAAAAGCATAATCTTTAAAACGAACTTTCATGCTTTGTCCGTTTCCTAGATTCATATTCATCCAACATCCCTTTTTCTGGCAAACTTCCTCAATGGTGCCGGTAACCTTTATATTCAAAGAATCTTTACCAGCTAATTGAGCGCTTAATTGATCGATGGAAATTGCGCCTTCTTGGGTAATGGTATCGCCAAAATACATAAGTGTTGTGTCAACTGTAGACACTGCTGTTTCTATTTTAGCCTCTTCTTTATGCTCTGAACAAGAAGATAGAGTGAGAAGGATAATCGATGTAAGGAGAAGATTATTTTTCATAATATCATATTTATTGGCAAAGCAAAGGAATAATTTTTAGTAATCAAAATAACTCAGTGAGGAAACTTGATAAATCAAGCAAATTATGAGTTGAATCATAAGTTGATCTTTCTGTTACTGCTGATTAAACAAAGCTACATGCCCTGTTTCGGTTACATGTTTTTTTGTAACCTCGTTGGTATAACTTGCTTTCCAAATATAAACATCTTGTTTGCAAGGTTCGCTTTTATACATCCCATCCCAGCCTGTGTTGAGACTGTAGGTTGTAAATAATTTTTGTCCGTTGCGGCTAAAAATATCCATCTTATAATCGGTTACACCAATAGTAAGTGGTTTAAATACATCATTCAATCCATCTTGGCTTGGTGTAAATGCATTGGGCACCCAAAAACGAAATTCTGCTTCAATGATGACATCTTTAAAAACCACATCTTGGCAATCATGATTATTTATTACGGTTTGGCTTACTTTGTAAATTCCGGGACGTAAATACGTATGCTTATCATTTAGGTAAGGCGAAAGTGTACCGTCACCAAAATCATAATTCATATACACAATACCTCCCATGGCCGAACTTTCAAATGAAATTTCGGGATCAAAAATGCTAGTGATACTTGGTGTTGCCACAAAATCAGCCTTCGGGCTTGGGAAAACCGTTACTTCGTACACCGGCGATAAAATGGTATCGGGGCAAGCACCACCTCTAAAAATGGTTAGTAAAACCGAATGCGTTCCGGGAGGTGAGAATGTGTGCGTTGGTTGTGATTCGTAATAGGTTTGTCCGTTACTTACTGTCCAAACATAATTACACGGATATTCACTTGTACTTGAATTTAAAAATTTCAATGATCCCGGATCACAAACTGTAGCAGGTAAGTTATCCACTTGCGCGGTTGGTCGGCCAATGATCACCATGCTATCTATCAACGAATCGGCACACACAAATTGCCGACCGTAAATTTTTATTGGATACACGCCCGGAGTATTGTAAACAACATTATTTGTTTTCAAATTAGACACACCTGGATTGGCACCACTTCCAAAATACGACGTGAATGTTGCAGTGGGCTGCATTGTTCCGGTTATATTATACGTGAGCGTATTTGTTTTTAAACACGATGGATTTGGAGGAACAATAAATTGCGGTTTAAATTGTGGATACACGTAAACAAATTTCTTGATGCTATCGGCGCAAGGTAATCCCTTATTTACAATTAAGGTTACCAAATACTTTCCTGAATCCTGAAACAAATAAGTTGGACTTAAAACATTAGAGGTATCGTTGGTTAAAGTTGGTACACCAAAATTCCAATGGTGCGTCATTCCAAAATTACTGTAACTCTGATTTTGAAACGTCATGCTTGTACCCATACATTTGGATGGTTGATCGGCAAAACCTGCATCCACCAAAATATTACACGAGATCACATTGTATTGAAAATCGCGGTAATGCCTACTTAATAATTTTCCGTTGCGATATTCTCTTACTTGAATACAAACCACAAATTGTCCTATCATGGTTGGAAGCCCGGTAATTTGTCCACTGGCAGGATTGATGTTTAATGCCGGATTTGATGTCATTGGGTAAGCACCGCTGAAAGGTGATTTATATTGTACCAACGAATCTGTATTCAAACCATTGTAAGCCGAAATCAGTGAATATGCTAATGAATCTCCTTCGGGATCAAATGCGGTGTGACTAAAATTAATGGGTTTCCCTTGGCAAACGTAAAGCGAAGGATAAGTATTAAAATGTGGCGAACTATTAAATGGTGCTTTTTCGGGACCCGGTATATATGATTTGTAGGTAGAGCCTTGTCCGCTTGGGGCTATTAAATTTAAAACGCTTCCATTACGACAACATGTTTCGTAGATCAAAAAATAACCGCCGGTTAAAGGAGGAAGTGTAACTGTTTTTGTGTACACACCTTCTTCTACGCAAACACCATTAGGCGATTGCATGCAAGGATTGTTTGTACTGGCCGGAACTTTTGAAACAATCGGAACGCCCAAAATAAATTGGAAGATCACATCCTTATTATAATTGGTAACATTTAAAATGGCATCACCTTCGCCTAAGCCTCCAAAATTGGGCTGACCATTTAAACAATCGCGGTAAAGTTTGAGCGTGATGCGATATTTGTTAGCGCCTAAAAAATCATAATACAATTCTCCGCCCACAATATGGGTAGCGTGAGACTCTGCGAATATTAAAAACGCAAAAACCACTAAAAAATATCTGAATTTTTTTAGCATTCTTATCGCATACTACGAAGGCTAGACTTAATAAAAATCTGTTCGAATAACCGAAGTAGTAACCAATAAAAATAACGATTTTTTTTGTAAAACGTTAAAAATCAGCGGTTTTAACAAAAAGACTTAGTAAAAGGGCTTGTTGAGAGAGTGAGCTAAAATTCGCCCGAATCATTCAAGAGGGTAAAATTGCCCGTTTTGGTCTCGTTTTTCTCGCTTACATCATTAAAATAATGCACTTTCCATACGTAAACATCTTGTTTGCATGTCATGCCTTTACGTTTTCCATCCCAACCTTTATTTGGTTCATCGGTTTCAAATAATTGATGCCCCCATTTATCAAACACCGTGAATTTATAATTTCGCACACCAATAGTTACCGGCGAAAAAGTTTCATTTAAATTATTTTCATCCGGAGTAAATGCTGTTGGAACCCAAAAACGAAACTCAGGTAATATTCTAATTTCTTTTTCTGCAGTAGCAACACAATTGAACGCATTAGTTACGGTTTGAATGATCTTGTATTTACCCGGCTTCTCGTAACTATGAATATCATTTAAGAAATTAGAGGAAGTGCCATCTCCAAAATCGTAAGTGCATGTGGTTATGCCTCCTTCGCCTGTATTTTGAACAGTTATTTCGGGCTCAAAAATACTGGTTACAGTTGGCGTTGCTGCAAATCCTGCAATAGGTAAAGGATTTACAGTAATGGTTTTAAAAGTAGCTAAACTTGTATCGGGGCAAGGTGCACCACGATACATGCTTAAGGAAACGCTGTAAATTCCTGCGGGAGAAAATGTATGTGTAGGTTCATAAGCAGAATACCAGGTCCCATCACTTGTTTGCCACCAATAACTTGCCGGATATTCACTAATGCTCCCGTTGCTAAAAGATATTTTTCCGGGATCGCATAATTGCGTTGGAAAATTATTGATCTTGGCTACGGGCCTGTTGAGCACTCTTATCGAATCAATAAAAGTGTCTCTGCAAGCAAATTGTTTGGCAATTAATGTAACCGAAAATAAACCTGCGCTTGTAAATTGAATTCCAGTTGGATTTTGCAAAGTGGATGTGGGCGGACTTGCCGAAGGAAAACTCCAATCATACGTTGTGTTATTAGCAAGAAAAACACCCGCGGTAGAAAAATTTACTGAATTGGATTTAACGCAGTACGTATTTGGTTTCGAAAAATTAATATTGAGAACAGGATAAACATATATTGTTTTTTTAACTGTATCTGTACAAAGTCCGCCTCTATTTACAATAAGCGTTGCGTAATAGATTCCTGTATCTTGGTAAGTATAACTTGGGCTATTTGCAAGTGATGTATCGCCTAAGGTGGTTGGATCTCCAAAATTCCAAAAATAGTTTGGATTATTAGATTGATTAATGCTTGTATTTGTAAATGTGATAGTTTGCCCAATGCAATTTTGACTTTGATCGGCAATAGCCGCAACAACTGAAACGGTACACACTTTAACTGTAAATTGAAAGTCGCGGTAATGCTTGCTTAATAATACATTATTACGCCACTCCTCAACGCAAATACCCACAACAAATAAACCTGATAAATTTGGTTTCCCCTGTAAAAGCCCACTACTTGAATTTATAGTTAATGAAGGATTTGAAGCTACGGGGTAGTTTTGATTAAAGGCCCCTGCATAATTCACAAATTGATATGGTGGAGGTTGAGGTATAGTTGGACATATTAAACTTGGAACACACGCATTAGTATAAGCAGTAAGAGATGGGCAACATTGATCTAATCCGTCTAATGGCCTGTTAAACGAATAAACAAGGATATCGCCATCTGCATCGGTTGCTGCATGATCAAACACTAGGGCCATATTATTACAAATATCTATGGGAGGAAAATTTGTAAACCGCGGAGAACTATTTGTTGCAGCTAGTTCGGGGCCTGGAATAAAAGCTGTGTAAGAAGATCCTTGAGTCCCACTGTTAATTAAATTATCTACACCCGCATTTCGGCAACAACGTTGATATACCAATGTGTAACCGCCTACTTGAGGAGTTAAAGTAGTTGTGGTTACATAGATGCCTTCCTCAACGCAAGGATGTTTAATAAGAACGCAGGGATTTGTAATGCTTCCTGGGATTAGATTTATAGTGGGCACTCCAAGATTCAACTGTTTTACAAAGACACCATTTACATCAAATATAGTTACAAAAGCTAATGGCATATTTTGTGTTCCGTCAAGCTTTGTTGTAACATCTGGGCTACAATCTCTATATACTTTTAAAGTTATCTTGTAATTATTTGGTCCAATTTGATCATAGATCAATTCACCGCCAATTATATGCGAAGCACTAGTTTTTCCTGTGAAAATCACAAGAAAAAACAAGTAGAAGAAATATTTAATGTTCTTTACCAAAATTTAATCACCCTATACGTAAATGTAGCAATAAATAGAGCAATTTTAGCTAAATTTGTATAGATGAGAACACTTTTTTTGTCACTGGTACTGTTAGCCCACTTAAGTGGTAAAGCCCAATTAATGGTTGGTATAGATACCATTTCGGTTCGCGAGAATAATTACTGCCAAAAACTGCCTTGGGCAGGGGGTATAAATGCCGCTACATTTTCAAATTGCGATATAAATTACGATGGAAAAAATGATCTTGTTATTTACGACAAACTCAACAACTCATCTTTAGGCGCTTTTAAATGTTTCGAGAATATTGGTACCACAGGCCAAGCAAAATATAAATACCGTCCCGATCTTACTTCAAAATTCCCACACATTTATAATTGGGCATTGATGCATGATTATAATGGAGATAGTAAATCCGATCTTTTTGTTTCGGTTACAGGAGGCATCCAAGTTTGGAAAAATATTGGCAATGCATCAACGGGTTTACAATTTCAAATGATCTATTCGATCCTTAACACCGATTATAATCCTACAGGTGCACCTTCTATTTCAAATATTTATTCGGGCCCCGTTGGTTTGCCAGGCATTGTAGATATTGATAACGATGGTGATATAGATATTCTCACCTTTAGCGCTACAGGAATTTTTATTGAGTATCATAAAAATGTAAGAGTAGAAGAAGGTTTGCCTTTGGATAGTTTGCGATTTGACCTTGCGGATGGATGCTGGGGAAAAATAAGCGAGAGTTCATGCCAGGTAGATCTGGCGCAGTGCCCTAATCGCCCCGCGTACGATAGTATTGTTGCAGCAAATCAAAATAAGATACTACACGCAGGTGCAGCATTAATGTGCATTGATAGAGATGGTGATGGCGATCAGGATCTGATCATTGGTGATATTTCGTGTAATACAATTGAGTATTGTCAAAATGATGGAACAATTGCTAATGCGATCATTACCGATACAACAAAACTTTTTCCAAATTACCCAAACAAGGCAAGTACTACCCAATTAAAATTCAATAATTTTCCGTGTACGTATTACGTAGATACCGATAACGATAATGTAAGGGAATTAATAGGCGCCCCAAATGCTTTTGGAAGTGAGAACGCAACGAGTGTTTGGTTGTATAAAAATACCAGCAGCACTAGCACAGTAAATTTTCAATTTGTAAAAAATAATTTTTTGCAAGATGAAATGATAAGAAGTAGGGCAAGCATCGCGACCAATTTTATTAGATTATGATAGCGATGGAAAAAAAGACCTTGTTATTGGCGGCGGCGGAATTTATTTAAATGGTGCTCGTCGTCCACGTTTTTTCTTGTATAGAAATATTGGAACAACAGCGCAACCATCTTTTACGTTGATCACAAAAGATTACGCTGATCTTTCTACGGTATTAAGTGGTTCTATCATTTCAGCGGTTCCCGCACCGGGAGATATTGATAACGATGGCGACGTTGATCTTTTTGTAATTACAAATGGAAATGCGCTCAGTTGGTACGAAAACACAGGAGGCGCAGGCAATCCATGTAATTTCTCCATCTATAAATTCAATTTTTTCTCTATCAATTTTCCTTCCAGCGATCCAGTCCCACAATTATTTGATTATGATAAAGACGGAAAGTTAGATCTGATGGTTGCAACAAAAAATGGTAAAGTGTATTATTATCGCAACAACGGAACGGTGAGCGCTCCCTCGTTTACTTTGGCAACCGGATCTTTTCCTAACGTTTCTTTAAAAGGAGATTTTTTTGTGTATGGTTTAGATGGATTTGGCGCGCCTTATTTTTATAATGAAGGGCCGCAAACAAAATTATTGGGTGGCTGCATCACAGGGCAAATTTATTTATGGGATGTGCCTTCGATTTCAACAAACTCATGCACATTGATAGATTCAACCGCTAATGGCATTTTAGAGCCAACGTATTCTACGCCTTGGTACGAGGACATTAACGGCGATGGCAAGCCCGATCTTTTTATTGGTAATTCGGGAGGAGGCGTTTCTTTTTATTCGTCCAAAGCGCCTGATGTAAGTGTAAAAGATAATTTTGTGAATGAGAATTCAGTTCGCGTATATCCAAATCCTGCAACAGATGTTGTGATGATAGAAAGCGCCGAAGGTTTTGTGAGCATTAAAGAAATTGAACTTACCAATATGCTTGGACAAAAGATCAAATTTGAAAAAGTGAACAAGCACATGTGTGAATTACAGATGGCGGATGTTCCTGAAGGAATTTATTTTATTCGCATCACTCAACAGCTCAACGAGCAAACGTTTATTACTACTAAAAAGATCATTAAGCGTTAATTTTATTTCTTCAAAAGCAGAATGACCGATATTAGCGAGATCTTAAAAAAACAACCCATTTTATTAATTGATGGCGACTGTATCCTTTGCAATAACAGTGTAAATTATTTACTGGCGCGCGAAAAAGAAAGCGGACCCAAATTGAATTTTGTACCATTAAAAAGTGAAACAGGAAAAACGATATTGGATTATTTTGAGATCTCGAATGATAGTGATACCATGATCCTTGTGAAAAATTATTCGGTGCACAACAAATCCTGTGCGGCTTTACGTTTAACCTTATACATGAAAGGGTTGTGGCCGCTTTTGGTTGTATTTGTAATTATTCCTCCGCCCTTAAGAAATTTAGTTTACGATTATATCGCTAAACGTCGTTACAAAACACACGGCAAAACAACTAACTGTGCCATGATAGATCCGAAATATAGAAGTAGGTTTTTGGAAATTTGACCCCCTATTTAACCACGAAGGACACGAAGCTTTTTCACGAAGCGCACGAAGAAAACATGCTTAGTGAACTTCGTTCTTTCTTAGTGTTCTTCGTGGTTTCTGCTTCTAAAAACTATTGCTTCACCAACTCCTCCCAAAATTCCGCACCTCTTCTTGTATGTGGAATAACAATTGTTCCCCCAACAATATTAGCAACTGCAAAAATTTCGTAAATCTCTTCGGTGGTGCAACCTTGCGAGTGACATTTTTCTAAATGATATTTAATGCAATCATCACAACGTAAAACCATGCTCGCAACAAGTCCAAGCATTTCTTTTGTTTTTACATTCAGCACACCTTCACTATACGTTTGTGTATCTAAATTAAATAAACGTTTTAATACCAAATTATCTTTTCCAAGAATTACCTCGTTCATTTTAGCGCGGTAATCGTTGAATTCTTTTATCTTATTTCCCATAATAAATTAATTTAAAAGGGGAGTTCTATAAATTTGATTTTTTTAGGCGAACGATTTTTTGAAAACGTAGAATACTAAGGTATTTGAGGTTTTCAAAAATGAGTTCAACGACAAAAAAGCAATTTATAGAACTACCCTATATTTTAGCGTGGATCTTTCCTTTCACAATAAAGGCGTTAGAAAATTCTACCTGAATTTTTTTCAGAGCCTCAAAAGCTTCCAGTTTAGTTTTGTAATCACCTACCAAAACCACAAAATTAGGTTGTTGGTACTCTAAATTGGTTCCGATGTCAGAAAATTTAGCAGAGAATTTAGTACGTACATTTTGAGCGGCCTCTTTATCTACCCCAAAATGGATCTTTATACGATAACCATCAATTTCTCCATTGGTAAGTTTATGATATTCAGCTTTTTTTTCGATCAATTGATCTACCTTAACCTGGTTGGTATTTTGAGCACTCAAATGCCCTAAAAGCATTGTAAACATTACAAAAAGACTCAATTTTATTGTTCGCTGTAGCATACCTACAAATGTAAGGTAAATATGGCGTTTATAGGTTTAATTTTGTTAAATTTGAAGGTTGTATAAATTTAAAAAATGGACAAATTTTCATATGTAGGAACAAGCGATGTGAACGCTATAGAGGAACTATTTTCTCAATTTGTAAAAGACCCAAATTCGGTAGATAAGACCTGGCAAGATTTTTTTAAAGGATTTGAATTCGCTAGGGCAGATTATGAGGCAAAACCAAAAGGTGCTTCAACCCCAGTATTTCAGAATAATATTAGTAAAGAGTTTGCTGTTCTTAATTTGATAACCGGTTATAGGTCGCGAGGCCACTTATTTACCAAAACTAATCCGGTAAGAACACGTCGTAAGTATAAACCGGGTTTGGGTTTAGATGTATTTGATCTGCATGATTCCGATCTAGAAACGGTGTTTCAAGCCGGAACGGAAATTGAAATTGGCCCTGCAAAACTAAAAGATATAGTGGCTCATTTAGAGCAAACCTACTGCCAAAGTATTGGGGCGGAATACACATTTATTAGTAATCCGAATATGCTAAGTTGGTTACAGGAGCGAATGGAGATCTCAAAGAATATTCCCGAATTTACAAAGGAGCAAAAAAGGAGCATTCTAAAAAAAGTTACTGAAGCTGTAACCTTCGAAAATTTTTTGGCAACAAAATTTGTTGGGCAGAAAAGATTCTCTTTAGAAGGTGCTGAATCTTTTTTACCTGCTATGAGTTCGTTAATGGAACATGGCGCTAGTTTAGGCATTGAAGATTATGTGATAGGAATGGCGCACAGAGGTCGTTTAAATGTGTTGGCCAACATTATGAATAAACCAACCGTTGATATTTTTACAGAATTTGAAGGCCGACCAAGTGAAGATGGTTTGTTTGATGGCGACGTAAAATACCACATGGGTTATAGCAGTGATGTAATGAGTGAGTCGGGAAAGCAAGTTCATATTTCGTTAACTCCTAATCCTTCGCATTTGGAAACTGTGGCGCCGGTGGTGGAGGGAATTACGCGTGCAAAAATTGATGGCCTACATAAAGGAAATCATCGTAAAGTTTGTCCAATTGTAATTCACGGTGATGCTGCCATTGCAGGCCAGGGTCTTGTTTACGAAGTTGTACAAATGGCGCATCTTGATGCATACAAAGTTGGCGGCACAGTACATTTTGTAATTAATAACCAAGTTGGTTTTACAACTAACTACCACGATGCGCGCTCAAGTACGTATTGTACCGACGTTGCTAAAATAACTAAGGCACCAATTTTTCATGTGAATGGAGATGATGTAGAAGCATTAACGTTGGTATCAAAAATGGCTATAGAATACCGTATGAATTTTCGCAAGGATGTTTTTATTGATATTTTATGTTATCGTAAATACGGACATAACGAAGGCGATGAACCGCGTTTCACACAGCCGATGCTTTATAAACAAATTGCAATTCATCCAAATCCAAAGCAGATCTACGCTAAAAAATTAGTTGAAGAAGGAACCTTTTCGGAAGAAGAGATCAATGCAATTGAAAAAGAGATCAAAGATAATTTGGAAGTAAATTTGGCAGCGGCTAAAAAAGTGGAGAAAACCAAGGTTGCTTCTTTTTTAGAGGGACAATGGAAGGGTGTGCAAATGGCCAAAGCGAGTGATTTTGATGAATCACAGGAAACAGCTCTTGATAAAAAAATATTTTTAGAACTCGCTAAAAAAAGCACCGAGCTTCCAAAAGAGAAGAAGTTCTTTAATAAGATCGAAAAATTGTTTGTTGATCGTCAGAATATGATCAAAAATGATGCGTATGATTGGGCAATGGGTGAATTAATGGCTTATGCAGCGTTGATGAATGAGGGGCATAATGTTCGTTTTAGTGGACAAGATGTGGAGCGCGGAACTTTCTCTCACAGGCATGCTGTGGTTAAAGTAGAAGATAGTGAGGAAGAACACATCCCTTTAAATCATTTAGGAACAGAAGGTAAACTTGAGATCTATAATTCATTTTTAAGTGAATATGCTGTTCTCGGTTTTGAATATGGTTACGCATATGCATCACCCAATGCACTTACAATTTGGGAAGCACAGTTTGGCGACTTTTTTAATGGCGCACAAATTATCATCGATCAATATTTATCATCTTCTGAATACAAATGGAGAAGAATGAATGGTTTGGTTGTGTTATTGCCACATGGTTATGAAGGCCAGGGCCCGGAGCACTCAAGCGCTCGCATTGAACGCTTTTTGCAAATGTGTGCAGAGAATAATATGCAGATCATTAATGCTACAACGCCTGCTCAACAGTTTCATGCATTACGTAGGCAATTGAAAAGAGATTTTAGAAAACCATTGATCTGCTTTACTCCAAAAAAATTATTGCGTTACCCAAGCTGCGTGAGTAGTTTAAAAGATTTCACAGAAAATAAATTCCGTGAGGTATTAGATGATCCAAATGCCGACGTTAAAAAAATTACACGCGTAGCATTTTGTTCGGGTAAAATTTACTACGATCTAATTGAGCGCCGAGAAAAAGAGGGAGCTAACGATATTGCTTTTGTTCGTTTAGAACAATTGTATCCTTTCCCGCAAAAACAAATAGCAGCGGTATTAGCAAAATATGAAAATGCAAGAGAGCATGTGTTCATTCAAGAAGAGCCAGAGAACATGGGACCTTGGCGTTTTGTGGATGCAAACATGCGCGGATTGAATTTGAAATATTTTGGCAGAACAGCTTCGGCAAGTCCGGCAACCGGTTTTGCAAAACGCCACGCTGCCGAAAATGAAGAGATCATGCAAAATATTTTTTCTAAAGTACTAGTAAAATAAAATAGTTTGAGGGATGTAATTCATCACTTATAATTCAAAATTAAATTATATGGCAATAGTAGAATTAAAAGTACCAAGTCCGGGCGAATCAATTACAGAAGTAGTGATCGCGCGATGGATAAAACAAAGCGGCGACGTAGTTGAAAAAGACGAAGTGCTTGCGGAAATAGATTCTGATAAAGCAACATTAACGTTGAATGCAGAAGAATCGGGCAAAATAGAAATATTAGCTGCCGAAGGCGATACTGTAAAAGTAGGTCAAGTGGTTGTAAAAGTAGACACATCATTTAAGCCTGAGCCAAAGGCAAAAGTGGAGAAGATAGAAGCTAAAAAAGAGGAGAAAAAAGCGGAACCTAAAAAGGAAGCAGTTGTTGAGAAATCAACTTCAACTTATGCAACCGGTACACCAAGTGTAGCGGCTTCAAAAATAATGGCCGAGAGTGGAATTAATTCAAAGCAATTAAATGGAAGCGGTAAAGATGGTCGCATTACAAAGCAAGATGTATTGGCAGCTTTATCAAATGGTTTACCAAATGTACAAAGCGTTTTAAGCAATACATGGAAGGGCGATCGTATTCAGGAGCGCAACAAAATGTCGAATTTGCGTAAAGTAGTAGCGCGCCGTTTAGTAAGTGTAAAAAATGAAACTGCTATGTTAACTACATTCAATGAAGTTGACATGAGCGCCATTTATGATATTAGAGCACGTTATAAAGATAAATTCAAAGAAGTTTATGGAACCAACATCGGCTTCATGAGTTTCTTTACCAAAGCGGTTTGCGAAGCATTGTACCATTACCCATCAGTAAATGGAATGATAGACGGCGAGGAGATCGTGTTACACAAATATTGCGATATTGGAATTGCCGTAAGTGCACCAAAAGGATTAATGGTTCCAATATTACGTAATGCGGAACTAATGAGCTTAGCAGAAATTGAAAAAGGAATAAAAGAACTAGCTGTAAAAGCGCGTGATGGAAAATTAGCAATTCCTGATATGGAAGGCGGAACATTTACTATTACAAATGGAGGAGTATTTGGAAGTATGATGAGTACGCCAATTATCAATCCACCGCAAAGCGCCATTTTAGGAATGCACAATGTAATGGAGCGTCCAATGGCTATTAATGGAAAAGTGGAAATTCGCCCGATGATGTACGTAGCTCTAAGTTACGATCACCGCATTATTGACGGAAGAGAAAGCGTTGGATTTTTAGTAAAAGTAAAAGAGATGCTGGAGAATCCTAACCGCATGATGTTTGGAGGCAAATTACCTGAGGAGGTATTGTTGGGATTGTAATTTTAAAAAACAAAAGGCCCGATCAAAACGATCGGGCCTTTTTTATTTTAGTAAAATGCTAGGTCAATATCTCCTTCAATTTTTTTATCTGATCTGGAGTTCCCAATACAAATATCTTGGCCTCCGGAATAATTTGCGTATCGGCGCTCGGATTGATCACATATTTCCCATCACCTGTTTTAAAACCAATGATGTTGGCGCCTGATTTATTTCGGATCTCAAGGTCCTTTAAAGTTTTATCCTTTAGATGTTCAGGAATATTACTAAAAGTGATCTCCTCTAAATTATTATTATCTCCTCCTTGCGCGGTTACATAATCAATAAACTCCATCACATCGGGTTTCATTACCAAACTGGCCATGTGCGCACCACCCACTTTATCAGGCATGATCACATTATCCGCCCCTGCAATTTTTATTTTTGTATCCGAACCATCATCACTCGCGCGCGAAATGATAGTTAGTTTTGGGTTCAGATTTCGTGCCGTTAATACAATGAACATATTATCGGCATCAACAGGAAGAGTTGTAATGAGTGCTTTGGCTCTTAATATCCCTGCTTTTATTAAGGTTTCATCTTGTGTAGAATCTCCACTGATCACAAGATCTTTGAATCGATGATTGAGCGTTTCAGTTAGCTCAGGATTTTTTTCTATCACAACAAAGCGCTTATCATGTTTTTTTAAAACCTGCGCCGCTTGTCTTCCATTACGACCATAGCCGCAAATGATCACATGGTCGGTTAATTTTTCTATTGCTGAGTTCAACTTTTGTTGTTTAAAAAGGTTATTAAATTCGCCATCCACAACAAAACGGGTGATGGCCGATACGGCATAAGCAAATGTACCAAAACTGGTGATAATTAAAAAACTGGTAAATATCCTTCCTGCGTCGCTTAAAGGGGCCACTTCGCCATAACCAACCGTTGCAACGGTAATAATGGTCATGTAAAATGCATCTAAAAATCTGTAATTCTCAATAAGTATATAGCCAACAGTACCAATAACGATGAGTACCCACATCACAAGAAATGGAAGAACGAACTGTGCGAAAGGTCTTATTTTATCGTAGAGCCGCATGTGTTTTTAAGCAAAATGAGAACCGAAAATAGCTGCTAAAATGCTATATTTGTAAATATAAGAAGAACTGGTGAAAACTAAAACCCTAAAGAAGAATAAAGTTAATGTTGTTACCCTCGGATGCAGCAAGAATTTGGTTGACAGCGAGGTATTGATGGGCCAGTTAAAGGCCAATAAATTTGATGTAGAACATGAGAGTGAGGAGGATGACCATAATATTGTGATCATAAATACCTGCGGATTTGTAGATAACGCCAAACAAGAAAGTATTGATACTATTTTACGTTACGTTGCGGCAAAAAAAGAGGGCTCGGTAGAAAAAGTTTATGTTACCGGGTGTTTAAGTGAACGTTATAAAGGAGATCTTGAAAAAGAAATACCTGATGTGGATGCATACTTCGGAACACGTGAACTCCCACGCTTATTAAAAACATTAAAAGCAAATTATAAACATGAATTGGTTGGAGAGCGCTTGCTTACAACGCCAAATCATTATGCTTATTTTAAAATTAGCGAAGGATGTGATAGACCTTGTAGTTTTTGTGCGATTCCTTTGATGCGTGGTGCACATGCTTCTGTTCCAATTGAAGAATTAATTAAGCGCGCCAAAACTTTGGCATCAAAAGGAACCAAGGAATTACTGCTCATCGCACAAGATCTTACGTATTACGGTTTGGATATTTACAAGAAACGCGAATTGGCTAATGTGTTGGATCAATTAAGTGATGTACAAGGAATAGAGTGGATCAGATTACATTATGCTTTCCCAAGTGGCTTCCCTATGGAAGTATTGGATGTAATGAAGAAGAGAAGTAATGTGTGTAATTATTTGGACATGCCTTTGCAGCACATCAGTGATAATATGTTAAAGAGTATGCGCCGCGGTATTACCAAACAAAAAACAATTGATATTGTAAATGAGATCAGAGATAAAGTTCCGGGCATTGCATTACGTACTACTTTAATTGCAGGATATCCCGGCGAAACCAAACAAGATCACGAGGAGATGCTAAAGTGGGTGGAGGAAACAAAGTTTGATCGTTTAGGGATCTTTACCTATTCGCACGAAGAAAATACACATGCTTTTAATTTAAAGGATGATGTAAGTGAAAAAGAGAAGAAGCGCAGAGCTGATGAGGTAATGAAAATTCAACAAGAGATCTCTTTTCAAAATAATCAAGCCAAGATTGGAAAGACCTTCAAAGTTTTAGTGGATAGAAAAGAAAGTGAGTTTTATGTTGGACGAACGGAATTTGATAGCCCTGATGTAGACAATGAAGTTCTAATTAAAGCAGATAACTCAAATTATATTTCCGTTGGCTCATTTGTGAATGTAAAAATAAATGATGCGAGCGATTTTGATCTTTATGCAGAAGTTGTGGCTTGATCAAGCTTTTTTCAAACTCTTCTTTTAAAGGCAATAATGCCACATAAAAAAAAGAAAGCAGGCAAAGCAAAAATTAAGGCTTTTGTAAAGTAATGAAAGGCTCGCATTTTTTTTGCCGGAAAATTATTTGGTTCCCCGTATTCCACATTTTCAAGCATATCTTTAAGTTCAGGTGTAGGTATTTTGTTTTCGTATACTAAATATAACGAATCCTTATTATGTAAATAGTATTCCATGCTTTCTTGAGGGTGACTGATCTTGTTCCAGTTAGGCTCTAAATTCACATCGTACGTATGCCATGAATTGTTATAGAAAACTTCACAGAAGAAGTGTCCGTTTCCGTTATTCGAAGCAATTCCAACCTTTCGGGTTTTAATATTTTTCGCTTTTAGTAATTCCATAAAAACAGTTGTTTGCTGACTACATAGCCCTTTTGGACGTTTTAAAATGTCGTCAGGAATAACAATTGCATAAAAATGCGACCAAACATATTTTCCAAGAAGATTCGCGATCCAATTTTCAGAAAACATATAATTGGCAGTTCCATGATAAAACCGTTCTTTAATGAAGTTGGATGCAGCTTCAACATATAGTAATGTATCAAATTTAGCGGAGTTCTCTGATTGCGATAAGCTATCAATATACTTAATGGAAGCTTGAAGATCTGTACAGTAATTTAAACCACCGTTATAACTTTCGTTAGTGGGCGGTAGAAATTTACTTTTATCGCTGTTGGTGTAAAAAAGAGGAAGTGTAAAAATAGCTCCAAGAACGAAGTAAATTAAACTTCTGTTTATTTTTTTCATCATATAGTAGCCCTTATCAATTTTTTAGAAAGATCAAACGCTTCAATGATATTATCTTCTATAGAACAATATTTCCAACCCCCGTATCTGCCAATGGAATAGATGCCGAGTTTATGAAGTGTTTTTTGTTTGGTTAAGAATATTTTTTGTGACGCTTTATTAATATGAACGTAGGCAGGATCCATAACCACATGATGGCTAGCAATTAATTTTTGATCGGTAATGATAGACGCTTTTTTTAGATCATTCAATACTCTTGATAATTCTTTATCCACATTAACTTTTTCGTTAGTTCGCATTCCGATCTCAACATACAAACTCATTCTGTTCTTTTGGATGATATTATCGTAATAACCGATACGGTAGAATCTGTACTTTTTATTAGGGAAATAAACCCAATGGTGTTCAGAATTACCTTTAGAATCGAAACCTAAATTAAAGACAAGAACTTTGTTAGAACTAAAATCCTTTTTAGTGAAAGGCATGCTTGTAAAAGACAATAGCTTTGGGAACGGAACGCTGGAAATTAAACGCTTGTATTTAATGGTGCGTTTGTTGGTATAGGCAGTTTTAGTTTTTGGATCAATTTTGATCACCGATTCATTCAGAAGAATACGCTCGCTTTTAAGGTCTTTTAAAAGCGCATGAATGTATTGCATCGCCCCATTTTTAGGGTAAGTAAAAGTGGTATTATAAGAAGTGTTGTTTGGATTAGCAGAGTGTTTCAAAATTTCTTTCAAACTTGCCTGCGGAAAGAACCGCCCCATAGCGTTTTGATCGAGTGTGTCCAGGTCGCAGGCGTAAAGTTTTTCGTTGTAGGGGATTAGAAATTTTTCGGAAATAGACCGGCCATAATTATTATAAACCATTTCTTTGAACGACCTAGGCTTTGTTTTTTTTATCTTGTACAGATCGTTCAAACAGTCCTGGTATTCGCTTTTAGGCAACTGATGAATATTTTTTTGAAAAGGAAAATCAATGTAGTTGTGTTTATAATGTATCACTGAGTTCTTGAGCACATTAACTACGGCACTCTTATCCATCCGCTTTAATAAAAATGTTTTGATCTTGTTATTTTGAAAATGAAAAAAATGACCCGAGTAATCCCAAACAAAACCTTGCTTTTTTATGGTCTTACAATATCCACCGGCTTCAGGATCTTTTTCAACGATCAGATAATTTTTTGTCTTCACCTTGTTGGCAAACGACAAACCACTTACGCCAGCACCAATGATCAAATAATCTACCTCTTTCATATCAAAGCTTGACCTCATTTTTTTTTATTAAACCTTGCATCACTCCCATAATTCCGTTCTTTAAAATACTTAATTTTTGTTTTTCATGAGTTAAATGATGAAATATAATGATAAAACTTATCATCAGGGTTTTTAAAAGTTGGCCAAATTTAAAATAGATCCGTGTTATATAAATACTATTTCTTATGTAATAGTATAATTTCCAAGGTGGTAATACGTTAAAGTCCATCTTCCTATTAAAAAAGGAAAGTTGAATATTTTTGCCCTGCGGATGATACACAACCGCTTTTTGTACCAAACATATGCGAATGTTGTTAGTCCATGCTCTTAAACAAAATTCAACATCATCGTTAGTAATAAAAAGACCTTTATCGGGTAGTCCATTTATTTTTATGACCGAGCGATGCATGAACATGCCCAATAGGGCAACGGACGCCGTTTCATATGTTGCTTCTTCAGAAATTAAGCGTTGCTTTTCCTCCGTACTGAACTCTGATATTTTTTTTGTTAATGAATCGTATTTGCCATTGATAGGCCAAAAATGTTTTGATGATTCATCTTTTGCATCAGAAGGCAGGATCTTTGGACCTAAAATAGTTGCTTTATCGTGTTTGTTGTGCTCATTAAAAAGTATTTCTAAACAATCTTCTTTGGGCGCTCCATCATCGTCTAAACAAAACATATAGTCAAAATTATTTTCGTAAGCATAGTCAAGTGCTTTTGAAAAACCTCCAGCGCCTCCTAAGTTCTCTTTTGACCGAATAAGTGTTACATCAGGATATTGCGAAGACACACTTTCAAGGGTGCCATCGGTTGAGCCGTTATCGAAAACAATAATAGAGATATTTTTATAGGTCGACCTGTTTACCGCAACGATATTTTTTAAAACAAATTCTTTGCGGTTGTAGGAAACAATTAATACGGCTATTTTAGGATCCATAAACCTCCTCGTATTTTGCGATCATTTTTATGAATGTAAAATTCTCATGGTAACGTTTAACCCCTTTTGCAATTCTTTCTTTGGACCCCTCAAGATCATTGGCCCATTGTGTGAACTTATTATACAGATCGGTTATGGAAATGGGATCAAAAAAGTAAGCAATATCTTTTCCGGCGATCTCGTACACCGAAGGAATATCAGATGCAAAGATAGGCACTCCGAGCGACATGGCTTCAAGTACGGCAAATCCAAATGATTCGCCAAGGCTAGGATGTAAGAATGCATCCGAATTTTTTAAGATATCACCAATATCATTTCTAAAACCAAGGAACAACACATGGTCTTGGATCATTTCCGTTTTACAAATGTTCAAGAGTTTAGTATGGTAAGCAGTATTAAGTCCATCACCGCAGATCAAGAGGGCTGCTTTTTTATTCTCTTTTTTCAATTTGGAAATGAGATGAAGAACAACTTCTAGATTTTTTTCCGGAAACAATCTTGAAACACAAGTGAGGATCAACGAATCTGGCGCAACCGCAAATTCCTTCCTTAGCCATTCTTTATTTTTGGTCGAATCAGTGACCAATGGATCAATTCCATTAAGTATAACATTGATCTTTTTTTCATCCACATGCTCGTGATCGATCATCACTTTTTTTGTCCATTCCGAAACAGCTATCATTACATCACAATGTCGCGCGGTCCATCCATCCAAATAAGAATGGAACTTTTTATTTTTGATGATGTGGTAATCTGCATGATGGCGAGTAACAACTATTTTTTTTGTTCCCGCAAGTTTAGCGGCAAATATCCCAAATAAACTAGGATAGAACGTATGAAGGTGAAGAATATCTGTGTTGTTCTTTTTAAGGAGACGATATAATTTTAAGAACCGAAAGAGGTATTGATAGTTTTTTGTGATCGGTATATTGAAATTAGGAATATGCAGTTTATTAAGTTCTTCATTCAAAGGTCCCAGTTCATCAAAACATCCAATGATAAGATTGTATTTATCTTTATCATATAGTTTGGCGATCGAGATCAGATAAAGGCTCAATGCATTAGAACTTGTGACATGTATGATGTTTTTTTTCTGCACCGATCTTTAGGTATTGTATAAATATAAGAAGGTTAAACCAATGCAAACCAATCCTGTGATGAATGAAAGCTTGTGTCGTATTCCTGTGTCAAAGTCAAAATCGTAATTCGCTTTTTTTATGAGCAAATAAGTTATCGCGATCTGAACGGATCTTGAGCAAATAAGAGCTGCGGGAACAGAAAATAATCCCATATTGTTCTTTAATAAAAGAAATACAACCAAAAACACTAACATCGCTATTCCAATTATAAACGAAAGTAGAACACTTTTTTTATAATAGAAAAGAGGCGCGGCATAAACCGTAAAATATAATCTAAGAATAAAAGAGAAAGCGATCAGTGGTACATACTTTACCGAAGCAAGATAGGATTCGCCCGCGAAAATGTAGATCAATGGATAACACAAAAGTGAAAGCAGGATCACGCAGGCACAAATGATAATGAACATGTTTTTTCTAAGGCCAATGATAGCCGGTACCGATCTTTCCTTTTCTGCTTTTGATTCGTTGAGGGCGCTAAATATTTTAGGATTGTAGGTTTGCATCAATGAATTTACCACCACATTGATCAAAAAAGCGATCACAAAGGCGATGTTATAAATGGCTAGATCTTTTAAAGTGAAGATCTTTTCGATCATGAATCGGTCGAACGAATCGTAGATGGCCCCAATGGCTGAATAGGGGATGAAGGGAAGTCCGAACAGCATTAACTTAGTAAAGAGTTTAACACTAAATTTCTGAAAGAAAAAACGATAATTTATGGTAGCCACTCCAAGAGCTAACAATAACATACCCAAAAGTCTTCCATAAATACAACCCTCTGCATCTTTAGAAATAAATAGGATCCCCGATAAGGAGGATATACTCATGATCACAAAAAGTAAAACAGAATAAACAATGAACTTATTAAGGTTTTGATTGTCTCTGTGATAGTTAATGAAAGTGACCACAATGACTGTAAATAAAGTGGTACCAATAATTGCCATGTAAATGGTGTCAGGAATATCGTGGTTTAAGAACGACTTTATGAAAAATACTGCACAACACGCTAGAAAAGAAAAGAAGAGCATGAATTGAAAAGCGCTGGCAAACATTTCTTTGAGAACCCTATCATTTCTTTTGAATTCAAAATAATAGCGCGACACCGACGCATCGATCCCAAGAATAACAATAAGCGCGGCATAACCTTGAAGGATATTGAAATAAGACAATTCACCATATTCTTCCTGCGAAAGAAAGCGAGTGTAAAATGGAGTAAGAATAAAACCGGATAATATGGGTAAGAGCCCAAAGAAGGAATACGTGACCACTTTTTTTATGGCGTCATCGGATAAATAGGTTTTTATGCGAAGAAAAAGATCCTTGGCGGTTGCGTTACTCATCTTTCAAAATACTAAAAAAACGTTCTTTTGCATTTCCATCTAGTTTATAAAGAAGATCTGAAACATAATTTTCTTTATTTTTTCGCAAAGACTCATAATTATCGTAAAATTTATCACCCGTAGCCAATAATGCATCCAGATCTTTTAGTTCATCTACTCTGCAAGTCACATTGTATTTCAGTAAAAACTTAAGAGGATCCGAGCTTTTATCGGGAAATGTATTGAAACTGATCCCTAAAGTATAGGGTAATCCAAGCAGCTCTAAGTACAAAGTGGAATAATCGCCTGCAATGATGCAGAATTTACTTTGATCCTTTTCAAACTCTGCTTGTGATATGATCTTAACTTTTGAATTCTCAATAGCATTTGTATTATCTGCAGGGTGCTTCTTAACATAAAGATCATACTTGTATTTTTTGCAAATAGCATCGATCTGCTGATAATAGGAAGTAACAAATTCGTTTGTGATGCCCCAAAGTTGAGTGATATGATTGAAGGTATCAATAAAGATAATATTCTTGTTCTTTACAAACTCAATAGGTTTGCAATAAGCATCCGAACTCATAAAACCTGTGTAATGGCATTTTGTTCTTGCGGTCAATCCCATTGCTCTTTTGTGATAATTGAATAATTGTGGCGAGAACGAAATGAATTCATCTGGATATAAATCCAGTTTACCAAGATAAGTAGCCGAATTAAAAATGCTATTTACCGACCTGAATTTTCTGAATTGCAACAATTCGTTCTTATATTTTGAACGAGACTGGGTAGAAGAATAAAATAAGCGGTTCTTTATCTTTTTGAGAAAAGGAATTCTTTTTTGTTTAACACCTGCATCTATGCGTGTGTATTCATTTCTTTGTTCCGTGCTAAACGCAATATCGTAATCTCTAAATCCATGCTCCACATGGTAGGTCTTTATATTTTTTTCTTTGCAAGCTGCTAATAGTGCAATTTGATTGTAGGTTTCTATATCAAAGAACAGAACCTTTATGGGGTTTATCTTTTTCAGGATCTCAAACGCGTTTGTGTATGAATGATAGAACTCAATATGCCCAAATTTGAGTTGAATGTCCTTTTTTATTTCCTCTTTATAGTTGTAATAGAAAAAATAAAGATCAAATTCACTCTCGATCCCAGTAAAGTAATTAACAAAGTCTGCCCTGCAATAATCAGCCACTATAAGCATCTTGCCCCTTGCCATTTTTTTAATTAAGGTCTATTAGTATTAATCCCTAAATTTAACATTATTATTTGTCTATATTACAAAAACCTAAGTGTTGATTAAATAAACAAATTAGATGCAACAATGGTGTTTATACAAATTATCTTTGAAAAAAATAGGTTCATAAATCAGTAAGTGAATGTGCGGAATTAGCGGAATTATTGCGTTAAAGGGAAATGAGATCCAAAAAGATCTTAAGCTGATGAATTCCGTGCTTTTTCATCGGGGGCCCGATTCGGAGGGTGATATTATTGAAAGTACCACCAATTATGTTGTAGGTTTTGGGCACCGACGACTTTCGATAATTGATATTACCGAGAACGCTCATCAGCCCATGCGGTACAAAAACTTGTGCATTGTTTACAATGGAGAAGTGTACAATTTCAAAGAGATAAAAAAAACATTAGAAGACCTGGGTCACAAATTTGTAACCAAATCTGATACGGAAGTTGTTATTCATTCGTACGAAGAATGGGGTTCGGAATGTGTGAACCACTTTAACGGGATGTTCGCGTTCGCCATTCTGGACAAAGACAAGGAGAGAATTTTTTTGGCTCGCGATAGAGCAGGCGTAAAACCACTTTATTATTATTGGGATAAAGAAACATTTTTGTTTGCTTCCGAATTAAAGGCTTTTCATAAAGTGTCCTTATTTAAAAAAGAAATTAATCCTGATTCGTTGGCACTATATCTTAAATATGGAAATATTCCTGCGCCTAATGCTATTTTTAGGAATACGTTCAAACTCGAACCTGGATTCACCATGGAGTTTGGCCTGAAAGAAAAAAAAATAAGCAAAAGCAAATACTGGTCGGTTACCACTTTTTATAGCAAACCAAAAACCACGATCTCATACAGCCAAGCCAAGCAAGCCACGAAAGAACTGTTAAGATCTTCTTTTGAATATAGAATGATAGCCGATGTTCCTGTAGGGATATTTTTAAGCGGAGGCTACGACAGTACCTGCGTGGCGGCTATGCTGCAACAAAACAGCGCAACTAAAATAAAAACATTTACCGTTGGAACTGATATTCCGGAATTGAATGAATCGGAATATGCAAAAAAAATAGCAAAGCAATTAGGAACCGAACATTATGAATTTTTTTGCTCGCAACGTGAAGCCAAAAAATTAGCGAGTGAGCTGCCCGATTATTTTGACGAACCATTTGCGGATAGCAGTGCTATACCAACATTGTTCTTAAGTAAGAACGTAAAACCCCATGTAAAAGTTGTTTTAAGTGCTGATGGGGGTGATGAATTATTTGGTGGTTACAATAGATATGATAATGCTATCAAGGCAGAAAAATTATTTAAAGTAGTTCCAAAGGGTCTGTTGACTGTTGTTTCAAAATTGATGGACCTTTACGTAAAGGAAAAAAATTCCAGTGGCTTTTATTCCTATCAAGAATCAAGATGGAATAAATTAAGATCGCTTTTAAAGGATAGAAGTAACAAAAATCTTCTGGACCTGTTAAGTTCCTATTTTAATAAAAGCGAATTGGAATCACTTTTGACAAATGCATATTCTTTAGCTCCAAACGCGTATAGCAACACAGATGTAATAACCGATTCGGCTTTGAGTTATTTTATGGCCGTTGATTATCAAACATATCTTACCGACGACATCATGCAAAAAGTTGATAGAGCAACAATGTCGACAGGGCTCGAAGCCAGAGAGCCTTTTTTGGATCATCGAGTAATTGAATTTGTGGCGCAATTGCCAGATGATTATAAATTAAAGAATGGTATAAAAAAGTATATCCTTAAAGACATAGTACATGAGTTTGTGCCTGAAGCAATGATGAAAAGACCTAAAATGGGTTTTTCAATACCCATTGCCGATTGGCTACTGTCAGATATGAAAAGCTTAATAATGGAATATTTGAATGAGGAAAAAATAAAACAACATGAGTTTTTTAATGCACATCAAGTTACAAGACTTGTGAATGAATTTTTGTCCGGTAAAAAAAGTTTAGGCTTGAAGATATGGAATTTGGTAGTATTTCAAATGTGGTATGATCGCTGGATGAAGTGATCACGCCTCTATGATAAATTTCGCTTATCTTGAACAAGATGAGCTAAAATAACAAGACTCGAAGTGAAAAAGGGAATGCATGGAATTTTCAAGCGCACAAGTGTTCCGAAATTAGAAATGGAAACACCAACAGAAAGGGCGAAGAAGATAGAAAAGAATAAAGAGAACAGAACTAATGGATGCGAATTGACGAGCGAAAAGACCTTATATACCCTCAACTTAAAAAGCAAATAAATGGTTAGAATTAGTAATAATGTATTTTCTATTGCTGATACAAACATTACAACATTCCTAACATCAAGAATGGATGGACGGAACAATGTTGCAAAAATAGCTTTATGAGAAACTGAAAGTAACCCGGCTAAACTAGCTTCGTAACTTCCAATATCAAAAGTGTTTCCCTTATAATAATTTTGCTTTAGATCGCTTTGAGACACTTGAGCTGTCTCAAAAACTTTATCAATGGAGTATTTTCCTAAAGCATCCCCTAAATTATTCATCACCAGTAACACAACAACTGCACCTACTATTAATATAGCGGGCGCGATCAGGATCTTTAATAACGCGTTTTTGACATGAGATATTCTTGTGGTGACAAGCCAAAATATACATCCGGGAAGAAGAGCGAATAGAATATATGGTTTAATAAAGATCAAAAAAAGTGCAGAAACGAATACGGCGAAGCCGTTCTTGATACTGTATTTTTTTACAACAAAGAACCAGTAAAATCCAAATACATAATAACATGCTGCTGAAAAGGTGATACTGTCTTTCATAAGACCACTTCCCCAAAAAACAACAGAAGGTATAAAAAGTATAGATACCGCAAGAGATTTATACATATCAGGAAATTCTGTAGTAAAAACCATGTAAAGCTTCCATACAAAAATATAACAAAATGAAGCGATAAGAATGGAAGCGCAGACATATGATTTGCAGCCTAAAAGCACAAATGGAAAAAAGAATTTAGAAGCGTAGAAGGCATAGGGGTCGTTAACCCAGTATGCAAACGTGCCCGATTGACGCATGAGGTAGGCTTCCGAAACGTTTGGAGTTTCAAAATAAACATGATAGAAACTTGAGGAGTTAGAAAACAAAAGATCTACAAAGGCACCTGCTGTATTGAAATAATTAACGGTATCCCCACCGCCATAATAATAAAAATAAACCAAACCCAAACAAATAGCACCAACAATTTTAGCTACCAATCCCGGTATAAAATACTTATAAGCTACATTTTTATGTGCATGTTTTGCTTTATATTTATGGGCAATGAAAAGCACAATAAACAAATAAAAGGGAGCTAGTAGTAGATCAAAAACACTCATAAGGCAACTAAAGTTAAAGAAATAATCTCATTGAGCAAAAATACACTCTATATTACCTTCGACGGTTTAAGTGATCCTCTTGGGCAATCACAAATTTTACCTTATGTGGTTTCTCTTGCTCAACAGGGCTATTCCATCACTGTTCTATCGTGCGAAAAACCTACAGTACTAAAAACTGAAAAGCAAAACATAGATGATGCCATAAAAGGTCTTCCCATTCAATGGCAATATATTGAATATAATGAACAAGGCAGCTCACTCACGCGCTACAAATATGTACGTCAACTGCAAGCCATGGCCTTAAAAATTGCCGAAGAAAAAAAGATCTCGCTCACGCATTGCCGAAGTTATCTTTCGGCACTTATTGGGTTAAAGCTCAAAAAACAAAAAGGAATTCCTTTTTTATTCGATATGCGTGGCTTTTGGGCTGATGAACGAATTGACGGAGGGATTTGGAAAAAAAGCAATCCTTTGCACACTATTTTTTACCGATACTTTAAACTCAAAGAAGAGCAATTTCTTAAACACGCCGATTTTATTATTACGCTTACAAATGCGTCGTTAAGATATTTGATGAATAAATTCCCAAGTATCCCCATCAACGAAAAAGCGGAAGTTATTCCTTGTTGCACTAATTTGGAAAAATTCAACGCCGGCAAAACAAAAAAAGCTGTTTTACCAAAAGGCATTTCCGAAAACGACTTTCTTTTAATCTATACTGGCTCCATCGGAACATGGTATCACACAAAAGAAATGATCGATTGCGTGCTTGCATGGAAAGAATTTATCCCAAACATCAAATTATTGATCTTAACTAAAGACAAAAATGAATTGCCTTTGATCCTTAATAATTATTCAACCGCTCAAAAAGAGATCATTTTTACTGAAAGCGCTTCTTACAACGATGTCCCATCTTATCTTGCTCTAGCAAAAGCTGCTATCTATTTCATTAAACCGGTTTTTTCTAAGATAGCATCCTCACCAACAAAAATGGCCGAATGTTGGGCTATGGATCTTCCTATCATCACTAACAAGGGGATTGGCGATAATGACCTTTACTTCAATGAACATATTGGAGGAATTTTGATCTCTGAATTCACTCAGCAAGAATATAAAAAAGCAGCGCAAGCATTTCTTGAACAGATCAAGAAAAATACCAATTATCGCGATATTGCAATGACCCATTTCAATAATAAAAAAGCCGCGACAGTTTACTTGAGTATCTACAATGCCCTAAGTTCGTGATCAGGGCTTTCTCCTGTTAAAAATCTCTAATTCTCTTACTATAATTGCCCACTTTTATGATTTTGTTATCTTTGCACACTACCAAAAATGAATTACCTAAGCCAGATAAACAAAGCAAACGTGCCTCAACACGTGGCTATTATTATGGATGGCAATGGCCGTTGGGCCAAGCAACAGGGTGAAGATAGGGTGTTTGGCCATCATGAGGGCGTTAACTCTGTTCGCGAAATTGTGGAGGCTTGCGCCGAAGTTGGCGTAAAATATCTCACACTTTACGCGTTCAGTACCGAAAATTGGAATCGACCAAAAGAAGAAGTAGACGCTTTAATGGAATTATTGGTAGCTACAATTAGCCTTGAAACTCCTAATTTGAACAAGAATGGCGTAAAACTACAAGCCATAGGCGATCTTAAAAGCTTACCTCAGTCTTGTCAGGATGAATTGCAGGAGTCTATCAATATCACAGCAAATAATTCAAAAGTTACATTAATCCTTGCTTTAAGCTATTCAAGCAAATGGGAGATCACTAATTCGGTAAAAGAGATCGCGCAATTAGTGAAGGAAGGAAAATTAAAACCGGAGGATATTACATCAAGCACAATTCAAAAATATTTATGTACTGCTAATTATCCTGATCCTGAATTAATGATCCGCACAAGTGGCGAACATCGCATCAGCAATTTTTTATTATGGCAGTTAGCATACGCTGAGTTTTATTTCACCGAAGTATTATGGCCCGATTTCCGCAAGGACGAATTTTTTAAAGCCATTTTATCATACCAAAACCGCGAACGTCGCTTTGGTTTAACTAGCGACCAGATCACCAACAATTAATGATCAAAAGAACTAGTATCATATGTTTTCTTATTATGTTGTGTTTTTCAGTAAGCGCACAAGATGATAGTTTGATGCTGAATAGCATAAAATCACCAAAGAAATATAAAATAGGTGGGATCAATTTTGAAGGCGCAGAGAATTCAGATAAGAATGTGATCAAATTACTTTCGGGGTTAAAAGAAGGGGATGAGATCACTATTCCCGGCGATAAAATTACCGATGGTATAAAAGCACTTTGGAAACAAGGTTTATTTGAGAGTATTGAGATCTACAAGGAAAAGGTTATTGGAAACGATATTTTTCTTGTGATAAAAGTAGTTGAACGTCCACGCCTTTCAAAATTCAAATTTGACGGTGTGCGCAAAACAGATGCCGATGAGATCAGGGGCCAGATCCGTTTATTAAAAGAACGCGTGATCACCGACTATCTTTTAGGATCGGTTAAAAACACAGTGAAGGATCATTATAAGAACAAAGGATTTTTCTTTAATAAAGTTGAGATCATTCAAGAAAAGGATATCACCACAAAAACACCACACGTAATACTTACCATTAAAGTAAGTAAGGGCGAAAAAGTTCGCATCGAAAAAGTGAACATCATTGGAAATACGGTTTTAAGTGCCGGAAAGTGTCGTCGTAAATTAAAAGAAAGCAAAGCTTATCACTGGTACAACCCATTCAATTCCGGAAAATATTTAGAAGAGAATTTAGCGGGCGATCTTCCAAACATCATCACAAAATATAATTCAAAAGGATATCGCGACGCAAGAATAGTGAAGGATACAGTTTATTTTGTGAAACCTGATCGTGTGAACATTGATGTTACTATTGATGAAGGCCATAAATATTACTTCGGTAAATTCAAATGGTACGGAAATACAAAATACCGCAGCTCACAATTAGATACGATAGTGAATATAAAGGCAGGTACCGTTTATAATCAAGAAAAGCTCGATCAAAAACTATACATGAATCCAAATGGATTTGATATCTCTTCATTATACATGGATGATGGTTATCTCTTCTTTAATTTAATTCCTCAAGAAAGTAATGTGCATGGCGATACCATCGATTACGATGTTTTAATATACGAAGGAAAACAAGCGATCATTAATAAAGTAACGGTTGTGGGCAACGACAAAACAAACGATCATGTGATCTATCGCGAGATAAGAACAAGGCCGGGGCAATTATTTCGTCGATCCGATATTATTAGAACACAACGTGAATTAGCACAACTCACATTCTTCAATCCTGAGAAAATGAATGTAGTGCCAACGCCAAATCCTGCTGATGGAACTGTGGATATTGAATATACTGTTGAGGAAAAACCAAGTGATCAAATTGAATTGAGTGGTGGTTACGGCGGAAGAAATAATTCGTTTAGCGGAGGTGGAACAGGTGTTGGTGGCGTTGGTATCATTGGAACATTAGGTGTTACCTTCAATAACTTCTCGATGCGTAATTTCTTTAAAAAATCGGCATGGCAACCTTTACCAAGTGGCGATGGTCAACGTTTATCAGTAAGAGCGCAAACTAATGGAAGATATTATACCTCGTTCAATTTCTCTTTCACTGAGCCTTGGCTAGGTGGAAAAAAACCAAACTCATTAACCTTCTCCACATTCCATTCTAAATTTAGTAACGGTGAGCCTATGCTTATCAATAAAGAAGAAGGAATTCGTAATCCGAAAAATTCCAGCATGAAGATCTATGGTGGTTCTGTAAATTTTGGTCGCCGTTTGATCTGGCCTGATAACTACTTTAGCATGTTCAATTCGGTCAATTACAATTATTATGATCTTTACCAATACAGCTCATTTGTTTTTAGAACCGGTTATGCGCACGACGTAAATACCAACATCACAATTCAGCGTAACTCTGTTGATCAGCCTATTTATCCAAAAACCGGATCTAACTTTACATTCTTTGGGCAGTTAACTCCGCCATATTCTTTATTCAACGGAAAAAATTATGCCGATCTAACCGTTAACGAAAAATTCAAGTTCATCGAGTATCAAAAATATAAGTTCACGGCAGAATGGTTCACTCAATTAACCAATAAAAAAGCAGCTGAAGGAAAAGAAGCCCGCAATCTTGTATTAAGAACAAAAATTGGTTACGGATTCCTCGCGCATTACAATAAGTCAGTAGGTTTTAGTCCGTTCGAACGCTTTTATATGGGCGGTAGTGGTTTAAGCGGCTTCCAAAATTTTGTGGCTCGCGAGATCATTGCGCTTCGTGGTTATCCCGATGGATCTTTATCACCAACAACGGGCGATCCAATTGTAGCACGCTATACCATGGAATTACGTTACCCAATTACTTTAAATCCTCAGGCAACTATTTACGTACTAGGTTTTGCTGAGGCAGGTAATTCTTACGCTAGTTTCAAAACATTTGATCCATTCCAGGTTAAACGCAGTGCAGGCGTTGGTTTAAGGGTATTCCTACCAATGTTTGGTTTATTAGGTATTGATTACGGTTGGGGCTTTGATAATATTGGTCAACAAGGCGCAGGAAATGGCAAAGGGCAATTCCACTTCACTATTGGCGGTATGTTGGGCGAACTCTAAAAAAATGTTAATTTCAAATAAATGTGTAAATTGGCACGTTTTATGGACAAACTTAAAGACATGAAAAAAGGCATTTTAATAGTATTGGTTTGTTTTGTAGCGTTTATCTCTAATGCACAAACAGCAGCTAAATTTGGTTATGTTGATACCGATTATATTCTAGGTCAAATACCCGAATACAAAGCGGCACAAACAGAATTAGATAAGACAAGCATTCAATGGCAAAAGGAGATTGAAGGAAAGTATACTGAGATAGATAAATTATACAAGGCCTATCAAGCCGATGCTGTTTTGCTTACAGATGATATGAAGAAGAAGCGTGAGAACGAGATCATCAATAAAGAAAAAGAAGCAAAAGATCTTCAAAAAGCTCGATTTGGTGTGGATGGAGAGTTGTACAAGAAAAGAGTAGAGCTTGTGAAACCCATACAAGATAAAGTTTACAATGCTATTAAAACTGCTGCAGAGAAAAGAGGACTAGGTTTTGTTTTGGATAAAGCAGGACAAGTTTCGATATTGTACGCCAATTCAAAATATGATGTGAGCGACGACGTTTTAAGTTTATTAGGATACAAGAAATAGAAAATTAAAAAATAAAAATCAAGATGAAATGGTCTTTACCATTCCATCTTACAAAAATTAAAAATAAAAATCAAGATGAAAAGATCAATTAGAAAAGCTGTATTTATTTTAGCAGCAACTGTATGTACTGCTAGTTTAAGCGCACAAAAAATAGCTCACATTAGTTTAGACTCTTTAGTGAGTTTAATGCC
>JADJLA010000013.1 GCA_016705695.1 Sphingobacteriaceae bacterium
TTTTTTTCGGGAACTTTACATCGCAAGTTGCTTAAGCGACGCCAGTCGTTCGAAAGCGAGCTTTCGCGACTTTTGTCGAAGCAACTGGACCGATAAGTTCTACAAAATTATAAAGCATATTTTTCTTTGTCTGCTGTGATTTACCCCAAAATTCTGCGAGCTTTTTCTTTAAACTGTGTCGTCTTGAAGTCGTGGTGAGCAGCAATTACACTCTAACTCCTTTATATGCTTACTAAAAGTAAGCATATCTTGTCAAAATAGCGAGATAGGCCGACTTTTGGTCTTATTTCCATCCCGATAATTATCGGGACACCATCTTCCGCTTTTTCTGAATGAAAATCTACGATACATCGTAGATTTGCCTCATTCCAAAACACACTAGAAGTGTTAAATTGATAGTATTTATTTATACTGGTCATGCTCATTTTACTTGATCTAATGTATAAAATTTTGTTCATTATAGCAAGTAATCAAATGGAGATACAATATTTTGAATGCTTTTTGTGCTTACATGGGTATATATTTCGGTTGTGGTACTGCGGCTATGACCAAGTATTTCCTGTATATAACGCAGGTCAGTACCATTTTCAAGCAAATGCGTGGCATAACTGTGGCGCAACCAGTGCAAGGTAACGGGCTTGTTGATCTTTACCTTTTCTAACGATTGTTTTAAAACTTTTTGCAAACTACTCACATCATACGGCTCGCCTTTTTTTTGCCCTTCAAATAAATAAACCTCGGGCTTAGCGGCTATAAAGTACTGCCTCAACATGTCAATTATTTTAGCACTCAAAGGCGCTATCCTGTCTTTTCGGCCCTTAGCTTGCTTTATGATCAACAAATTTCGTTTACTGTCAACATGCTCGGGCTTTAAACTCAACAACTCTCCACATCTTAAACCACAACTATATATTAAGCTCAACATCGCTTTATGTTTAAGATTATTGTGTGCATTCAATATTAACCTCACTTCCTCCTTGCTTAAAACATTAGGCAATACCTTTGCGCGTTTAGGCCTGTGGATCAATTCAACATCCATCTTTTTATTTTCAACTATCCTTAAAAATAACTTTATGGCATTTACCACCTGATTTTGAAACGAAGCCGATAATTTATTGGCCAATATATAGCTATTATTAAACTCTATAAGATCCTGATTGCTTATCTCCGATATAGGTTTTTCTCCTGCATATCTCAAAAATGTTTTCAAAGCATCGCTGTAGGTTCCAATAGTGCTTTCGCTATATCTCTTCGATCGCATCCATCGCTTTAATTCCTCAATTTTTGCCGTCACTTCCGGCCTTGCAACATTTAACCCGGGCTCAATTAAAGTTTCCGGCTCCTTCATCAAAACATCACTTTTTAATTCTGAATATTCTAAATAAGCTTTGTTTCTTATCAATTGAAATAATTCAGCGGTAATGGTTTTTGAAAACGGAACGTACCAACAATTCATGGTTTTACTCCAACGTAATTGCACTTTTGATCTTAACAGTTGTGTGATCTCATCGTTCCTCTCAAAAAGAACTTGTACAACTTCCTTTTCATTATGAAACGATGGTTTTAATTTTACAGTTGGCAATTTAATCATTTAGCCCGTTGGATTAAAAAAATTTCTAAGTCTACTTCTTATATATATTTTACCGTTTCCGGATTTTAAATATTTCTCTCTTCTTGTCGCATCTTGCTGATTTAAACAGCCTTCAAAATATATTAATTTTAACGGCCTCCTTAACTTAGTTGAATGAACTAAGCCTGCATTATGATAATTTACCCTTTTTTCAAGATTACTGGAATAGCCCGTATAGAAAAGCCCATCCTTTTCACTTAATAATATGTAAATGTAATAATTCATCACCGTGCTATTTTAATCCTACGGGCTGAACAAAATTAAACCACAAAAAAAGGATTGATGGCTATAATTTGTAGCAATCTTAAATTTTTACTGAAATGCCTGGTGTACGCTTGCGTGAGCGTCCCGATAGCTATCGGGATTGCAAAATGTTTGTTGGGCGAGGCATTAATTGCCTTTTAAAAGAAAATAAAAAAAGCCCTTGCGATCTGTCAGGGCTTTTTGTTTGAATCCTCCGTTACTTCGTGACACCTTACTTCGACAAGCTCAGTACAGGCTCTTTTTCAAAGGAGGAAAATTTAACGATTATTTTTTGATCCGCTCCACATATCCACCTGTGCGGGTATCAACTTTTATCCAATCGCCTTCATTTACAAAAAGCGGAACCATTACTTCGGTACCCGTGTCAATTTTTGCAGGCTTTAATGTGTTTGTTGCAGTATCTCCTTTTACGCCCGGTTCGGCATAAGTTATTTGTGCTTCAATAAATGTAGGAGCTTCGGCTAAAATTGGTGTTTCGCCTCCTTCAAATACCACTTTTACATCCATATTCTCTTTCAAAAATTTGGCCGAGTCGCCAAACATGCTCATGTTTAAGTGTATTTGCTCAAATGTTTCGGGATCCATTACAACAGCAAAATCGTTCTCAGAATATATGTATTGCATTTGTTTGTATTCAACACGAACAACATCCACCAATTCACCACTTCTAAAACGGTTTTCGGTTTGTTTTCCATTAATAAGGTTGCGCATCTTAGCTTGGTAAAATGCACGTAAATTTCCGGGAGTTCGGTGTTGCCAATCAATTACCTGAACTAATTCTCCATTGAATCTGATCACTGAGCCTACGTTAATATCGCCTGTATCTGCCATTTTTTTATAATTTTAAATTTTAAATGCTAAATGTTTAATTGATGAACGTTCAAACGCTAATTTAAAATTTAGCATTCAACATTCAAAATTCCTTAATCTTCTAATTCGTGAACAACACCCATTGCCGAAAATTTAGCAATACGTTGATCGATGCGTTCTTCGGGTTTTAATTTTTTTAATGCTGTTAAATGTTTTTTTATCTCTGCTTTTACTGTTTCAAATATCTGTTCGTGGTTGCGATGCGCTCCGCCTAATGGTTCGTTGATAATTCCATCTACCAAACCATTCTTATTCATATCCTGCGCAGTTAACTTTAATGCCTCTGCGGCAGTTTCTTTAAAATTCCAACTTCTCCACAAAATTGATGAACATGATTCAGGAGAAATTACAGAGTACCAGGTATTCTCTAACATTAATACTTTATCTCCAATACCAATTCCTAATGCGCCACCGCTGGCACCTTCGCCAATAATGATACAAATTACAGGAACTTTTAATTGAACCATTTCTAACAAATTTCGGGCAATGGCTTCGCCTTGTCCGCGCTCCTCTGCTTCCAAACCGGGATAAGCACCAGGCGTATCAATAAATGTAACAATGGGTTTGTTGAATTTTTCGGCAAGCTTCATTAAGCGTAATGCTTTGCGATAACCTTCAGGGTTTGCCATTCCAAACCTACGGATCTGGCGCATTTTGGTATTGATCCCTTTTTGCTGACCAATAAACATTACAGCTTCATCATCAATTGAACCAAAACCACCTATCATTGCTTTATCATCGCCAACAGTTCTATCACCATGCAATTCAATAAATGTTTTATTGGTAATGGTTTCAATATACTCAAGAGTGTAAGGTCTTTCGGGGTGTCGACTAACCTGAACTTTTTGCCAAGCAGTTAAGTTGCTATAAATTTCCTTGATCTTTTCCTTGATGTTGCCTTCCATCTCACTGATCTTATCGCTAAGGTCAACTTTACTTTTGGCCGCCACCTCTTTCAACTTGTTCAATTCGGTCTCCAAATCCTGGATGGGCTTCTCAAAATCTAAATAGGTCATGCTTTAATTTTAAAGGGATAAAGATAACTATTTTATAAGGAAAACGAGTCTTTTAGAAGTTAACTAACTGACTGTCAGTTAAATAATTTAAAGAGAAAAATTGGTCTCTAATAACTGATTTTTAACGGCAAACATTACTATACCGGCAGTGTTATTTGCGTTTAATTTTAGCATGATATTCTTGCGATGAGTGTTCACAGTATGCGTGCTTAAGTGTAATTTATCTGCAATTTGTTTATTTGAAAGGCCTAATGAAATTTCTACTATGATCTCTATTTCTCTTTCAGTAACAGTAAGTCCATCACACTTCAACATTTTAATATAAGAGTTGTTGGCGTTGATCTCTTTTTCGGAAGTAAGTATAGAAACGATCTTCCCGCAAACATATTTTTCACCATTTAACGCTGCGTTTATTGCCTCTAGGATCTCAGCCTTTTCGCATTCCTTAAGCAAATAGCCATTTATGCGACAATTCAAAACGGCGTTCATTTCGTTCTTGTTCATAATGGTTGAAAAGGCGATGAACTTTGTTTTTTTATTGATGCTAGTTATTTGATTAAACTCGGCAATACTAATTCCTAACGATGAAAAATCAATCAAAACAACAT
The DNA here is from genome assembly GCA_016705695.1 of Sphingobacteriaceae bacterium. Classification (GTDB taxonomy): domain Bacteria; phylum Bacteroidota; class Bacteroidia; order B-17B0; family Aurantibacillaceae; genus Aurantibacillus. The sequence goes on from JADJLA010000013.1 coordinate 4,389, forward strand.
CCGGCTTTGATAGAGATATTTGATTTGTAAGGGCTTTTTTATCTCCGCAAACAGAAGGCACAACTTCAAATCCTTTTAGTTCGCCCACAAGTAACTCTAAACCTATTCGGCTTAAAAAGTTTTTATCTGCGATCAATATTGAAGATGGCTTCACTATTTAGACTTATTTTAAACAAAAGTACAAAATGTGAGCGAATGTTACAAGTGTCTTTTAGGCATTATTTTAACAAAACAACGGTACCATGGTAACTATGTTCATTACCGTAGTAATCTGTTACCGCAACCGTCCAAACATAGGTGTCGTTTAGGCCTAAGGAACCCTTCAGCTTTCCGTCCCAACCCTCAGCAATATCCTTAGTTTGGAAGATCATTTGGCCCCAGCGGTTAAATACCCTGAATTTATAGTTTTCCGAAACCCAAGATCGGCCAAAAGGCAATAAAATATCATTCAATCCATCACCATTTGGTGTGATGGTATTAGGCATATAAAATGTAAAGCCGGGTTTGATGCAAATTAATCTTGCTGTAGAATCTTTGCAACCATTCGAATTATCGGCAATCAGTTTTATGATGTAACATACTGTATCGTTAAAATGAATATTCAAGTTGGTTGAGTTTCCCTTATATACATCATCAACAAACCATTTAAACGATGTTCCGTTTGCAGTTGAATTCAGTAGAGCCCCTTCGCCCATATCATCTGTAAGGATCTCGGGCTTTGTAATGAAATTTGGCTTAGGTTGTTGAAGTACATTAATGTAATTACTGTATGTGGCACTTACTTTACAACCATTAATATCGGTTAACGAAAGTTTAACGTTGAATTTTCCACTGCGTGTATAGCAGTAAAACGGATCTTGTACATTTTGCTCAAAGGGCATATCGCCAAAATTCCAATAATGATTGATGGAAGTTGGCGTGGTGTTTTTAAACTGCACGCACAATGGCTGACAACCAATTGCCGTATCGGTACTAAAGGTTGGAACTGTAACCGGAAATATTTGCAAATTAATAACGGTTGTTGAAGTTGGACTTCCACACGCATCACTTACAATGTATGTATAACTTGGATTGGTTAAACTAGCCAAAAAAATACTCGGTGTGGTAATGTTTCCGGGCAACCATAAATAGGTATAATTTCCATCGCCACCGCTAACAGATGGAGTTATTTGCGCAGTAGTACCAGGGCAAATTCCTGCATTTTGCGCACTTATAGAAACTGTAATTGGCGCTTTTACATTTACAGTGAACGTTTCAGGAGCTAATGTGCAACCCTTTGCATCAAAAACATTCAAACTAAAAACGGTTGTTGCACTTGGAGAAACTACAATGTTTGGTCCGCTTGCCCCACCAGGCATCCAGCTATATGTATATGGGGCAGTGCCGCCATTTGCTTGCCCTACAAGAGTGGCGCTTTTACTCACGCATATCTGCGATGTGCCTGTTACCGAAAAACTATATGGCGCAGGATCGGTAAATGTTGCCGTAGTAACAGCATAACATCCAATATTGTCTATCACTTTTATGGTATACGTTCCGGCGCAAATATTGTTGATGTTGCTAGTGGTATAAGTTGGAAGATTGGTTAAGCTAAATGTTACAGGGGCACTAGCATTTACAACATTCATGATCAATTTTCCATCACAATTATTATAACACAAGATATCTGTTTGCGATGTAATAGATAACAGAACTGAGCTTGTGTTGCCAATACTGAATGTGCTTACCAACGAACATGTATTGGCATCGGTAACAACTACCGAATGAATTCCTGCAGTAAGATTGCTGAATGTGTTTGTACTTTGTGATGGAAAAGGACTAATGGAATAGGTGAGGGGTAATGAACCGCCTGTAACATTAACGGTTACTGCTCCATCAACAGCGCTGCACGTTTCGGGTTTTGTAATGAACGTGGTTTGAATATTTGAAATAGGAACAACACTTACTGTATTTGTGAATTTGCAATTAGATGCATCTTTTACAGTGAGTGTATAAATTCCTTTTGGAATATTGGTTAAAAATGAATTGGTATTTGTTGGTGCTGTCCATGTATAATTATACGGCGCTTGCAAATTGAGAATATTCACAGTTAACCCACCATTGCTTGAAGTAGGGCAGCTGGGTTGTGTAATATTGAAATTAAAAACAGGAGCAATGGGTTGGTTAATGGTGATGATATTTGTTTTTGTGCAATTGTTAATGTCTTTTGTAATAATAGTATAAGTTCCGGCAGTTGCGCCAACTAGTGTATTTGTTGCAATAGGACTTCCATTCACGGAATAACTTTTACTTCCAACTCCTCCTGTGGTTGTTAGAATCGCATTTACTGTTCCACCAAAACAACTTATTGAATTGGTACACGACGTATTTAGATCACTTGGTTCATTTATTGATATAGTTTCTGTTCTTTTACAACCGTCGGCACCACTGGCTATAACGGTGTAAATTCCGGGCGATAAATTAGTAAGCGTGCTTCCTGCTATGGCTGAACCATTAACGGTGTAAGTAACAGGAAGAACCACCGAAGAGCCGGTTACAGTTAAGGAAATTGCCCCATCATTATTGCCAAAGCAGGTAATACTATTTGTGAATGGGCTTAATGTAGAAATGGCAAAGAATGAATTAAAAGTTGCCGCATTAACTACAGGATTCGCGTTATTGAAACAATTGCTGCCGTTTAGATAATTAATAAGAATGTTTGCTGTTGTAGAAAACGACATAACCAAAGTGTTTCCTGTTACCGTGAAAGGATAAGCAGGTATTGCAGTAAAGCTATATGGAGCAGGGCCACTAACAACCAAACTATAACTCAGGGTTCCTGTAGAGCAGTTGTAATCCATGAACTGCGAGTTAGGGCATTGGCTATGTAATGCCTTAGCAAAAAGCAAACAAAAAAATATCCCTAAACATTTAACCATTAATTACATTTGGTATTAAAGTTAATAAAAAAAGAGGCATTAGCGAGCCAATACAATAAGTGGTAAGGGTTTTTAAATAGATGGTACAATTACCAAGTAAAAAGGCCCCTTTCGAGGCCTTTTAATTTTTTAAGGGAATCAGTGTTTGGATGGAACTTTTCGGACAAACACTATTTTATTGTTTTTAAAACGTCTTCGTTAATGGTTACCTTGTATTTACCTTTAAGGTAATTCAACCATTCAGTTTCCAAATGATTTTGGTAATCGGCTGTAACCATACCACGGCACTCAGGCAATGTTTTTGGAGATACAGGTAAGATCTTATTTACAACGATCACTACTGTTTTTTTCTCGTTAGGATCTTCAAAATCTTTTGCAATTATGCCGGCTTTCCAATTCTCATTGATAATTGGTCTCTCATTTTTGAGATAAAAAATATTCTCGATGCTGAGATTCAACTGTGAGGTTTTATTAGCAACCTCTAAGATCTCTTTATCCGTTTTTTTGGAGGCTAACATTTTTCTTACGTCTTTGGCTATAACTTCATTGACACATTTGTAATTTGTTACATCAGCGCGTTCATCCCATTGGTAAGAAGCTTTATGATCTTCATAATATTTTTTTAAACCTGTTGTATCTTTAACCGCCTTGCTCCAAACTTTTTGATCGGTAAGATCAAATAATAAAATTCCTTCGCGATATTCGCGAACTAAATTTCTAAACTCCACATAATTCTTTTCTAGCTGCGAATCTTCAAAAGCAACCACGCATTCGTCAACCCATTTTGTATACATTGGTTTTGCAACTTCCCAAGCATCATCTTGTGTTCTAATGGTCATTTGCGTTTCAAGATATTTTGCAAATTGGTTTTGAGTATATGATCTACCTCCAATATTGAACATTTCTTTATTGCCTAATGATTGGGCGCGCTTAGTGGTCCATGTTGCTTGAAGATAAGTTGAATCAATGATAGTTTTAAACTCATCACGAGCTTTTAAATTTTCCTTAAAGCCATTGTTCTTTTTTACTCTCGCTATTAAAGCAACTTTTCCCATTTGTGAACGCGTATCGCGACTAACTTTTGCCTTCAGATCATTTTTCATTTCAGCAAAAGGAGGAAGTGCTTTTTTATCAATGCGTTTTATGATGTGCCAACCGTATTGTGTTTCTACAGGCTCGCTTATATCACCATTATTTTTTAAGCCAAATGCCGCGTCCTCAAATGATTTTGGGAAACGACCGCTTTTAAATGGTTGTAATTGTCCGCCTTGATCGCTTGTTTGTTTGTCATCGCTGAACTGACGTGCAACGTCTTCAAATTTTTCTCCTGCTTTTACTTTATCAAATAATTCCTTTGCTTTTGCTTTCGAATTTGCTTTATCCTGTTCAGTACCACCTTTAGGGATCTTAACCATAATGTGCGATACAAGGATCTCACCTCTGCTATTACGTTTTTCGTAAACTTTTAAAATATGATAACCAAATCTGCTTTTTACAATGGTACTTACTTCACCAACCTTTGTGTTGTAAGCACCGTTCTCAAACGGATAAACCATGTCCATAGAAGTAAAATAACCAAGGTCTCCTCTATTATCAGCCACCGAAGCATCATCACTTGTTACGGGCGCAAGGGCGGCAAATCTATCTGGGTTCTTGGTAACGTTTGTCGCGAGATTTTTAATAGCATTTATTTTTATTTTGTAAATAGCACTGTCCTTTCTTCTAAACAAAGAAAGTGTCTCTGTGGTGTTCTTAAGTAATTTATCATACTCGGCAATTTGGGCGTTAGTTGGTAGTTTACCAAGTATAGCGTTTCTGATGAGGTTTGCACGTGTCCATGCTTCTAATGTATCTTTTGGTAAATACGATTCGTCGCAGCGAATTAAAATATGACTCGCTTTAACTTCTACTTTTAAGCGCTCGTATGCTTCGGTTAATAAATTTTCGTTCGTATTCTTATCGGTTAAATAAGGAGCTGCTAATTGTTTTCTGTAGCCATTCAATTCATTTTTAAACGACATCAATGTATCAAGCCCCATACTTTCGGCTTCTAACACTTTCATTTTAAAAAGAGTGTATAGATCTGCATATTCTTTTACTGATTTTGCATCTGTTTTTTCTTTGTTGTTGTTCTTATTAAAAACAGCTTCAAACTCTGATTTAGTAACAGGCTTGTCATTAATGGTCATTACAACCGGATCTTGGGCTTTAACAGCAAGGCTTAAAACACATAATAAGCTCAGGCTTAACACATTTTTTTTCATCATAATGGGTGCAAATTTATTCAATTTATTTGATGGTGGTATTTATTTTAAAAGTTCTTCTAGTTTTTGGTCGAGGGCTTGTCCTCTTAGGTTTTTAGCAATTATTTTTCCTTCCTTGTCCAATAGTAAATTGGATGGAATTCCTGTGATACCAAATAGTCTGGCGGTTTCGTTACCCCAACCTTTAAGATCGCTTACTTGTTGCCAGGTTAGCCCGTCTTTTTCAATTGCACCTATCCAGCGTGATTTATCCTGATCATAAGAAACGCCTAATACAGTAAACCCTTTACTTTTATATTTATTGTATGCCGAAACAACATTTGGATTTTCGGCGCGGCATGGGCCGCACCAGCTTGCCCAAAAATCAACCAATACAAATTGCCCGCGCAAGCTAGATAATTTTACAGGTTTATCATTCACATCATTTTGAGTGAAATCGGTTGCTAAATTTCCAATGGTGGAGCCTTTTAATAATTCAATGCGCTCTGTAGCAAGCTTTCCAAATTTTGTTGCTAAAAATGTTTTGTCCAAATAAGAAGCTGCTTCGATAGAATTTTCAACAGGAATATTTGGATTATTAAGATCGCGATAAATGATCCAACCGCTTATGGCAGATTTTGGATGAGCTTTCACAAATCCTTTTAAAGAAGTAATGTACTCTTGATTTAACTCTTGGTACTTTCCATTAACTGCCGTAGCTACATCCATTCTTCCTTCTGCTTGCGCTTTGTTGAATTCTTCTTGCAAGCCCATTTGTTTTTGAATGAATGTATTCATCAAGGCTTGATAATCCATTTGATCTTTCTGCGTTTGTCCGCCAATTGCAGCAGATGCAAAAATTGAATCTCCTTTTAATTTTACGCTGATCTTTCCCGGATCAACAAAGAAAATATAGTTTGGTTGATATTGGATATTATTTTCAGAATTGAACCAATACATATTGGGTTCTTCACTTTTTCCTGTGAAGGTGAATTTTCCGCCTTTTACTTTTATTGAATCGGTAAAATCTTTATTATCCCATTTATGATGAAGATAAATATAGGTTTTAGAATATTTTGTTACTTCTCCATTGATGGTAAAAGTGAATGGTTTTTGAGCGTTGATCAGAAACGAACAAAGCACTAAACTTGATAAAATGAGGTGTCGCATAATTTATATTTACTAGGATAACAAATTTAGTAATACAAATGGAATGCCAAAAAATTACTTAAGAAATTTTAACATTATGCGCTTTCAAAAACGTGGATATCTTCAAGGGAAATTATAACCCTTCCTCTTTGGTTAACATCTTGTTTAACAGGCACAAATTTTCGTTTATCCAAAAATTGTGATGCTTTATATGATCCTCTCGAAAATACAGTTTGTGAAAAGGTATCTGTTATTCCCTTTATTAAAATGATCACCTCGGCATCTCGCTCTTGAAGGTCGGCAATACTTAAGCCGTTCAGTGGGCTTTTTTCATCAATTGGATGTACAACGGTCCAACTTAAGGCCAAAAAATTGATCTTTTCTAACTCAAGCGTTAGATTAAAGAATTCGCGTTTATTGGTCACCGGATTTTTCATCGTCATCACCACATTAGCTTCGTTCTCAATAAGCTCGTATTGCTTTGTATTTGCAACTCTGAACATAAGCGCAGTCATATCTTTATAAGGAGCGAGCAAAATATTTTTACTGTACAACAACGAATTTTTGGGACGAGAAAAGCGACCAAATACAACACCGGTAATAATGGCAAATAGCATTAAGCCAAACAATGATTCAATAGAAGCGATCAAGCTTGCTAAATGTTCTTTTGGATAAACGTGGCCGTAGCCCACCGTTGTAATGGTTTGAGCGCTGAAATAAACCAGATCCACAAATCGTACCAAAGCCCCGGCTAGATTCAAGCTCACCAAAGCTGTTATAGCAAAGTGTGAAATAGAGAAAAGCAAAAAAAAGATTAACAACCGTATAGAATGCCAAAACGATAACAATGAACTTTTTGAACGGAATAGTGGTAAGCCAATGGTAGAGATCAAGATTTGACATGCCCATGCCGGTTCGTTTTACATTAACCGTACCGTCTGAATTCAAAAATCTAACCGAATCTTTGTAATTCTTGTTTCCAAAACCTAATTCGGTCTCATTATTCTTCTTTCCGTTAAAAATTGCCATAGCGATTACCAAATATAGATTTGGTATAAAATTAGTGATTACCTTTGTAATAATGAACTCAAAGAATCCCATTATTATTTTATTTCTTTTGGTGCTTGGTGTTTTTGCCGGCTGGTATTTTTATAATAAGAACGACGATAAGCCTTTAAGAACACTTGCTTATTTCGGACCAAAGCATACAGTTAAAATAAACGATACAGCCTATCATACCATTGCCGATTTTTCTTTTGTAAATCAGTACGGAAAAACCATTACACAAGAAGATCTAAAAGGAAAGATCTATGTAAGCAATAGTTTTTTTACAACCTGCAAAAGCATTTGTCCAATAATGAATAAAGAGCTTACTAAAGTTTACAAGGCTTTTAGATCGCGCAATGACTTTATGATCCTTTCTTTAACAGTTGATCCTGAAACTGATTCCATTCAGCAATTAGCTTTGCACGCCAAAAATTATGGCGTTAGTGATGATAAATGGTGGTTTGCTACAGGAAGTAAAAAAGATATCTACGAACTCACACGAAAAAGTTTTATGCTCACTGTAGAAGAGGGTGATGGAGGGGCAGATGATTTTATTCATACGCAAAATTTTGCTTTAATAGATAAAGAAAAACATATCCGTGGATTTTACGATGGAACAGACAGCATTGAAGTGGTACGTTTAATAACCGATATTAAAACATTATTAAAAGAATATGAGTACAAGAATAAAAATACTCTTTAGTTTTTTGTTTGCTGTTTGTTTTGCGCATTCGCAACAGGTAAGTTCTGTTTATAAAATAGCTGACCTACTAAAACGCATCGAGCAAAATACGGATACTGTATATGTGCTTAATTTTTGGGCTACATGGTGTTTGCCTTGCGTAAAAGAATTACCCGAAATTGACTCGTTTGCCATACGTCATAAAAATGAGAAGATAAAAGTGATATTGGTAAGTTTGGATTTTAAGGATGAGTTGGAGAAAAAAGTGAACCCGTTCCTAAAAAAGAATGGCTATAAAACAGAGTGTGTATTGTTAGATGAAATAAACGGAAATGATTTTATTGATAAGATCGACAAACGCTGGACTGGATCCATTCCTGCAACATATTTTACTACAAATAAAAGGCGCAAAACTGCTTTTATTGAAAAAAAGATCGGAAAAACTGAATTAGAGGCCATGCTATTAGATGTTAAATAAACCGACCATCTGAGGGAAACTGTGGCTTAAATGCATTTACACTTCGTCTAATTTTGTAATTCAATAGAATTTATCCTATCTTAGTTGGATGCAAATTAGCACAAGCACTTCTATAATTTCAGTCACTCCTGAGGGTTTTTTAGAGGTTAAATTTATTGATAATGACCTGAAAATTGATTTGGAAGAGGCAAAGGCTCAACATAACGCCTCCCTGCAATTAGTTGATGGAAAGCAAATGTTAATATTAGTGGATGCGCGTGATTCAATGCACGATCTAACCAAAGAGGCTAAGGAATATATTGCTCAAGTGTCAGGAAAAAAGGCAGAAGCAATTGTTGTTAAGGAATTACATCAACGTATTATAGCTACATTTTATTTAAAAGTCACGGTTTCACATTATAATCATCCGGTAAAGGTTTTTAACGATCGTGATGAAGCTGTGAAATGGTTGCTTTCTATAAAGTGATCAAAGTGATCAATCTTTTTTGCAATACACATCCGATCGTTCTACAGGATATTTTTTATCAAGATCAATATTATTGAAACTTCTTTTATTTCCCCAGTTAAATATTTTTTCAAACACTGGCAGCATTTTTTTATTTTTTATTCGCTCTAAAAAATACACTTCATGCTCCTTTTCTTTAATGCCCATTTCGTAAAGTATAACATCATGTTCTTTTATTCCTAAAGAATTAAAAAACTGTTTCATTCTAAAGTATTCGCACACATTGCCACTTTCTAATCGGCCGGCAAAATAATAAGGCATGAACCAACCAATTACATAACAACTATACCATATTATTTTCCCGATCACATAAAATCTAAACTCGTAGTATTTTGAAATTGGAATATCATATTGCTCCATTATTTTTAATACTGTAATGCGATGGTGCCATTCATCATCCTCAATTTGTTTTATTGCCTTTTTTTCATCTGCATTCTTAACTGAACGTGCATGTCCGATGTATGCAAAGGCTGCGGCTCTTTCGGCCGAATAAGCCTGCTGAAGCAGGTCGATAAGTTCGGTATGGTTAATTTTTGGCAAAGGTGGTATACAAATATAGCTTTTTGGATATACCAAGCAAACTTGGGTTTTGGAATTTTTGACGGTTTCTTTTTGTTTGTCTCCGCATTAAAATTTTTAACCATAGACTATGGCTATGCTGAAAAATTTTGCTTTGATACAAACAAAAATAACCTCGCCAAATTCTCCCAAAACCCAAGTTTGTTTGGTATATTTGAGTAATGAAGAACTTGTTTGTTTTTATAACGCTTTTACCATTTCTAATCTTTGGTCAAATACCACCGGGGTATTATAATAATTTATCAGGACTCACCGGGCAAAATTTACTCATCGCTTTACATTCAAAGATCGATAACCACACTGTTGTGCCGTATAGTGGGTTATGGTCGGCATTTGCAAAAACAGATGTTAAACCAAATGGAAAAGTTTGGGATTTATATGGATATGTTCCAAGTGGTCCGCAAAATTACGAATACACATTTGTAACCATGCAATGCGGAAGTTATTCTGTAGAAAGTGATTGCTTTAACCGCGAACATACTTGGCCACAAAGTTGGTTCAATGGAACTACCGGTCCTGACTCAGATCTATTTCATATTTACCCTTGCGATGGTTTTGTAAATGGTCAGCGAAGTAATTATCCTTTTGGCACTGTATTAACTCCAAGTTATTTAAGTTTAAACGGAAGCAAACTTGGGAATGGAGCCGACGCAGGTTATTCAGGAATTGTATTTGAACCATTAACCGATATTAAAGGTGATATGGCAAGGAGTTATTTTTATATGTCAACTCGCTATTTTTCTGAGGATCTGGCATGGTCGAGTTCTCCGGCAACAAATAAAAGTACTATTTTGCCTTGGCAATTATCTGTTTTGTTGTCGTGGCATCATACCGATCCGGTAAGTGCAAAGGAAATTGCGCGTAATGATTCTATCTATTATAAATTTCAAAATAATCGCAATCCGTTCATCGATCACCCGGAGTATGCCGATAGTATTTGGGCGGCTTATGTTGGTTTAAATGAAAGTAAAATGGATGTAAAAGAAAATTATTCTATTTATCCAAATCCAACAGATAATGGCATCATTCATATTTCAGGATTGAATGATGGAAGCAAAATTGAGATCGTTAATACTTTAGGAGAATTAGTATATAGCGGAATAAATAAAAGTAGGATCATGGATATCGATCTATCTTCTGTATCTAACGGTGTTTATTTTCTGAGCATTAAAACAGAGTACAGTAAACACAGCTATAAATTGGTTAATTCTCATTAGAAGTTTTTTTAGCAGTACTACCTTGTTGTTATTTTCATTAGGATTTGTTCTAAATTGTTTTTAATTTGGGTATACAAATTCAATCCATGAAAAAACTATTACTGTTCACCGGAAGTTTAATTTTCTTTTTTTCTACTGCTCAAATAAATTCATTTCAGTCAAAAGGAATTGGCGGTGGCGGAGCTTTATTTGCTTGCGCAATTAATCCTGCCAACAATAATGAGTATTATATTTCTTGTGATATGGGGGAATTATTCCATACCACTAACTTTGGAAATTCTTACGATCAGGTGCATTTTAAGCAAGTAATTGGGGGACATAATTCTAAAGTCTGTTTTACTTCAAGTGTTGGATTATTGTACAGCGTGAGTTATGCCAATAACATGGTATTACCAATGAAAAGCACTGATAATGGTGTAACGTGGAATGCTTTAACGGGCAATCCTGATAACAGCGAAGAAACATTTACTATTGACGCCGATTACAATAACCCTAATCGTGTGATCATTTCATATTATGGCGCCATTCATTTTTCAAGCAATGGAGGAAACACATTTACCAGCATTCATACAGCAACAAATTCGGGAGCAGGAAACGTGGTAGGTGGTGTTTTTTGGGATAACAATACTATTTACATTGGAACTAATGATGGCTTGCTTGTTTCTACTAATGCAGGAACGTCATGGAGCACTTCTACAATTACAGGCATTCCTGCAGGTGAGCGCATTTGGTCGTTTGCCGGAGCTAAAAATGGAGGAACAACACGTTTATTTTGTTTAACAGCAAATGCCGGAGATATTTATGTTGGTGTTGTTGGATCGGATTATTTTAATTTTCCAAAAAGCGTTTACTCTTGCGATTATGGTACAACAAACTGGGTTGCCAAAAATACGGGAATAAATTACACCAACGATTTTCCAATGTTTGTTGGGATGGCAATTAACGATATTAATACAGTTTATATGGCAGGAAGTAATTCTACCGGATATCCTGATGTATTAAAAACAACAAATGCCGGTGCAAATTGGACGCATGTATTTACAACAGCCACTAATTCAAATATTGTTACAGGTTGGAGTGGGCAAGGGGGCGATAGAGGATGGGGTTATGGCGAATGTGCTTTTGGTTTAGCCGTAGCAGCAAATGACCCTACTAAAGTTATGTTTGGCGATTTTGGTTTTGTACATAAAACAAGTAACGGCGGCACTACTTGGCAACAGGGTTACGTTGACCCTGCCTCACAAAATACAATTAATGTAAATACACCAACTGGTAAAAATTATGTGAGCTCCGGTATTGAGAATACAACTTGCTGGCAAGTACATTGGAATAACGCCACAAGTTTGTGGTCGTGTTTTTCGGATATAAAAGGTATTCGCAGTACAGATGGAGGAAATTCATGGTCGTTCAATTATACTGGCCATGCTGCCAATTCAATGTACAGAGTAGTCCAACATAGCAATGGAAATTTATTTGGGGCAACATCTAATATTCATGATATGTATCAAAGTACGCGTTTGCAAGATGCCATACTTGATGGTGCAGATGCAGAAGGAAAAGTTTTATACTCAACCAACGGTGGTTCAGCTTGGCAAAATGTGCACACGTTTGGCCATCCTGTGTTTTGGGTTGCTTTAGACCCTAATAATGTAAATAGAGCTTACGCGAGCGTGATACATTATAGTGGTGGTACAGGACTCGGAGGAATTTATGTTTGTAACGATCTTAATAATTTAGGAACATCTACTTGGACACTATTGCCAAATCCTCCGCGTACTGAAAAACATCCGGCGAGCATTAATGTACTGAACGATGGAAAAATGGTTGCCACCTATTCGGGCAGAAGAACTTCGGGTGGAGCATTTACCGCAAGTTCGGGTGTGTTTATTTATGACCCTGCATTAAATTCGTGGACTGATGTCTCACATACAGGAATGTATTATTGGACAAAGGATCTGGTTGTTGATCCAAACGATGCTACGCAAAATACGTGGTACGCTTGCGTGTTTAGCGGTTGGGGTGGTCCACCAAATGGTTTAGGCGGAGTTTATAAAACAACTAATCGGGGTACAAGCTGGACAAAGCTCACCAATATTACCGACATTGATAGGGCAACATCTTTAACGTTCAATCCAAATAACGCAAACCAAGTTTATATCACCGGTGAAGCTTGCGGTTTGTGGATGTCGAATAATATAAATGCAGCAATTCCAACATTTTCTATAGTGCAAAGTTATCCCTTCGGGCAACCGGAGCGCGTATTTTTTAATCCATTTAATTCGCAAGAAGTTTGGGTTACAAGTTTTGGAAATGGAATGAAAACCGGAACCATTAGCACAACCACAGGAATGTTAGATTTTGCAAACAAAGCAGACGAGATCATCATCTATCCAAATCCTGCTTCCGAAAAAATTTCTATCCTTCTTAATTCAAGCATTGAAAAGAGTTCTTATACCATATTAGATATTACAGGACGCGTAGTTCTATCAGGTAATTTGCAAACGCAGAATTCAGAGGTGAATACTTCAGCCTTGAGTAAAGGAACTTATATCATGAAGGTAAAGAGCCTAAATTTCGCATTTTCCAAAAAGTTTATCATTGTAGAATAAATACAAAGACCTAAAAGCCCTAAATCCCTTTAGGTTTTTGCCTGTTCTTAATTTGTTCGTTATTACCTGATTTTTAACTAAATCCGTGGCTTTTTTGTCAAAAAAGGGGCGGTTTTTTTTTGTACTTTAGCGGAGCAAAAAAAATCTACATGAAGAAAATCTACTCAATTCTTACCATTATCGTATTGCTATCTGCCTTTAACGGGTATTCTCAGCAATCTTATTTTAAAGCGCCGGCAGGAACTGCCACAACCACTGTTAGGGTTCCAAATGGAACTTCTGCTCACGGTTATGTGAGAGGATGCTTTGTAATTCCGGCATCCGAACTTTGCGGGATAACCACTGTAACAGCATTGAATTCGGTTGGTTTTTGTTTGGTTAACGGATGTGGAAGTGCGGCCGTTACTGGTAGCATTCAGATCTATCTTGAAAACACAAGCGACGTTAATTATACAAAAGGTACAATATGGTCTTCGGCAATTGCACCAATGACATCAGTGTATAATAGTACAATGACAATTCCATTAACAGCCGGGGCTAATACAATAAACTTGGTATTACCTACAGCTTTCACTTATACAGGTGGTGGTTTATATGTTGCATATGATTGGTATTCAACTGGTCCTTTTGAAACAGGTCCAACTATTGCTAACTCACAGGCAGCAACCAATATTACCTTTGGTGGTGCTTCACAAAGTAGCAATTCGGCTCCTCCGGTAACTATTGTAAATACTAACACACGTCCAAATTTCAATTTAGGTTACATTAATACATTTACCAACGAGATCTCTATCCAAACGATCATCTCGCACGGAAAAATTCCTATCGTACCAAGTGCACCTTACACCTTTAGCGTTGTTGCTAAAAATCAAGCAAGCGTTGCTGCAACTAACGTAACGTTAAATCTTGCCATGAGCGGTGTAAATGCTTTTGCTACATCTACAACTGTAGCTTCTATTCCTGCAAACGGAACAGTAATTGCTATGTTCCCTGGTTTTACTCCTACAATTCAGGGTACAAGTGCTATTACTATTAGCGCTTTGCCAGATGATAATAATTGTAATAATACCGCTGTGGTTAATCAATCAGTTACTTGTGAGGTATTAAGTTTAGGTCAGCCATCAAGTGCCGTGAATGTTTATTCTTTAGGCGTTGGTTATAATGCAGGAGGTTCTTCTATTGTCATGAGATTTAAACCAAGCGCGCCAACTGCTACGGTTTATGCAGTGGATTGTGGTATAGGAAGCGATCCTTCAAATGTTGGGAAACCTGTTTTTGCTATTTTGCTTAATAGTTCCGGCGGACTTTTAGCAGCAAGTAATACGCTTATCTTAACAAGTGCTCATCTTAATAAATTTATCACATTCTATTTCCCAACTCCGATATCGTTAACTAATGTAACTTATTACCACGTAGGTATGTCGCAACCAACCGGACCACATTTCCCATACGCTGTAATGCCGGTGAATTATATTCCAAATAATTTCTTTTATCAGTCAAATCAATTAGGCGGATTCGTTGCGTCATTTGCTCAAAGTTTTGGTATGTTCGCATTTGAACCAATATTCGACAATGGAATTAGTTTAACTGTTAATTCAGGGTCTCTTTGTAGCGGAAATTCTATGACACTTACAGCAAATAGCAGCTTAAATAATTATTCGTGGACACCAACTGCATCAACTGCTAGTCAAATAGTAGTTACGCCAAGTATTTCAACATTATATGAAGTATACACAAGTACAGCGGCTACATGTTTTGCTAAAAAAGGAGCAGTTGTAACAGTTTATGCAACACCAACAATTACAGTTCCAAACGGAGGTATTTGCCCAACACCGGGATCTTATACATTCACTCCATCCGGTGCAGCAACTTATACTTATTTACCTGTTGGCCCTGTTGATTCTCCAACAATAACAACACAGTACACCGTTGTTGGTTCATCAACTGCCGGTTGTATTAGTAACGTAGCAACACCATCTATCATTGTAACAAATTCGGTTGTGTTGTCGGTAGTTTCACCTTCTGCGGTTTGTATTGGAAAATCTGGAACTTTAACAGCTAGTGGTGCTTCATCGTATTCGTGGACAACCTCTCCGGGATCAACTTTAAATCCAATTGTAGTTACACCTGCTGTACCAAACACATATGGTTTATATGGAACAGTTGGTACATGTACCGCATTCACTACAGTATTTGTGAATGTAAATCCTAATCCAACAGTAACAATTGCACCATCGCGAATAGTTTATTGCGTGGATAACGGTCCAACTACTATGACCGCAAGTGGAGCTGCAACTTATTCTTGGAATACAGGTTCAACAACAAATACGGCAGCAGCTACACCAACTAGTGTGATCACTTATTCGGTATTAGGTACTGATGTAAATGGTTGTATAGATGTTGAGTATTTTACACTCGGCCCTGCTGCCAGTCCTACCATCACTGCTTCAACAAGCGATGGAACAATTTGTATCAACGGAACAGCAACTATAACGGCTAGCGGTGCATTATCATCGTACTCATGGACTGGCAATACTTCTACAACAAGTATTGCAATAGTTTCTCCGACTGTTACTACTACATACACTGTAACCGGGTTTAATCCAAATACGTGTTATGGAACATATACAATTACCCAATTTGTTGACCCATGTGTTGGTGTAAAAGAGATAGGAGTTAATTCTATTAAAGCAGTTATTTACCCTAACCCAAACACAGGAGCATTTAATATTAGCATAAGTGCTGTTTCTGACGATATGAGTATTGAGCTTTATAATGTTTTAGGTGCTCTTATGCATTCGCAGCCGATAAGCAATACTACAACGGCTGTAGATATGAGCAAGCTTTCAAATGGTGTTTATTTGGCCAAGATCAAAGAAGGAAGCCAGGTAATTGAAACCATGAGGGTTATTAAGCAATAAAGCTTTAAAGCCCTGAAATTGAAGAGCGGTCGCTAAAAAGACCGCTCTTTTTTTGTTCTAAACATTTAAAATAGGTCATTTGCGGTTAATTAATTCCAAATTTATTCTTTGTTAACTAAATGTCTTTTTCTTTTATTTGTACTCGCTTTATATTTGTGTAAAATTGCAATATGAATAAGATCCTTATCACCGTTAATGCGCTGTTGGTTATAGCTGTTGGATATTTGTTCTACCAGGTTGGTGGGAACAAAGCGGCTGATCCCGATTCTCAAGAAGGTAAAGAAGAAGTAAAGAAACCCATAGTAATTGAGAATAAGAATGTCCCTATCACGGGTAAAATTGCTTTTATTAATATCGATCAGATCAACGAAAAAAGTTTATTCGTAATGGATATGGTTAAGAAATTGGAAAAGACCAAGAATTCGATCGAAGCCAGTTTAGAGAATTTAGGGATGCGTTACGAAGAGAAAGTAAAGGATTACCAAAGTTCGGCCAGCGCCGGTATTATTCCTGAAAGCGAACTAGCGTCAAAAGCCAAAGAGATCCAAAACATTGAGAAGGATGCGCAAAGCAAGCGGTTGCAAATGGATAATTTAGGAATTGAATTGAACGAGAAGAACGAATCGTTTAAAGCAGACATTAAAAATCTTATTTCAGAAAAGTATTCAGGAAAATTTGATTACGTTTTAACTTATAGCGAAAACGTTCCTTTGATCGTTTACGGAAATCCATCGTTTGATATTACTGAAGAGGTGATAATACAGATCAACGAAAGTTACAAAAGCAAAAAAGCGGTTTCTAAACAATAATTCAAAATGGCAGAAAAAAACACTACCGCCGCATTACATTCTAAGATACAATCTGTAGCAGAATTTCATGAAGTGTTCAAGATCGGTAATGCGGATGGAATTAAATTAATAGATGAGAGGGATTATACCTTACGCTATAATTTAATTAAGGAAGAGAATGAGGAATACCTTGAGGCATGTAAGAACGGTGATATTGTTGAGATCGCTGATGCATTTGGGCGATCAATTGTATATTTTATTCGGCACCATTTTAAAACACGGCTTAGAGCATAAAATAGAAGAAGTTTACGACGAGATCCATCGCAGCAATATGAGCAAGCTAGATGAGAATGGCGAACCAATTTTTAGAGAAGACGGAAAGATTTTGAAGAGTAATCTTTACTTTAAACCGGATATTGGAAAGATATTGAAATAAGAAAAGCGCCTAACGGCGCTTTTTGTTTTTAACCACGAAGAACACGAAAGAAGAACAACACGAAGGCCACGAAAATTGTATTCGTGGCCTTCGTGTAAAATCTTCGTGCGCTTTGTGGTTAAATGAGTCTAGAAAGCTCTATTAATTCCCACCATCCATCTGAACTGGACATAATCCTTCTCAGCGTAAGGTAAACGTGTGATAAACAATGGCATATCAAAACGAATAGTTAATGGTTTTAAACCGCTTAATTGTCCCCAACGTACAATATTGAATGTTGCACCAACTCCCGCATCAGCCATTGGTGATCCCATAACAACAGTTTCGCCCGGTTTATTGATGTTGATCACACCAACATCTCCAAATAAGTACGGTTGAATTTTAATGCTGTTCTTTAAGAATTTTGGATTGAACCAACTAAATAATTCACCAAACTCCAATTCCATATTAAATGCTGCGCCTGTACTTCCTTTGTATTGATACGAAAAACTTCCATCAGGATTTTTCTCGGCTAGTAAATAACCTGAGTAGCCACGCAAGTTCAATCCTCCGCCAGCTGTAAAATGATTGGTTACATCACCATAACCGCCCCATTCGCGCGCTCCAAAACCGTAAGAGCGTGTATATTTATTATCCATCAATTCTTCGTTGTTAGCACCCGCCGCAAATAACATGCTCTCGCTTGGCATTAATTTTCCAAAACCAAACTGACCAAACAAACGTGTATTGATATTTATTTTACCGAGATCATTTTTATTTATGCATGATAAAGTAATGGCCGAGTAATCATAATCATTTGTAAATGCAGCGGCACGTGTATTGAAATTAATAACTCCTGTTCCACGCTTGTAACGGTAATTGTGATCTAAACCAAAATGCATGGCGCTATTGAATTTTTGATAACCCCATTCAGTTGGGTTGATCAAGTACGTCATGTCTGCTTCAATATCGCGAAGCATAGCTTTATAATGCGTGTAAAATCTGGTTTTATCGTTATTGCTTCTTTTTTCCAAACCAATTGTGGCGCCATCCAAACCATCCAATGATTTAAGCTGCAAATAGAAATTGGACTTTTTCAAATATCGATTCAAACTTGTTTTGTAATTAAAAATAAAGGACACGGTGTTATAATTATTTACTTTGTCGCTGCTCTTTATGTACGCTTGTAAAAAACCGGAGCTAAACCATCCGGTAAGATCAAATACATGCTTGGTCATTAAATAATCTCCACTCAGGGCTAAACCAACTTTTAACCCGTCGTAACCATTGTGCCATAAACTCGGACGCAAACGCATATCATACTGTTTCCAATTTGGAGGATTATATACTTTTGAATCTAAGCGTACGTTAATACGACCTTTCTTCATATTATTGGTCATATCAACATCGGCTAATCGTTTACTTGGATCAATGATCACGTTTTTAATTCCATTGTTCACATTAATGGTAGCCGTGTAAGTTGTTTTTAGTTTTGGTCCCCAACCAATCCAACGAGGGAGAGTAGTGGCGCCTGTGGGCTTTTCAAACCAGGTATTCGGAATATAATAATGCCTTGCCGAATCATTTCCATCAATGATGGCAAAATCCAAAGGCATTTGCATGCTTCCTTTGCGCTTAAACGAAACCGTGTAATTTCCTTTTCCTATGTGTTTTATTTTCCCAATTTTATAATCAATGGTCTTGGTTGTTTCCATCCATTGATCAAAGAACCAATTAAGATCCTGCCCTGTAAATTGCGTGATCGAATTTCTGAAATCCTCCGGATAAGGGTGGCAAAACTTCCATTGATAAAAATAGAACTGCATGGCTTTATCAAATAAAGCGCGACCCAATACATATTCCAAATTCTTTAGCATGGTAGCCGTTTTAAAATACACCTGACTATATCCACCACCATGACGAATGCCGCCATTAAAATCATCACCATGCGTATTTAAAGTTACTTGCTCGTCTTTGATCACATTGGTTGCGTAATAAGGATTGTAAATATCAGCATCAACCACTTTTAAGGGCTTGGTATATTCTGCAACGTACTTATCCATTAACGATTTTGGTTTTTTTCTGTTATCGATCTCAAAAGGACCATCAATAAATTGATAGGTGTCGGCAGTATAAAATTGTGTAAAACCTTCGTCCAAACTTGGGCGATAAGTTTCGTTGCTGCCTACCATCCCAAAGAACCAATTATGAGTTAGTTCATGAATAAATAAACCTCTGTATCCGGGATCCCATCCACCGTTAAGCGTGATCATTGGATATTCCATTCCGTCTTGCGCATCAGCACTGATCATTTTTGGATAATGATACGGACCGATATTATAACTATTCACTTCAATGATCTTTGTTAGGTATTGTGTGGCATTATACCAACCGACAGCGTGTGGTTCTTGAACTAAGGCAATACAACGAATGCCATCTATTTTTGATTCTCCAATACGGTAATTAGGATCGCAGGTATAAGCAACATCATGTACATTGATCGCGCTGAACTTCCAGGTTTTTTTGGTGCCATCTTTTTTAATGATGGTAGACGGAGGAGAATTAAATGGTTTTTTGAGGAAATTGGAGATGTCTAATTTTTTACGGAGTGTATCAGGCAACATTTCGCTTTCGTTGGTCATAACACCGGTACCATCGCAAATATAATTATTAGGAAGAGAGAGTTCTATATGATAAGAACCAAAATCACCATAGAATTCATGATCCATATGTTGATGCGTGTCCCAAGCCATTTTGTGATCAAAAACCGAAATGCGCGGATACCAATGAACAATATCATATTGTTTGCTTCCAAACGAATTGAACATTTTCATACGGTTACGCATGGCTTCTTTATCAAAGTACGTTTTGAATTTTATGTTTAATGTAACCGATTCGCCCGATTTTACCGGCTTTGGTAACCAAACTTTCAAAACCGTATTATCTAATTCGGTTTTTAATTCAACACCATTAACCATCATCGATTCAACCTGCGTGCCTAAATTCTTTTCGCGGTATTTACCGTATTTTAATTTGTAATCGTTGTTCTTATAAAGATCGGATAAATAGGAATCTTTATTTTGCGCATTGCTATACAGATGAAAATAAACAAACGAAAGATCGTAGGGTGAGTTATTCCAATAGGTGAGTTCTTCTTTGGCACTAATGATATCAGTGCTATCGTTCAGCTCTGCATTGATGTTATAATGCACGTCTTGTTGCCAATAACCTTCGTAAGGTTTTCTGTTTTTCCAATAGAGTGGGTTGGTTACCGAGCGGTAATCTAAATACTCGGTTTGCGCGGTAAAAACGAGCGGAACAAAGAAAAGTAATATGATGTGCTTTATACGCATATTCTAGTGAAATTAATTAGTAAATATGGGTAAAAAAAATGAGGAAAACAACGATGATTTAGCCACGAATTGCACGAATTTCCACAAATCTAATTCTAAGAGAAATGCTTTGCCTTTGACATGTTTTTCATTGTCCCGTAGGGACAAACTATTATTAGAAAGAAACCGAGCATGAAATCAAGCTCCGTAGGAGCGGCCTATTCACAAATTCAAAATAGTTCACCCCTACGGGGTTCAATGGATCCTTTTATTAATGTTCTAATAATAGTTGGCTCCTACGAAGCCTTGGAGAAAATAGCGTTTTAAACAAAATAATTACACGCTAAACACCTTCTGCCATCTTGCCAACACAAACAGTTTAAACACCATTTTTATATGGCTCATTTTGTTTTGATCAAAATGTTTTTTTGTTTCAGCAACGTCAATAAAATCAAAACCGGCCTGTTCAATATCCGCAAACATTTTTGGCAGCAAGTCAATCACCCAAGCTTTCATGGGTGTTTCAAAACCAACTTTATCGGTGCGTTCGTAAATTTCTTTTGGTAAAACATCTTTAGCAGCTTCTCGCAAAAAATATTTAGATGTGCCATTATGAATTTTTCGTTTGCCATTAAAGCTGAATAGTAAGTTGATCAAATTCACATCATCGCTAAATGGCGTACGGCTTTCAACGCTATGCCACATGCCACAACGATCTTCGCAACGCAAAAATGATTTTAAACGTTTGTAACCCATGTCGGTCATCAATTGTTTATTCACATTTGTTTCAAATGAATTTGAATTTTTAATAGGGTAGAGATCAACAAATTCTTGTTTAAGTAATTTAAAATGATCTAAAGTGATGCCGGGAAAATATTGCTTTGTTTTTTGTTTAAGCAGAAATGTAAAAGGCGCTTTTATGCTTTTGGCGGATGCAGCAACCGCGCGCGACCAAAAAAAAGGACCGTTTTCTCTGAGTGTTTGATCCCATTTGCTAATATAATGATGATGATAGCCCGCAAATAATTCATCAGCTCCTTGTCCGTCGAGTACTACTTTTATGCCATTTTCTTTTGCCAAACGCATTACTCTAAATTGTGCATAGGTACTTGTATCCCAAATGGGCGCATCCAAAGCGTAAATAAGATCATCAATGTCTTTTTCAAACTCACTAACAGTTGGTTCTGTTTTAGAATGTATGGCGTTTATATTCTTACTTACAAGATCGGCGTATTTTTCTTCGTTAACGGCCCCATTCTTAAAAATGGATGTAAAACAATGAATAGGTGTTTTTATAGTCTGCGCCATTATTCCTGCAATTACACTGCTGTCAATTCCTCCGCTTAAGCAAGTACCAACCTCTACATCGCTGCGCATACGTAATTGCACCATATTAAAAAGTTCTTTTTTTACAAGATCAATGAGTTCATTATCATTTAATTTCTCGTTCGTATTCGTTTCAATTTTTTTGCGTTCAAAATAATATGAGAATTTTACCGAATGATCTTTTGGATCGAACACTAAATTTTGCCCCGGCCATAACTCGTTAATGCCTTCAAAAAAGTTCGATGTGCAATTCTCTAATTCCTCATCCACCAAATAACTGTGTAAAGCGCGTTCATTGAACTTTGCCTTTATCAATCCACTTTTTATAAATGCTTTTTGCTCGCTGGCAAATGCAAAGAAGCTAGAGTTATGAATATAATAAAATGGCTTTACGCCAAGCCTATCGCGCGAAGCGAAAAACGTATTTGACCGTTTATCGTAAATGCAAAACGCCCACATGCCATTTAAGTGTGTAACGCAATCTTGCCCCCATTGTTTGTATGCGTTAATGATCACTTCAGTATCCGATCCGGAAACAAATTTATGCCCAAGTGTATTTAATTCCTCTTTAAGTTCTTTGTAATTATAAATTTCTCCATTGTAAGTGATCCAAACAGCTTGATCAGCATCGCACATGGGCTGGTGACCGGTATCATTCAGATCAATTATAGCTAAACGTCGGTGCGCAAATGCGGCAAAACAATTTATAGGTTCTTTGTATTCTTCTTTTGGAATGTATGAAACAGAGCTACCTTTAAATACTTCGCTCTCGGAAGTTTTGTAAGCAGTAATTTTATTTTCTGTTATGGCTAATAGTCCTTCACCGTCAGGACCACGATGTTTTATGGCTCTGCTCATGTTCAGCGCAACTTCTGTTGCGCTTTGATGATATTGTTTTACTATGATGCCTGTAATTCCGCACATTATTTAACCCACATAAATATTTTGTTGTTATTCAAATATCGGTCTAAGTCTTTATCGAGCATGATCACGCAAAAATCAATAAAAGGTAAAATGCCCAGAACTCCGCCAAATGTTCCAATATAAACAATGGGAACATGCGGCGCGGTTCCTAAATAGATTCGGTGTAAGCCAACTATACCAAATGGAAAAGGAAAAGCCAATATAGCCGCTATTACCCTTTTATTTTTTTTACGTTGCCTTTTTACGAGCTGTAATATCGGGTTTGGTCTATTTTCAAAAGATATTTCGCTAAATTCTGTATTCGTGTACTCGCACGAATCAATAACAACTCCTAAACTATCAATAAAATAAATAGATCGCGAGGCTTTGGCTTTTTGAGAGAGACCTACAAACAAAAATAAAAATATGAGTAAGCTATAACGCATTTATGCATTAAACGAGCTTTTGCCCCCATTTATTATGCCGATCACTTTTCCTTGTAATGTTTTATTAAGGAAGGGACTATTCTTCGATCGTGAATAATTGTTTTTATCACTCAGCGTTGAAGTTTGTTTTATACTGAAGATAGTAAGATTCGCATCTGCATCTTCTTTGATGGCTCTTTGTTCCATTCCAAGTATTGCTCTTGGTTTATTGCTCAAAGCTTCTACCGCTTCTTCCAACCCATGATTTTTAAACGCTTCGGCTACACAGTTAAATGTGGTTTGAAGATTGATGATCCCAAAATCTGCGAGATCAAATTCCAGTTCTTTGCTTTCTGTATCTTGTGGATTATGATCGCTCACAATTACATCTATAGTTCCATTCTCAATTGCCTTGCGTAAAGCTTCTACATCTTTTTTGGTGCGAAGTGGCGGGTCGAGTTTATAATTAGAATCAAAGTCGTTGAGCATGGAATCGTCGTACATTAAATTGATGGCCGCAACTCCCGCGGTAACATTCATCCCTTTTGCTTTTGCCTTTTTAATGATGTCAACACTTCCCGCGGTGCTAATAGTTGGGATATGAACTTTTCCTCCAGCGTATTCAAGCAGTCCAATATTTCTTTCAAGCATTAATTCTTCAGCTATGGCCGGCATTCCTTTTAAGCCGAGGCTTGTAGAAGTTTCTCCTTCATTCATTTGCCCGCCGTGCGAAATATGTTGATCGTTGCAGTGCGCGATGATGAAAGAGTTGATGTTGTTAGCATATTGTACCGCTCTTATAAATAATCCGGAGTGTGTGATGGGATGTTTATGATCGCTAAAGGCTACAGCGCCCGCTGTTTTCATATCAAACATTTCCGCTAATTCTTTTCCTTCTGTTTTTACGGTGATAGAACCTATTGGAACTACATCAACCAGTTTATCTGTTTTATTGAGTATGTATTCAACAGTTGATTTGTTATTGATGGAGCACTGATCGTATCCATGTACACATACACTTGTAAATCCACCGGCTGCTGCAGCTTTTAATCCGCTTTCGATAGTTTCTTTATGTTCTAGAACAGGATCGCAAAAAACTGATTGCATGTCCATCCAACCATTTGATACGTAAAGCTCGTCGCCTTCAATTATTTTACAATTTGTTTTTGGGCTAATACTTTTTTTGATCTCGGTGATCTTTCCACCGTCGATCATAATATCAACTTTTTTTCCGGCGAATTCGCTGTTCTTATCTAGTACCGTTGCTTGTTTTATAAGTATAGGCATATCGTAATTATTTTAAAAAACGTATCAAACAAATTTCTATTGCAATAAAAAGTAGGGAAAATAAAAGGCACCATTTCCAAAGTTTTGTTCCGTTGGCCTCTAACTGGATGGCTTTGGCTACACTTGAGGTGTTCTTATGGTCAATCAAACTATAGTTCTTCAAACTGTTTTTTGATATGATGTCTTTTAACTCCTCTAAGGTATGAAAAATTAAGTTAGATTCTAAGCGATCGTAATTAAAAGCCAGGTTTTGCTTCACCGAACCTTGCCAAACCACGTTGTAGAAGCCCGCCAGAGACAGTTGCTTGTCAACAAAAAGGTTCATGTAATTGTTAATTACCCTCATTTCGGGGATCATATCCATTTTAGAGCCATGGCCCACTATGTGAGGAGGAGCCTCGCTTGTAAGGCCTTCTGATCGTAAACGGATAGTGCTTCCGGTGTTTAATTTATAAAAAAGCGGTTGTGGCCTTAAACTTGTAACGGCTATTCGTATAAAAGTGGGAACAAAAAGCGCATGTTTACAGAAATTGCTTTGTTTTTCGCTTAAAGAAGAGCTAAAAAGATAGATCGAAGCATTTTGCATGTTCACTCGCGTTAAAAAGGGATCTCCGTTTTGAAGACTGTAAATTATTTGTCCGCTACTTTTTGCTTGGGTATAATGTTGTAACGAAATTGGTAAATTTAATTGTGGATCAATTTTTTCAAACACACCTTCAAAAAATGGATCGTTCTTATCAGGCTTATTCAATTTAAGCGCATGAGTATCTAAATTTGAAATGGCAGGCAAGCCTAAAGCCGAATAAAAAGGCGCATATTGCTCTACGTTTAATTTTGCATCCCGATAGCTATCGGGAGGAATAACAACAATATTTCCGCCCTTTTGTGTGAACTTTGTAAGTTCGCTTATTAAACCGTTTGAAGGTTCGTTTATTTCGTTCAATACAATTAGATCAGCATTTTTAAATTTTGAATAATCAATGGCGTTCTCTGAGAGTTGTACGTAATTGAATAAACTATCAGCGGCAAATAAGGAATTAAAGAATGGAAGTGTTGTAGCTTCTTTTCCATTCACAAAAACAGTATTAATGGTAAGCTTCGAATTGAAAGTAAAAAACAATTCATCATCAAAGGTAATTGGGTAATCATCTAATTTTACAGAAGCATAATTCAAGCCTTCATTTTTTATGGTGAAACTTATGGCCAATTCTTTTTTAGAACTTGCTTCTACGCTAAATGAACCAATAGATGTTTGATTTCCGTTCACCATAAGTCTAACTGTTCC
The DNA here is from genome assembly GCA_016705695.1 of Sphingobacteriaceae bacterium. Taxonomy (GTDB): domain Bacteria; phylum Bacteroidota; class Bacteroidia; order B-17B0; family Aurantibacillaceae; genus Aurantibacillus. The sequence continues at coordinate 30,498 of JADJLA010000013.1, forward strand.
TGCATCAATGGTTTTTTGCGACTTGTTTTGAATGAGCACATTTAATTTTTGCAAGAAACCCTTTTGCTGGATGGGCGATTCAAACCAACAGCTGTCAATGTAAAGATTATTGGTCTCATTGGCTTCTAAAGGAACAATGGTTATCTGAGTGGTGCTATCATTCTTTATCTCTTCTAAATTGAACGAACTTTTTTGTACATCGGTTAATGCATAAATAAATTGCGAACGTTTATTCTCGTTTCCCAAAAATTCGGTTTGACGCTTATGCACATCCGAAAATGATCTTACCACGGGAGATATTTTAATTTCGTTGAGTTCGTTCAACATATCCTCTTTAGTATAGTAGCGTTGATGTTTCCCCTCAAAATCATTTGTTATTAAATGAAAACGATCGTTGCTACCATATGAGCTTACAATTTCCTTGGCGGTTCTTCGCGCAGTTTCAAATAACTGCCCCTGCTTATTCACTTCTTCCATGCTAAATGAATTATCAAGGTAAATGCCGATGCTTTTTTGATTGACATTTACAACCGCATTAGTTTTATTTACAAATACAGGTTGAGCAAACGCTAAAACTAAAAGTGTGATACATAAAATGCGAGAAAGTAAGATCAGTAATTCTTTTAGCCGCGATTTAGATTGACTCTCGAGCTGTAGTTCTTTTAAAAAATGAACATTAGTGAAATATACTTTTTTGTACCTCCTGAAATTAAAAAGATGGATGATGATTGGAACGATTATGGCCGTTAAGGCCCATAAAAAAAGGGGGTACACAAACATCATAGCCTTTAAAATTACGCAAAGCGAGGCATTAATCAAGGTGCGTTCGTCCTTTTTTTAAGGCAGTTTTTCACAATAAAAAATAAATAACCAAATTTTGTTCGTTTCTTTGCAAACGAAATTTAAAAATGAAGAACGTTGTCATATCTCTACTTAGTAATGCTATTCTGTTAGTGTTGGTTGTTATCTCTATCATCAGTTTTTGGAACGGTTACTTGAGTTGGAAAGATCTTTTAGTACTCCAGGTCATTATGGGTGCGGCCTATGTATTCTTAAGTTGTTATCAATTTACCAATGTGAGCTATAGGGCCGATGTCCCTAAGGAACGTTATGCCTATTTTCCGCATAGTTTTTATATGTTCCGAGCACTAAAGATCTTTTTGTTCGTTTCCTTTGCATTAATGTTGATCTCTTCGGGCACGCGTATAAAATATTTATATCCTATTTGTTTGATCATTGCTTTAACTGAGTTCTGTGTTGGAGCTTTAAAAGTGTATCGCAAACTTTGTTTTGTAAGTATATACGCCAACTATATTTTATTTTCAAAGAATATCATGTATCAAGTTTTTGCAAGTGATATTGAAAGCGTTCGGTTCAGGCATGGCATTTTATACATCATTCAAAAAAATGGCAGAACGAATGATCTGCGACTTGTTCATATCGACAAGAAGAAGGAGTTTCTTGCAGAAATAAAGGAGTGGCTTGAAAAGAACAAGATTTCGTTAAATCCTGAATCTAAACAGCTTTTTGATGAATTTTATCAGCAGATCTAGCTGTTTTTGGTCGTTTTTTTTGTTATTTTCGTCACGAAATTGTTTGGTTTAGGCCTGTTTTAAACAATTATTGGCCATCACGGTGTTAATACATTGTTTAACAAGGGCTTAATATTAAAGTAATAGTAGTAATTTTGTAAAAAATTTACAATGGAACAGATAATTCGTTTTGGTCAATCTAACCGCCAGTTCTTCAGCACTCTTCGTTCGCGCGTAGATGAATATTTTAAGACCAATAATTTATCGAAGAACGCCAACGCAAAAATGGTGATCAAAACCATTTCTATGCTTTGTATCTATCTTATTCCTTATGCATTTATGTTATCGGGTTTGGTTACACTTAATGCATGGATGATAATAGGATTGTATGTTATTATGGGAATTGGAATGGCCGGTGTTGGTTTTTCTATCATGCACGATGCCAACCATGGAAGTTATTCAAAGAGCCCTAGAGTGAATAAAATATTATCATTCACTATGTACATGTTGGGAGGAAGTCCGCTTAACTGGCAAATTCAACATAATGTATTACATCATACATTCACAAATATTTCGGGAAAGGATGAGGATATTGATGCGCCAATTTGGTTATTACGTTTTTCACCGCACTCGCCACACTATAAAATTCAAAAATACCAGTACTTGTACGCTTGGGCATTTTATAGTTTGATCACCATTATGTGGAGTATCACAAAGGATTTTAAACAATTAAAGCGCTATGAAGAAATGGGCTTATTAAAAACCAAGAACACTTCTTATAAGCAAGAGATCGGAAAATTGATCTTGGCAAAAATTGGTTACTACTTATTTATTATTGTTGCGCCATTAGTATTTGTTGATGCAGCTTGGTGGGTAATTGGTATTGGATACGTAACTATGCATTTGGTGTGCGGCCTTATTATTTCAGTGGTATTTCAATTAGCACACGTTGTTCCGGAAATGAGTTTCCCAATGCCTGATGATAAAGGCAATATTGAAGATGATTGGGCTGTTCATCAATTAAAGACCACCGCTAATTTTGCACGCAATAACCGTATTTTAAGTTGGTTTGTTGGTGGATTGAATTATCAGATCGAACATCACTTGTTTCCAATGATCTGTCATGTTCATTATAGCGAGATATCAAAGATCGTTAAATCAACAGCAAAGGAATTTAATGTGATGTATATGGAGATCCCAACATTTAGAAAAGCCATTATGCTTCATGCAAAAGAGCTTAAATTTCTTGGGCAACCAAATCCAATAGCAGCGTAAATAATTATATCCATAAACGGTCATTTTATGGATGATATTTACAATAATCAAAATTACTTAAGCAATAATCCTCTATGGCATCAAGAGGATTCGGCTTTTAAAGCCGGTCTTATCCATTCTATTTTGGAAGAGAACAAGATCGCATATACGTCTATTTGCGAAGTAGGCTGCGGCACGGGGGAGATACTGGTGCAACTGCAACAACTCAATTCGGGCAAACAAATTTCATATTGTGGGTATGATATTTCAAAAGATGCCATTGAAATGGCTCAAAAAAAGAACAGCGGAATTGAATTCAAGTGTGCCGACTTTACAAAGGAGACCACAAATTCAGAGGTTTTGCTAGTGATAGATGTGATCGAGCATCTGCACGATTATTTTTCATTCTTAAAAAGTATTTCTAAAAAAAGTAAATACACTGTGTTTCATATTCCCTTAGATATGTTTGTTTGGAGTTTATTCCGCGAGCAAATGTTGATCGAAAGTAAAGAGCGAGTAGGGCATATCCATAATTTTTCGGAAGGATTTATTTTAAGTATTCTTAAGGATTTTGGTTATACCATCATCTCTAAGCAATACACAGAACCTGACTACAGATCAAATTCTTTCAAAAAAGGAATGATAAATGGCATCAAACAGATCTTATTTAAAATTGCACCACGATTTACCACAAAAACTCTAGGCGGTTATTCGGTGTTGGTGTTGTGTAAAAATTAAAGAGCCACAAAGGCACAAATTTTTTTCTTTGCGCCTTTGTGGCAAAAAAGAAATTTACTTCTTCTGCGATAGCTTAAACAATAGATCCTTCTCTGCCTTAGTTAAGCTGTCATAGCCGCTTTTACTGATCTTATCCAGCAAGGCATTCATGGTGGCTTCTTCGTTGCTTATTTTTGATTCTTTTGCATTAGGTCGGTTGTGACTTACTATTTTTAATTTGCTTTTCTTTCGTTTTAAAATTGCAAAGTCTAATATATCAACACCGCGTTTTAATTGGTAGCCGTAAAGCATTCCAAACAAAGCACCGCCAATGTGCGAGATCTTTCCCCCTGTATTTACCGAAAGATCGATAATTGTACTGATAGCAAAAAAACCAAGGTAAATGTATTTGAACGAAAGCTCTAATACTCCAAATAAGAACACTCTATAATTGGGTGCATAAATAAGCATTACACCACCAACGCCTAATACAGCGGCTGAAGCTCCTATTAAAATGTTATTGGCAAAGGAGGCCGGAAATAAAATGCCGAGTACTAGTACCAAAGCTCCTCCGCAAATTCCACTCATCACGTAAACGCTCAATAGCTTTTTTTCACCAAGTAAAAGGTAAAAGATCTGTGTGTAAAAATAAAGTGAAACTAAATTCCAAAAGATATGCCCCAAACCTATATGCGTGAACATATACGTAAACAATGTCCAGAATTTGTAAATAAATTCTTCTCCGTTTAGCGGTAATGCAAAATATGGTAATAAATGCAGGTGAGAAAGATTTCCAACCACATTAATGGTTAAAAAAATCGCAATGTTCACAATGATGATCTGCACCATGGAGCCCTTTTGCTGAAAGCTGTTTTTTATGCGCGATAAAAATGTACTCATCATTAATAAAAATTTGCGCGATCGCGTCGCCAGATCAAAACTAGTATCAATCCAACAAACAATCCGCCAAGGTGTGCAAAATGCGCCACATTATCGCCTGCTCTATTTGTAATGCCCGAGAATAATTCAAGGGCACCATAACCGATCACCAACCATTTTGCCTTTACCGGAATAAAAAAGTAGAGGTACAACAAACGATTTGGAAACAGCATTCCAAAAGCACCAAGCAATCCGAATAAAGAACCGGAAGCTCCTATGATAACATTAGAGTTAAGGAATGAATTTTTGAAATCTATTAAATATTGCGACGCCAAACTTAAAGCTCTGGAAGGATTATCCTTCGCTATCTGATTAAAATTTTGCATATACCCAAAATCACCATCCGTTTGATATAACTTCATTTGAAATTCGTCTGAGTTAACTAAACTCACGAAGGTATCAAGAGTTAAATTATTTTGTACTGCCTCTAGTTGATCAACAAAAGAACCGATAGAGAAGTGTATGATCCCATACTGTGCAAGCGCGGCACCTAAACCAGTAAGAATATAAAATATCAAAAAGCGTTTTGGTCCCCATACTTGTTCCAACACTTGTCCAAAAATATAAACCCCCAGCATATTGAATAATATGTGCGAAATACCACCATGCATAAATAAATAGGTAATGAATTGATGCGGGCGAAAATCAGGCGCTGAAAAATAATGCAAACCAAGGTATTTAGTAAGATCGATGTGTTGTGTTTGTTGTAAAACCAGAGTGAGTAGAAAGAATAAAACATTGATGATCAAAATGTTCTTTGTAACTATCGGCAAAAAGCCAAAGCCACTGGGTCTGTATGGATCGTTATAACTCATTTGTTACGAAAGTGCTTATCAATGCTGTCTTTTTCAACGTTCATAAAAATTGTCTTGCCATCTGCGGTATAATTTGGTCCTTCGCAATGCATTAAATGATGAATGATCAATTGCATTTCGTTATCATCCAAAGTTTTTCCTTGTTTAATGGATGTGTTCTTTGCCATGGCTCTGCAAATATTATCGTGTACATCAATTTTTGAATCTATGGTATTTAATTTGAACGATTCAATTATATTTTCAATCGTATGCGCCACATTGGTATTCTCAAGGTCGCTTGGCGCGCCATTTACCACAATGCTGTTCTTGCCAAATATCTCAATATCAAAACCCAATAATTTTAGTTCCGGTAAAAGCGATTCAACTAACGAAAAATCTTTTGCGCTCAATTCTAATTGCTCCGGAAATAATATTTGCTGGCTTGGTAGTGGCGCTTGCTCTTTGGTTTTAAAATAATGTTCGTACAAAATGCGTTCGTGCGCGCGTTGTTGATCAATTACTAAAATGCCATCCGATACATTGCAAACAATATATTTATTAAATAACTGAAAGGTTTTATAAGCAATGGCCTCTTTTTGTACGCTTTCGATCACTTCCTGATTCTTTTGATCTTCAGCTTCAACACTAATATTACTGGTTTTAAATCCTTCAAACAACGTTTCCCAATGCTTTACGTTATTTTCTTGTTTATAGCTTGAACCACTACCAGCCGTGCTTTTAAACGGATCGTAATCCTTGTTATAACTTACTGTTGGCTGAACAGGAACTCTATCCTTTGAATAATGATCTTGTGTGATGGATTCAGTATCAAAATCAATGGAAGGACCAAGGTTTGCTTTTCCTAAAGCGCGTTTTACCACACTCATTAAGGTAACAAACACGGTGCGCTCATCAATGAATTTTATTTCCGTTTTGGTAGGATGTATATTCACATCAATTTGTTTTGGATCAATATCCAAAAACAAGAACCAAACCGGATGCGAATCCATTGAGATAAGATCTTTGTAGGCTTGGTAAACGGCAGTACTTAAATACGGACTGCGCACAAAGCGGTTATTGATAAAAAAGTATTGATCCTTTTTTGATTTACGTGCAATATCAGGTTTACCGCAATAGCCACTGATCTTTACATACGGTGTTTGTTCATCAACCGTTACTAAACGCTGGTTGAAATAATTTCCAAACAAGCCCATAATGCGCTGCATCAATGGAGTAGGAGGAAGGTTATAAATTTCGTTGTTATTGCTGTGTAATGTAAAATGAATGTTGTGATGCGGCAAGGCTACACGTTCAAATTCGGTAATGATATGTTTTAGTTCGGTACTATCATCCTTTAAAAAATTTCTTCTCGCAGGGATATTGTAAAATAAATTTTTAATTGTAAAAGTTGCACCTGTAGCACATTGGCAATTGGTTTGCTCTATAAAATTACCGCCTTCAATGGTAATTTGTTGCCCAACTTCATCAGTAGCTTGTTTTGTTTTTAATTCTACTTGCGCTACAGCGGCAATACTTGCTAAGGCTTCGCCTCTAAAACCTTTGGTGTGTAAATTAAAAAGATCATCGGCGCTTTTTATTTTTGACGTTGCATGGCGCTCAAAAGCTAAGCGCGCATCAAACGGACTCATGCCATTTCCATTATCAATTACTTGAATGAGCGATTTACCGGCGTCTTTAATAATGAGTTTAATGTGAGAGGCTCCTGCATCGATAGCATTTTCGAGTAATTCTTTTACCACACTGGCGGGCCTTTGTACAACTTCGCCTGCAGCAATTTGATTTGCTACATTTTCGGGTAAAAGTGAAATAACGTTACTCATAGGTCGTGTAAATTTAACTAATTAATGGGTGTCTCTCAAATAGTTTTTTGAAGGATTTATTTTATTATTTGGGCGCCTTATCGGGCCTTCGGTTTTAGCCAACTCGTAAAGCATAAATGCCGCGCCACCGCACATGGCCTCGCTAACGTGTGCGGGGTCTTTTGCCTGTGGCAAAAGCCTCCGCCACGTTGCGGCATTAATGCTTTACTTCGTTGGGCTATCACCTCAGTCCCTGGCGCGGCAGAACAGGAGAGTTTACGGTAAAAATTTTGCAGATCATTTTAGTGTACAGTTTTAAACTATCAATAAAAAACCGTGTCTTGGTGGTAAAAAACTCCGTGCCTCCGTGCCTCCGTGGCAAAAATTAAGCTTTTGCCTACGCTAGAGGCGCTCTGCGTTTCTAAATTAGGCACACAGTTGAGTTTTAAAACTTTGTGTCTTTGCGCCTTTGTGGCAAAAAATATAGAAATTATTGAGCTTTATAATTCACCGTGTATGTAGAATACACCGAGAACTCATGATTTTTGAAACACTTTTGTTTCTTAAAGAATTCAGTGATCTCTTTTTGTTCTCCTTTATGAAAAAGACTTGGATCCTTAAATACAATACTTTCCACTTTATTATCGCTATTGATAGTTAAAGTGCACACAAACGACTTTTTATAATCTTTATCGGCAAAGAATTTATTTATCTTCTCGGTAAGTTCACTTTCTTTAATACTTAAGCTTGCGCTTTGAATCGTACTCTTTTCAAAAGTACCTTCTATCTCACTTTTTGGTTGGCTTGCTTTTTGCGGAGTTGCATTATTGCTTTTTTCTTTTTTGATCTTTCGCGAAAAATATTCTGTAGCCTTAGGCTCAGCTTCATCTTGGTCTTTAGATTTTAATTTATCACTAGAGCCCGCACCTGATGCGCTTGCCGGAACCTCTTCATTAGTTTGACCTTTATTTGCTGCAAGATCATCGGCAGGTTTTTCATCACGTCTGCTATCTTTTTCGCCTTCTTTGGCAGGTTCATTTTTTACATCATCTAAAGCAACTTCTGCTAAGGCCGATTTGGTAGAGGCTTCTTCATCAGAAGCGCTTCTTTGCGCCGGACCTTTTTTATAATCCATACTTTGCTCATTGGCGCTTTGCATATCACTTTTGCCGCCCATGTTTTTGACAGCGTCTTGTTTCAATTCAGCAGGTGGAGCAGGCGGATTGCTTTCGGTACTTTCTAAATTCTTTTCATTAAGAACAGAATTATCTGCTAAACTTTCTTGCTTAAGATCGTGGTTTGTTTGTAGTAAAAAAACGAGTCCTATTATGAGTGCTACACCGGCGGCGGCCGACCAATAAATAAATAATGGCCTTCTCTTTTCAGAAAGCTTTTCGTCCATGCGTTTATCTAAACGCTGCTTCATCTCAATGGCCTCTTGTTTGTTTTCAAGTGTGGCAAAACCTTCCAAGGCCTCTTGTTCAAAGGCATCCAGGTCGTCTGACGGAGTTTGTAAATGCTCCAGGAGTTCGTCGAGGTTCTTAGTATGTTTATTATCTGTTGGCTTGCCCATTTAACTTAGCTTCCATTTTTAATTTTAAATTCCGTTTGCCATTTTGAATATGGCTCTTTACTTCATTATTGTTATATCCGGTTATCGTTACTATTTCGGTGTACGATTTATTACTCAAATAAAACAATTCCAAGCATTCTTTTTGTTCTTTATTCAACTCGCTTAAAGCACTTTGCATTATGCTAATTTGCTGTTCCTTTTCATTTAGATGCTCAATGTTGTTATAATCCATAAGGAATATCTCATTTTCTTTTACATCGAGCTCTTTCTTAAGCTGGTTCTGCTTTTTACGGAGTTGCATCAAGCAATAATTCTTACTATACGTATATAGCCAACTCTTAAAATATTCTACTTTATGTTTTTTTAGATCATTTAGCAATTGCCCAAAAATGGTCATCACCGCATCTTCGGCCTCATCTTTGTCTTTTAAATACTTAATGCACAAACCCAGAACCAAATGGCCGTACCTTTTGTAGAGTTCGCCCACAAATACATTATCCCCACTCTCCAAAAAATTGTTAATGAGCTGAGAATCGGAATGATCTTTGTATTTAGATAGTTGAGCCAAAAAATTATAAATACTGCTTATGTAAAAGTAGCAAATTTATTCCTTGCAAATAAGGCTCAATAGTGTATATTTGTATGTTAATAACATTTTTTAGTACTGCTGCCTAAGGTCAAATATTTACTCGTTCTGGCTATAGCCTTAACCTTTGGTTTTCAGCAACCCAATCCGTCTGGTTACGACACTAACGCAAAGATCAAGGCTGTTTTTATCTATAACTTTACCAAGTACTTCGAATGGCCTAATAATAAAAAAACAGGAAACTTTATTATTTACATTGTAGGCAAGAATGATAACCTTATCAATGAGCTTAATTTATTGGCCAAACGTAAAAAGTAGGTAGCCAAGATATTGAAGTAAAGAACACTCCTGCATTTGATAAATCGGTAAATGCAAATATGGTATTTCTTTTACCCGAGTCATCTAAAGTAATTACTGATGTGAGCGGAAAATCAAAGAACAAAGGCGTTTTGTTGATCACCGAAAATAGTGGAGGCGCAAAAAGCGGCTCAAGTATCAATTTTATAATTGTAGATAGTAAACAAAAATTTGAATATAGTAAGAACAATGCTATTAAGGCCGGATTAAAGACCAACGACGATTTTAAATCCTTGGCCATAAACATTGATTAAATAAAATAAAATGAAAGTGATGTGTAAATATTTAAAACTAATGCTGCTTGCAGGCTTTATGCTTGGTAGTATGGTTTTAAATGCACAGGAAGCTAAACTGGTAAGAGCTCAGGCCCTTTACAATGAGAAAAAACCGGATATAGCCAGGCTGTGTATCGATAGCGTTGTTACGCATCCCGAAACCGCGAAGCGCTACGAGGCATGGACCATTAGGGGATTTGTATATTACGAGATCTATAAGCGTAATGATAAAAACGTATTAGAGTCAAGTTTAAGAGATACAATTATTTCTTCAATTAAGCGCTCTAACCAATTAAAACCGGATGCCGACTACAAAAGCCAAAATGATAAGATCCTCTCCACAGTTTCTGTTCATTATCGCTCCATTGCAAGAAGTTATTTATTTGAACAATCAAATTACGAGCTGAGTTTAAAGGCGTATAATAATTTTAGAGAATTATTTTTGTTAGCCGATAGCACTGCAAATATAAAAGAGAAGGACATTGAATATAATTTAGCGGTTGGCAGTCACTTTTCAGATAAATTTAATCTTGATAAAGGTAATGTTAAGGCATTTGAAATTGCTAAGGTAACTTTAATGAAGGCATTAGAAATGAATCCAACTGATACTTCAGCCAATATGAATATGGGTGTGATGTATTTAAATCAAGCAACTAGCTTGATCGAAAAAATTGATGCAGGCGAGGCTTCTATAAAAGATGTAGATATTATTCAAGACGATGCAGCTAAGCTTGCTAAACAAGCCGAACAATTCTTCTTAAAGGTTTATAATCAAAACAACAAGAACAGGAAAGCGGTTTTGGCGCTTTACTATGTTTACGATGTATTGTTGGACGAAGCTAAGATCTTAGCTTTTGAGCAAAAATGTAAAGAGCTCAAGATACAGGTAATGGATGAATCATCAAATCCAAAAAAATAATTAGCATGGCAATTAAATTCACCATTGGAAAAAAAATAGGTGCAGGCTTTGCGGTGTTAATTATACTCACAACCCTCGCATTTATTTTCACCGTAGTTACTCTAAAGGATAGTAAGAGTAAAACCGATACTGTGGTTGGTCAGTTAGCGCCCAGCGTAGCAGAATTAAAAGAGTTGAATTTATTGATAGAACGTTCGGTTACCGATGTAACGCAATGGATGTTCAACAGCTCAAGCAGCGATATTGTTTTAGAGAAGATCTGAAACGATAATCGATACTGAATATCTTGATCAAAGGCAAGAACTCGATTCTTTATCACAAGATTGGAGTGATGGAGAAAAGAAAAGCTTAAAAGGCATATTTCTCCGCATTGAAAGTATTTTTCGTTTGTATAGATCCGACATCATTAGTCAGTTGGTTAATTCCGAAGATTATCAAGATGCGTTAAAGACAAGTATTGCGCGTATATCGTATGAAGATTCGCAAGTGAGTTTAAAATCTTTATATGAAGAACTAAATTCATTGATCTTGATCAAACAGGGCGCAGCCGAACAAGTAAAAGAGCAAATGTTCAGCTCGTTCAATTTCCTTCAACGTTTTGTTCAGTTATTGGGTATCACATTAGTAGTTGGTGGAATTTTGATCGCTTTATTTACCGCGCGCTCTATTACTAAACCGGTTTCCAAATTAAGAAAGATGTTATTGTCGATGGGCTTAGGAATATTACCAACCGAGCGCTTTAGGCCACGTAACGATGAAATTGGTGATATGGGAGATGCCTTAAATGACCTTGTTCAAAGCATGCATCAAACAACCAAGTTTGCCGAAGAAACGGGTGCAGGAAATTTTGCCGCTATTCATAAACCTTTAAGTAAGGATGATAATTTAGGCCATTCACTCATAAAAATGCGTGATAATTTGGCCGAGAACGAACGGGGTCTCGAACAAAAAGTAAAAGAACGTACCGAAGAAGTTGTACGTCAAAAAGAAGAGATCGAAAATAAGAACGGACAGTTAGAGATCTTATACAAACAAGTTACCGATAGTATCCTTTACGCAAAGAGAATTCAAGAAGCTATTTTGCCACCCGATTCAATTATAAAAGAATTAGTTCCAAATTCGTTTGTATTATTTAAACCAAAAGATATTGTAAGTGGCGATTTTTATTGGTTCGATAAAAAGGATGAGTTAGTTTATTTTTCTACGGTAGATTGTACAGGACATGGAGTTCCGGGTGCGTTTATGAGTTTGGTAGGACATAATATATTAAAAGACATTGTAAATAATACCAAGCTTAAAAAACCGGCCGACATGCTAAATAAAATGCGCGAACAGGTTGTAAAAACATTGCATGCCGATGCCGATGGAACAAAAGCAAAGGATGGAATGGACATGACGCTTTGCGCTATTGATTATAAAACATTAGAGTTGCAATATGCGGCCGCGTATAATCCATTATACATTGTTAGAAATGGCGAATTAATAGAGCATCCTGCCAATAAATTTCCAATTGGCGCTTTTGTAGGAGAGCATAAGGATTTTGATAATAGAGTAGTGCAATTGCAAAAAGGTGATACCATTTATTTATTTAGTGATGGCTATGCCGATCAGTTTGGCGGACCAAAAGGAAAAAAATTCATGGTAGGTAATTTTAGGAAGTTATTGCTGCAAGTAAGTAGCTACGCTATCACCGAGCAAAAACAAGTTTTAGATAAAGCGCTTACCGATTGGCAGGGCACGCATGAACAGGTGGATGACGTTTTGCTCATCGGCGGTAAAGTTTAATTTTTCAATAGTAATTTCGATGAGCAAAAGTCACCATCGAGACAAAGCTTTGCTTTCGTCTCTGATCGATGACGTTTTGCTTATAGGCGTGAAGATCTAACCGTAATTTTTTAGCCACGGAGACGCGGAGGCACGGAGTTTAATTTAAGGTAAACGTACCTGTGTGCCTAATAAAGTCCCGATAATTATTTGAGCAAAGCCCCTGTGGCGTTTGCAAAGTGGTTACGCTTAATTTTTAGCCACGGAGGCACGGAGTTTTTTAATTCTAAACGTAGCTGTGTGCCTAATGAAGCATGAAAACGCCTCCGGCGTGCGCAAATGGGTTACGCTTAATTTTTAGCCACGGAGACACGGAGGCACGGAGTTTAATTTAAGGTAAACGTACCTGTGTGCCTAATGAAGCATGAAAACGCCTCCGGCGTTTGCAAAGGGTTACGCTTAATTTTTAGCCACGGAGGCACGGAGTTTTTTAATTCTAAACGTAGCTGTGTGCCTAATGAAGCATGAAAACGCCTCCGGCGTGCGCAAATGGGTTACGCTTAATTTTTAGCCACGGAGGCACCAAGACACAAAGTTTTTTAAAAAATCTATATGCCTAGCAGAGAAGGCAAAGCGCCTCCGGCGTGCGCAAAGGCCTAACGCCTAATTTCCTTCTGCCACCGATCCGCAAAAATCGCGATGTTAATGCTGCTTGGGGGCCATCCCCCTTTGGAGGGGTGGAATTTGCGTAGCAAATGACGGGGGAGGACTTCAACGAACGACTATTTTTTTATGAATGTAGTACGACAATCTCCCGTGTTCTTTTAAAAAAGAACCAAAACTTTTAGTACTTACTTTTCTTCCTTGATGAAGAAAAGTAACAAAAGAAATCAAGGCGCTTCGATACAACGCACAGGCCACCTCTCCTAGCACGAAGCGCCTGGCCCGCACACGCGTCTCCGAAATATTGATTGGGCGAAAATAAACCGATCTTCTGTGTGTAAACTGTGCGTATCTATGATTCTCTTTGCAGCGCCGCAGGCGCCTTTGCCTTCTTTTATTTTTGATCTTTTTTTTTCTCCGTGCCTCCGCGTCTCCGTGGCAAAAAAAAAGAGAAGGCACCGTTAGGCGTTTTAGTATTGGTTTGTTTTTTCTCCGCGTCTTGGTGCCTCCGTGGCAAAAAAAATGAGAAAGCGCCGTTGGCGCGCTCAATTAACACCCTATCCACACCAAATCAACAGCTTATGAGCATTAAATGAACCACTTATGAACATATTTATTAAAAATGTTGACAGTCAGTTAGTTACTAACCATTTAAATGTTAAGAGAATACGCCTTGTTTTTTGTCTGATTGCAATATTTTTAGTATAATTGTAAGGCCTCAAATGGGCCCTAATTTGTTATTTAGTTTATGAAAAATATAAAATTATTTTTTGCCTGCGTTTTGATGATTGCTTTATGTAATACGTCGATGGCGCAAATGAAACCGAAAACAAACAACAGGAGCACTGCAACAGGCGGAGGCTTTAAACGTTTTATCACTAAAACGCCTTGGACATTTGGTTTGTGCGGGCACGTAGTTGACGATGATGGTGATCCGTTTGGGAATTTATTTAATGTGGCTAAAACATGGAATTTTATGCCGTACCCAACACGTTTAACTATTGATGGGTATTATCAAGCAGGTGTAAGTTTTCAAACTGAATTTTCATTTACACAATACAAAAGTGGGAGATATATAAATAATATTAAAGATCAAAGTTCTCCAACTCAACCTTGGAGCAGTTTCTTCTCTACCGATTTCCACGTGAAGTACGATCTTAATGAGGTATTTGGGAAAACCAACTGGTTCGACCCTTATGTTGCAGGCGGTTTTGGTTTTGCAATTCGCAGCGGATTATCAAAACCATTTACAACAACCTACAATTTAGGTTTAGGTTGGAATATTTGGATATTCGAGAACCTTGGTTTCAATATGCAATCCATGGCTAAATTCTCTATGTTTGAAGGAACATCCAATTACCTTCACCACTCAGTTGGTGTTATTTATAAATTAGAAGGCGGACGTGGTTCTCGTCCGGGTAAACTAGGTAAACGCTATAAGTTTGTAGGAAGTAAAACAAGCAGACGCTAATACTATTATTATGAAATTTAGATCATTTTTACTTATAGCTGCGGCACTATTGGTGTTTAAAAATACCCAGGCGCAGAAATTCAATTTTAATAATACATCATGGACATTTGGTTTAAGTAACCACATTGTTGTTGATGGTGGCAAGGAAATGGCATTTCCGTTTGAAACCAAGGCATGGAATTTTTTACCATATCCAACAAGGCTAACTGCCGAAATGTATTTTATTAAAGGCTGGAGCTTTCAGGCAGAGCTAGCGTATGCTCAATACAAGAGTGGTAGCATAATGGATAAGATCACCATTAACAAAGATGGTAGCTATTTTGGTGCTGATGTGAATTCAAAATTTGCTATGAGCCATTGGACAAATAAACGTGGATGGTTCGACCCATACTTAACTGTAGGATTTGGCTATACTTACCGCAGTTTGGCTGTGAACAAAAGTACAGGCAATAATAATTTAGGTATTGGTTGTAATTTTTGGATCTATAAAGGCTTTGGTTTGAATTTACAAGGGCTTGGAAAGTTTGTAATGAAGGGCGGTACAAAATCAAATTACACGCACTACTCAGTAGCATTGATCTATAAGCTTTCTTCGAAAGGCGATAAGATGGGAATAAAATAATTTTATTACTATAAATTTTAAAGGCCCTTTACGGGCCTTTTTTTTTGTAATCCCCCTCAACGAGGGGGTGGCGCGGCATTAGCCGTGACGGGGGAGGGTTTTTATACTTGTTCTTTTAAAAAAGAACCTTGCCAGCGTTAAGAAAATGTGCAGTGCACATTTTTAGCGCCCGGCAATGGCTGTTTATATCGTTAATATGTGTTCTTTTAAAAAGAACCAAAACGTTATTGTCCCTTTCTTTTTTTCTTAGTCAAAAAAAGAAACAAAAAAGACAAGCCCATCCGTCCCGATAGCTATCGGGATTGGGCGAGCGCCAACAACAGAGATGATTTTCATTAGTCAAATATAAGATTTTCATGCGTGTTCTTTTGAAAAAGAACCAAAACTTTTAGTACTTACTTTTCTTCCTTGATGAAGAAAAGTAACAAAAGAAATCAAGGCGCTTCGATACAACGCACAGGCCACCTCTCCTAGCACGAAGCGCCAGGCCAACGCACGCGTCTTCGAAATATTGATTGAGCGTTAATGAACCGATCTTCTGTGTGTAAACTGTGTATCTATATACTGCCGCCACCGAACTGCATAATGGTGATGTTGGTGCTGCTATTGGGGACCATGCCCCTTTGGAGGGGGTGGCATGCGCGGAGCAAATGACGGGGGAGGAAAATCACCGAACTGTATTATTTTTTTTGTGCGGGACAATCCCGATAGCTATCGGGACCAAACTAACACAACTAAAAAACGGACCGAAGGTCCATTTACTCTATATCCTCTGTGTAATCTCTATGAGCATCGCAGACGCCTCTACAGCAGATCAAGCCAAATGTTTTTTTACCTGCTCGGAAATAGTATTTTTTATATGATCCCACTCAACAGAAACTAACATTTTTGGACTAGGTTCGGCGTCAGCATCATCAAAATAACTTAGACTTTTTAAAACTGAAAAAACTGAACCGTTCGGATATTTCATTTTATAAAATTCAAATAATTCGGCAAGCGAGTATTCTTTTAATAAAAAAAACAGGTCAATAAAATCTTTTTTACTTCCTCTACCTGCAATAGCATTTAATTTCATGGCAGAAATATCTTTCTTTCCGGCTAATCTTATTCCTTCTATTACTATTGGTTTTTCTATCCAATCAAACGGATAGTTCACAACATCAACTTTTACTGTATCTATCGAATAAATAAAAATGTTCTTACTTCTATTTAACAAGGTAGTTGTGCCGGTTTTTGAAACTAAAGAAGTAATTTCCATCTCATCCAATTCGATCTTCCCGAACATATCAATGTCAATTGACGTACGATGTCAATTTGCAGTCATAGCAGGAGTTCCTCCAACAAGATATAGATCTTTAAACTCGGGAGTATTCATTAAAACTTTTAATATTCCCAGAAGTTGTTCGCTGACTGAATTTTTGTGTAGCATGAGAAATTTTCTTTAGGGATACTAAAAAGATTCGCAAGAAAAGAGAGCGTAACTTTATCAATGTTTTTTAATGTAAGCACGGTTTCTTTTATTTGATCTTTTCCATATACTGAAACGATCCAATTCCAATCGTTTAATATGCCAAAGCCAATAACGCGTTCGATAATGGTTCTTTTTGACGAATTAATATCAAGCGATAGAACATCAATATCCCAAAATAGATGGGGAGATAATTCGTTTATGGTTTTGTTGTGAGACATGTTTTGGTACTCAAATTTATCAAAAAAAGTAAACGTAGCCTAATTTCCCCTGAGCCGTTGATCTGCATGATCGCGATGCTGATGCAGCTTGGGGATCATCCCCCTCCTTCAGGAGGGGGTGGCATTTGCGGAGCAAATGACGGGGGAGGTTGCCAGCGTTAAGAAAATGTGCAGTGCACATTTTTAGCGCCCGGCAATGGCTGTTTATAAAGTTAATTCATGTTCTTTTGAAAAAGAACCAAAACTATTTCTCTTTCTTTTTGTCTTGAAACAAAAAGAAACAAAAAATTCAAGGCGCTTCGATACGACGCACGAGCCACCTCTCCTAGCACGAAGCGCCAGGCCAACGCACGCTCTCGATAGCTATCGGGATTCGAAATATTGATTGAGCGTAAACAAACCTATCTTCTGTGTGTAAACTCTGTGTACTCCGCGTCTCCGTGGCAAAATAAAAAGCGCCGGAGGCGCGTTACATTAAAAAAAAATTGCTTGGTTTTATTTACTCTTTGTAGTTTAAGATTGCGTTAAGACACCTCTCCGCCGCATGTCCATCCCAAAGTTCAGGACGTTTTGGTGAACGTTGTTCGTTAAGTATCTTTTCAAAATCGCGGTTAATATTCTCAATATTATTTCCAACTAAATAACCTGCGCCACCGTGTTGTAATAAAGTTACAGGGCGTTCGGTGTTCCATCGCAGTGTTAAAAAAGGAGTTCCTAATACACAACACTCTTCTTGTAAACCTCCGCTATCGGTAAGCATTAATTTGGCCATCATATTTAGCTTCAACATTTCTAAATAGCCAATAGGATGTAGGAGAAGAATATTCTTTGAACTCATTAAGGTAGTTAAGATGCCAAAACTTTCGGCTTGTTTTACCGTGCGCGGATGAATGGCCCAAATGAGCGGAACTTTTTGTGAAGCAATTGTAGTGAACCAATTTACAAGCGACTTAAAAATGGTTTCATCATCTACATTACTTGGCCTGTGCATGGTAATTAAACCAAATTCTTTGAGCGAAGAAAAATAACCGAGTTTATCATCTTGCTGTGGCAAGCAATTTGTTTTTAAAATATGGTTTAATTCAATGGCATTCGCTTTTGCGCGATTAAACTCCAAGGTGTCTATCATTACATTACCAACAAAAACCATTTTGTTTGGAGGCACTCCCTCTTTGCGTAAATTATCTGAACTCATGGTATCAGGCGTAAGCAAAAGATCAGAAAGCCTATCCGTTACTAATCTGTTGATCTCTTCAGGCATATGCATATCGCCACTTCGCAAACCGGCTTCAATATGGCAACATTTGATCCCTTCTTTTTTTGCAGTAACAGAGCAGGCGAGTGTAGCATTTACATCTCCCACAACAACAACCCAATCAGGTTTATGTTGTTTTAAAACTTTTTCAAACGCTATCATGGTATGACCCACTTGTTCAGCATGAGTGCCAGAGCCTATTTCTAAATTGATGTGTGGTGCAGGAATTCCAAGGTCAGTAAAAAGACGAAGACATACGATCATCGTAATGTTGCCCGGTGTGAACTAAGATGTGCTCAATCGATCCCTGAGCGCCTGGTGAGCCTGTCGAACCATGCGCTTCAATAGCTCTTATAAATGGAGCTATTTTCATGAAATTGGGGCGAGCGCCTACAACTGAGATGATTTTCATTGTTCAAATATACAATTTTGCTTCGTATCATCCCCCTCTTTGAGGGGGTGGCCCCGCCTGAGGCGGGGACGGACAATCACCAAACCGTTTTTTAAAGCATATCTGTTCTTATTCTTATTATTTCCATTTACCTCTAATCAAGTTTCGCTTCGAGAAATTCCTTGTCTTTTCATCTTTTACTATAAAAATCTATAGTTAATGTTAATTATTTATCTTTAACTATGAAAAAATATAGTTAATTTTGCATCATGGATATTAAGGATTTTAAATCGGGCAAACATATTGCCCAAGACGGTTATAAGAGCTTTCTCCCGGAAAAGATTAATAAAGAATGGATAGTTAGTTCCGCTGAGGTAAGCACTTTATTGGAAGAGGCTACCAGTAAGGTAAGTGCATTGAACGCTTATTCGCAGATGATTCCGGATGTAGATATTTTTATTCGGATGCATATAGTGAAAGAGGCAACAACATCAAGCAAAATAGAAGGAACGCAAACTCACATGGAGGATGCGATTTTGCGCAAGGCACAGGTGAATCCTGAGCACCGTAATGATTGGCAAGAGGTACATAATTATATCAGAGCCATGAATTTTGCCATTAAAGAATTAAATAAACTTCCTTTGTCTAATCGCTTGCTCAGAGAAACGCATCGTATTTTGATGCGGGGCGTGGGGAAAATATAAAGCACCGGGAGAGTTTCGAAGGTCGCAGAACTGGATAGGCGGAGCTTCGGCAAAGGATGCAATTTTTGTTCCTCCGCATAACAAAGACGTTGAAGAATTGATGAGCGACCTTGAAAAATTTCTCCACAATACTGATATAAATGTGCCTCATTTAATAAGAGTAGCCATCGCTCACTATCAATTTGAGACCATTCACCCATTTCTTGATG
>JADJLA010000014.1 GCA_016705695.1 Sphingobacteriaceae bacterium
CATCACATCGTTTTGCATTTCATTTATAATTTCGAGATCAACACCCAATCCTTTTAAATGTTCATTCCAAGCTAGTAAAGATGATAAAGGTGTTCCTAATTGATGGGCGGTTTCTTTACTCATACCAACCCATACCTGATCTTGCTCTGCTTTGCGCGCTGTGCTAAATAAAATATAGGCGATCAATAAAAATAAACCGATCACACCAAATTGTACGTATGGGTAATATTTAAGTTGAGTTAGTAAATTGGATTGCGCGTAAAAAATATAATTTATAGTTCCTTCACCAAGGTCAATTTCGATAGGTGTATTCTCACTACTCAATTCATCCAATTTCTTTGCGAGTTTCTCGGGTGTATTGATGCTTAAGCTATCCACTTTACCAAATGAGATCACTTTTGTTTTATTATTATCCATGTAAATTACCGGGACCTCAGCAGAGTTAACGGCAACCTCGGCAATAAATGATTTTATTAAACTATCAAAAACCAATTTGATATCATTAAAAACACGACTGTCTTTATAGTATAAATATTGCTTAGTGGTTTTGTAAACTTGGATCTCTACAGGTGGATACATGGTTTTCATCAACTCCAATTCCTTTTTCATGTACGCCTCATCTTTTTCCTTTTCCGGATCAAAATTCTTTTTGGCTGTGATCTGATCTTTTTCATCGGCCAAAATAATTGGCACCGTTGTATTATCTTCTAATACATATAATAAAAAGTTAAACGTAGAGTTTGAATTATCTTTGGTAAGTTGCTCAGTAGTTTTGGCATAGAGAACAGCTTTCTTGCGTTCTTCCAATTTCATTTTTTCGAATAACGTATTAGTGAACTTTACAAGGTTGGCTTTTTTCTGAACCGCATCGGCCCATAATTTTACTTTGCGTCGTTCATCCTCGGCAATACGCTTTACTAAATTATTGGTATACCACAAGGAACATATCACAATAATAAAAGCAGCTATTGCCAATAGCCATTTCCATTTTTGTTTTCGTGAGTAGATGTTCATATAGTAATAACGTTAAATTTACCACATTATTATCAAATAAAAAGCCTCCTTGCTTTCACAGGGAGGCTCTTTCATTCAAAAACTCATTTAATGATGATGGTGTCCGCCTTTTCCGTGAACATGGCCATGATCAAGCTCTTCAGAACTTGCTTCTCTTACCTCAAGCACTTCGCCCACAAAATGAAGATCATGTCCGGCCAAAGGGTGATTAAAGTCCATGCGTACATGCGCCTCGGATATCTCAAGAACATGTCCAATTAATTTATTGCCTTCTGCGTCGTGCATTTCAATATCGTTTCCAACAAAAACACGCTCTGCATCAAAATTACCATCCATAATAAACGCTTGTTTATCAATATTGATGATATAATCCTGTTCCACAATTCCGTATCCATCAACCGCTTTAACTCTAAAATCAAATTTATCGCCGGCTTTTTTATTTAATAAATTCTGCTCAAAATCGGGTAATAACGAACTCATTCCGAATATAAATGCGAAAGGATGTTCTGCATCTGTTTGCTCGATTAATTCCTCGGTTCCTCCATTTTTGCTTGCAGTTAGATGATAACTTACCACCGCTACTTTGTTTTCTGTGATTGTCATTTGTTATGTTGTTTGGTTAAAAAATTAAGCCATTCGCTTTTTAACCGAATGGCTTATTGCAGTTATAAATTTATTAAATTTTTCTTAATTCAAATCGAATTTTATTCCTTGGGCCAAAGGTAAATTTGAACCGTAATTCACTGTATTGGTTTGCCTACGCATATAGGCTTTCCAAGCATCCGACCCACTTTCGCGTCCACCGCCCGTTTCTTTTTCTCCACCAAAAGCACCACCAATTTCGGCACCGCTTGTTCCAATATTTACGTTAGCAATTCCGCAATCGCTTCCTGTAGCACTCAAAAATAATTCTGCTTCACGCACATTTAATGTCATAATAGCGCTTGACAAACCTTGAGGGACTCCATTTTGTAATTCAATGGCTTCTTCAATAGTTTTATATTTTATCAAATATAAAATTGGCGCAAATGTTTCGTGTTGCACAATGCTCATATCATTTTTTGCTTCAACAATAGCAGGTTTTACATAACAACCGCTTTCGTATCCTTTTCCTTCTAATACACCACCGGGAACAACAATTTTTCCTCCCTCGGTTATTGCAGCTTCAATTGAGCTCATATAAGCTCGCACCGCATCTTTATCAATAAGCGGACCAACATGATTTTTTTCATCCAATGGATTTCCGATCTTTAATTGAGCATATGCTTTTACAAGTTTTTCTTTCAACGAATCAAAAATGCTTTCGTGAATAATTAAACGGCGTGTAGAAGTACAACGCTGCCCTGCTGTACCTATCGCACCAAATACGGCACCAATAATGGTCATGTCAAGATCCGCATTTGGCGTTACGATGATAGAATTGTTTCCACCCAATTCCAAAATTGACCTTCCAAAACGCTCTGCCACTTTTGTACCAACAATTTTTCCCATGCGAGTTGACCCAGTTGCCGAGATCAATGGCACATGAATATCAGTAGATAAATATTCTCCTACTTTAAAATCACCATTTACAATACACGAAATTCCTTCAGGTAAATTATTTTCTTTCGCCACTTCATTCCAAATATGTTGGCAAGCGATAGAACACAAAGGTGTTTTTTCGGATGGCTTCCAAATGCACGTATCTCCGCTTATCCATGCTAAAGCAGTATTCCAAGCCCATACAGCAACCGGGAAATTAAATGCGCTAATAATTCCAACAACGCCTAATGGATGCCATTGCTCCATCATACGATGATTTCCGCGTTCGCTTTGAATAGTTAATCCATATAATTGACGAGATAATCCAACTGCAAAATCGCAAATGTCAATCATCTCTTGCACTTCGCCCAAACCTTCTTGATATGATTTTCCCATTTCGTAGGAAACCAGTTTACCAAGCATCGCTTTTTTCGCGCGCAATTTATCTCCAAACTGACGAACATATTCGCCACGTTTTGGTGCAGGAATTGTTCTCCAATATTTAAATGCTGTTGTTGCTGCTGTAATTACTTTTTGGTAATCAGCCCTGGTTCCTGTTTTTACTTTTGCTATTAATTTTCCATCAACAGGACTATAAGATTCCAATACTTCTCCATTTGCAAACCATGTTGAACCGGTACTGCAACCATCATTCACTTCTTTTATTCCTAATGCTTTTAGAACGTCTTGCATATCATAAATTTAGGTGTCTAATTTACGCATAACTTCTTTTAAAAGGAATAATTAGTTACATTTATTTGCTTTAATTATGAAACGAAAACTTCTTTTTATCCTAAACCCAAAAGCCGGAAAAGGCGGAGCTGTGAATCTATTCGATCTTATAAAAAGCTCTGTGCCAAAGGAAATGGAATATTCAATAGAAGTATTCAAGGATTCGGCCGAGTTTGAAAAGATCATTTCCACACTTCACACTCAACACTATACCGATGCTATTGCGGTTGGGGGCGACGGTACTATTAATTCGGTTGCTAAAAATTTAGTTGGAACAGCTATTACCTTAGGCATAATTCCTCAAGGTTCCGGAAATGGTTTAGCAAGAACATTGGGCATTTCAATGGATATTAAAACTTCTATTGAAGATGTGATCAAAGGAAAAAATACAAAGATCGATCATGGAACCGTGAACGGCATTCCATTCTTTTGCACGAGTGGAATTGGATTTGACGCGCATATTGGGAATTTATTTGCCCTATCGAAAAAACGCGGATTGCAAAGCTATGTAAAGATAACGCTACGAGAAATTTTAAGATACAAATGCAAAAATTATGTGCTCAAACTAAATGGTGAAGAGTTAAAACGTAAAGCTTATTTGATAACCATCGCTAACGCCGGACAATACGGCAACGATTTTTACATTGCGCCAAAAGCGAAATTAACTGATGGAAAATTTCATGTGGTAGTTTTACATCCTTTCAATTTTTTTAGTGCGTTCGGTATTTTTATAAAAGTTCTAAGGGGAAAAGCCAACGAATCGCGACATATTGAAACTTATACCACCAACAAATTAACTATAGAGAGAGAAGAGAAAGACGCGATCCATTTTGATGGTGAACCTGAATTTCAAGGAGAAAAGTTAGAGTATATCTGCCATCACCAACAGTTGAGCGTGATCATTGGAGAAAAATTCAAAGCGGGTTAAAAACAATCACTCTAAGCCTCATATATTTATTTGTTTCATTATCTATGTTTCTTTACATTTATCATTAAATTATACCTTATGATCATTAAACAATTTTTTATCCTCGCTACATGCCTAGCGCTTTTTGGTTGCTCGGGCAGCTTTAGTAAAGGCGTTAAAAAAGATCTTTCAACCGGTCTTACTGCAACTTACAATGGTTTAACTTTATCGGAGATCTATTTAGTAGTTGATGAACAAAAAGCCAATAGCAATAAAATTGTTTTAGGGAAAAAAGTAATTGTTGTTGCTAATGGTGTTGATTATTTTACTGTAGAGAACGGAAAAGTATTTCCGGGCTGTAGTATTGTTTTAACCGACAAAAAAGGAAAAGAGCTTTTGAATTTACCAGATGCGTTTGGACATCTTAACGATGGCACTAGCGCTAGCGAAGCAGCCACATTACAGGCCGAGCTAAATACGGGAGAGCCTATGTTGGTAGATGAAAAATATCTTTTAAAAGTTAGATTTTACGATAAACGCAATAAGGAAAATGAAATAAAGGCAGATATAACTTTGCTAGTTGTTGGCTTGTAATATCAGGCCTGATCTAATTTTTTAATGTAGTTCAAAAAAAGCGTCATCGCTTTTCGCTTATCTTCATTTAAATTATAATCAATGCGCTGAGTAAGGTACTCCAGCGCTTTTTCTTTTGATAAAGATAGATTTCCTGAACTTTCATTAATAGCGTCGCCAATATGATCAACACCATATTTTAAAACCGCGTTGAATTCTTTGATAAGAATCTCATCTATTTTTTCAGTGCTCACCCAAGCTGCAAACACAAAAGGTAATTCTGTAAATTTGAACCATTCTTCGGCCAGATCGTATTCGTAATTATATTTTCCGTTAAGATCAAATGTGCGATCACCAATTACAACCGAAGCATTTTTATGCTTTGTATCACTTTCAAAACCGGGAATGGCATCTACATACTTAGGTTTTATTTTCCAAAAGAATTTACATAACACTTTTGTAAGTGTGATTGAGGATCGTGATTGATAATCAAGTGTTATGCTTTCAATTTGATGTAAAGGAACTTCGCTGTATAATTTTACGCTATCTACTTTTTTAAAAGCGCCTATACAAAAATCAGTTTCAATAAAATAACCAGGCAATTCACTTAATAAAGCCACCGGAACAAGAGCAAGGTCAACTTGCTTGTATTTGAGTTTTTGGGCACAAATACTTGGGATATCCTCCTGTAGATCGATGCGTTTGAAAAGTTCGCTACGCTTTAATGCCCACTTAAAAGGCAGAGTATTAGTGTAGTTAACTATAGATATTTTTACCTTGTTCAAAACGCTGTAAAAGTAGCAAGAATCAATTAGTAAATAAACTTTAATTTTACATTGGTTATGAGTAAGGATAAATACAACCTTCGCGGCGTTTCAGCTTCTAAAGAAGATGTGCATGCTGCAATTGCAAAACTCGACAAAGGACTTTTTCCTAAAGCATTTTGCAAGATAGTACCCGATGCCTTAAGTGGTAGCGATAAACATTGCCTTGTGATGCATGCCGATGGTGCAGGAACAAAATCATCATTGGCTTATATGTATTGGAAGGAAACCGGCGATGTTAGCGTTTGGAAAGGCATTGCACAAGACGCGGTGATCATGAATGTAGATGATCTTATTTGCGTTGGAGCCACAAGTAATATTTTATTATCATCAACCATTGGAAGAAATAAGAATTTAATTCCGGGCGAAGTTATTTCGGCTATCATTAATGGAACAGAAGAAGTTTTGCAAAGTTTGCGAGATAATGGCATTTCTATTTCTTCAACCGGTGGAGAAACGGCTGATGTAGGAGATCTTGTAAGAACCATTATTGTGGATAGTACGGTTGTTTGCCGAATGGAAAGAAGTGATGTAATCTCTAACGATAATATCAAAGCAGGAAACGTTATTATTGGATTAAGCAGTTACGGAAAAGCCACTTACGAAAAAGAATATAATAGTGGCATGGGCAGTAATGGTTTAACTAGCGCGCGCCATGATGTGTTTAATAGAGATCTTGCGAAAAAATTCCCTGAGAGTTTTGATAATGCATTGCCGGGCGAAGTTGTGTATACCGGTGGATTAAATTTAACGGATAAAATAGAAGTTAACTATAGAGATTCACAAGCGAAAGATATCACCGAAAAAATTGATGCGGCAAAATTAGTGCTCTCACCTACTCGCACGTATGCGCCTATTGTGAAAAAGGTAATTGACGAGTTAGGCAACTCAAACATTAACGGCATTGTGCATTGCAGTGGTGGAGCACAAACCAAAGTATTACATTTTTTAAATGATGGCTTGCACGTGATCAAAGATCATTTATTTGATGTACCGCCTTTATTTAAAACTATTCAAGAGCAAAGCCATACCGAGCCAAAAGAAATGTACAAGGTGTTTAATATGGGGCACCGAATGGAATTTTACGTGAACGAAAAACACGCCATTGATATCATCTCTATTGCTAAAGCATTTAATGTTGAAGCTAAAATTATTGGAAGAGTAGAAAAAGGCGAAGGCAAAAAAGTATTCGTTAAAGGTGCTCTCGGAAATTTTGAGTATTAAAAACCTAAAATACTAAAACAAAAAAGGCTACCAAATGGTAGCCTTTTTTTATAATTAGGTTTTGATTATTTTAAAGTACAATCTTCTCCTGTCAAATATGGACTAACCGTACCTATTGAGACAGCAGTCTCTTTAGTTGAATAAGATACACAATTTTCATCAACGTTCTTCTTCTTTACTTTTTTGTAAGTTACAACGGTTGTTGAATTTACAGACCCTGGCGCATTATCCGTTTCTACACATTCACAAGTTAAATCTTTTTTGCAAGAAGCCATTGAAAGGCTCACAACTGCGGCAATTATAAATATTTTTTTCATTTTAATTGTTTTAAGTTTAATTATTTTAATTTACAATCATTAGTGGTGATGAATCCTGCAACCGGAGCAGTTGTTTGATAACTTATGCTTTCGCAATTTTCAACAGCAACACTTTTCTTAACCTTCTTGTAGGTTGTTTCTTCAGTTTGAGTAAAACCTGCTGCTGCTGGATCCGTAGTAGACCAAGTACACTCGCATACTCTATCCTTTTTGCAAGAAGCGAAAGCTAAACCTGCAAGAACGATTGATAAATAAGTAATTTTTTTCATAGTTTTTTTGTTTTAGTTTAGGTAAATATACAGATAATATTTGTTCCTGAAAATATCCTATATTACTGTTTTTCAGGCATATACGAATGTTCAATATTCAAGTATCTGTCTTTAAACGTTAATGTGATCGCTAAAAAAATGTTCAATGAAGCAAATTTGAATAAAAGCAAATGTTGCTAATTCAGATTGTTTTTAAAGCAAGGTCATTTCAATTCGCAATTGTTCACCACTACTTCTGTGCCGTGCGTAAAAGTTTGCGTTGCGGTAGTATTATAGCACTTGGTTGCTTCTTTAAACTCTTTTTTCTTTTGTCTTGATTTACTTACTTCGGTTTTTTTGGTGAACGCACTGCCTGTTCCGCCGCCTGCGGGGTGGAAATTTTTTGTGTACGTACATTCGCAGGTGAGATCTTTTCTACAAGAGATCGCCAAAACTAAGGAGGCTATGATAATAATTGTTGATCTCATTTTAATTCACATTCCATTCGTTCTGTTGTTACACATGTGCCAATGGTTTCAACGGTTGAAGATGTTTGGCATAAGGTTTTTGCCTCGCCTCTGCGCGCATCAGTTATTTCGGTTGTAACCACTGTTGATTTTGTTGTTACTCCGGCCGCGTTGGTATATGTGGGTATGCACTCACAAACACGTTGCTTTTTACATGCCACCAAAGCAATGCAAATAATTAATATGGCTAGAGCCGGAATTCGCAACATGTTTTAAATAAATAAAAGATCAAATTAGTTCACACTCGTTCTCTACAGTTGTAGTAACATTGTCTGTGCTTGTTGTGGTAGAGTTTAAATTATAACAGCCCTCAGAAATTCTGAATTGCTTAGCCTTTTGTTTATCCTTTGTGATCTTTTTAGTATACTTTTTAGTTGTTATAGTTGTTCCTGAAGAAACAGTTGTAGTGATCTCGCAATCACATGTGCGTTCTTTTCGGCATGATGTGGAAACTGTTATAGTTATTGCAGCGGCTATTAAAATAATTTTCTTCATGTTTTTAAAGATCATTTAAGTGAACATTTATTTTCTACAACTGTGGTAAGGCTATCTGCAATAGTTTCCTCTTTACGATCTGCACACCATGTTTTAGCTTCGCCGCCTCTTATCTCTTTTATCTCCGTTTTTACAAAAGGGTCGGTAGTGGTTGTAGTTCCACTAGATGTGGTAACTGTTCTTGTTTCGGTGCACTCACATAATTTTTCCTTTTTGCAAGAGGTAAAAACTAAGCCGGTAAAAACAATACATAAAATTGCTGCAACTCTCATGTTCTCAAAATTTGTTTTAAAGATAAAGATAATACAGTTCAAATAAATGAAACGCATTAATTAGCGTTAAACTAAATGAATATCAAACACTTACCAATTAAATAGTGTTTGAAGTATAAAAATTTGCGGAGAGAATTAGTTACCCTTGAATCCAGCCTTACGTTTTTCTAAGAAAGCACTCACACCTTCTTGGAAATCGCCGGTACCAAAACTTTTACCAAACTCTTCAATTTCTACTTCGTAGCCATTGAGTTTAGAATTGTAACCTGCATTGATTACTTTTATTGCAGTTTTAACTGCCGTTGGACTTTTTGTTTGAATTTTTGCAGTGATCTCAAAACACTTATTGAGTAATTCATCTTGAGTTGTTACGTAATTTGCAAGTCCCCACTTCAATGCGTCTTGCGCGCCTATCATATCTGCAGTTACGATCATTTCAAACGCTTTGCCTTTTCCAACCAATTGCGCTAAACGTTGTGTTCCGCCATAACCAGGAATTACACCTAAACTTACTTCAGGCAATCCCATTTTTGCGTTATCACTCACCACACGAATATGGCAAGCCATTGCTAATTCTAATCCGCCACCTAATGCAAAACCATTTACAGCAGCAATTACAGGCTTGGTAAAATTCTCAATAAAATTAAATATCTTAAAATGCCCAATAGAGCTTAGTTGTTTTCCTTGCTCAACCGAATAATTGGCAAACTCAGCAATATCGGCTCCGGCAACAAATGCTTTTTGTCCGGCACCTGTAATGATAACAGAATTCACTTCTTTCATGTTCTCGGCTTCCACCAAAGTTTCATGAAGGTCTTCAATGGTTTGTTTGTTAAGCGCATTTAATTTATCGGGGCGATTAACGGTTATAACAAGTACACCATTTTTTATTTCGGCTAATACTAATTCAGAAGTCATTATCATTTTGTAAAATAATTATAGCAACAAATATAGGTTTAATAGATTCTAACAAAAGAAAAGTTATAAACCACCGAAACTTTGAAAAGATTTTGTTAAAAGAAATTTAAGTTCTTCAAAAAAAAGTTTTTTGTGGAAAAACCCAAAAATTGGCCCGGTTTTTTTCGGGGACCCCATTTTCCAACCCCCATAAAAAAAAAAAGAAGTATTTAAAAAATCTGCGAAAAAAAAAAGGGTTTGGCCACACTATTTATCTTTGTATATCACCATATTAATGATCCCTTGACTAGGAGTTGAATTATCACTCAATGTTACAACAAAAGGTTTGCGTTGCCCTTCATAACAATTGTAAACAACCGCTCCTTGATCCTCAATAGGATTTGGTAATTTATTAGCGTAATAATCTTTTAGATCACAAAACAGATACGAGCTTAATTCAAGATCGGTGCAATTGATCTGCACATTTATTTCTTCCAAACTATCATTGTGAATTGTATAATCAATTGAATACGTTGTGGTGCTATCGGCAACATATTCAAAATACAAACGATCTTTTTCGGCTTCAACCGGCTGAACTGTTTCGGTAGTTTTTATATCCGCTACTTTTGCGTTCAATTCTAAACCTCTAAAAACGCCTTTTTTTGAACGAACAATTTCATCCATCAAGGGATGAAATCCTTCGAAAATGCGTTTCTTTTCTACTACTTCTTCTTTCTTTTCGGTATTACACGCAAAAAAACTTAACAGGAGTAAAAGAGGTAAAAAATATAGGCTTAAACGTTTCAAATGATTGTTTGTATAAATATACTAAATTTTTTCTGCTTCGGCGTTTGCGTTTGTTTTTTCGGGACGCATTTGCGGGAAGAATAATACCTCTTGAATGCTACTTTGGTTGGTTAACAGCATCGTAAGTCTGTCTATTCCAATTCCAATACCCGATGTAGGCGGCATGCCATATTCCAACGAACGTAAAAAATCATGATCAATGAACATGGCTTCATCATCGCCACGTTCTTGCAATTTTAATTGCTCTTCAAATCGCTCGCGCTGATCTAACGGATCGTTCAACTCGGTATAAGCGTTAGCAATTTCTTTACCATTTACCATCAATTCAAAGCGTTCAACCAAGCCCGCTTTTGTGCGATGCTTTTTTGTAAGCGGACTCATCTCTACCGGATAATCAATAATGAATGTTGGTTGCACATAATTTGCTTCGCACTTGGCGCCAAAGATCTCGTCGATCAATTTTCCTTTTCCATAACTTGGCTCTGCATGAATTCCTAATTTTTTACACGCATCGCGCAAACCGGCTTCATCCATTTCAGAAATATCAATTCCGGTATGTTCTTTTATAGCATCATACATACTGATGCGTTTAAATGGTGCTTTAAAATCAATTTGTTTATCGCCAACAGTTACAACCGTTGACTCATACAGATCGTTTGCCACTTTCTCCAGTAATTTTTCCGTAAAATCCATCATCCAATTATAATCCTTATAAGCCACATAAAATTCCAATACGGTAAATTCAGGATTGTGCGTTCTGTCCATTCCTTCGTTACGAAAATCTTTTGCGAATTCGTACACCCCATCAAAACCGCCAACGATCAAACGCTTTAAATATAATTCATTAGCAATGCGCAAATACAAAGGCATATCTAACGCATTGTGATGCGTAATGAACGGACGCGCTGCCGCACCACCCGGGATGCTTTGTAAAATTGGGGTTTCAACTTCTAGCAAACCTGCATTATTCAATACTGTGCGAATAGATTGCATGATCTGCGTGCGTTTTTTGAATGTTTCGCGAACCTGTGGATTAATGATGAGATCAACATAACGCTGACGAAAGCGGAACTCAGGATCGCTTACTTCATCAAATGAATTCCCGGCATCATCTGTTTTTACAATAGGTAATGGACGTAATGCTTTTGATAATATTTTTAAAGAGGTAACATGTAAAGATATCTCACCTGTTTTTGTGGTGAACACATAACCTTCTACTCCAATGATATCTCCAATATCAATTAATTTTTTCCAAACAATATCGTACAGGGTTTTATCTTCTCCCGGGCAAATATCATCTCGGCGAATATAAACTTGAATTCGTCCACTTGAATCTTGGATCACCGCAAAACATGCTTTACCCATATCGCGTACACTCATTACGCGACCTGCCATCGAAAGATCCTTATAGTTTAGTTTGTCGCGCTCATAATTTTCCTTAATGTCTAAAGCACTTGCATTCACTTTATATTCTTCAGGAGGATAGGCATCAATTCCTAATTTACGGAGTTCGGCAAGCTTCTCTCTTCTCAGTATTTCTTGTTCACTTAATTCGGGTGTCATAAAAAAAATTTACATGCAAAAATACATGATTTGAATACATTCGCTTAGCAGGTTTAAGAATTATTGAAAAGTTTAAGTTTAGATAGGACGTAAAAACAAGGATAATTGTTACATTTACAAATTATTGGTTTACAACCATTTACATTCAAATAGTTCTATGTCCAAACAAAACATTAGTATTTTCTGGTTTCGCCGCGATCTAAGATTGGATGATAACGCCGGTTTGTATTTTGCGTTAAAGGAAAATGAGCACGTTTTGCCCATTTTTATTTTTGATACCACTATCTTAAATGAGTTGGAAGATAAAAATGATAGGCGTGTTGATTTTATTCGTCAATGTTTAGTTGAAATAGAAAAACAATTGAATGAAATTGGGAGCAGTTTAAAAATATTCTATTCAAGTCCACTGCAAGCTTTCAAAGAACTAGCTAAAACATATGATCTAAAAAATGTGTATGTTAATACCGATTACGAACCGCGTGCAAAGGAACGCGATGAAGAAGTAAGAAAATTCTTAGCTGGAATTCATTGCGATCTTAATACATATAAAGACCAAGTGATATTTGAAAAAAATGATGTTTTAAAAGATGATGGCAAGCCTTACACCATTTTTACACCCTACAGCAGAAAATGGAAAGCTAAACTCACGGAGTCGTCTTACAAATCATTCTCAACCGAAAAACACTTTGGGAATTTTTTTAAAACAAAAGCATTTGAAATTCCTTCGCTAAAAAAGATAGGATTTGAAAAAACAGATATTGAATTCAAAAAGCCAAGCTCCATCAATAAAAATTTACTTTTAAAAT
Organism: Sphingobacteriaceae bacterium; assembly: GCA_016705695.1. Lineage (GTDB taxonomy): Bacteria > Bacteroidota > Bacteroidia > B-17B0 > Aurantibacillaceae > Aurantibacillus. The sequence continues at coordinate 12,728 of JADJLA010000014.1, forward strand.
ACAAAGAGCAACGCGATCTTCCTTCGGTTGCCGGCACTAGCAGAATGAGTATGCATTTGCGATTTGGCACCGTGAGTATTCGCAAATTAGTAAGAACAAGTTTGAACGTGAGCGAAACATGGCTCAACGAATTGATATGGCGCGAATTTTATATGATGATCCTTTGGCATTTTCCTCATGTGGTAAATGGTGCGTTTAAAAAAGATTACGATTTTATTAAATGGCAGAACAACGAAAAACATTTTGACCTATGGTGCCAAGGCAAAACAGGTTTTCCAATAGTAGATGCCGGAATACGCGAATTGAACACAACCGGTTTTATGCATAATCGTGTGCGCATGATCGTAAGTAGTTTTTTAATTAAAGATCTGTTGATCGATTGGAAATGGGGCGAAGCTTATTTTGCAAAAAAATTAAATGATTTTGATCTGAGCGCAAATAATGGCGGTTGGCAATGGGCGGCGAGCAGTGGGTGTGATGCTGCGCCTTATTTTAGGATTTTTAATCCAACATCGCAGCAAGAAAGATTTGATCCTAACTTTGAATATATAAAAAAATGGGTGCCCGAATTTGGGACTGAAAAATATCCCGAGCCAATTGTTGATCACAAAGAAGCGCGAGAAAGAACTTTAGCGGTTTATAAAAAAGCGCTGAGTGAAAGAAAAAGTTAGATCTCTATTTGAACCAACCACTATACATTAAATAATTATTGGCAATACGATCTATCTCACCGCTAATTAATTCTTGCGAAATATCTTTTACTTTTTTGGCCGGTACGCCTGCAAAGATACAACCGCTTGGAACTTTTGTTCCTTCCGTTACTACAGCACCGGCAGCAATAATGGTATTACTTCCAATTTCAACATTATCCATTACAATAGCGCCCATACCAATGAGTACATTATCATGCACTGTACATCCATGAACAATGGCATTATGACCCACCGAAACATTATTGCCTAAATGCACTTTTGTTTTTTGATAGGTGCAATGCAACACTGCGCCATCTTGTATATTCACTTTATTTCCAATGCGAATACTATTTACATCGCCTCGAACAACTGCATTGAACCAAACGCTGCAATCATCTCCCATTATAACATCGCCACAAATTGTTGCGTTAGGTGCCAAAAAACAATTATCACCCCATTGAGGATTTATATCTTTTACTGAAAGTATGAGTGCCATAAAATTTATTTTAGTGTAAAACTAAGAAAGTATTTTTAGCATTAAACTTATATGTTCTAAAATTAATTTAGATGAATTGGTCTTATTTTGTCCTATAAATGAGCTAATTAGTCGAAAACTAACAGGGATTAATATGCACAATTGGGTGTTAAGATTGCTTTTGCCTTTGTGATGGCTTATTTTCATGAGTATAAAAAAAATAAAAAATGAGATCAATTTACACTACGCTGGTTTTACTTGCATTGTTTACGTTTTCAAACGCTCAAAATTGGGCCGAAATGATGCAACGTCCTGATGCTAATTTTTATCAAGTTCAGGCCGAATTTAATCAGTATTGGCAAAATAAAGACATTAACGAAAAAGGAAAAGGATATAAAGCATTTAAACGCTGGGAACATTTTGTTGAGAGACGTTGTTACCCAAGTGGTGATCTTTCGCAATTAAATTTAACTGCAAAAAATTACCAAGAGTGGTTAGAAAATAACAGCAGTAATATTTATCAAAGCGCAAACAACCAAGGTAAATTTAGCAGCTCTAGCGCTATAATGGCCTCAAGTACTTGGACAGCAATTGGACCAATGGGTCCTATTAGCGGAAATGCGGGCGGACAACTTTTAAAATCGGGCCGTATCAATTTCGTTTCTATTTCTCCTACTAATTCGAATGTTTTATTTGTTGGCGCGCCTTGTGGTGGTTTATGGAAATCGACTAATGGTGGAACAAGTTGGACAACAAATACTGATAATTTACCTATTACCGGATTTGGAGATCATGCATTTGATCCTACAAATACAAACGTTATGTATGCCTCTACCGGCGATAGTGATACAGGCGATTCAAATTGTACAGGCGTATACAAATCAACTGATGGAGGTAACACCTGGATCCTTACAAGTTTAACTTTTCCGATTACAAGCGGTGTACATATACGTCGACTGATCGTTAACCCAACAAATCCATTAATTGTAATGGCGGTTGGCACTATGGGAATTCGTAGATCAACTGATGGAGGAACAACTTGGACATCGATTAGTACAACAAATACTTACGATATTGAATTTAAGCCCGGCGATGCAAATACAGTTTATGCTGCAGGTTCAACTTTTAGAAGATCAACTGACGGTGGTGTAACTTGGACTACAATAACCGGAGTTCCTGCATCAGGAACATCAAATCGTTTAGCAATTGCTGTTACACCGGCCAACGCAAATTTCGTTTACGTTCTTGCATCAAATAGCGCAAACAATGGATTTCTTGGTTTTTTACAATCAACAAATTCTGGAGTTTCATTTAGCAACATTACTACGACTTTAAATCTAATGGGTTATTCTAACACCGGAAATGATACCAACGGACAAGGCTGGTACGACCTTTGTATTGCTGCATCGCCAACAAATGCAACTGAAGTTGTGGTTGGTGGAGTAAATATTTGGCGCACAACAAACGCCGGTGCAAGTTGGGCAATTTATGGGCATTGGGTTGGAACCGGCGCTCCATTTGTTCATGCTGATCAACACGATCTTGAATACGCTTCTAATGGAACTTTATTCAATTCGAATGATGGAACGGTTTATCGTAGAACTGCAACAACATGGCAAGAAATTTCCGGCACAATGAATATTTCTCAGATATACAAAATTGGTTTATCTGGCCAAACCGCAAATACTTGGATCACCGGCCATCAAGATAACGGAACCAGTAGTTGGAATGGCACTACATACACAGCAAGATTAGGTGGTGATGGCATGGATTGTTTTATTGATAGAACAAATAACAATAACATGTATGGTGAATATCAAAATGGTTCTTTTCAAAGATCAACAAATGGTGGTTTAAGTTGGTCGGGTTGTACAACGGGAATGTCGGGCGGAACAAATTGGGTAACCATTTGGAAACAAGATCCAACAGTTTCTACACGTTTATATGCCGGACGACAAGATATGTTTGTTTCAAATAACTCCGCAACAAGTTGGACCATACTAGCAGCAATGCCTGCAACAGGGGCTATACGTGAGTTTGCAATTGCACCAAGTAACAATCAAGTGATCTATGTTTTAAAGACTGCGGGGATATATAAAACTATTAATGGTGGAACAAGCTGGACGACATTAACACTTCCTACTGGATTTACTTCACCTGAGTTTGTGTGTATAAGCCCAACTGATGCAAATAAAGTTTGGTTCGTATGCGGTAATTATTCAGCGGGGAATAAAGTTTTCTATTCTTCGAATGGCGGTACAACCTGGACCAATTGGAGTTCTAATTTGCCAAATATACCCGGTAACAGTTTAGTTTACGAAACAGGTTCGAGCGATCGTATTTATGTTGGAATGGATGCAGGGGTTTATTATCGCGATCCTTCAACTCCAAATTGGACCTTGTATAATATTGGTTTACCAAACACACCGGTATCGGATATGGAAACTTCGCCAGCTATGCCTGGAAAAATTGTTGCTGCAACATACGGACGCGGTGTATATGTAGTGGATTTTGCACCAAGCTCAATGCCTCCTGTAACTTCGTTTGCTTATACAGGGGTATTATGTAGAGGGGTTGCGAAAGTATTTAATGATGTTTCAACTAATGGCCCAAGCAGTTGGAGTTGGAGTGTTACACCATCGGCAGGTGTAACTATTAATACACCGGCGTCGCAAAGTCCAACTATTACATTTGCTAACGCAGGAAATTATACGGTGGCTATGACCGCATCTAATACAAGTGGCCCGGGTAATACCTATACAATTGCCGTTACCGTAAATCCTAATCCAACAGTTACCATTGCTTCATCGGCCAATACTATTTGTGCTGGATCTCCTGTAACATTTACAGCTAGTGGCGCAAGTACATATGCATGGGCTTGTCCTACTTCTTCAGTTTGTACATATTTCCCTGCAAGCACAACTACCTATACATTTATGGGTACAAGTGTAGCAGGATGTACAGGTGTTGGATCACGAAGTGTAGTTGTTCAACCAAGCATTACAGTAAATACTTCTGCAACAAGTACAACTATTTGCGGACCTCAATCGGTTACATTAAGCGCAACTGGTGCAACATCGTATACTTGGCAACCCGGAAATTTAACCGGAAGTTCAATTGTTGTTAGTCCGGCTTCAACAACAAATTATACAGTCACCGGAACAAGTGGTTTGTGTAGCAATTCAAAAATACAAAGTGTTACTGTTGGAACTAGTATCGCTGTAAGTGCTGCCGCGTCAAATTCTACAATTTGCGGAACCCAACCAGTAACATTAACAGCTGCAGGCGCTGCAACATATACATGGCAACCCGGAAATTTAAATGGGAACTCAATTGTTGTAAATCCAAGCTCTAGTACAATATATACTGTAAATGGAACTAGCGGATCATGTAATGGTTCCAACTTAGTGTCTATTACAGTGAATCAAAACCCAATAGTTTCGGCTACAACATCTAGTTCGTTGATCTGTGCTGGAACAGCGGCTACCATATTTGCTACCGGCGCAAGCACCTATTCATGGAGCACAGGCCCAACCACATCAAGTATTGTTGTATTCCCGGTATTAAGTACAACTTACGCCGTTACAGGATACAGTAATGGCTGTTCAACTACATATACTTTAGTTCAAAATGTAGCATGGTGTACAGGCGTGAGCGAATATAATTCAGGCGCGGATTAGGTGAGAGCGGAATAAAAACTCTGAGAGTAGTAAAAGAATAAAATAAATATTTAAAAGAAAGCCCTCTCGTTACATCGGGAGGGCTTTTTTGTTTTATATTAGTATCATAATTGATCACATGAAAAAAATTTACTTCGCAGCTTTTTTAAGCTTATTTATTTTTAACGCATATTCCCAGCAAGCTTTCTGGACAGAAACATTTGGAACGGGATGCAACAGTGGGCAGGGCGCAAGTGTTGTTGCAACTCCTTCTAACGGCGCTTGGGCAATTACTTCATTTTCTTTGCCTTTTATGAACGGGCCTGATGCCAACGAATGGTTCATTAGTTCTTCGGAGCAAGGGCAGCCGGTTAATATTTGCGGGGGTATTACTTGCGGAGGATCCAACAATCGAACGTTGCATATTGGAAGACATGTTCTTTTTCCAACGCCTATCATTGATGTTGGGGCATCCTATTTTGGTGGTCCAATATCATATACCAATAAACGTGTGGAAACTCCGGTGATCGATTGTTCCGGAAAAAAATTCATTCAATTAAGTTTTACTTATATTCAAGGGGGAATTCCCGGAAATGATTTTTGCGATATAGAATATTCGGGTGATGGTGGCGCTACTTGGAATTTTTTAACTACGATGGCGCAAACAAATAATTCAACCTGTGGCTTACAAGGCTTGTGGTCGTTTTACAGCGTTGGATTACCCGCTGCCTTATCGAATAACAATAATGTAAAATTAGGTTTTCATTGGTATAGTAACGATGCAACAGGTGGGAGTCCGAGTGTTGCTATTGATGAGATGCGACTATCGGAAGCAACCGGGTTCATATCTTCACCGGTGGATTGTGCAACCCCTACAGCAAGTGTAGTGATCACAAACACTGCCATTGGAAATACAAGTTTTACATGGGCATCCGTGCCTGCTGTTAATTTTTCGGCAGTTAATGGGGGTTCAGCAAACGTTACGTTTCCTGCTATGGGTACATATTCTCTTTATTGTTACGGCAGCTCTGCATCAAGTGTAGCAGCTACATCAACAGCCGAAATTGTGAGCATCGTAGATTTTGTAAGCACTAATTCAGTTAGCATTGCCAGTTCAAACTCTTTGATATGTGAAGGGAGCACCGCCATTTTAACAGCTAGCGGTGCTAGTTCTTATACATGGAATACCTCTTCTAACTCTACAAGTATAGTTGTATCGCCAAGTGTAAACACGCAGTATGTTGTTACTGGCGTAATTGGCGCATGTATCTCCACATTCTCATTTACTCAGTTGGTTGACCCATGTACCGCCATGTCAGAATCAACCCATTCAAATGAATTCGCTGCTTTTCCAAATCCATTCAGCAGCGAATTAAATTTTGCTTCAAATGACGAAATTGAAATTTGTATTACAAATATAGTTGGGCATATTGTAAAGAAATCCGTATTCCATCGTAAAGGCTCTATTGATACTTCAGAATTTCCAAATGGCATTTATTATGTTTCATTTAAAACAGAAAAAGAAACAAAAGTGCTTAAGCTGGTGAGAAATTGATAAACCAATTAATCAAAATAAAAAACCCTCACAATGATCGTGAGGGTTTTTTTATGTTCATATATTTAAAACAGATCTTAATTGATCACGATCTTTTTTGTTGTGCTTTTACCATCTTTTGTAATTACAACAAAATAAACGCCTGCACTTAATTGCGACGAATCATAATTGAATGTTGTTTCATTTCCTATTTTATGAGATGAAACAACGCTTCCTAAAACCGTCATCACTTTAACTTCGGAGAACTCTAAACCACTTCCATTCATTACAAAATTATGATGTGCGGGATTTGGAAATATATTTACATAAGTTCCATTGCTTTGTTCGATCACTGATGTTGTAGGAAAGGTTGTGAAGCTATATTCAATATACGCACCAAAATCCGATTGAAGTGTTTTTAAGATATTTCCGGCTGCGTCTTTAAAGCGAAGATATCCGGTTCCTTGCGCTGAATTTGCCCACCAATTCAAACCATCCATGCCTGCGTCAGTTAACACTAAACGATAACAACCTGTTAACACATAAGGATCTTCGTAAATGGTAACAGCGGTTGTTCCGGTTCTTGATGCCACCACATTTCCATTGTCGTCGTAAATTTTATACGTGTTATGTGAGGCATAATTATTCGACTTGAATTCTACCTTAAAATTATCGGGCAGTTGATCGGCTTTATTAAATGGCGATTGATATTTATTATTGAACACATAATCATCCACTACATTGTTCACCTTTTTGATCTCCGCATAAAAAATATTATTTGTTGGTTGCAGAGCACTTAGCCATAAACCACCTATTGGTAATTTAATGGTAACCGTATCTAAAAATGCTAAGGTGCCCGTCCAGGTATATGTTTGCGGTGTAGCGCTATTATTCAACCAATAATTAAATTCTATACTTGATATAGAAGTTGAACCTGTGTTTTGCACAACTAATTTTGGATTAGAACACATGGCATTTTGGCGTATATAAGAAATTTTATTGCTTGGTTCTTTCACATCCAAAATAGAAGCGTCCAATGAAAAGTTAGCTCCACCGTATGTCACCAACTGATGCGCTTCTTGATATCTATAATCTCCACTTGCTACCGAAGGATTTGAACAATTATAATCTAATGTAACTGTACTACCTGGTGTAACGTATGGAGTAACATAATATTCTTTTAAAATACTAGTTTCACCAGGGCACCAACCTTGACGATCATATAACCATGTTCCTCCTTGAGGGAAAACAGGAATATCAGAACATTTTTTTGTAATGAACCAAGAGAATTCGTTTGCTCCACCATTTACATTTAATGAGTGCGTTACTTGCCCGCCATTTTGGTGAAATTCTCCTTCAGCACCATGCCCGGTAATTGAGCTACGTATTTTAAACTGTTTACCTGCAGCTAAAGTTGAGAAGGTTGTTGGCGGATAAAAACTTTGGTTATTAATACTTCCAATGCTTGGTGCTCCTGTTCGATTTGTTCCTTGCCACAGCTGGTTAAATTCTAAAACAGTTCGTGGTGGAGTACCTACAATAAAATAAAAATCAATATCCATCTGCTCCTGATATTGTCCGCCTAAGGTCATTACCATGCGTTTTCCATTCTGTAAAATTGGAGCGAAATCTGTTACATCATAATACCACGACTTTCCATTAACTCCTAAACTCAATCCTTTGCCGTAAGGTGTTACAAACGATACTATCTCGTTGTAGAAAGGATATCTTTCAAAGTAATTCAAATTTGTAACAACTAATGTTCCGCTTGGCGTAACTGCAATTGTTCCGGTTAAAACATTATTATTATCTCCATCATAAATATTTGATGGAACTGCTTGAAACGAATTGCTAGTTGAAACAAGAACAACGGCATCATGTGCCATTGGAGTAACTGTTGAATTATCTGTGATCGAATACGATTGGATCACATGAGGCGCGCGCGCTACCGAATCGCGAACGGTTACTGTATTTGATGTTGTTGAATAGGTTCCTTTAAAAAACACAACATTAGGACGAATACTTGTTTCGTAGAACATACGGTTTAATTTATCGCCACGATCGTAAGTCCATTGCAAATTAACTCCGGCTGATGTGAGTGCGTTTTTACTATCGTTCAATGTTTGTCCGCTACCCTCACCCATTTTATAATACGCTAATAGATTTACATAAAACGGATGTGTGGCATCAATTGGTTTGTTCATCCAGTTTTGTATATCTACCAAAGTTAATTCCTTATTCCAAATGGTTAGTTCATTTATTTTTCCTTTGTAATTATTAGAAAGATTTTGATCCTTTCCTAATATCAAATTCAACAGCGACATTGTTTTTGTTTTTGCAGTTCCCGAATGCCAAAGTGCTCCGTTCAAATAAATTCGCATATTGCCTGTTGTAGCATTTTTTGTGAATGTCCAGTGATTCCACTGACCGCCAATTTCGGTTACTGTTGCCCCTTTGTTAATGCGATCAAAATTACCTGACGAAAATCCAGCATCAAAATACATGCTATTATCACTCCATGGGAAGTGAATATTAAGACTGCGGTCATTAGGCGTATTTGCCCAACCATACATAAGAGATGTGTTAGCCGGTAACAAAGAAGCTGTGCCATAGGCCCACAAACTCACCGTTAATTCGTTATTGATACTTGTTAAACTTGAAGTATTGATAACAGCATGACCAAATTTACCAAGATCAATAGCGTAATTATTATTACTGTACAGTGCTAAATTAGAAGCATAACTTAAACCATTGAACACAATTGGATTTGTAGGAACAGTATTCGTGAACGAAAAATCAACCAACACATTGCTTGTTCCGTCCCAATTGAATGGCGTATAAAATTGAATGCGATTATTTCCATTCACAAAATTATAATTCTGATTATACACTTGTGTAAATCCTGTTAGCGTAGTTGTATTAGAAGTAAGAACCGTAGTAGTTGCACTTACGTGTTGCATTTTTACTCTAAAGAAATTTACAACACCACCTGCATTGGCTACATTTAAAATAAAGCCGTCAATTGGTCCTGCGGTTAAACCAGCCGCCGTTAATTCAGATGCCTTTACTAAAATTTGTGAGCGACCTGAAGCTTCGTTTGCCTTTAAAAAATTAGGGGTTGCTGTACTTCCATTACCGATCGTAAATAATGTTTCAGAAATGATAGAATTCAAAACAACATTGGTTTGTGCAAAATCGTAATAATCATACAAGGTTTGATTTGAGTACGGAAATGTTGTAGGTGTATAATTTGAGATCAAATGATTAGGCGCTGTCTTTGCCACCTTTTCAATTTTTGATGAATCAACAATGTATGTATTGCACGAATAATCCCACTCACCACAACCTTGGTTTGGTAGTGATTGAGTTGAAACTAAATTATTTTTACAGCGCATATTATATTTCATGATGATCTTCTCGAACGTTTGCGAATTGTTCGGAAAGTTGATCATGGTATCACGTGAAGTACTTCCATACTTGAAAGTTTTTACGATGATAGTGTCGCCAATAGCACTTTGTGCTGCACTCTGCGATACTACATTGGTTATTAAACTCAAAAAAAGCGCTAATACTAGGCCTACACGTACTTTCATTGTATTTTTCATTTTTACTAAAACGTTTTAATATTATAGTAAAAATAGACCATTTCTGTAAAACGGCCAATTAATTCATAAAAAATCAGGGTAAAGTTCCAGTAAAGCTACTCTATAAGCTTTGTTATCATTTATATAAACGATTTTAGGACAGGGAGATCGTGCCCGCGGCAACAGTATTATTTGTATTCTCGTTTATTAAAATAAATGAACCCGTATGGCGATTTTCTTCATACGCATCAAAGCTAATTGGCTCCGCAGTTTTAATGAACACTTTGCAAATATCATTCAATTTCATTCCGCCATCGCTTTCTAATTGTTTGAACGAATGAATATCGATCTTGCCAACAATGTCTTTAACTATTGCTTTAGTTCTGAAACTGTTTTGTTGTAAAATTAATTTTTGCCCCGGCTGAAATGCATTATTGTCCATCCAACAAATAGTGGCATTTACTTCCCTTTCGGTTTGTGGTGTTTCGCTAACTTTTACAATTGAACTTCCTCTGCTAATATCCACGTCATCTTTTAAATGAATGATCACAGGGTCTAAGGCATTGGCCACTTCAATTTCTGCTTGATGTTTTTCTAATTTCTCGATGGTTGTTTCAATGTTGCTTGGAAGAACTAAAACCTTATCTCCCTTTTTGTACGTGCCACTTAATATTTTTCCGGCATAACCCCGATAATCGTGCAAGTGGTTTGTTTGTGGACGAATAACATATTGCACTTGAAAACGTGAAGCTCCATCTGAATTTACAACATCTATTTTTACGTTCTCTAAAAATTGCATTAAGGTTTCGCCCTTATACCAATTCATATTCGATGAACGTTCTACAACATTATCACCGGCCAATGCACTTGCAGGAATAAATGAGGTCTGTTTCAAATTTAATGGTTGTGCAAATTCTTTGTAATCATTTACAATTTCATTAAATCTCTCTTCTGAATAATTCACAAGATCCATTTTATTAATGCACACTAATACATGAGGAATTCCTAAAATAGAGGAAATAATACTATGACGTTTTGTTTGATCGGTAATTCCATTTCTTGCATCCACCAAAATTATTGCGAGGTCAGCGTTAGAAGCTCCGGTGAACATATTGCGTGTATATTGAATATGACCCGGCGTATCGGCAATAATGAATTTACGTTTATCGGTTGTAAAATATTTATACGCTACATCAATCGTAATTCCTTGCTCACGCTCTGCACGTAAACCATCGGTTAATAAAGCTAAGTCGATGCCGGTATCTATTCCGGAAGTTTTGCTTTGTTTTGTAAGTGTTTCAATAATATCTGTTGATATCGACTTGCTATCAAATAATAAACGTCCTATCAATGTACTTTTGCCATCGTCAACGTTTCCTGCTGTAAAAAATCTTAATAATTCCATGCTTTTAAATATGAGTTATGATTGATGAATTATGAGTTGTTTTATGATTTAAAAAGACGAATTATTCATTCATAACTCATCATTCATAAATCATAACTAAAAATACCCGCCCTTTTTTCTATCTTCCATTGCAGCCTCACTTACTCTATCATCCATGCGCGTTGCACCACGTTCGCTTATTTTTGCTTCTTTTAATTCAGTAATTATATCATCTAACGAATAAGCTTCGCTTTCTACTGCAGCTGTGCAAGTCATATCGCCAACGGTACGATAACGCACTTTTTTTATAACCACCACATCGCTTGCTTCTATCTGCACAAACTCATTAGTGTTCATTAATTGTCCATGCTCCGTTAAAATACATTCACGCTCGTGCGTAAAATAAATACTTGGTAATTCGATCTTCTCGCGTTTAATATAATTCCAAACATCCAACTCTGTCCAATTGCTTATTGGAAACACGCGAACGTTCTCTCCTTTATTAATTTTGCCATTATAGATATTCCAAAGCTCAGGGCGTTGCATTTTTGGATCCCACTGACCAAATTCATCGCGAATGGAAAATATGCGTTCTTTTGCGCGAGCCTTCTCTTCATCTCTTCTTGCCCCGCCAATACATGCATCAAATTCAAACTCTTCAATAACTTCTAACAGCGTATACGTTTGTAAACCGTTTCTACTTGGAAATTTTCCTTTTCCATCTTGTAACTTTTTTGCTTTAATAGTGTCGGCAACATAACGCACAATTAATTTCTCATCTAATTGTTTTGCCAAATTATCTCTGTAAGTAATAGCCTCAGGAAAATTATGCCCTGTGTCTACATGCACTAACGGAAATGGAAATTTCCCAGGGCGAAACGCCTTTATTGCCAAATGCACCAAACAAATACTGTCTTTACCGCCACTAAACAACAATGCAGGTCTATCAAACTGACCGGCAACTTCACGCAAAATGTGAATGGCTTCGTTCTCTAACTGATCTAAATAATCTAATTTACTCATGTTTTTTTCTTCAAAATTCATAACTCATCATTCATAATTACTTATGCAACCCACACTCCTTCTTACTTGCATCTTCCCACCACCAACGTCCCGCTCTAAAATCTTCTCCTTCTTTTATGGCCCTTGTGCAAGGCTGGCAGCCAATACTCACAAAACCTTTATCGTGCAATGGATTGTAAGGGATATTGTGCTTGAAAATAAAACCTTTCACTTCTTCTATTGTCCAATTTAACAGCGGATGAATTTTTATGATCTTATTTGCATCATCCCATTCTACCATTGGCATATCGTTTCTGTTACCCGATTGATCAGCGCGAATTCCGGTGATCCAAATTGTATGGCCTTTTAATGCGCGCTTTAATGGCTCTACCTTTCTTACAAAACAACATTCCTTTCTATTGTCAACATTTTCGTAAAAGCTGAATGGTCCTTTTTTAGTGACCATATCTTCCACCAATTGCGTATTAGGTGAAAAAGTAAGGATCGTTTTTTTGTACCGTTCTAACGTGCTATTAAAAACGGAATAGGTTTCCGGAAATAAACGACCTGTATCCAAAGTGAAAACAGAAATATTCAAACTCTTAGAAAAGATCATGTGCGTGATCACTTGGTCTTCGTAACCCAAACTAGTTGAGAACACAACACTCTCAGAGGGCAATTGTGCAACAAGCTGTAGAATTTCTTCCGCAGTTTTGTTTTGAATTTTGTTTAATATGTTGCTTACTTTGTTCAATTATTTTAATGCTTGCTCAATATCATTTAATATATCGTCTTTGTGTTCAAGTCCAATAGAAATACGAATAAGCCCAGGAGTAATTCCAACAGACAAACGTTCTTCTTCAGATAATTTACAATGTGTAGAAGATGCAGGATGTGTTGCAATACTTCTTACATCTCCCAAATTTGGAGAGATCTTGATCATTTGTAATTTATCCATGAATTTTTTTGCCGCCTCGTAACCACCCTTTACGGTAATGGTAATTATTCCTCCACCCGCTTTCATTTGTTTTTTTGCAATGGCGTAATGCGGGTGAGACTTTAAAAACGGATACGAAACATTTTCCAGAGCGGAATTTTTTTCCAATGCTTCTGCAACAGCTAATGCATTTTCACAATGCTTATCCATGCGAATGGTCAACGTTTCTAAACTTTTACTTAAGGTCCATGCATTAAACGGACTTAAAGACGGTCCGGTTAAACGGCCGTACAAATAAATTTCCCTGATCAATTCCTTTTTACCAACCACTACTCCACCCAATACTCGGCCTTGTCCGTCCATATATTTAGTGGCCGAATGAATTACCAGATCGGCGCCAAATTTTATAGGTTGCTGTAAATACGGTGTAGCAAAACAATTGTCAACGATCAATAATTTGTTATGTTTTTTTGCGATCGCTGCAACAAATTCAAGATCGATTAATTCAATAGCAGGATTAGTTGGTGTTTCCAAATAAATAAAACGTGTTTCAGATTTTATCAATTTTTCGATGCTGTTCGGATCCTTGATATTAAAATACGAATGTGAGATATTTAATTTCGGAAAATACTTGGTGAACAAAGCGTGTGTTGCACCAAAAACCGATGAACACGACAAAATATGATCGCCAGACTTTAACAAAGCCATAAAACTTGTATAAATAGCGGCCATCCCGGAGGCACTTGCTACTCCAGCTTCTGCGCCTTCCATTATGCAAACTTTATTTACAAATTCATCCACATTTGGATTTGTATAACGCGAATAAATAAAATCATTGCTTTCCTCGTTAAATGCAGCGCGCATTTCCTCGGCAGTATCAAAAACAAAACTGCTGGTTAAATAGACAGGGGCCGAATGCTCGTTATTTTCTGAGCGTTTCATCTGTGCCCTAATGGCATCTGTTTCGAAATGTTTCTTTGCCATGTTAGTTAAGTGTTATTTTGTAATTAATTTTTGCTGTTGGTTCCAATGTTTTAGAAACCGAGCAATATTTTTCTATTGATAATTTTACCGCACGTTCAGCTTTATCAAAGTCAACATTGCCTTTTATTTTAAAATGCAAAGTAATATTTCTAAATAAAGAGTGGTCTTCTACTTTCTCACTTTCTCCTTCTACTTCTACATCAAAATCTATGATCTCTTGTTTTTGCTTCTTCAAAATAAGTATCACATCAATGGCGCTGCAACCACCAACTGCTGCCAAAAGTAATTGGCGTGGACGCATTCCTTTTCCTTCTCCACCAATTTCAGGTGAACTATCCATTTGAATACTATTACCATCCTCGTTGCGTGCTTCCATGTGGAAATTATCATTGAGGCGTTTTACGTTTATCTTCATTTTTTAAAATTTATCCTATAAAGATACAAGTTTTAAAACGTATTTACGCCGTTAACCGTTGTATATTTCATAGTGTACTTTACTCCGGGATTTAGGTATTTATAAGCGCTATGGCTTACTAATGCCGCCTCATGGAATCCGCATAAGATCAATTTTAGTTTATTCTTGTACGTATTAATATCGCCAATAGCCCAAACTCCTTCTATGTTAGTGCTGTAATCTTCGGTATTCACAATAATAGCATTTTTCTCAATGTTCAATCCCCAATTTTCCATTGGACCAAGTTTCGGACTCAAACCAAACAAGGGAATTAAATTATCGACTTCTATAATATGCTTTTCATTTGTTTTGGCATTTACAACACCAACTGCTTTCAATACCTCTAACCCTTCTACATGGGATAAATTAGTATTCAACAATAAATTGATCCTGTTCTCTTGAGCCAATTTCAAAACTTTGTTCACACTATCAGGTGCCCCACGAAATGCTTCACTGCGATGAACCAATGTAACTTCTTTTGCTATGTTTGCTAAAAAGATCGTCCAATCCAAAGCGCTATCGCCACCACCGGCTATAATTACTTTTTTATTACGATAAGCTTCCGGATCCAGAACCATGTATGAAATGCCTTTTCCATTTTCAAATTGTTCTAAATTTTCAACTTCCGGTTTACGTGGTTCAAAACAACCTAGTCCGCCTGCAATAACTACGGCACGTGCATTTATTTTTGTTCCCATATTGGTAGTTAAAATAAAATCTCGGTCGGCGATCTTATCTAATTTTTCTACGCGTTCACCAAATGTAAATGTTGGTTTAAAAGGCTCGGCCTGTTTCAAAAGATTATCTACCAACTCTTGTGCTAGCACAGTTGGGTAACCGGGAATATCATAAATTGGCTTTTTAGGATAGATCTCGGTAAGCTGACCACCTGCTTGCGGCAAATAATCAATTAAATGACAACGCATTTTTAAAAGCCCTGCTTCAAAAATGGCGAACAATGCTACGGGTCCTGCACCAATTACGGCTATATCTGTTGTGATCATATTAAAATAATATTCGTTTTAAACTTAAAATTATAACTGCTATTCCCACTAAAAGCATTATGGCCTTTGTTGGGATCTTATTTGAAATGTATGCTGCGATGGGCGCTGCGATGCAACCGCCAATTATTAATCCAATGATTATTGCCCAATGGGTTAAACCTATAAGTGTTACAAACGTTAATGAACTTGCCAACGCTATAAAAAATTCTGCCAAATTCACCGAACCAATTGTGTAACGCGGATTTCTTCCACGTGCAATCAATGTAGATGAAACAATTGGTCCCCAACCACCACCGCCAATAGAATCTAAAAAACCACCAACAGCAGCTAAAGGAAAAATTCGTTTTATTTTTTGACGAATGCTATCCTTTTTCAATGCTTTGAAAATAATTATAACACCTAACACCAAAGTATAAATAGAAACTAAAGGTTTAATAATATAATTGTACTTGCTCAAACGATGAAAGTATGTATGCGCCTAAAATTGCTCCAATAACTCCGGGGATCAATAGCTTTTTGAATAGTTTATTATTTACGTTACCAAATTTCAAATGCATTAAACCTGAAACACCACTTGTAAATACTTCTGAAGCATGCACACTTGCACTCGACGCTGCCGGTGTTATTCCAAACGATAATAAAAATGTTGTGGCAGTTACACCATACGCCATGCCTAAGGCGCCATCGATCATTTGTGCGGTGAAGCCCGCCAATATGTAAAGAAAAATTGACGAATCGATGTTTTGTGCGATCTGAGTTGACAATCCGCCAATAACAGCCGGTGGTAGAAAATAACAAAACAAGTATCCTAAAATTAGCAGAGCAGGAATTGAAAAACTATAGATCAGCAATCGCTTTCTGCCAATACCTGACTTTTCTCCTATCCCTTCTTTCGAAAGAACAGACGTGATCTTGTTCAGTTGATCAACTTTAGTGGAGAAATCACCACTGAGGTACTTTCGTACTTCAATTAAACTTTCAACAGAGTCATTAATATTATCAGGGAAAGAATCTTCAAAAGTTTCACGAATACGCTTTGCTAAAGTTGGTGATTTCCCATTTGTTGAGATCGCAATTTTTATTTGACCTTTTTGAACAATACTTCCCAAATAAAAATCACAAAGTGAAGGTTTGTCTGCTGCGTTGGTCAAACTCCGCGTTGCGTCGCCTATTTTTTTATTCTCAATGCAGGTTTCTTGGTTGTAATAGCTACAATAATCAATTCCTTTTCGTTAAGATCTTTTTCTTCGAATGAACGCTCAAACAAAACAATATTATCTCTTTCTTCGGCTAGTTTTTTTATGCCGTCAGATATGATGGTTCCAATTAAAGTTATCTCTGTTAACGGACTATTATTTAAAATAGCCGTTATCTTTTCCAAAGCAACTTTGCCACCTCCAACTATAAGGACATGAAAATTCTCCAGTTTTAAAAACACGGGAAATAATTTATTATTTGCCACCTCCGACACTAATTCAATGCATATTTTACATGATGAGACAATGAATCGTAGTATTTATGGAACTTCACCACATCGCCGATCACAATAATTGCCGGTGATTTGATGTTTTGATCTTTCACTTCTTCTACTATCGTTTCAATACTTCCAATAGCTACATTTTCGGTTGCCAAAGTTCCATTTTGAATTACCGCAATCGGTTTTTCCCCTTTTCCATTGGCCTTAAATGCTTCTGCTATTTGTTGCAGCTTTGATAAGCCCATTAAGATCACAACCGTTGCATTGCTTTTTGCGGCATCATAAATATCATTCGATAGTTCGCCATTTTGTTTAGTAGCTGTAATTACCCAAAAACTTTCGCTGACACCGCGATGAGTAACAGGAATTCCACTTGCACCCGGAACACCAATGGAACTTGAAATGCCGGGAACAATTGACGTTTCAATATTAAATGCATCGGCATGTGCAATTTCCTCGCTGCCTCTTCCGAATACAAACGGATCACCGCCTTTTAAACGCACTACTCTTCCGTGCGTAAAAGCAAGGTCCACAATTAAATTGTTTATTTGCTCTTGTGTATATTCATGTTTGTTCTTTCGCTTTCCCACATAGATCTTTAAAGTATCTATTGGGGCATATTTTAATAATTCTTTATTTACCAAAGCGTCATATAAGATCACATCGGCTTCGCTTAAAGCGTTAATAGCTTTTAGGGTTATTAATTCAGGGTCACCGGGACCGGCGCCTACAACTGTTAATTTTGGATATATTTCTTTTTTCATTGTTGTTGTTTTTAAATTGTTTGTATGTTTTCCTCCCCTTCATGTACTCCCCCCTCAAGAGGGGGATGGTTTCCGCTCAGAGTGACAAAGGAGAAAACCATCACACTGAGCTGTTCATTATCATACAGCAACAACAATATTCGTACTTTATATAGATGTATTTCTTTTTCATTTTACTTCCTCCAGAATTTCTGTTTTTAACTTCTTTCTGTAAATTTTTACCGCTTCTACAAATTGTTTAGCCTCATTAAAATATTTTACCGAGAATTCCTCCGACGGCTCATTTTTACTTATTTGTAATACGGATTCCTTGAATGCACTGAATTCACCGGTCTCAACAAAGTGCTTGTCAAAATCAGCGATCAATGTATGATGCGTATTTACATGAACGCCCTTATTTAATAACAAACCTTTTGCCGCGTGAATAAATGATGCATAACTATAATAGATACTGTCACCAAACTGATTGTTATCGAAAGCTTCGGCACTCCATGCCAATTTTTCATCTGCTTCAAAAAACAAGGTTTGAACAAGTCAATTATCACACCGGCACATTCGCCAACACCGATCTCTGTCTTAAATTTTTCTTCCGAACCCCAATCAAAGTATTCATCCGCATTTAAGTTCGAATTATCGCCGATTGGTTTTAATAGTTGATAAAAATGATCTTTTCCCTTTCTATCGTAATACGAATTGAAATATTCTCCTTCCACCGCACCCTTCTCAAAGTCGTTAAATAATTTTCTCAAAACATCGGGCGCTCGCTTGCTGGCAACCTTAATTACTTTTTCAGCAATTCTACCTTTACCATTCCCTTTTGTTCCACCACCTAACAACACTTGCAATGCAGGCACAACGTTTGTTCCAACTTTAAATGAACTTCCATGAAAACCAATTTGTGCTAAACCGTGCTGGCCGCAAGAATTCATACAGCCGCTAATTTTAATTTTTATATCATGGTTGTGAATTAAATCTGGGAACTCTGCATATATCACTTTTTCTAATTCTGCTGAAATATTTGTGCTATTAGAAATTGCCAAATTACAAGTGTCCGTTCCCGGGCAAGCGGTAATATCACCTACTGAATCAAAACCCGAAGTTGCAAGTTCTAATTCCGACAATTCCGCGAATAAAAATGGCAATTCTTCAATCCACACTTGCTTTAATAAAAAACCTTGATTAATTGTGAGGCGAATATCAGAAGCGTCTGCATATTTTTTTATTACGTCAACAAATTTTCTGGTTCTATCGGAAGAAATATTTCCCAACAAAATTTTTACGTATACGCCATAATAGCCCTGTTGCTTTTGCTCAAACGTATTTGTGTTTAACCATTGATCATATTTCTTCTCGTTTATCACAGGTGTTACTTTAGGCAATTTATTTTTTAAAACCGGTATGCTAATAATTGTATCTGTGTCAATTTCTACTGTTTTATATAATACTGCTTTTTCCTCTTCAATGGTTAGTTTCAAAAACTCAGCAATACCAATCTTGTTGATCAAATATTTAATACGTGCTTTATGTCTACTCGCTCTTTCTCCGTAACGATCAAACACACGAATGGATGCTTCCACAAAAGGAATTAATTTATTCTCAGGCAAAAACTCGTAAGCTGTTTGTGCTAAAAAGGGTTGCGCGCCCAATCCTCCTCCAACAAGTACTTTAAAACCCCTTTCATTATTCTCATTTAGTTTTGGAATGAAACCAAAGTCATGGATATAGGTAAATGCAGTATCCTTATCGTTATTTGAAAAAGCAATTTTTATTTTTCTACCTAATTCTTGTCCAAATGGTTTGCGCAAAAAATAGCTGAACAATGCATTAGCATAAGGCGAAACATCAAAAGGCTCATTTGGATCAATTCCTGATTCGGGCGATGCGGTAATATTTCTCACTGTGTTTCCACAAGCTTCTCGTATGGTAATATCGTCCTGTTCTAGTTTTGCCCATAGTTCCGGTGTTCTATCTAAACTCACATGGTGAATTTGAATATCTTGGCGTGTGGTTAAATGTAAATTTCCATTTGAATATTCGTCGCTGATATCGGCAACGCGCAGGAGTTGTTTAGCGCTCACTTTTCCAAAAGGTAATTTAATACGGATCATTTGCACGCCTTGTTGGCGTTGACCATAAACGCCACGAGCCAAACGTAGGCTCCTGAATTTTTCTTCATGAATTTTTCCTTCACGAAATTCGCGGATCTTTTTATCCAGATCAATAATATCCTTTTCTACCAGTGCTTTGGTAGAGTGCTCTATTAATTCTAATTCTGTTCTAAAACTTTGCATAACTAATTTTTATGTTTTTAAATTAAAAAGCCCTTCACGTGGGAAACGGAAGGGCTCTTAAATGAAAATAAATATCATTACCGCACCCGTTGAGGGTAACACATCATACAACACATCATGTGTTTGGATAATTTGATATGTATAACAACACCTATCATAGTGACCACAAAGTAACGACGGCAAAATGAGTCTGTCAAGTAAATGGACAATTATTTTCTATATCTCCTATGGGCATAGTAGGCATTTATGACCTAGAACGGACGAAATTACTGGATTCTTCCCTTTTCTAGGCACGTCATAAATTTTGTTTCTAGGCGGGAAACTTCTCCTTTGTAGTCTGTTTAAATAGAAAAGCTGTTAGGTCTTGCTCAGTTGAATGATCTTCAAGCCATTTAAGAACTTAATAACAAAGTAAGTTGGGTCTAATTCGAATTTGCGTTGAGCAAAATTTACATCGTCAGGTAATTTGTGGTGGTTATTCTGAAAAAGCTCTCCCATCATTAAAAAATCAACCGGTAATGTATTTTTACTGTGATCATGATTATCGTAATTAGCATAACCATATTTATGTCCACACCAATTTACAATAGCGCCATGAACCGGCCCCATAAAAAAATGTATCGGTAATAATAAAAACATCCACCAAGCCGTTGCAAATTGCATAAAAAATAAAATGTATAAAGCCACAAAGCCTAATCTCACAAACCAACTATCGCTGATCTTGTCTAGTAGCTTCCATTCAGGATACCCGCCCCTAAATTGTTCTTCGGGTTCCACATTGTGTTTTGCATAATTCAAATAAATATCTTTTGTATGCATTGTCATATGCCAAATGTCTTTAAAGAACATAGGTGAATGAGGATCTTTTTCAGTATCACTGTACGCATGATGCATGCGGTGCAAAATTGCATATGCCCTTGGATTTAAAAAGGAGGATCCTTGTGTTATAAAAGTTAAGAAATAAAAAAATCGCTCCCAAAAAAAACTCATCGTGAACATTTTGTGCGCGCCGTAGCGATGTAAAAAGAATGTTTGACAAAATAGAGAAAGGAACCAGTGCGAAATAAAGAAAATTAAAATGTACATTTTTTATCATTGCTTTTAAATAAGTGCTCATTGATAAGTTCTTTTGGGCAATCCCTAAAATTACAGGTTTATTTCAAGCTCCCAAAACATTTAGTCGCCATAGAAATTACATTCATCTCATTTTTTACACCTACTTTTTCGCGTTCCTAATAAGTTTCTTCTCTCGCAGTATTAGGTCGGTAAGGCTAGTTTTTGAAAGGATCTTTAAACTGGCTTCGCGCACTTCAAGCACTACTTCTCGCAAAGAACACAACTCTTCGTGCGGACATTCCTCGCAAGTTTCGTAAAAATTTAAGCTTACGCATGGCAAAAGTGCAATGGGCCCACCGGTTGCACGAATAATATGACTTAACATGATCTCTTCCGGATGTTTGCTTAAATAATACCCGCCGGTTACGCCCATTTTACTGGCAACAAATCCCTGGTGACGCAATTCCAATAAAATAGCCTCTAAAAATTTACGAGGAATTTTTTCTGTTTCCGAAATTTGCGAAATGCGTAAAGGTTTTTTATCATAATACACTTTTGCTAAAGCCGTAAGGGCTTTTATGGCGTATTTGGTCTTTTTAGGGAGCATTCTGTAAATATACTACTAATTTAGTGGGAATTGAAGGATACATTTTATTGTTTATTAAAAAATGTATCTTTAAAATACATTCTTTATGCACCATGAAAGCCGCCGGAAAAACAGTAAAAGAAATTTTGATCAGCGTTCCTGTCGAAAGGGCGGAAGCTTTTAATAATCTGCACGATATTATTGTAAAAAACTTGCCCAAGGGTTTTGAAGCAGGTATTAGTTATGGGGGCTTGGGTTATGTTGTTCCGCATACACTTTACCCTGCGGGTTACCATTGTAAGCCAAGCGAACCGCTGCCCTTTGCGGGAATTGCTTCGCAAAAAGATTCCATTAATTTTTATCATATGGGTATTTATTCTGATCCTAAATTATTAAAGTGGTTTGTTGACGAATATTCCAAGCACAGTAAACAAAAATTGGATATGGGAAAAAGTTGCGTGCGCTTTAAAAAGTTGGATGAGATCCCTTATAAACTCATTGGTGAGTTAATGAAAAAAATGACCGTGAAAGATTGGATAGATAAATACGAAGCGGCATTTAAGAAAAAGCCAAAAGTAGTAAAGGCAAAAGCCAAAAAGTAATTTTAAGTATCCTGCCATCTCCCTCTTTTTAGCAACGCTCTTTGCGAACGCCGGCCTGCCTTTGGATCGGAAAACCATTGCACCTCTTCAAGGGAGGATAACCCCAAAACGGCGTCGTAAAAAAACATTTTGCAATAGCAGATAGATTAACGCAGAATCAAAAGGCGATTCGCATCGAGTTTAATAAAAATAAACAGAAGAATAGTAAAACTCCAAAGCGAAGAACCGCCATAACTAAAAAATGGTAAAGGAATTCCAATTACAGGCATAAGGCCAATGGTCATACCAATGTTAACCGCTAAATGGAAAAATAAAATACTGGCAACACCATAACCGTAAATACGGCTAAACGAAGATCGCTATCGTTCGGAGAGAAAAACAACACGTAAGATCAAAAACAATTCCAGAAAGATCACAATGGTGCTTCCAAAAAATCCCCACTCCTCGCCTACCGTACAAAAAATAAAATCGGTTTCTTGTTCGGGCACAAAATCGTATTTGGTTTGTGTGCCTTGCAAATACCCTTTTCCAAAAAATCCTCCGGAGCCAATGGCTTTCAACGACTGATTCACGTTGTAGCCTACACCCTTTAAGTCGGTCTTCTTTCCTAACAATACATCAATACGATCTTTTTGATGCGGCTCGAGTTTTTTATAAATAAAATTAGAGCCAAGCACTACGCCTGCGGCAAATACGTAAACCAATCCTACCATCAACAGATTTTTTTTGTTGCGAGGAATAATTAAAAATGAGAGAACGGCTAAAACTCCTAATGAAATTAAAACAGAGGTTGTATTGGCAACCACTAATGCCACCACAAACAAAATAGCCACTAACATACCAATCATTAAAAACCCAACCGATAATCCTTCGCGATACAATACAATAAAAAATGCTACAAACACAATGGCTAATCCGGTTTCGTCTTGCAATTTTTTTACAAGCACCAAGGGAATTAAAATAATAGCGAGGGCGATAAACGTATTTTTGTAATTCTTTACAAGGTCGCGCCACCTCAACCTAAATTGCGTATTTACCGCAATTTGTTGATTGCTTAAAAATTTGGCGAGTGCAAGGGCCATAGAGAATTTGATGAATTCCGCAGGCTGTATGCCAAAATCACCAAAACGAAACCACGAGTGCGATCCTTTTACTTCGCGGCCAATAAAACGTACCGCAATATTAGCTACGATCAATACGCCGTAAAATACATAAGAGAATGCCGTAAAAAAATCTGCGTCTATCAACAGAACTGAAAATGCAATAATGGCAGCTCCACCGATCCACAATAATTGCTTACCGTATTTTTGTGAAAGATCAAAAATACTACTGTGTGCTTCGTTATAAACAGCGGCATAAATATTTAACCAACCAAACAACACCATGATCACATAAAGTAAGATCGTAGTGCGATCTACTCCATAAAATAAACTATTTTGATTCCTACTTAGCATTAATCGATTTTGTCTGTTATGAGAATACTTCCATCAATGAGGTTTGCCTCCATGATACGTTTTTCCAATTCAGGTCTGTCGGTTTTTCCTTTTAAATATTTTTCCATTAATAAAGTTACAATAGGCGCACTCCATACACCACCAAAACCGGCATTCTCTACCAAACAGGCAATGGCAATTTTTGGATTTTCCTTTGGCGCAAATGCTAAAAATACCGCGTGATCTTTTCCGTGAGGATTTTGTGCAGTTCCTGTTTTACCACAAACTACAATATCTTTTAAGCGTGAAGCAAAAGCAGTTCCTCCCGGTAGCAAAGCACCTTCCATTCCCTCGATCACAATATCATAGTACTCTTGCTTTTGAACAGCGGCCAAGTGCTTCGTTTTGAATTTTGGATCCAAATATTTTTCCTTCCCAACACCTTTAATGCAATGCGGTGTATAATAAAATCCTTTGTTGGCAATTATAGCAACCACATTTGCCATTTGTAAGGGAACCAAAGTCAACTCAGCCTGACCAATTCCTAAAGACACAATAGTATTACTTCTCCATCCGCCTTTTCCAAAAACTTTATTGTAATATTCAACACTTGGTACGTTGCCCGGTTTATCGTGAGGAAGATCGGTTCCTAAACGTGTGCCGGGACCAAATGTTTTTACCATATCGCGCCAGTGGTTATAGCCATCAATAAAATTTGGATACTTGCGTTGATCAACAATATCTCTGAACACATAACTGTAATACGAATTACACGAAGCAGCAATAGAACCTGTTAGATTTTTTCCACCACCATGCGCATGGCATTTTGGCTTTCCGCCCATTGGAGGATAACCCATTTGACACGGATACGATGTGTTGCGATTGATGAGGCCATCATTTTGCGCAATGAGTGCATCAATTAATTTAAAAATAGATCCGGGAGGATACATGGCCGTTAATGCGCGATTGAATAATGGAACATTAATAGTGTCGGCGTACATTCTTGCAAAACTTTTGTTACGCTCTTTTCCGCTCACCAAAGAGTTTGGATCGTAGGTTGGACTCGAGATCAAACATAAAATTTCACCGGTGCTTGGTTCAATGGCTACAACGGCGCCTTTTTTTCCTCGCATTAATCTTTCACCGTACTCTTGCAATTCGGCATCAATGGAAGAATACAAAGGTTTTCCGGAAATGGCGAGTGTGTCGTATTTTCCTTGCATATAACGCCCAACGGTTTTATTATGGACATCGGTAATTTCGTACTGCACTCCTTTTCTTCCACGCAGTGCTTCTTCGTAACTCATTTCAATTCCCGATTTACCAATATAATCACCCTCTTTGTAATAGGTGTCTTTTTCGGCTTTCTCTTTACTTACCTCACCCACATACCCCATTAAATGTGCAGCAATTGGTTTAGGATATTTTCGAATGGAGCGTTTTTGAAAGAAGAACCCTTTAAAGCGAAATAATTTTTCTTGTAATACAGCATAAGTTTCCTTTGATAATTGTTTTTCGAAGATACTTTGCTTTCACGGAGAATTAAAATGCTGACAAGCCTTTTTGATCCGTTTTAAATATTCTTGTTTGGTAATTTCTAAAATAGCGCACAAGCCCATGGTATCGCAACCTTTTGTTTCGCGAGGAACTATCATTAAGTCATACGACGGTTCGTTGTAAACCAATAATTTGCCTTTGCGATCGTATATATAGCCACGCACCGCGTATTCTGTTTGTTTACGTAAAGCATTATTGTCTGCGCCAATTTTATATTGATCGTCGATCAACTGAATATAAAATAAACGCACAATGTATATGAGCACAATGAGGATGAAGAAGCCTCCAATGAAATACTTTCTGTCGCCCAAATGTGAGTTTGCAATACTCATTTGCTAAAACGTTTTGAGTAAAATAAAAACTGAATGAGGTAAACCAATAGAAATGTTCCAATACTACTTAGAATAACTCTACCCAGCGTTCTGAAAAATTCATCAAAACGAAACACTTCAAAATAAAAGAAAAGCAAATGATGAACAAAGATCAAAACGCCTGCGTATTTTAAATACCATTCTAAGCCCATGTCTTCAATGGTTGGCTGCACAACTACATCGTATCCGTCACGCGGAGAAACAAACTTTAAAACATAATAACGAGCGAAAGCCATAGAAACGCAAGCGGAAGCATGCAAGCCGGGCGTACTGTAAAAAAGATCGATAGTAATGCCCATGACGAATGAAAGTGCCAAAATTAATAATCGCGGTGTTTCAAAAGGAAGTGATAGAATAAAAAGCACGTAGGGCAGCATAATAAAATATGTTCCCAAATTGATATTGCGCACAATAAGCACTTGCAACAATACCAAAATGATAAAGCGAACTAAGTTTATAATGATCCTGTTGCTCATTTTATGGGCTGCGTTGTTTTTTCGAGTGAATCTTTTTCCTTCTTGAAATTATTTTTGATCACATAAACGTAATTGAGTTTTTTAAGGTCGGCGCTTAGTTTTACTTTGATGGTATAGAACTGTTCGTTTTGGCGACGTTCGTAACTGTCAATAGTTCCTACCATGATACCTTCGGGAAAATAACTGGATAATGAACTCGACACAACCGTATCTCCATTTTTTATTTTAGCGTGCGTGGGAATATCTGTAAGCAAACAATATTGATAATCCTTTCCATCCCAAATAAGCGGTCCGTAACTTCCATCACGTTTCAATTTACAATTCACGGCAAAATCCTTATGTAGCACACTAATAATTGTAGCAAAGTTCTCTGATACATCTCTTACAAATCCTATCATTCCTAAACTATTATACACACCCATTTCTCTGGTAACACCTTGCGCCGAACCGGCGTTGATGGTAATATAATTATTGCGATTATTTACTGAAGCGTTCACTACTTTGGCATCAATGAATTCATATTGCAATTTGTACACGGTATCATTGATCCGCACTTCTCGTGTTGGATAAGCAAAGTAATTACTCTTCAAGTGATTTCGTAATTCTTTGTTCTCAATGGCCAATCGTAAATTTTCATGCTTGAGAGAAAAATATTCCTTGGTGTTTGCTTCGGCTGCATAAATATTTGCAGCAACCGCATTAGAAGAATTTATTAATTGTGATCCCTGATAATTTTTACCTCTTATCATCATCCAAAAACAAATGAGCTGCGCCAGCAAGAACACAAAAATAAAATGATGTTTATATAAAAATGCTAAGAGATTGCGCAATGTTCAGCTAATTAAAACGTATATTATTAAACGACAATTCCGGAAAATAGTTTCCCGGAGTACATTGTTTTAAAGCTAGTAAGGAAGGGGGTGCGTTACTTGATAAGGAAAGGGAATTTATGAACATTTTTAAGTGCAATTCCTGTGCCTCTTGCAACTGCTCTCAATGGATCTTCACACACGTGAACGGGTAGTTTTGTTTTCATGGAGATGCGTTTATCAAGTCCTCTTAAAAGTGAGCCTCCACCTGCCATAAAAATTCCTTTGCGATAAATGTCGGCCGCCAATTCGGGAGGTGTCATCTCTAGCGCATTTAAGATCGCTTCTTCAATTTTTGAAATAGATTTATCTAAACAGTGGGCAATTTCCACATAACTGATATACACTTCTTTTGGGATCCCGCTCATTAAGTCGCGTCCTTGTACAGCGTAATCTGCAGGCGGATTGTCGATCTCGGTCATTGCAGCGCCAACTTCAATTTTTACACGTTCAGCACTTCGCTCACCAATTAAAATATTATGTTGACGGCGCATGTACTCTTCAATGTTAGCATTAAAATCATCTCCCGCAATACGAGTTGATTTATCGCAAACAATTCCACCCAACGCAATAACGGCAATTTCGGAAGTACCGCCACCAATATCAATGATCATATTTCCCATGGGTTCTTCCACGTCAATTCCCATACCAATTGCCGCAGCCATTGGTTCGTGGATCATGTAAACTTCTTTTGCTCCTGCATGTTCAGCGCTATCACGTACCGCACGTTTTTCTACCTCGGTGATGCCTGAAGGAATACAGATCACCATTCGCAAACTTGGTTTAAAGAATTTATTTCCGGGATTGATCATCTTGATCATTCCTTTGATCATTTCTTCAGCAGCCTGGAAATCGGCGATAACTCCATCCTTAAGCGGACGAATAGTTTTTATATTCTCGTGAGTTTTACCGTGCATCATTTGTGCAGCGCGGCCAACAGCAATAACTTTTTGCGTGGTACGATCAACCGCAACGATACTCGGCTCATCTACTACAACTTTATCATTATGAATAATAATAGTATTGGCAGTTCCTAAGTCAATTGCAATATCTTGGGTTAAAAAATCTAGTAGTGCCATTTTGTAAAGTTAATGAAATTGTGAATTGGTGAATTGGTACTCAATGTAGTTTTATACTCTTTTATGTTAATAAAGTTTCAGGACGGTTGACTTATTTTTTATTGCCACGGAGAAGCGGAGGCGCGGAGGTATATTTCATTCTCCGTGTCTTCGTGGCTAAAAAATTGTTCTTTCATTAATGTTTGAAGTGACGATTTCCTGTGAACACCATACTTAATCCGTTTGCATTGCAATATTCAATACTGTCTTTGTCTTTTATTGAACCGCCAGGTTGAATTACCGCAGTTATACCGGCATTTTTTGCTATCTCCACACAATCCGGAAAAGGGAAAAATGCATCGCTCGCCATTACCGCACCGTTGAGATCAAAATTAAAGCTCTGAGCCTTGGCTATGGCCTGTTTCAGAGCATCTACCCTTGAGGTTTGGCCAGTTCCGCTAGCCAATAATGCGCCGTTCTTTGCCAAAACAATGGTGTTAGATTTGGTGTGTTTTACCAATTTATTGGCAAACAAAAGATCATTTACCTCACTAACGCTTGGCCCTTTGACAGTAACGGTTTGAAGGTCTTTTGCCGTTTCAGTTTTAAGGTCTTTATCTTGCTCAATTATGCCATTTAAAAGTGTACGGAACGAGCGGTGATGCAATTCCATTTGGTTTTGAGTAAGGATGATGCGATTAGGCTTACTCTTTAATACTTCTAAAGCTTGCGCATTATAAGAGGGGGCAATGATCACTTCGCAAAAAAGCTTGGTTACTTCTTTCGCCGTTTCGGCATCTACCTCTTTATTGGTGATCAATATTCCTCCAAAAGCCGAAACCGGATCTCCGGCCAAAGCATCTGTCCAAGCTTGCAAAAGCGTTGGGCGAGTAGCGATTCCGCAGGCATTGTTGTGTTTTAAAATAGCGAATGTAGGGTCAGAATCTTTGAACTCTCCAATCAAAGCCACAGCTGCATCCACATCTAAAAGGTTATTGTAAGAAAGTTCTTTACCATTAAGTTTGGTGAACATGGCATCCAGGTTTCCGTAAAAAATGCCCTGCTGATGAGGGTTCTCGCCATACCTCAACACTTGCCCTGTTTGAATGCTTTGTTTGAATTGCGGTAATTTTTCGGTCTTATTAAAGTAATAAAAAATAGCGCTATCATAATGTGAAGATGTGGCGAAAGCTTTCGCAGCAAAGCGTTTCCGGTCGGCCAGATCAGTTTTTCCATTCTTAGATTCCAATAAACTCAAAAGATCTGAGTAATCATTTCGGGTAGAAACAATAAGCACATCGTTGAAGTTTTTTGCTGCAGCTCTTATTAATGAGATGCCACCAATATCTATCTTTTCGATGATATCAGTATCAGAAGCTCCTGAAGCAACGGTTTCTTCAAAAGGATAAAGATCTACGATCACAAGATCAATATCTCCAATATGATGTTGTTCTTTTTCGAGGATATCAGTTGGATTGTCGCGTCGGTTAAGGATCCCACCAAAAATAGCAGGATGCAATGTTTTTACACGCCCTCCAAAAATTTCGGGATAATTAGTTAGCGATTCTACGGCTATTACCGGAACACCTAGTTTCTCGATAAATGATAAAGTTCCGCCGGTGCTATAAAGCCTTACATTTTGAGAATGCAGCTTTTTAATGATGGGCTCTAAATTGTCTTTGTAATATACTGATATTAAGGCGCTTTTTATTGATTTTGACTGGCTCATGGGATTTAAAAAAACAAAGGTAATAGATTGATGGAACCACGGGTTTGATGTTGAAAAGTGTTGAAAAATGGACTGGGCCTGAGGTGCAGCACAAATAAACAATTTGCTGTTTATTAAAATAAACTCCTCAACCAAATAAGCTTTCAATTAACTCTAATTTTAGTGCAAATCGTTTTTTAAAATATGGCCACAAAGAAACCATCCTCGAGCAGGAAAGAACTACCGAAAATTTTTGTACTCGACACCTCCGTTATTATTTATGATCACACTGCGATACGCAACTTTGCCGAACATGATGTAGTGATCCCCATAACTGTTCTGGAAGAACTTGATAATTTTAAAAAGGGCAACGATACCAAAAATTATTCGGCCCGCGAATTTACGCGTTACATAGATCAGTTAAGTGGCAATAACACTTTGCAAGATTGGACTGCTATTAACGGGCCAAATCGTGGCAAGTTTAAAATTGAAATGCATACCTCGAGCAAAGTAAATGCAGAGCGTATTTTTGATGATAAAAAAGCCGATCACCGAATTTTAAATACGGCTTTATATACAGCAGAACAAAATCCAACACGAAGAGTTGTTTTGGTTACTAAGGATATCAATCTTCGCATCAAAGCAAAATCGCTCAGTTTAAATGCAGAGGACTATGAAACAGGTAAAGTAAAAACCATTGATGAGCTTTATACGGGACGCAGCGAAATTCAAAAAATTAAACAAGATGCTATCACTAGCATTTACAATAATGGTTTTTGCAAGGCGGACGATGTTTTGAAAAAAGATCAGATAATTCCGAATCATTATTATATTTTAAGGAATGGAAATCAAAGCGTGTTGGCACGTTACAATAAAGATGAGAATACCATCAATCGTGTTGTAAAATCCGCTGCTTTTGGTGTGATCCCAAAAAATGCCGAGCAAGCATTTGCTTTGGATGCCATCATGAATCCGGATCTTAAATTGGTGACTATACAAGGTGTGGCCGGAACAGGAAAAACATTATTATCATTAGCCGGTGCTTTAGAACAAAGAAGAAATTATCATCAAATATATTTAGCGCGACCAATTGTTCCATTGAGCAATAAAGATATTGGTTACCTGCCGGGTGATGTGAACAGTAAATTAAATCCATACATGGAACCGTTGTGGGATAATTTAAAGTTCATTCGTAGCCAATTCAGCGAAAAAGATAAAGAGCATAAACAATTAAATGAAATGGTTGAGAACCAAAAATTAGTTGTTTGTCCGCTTGCCTATATTCGTGGAAGAAGTTTAAGTAATGTTTTCTTTATTGTGGATGAGGCTCAAAATTTAACACCACATGAAGTAAAAACCATTATTACTCGCGCAGGGGAAAACACAAAGATCATCTTTACAGGCGATATTTACCAAATAGATACTCCATATTTGGATACACAAAGTAATGGCCTAAGTTATCTGATAGACAAGGTAAAAGGACAGCCTCTTTACGCCCATATTACCCTTGAAAAGGGCGAGCGGAGTGAGCTGGCGAATTTGGCCAACGACCTACTATAGTTAAAGAACCGTCCTAAAAAACATGCTTTTAGGATTGGTTCTTACCCTTTTTGGACTATATTTGCTTTACTAATTTTAAATTTAAAGAGATGAAAAAACTTTTACTTTCTGTATTTACATTAAGTTGTTTTGCTGGCTTTGGCCAATGGGTTTATACCGGCAACAATACCTCTAACGATGTTACCGCTGCCTTTGGAAGCGCGTTTTCAAGTGATGGATTGATAAGCGGTTCGAGTGGATTATATTCTACACCGGATAATGGCGCAACTTGGGCTAATAGTAACACCGGTGTTCCAAGTGCCGGTTT
This sequence comes from Sphingobacteriaceae bacterium, assembly GCA_016705695.1. GTDB lineage: Bacteria > Bacteroidota > Bacteroidia > B-17B0 > Aurantibacillaceae > Aurantibacillus. The sequence goes on from JADJLA010000014.1 coordinate 44,552, forward strand.
AATATTTGGCACATTAAACTCAGGATCGCTTTACGCTTTTAAAAGCAATTCGGTCTATGTTTCAACAACGGGTAATAATTGGAGCATGCAACCAAGCACAATGTCGTCGTCATTAACTATTAAATCAATGACATCATTGAACGGAACTGTTATTGCTGCAGCAAGTCCTAATAGTCCTGCCAGTTTTAAAGTATTTCATTTTGTTGGTGGAACTTGGACCTTAAAATCTTCTCCTTCAAATGCAATGTACATTACCTGTATTCGTAACCTTGGCGGAACCTTGTTTGCGGGAACAACTGCTTCCAATATCATTAAATCAAGCGATGCCGGAATGACCTGGACAACAAGTTCAACCGGTGCGCCAACACAAAATTGTCATAAATACAATAACTGCCTTGCTAGTTCAGGAAATACCATGTACTGCGGCACCATTGGTGGAAGAATTGTAAGGTCAACTAATAGCGGAACCAACTGGGCAAGTGTATATAACATTGGAGATGATAATGGTTTTTATGGCATCAATGATTTTTACGTGTACAATACAAATACAATTTTTGCAGCAACCGATTCGGGTTTTGTATACACAACAAATGGTGGTAATAGCTGGACACGTTACAATGTAGGTTTGAACTTTGGTAATTTTGAGAATTTAATGAAACGTGTTACTGTAAGTGGTGCCTATATTATTGCAGGTGTAAATACCTCCGGCGGTGCTCGTATTGTTCGCATGCCTTTAAGTTCAATTGGCCTAACTACAGGAATTAATGAATTAGCTGCAGGTACACTTGAAAATAAAGTATATCCAAATCCAACTTCCGATAATGTAACCATTGAAGTGAGTGATCTTACATTTGATGATAATTGTATTGTAAAATTATACGATGCAATGGGACGTGAAGTTGCCACAACACTTATGAATGGTGGAAAAGCAGAATTGAACCTCGAGAATTACAGCAAAGGTTTATATTCGTTCACTGTATCAAATAAAAATACTATTGCGAGCAGGGGGAAATTAGTAGTGAACTAGTTTTGATCCAAAGATCTTTAAAAACAAAAATCCCCGACGATAACGTTGGGGATTTTTTTATTACTGAATATCTTTTTGTATTAATCTACGATATCGATCTTTTTGTAGAACATTCCTTCACCTTTCATAATTATTAGAACTGCCATGGCGGTTTCTTTAACAAGGGCGTGAGGGAAAGAGAATTTTACCTCGTCGTTCTCTACAATCTTTTTTTGAAAAATGATCTCGCGACTACCTCTTTCAAGATCTTGGAATGTGATACGAAGCAATTCAGGATAGTTTTTATCGCCAATAACAGAAAACTCTTTACTTAACAATTCTGCTCTTGTGCATTTTATTGCCTCATCCTTATTTAACGGCGCGCCTAATGATGGGGCTTTTAATGTGTCGCCGGAACTAACTTTTTTTGTTGCAGGATTTTCACCGGCATGCCCTACCGAAAAACATAACAAGAAGCAAACACTGAAGATCAGCTTGAAAGACACTTGAATATTTTTAGAGTTGTGCATTAGGTAGTTTGTGATGAGCTAATTTAAACAAAAATTTAAATGTTCTTTAGTTACTTAGCATAAATTTATGCAATGGGTTATTTGGCTTAGTGAATGAAAAACTGGGTAGTTTAAGTAGTCGTAATTTCTACTCTATAAATCAGCAACTTATGAAAAAACTACTTATTTGCGGTATAGCCTTGGACTGAGCCAATAGAAATGGTAGAAGGGCTGTTTGACAGGTAAGTGATCTGTTTTTTCATGCGCTGGTTCATTTCTAAATGCGCAGCTAAAACTAATTGAGAGTAATTTTGAGAGGCCGATTTGAAATGACGGGTCTCGGCCTTCCAAAGATTATAGATCAAATTCATATCACCGCTAGCGGGATTAAATGTTTTTAAAGCAAGTTTTACATTGCCCGAACCTGCGTGGTACGAATGCATTACTAATAAACGGAACCAAAGATCTGTTTCGTTGTAATTTTTTATTCCCAATGTATCTAGCATTTCTCTTGTTTTTGGGATACACACTTTTTTAAGAAGGCTACTTGCTGCATAAGCCGAACGTTCAAAATCAGAACGCTCATCCATGTGGCGATTTACTTTTAATCCAAACAAACGCGCTACATCTTTCATTAATTGAAAAGGACCATAAGCGCCAGCATTTGATTTTTGTAATTTGTTTGGGCTTTCTATCAATAAAATAGATTGCGCATACCAAGGGTCAACACCATTATCAATAAAACAATTAATTCCCTTTTCGAATTGTATAAATGCTCTATCAAAATCGTAGAAGAATTTTTTTCCGGTAGTTAAAAGAATGCGATGTGTTGAATCTAATCCTAAAGCAGTTCTTACACTATCTTTAAAAGATGTTTTTTTTTCGTCGGGCAAATTACTCCACTCTTTATTATGAATACGTTTAAGTTCGTTGCGATAGGTTGCAACATTTATGATACATGTATCTTGATGTAAATTCATGATATTGCGCCAAAATCTTACTTGGGCAATTGTATCACATTTAAAATCGTACATTTGCTTATCGAATACATAATTATGACTCACTTTACTTAAAGGGTCGCAAACACCTATTATGCATGAACATAGAGATGGGCCGTTTTCATCCTTACTAATTTTTACAAGAGTTTTTTCTGGCGTTTTTTCAATTGGCTTTTCTTTTATAGGCACAGAAACATCAAAAGCCATAATTAAGGCCAATGTAAATGCCGCCAATATGAAAGATAACTGTTTCAGAACCCTTAAGTTAAGGCTTTTAATTGAGAATTACAAACCTTGGGCCACTTACTAATTCACTTCATCGTGTTAAGAAGACCTGTCCTAATAATTTGACATACAAGCAAGTACGAATTTTGAAACGCTTATCCAAAGATCAAACCAAATACCTCTTAAATTTTAGAAGCGGCAAGTATCTTGATAGTAAATGTTTTTTGTTGAGGCTTTCTAAATTATGAGAGCTAATAATGATCTTTTTGAAGTAACTATTTACGACTGCCAAATAAGCGAAGCAGATACAAGAAGATATTAATGAAATCCAGATAAAGGGTTAATGCTCCCATGATGGAGAGCTTCTTAAACATTACAGAGCCATCGCTTTGAGTACTCATGTTTTTGATCTTCTGAACATCGTAAGCTGTTAACCCCGTAAAAATAATCACGCCTAAAATGCTGCAAACATAACTCATGGTATCGCTTCGCATGAACATATTGATAAGGGACGCTATAACTATCCCTATCAAACCAATAAAAAGTAAGCTCCCTAGTTTTGTAAGGTCTGTTTTGGTGGTATAACCGGCAATGGCCATAATGGCAAAAAGGGCCACCGAGCTTAAAAAGACGTTGAAAATTGAACCAAGCTCGTAGATCATAAAAATAAAGCTCAAGCTTATGCCGTTAATAGTGGCGTATGCAATAAATGCAGCAATGAGCGCGGAATATGATAACTTATTAAATGCAAATGACATCAATAAAACAAATCCAATTGGAGCCAACATTACAACCCAAGCGAATACAGATAGTTTAACGCCCACTTCAGTTTCGGTGAATAGCAAAAGACTTAATGAAGGAATAAAATAGAACATCAAAGAGGCGATGGTAGTTACTGTTAAAGCTAAGGTCATCCATAAAAATACCGAACGCAGCAAGGTATTGGTGCCGGCTACAGTGCCATAATCTAATTTGTCGATATTGGTGTTTCTTGTGTTTTCCATGTTTCTAATTTTTGTATAACAAATATAGTAAAAAAAAATTACGAGAATATTTATCCAAAGATCAAACCAAATACCTCTTCAATTTTAGAAGCTGCTACAATTTCAATTGTAAATGATTTTTTTTGAAGCCCTTTTAAATTATGGGAACTAATGATGATCTTTTTGAAGCCTAATTTTTCAGCCTCACTAACACGTTGCTCGATCTTATTTACCGGTCTGATCTCTCCCGTTAAACCAACTTCACCGCTAAAGCAAATGGATTGTGGAATTGGAATATCCTCACTGCTACTTAACACAGCGCAAACTAATGCAAGATCAATTCCTGGATCTTCAACGCGAATACCACCCGCGATATTGATGAACACATCTTTTATTCCTAATTTAAATCCACAACGTTTTTCAAGAACGGCCAGTAACATTGACAATCTTCGCAGATCAAAACCGGTTGAACTACGTTGAGGAGTTCCATAAGCCGCGCTGCTTACCAAAGCTTGCGTTTCAATTAACATCGGGCGATTTCCTTCCAAGGTTGCAGCAATTGCAACGCCGCTTGTTGGTGTATCGCGATCGGTAATTAATATTTCGGAAGGATTTAATACTTCGCGTAAACCATCACCGTTCATTTCATAAATACCCATTTCGTTGGTGCTACCAAAACGATTTTTTGTGCAACGCAACAAGCGGTAAATATGATTTCGATCGCCTTCAAATTGCAAAACGGTATCAACCATGTGCTCTAAAACTTTTGGTCCGGCCAAACTTCCCTCTTTGGTAATATGACCTATCATGAACACCGGTGTATTTGTTTCTTTGGCAAAACGTAAAAATTCGGCGGCACATTCGCGCACCTGGCTTACACTTCCGGGACTGCTATCAATATAAGATGTATGAATAGTTTGTATAGAATCAATAACAACCAATTGCGGTTGGATCTCGGTTATTTGCTGAAAAATGTTTTGCGTATTTGTTTCTTGCAAAATAAAGCAGGTATTAGTGGTAATACCAATTCTATCAGCACGCATTTTTATTTGTTGTTCACTTTCTTCGCCGCTAACGTACAATACTTTTAAATTCTTTAAACGCAAAGTTAATTGCAACATGAGTGTTGATTTACCAATGCCCGGCTCGCCGCCAAACAATACCAAACTTCCGGGAACAATTCCGCCGCCCAATACGCGCGTTAATTCTTTTCCGGGAACTGCAATGCGTGGATAATCGGCTGTGCCAACTTCATTTAATAAAATAGAAGTGTTTGATTTTGCACTGCCATTTTTGTTTGATGAAAAAACCTGTAAGCGCGAATTTTTTGTGTCCTTTTGAATTATTTCTTCTACATAGGTATTCCACTCATTGCAACTGGTGCATTTGCCAACCCATTTGCTCGCTTGCGCGCCACAGTTCTGGCAAAAAAATGTTTTTTTAACTTTGGTTGACGTACTCATGTTAACACAAAGGTAGGATATGTAGAAGCGATTGATTGCTACAGATTATAGCATTTTCAAAAAATATCGCTTAAATGAGTAGTATTAACCGTTTTTAGATGTTAAGCATTACAAAAGCTCCCCAGTAGAAGGGGTCTTTGTATTTTGTTTTCAATTTCTTTTGCGCGTCGGCAAAAGATTGCTGTTTATTTCCTGTTTTTGCGTAATTGCTATAAAAAGCTGTCATCAATTCCATGGTTGCTTCATCACTTACACTCCACAAACTCATAATAATGGATTTTGCACCGGCAATTAAAAATGCGCGTTGCAATCCGTAAACTCCTTCGCCTTGTTTCACACTTCCTAATCCGGTTTCACACGCACTTAAAACAACAAGATCTGTTTTATCTAAATTCAATGTCATGGCTTCGTAGGCGGTTAATACGCCATTATCAGCGCCTGTGCTGTGGTAATTTTCATCAAATACGTTATCGCAATTTGCCAATAATAAACCACTGCGTAATAATGGATTTTCTTTTGCAACAGCAATATCAATTCCCAATACTTTGTTGGTCTCCATTTTTGAAAGATCCGCTAAAAAATAACCGTGTGTTGCAATATGTAAAATATCCGGCGATTTGATATTCTTCATTTTTGTTTCGGTAGCTTCTTTTCCATACAAGGTTGTTGTAGTTAGTTTTAATGCTTTTAAAGTGGCGGTTATATTCTTTACTTCTTTTTCTGTTCCGGGTAATTGTGGAATAAGGTCGTGCGTACCATAAAGCGGATTCCCAATTAAAAATGCGGTTTTTGGTTTCTCGTGTTTGTCTTCATCCTTTTTTACGGAGATAATATCCTTGGTATTCCCAACAAATTGAATAGAGTATTTATCCAATATATATTTTCCACTCTTGTCTTTTATAGAATTGATACTAAGCTGATGATAGGCGCCATCCAATGAAAGATACGCCCTATCCATTCCGATTAAGCTCGAGTCAATTCCTTTCCATGCAATAGGATAAATAAATAATTCAGGTTTTTCATCAATGATGTTTGATCTGAAAATACTAATGGAATTATTAATGGTATCAGCATATCCCATATCAACTACACCTAAAGAATTATTCTTTAAAACCATACCCATATATAATGAGCGACCTGTAAGTTTATTCTTGTATTCGTTTACTTGAACAATTTCAATGGCTGCTTCGTTTGGTTTTAGCGATTGCTGTATGGTTTCGTAAGAGGTAATTCCCTTTGAGCTATTCTCGCCGAACAGCGCACTTTTTTGTGATAATGAACGTTCGTACTCATCTGCTTTCTTTTGTAAACTATCAACGTTGATCTTATCCTGCGCTAATTCTTCTTTACTTAATTGGTAAGCGCTATTCAAATTCTCTTTTGTGTCTAACCATTGTTTATACAATTTTTTTAGTTCGGCATCATCACTTTGCAAAATGCTATTACGTAATTTTGAAGAGCCATTCAATAAAAATCCTTTTGTAACAATCAAGGTGTTTAGCATTTGTTTTACCAGTTCTGGATCGGTTTTGTAATTTGAAAGCACAAAAGCATAGTAGCGCTGCAACATGTTTTGTGTTTTTTCCCAATACAAATTCTTTTCGTTATCGTTAAGTGTATTAAAGAAGTTTGTGATATAGTTTTGCGTATTATCCAAAACCATTTGAAAGGACGCTTTAGCGCCGGCAACATCCTTTAAATTCCACTGAATGATTGCCTTTTGTTCTAAGGCCTGTATGTATGAAGGGTGAGATTCTCCGTAGAGCTCCTTTTTTTGGTCGAGCACTTTTTTGATCATGGTAAGTGCTTCTTCATTTTTTCCAACAATGCGATAATAGTTCGCTTGCTCTTGCAATATCTTTACGGTGAGTGGATGTTTATCACCGAGTTTACGTTTATTAATATCGTGCGCGCTCTGTAATAATTTTTCTACCTCTTTGTAATTCTCCATCTCAATATACAATTGTGCCAAGCCACTCTTCAAATGTGCCAGATCGGGATGCACGCCTAATTTTTTCTCCTTTACAATAATTGCTTTCTTAAAGATCTCTTCGGCCTTATCGTATTTTTTTTGAAGCCTGTAAACCTGTGCCAAATTGATGTCGATCTTTATGAAGTTAGATGAATTTCGATCGAGCACTCTTCCAGCCATTGCAATCGCGCTATCCATATTCAACTCCGCATCCTTCAGTTTGTTCATGTCCACATATACCATCGCCAAATTATTACTGGTAAGCGCTTTTCCTAATTCGTCTTTTTGCTCTACAAGGATCTTATGTGCATTTTTTATATATGTTTCTGCTTCGGTATAGCTTCCCATGTCCTTTAGCAGAACACCTTTATTGTTTAACGAAACAGCGATCATTACTTTATTATCCATTGCTTTTCGAAGTGCAATAGCAGAATCGCAAAAAGGCATTGCCTTTGCATAAAGCCCTTTGTTTTGGTATACCAATCCCAAATTGCTTACTACTTGAGCGTAAGTGGTATTTCCTTTCATTTTTTCGGCACGTATATAATACTCCGCCGAACGTTTAAAGGCAACTTCGGCCATATACATGCGATTAGCTGCCATAAGCATTTCGCCTTGGCGCATATTATTATAAGCCAAGTTCTCTCCTGAATTTGAACCATTCGTAGTTAGGCCTGTGGTAAAACCGGTAGCTAGTGAGTTCCCTTTTTCTTCCGATTCAAATAAAGCACTATTATCTAAAAATGAAATGGCGTAGTTGAAATTACTTTCATCATAGTTCTCTCTCATCTTATCCATCTTATTCATGGGGCTCAAATCTCTGAGTTTATCTCCAAGGCCTTTTAATTTTACTTGGGCGCTAATAGCTGCCCCTGCAAGTAAAAAACAAATTAATATATAGCTCGATCTCATTGTTCTACTTTAAATTTATGTATTCGTTTGTTTTTAATAAAAGATCCATGAACAAGATCTTTGGATTTGCATTTCGTTCAATATAATAAAAATTACTATTGAATTCCTCTATCAGTAATTGATAGTTCTTCTGGTTGACAAAGGGTGCAAATTTTTCGAGGAATTGTTTTTCATTTCCTGATAAACGCACTAATGATCGTTCGCCAAAATTATACATCAGCGCGTCTCTAAAAACCGCCAATGAATAAGTAATAAATTGTTTTTGTTTCTCGCGATCTCTTCCGGCATTCTCCTCTACCCATTGTAAAGCTTTATCTGAATCGAACTTTAGAGCCACGCGCATAAAGTTTTGAAAGTGAGTTAAGAACGAAAGCCCTTCGTCGTCCTTGTGCAAAGCCGCTAAAGCTTCTCTGAAATTTCCTTCACTTAAAAATGCTGCCTGCAATGCTGCTGTTTCATTTACGCCCAAGCGATCCATTAAATTACTGGCAATTTCTTTTTCTTCCACCGCATAAAAAGGAATGTGTTGCACGCGCGAAATAATGGTGGCCATTAACTTTTCAATATCATTTGCTATCAAAATAAAAATAGTGTCTTCGGTGGGTTCTTCTAAAACCTTTAATAATTTATTGGCGGCTTCTGAATTCATTCTATCGGCCTGCCAAATGATCATGATCTTGTAAGAGCCTTCGAAACTTGTATAGCTTAATTTTTTTAAGATGTCGGATGATTCCTCAACGGGAATGATAGGTTGTTTGTTCTCGGCATTTAATTCTTCTACCCAATCATTAAGCGTTAAATAATTATTGCCTAAAAACGCCTCTCTAAAATCAACAATAAGATCGTTGCTTGTTTTTACATATTTGCTTTTGATGATAGGAAAAACAAAATGCAGATCGGGATGAATGAGTTTTGAAACTTTGCCGCAAGCCGGACAAGTGCCGCAAGGTTCGTTATTGGTTTTATTCTTACAAAATAAATATTGCGCAAAGGTAATAGCAGCTAATAAATGTCCGCAACCATCTTTTCCCGAAAATAATAACGCATGCGGAACACGTTGTGTATTCACCATTTTTACCAATCGGTCTTTTGCCTCTGCCTGGCCAACAATATCTTTAAATAACATGTAGCACTTAGTATTTTGGTATCATTCCTCTTATTCCCATGTCAACCGGCTTTTCTCCTACTTCCGGTTGGTAATATCCATCAAATGTAACTTCGTTCCACTCAAAACTTTTATTGGTTGAGAGATATACTGTAATGATCACATCCGAGGTTTCGGATCCTGTTATTACTAATGGCGCTCCAACAGTTGGTGCAGCTGCGGTAACAAATTCGCCGGTAACTAAACAACTTCCCGGAGGAATTGGTGAACTTGGATTTGGATTTACAACAGTTGTTGAAGCTGCCTGTCCATCGGCCCAATAATCTACACCAAATACTTTTGTATGAAATCCCCAATAACCTTGTGCATGATTTCCTACGCCGCCGGTTGTTGGCGTCATTACAGTACCGTGCATTTTGTACTTTGAAATATAAGTGTTGTATCCAACAAAAGAAGCAACCGTGCCAACAATGATTCCTGCAGATGTTGTTTTTACTTTGATATCATAATTTTGATAGGCTAACGAAACTCTTAACCATTTATACGTTCCAACAACAGATGGCGTGATAGGAACCGAAAAAAATACAGCGCTATCTTTTACTAAAACCCCTTGGCAATGAACAATGGCTGGTGTTCCGCTACACGTGGTTTCCGGTGCATGATATAATTTTACACCAGACCCAACTGCGGTAAGATCTCCTTGCGCCAATTCAATATAATGCGCACTCATAAAATTAAACTTAGGTGAATAGGCTGCATTTCCTGCGCCTACACTTGAAGGTTGGCCCAAATTATTTAAACGCACTTGTGTACTATCAAAAATAAATTTGAATATTAATTTTGGGCCGGGCTGAGTATTGGTCCAAACCGTATCCGGAAAATTACAGGTAGGACAATTAGAAGCGCCCGTTGTAGTGGTAGGCAAAGGTTGTGGCTCGGGATCATCCTCCTTTTTTTTACACGAAAAAAGAACCACAGAAACTAAGCAAAGGGCAATGAACTTTTTCATTATTTGTTACATTTAAAACATAAATTTACAAAAATTTTATGCGTTTAGTTGTACAAAGGGTGCTAAAAACCCAGTTAAAAATAAATAATGAGCTATACAGTCAAATTGGGCCTGGTTTGTTGGTTTTGCTGGGTATAGAAGAGGCTGATACCTTGGAAGATATAGATTGGCTCACATCAAAGCTCGGTACTTTACGTATTTTTGGGGATCAGGAAGGCAAGCTTAATCTCGACGTAAATCAAATAAACGGAGAGGTAATGGTGGTAAGTCAATTCACACTTTTTGCTTCTACAAAAAAGGGGAATCGTCCATCATTTTTACGATCTGCAAAACCTGATAGTGCCATTCCCCTTTACGAAAACTTTATAAAAAAGCTTGGGACCTTAATTACTAAGCCTATTCAAGCAGGACAATTTGGTGCCGATATGAAAATAGAATTGGTGAATGATGGTCCGGTGACGATCATTATTGATAGTAAGAATAGGGAGTGATTTTTAAATGCCACGGAGGCCGGGAGGCGCGGAGATAGTAAATAGTTTTAAGAACATTCCAAATGTTATTGCGGGATGAAAGATCACAACAGTTCGAAACAGAGATTCTACTGTGGTTTTGTCAAACAAACGTTACATACTGCGATCGAATGTTTTTATCGGTGATGCATTAAACCAATATGTCACCCCTAAAGGGGTTCTGATCACCATTGTTTATTTCGCCCCCTTCGGGGGCTTACCAATATGTCGCTCCTACGGAGCTAGGAAATTATATAAAATTAATTTTGTTGTTTTGAAATAGTCCCGTAGGGACGACATATCGGTAAATACGACTACTATACTCCAGCGAAGCCCCTTTAGGGGCGACATATCGGTTTAAATGATGCTCGTCCCGCGAAAGAAATTAAACAGATTCCCACGGTGTCTTGGTGCCTCCGTGGCCAAAAAAGTTAAAGTAAAATACGTATATTTAACCCGTGAAACCACGCATTTTATTACAGGATAAACAATTTGAGATCACCATACTGCGTCTGTGTCATCAGTTGATAGAAGTGCATGGCGATTTTAATGATTCGGTGATCATTGGTTTACAACCACGCGGTGTACTTTTAGCAAAACGCATTCAACAAGTTTTACAAAAGATCCTCAAAAATAAAAAAGTGCATTGTGGCGAATTGGATATCACATTTTTTAGAGATGATTTCAGAAAAAGAGAGTTGATCCCCAATAGCACCAATATTGATTTTATCATTGAAGATAAAAATGTGGTATTGGTAGATGACGTTTTATTTTCCGGCCGCACTATTAGAGCGGGCTTAGATGCTATGTTAGCGTTTGGAAGACCTTCTGATGTTGAATTATTGGTTTTAGTTGATCGCCGTTTCCAGCGACATGTTCCTATACAAGCAAAATATGCAGGTATTACCATTGATTCTATAGAACAGCAAAATGTAAAAGTTGATTGGAAAGAGATCGATGGAAAAGATAAAGTTACCCTCATCGACAAATAATGAAACCAAAACCGGCCGATCACCCTCCTTATTATCAATACTATATTGATCTTGTTGATCAACAAGAAATAGTTGATGCTTTGGTAGAAGGCAAAAAATGGGTAAGTGCATTTATAAAAAGCATTCCTGATTCAAAAGCAGAGTACGCTTATTCCGATAAAAAATGGACCGTTAAGCAAGTATTGAATCACATTATTGACACTGAACGAATCTTATGTTATAGAGCTTTATGTTTTGCGCGCGGAGAAAAACAAATACTACCTGCGTTTGATGAGAATACATACGTGGCCAATGCCAATTTAAAGAATACAGATCTTAGTTTATTGTGTAAGGAGTTTGTGGCGGTGCGCGAAGCTAGCATTTTATTATTTAAGCAATTGGGCGATAAAGAACTCCAAATAAAAGGCGCAATCGGCCCTGGTGATGTTACGGTTCTTTCGATAGGATATATGATGTGTGGCCATGCTTTACATCATGCCAAGGTTATTCAGGAACGTTATCTTCCTTAGAGCATCAAGGTTTTTAGGATTTTCTTCCAAAAACTTTAGGCTATTTCAATAATTTTTGTTACTTTTAACTTTTGAAATTATACATTTCAAAAACAAATGAGTCACTTAAGTGTAAACCACCTTCTCGGAATAAAAGATCTCTCGAAAGCCGATATTGAACTCATTTTAAACACAGCCTCCAATTTTAAAGAAGTCATTAACCGTCCGATCAAGAAAGTTCCTTCGTTGCGTGATATTACAGTGGCCAATTTATTTTTTGAGAACTCAACCCGCACACGTTTATCTTTTGAACTAGCGCAAAAACGTTTAAGCGCCGATATCATTAATTTTTCTGCTTCTAACTCCTCGGTTAAAAAAGGAGAAACACTTGTTGATACGGTAAATAACATTCTGGCCATGAAAGTGGACATGATCGTGATGCGACATAGCAGCCCCGGTGCAGCCATATTTTTATCAAAGAAAATAAACGCCAAAATTGTAAATGCAGGTGATGGCGCACACGAACATCCAACGCAAGCTTTACTAGATGCATTTTCGATGCAAGAAAAACTGGGCGACTTAAAAGGCAAAAAAATTGTGATCGTTGGAGATATCCTTCACTCGCGCGTTGCACTTTCAAATATCTTCTGTTTACAAAAATTAGGCGCTAAGGTAAAAGTGTGCGGACCACAAACTTTAATTCCAAAATACATTACCAGTTTAGGAGTTGAAGTAGAAAGTGATCTTAAAAAAGCGTTGGAGTGGTGTGATGTAGCAAATATGTTACGCATACAATTAGAACGCCAGGACATAAAATATTTTCCTTCGCTAAGAGAGTACACCATGATGTACGGATTGAATAAAGAGATCCTGGATAAACTCTCCAAAAAAATAATTGTGATGCACCCTGGCCCAATTAATCGTGGCGTGGAAATTACCAGCGATGTGGCCGACAGCAAACAATCTATCATCCTTGAACAAGTAGAAAATGGAGTTGCCGTGAGAATGGCTGTGATGTATTTACTTGCCGGAAGACAGGCTGATTAAGGTTCCACGTTTTTAGAGGAAGAAACCGCAAAGTGGCCTTTGGCCTCGCAAAGGAGGGCGCCAAGTTCGCAAAGAATCACCATTACCAAACAGAAGGCTAAGACCTGCGGTACTCGCAAAGAGTTTCGATTTAGTTTTCGCTCTTTGCGTAAGCGAAGCTTTTTGCCTTCTTATTTAGTTTAGCACTAAGCTTTGCGATCTTGGCGCCTTCTTAGAGAAACACCGAAGGTGTCTTTGCGGTTTCTGCCTCTAATAGATCTTGTACAATACCGGTTTACTTGGGCTTGCATCATTTTCAAACGATGCTATTTGGATGTTGAGTAAATACGTTCCATCAAAAATATCGTTTGGCACATAGATCATTTCGGTAATAGTTTTTTGCGTTTGGGTATTTGAAGGGTAATTCCAAAAAGCATGATGCGCTTCTAATTTACCATCGTCTTTTTCCTTATCTACACTTGGAAGGTCTATAAGTAAATGCTCGATGCCTTTATCATTTAAATAATCAATGGCATCGCTTAAAATATACGGAGGATTGGTATTGCTGTACTGCATATGCAATTTATTTAAACCATTACTTAACGTACGGATAACAATTGCTTCAGTGTTTTCTGCTTCTTTTAAAGCAGCTTCCAGTTGTTTGCGTGTAATTACAAAATCTCCGTTGGGTAATTCATTGGGCAAAACAGTAATCACTTCAGCAATGAACATAAAACGAGAAAGTGTTTTATTGATAGAATAATTTTCTTTGCTGATATGCCCAACGCATTCGGTATGCGTTCCGTTACCGTGCGGATTAAAAGAAATATTTCTGAAATTTACGCTACCGCCTTTATTTACATCCCCTACCCAATCGCCGGCAACAACGGGTTCTATTTTCATGGGCTCCACATACCAAGCGCTTACGCAATCCTTATTACTTGTAAGAGGAATTGATATATCAATTGGTTTAAAAAAATCTACCTGATAAGATTTTCCGTTGTGAAATATATTTGCGACCATACAGTAAAAATACCAAATAAAATTGACTTTATTTCCAAGCGATCTTCATCTTTTTTCCCTTTACAAAGTGTTCTTGTCTCTTTCCATTGATCACAATATTAGAGGTTTCGCGGATAATGCTAAACACTATTACATTGCCTTTCCTTTTCATAAAGAATGCATCGGCCACGCTCATCCAACCACTTTGAACGGTAATGCCAAAAGGATTTTTAGTGCCTGAGATGTCTTTTGATATACTGCAGGTATCGGTTGTAGTTGGGAGTTGATCTATTTGATCACAATTCAATGTAAATGTTTTGCCATTAGAAACAGTCACAGTTCCGGTAATGACTTTTTGCGAAAATAGCATATTGCAAAAAGTAAGAACAAGCGCAGTAAAGAATAGTGTTGCTTTTTTCATGAGTAGTAATTTAGGGTTGAAGTAAAAAATAAAATTCCAAAACATCATGTTAAACTTTCAGAATTGCTTACGTTTTAAGAATTCTTACCTCTACTCGTCGGTTGATGATTCTTTGCTCTGCAGTTCCTTTTATCCGTAAAGGCTTCTTCTCGCCATACCATTTCAATTTAATGCGCTCTTTTTTATTCCTCTATTAACCAAATAAAGCTTTACCTGTTGCACGCGTTTTTTTGAAAGTTTCTTATTCATTCTTTTTGGTCCATCTATATCGGTATGTCCTTCAAGGCGAATAACCATATTCGAATCTTCCTTCATCACATTTGCCAAATGATCTATCTCGGGAAATGCTTCGGGTAAAAGTTCATCGGAGCTGATCTTGAATAGTACATTTTTTAAAACAAACTTCTTTCCTGCCTCTAATTTAAAATGCGAATGTGTTACGATAGTTGTGTCCACATTTTTTCCTTTTACAGGCTCACGTGTTGTTGGTACTTCTTTTTGCTTTGAAATATCGCGGTAGATCTCCAATTTTCCATTACAGCATAGGCCCGTTCCCCACATTGCATTGTTTCCTCCTGAAGAATTCCATTCGCCACTTAAGTAAATTCTTCCTGCAAATTCCGTCTTTTTTAGTTTTCCTTTGCGCGCGCATCCATCTTGTCCGGTGATCTCAAAATTATATTCATCGTTGTACCAATGCGAGATCTCCACATCACCCCCAAAGATCATTCCCTTGTAGGAATCGCCGAATTGTTTGCTTAAAAGCACACTTCCACCATCATCTTTCCATCCCCAGGAGCATTCGTAAGTGATTCGTGATTGCCAAAAACCATCAAGTGATTCAGTTTTATTTTGCGAGTACGAATAACAAAAAGATAGAGATCTTAATAAAAAATAAACAATTTTCATATAGGGAGGTTTACTCAAAGTCAGTGTAATTAAAACCTGGAATTTTAGTAGCCTTGCTCAGAATCGAACTGGGATTTAGCGTTTAGGAAACTCCAAATTTATCTTCCTATGCGAGGCTTAACTTACGCAATATCAGTAAATTTAATTAGTGGCCAAAATCCATTTGTGAGATATTTGTGAGATAAAACCCTAACTTTGGTTTGAAGTTAATTTCAAAGTGCCCTCGCCAAGAATCGAACTTGGATCATTCGTTTAGGAAACGAACGTTCTATCCATTGAACTACGTGGGCTATTTGATAAAGAACGAATAAATTAAGCTATAAAAATAACATTTAAAATCCTTTAAATCACTATAAAATAGAGCGTTTTACCAAAATACCCACCCATTATTGTTAATTCAAACTTTGATCTGAAGCATGAGTGAAAGCATAGTTACTAATATAAATAATTTTTATCTAAAATTGGATTTGGAATATTCTGATTTTATTAAGCAAAAACTTGAGAAAGCTGAAGCGATAAGAGAGTTGGTTCCAGTATTGAAAAACAAATTTCATAACCTTAAAGCGAAAGACAAACATGTTAGAGTTGAAGGGGAGTTAGGACTTGCAACTTGGGATTACATTGTTGCTTTGAATGATTTTAAATATTTAAATAATCAGCGAAAGCCTGATATTTATTATTTGAATTATCAAAAATTGGATTTGGTTTTTGATACCATTAAAAATGATAAAAGGGTAGTTTTTTTTAACAAACTCGGAATGCTCATCTTAATTGATCTGTTTTATGAATTAAGAATAAAAATTGCAATCTTAAATGAGGATTCTATGGGTAAAAAAAACAATCAAGTTTTTAAAAAAATTAAAGAGGCAATAATTTATAAGCATGACGTTTCAAATCCTATTTCTGAGGATGAAACCAAAAAGAAACCAAAAGAAAAAGAATATCGCTTATTGAATGAGGTAATGACCAACAGTGTGAAAAAGGTGAACGAGGTAATTGATCAGGAAGTTAACATAAACGATATTTCAGGTCTTCTACAAGACGTTTTCACCGGTACTAAAAGAAATGTTAGAGAATTTGAATTATTCATTTTTCCATTATTTTACAGTCACATTATACTCAATAAGGGAATTCAGGACGGTACGATCGGTAATCATGACACAATAAAAGGAATTTTACTTTTTGATATTTTCCCAATCATTTTATCTGATCAACATTTTAAGAAAGATTCCGATTTTGGTAATAATAAAAGCGGTTTTTATAATTACAAAAGACACCGTCGAATCCATTATCAACGGTAAATAACTAAGTAATTGGAGCCGGAATCAAAAATCGGCCTATTTTCCCCCTAATTTTATCTTTCATTTCTTTCCAACTTCGCTTTATCAATTAAGGCGAGATAATACTATAAACTATGAATAAGGAAGACTTGAATCAACTCTTAACGCGAAAGGACTTGGAAAATTGGGGACAAACTTTTCTGGACATCCTAATGGCTAAGATTAACCCCGGTAAAAACTCACAAAAAGAGTTTTACACGCCGAAGGAATTTGCATACCTGACAGGTATGAAATATAGTACAGTAATATACAGGTGTAAGCGTAGTAAATTGAAAGCCCGTCAAGACGGATCCAGTTGTTCGTGGCAGATTTCCGCTTCAGAGTTAAACAGGTTCCAGGAGGAAGCTAATGAAAATGTATAAAATTAAAGCAACCAAACTTTCCAAGCAGGTTGCTTATTAAAAACTAAACTATGAATGAGGGTAATAATTCAAACGATACACGCAAAGAACCAAAAAATTCTAATGAATTTGAAAAAGCAATTTCAGATCAAGATATTAAAAATGACGGAAAACAAATTTCAAAATTCCCAACTCATGTTCTGCCTGACGTATTTCTAAAGTTAGTAAAGGAATGTGAGAATACTTTAAACTTTCCACCCGATTATATTGCAACGTCTATACTTTCGGCTGTTTCAACTGCAATCGGTACGAGTGCCATGCTTGTGGTGAAAACTGGATGGAATGAACTGGCAGTCCTTTACGTGTAAATGTTGGATCTGCTGGGGCAAATAAGACATTTCCTCAAGCATTGCCGTTTAAAGTTTTTAACCAAATGGATAAAAAAGCCATAGCAAAATATGAAATCCAATACAATGAATTTGACGAGTATCAATCATTAAGTAAAAAAGGAAAAATGAATGCAAGTAAAATAGAAAAACCAATTTTAATTAAAACAGTATTACACAATTTTACCTCCGAAATTTTAAACCAAAGATTAAATGACAATCGGCGTGGATGCGCCGTTGTTAGTGATGAATTGGCTACATGGTTGGAGGGCATGAACAACTATTCTAAAAGCGATCAAACAAGCACTTATTTATCATTTTGGAATAGCACAGGGATTTCAATCGATCGGGTTTCAAAGCCTATACCTTTATTTATTCAGCAACCTTTTTTAAATATTATTGGGAGTTTGCAACCAAGAGTAATTCCTAAATTATTTACTAAGAATAAAACTGATAATGGATTTTTACCTCGGTTTTTATTTGCGTGGCCGGATAACCTCGAAAAATATCCGATTAATGATCGTGTAATGAATGAAGGCGTACTGAAGGACTATAATAGTTTTATCATTTCGTATATTGAAAATAACCAAATAACAATTAACGAAGAAACAGGATTCGTTGATTCTAAATTATATTACTGGAGTGAACAAGCAAAAAGTTATTACTATGAGTGGCAGAAACAAAATACAATTAAAGTCAATAATCATAAGGACGAATTAAAAGGCGAAATAATATCAAAATATGACAATCACTTTGCACGCCTTGCTTTAATATTACAGATCATGGAAGATCATAGTACCAACGAAATAAGTTTAAAAGCAGTTCAAGGCGCAAGTGCATTATGTGAATATTACATGGAAAATGCCTTTAAAGTTTTAGATCTTTTAAAAAATCCTACAGCACTTAAAGAGATCTTGCCTGAAGTTAAGTTGAAGTTCTTGGAGGCGTTGCCCAAAGAGTTTACAACCAGTCAGGCGAATGCGCTCGGTGCAACATTTGAATTGAATGAAAAATTTGTCCAGCGATTTATAGCGGATAATACCCTCTTTACGTGGGTAGCTCATGGAAATTATCGTAAAATAATTAAATAAATCCCTTGTCTTTTCTGTCCTTTTCGTCTGTATTGGGACAATAAGGACAAAAAAGACACGAGGTACATAAAAATAGATTACAAAATGAATCAGCCTTTGCCAAAACTTATACTGGATAAAAATCGGTTTCGTGTTAAATTATGCCCCTGCGGAAAGGATAACAAAGACGGTAAATTTGTTCCATTCATCGACTATGAAACTAAAGGATACTGCCATGCATGCGGTGAAACCTTCCTACCTGAATTATCAAGAAATGAACCACAGCAAACCATTCGGGTTAAACCAAAAACAATGCAACCGCAGATCATTGATTTTATACCTTATGAAGTTTATCAGAAACAATTTAAAAATGGGAGTTATTTAAATGCGCAAAATAATTTTATAAAGTGGTTGGGTAATGATCAGCGAGGAGAATTTGCCTTTAGCAGTGAAGTAATACAAAAACTTATTGAATCGTATCTCATTGGAAATTCTGGACAATCAAAGTATTTGGGTTGGACTTTGTTTCCGTATATTGATATATCCGGTCGAGTTCGAGACATAAAAGCGATGGCATACGATTCGTATACTGGCAAGCGAATAAAAGAACCATTCAAGGTGTTTTTTATTGGCAAGGAAGTTTTAAAGAACCCAAACGCAAATACAGTACGTTGTTTTTATGGGGAGCACCTTTTATTAGGTAACGAAAATCCTGTAAAAATATTTGAAAGCGAAGCCACAGCAAGTTACGCATCGGTATTTTTTTCCGGATAGTATATGTTTAGGAACAGGTGGTAACAATGGCTGTAAATGGTCAGAAAAAGATAAATGCCAGGTATTACAAGGGCGATTAGTTACTCTATTCCCTGATATAGACGCTCATGAAGTTTGGGAACAGAAAGCGGAAATATTAAGTGGTTACGGTTTGGACGTTAAGGTTTCTCAATTGAATAAAAACAAATGCTCTAAAATTTTCGGAATTGAATAATATAGCATACAGTGAATTGGTGAAACAAAAATTTGATTTACGGGACATCCTTAAACATAAAAATTTAACGAATTTCTTAACCCAAAATTCATACATCTTCAAGCGAATTAAACCTTCAAAAAATGATGCTGAAAAACGCCGCACTTAGTAATTTGATTAGCGTCTTCCAATTAACTTTAAAATCATAGCCATGATAAAAACAACCACACGCACAGCCCTTGCATTGAAATATGGAATGTCTTACTTAACCTTTAATAAACGGATCAAGGCTATAGAAGGCTTGAACCTTTCTCCTAAGTTCCGGCTATTAAGCCCAAGGCAAGTTCAATTAATTTATGAGGAATTAGGTGAACCGGAATAAATATCAGAGAGTGCAATCTGAAGAATTTGGGTTATGAAATCGATCAAACAAAGCGTTGAATAGATAATTTTGGCTTCATAAGAGTTAATCAAACTAGAAATTCCGCGAGGCGAGACCCTACTCGATCGAAAAAATCAGACCCAAGCAAGTAAAGTCTAAGATCCTTGATTTCATTGATGTTTCGGTAGTTTATTTATGGGGTTCAAAAATGAGGTCAAGTGGGGTTTCGTCTGGCGGAATTTCAGGGTAAAGAAATTCCACTTTTTTTGAGGATAAAATTATACTTAGAGTTATTTTTAAATATAATTATTCGGATAAATTTTAATTTAAATGAACTTGACTCCTTTGGTTTTGAGTTGTATTAAAAAATAACTTATTATTTTAAAATGAAATTCAGATTGGATCAAAATAAACAGGAGTTTAAGAGGTTTAACGGTTTTAGTTTTGCGCCAAGTCAATTTCACCCATCATAACTTCCATTTCTAAATGGGTAATTTCACTACCCGCACAAATTGCTTGAAACGCGAGCAAAGTAATTTGTAGGTCTTTATTTATTGCATCAAGTTTAATGCCCAGTTTTATAGGTTCACCCTTTGCACCATCTTTATTATGACTAATTTATCAAATAACTCTTGAAAATTTATGTGCAATGTAAGTTTTGAACCAGTACATATATGAAATTTAAGGAGGCTGATGGACTTCAACTCAATTCGCCACAAATTAAATGCTTAGACAATATTTCAATTGCTCTTTCACCTGAAATCAACTTTCTTTCATTCTGAATTAATTCAAGAGCTAGTTCTTCAACCACTAATTTTACTTTTTTTCGGCTCATTATTTTTTTAACGTCATCTTTTATTAGATAAAACCAAAAATCATTGAAGAAATCATCTTGAAGTATTTCATTCGCTTTTAACATTTCGTTTTTTAGTCTGCTAAAATCATTATTTTGATTTTCGTTTGAAATTAATTCAACCTTTAGAAAGTTAATTTTCCTGTATTTACATTCAGCAGCATATCCGCTCAGGCATCTTAATCCATATTGATTCATTAATTTCTCCAATTCCTTTCTGCTCAAATTTTTCTTAGAAGTAGGTACTTCGACATTCCCTTTCACTAAACCATTCCCATAATCATCCACAAAAATTGAATTTATTGGATGTGCAAGAAGGTAAAAAGCGACAGCGTGTCCTGCTTCATGATAAGCGGCACAATGTAATTCATTATTTCCTGATATAACTTTCATAACATGGTTAAAATTAAGAAAAATTAGTATTGAATTACCCTTGGCTTATTCTTCTTTAGTTTAATATTTAACTTAGGTAGTTTATCAACGCCTTCCTTCTTATCCATATCGAATAAATGAAGATAACCCTCCGTACTTTTTGACGTTGGTATACCCAAAGTATACAGGGAGAGTGCGACTAACGAATTATAATCTGAGAAATTTGGCGTCTCTTTGCCCCTTAAAAGGGAAATAGCTGAGCGGTATATTACCGTTTATCAAAGGAATTATGCTACAATGGATTACCTAAAGACCATCCACGAACTAACAATTAATAAAACCGATATACTGGCTTTATTTAATGAGCGAAAAGAGGATGAAGTAATCTATATACACCATAAAAAACCATGATTTAAATGCGTGATCATTGGTTAGATGGGCAAAACCTGTTAACGATGTTAAATATATACATTCAATAGGGTTCAATTAAAGGAATGGTGGGCCTTTAAAAATCTTTTGAAACCACTTATTCGTGGGTCGTTCTTATAATTTTAAGTTACATTTTATAATAACTATCTAAAAAATGAATGGTTACATTCTCAAATAACTATTTTTGGGTTTCATGATAAAATAATTTGGTCTTCTTGAAAGCCCGGGGACCGTTAACCAAATTGCACTATAAAATGCGGACAACAAATGGTGGTCCGTCCAGCACTTACCGAAGTGTATACCCAAAAACACGAGAAAATAATATGGTCTTCTGGGGGATCCTGGGACCTTTAACCAAATTACACAATAAAACGTTGACAACAAATAGTGGTCCGCCCAGCACTAACCGTGGTGTATGCCCAAAAAGTAGTCAAAATAATATGGTCTGCTGGGAAGCTGGGCTCGTTAACCCAATTACACCATAAAATATCGACTTCAAATAGTGGTCCGTCCAGAAACAACAGTTGTGTTCGCCTAGTAGGTGAGCAAATTAACTTGGTCTTCTTGAAAGCTGTGATCGTTAACCTAATTATACCATAAAACATGGGTTACAAACATTGGCCTGACCAGCACTAAGCGTGGTGTATGACCAAGAAAATAATATGGTCTCTAGGAAGCCGGGGTCGTTAACCAAATTATACCTTAAAACGCGGGTTACAAAAAGTGGTCTGACCAGCAATAACCGTGGTGTATGCCCAAGAAAATAGTATCGTCTCCTGGGAATCATGGACCTGTTAAGTAATTAGACCATAAAATATGGACTTCAAATAGTGGTCGGTCCAGGACCAAACGTCGTGTTCACCCAGAAAGTGGGTAAAATTATTTGGTCTTCTTGGAAGTTGGGATCGTTAACCAAATTACACCAGAAAACATGGGTATAAAACCGGGTTTACGGGGTTTGGGATAGTTATAGCGGTCTGTTTTTAGGGCTAGCAACCTTGTGGGCAACCCCATATTTTGTGGGAATTTTATAAACTGATCGTTAAATTACTTAAAAGGGTGGATTGACTATTTTTGATAGTGAATTACCTGTTTCTGGCATTAAAATCATGGTCGTTCCAGGGTTTTTGATCGGCGCAGAGATATATTTTTATGGTAAACACCCCCGTGAGCAACCCGGTATTTTGCAGGGTTTTTGTAAACTAGTCGTAAATTTGCTTAAAATGTTGGATTGATTATTTTGGATAGTCAATTACATGGTTCTAATTCTAAAATCATGGTCCGCAAAAGTGATTTGACCGACACACCTAACCATGTATTTCTATTAAAAGATCGATCAAAAAACAGCCGTTGAGTTATTAAATAATGTAACTGAAGGAAATTTGAAAGGTTTTTTCAAAAACGACCAAAGAATTTCGAGTTACTTTAAATAATAAATAATTACATTTTAAAATAATTCCTCTTTAGTGTTGTAAATAACATTTATACTTTACTGTTAACCTTATATTCTGTTGGGTGCTTCTTAGTACCTGGAGTTAAAAATCGGATTTATAATTAATCGAGCTTTATCGGTCTCTGATAATTGTGATCGGGTTTGTCGTGTTTATATATGGTGTTTTTAGAACGTATTTCTCATCGCCATGCCTTTCAAGAAGAACGATATCACAATTTGCCGGGTTTGCTAATAGTTCAAACTCCTCTACCGTCCAGTGAAACCACTTCATTAAAAACAAGCGAATTGACATACCATGAGTTATTATTATTGCATTGTATGGATACTTCGATTTTTCAAAATCACGGTGCAAGGTGCCAAAAAAATCACTTACACGGTCGTAAACATCCGCGGCAGATTCACCATCAGGAATTCTGAAATAGAAAGTACCGTATGTGTCCCTGTCAGCTTCTACTTTCTTGCCCTCTTCAGGTGTTCTCAAATGACCCCACTCTTGCTCGCGAATTCTAGGCTCCTCCAAATATGTAAAGTCTTTTCGACCCAATCCTTTTACAATTTGCTCAAAAGTTGAACGGGTTCGCTACATCGGTGATACGTAAAAAAATAGAGATTCATCCTTTACAATTTCCTTAAGCCTCTTACCTGCTTCGAGTGCTTGATTTAACCCCTTTTGAGTTAATTCCAATGTATAATCTGGCTTTTGGTTATACACCATCTTATCAACATTGCCCTCAGACTCACCATGTCTGATCGAAATAATTCGCTTCGGTTTCATAGATTAATATTTCTTTAAAATTACTTAAAAGTTCTCACCATAGCAGTGAACTCTCCTGTCTCTAATTCAATGATTTATATAAATTCAAAAAAACAAATTATACAATCATACATTAATTAAACCTTACATTTAATGGCATACTTTTTAAGAAAATCGTCAGCCTTTTTTAAACTCTTTTTCGAATAATTATGTTTAGTGGTGCTTTCATCCTTAGAATCAGGATTAGAAACTATAATGCCATTTTTTGCATTAACACAAAGATCAACAATTGTTTTAATGAAGATTTTGTGTTCATCTCTTAACTTTTTCTCATCCACCTTTAATTCTTCCAGCGTCTCCTGAAATTGCGCATCCAATTCTATTTTGAGAGGTTTGCCCTGCTTTTTCTTCGTCTTTTTCATATTATATTAATTTGATCATTAAAATTTCTCTCACTTCGAATTTTGCTAAAGAAATACACTATAAAACAGCTTCAATTTTTCCTATTGCTTCACTTAGTGTTCCGCCAAGACCTAAACCCTCATCATCAACATAAGCCTGGTAGGTTATCCCGAAATCGTTTCTCGCATCCTCAAAATCCCTTATGAAAGTTTTATCTTTATTTAAAACAAGGACAACAAGAATCTTTCGATATTTATAAAGGAGGTTGCACGTTTCCTTCTCTTTGGATTTATCATGATCATTTATTAATGATTCAAGATTTTCGTAGATGGTAGAAATATCGCGGCTTATTACTATTAATTTTCCATTAAACTCCGTCAATTTTCGCTTTGTTTTGTTATATATCACTTCAAAGTCATTGAGAAATTTTCCAATGTTAGCAGCATGGTTTTCGCAGTCTTTTTGTATTACCGCAATATTAGAATTTAAAAATTTAAGAGCATTATTTAACGCTATCACTTTTGAATCATCGTTCCAGAGAGGCCTAAGCACTTTATCAAGGCCTAAAATTGATCCATTTTTTTCAGCTATAGTCAACTTACCAAGAGCGACATGAAGATCGTCTTGTAATATATTTTGAATTCGCCCAAATGTTTCGCGATCGTATTCACAATAATTCAGCTTAAACTTTTCTATCATAATTATCTTCAACATCAGATTAGCCAAATAAATTAGTTCGGTATGTTCGCTGTACGATTGATGTCTAAAAGGATTAGCTCGGAAATTTTGCAATTTATTATTAAAAACGATCACCAGCTTCAATTCGGAAGAGAATTCCTTATCTAATAACTCTGAAAGATCGTTTAAGAGAGAATCCATTTCATCCACTTTTTTCATGTACTTCTTCGAATTCATCTTCAAATCGTTTGGATGTATTATGAAGAAGGTCGATCAACGAAATATTAAAAATTATTTCACCTTCAATTTTAATCAATTCAAGGAATTCGTGTGTGTTTATTATCCACGAACATCAGAATTTAATATTTCGAATCCGGTTTTTGGTGGAGTTTTCGATCGTTTTGCCATAATGATACTTGGGTTGCTAAAAATACAGCGGCGTGGAAATTCAGCAATCTGAGTCCGACGTACCGCGAAGCACGCATTACACAAATAAACTAAACCCCACGCCTGATCGTGAGCATTTGAGTTTATCCTTGTGTAATTTTGAAATTCTCGCGGTTTTTCGGATTCAAAGAATTAACTAACGCTAATATTTTTCTACTTCTCTTTGTTTACATATTATTTATAGTAAATATATTATTTTATTTACCTAATTGCATTGTATCGGTCTAAAATAAAGGCTTATTGTTCAAAAATTGCATCCTTGCGGGAGGTTTTTGATTATTTATTAGTGTTAAT
>JADJLA010000015.1 GCA_016705695.1 Sphingobacteriaceae bacterium
CCACCAATAGGGGCGGACAATTCTCCGTAAACAATTCCTCGGTGGACAAAAAGCATTTCGTTTCGACAGACGACAACTCGCACGGGCGACCGCACAGCAGCTCTTTCGTTCAGACAAAGACATTCAGGTAAAAAGATTTTTAAATTTTTTTGCCGACGCACTTTTTTGGCTGAAGCCATAGTAACAGCCATCGCACGACCTCCTTTTCGGCAAAGCCGTTTGGCTATCCCACATTTAACTCAATTTGCTTTTGCAAGAGACAGGCAAAAGCAAAATCAGTTAAATCCCCCATCGCACAGCAATATGGTGTGGCGCGAAAAGCACCACGCTTCTACGCATCTCCCTACGGTCAGTCAGTAGCGCAAGCCGGCGGCAGCAAAGCAAAAAATAAAGTATAATATTGACTGGACAACTTATTAAAACAACTTCCAACTTAATCTATCTTTTGTACCTTTACATTATAAAGTGCTTGAAGTCACAAACATATTAAACCCTAATAACTGGATTAAAACATACTCAGATGAGCTATTTGGCTATGCAATGAGCAAAACCAGTAATACAGAGTTGGCAGAAGACTTAGTGCAAGAAACCTTTTTAGCAGGTTTAAAATCTTTAGAGAATTTTAAAGGGAATAGCTCAGAAAGAACTTGGCTGTTCGCTATTTTAAAATTTAAGATTGCAGATCATTATAGAAAAGCGTCAACCAAATACGAAATTTCTAATTCTAAATTTTCAAATGATGACGATTCGTACGTGGATAATTATTTTACTGAAGATGGGGATTGGAAAGAAAATGCAGTGCCAAAAGATTGGGGAATAGATTATTCCGGTTCAATCGAGAACAAGGAATTAGGAAAGGCACTCAATGGATGCATTGAAAAATTACCCGACACCCAAAAGCAATTGGTTTTGTTAAAATTAGTTGAAGAAGAAGAAACAGAAATAGTTTGTAAGGAATTAAATATAACAGCGACTAACTACTGGGTAATCATTCACAGAGCTAAGCTACAATTGAGAGCTTGCCTTGAAAAAAACTGGTTAAAAGCCTAATGAAATGAAAAAGTTAATGAACTTAATTGTGCTGTCCTGCCATAAGGCAACTCTTTTAATAGAAAAGAGCCATAATCAGCCCCTGTCTTTTTTAGATAAGGTACAGTTGAGTATGCACCTTAAAATATGTGATAAGTGCGCAGGTTATCAAAAGCAAAGTCTTTTAATTGAAAATGTATTAAAAGCAAACCATCAAAACCTATCAAATTCCTCCAATTTTAAACTTTCTGACGACTCTAAGTCACGCATTAAGAAGGTAATAGATAAAAACATAAAATAATGTCAGTTTTCCTGTAAGGTTTTTAAAGGCTCTACTACTATCCCTATAGAAAGTATATAAACCTTTAAAAACAAAAACAAATGGAAAACAAAAAATCAATCCTTGCAGGTTCAGTAATCGCAAGTGCTATCATCGGCTTATCAAGCATCAGTGCAAACGCAAGTACATTAACTAACTACTCAGCTTTAGGTTCAGGAGCAGAAGTTAGAACAATTTTACTTGGTAAATCAACTTCACCACTTGGTGCTTTTGAATTAAAATGTGGCGGAAAAGATTCGACTGCTACTAAAGACGGAAAAGGCAAAGACGGAAAATGTGGAGAAGGAAAATGCGGAGATAAGAAAAAAGATGCTAAAGCTAAAGATGGCAAAGGCAAAGACGGAAAATGCGGCGAAGGAAAATGTGGGGATGGTAAAAAGAAAGACAAAAAAGATCCAAAGTAATTAATACGGGAGGCCATCCGGCCTCCCTTTACTTTTTAAATACAAAACAATGATAGGATTAGGTTACAGACGAGATTTTGCCGATGAATTTATTGAAGGCAATAATATAAAACCCGATTTTGTGGAGTTTGCTCCGGAAAACTGGATGAATATTGGTGGCTATTGGAAAAAACAAATAGACCAGATCGCAGAGCGTTATCCAATTATTTGTCACGGCTTATCTCTTTCAATTGGTAGTCCTGACCCATTAGACATGAATTTTTTAAAGAAGCTCAAAGCTTTTTTAAATGAATATAAAATTGAAATTTATTCGGAGCATTTGAGTTTTGCAAAATGCGATAATGCACATCTGTACGATTTGCTTCCCATCCCATTTAGAGAGGATGCTGCAAAGCACGTTATTCAAAAAATTAAACAACTGCAAGATTATTTGGAACGTCCGTTTGTAATGGAAAATGTTTCTTATTACACTCCGGTAGCTGCTGAAATGAGCGAAGCATCATTTATAAGCACTATTGTTAAGGAATCGGGGTGTCAACTGCTGTTAGACATAAACAATGTTTATGTTAACGGCTTTAACCACAAATACGATCCAAAATCATTTATTGAAAAACTTCCACTTGACAAAGTGGCTTACATACATATGGCAGGCCATGAACAAATAGAGCCTGACTTAATTATTGATACACATGGTGAAGCGATTATTGATCCTGTTTATGATTTATTTGAATGGACGATCGAAAAAATAAAACCTGTTCCAGTTTTACTGGAGCGCGACTTTAACATTCCCGAAATGGAAGAATTAAATGGCGAGATGAATCGTTTACGATCTATTACAAACTTAAAATGGAATAAAAAAAATGAGCTTGTTGCCTGAAACAAAAAATATCCAAAGTAAAATGGCTTTGTTTTGCAGAACCGGTAATGAAGTAGAATTACCCGGTACAACGCCTAATCGCTTCCATCACTACAGAAGGTTGATCTTTAATATTATTGAAGAGCACTTAGAATCATCTTTTCCAATTGCAAACGAATTTATTGACTCGGATACATGGGATGAGATGTTAAATGACTTTTTTAGCAAACATGATTGTCAAAGTTATCAAGTATGGCAAATAGCAGGAGAGTTTTATAAATATGCAGAAAAGGAAAATTACGCCAGCAAATACCAATTGCCATTTTTAAATAACTTATTAAAATTTGAATGGGAAGAATTGCGTCTGTATAACATGGAAAACATTAAATACCCTTCCTATAATAATGAAGGAGATATTTTAAACGATTCATTGTCATTAAATCCGGAACATGTCTTATTTCAATTAGAATATCCAATTCATAAACAAACTCCAATAAATGCGATAGAAAATAAAGGAAATTACTTTGTGCTTTTATTTCGCGAAAAAGAAACAGGCAAAGTTCAATTCATGGATTTATCGGTTTGGTATGCTTTAGTTATAGAACAGCTTTCAAAAAGCGAAATTACATTAACCGATCTGTTAAATGAAGCACCTAAACTTTTTGGTGAAATTGATATTGAGGCATTAACAGAATCAACAATGCAATTTGTTGAAGATTTGAAAAGCAAACAATTTGTTTTAGGTTATAAAATATAATCCATGAAAAAAATAATAATAAATTTCCTTCTGATTTTAATCGTAGTTATAAGCACTTCATTTAAAGCTACTGACTTAAATAATAGTTTTCCAACTCCTGGGGGAATTGACAACATGTTATTTTACGTCCAACGCACAATTAATTCAAACACGATTGTTTACGAACTGAATACTGACAAGGATGGAATTATCAATGAAAAAGAACCTATAAAAGTGTATTGGATTAAGTATGCAAAAGATGGGAAAATCGATCCTTTGACTTATATACAAAGAAATTATGCCTATGGCGTTCAAACTAAATTGATTGATAAAGAGAAGAAGTCGTTTATGTTTGAATTTGTTTCTTACCACAAAAGACAGTTTTACTTACTAAAATCTACTACAGATAATAAATACCATGCTTATGGATATGTAAATAATAAATTAAGCATCCTCAATAACATTTTCATAAAAATAGAGGGCGGAACATTTTGGGTTCCCAATGTAAAATCTGTAGAAGTTAAAGCTAAAGACACTATCAATTCAGACTTTTTGACTGAAGTAATAAAGCCTTAAATAGTTTGTAAGGTTTTTAATTTTCAAACGACTTACTCTATAATAACAATTAAAAAAAACATATGAAAACAATGTATTTTAACCTAACACAGAAATTGTCTAATCTTCAAGACATTCCTTTATTATTAATTCGTTTGGTTCTTGCTTATGGCTTTTATGGCCCGGCAATGATGAAGTTAAACGATGTTGGGGCAATTGCTGAGTGGTTTACAAGTATAGGAATGCCAGCACCAACCTTTAATGCATACTTGGCAACATATACTGAGGTATTAGGGTTTGTATTGCTTACGTTAGGATTAGGTACACGCTTCATCTCAATTCCATTAATTATTACAATGATCGTAGCAATAAAAACGGTTCATTGGGAAAATGGATTTGCCGCTTCGGATAATGGATATGAAATTCCTTTATACTATATGATCATGCTTATTACATTATTATTTAAAGGAGCAGGAAGATTGAGTGTTGATTATTTCATTGGTAAAAAATTAAATAAATAACTATGACCGGACACATTATAAAAAATCTTGTTGAAATAAAAGACTTGTTGAAAGGCTTATCGCAAGAACAATACAGTAGAAAATTAGAAATAATGACGGATGCCTCCATCGGTCAACATGTTAGGCATATATTGGAATTTTACCAATGCTTATTTAAAGGAGAAGAAAATAAAGAAGTTAATTATGATGCACGCCAACGTGATTTGAAATTGGAAACAGATATTCATTTTACAACTAAAACAATAGACAATATTGTAAATGCATTATTAGAAGTTAAAAGTGATTTTCCGGTAACTTTCATTGCAGATTACTCTACTTCAGAAGGTCAAAAGCCTGTGCAAATTCAATCTTCGTTTTATAGAGAGCTTGCTTATAATTTAGAGCATAGCGTACATCACCAAGCACTGATTAAAGTTGCCATAACTGAAATGCAATTAACAGCGCTCGTAAAAGATACTTTTGGTTATGCACCTTCAACAATAAGGCATTTAAACAAAATATGTGCACAGTAACCTACATACCTAAGTCAAATGGTTTTTATTTTACTTCAAGTAGAGATGAAAAGTCAAGCCGTGCAACAATTCCTCCTATAAAATATAGCGAAAATGGGATTGATCTTATTTATCCGAAAGATGAATTAGCAGGTGGAACTTGGATCGCATCAAGCCTTGAAGGTAAAACAGCTTGCTTATTAAATGGGGCATTTGTAAATCATCATAAGCAAAAAAGCTATGTTAAAAGCCGTGGTTTGATTTTGTTAGATAGTTTCAAATATAATAATGTGATTGAGTTCTCCGAAAAGAGGGATCTCGTAAATGTAGAGCCATTTACTCTATTAACTCTCGATTACACTTCCGGTAATTTGGATGAATTCTTCGAATTTAGGTGGGATGGAAAAAACAAGCACTTAAGACAATTAGAAACTAATGCTCAACAAATATGGTCTTCTGCTACTTTATACCCTCCACTCGTTCAGTTAGCGAGGAAGAGATTATTTGAAAAATGGTTCGATGATCATAAAGATTTTGAGGACAAAATGATTTTAGGTTTTCATAACCGAAAACACGGACTTAATGCTTCCGATGATATTATAATGAAAAGAGATGGAGATTTGATGACTTTAAGTATTTCTCAGATTCAACTCGACAATTGTATCGCTAATTTTAGTTACTATGACATTATTAATGATAAATACCATAAAGTTAAACTAATAAAAAGTGAATTTGCAAATGCATAACGGAATTGCAATAACATTAGCATGGCCAGAAACGCTTTGTAAACAAGCCGGAGCGTGGTACGACAAACCATTAAAAATGTTAGGCTTAAATAAATCTAACTATTACAAAGTAGGTCATGCAGCCATTGTTCTAATCGATGCTGAGGCAAGAGATTGTCATTATTTTGATTTTGGAAGATACCATGCTCCTTATCAACACGGAAGGGTTAGAAGCGCGCGCACAGACCATGATTTAGAAATGAAAACAAAAGCGATTATTTCTCAAGATGGAAGGTTAGAAAATTACAATGAAATTTTATTGGAACTTTTTAATAACGAATCGTGCCACGGATCAGGAAAACTTCATGCGTCTTATTGCCACGTAAATTTTGAAAATGCTTATTACAAAGCAAATGAAATGCAATCTATTTCACCAATTCCCTATGGCCCGTTTTTACCACAAGGAACGAACTGTTCTCGTTTTGTAAATACAGTTGTATTAGCCGGAAAACCTAAATGGTATTATAGATTGGTTCTCTCCTATCCGAAAACTTTAAGCCCAACTCCTATTGGTAACGTAAAATCATTATCAAATTATTCTACAGTTGGAATTAAAATACAAACAAATGAAATTTTGAAACCAAAATTTAAAGCCACAATTACACTCGCCCATGAATCAAGCAGAAGAGCATTATAAAATTTTGCCTTGTCCACAAAAGCCAAGCCATTTGCCAAATGATATTCATTGGTTAAGTGGTGAAGGGTGTGGATCATGGTTTTGTATTGAGAATGTGAAAAGCGCATTTACAATCTCAAGATATAGCCCTGAAGGAAAACTTGAATGCAAGGGGATATTTGAACAAGTGGATGGCAATCATATTAAGATTAATGAATCATTTGAATTCACCTATTTAAGCCATTGTGCTGAAGTAAATATTATTCAAAACAATCAAAATTTAAAATTTAAATTAGTTAGTAAATGCTAAAATACATTTCAATTACATTATTTACCCTTATTGCAATTTTTGCTAATGCACAAAACGACACTTTTAATATTTTAAAAGCAGGAGACAAAGCCCCTTTATTTAGAGCGATTAACCACAATAATGAAACTGTTGACTTAGCCGAAATGCTCAAAAACGGGAAAGTTGTTTTAGTGTTTTACCGGGGAGCATGGTGTCCGTATTGCAACAAACACATGAGTAATTTGCAAGACAGTTTAAAATTAATATTAGACAAAGTGGCTTCTGTAATTACTATCTCACCAGAAACGGAGCAATCAATTGAGAAAACAATTGCAAAAACTAAAGCCTCTTTTAATATCGTACATGATAGTGCCTATGTTATTATGAAGAAATATGGTGTTGCGTTTAAAGTAAGTGAATCAACTGTTAAGAAATATAAATTGTTTGGGATTGATCTTGAGGAATCAAACGGCAATAAAGACAATGTTTTACCTGTTCCTGCAACAATTGTAATTAATCAAGATGGAACAATTAGTTACATACACTTTGACGAAAATTATAAAAAAAGATTACCAGTTAAAGAAATAATTAATCATTTATAAATATGAAAACAATCGCACTTACATCAACACTTCTAATTGCATTGCTTGTTATTTACGGGTTCAGGACAAAGAACGTGCAAGTAAAAACAGAAGAAGGAATCCTGTTCTTTACAGGAACATGGCAACAAGCTCTTGATAAAGCAAAAAATGAAAATAAAGTAATTTTTCTTGATGCTTTTGCGAGTTGGTGTGGCCCTTGTAAAATGATGAAACATAAAACATTTACCGACAAAGGTGTCGCAGATTTTTACAACAAAAATTTTGTAAATGTTGCCATTGACATGGAGAAAGGTGAAGGCCCGGCTTTGGCAGAAAAATATGGTGTTGATTCTTACCCTTCTCTAATTTATATAAAAGCTGATGGAAAAGCAATGGGCAAAGTAGTAGGGTATCACAAGGCAAAGGACTTTCTTGAAATTGGGGAACAAGCTAGAAAGCTAAGTATTATTAAATAAAAAATTAATTCTGATATCATGAGATTAATCGAAAAATATGGTTTTTTTAGGCTGACGTTAATTCCTTTAGGAACTATTATTATTATTTCAGCAATTATTAATAACCTATGGGGTATGGGAATTGTAGGAGCAATTGTTTTGGTTTTTGGAATCCTTAATAAATGCCTTTTATTTGGGCAATGCGACATCGAAAACAGACCTTCAAAAACACAAAATAAAAAATAGAGCAAATCAAAAAATGAAGCACAAGAGTATCATAATCAATCTTAACGTTCTCAGTTTTAACAGAGAGACCTGTGTTTGTGAACCATTAACCGTAGACCTAAGCCCGTTCACCAGTACGTACCCACCGCACATTTTGCAAGCACTTGTGTCGCTTTTAGATTAAGGCAGATAATTTAATTGGCGCCACAAAAGCTTGCAAAATCTCCCGCCCGCCTGTGTGTATAGAACTGTGTGTAAAAAGCCGACGCAAAAAAAATTTAAAAAGGGACGGGATTAAAAAGACATTCGGAGAGCTGCCTTTCCCTGCATAGACCTTCACGACAAATTAAATTAACGGCGGCAAAAATAACTAATCGGCAGACACCTAAACAGTGACCTAATCTGTGTGCGCCCCTACTGGGTGGTAACACCAAGCAAGCGTAATTTTTTGCAGGTTAACGCTCAAATGCATAACTTGGACAAGCAAAAAACTCACGCCTGCTTGGAAAACGTTACCAGCAAGCCTCCGACAGACGACCGAACAAAAATGAGGACAATAACTTTAATAACTACTTCGGCTGACTTTCTACTCAGCGACCTCACAAAGTTTTATCACAGACTACGACACTGCTGTATGGAAATATACCGATGGTGGTGCGTATAATTATGTAGAGTGGTCCAGCGAGGCAAGTGACGACAAATATTATACTGACACCATTTACGCCATACAGTTCTTTCCGAAAAAAAATGACTGGAAAATCTATTTTGACAAAAGTAAAACTAGCGTTGCAACCTTGGTGCACTTCGACCTAGCAAAAAAGACTATCAACTCAAAACACTTTAACCGACAAGGCAAATTAATTAAGGAACTCGAAGCTAAATATTTTAATTCAAAAAAGTACAACCCAGCTTTCATCGACGCTAAAAATGTAGTCTACATAAAAGCATATAGGAACGATAGTTTAATTTATGAAATACAAGGTTTCAACACTTCTCTATTTCATAAATACAAAAACCCTTTTACCAAAAAGCATTTCGAGAAAAGAGTTTATTACAAGAAAGGTGAATACCATGCCGACGTGATCGGCGAAACCATTTGGGAGTATCATGAAAACGGAATAATTAAATCTATTTGCAGCGGATATATTGAAGTAACAATAGACAAGGAAAATAATGCAGAAATCGCAACAGAAATATTGACCTGCACTCAATTCGACAAAAACGGTTGCTTAATAAAAGATCCCAAACAGGCCGACAACAACAAATAAACTGTGTGCGTCGGCCAGCTGGTAACCAGCAAGCCGCCGGACAACCGTAATGACAAAATCGACTTACATAATAATCGTTTCGACAATTCTGACAATCTTGACGGCATGCGACGGAAAACATGAATGTAAACAATTTGACTACAATCAATTCGGCATTGACACATCGACATATAAAAAGCCCATGGTGTATGTTAATTCCTTAGACACCCTTACTTTTGAAAATAAAGAATTCATTTGCGAACAAAAGGAATTTAGCAAGCCCTCTTCTTTTTTTAACGCCGACGAATGTAAAAATGGTTTTGTGTCATCATATTATTCAAAAAAACTTGA
Source organism: Sphingobacteriaceae bacterium (assembly GCA_016705695.1). Taxonomy (GTDB): domain Bacteria; phylum Bacteroidota; class Bacteroidia; order B-17B0; family Aurantibacillaceae; genus Aurantibacillus. The sequence continues at coordinate 9,482 of JADJLA010000015.1, forward strand.
CTTAGAATTTACTTATTTTATTATGACCTATGACGACTGGTCAGACTTTTCAATTAGTTCCATTCATTTCATAAAGGACGCAAGAAATCCAAAAGGTAAAAATGATCTGAATATTCAAATAGATTCAGTTGACATAATTAATAAACCCTCTCCTGTTAAAACGCTGACTTTTAAACATGGACTTCTACAGAGTTTTATAGACTCTTCTAATAAAATTTGGACAAAAGTTGAAATTGCCAATTAGCTTAATCTAAGTATTTGCAAGACAAAAACTGTGTGCGTCGGCCAGCTGGTAACCAGCAAGCAAAAGTAAGCGGGCCGACTCGGGTCATCGTTCGCGCGCAAAACAGCGGCCACTTCGTGAAATTTTATTTGCGGCTCACTAATAAACTAAGTATCTTCAAATAACCTTTGGTCGGTTGGAAAGATGGTGCTTCGAAAGCCCGCCTACTTTTGCTTGCCAAACGTTAGCTGCAAGCAATCTGAAGAATACCCACTAGACGGTATTTCTCCAATTGACTAATAACTTTATATTTGACAAAATACTCTAAAGTGAGTATAAAAAGAAATTTAAAAAAAACTACTTTTACAAAAAAATTTATGACTAAACATCTACTAACATCTGCAATCTTGATTTGTTTAACTTTAATCAGTTATGCTCAACCAACAAACATTTACCAACCTAACGGAACACCGACTTTTGGGCGAGCTACAAACGACTCTTTAAACTATTACATTAATCTTGGACATTCCCCCTTTAGTGTAAAAAGAATTGACAACAGTAATACTATAACACAAGTATGCGACTTGCCAGCAATGACAAATCAAATGCTTTTTAATAACGATAAAGGAATTTATAAAACAAGTTCAGGTTTTTCTCTTTATGATGGCTCAAGTCATAGCACTATACCAACGGCTACTCTGCCTGCAACATATCCGTTTAATGCAATTAACGAAGATTTTTTTCATATTGGCACAAACACTTATTTTCAAAATGGTAAAGATATATTTAAAACCAACTTTTCTTCTGTATCAAGTATTCAAACTCTCTATACATCAACAGCAGCAGTGCTAAACCCAACCTATTGTGGAATTACCAAGATGTACAATACAGGCAATTCAATTTATTTTGTAGAATCTGGAGACCCTTTTATTCCTAATCCTAACCTTTTAAAAAGAATTGATCTATCAACCGGAAACGTTACTACCCTTGATACCATTGCTTCTTCTGCGTTAGGTATTCCGAAAATTGTACGTTCAAATAGTTTATACTATTCAGTAGGCTCTTCTGCTTCTCATCCATTTGGAAAAGTAAAAAAAGTAGATGATAACGGTGTTATTTCAACGTTGTATGCAGTAACTAATTCTAATAATAACATTTTATCTGTATTAGGCGTTTTGCCATCTGGTGTTGTTTGCTATACTTCACAAAATATATTGGTACTTATATCAGGAGGTACAATCACACCATTAAACTTTAATATACCCACTAGTCCGTTACCACGTGTTAGCTTTTTAAATGGCAAGTCAACTAATACGTTGGTTTATTTTCAAGCTTATGACTCATTAACCGTATCGCCTCCAAAAGATGCATTATGGGTAACAGACGGAACTTTAGCAGGAACACAAAAAGTAATTTCTAAAAATGATTATTATAGTGGAGCAGCTTCTTTTGGTGATGCTAACTCAAGTATTTCTTCAGTTGTTTGTGGTGACGACCTCTATTTTCCTGGTCAGAAAACCGTATCATCCCAATTAAATTTATTTTATGTTAATGGCTCAAATTATACTTACACAATAAATACAAGTTTTAACAGCGCTCAACAATTATATAAAAACCCCAATGGTGGTATTTACATGAAAGGATCTCCTGTATTAGGCCAATTTGCAGTATACAAAACAAATTGTTCGGGAATAAACTCTGTTGAAGAATTGAGTTCGAATACGATTATTTTCGACTTATTTCCAAATCCAAGCAATGGAAAAATAACAATAAAATTAGAAGAAAATATTAATAATTGTATCCTAACAGTTTATAGTGTATTAGGAGAAGTGCTATCCCATAAAACTATAAGTGGGCAGTCAACTGACCTTGACTTAAACTTAAAGACGGGATTGTATTTTATATCTATCAATAGCAAAGGACAAAAAGCCACTAAAAAAATAATAGTAGAATAATTGCCAGCAGCTAACAGCGGTTTTGCGTCAGGCGGGGTTTCGTGCTTCGTTTGACGCTTTCTGCGTATATTTGAGTTCGGTTCTTCGTATCAAGTTTAGTGGTAAAATCCCGCCCGAACGCAAAGCCTCAGCCGTTAGTGGTAATAAGCGCGGACAGACCTCGTAAAAAAATTACTGCTGACAAAAAGATTTCGTTCCTTAAAAGTGCCCCATTCAAATATCCGACAAAAAGATCTTCCTCCGCTTTTTCTGAATGTAATACTTCGTTAGACCGAAGGTTTAATTTTTCCGCGACAACGACGATCAAACTCTGGCGACAAATTAACCGCAGACAAAAAACTACGTTGTATCGTAGGTTGACATTCAGAAAAAGCGGAGGCTTTGGACAAAAATAAATAATCGGGGACACGTGAGCGAAACGTAGCTTGAGCGCTTTCAACCACTAACACAGGTCTTGCGCCAGCGGGCGGACGAGGTAAAAGAAATTTGAGTATCTTTAAATAAACATTTTTGGGTTAAGACTGGTGAAGCTTCGAAAAGCCCGCCGCGCAAGGCCGGGAACGTTAGCGCAAACCCATAGACGACACTAAACAGACAACGACAATGGAATATTCAGAGGTTGACCATTTAAAAGACAAAGCAAAAATCGTAACTGACATTTACGAAAAGTTAATTGCTGAACTCAGAAATTCGGACAACTGAAAATTGAACCGAAAAAGACGAGCATTCATCTTGGAAACAGATTTGGATTTGCAGGAGTTTATACTCGTAAAGACTTTATAAACCTTGAAGTTCATCTAAACTACAAACTGACAAGTGACAGGGTTACTAAAGTGGAACAGGCCTCTGCAAATCGTTTTCACCACACTATCAAGTTGACAAAACCCAAAGACATTGACAAAGAATTGCTAGCATGGTTAAAAGAAGCTTACGAACTTAAAAAATAGACAGATGAACAATATTGTTAAAGGACTTATTGCGGGAACAATATTTGGAATAGTTTCAATCATTCCAATGTTCTTTATGACTTTCGAGGACAAAACCAAAGCAATGACAGCTTCGTTTATAAGTAGATTTGCAATTGGTTTTGTAATATTCAATATGGAACTACCTATTCCTAATTGGCTAAAAGGTGGGTTTGTCGGACTAATTTTAAGTTTACCTGACGCAATTATCACAAAAAAATATGCACCTATACTTGACTTGACTAATTGGTGGAATAGTTTGTAGACTCTTTGTAAGGTGAGACGACAACTATTCCAACATCCAAAAATGAAAATGGGTATGCTAACACGGGTTTTGCGTTAGTGGGCGGACAAGTGCGAATAGAAACATTTGAGCAATTAATAAACATTGGTGCTGGCAGACAGTTTCGGTTTCAAAGCCCACCAACGCAAAGCCGCAAAACGTTATGGGCAAGTTTAAACGACACGGAGGACAGACCAGAGAGTCAAAAAAATATTATATAATTGTTTTTTGAATCAATGACAAATCCTTAATTTTGCAATTCAATAATGGAGACCAGCGACCATTAAAAAACGGGGCGAAACCGAAAAGCCAAACGAGTAGGAAGATAAACAAATGAAATGAGAAAATTAATACTCTTAACGACAACTTTGGTTTCAATTTTATCGGCCAATGCTCAAACATGGTCTAAGCTATCCACTAATTTTGACTCTTTATGGACAAGTTCTGTAAAATATTTCAACAAAGGTGACACTTTAATCTATTACGGTAGTACAACTGGAACTGGTTCTTTTAATGCAAAAAGATTTTACGTCTCAACAAACGGAGGGCAGACTTTCACAAGAGACTTCACAGCTTTAGATGCCATAGGTTATACACCAATTTTTGGGCTACCAATTAATAATATGATTATTGGATTCCAAAATATACCTAATGATGGTTCTTACTCTTTTCAAGGACTAAATAACTGGACTAGTATTTTACCACAAGGAGTAGGGATTTATGGTGAAGTGAATGCGGGTACTTTATTATGGAATGCAGGAAGCGGAAGCACCACACTTCGAACAATGACAACTACAGGAGGTAATTTAACTGTTGTTGCAAGCGGAAGTAGTGGCATTGATTTAGTTTGTTCATACAATAAAGGCAACCGATTATTTTTAGGTGGTGGCAGTAATAACGTAATTAAGTATGTTGACAATGGAAATTTTGCAAATATTCAAACAAGTACAATAGCTTCACAAGGTAGCGGCAGTGATGTTGTGCGTTTCTTTGAGGCAGGAGCAAATCTTTTTGCTGTTGTAGATGCTGGCACTAATAAATTATTTAAAAGCACAGACAATGGTGTAACTTGGACAATAGTTAACACAACTTACAACAGCTCACCGCTGACAAGTTCATTTATTATTGGAACACCAAACGGAAATATTTTTTTCTTGGAAACAAGTACTGGGACATCCGACAATGTTTTTTTAAGCACAGATGGTGGAGCAACTGCTGTTAAAATTCCAAATGGACTGCCTACAAATGGAATTCATATTGGCCCTACAATTGGTAAAATACTTACGAATGGTAATAAAGTTTGGTATCAAGTATGTGCAGCAAATACAGTTGATTTTGTAAGAACTGACACTTCCATTGCAGGACTTTATGTTTTCAATAGTAGTTCAACTGGTATTGACCAATTAGTAAAAGATGACATGTTTTCTGTTTATCCAAACCCTACTGCTAATTCTATCTTAATTAAAAGTCATTTGTCAATTTTAACTTATCAAATCACAAACACACTTGGACAATTGATAAAATCCGACAAATTTACTAACGAACCAATAGACATAAGTAATTTGAAGAATGGAATTTATTTTATAACGATAACTACTTCAGACAGAAAAATAGTTTCAAAGAAAATACTGAAAGAGTAATAAAACCAGCCCATAACAGCACCTACAAGAAATTGGCGGTTCAGTGGTTAAATGAAGCTTTGTGCTTCGTATCAAGTTTTGTGGTGGCAGACAGTTTACTGCTTCGAAATCGCCAACTTCTTGTAGCTGCAATACTAAGACGGGGGGGTAGATAAATGACATTTGACTTTAAATATTATTAATAATTAAAACATAAGACCATGACAACAAAACTTTTCAAAGGTGCTTTAATTGTTGCGACAACATTAGCACTATTATCTTTTGACCTTCCTAAAGGTTGGTTTAAAGCTGGCAGCGAACCCACAAAATATGAAATGGGTGTTGACAAAGGCGCTGGACAAGATGGCAAAAATGCTGCGACAATTAAATCAATAGACAAAGACATTAAAGGCTTCGGGACATTAATGCAAAATTGTTCGCCGACAAAATACGCAGGTAAGCGTGTTCGCATGACAGGACAATTAAAATCAAAAGACGTAGAAAGTTATACTGGATTTTGGTTGCGTGTTGACGCATCGGACTCTAAAAAACCTTTGTCGTTTGACAATATGTTCGACAGACCAATTAAGGGGACAACAGACTGGAAAAAATACGAGATCGTGCTTGACGTTCCTGAAAACGCATCTAACATTGCTTATGGTGTTTTACTTAATGGCACAGGACAAGTTTGGTTTGACTCTTTAATGACCTGAAATCGTAGACAATCTGTTCCGACAACAGGCAAAACCAATTGAACAACAAATGAAAAACATTCGACAACCCGACTCACCTGAAAATCCCAACTTTGAAGAATAGACCTGGTGTAAACAAGACGTAAACTGTGTGGCGCCGTGAACTATAACAGCACCCATCTGGAATTTTTTGCGTTAACGCTCAAATGTCGTGGGGCGGACATTAGCAAAAAACTGCAAGTAGCTGCAAAACGTTAGTGGCAAGGCATTCGACCCACGGACCTAACAGAAAAAATAACAGTCGACAAAATACCGACAGACATAATGACAGTCATCCATGTGCTTTTTATATGTTTTGTTTTCCTCTGCGCTTGCCGGTGATGAGGACATAATGGCTATTCCGCACGGCGTAAGAACATCTGCTTTTGCAAGGTAGTTTTGCTATCACTTGTACATAAGCACTTTGAATCGCTTGTTTTTACCATATATAAAAATAGCATATTAAGAAAATTATGATTAATCAAAAAAATAACTTAATTTTAAATTAAAGAAAAGCACTCCTTAGTGAAATGTGCAAATTACTTTAACGACATATAATTAACCTACATGATCAGTTTAAATCCACACAACATCTTAGCACAACTAACATCTTTGTTGCTATTATTCCCATTTTGGGTCATTTCACAAACTTCTCCTGCAGGTGTCTTAACATCGGCATCATGTAGAATATGGTTAGATGCAGGAGATCTGAATGCAGATGGTAATTACACAAATAACCCAGCCGTAGGGACCTTTGTAACAACTTGGAATGACAAAAGCGGAAATGCGAACAATTTAACACAAGCCACCGCCTCGGCAAGACCAACTTACAGTATATTAGGCAGCTTCAATACCTTAAGTTTTGACAACACTGGTGCAAATATAAATTACATGACCGCAACTACTCAAGTCATGTTAACTCCTGGCACTATGTATTTTGTTATTCGTGCAACAGATGCCGGAGATGGTGCGAATTGTTTGTTTGATAGAACTGTAGCTAGTAATACGTCTATTCGTTTTGAACAATGGAATAATGCTAATAGAATTGGATTTACCAAATATGGAGTGTCTGATTACGTATCTACTATTGTTCCCTCTTATGGTTCAAATGTCATACTTTCTTATGTGAAAACTGCTGCTTCGAATAATGTGGACGTAACACAAAACGCAACTAATAACATTATCACTGTTGGCTCTGCTAATCCTGGTTTGCCTCTGTATGTTTTGGGTAAAAATAGCAGCGTGGATGGTATGAATGCAAATGTAATGGAGGCGCTGGCATATAATGCTGAATTAAATAGAGCCCAAAGGAATATTGTGGATAATTATTTGTCGGCAAAATACGGTGGTATAACAATTCCAACTGATATGTATGTGGGTGATACACCTGCTAACGGAAATTATGACTATGAAGTAGCTGGGATTGGAACTGAAGCAACTGGGAACAACGCTTCTGCTGCAACTTCTATAACTGGAGGCCTAGAGGCAACACAAGCCACAGCAATGGGTAATGGTGAATACTTGATCTATGGTCATACGGCAGCAACAAATTCATTGAATACTGCTGATGTTGCGGGAATGAGTGCAGGCCCAAATCAAGCAAGATGGGAAAGGATTTGGTATTTAGATTGGACCCACGTAGGCGGATCGGTGGAAACAGTTAATTTAACTTTTGATTATAGTGATGGGGGTACTGGTGGTAGCCCTGCTGCGCCTTTAACAAACTATAAGCTGTTATATAGGGCGGCTTCATCTGGTGCGTGGACAGAGGTGATGAACGCGAGTAGCATAACTGGTGATAGAGTAACATTTAATGCCGTACCTTATACACAAGGAGATGGCTATTATACGATTGGTTCTTTGGATTATGTTAATAGTCCACTGCCCTTAACTTTGGTAAAATTTGAAGCAGAAAATTGTGCGGATAAAGTATGTTTGAATTGGTCTACAGCAACTGAACAAAACACAAGTCATTTTGAAGTTGAGCAAAGCTCAGATGCAGTAAACTGGGCTGATATTTTAAAGATAAACGCAGCAGGAAACAGTTACGTATTAAAACAATACGAGGCTGTTGATGAAAATCCCTTAGAGAATATAAGTTATTATAGATTAAAACAATTTGATTTGGATGGTTCTTATACGTATAGCGGAATTTTAGCTGTTAGCTTGGATAGGTTATCAAAATTAATTTTTGTAGTCTATCCTAATCCAAATAATGGAGAGTTTATTATAGAAATATCAGGTGCGAAAGCCAAAACAAATATCACGGTTGAACTCATTGACCAAAGCGGGGAAATTCAATACCAATCTGACTTTTTAATTGAGGATATGACAAAATTCAAAATTCCAATAAATCCACCCAACAAACTTAGCGGTGGCATTTACATTTGCAAATTAAAATCAGGGGATAGTGTTTATAATATAAAAGTAATTATTAATTAAGAGGTAGGGCTCTCTCAATTTCCCATTTCGTTAAGCACCAACTTTCTCAAATAAAAGACTATATGTAATGCCCAGCCACTAACAGCAACTAATGGCCATTGGGCGGAATTGGGTCATCGCCGCGCGCTATTAACAAGGTCGCTTCGCGAATTTTTATTTGCGGCGGCTAATAAAGTTGGGTATCTTTAAATAACCTTTTATCGGTTAAGAAAGTTGAGTGTTCCAAAAGCCCAACGGCCATTAGTCGCAAACCGTTAGCTGCAAGCAATCCGAGAATACCCACTAGACGGTATTTCGCCAATTGACAAATATCAATAACTTTGACAAAATACTCCAAAGTGAGTACTAAATGACATTTAAAATATAACTAACATTTAAATAAATAATTATGACAAAACGATTACTAACATCCGCAATCTTGACTTGTTTAACTCTAATTGGTTACGCACAGCCAACAAACATTTATCAGCCAAATGGCAGTACCACCAATTTTGGCAAGGCAACATCTGACTCCTTGAACTACTATGTAGTTAATTACCCTGCTTTAACACTTATGAAAATTGACGGTAGTAATGTTGCAACACTTGTCACAACATTAACAGTTGACCCTTTTCAAACAATGATTTGGAATAAAGGAAAAGGAATTTATCCTGTTGCCAATGGCTCTCCATTTAAGTTGTTTGATGGTTCTGCAGCAACTGATATAACAGGCGGCCAACTTCCAATGGCTGGCTTTACTGGAGACAAAGTAATTCAGGGTGATTATTTTCATAAAGGCAACTTCACCTACTTTAGAACATCTGATAAAATATATAAAACAGATTATACTTCAGCAGCAAGTATTCAAACACTAGCAATAGGTTTTGAAGGTGGTATCAATGAAATGCAACACACAACAAATTCAATTATTTGGAGTTCCCAACAGTTTCACCACAATTAAAAAGAATTGATTTAACAAATTAATATTTCCAAATTAGACTCTTCTACAACTGGTGCTTTTGATTACGGTACAGTTTACAATAACGAATATTATTATAGCACTCCTTTTGGAGCTGGTTCTCTTGGGGTTAGTAAAGTGTACAAGGTTAGTGACAATGGTACTAAAACCGTGTTATACACGGAAACAGCCCCTAATAAAAATTTACTTAAAATTGTTGGCGTCACTCCAAATGGGGTTATTGCCATAATTGCAACCACCAGCACTGGATCAGAATACGTTTCTATTTCTGGTGGTATTGCTACACCTTTAAATTTTAATACTGTAGCAAATTCACGTCCTTGTGCTAGTGTTGGACTTGGCACTTCAAGAACAACAAATTCTTTAGTTTATTTTGTTACACTCGATACGTTGTATACTGTAAATTCATCTAATAAAGCTTTATGGGTTACAGACGGGACGTTAGCAGGGACAAAAAAAGTTTTTGGCGGTACGCCAACGACTTTTGCAGCAGATGGTCTAACTCCTCAATTTCCAGGCAGCTCAGAGCATTGTGGAAACGATTTGTACTTTAATGGAAAGAACGGAGCAAATGCAGAAAGATTAATTTATGTAAATGGGAGTAATTATAATGTAACAACCTACTCTATAGGTTCTGGGGTTACAACACAACCTTCTTTTCGAAAAACAGCAAGTGGCATTACATTAATTGCATTGCCTCTACCCACATCTAGTGCAGAAAGCGGTTTATAAAATCAATTGCTCGACATTAAGCGGCATAGAAGATAATTTATCAAATCAAATATTATTCAATGTTTTCCCAAATCCAAACAATGGTCAAATAACGATTAAACTTTCAAATAAAATTGGTAATTGCAAATTGACAGTTTTAATTTATTAGGGAAATAGTACAAACTGAAATAGTTAATGAACAATCAACCAACATTAATTTAAACTTAAAAACTGGTTTCTATTTTGTTTCAATCGACAAAAACGGACAAAAGACCACTAGAAAATAATAGTAGAATAATTGCCAGCAGCTAACAGCAAATAAACGTAAGCGGGCGGACGAGGGAATACAAACATTTGTATCTTCATATAAACATTTGTGCATGTAGACACAGGAAGCTCCGAAAGCCCGCCTACGTCTATTCGCAAACCGTTAGAGTGTAATTGCTGCTCACCACGACTTCAAGACGACACAGTTTTAAAGAAAAAGCTCGCAGAATTTTTTTGGGTAAATCACAGCAGACAAAGAAAAATATGCTTTATAATTTTTTAGAACTTATCGGTCAAGTTGCTTCGACAAAAGTCGCGAAAGCTCGCTTTCGAACGACTGGCGTCGCTTAAGCAACTTGCGATGTAAAGTTCGGAAAAAATGACAAAGTCAAATTTTGCTATAATTTGTAGCAATGCTATGTTTTCCCTTTAGTAAAATGGTCTGACGCCTTTTCTCTTTCGATAAAAAAAACTGACGCCAATCAGAAAAGATTAGCGTATTTTTTAATCTAAAACATGTGATCGTCCCTGAGTAGACGTAGCTAAAGCGTGCTGTCAGCAACTACACCTAACAGGCGGTCTAGCGCAATTGGGGGAAAGTATCACATCGCTCGGAGCTATTAAATATGTCCCTTCGGGAATTTTATTTGCTCTCGCTAAATTCCTTTAGTATCTTTAAATAACCTTTGGTCGGTAAACAATCATTGAGCTTCGAAAGCCCAACTGCGCCAGTCCGCCAAACGTTATGTGTAATGCACCCGCAGACAAAATTTCTCGGCTGACAAAAATCTTAGACTTCTGAAATCAATTTTATCCTGACTATTCCAAAACAATTCTTTTCGTTTGACTATGGCCTTTATCACTTATTGTTACAAAATACAGACCTTTTGAAAGTCCGCTTAAATTTATCTCATTTAAATAGCCATTTAGACTTCCCTCTTTCAATAATTTACCTGTGACATCAGTAACTTTATAATCACAAGTAATGTTATTACTAAAAAGACACCTAACTCTTCCGCTTGTTGGATTAGGAAATAACTCAAAAACATTTTCAAATTCATACTCATTAAGACCGACGATTTTTCCCATTTTATGTACAAAGACATCGTGCCAACCTGATGGAGAAGAAGTAAGGTTGAAAACGCCAGATGAAGGGTCAAAGTCTGCGGTTTCACTAAAAAAACCTGTTGAGCAAATATCTCCTGCCCCGTCGCATGCTATTCCATATCCAAAATCTTGCCAAGGTCCTCCAAGTTGAATAACTCCAATAAGATTTCCGTTACCATCAAGTTTAATTATAAATATATCAAAGCTTCCAATTGTAGTTAGAGTATATGTATTTGGCCCTGGATCAAAGTCAACTGTTCCATTGAAATCACCTATAATATATATGTTGCCTAAATTATCAACGACAGACGACCTTACTTTTTCCATATCTGGTCCACCAATAGTCTTAGTCCAAACAGTGTTTCCGTTAGAATCCAATTTATAAATCACCATGTCACCACTCGACCTTGTAATGTATACATTCCCTATACTTTCTGTTCTAATAGAACTTGCTCCATAACTTGTAAATTGTTTTGCCCAAATAAAATTCCCATTTAAATCCAATTTACTTGCGAAAGTAGAATATCCTGCCATAAGAGTGAATGTATTTGGGCTCGGGTCAAAATCTACTGTTCCACTAAAATCTCCTGTTGTATATATGTTTCCAGAAACATCAAGTGCCATGGAAATTCCTTCAGCGCTACTATTTGTGCTACCACCAATTTGTTTTACCCAAACGAAATTTCCGTTGACATCTAATTTATTTATAAATGCATGCGATCCATTTGATCCGCTACAAAGTGTAAAAGTGTTTATTCCAGGATCGAAATCAACTGTATCACGAAAATATCCTGTTGAATAACTATTCCCAAATGAATCTAATACAATAGAATTGCCATTATCCCATTGCTTGCCACCAATTTTGTTTGCCCAAACAAACCCGCCATTTGCATCAAGTTTTACCACAAATGCGTCAAAGACTCCTGCACTTGCAAGTGTAAAAGTATTCGGGCTTGGATCGAAATCAACAGTCCAACAAAATAAACCTGTTAAGTAACAATTGCCTGACAAATCGGTCACAATACATCTACCTTCATCATCTCCTATTGGACTCCCAAAACTTTTAGCCCACAAAAAATTTCCGTTCGGATCCAATTTGCTTACAAAAACATCAGCACCTCCGCCTGAGCTTAACGTAAATGTTCCGGGACCAGGATCGAAATCTGCCGTGGCCTCAAACCGACCCGTAGTAAATATATTGCCGTTAACATCTACCGTTATAGAATATCCGAAATCATCGTTGACACCTCCCATTGATTTAGCCCAAAGGAAGTTTTGGCCATGGGTTATTCCGCTAAAAATAACCGAGACAATTAAGGCTGACAATATCTTCATCTATTAGCTAATTTAGTTCTTTTAATTCACTTGGACAACTGTTTTAACTGTTACGGACAAAAACCCAAGACATGCAGACACGCAGAAAAATCTTTGTGTTGGTGCACTACACATAACAGCAACTACTGGCAAGCGGGCGGACGAGGGAATAAAAACTTTAGTATCTTTAAACAACCTTTTGTGGGTATAGACACAGGAAGCTTCGAAAGCCCGCCTGCCAGTAGTCGCAAAACGTTACCAGTAACCAGCCGGACATTATAATAAAATGAATCAAGACGAAACAAGTAAATTTATTGATCTCTATTTTGACGAAGTTCTAAGGCCAATATTGCCGAATGTCAAAAAAGGCGGACATTCAAGCTGGGGTAATGCAGACGGAAGTAATCAGTCTGTTCAAATGGATTTGCTCGGATTAGCGGAAACTTATAACCAAAGTATTTACTGTTACTCAGGTCCTTTGACTTTTATACATTATACAAGCATCGACAGTATTATTAATATTCTTAATACCGGCTCAATTAGGTTGTACGATCTAAACAACATGACCGATCCAAATGAAATGAATTATGCATTTAATCATATTGCAGAAGAAATAAATCATGATAAAGTAAAGAATTTAAAAAGTCAGATTTTTTCGTTTTCATTTTGCAAATATAACGCAACTGATTTACTTGATGACTTTGAAATGTGGAGGCTATACGGTTTGGACGGAAACGGAATTGGATTAGTTTTTTCAATTGATCAAAACAATCGTGACACATGGCATCACTGTATTCTTTCTGAAATTTTATACGGCGAGAATAAAAAGAAAAGTCTTCTTGAATTTCGTGAGAGAGACAAGGCGTTTAAGGAAAAATATAAAAATGACATAACACTTGAAAACACTCACGAATTAGCACTTGCAATGGCCTCATTGCATAAAGACGACATTTTTATTAATGAAAAAGAAGTTCGTTTGCTCTGGACGACAAAAGCAAACAACAAAATTTGGCATGATCACGACACAGACTATGACATTTATGAAACCTTGAACAAGGACGGCGACAAAACTCATTATTTTAATTTAAAACTTTATTCTCCGAACTTATTTCAAGAATTGAGAAAAAAAGAAGCTGAATCAAGTGAGTATCCTCAAGCTTTTGCCAAGTTCACAAAACTTCACAGACCTAAAATACAGATTGACAAAATAATTCTTGGGTATCGTATCAAAAATGAAAATCTATTTAAGGTTTCAGAATTGTTAAAGGCGTTAGCGATCAAAAGATACGGCGCTTTTATACCAATCGAAAGCAGTTCGCTAATTAAAAAGTTCTAAAATTCTATATGCGGCTGGCAACTGCTAACCAGCAAGCAAAAGTAAGCGGGCGGACTCGGGTCATCGTTCGCGCGCAAAATAGCGGCCACTTCGTGAAATTTTATTTGCGGCTCACTAATAAACTAAGTATCTTCAAATAACCTTTGGTCGGTTGGAAAGATGGTGCTTCGAAAGCCCGCTTACTCTTGCTTGCCAAACGTTAGCACTAATTGCCGCGGACAGACTTTCGGCAGACAAAAAACATTTCGGCAGACAATGAGCATTAAATTGAAAATAATATTCTTAGCCCTAACGACAATTTACACATTGACATTGCTGTTTACGGACTTCACAATAGTCGGTTGGTGGCCAAATATTATTTTTTGTATTTTTCTTTTATTCATTTCATGGGTCTTTATCTTCAGACATAAAACGGAAAAATTATGGCTGACAATTGCAATGAGAGCAATAATTATTGTATTTTCTGTTCTATGCATTCGGTACGCAGGACCTGTAATTTTTAATCCATTCGCTTGGGACACTTTTAGTATGCGAAGTTTTTATTTTCAAAACGTAGACGGTAGACTTTTCAACGCATACTTCACCCCTGTTGGTTCATATTCTGGAGGCTATGGACATTTCTTAATTACTGAAAGCCCGACTTACTTCCCTTTAATTGAAAAGGACGTTTACTACAATAGAACAGTTGAGCACGACTTTTCCGACGACATGTTCGACGGGCAACCAACCGACAATTACTCTATCGTCAGACAATACATAAAAGATGAAGTCATTAATAAAAAACAATAAATCTGCGGACACTTGAGCGAGACGCACCTGTGGGGCGGCAACAAGTGCTAACAGCAAATTCGCCCAATGCGGGGACTCGGTCATCGCTCGCGCACGGACAAGTTGCCTGCTTCGCAGACGTTTTTTTGTGGCTCGCTAAAAAACAGTTATCTTCGATATAAACATTTGTGCGTATAGAAACAGGAAGCTTCGAAAGCCGCACTGGGCAAATTCGCCAAACGTTAGCGGCAAGGCTGACAAAATAACGAATATGGAAAAAAAACTTAAACATTTAGACTTTTTACAGTTGGTAATAACGCGTATGAATGTAAACTCTTTCCTTCTTAAAGGTTGGACAGTGACTTTACTTTCTGCTTTATTCGCTTTTGCGGCAAAAGACACTAATATAAAATATGTAATCATAACATATATCTCGACACCAATTTTCGGACTTCTTGACGCCTATTATCTAAGTCAAGAAAGACAATACAGGTCGCTTTATGACATCGTTAAGGACAAGACCGAAGACCAAATTGACTTTGTTATGAATGCACGCCCATATAATAAAGACCGTAATACTTGGCTGTCTTGCATTTTCGCACCGACAGTCGCTATATTTTACGGGACACTAATTATTATCACACTTATAGTAATGACTGTTATAAATTAAAAATGGCAAAAAGAGTTTTCTTTTCATTTCACTACGACGACGTAAAAACATTTCGAGCAAATGTTGTTCGTAATCATCACATAACCAAAGACGCTGGCGAAGCGGGATTCTTTGACGCTTCAATTTGGGAAGACGCAAAAAAGCATGGTGACGATTCAATAAAAAGACTAATTAATACAAACTTAAATAATACTTCCGTTACTTGTGCTTTAATCGGGACAAACACATGGAGCAGACGTTGGGTTAGATACGAAATCCTAAAAAGTTATGACAGGGGAAATACTCTTTTCGGTGTTCATATTAATGGCATAACAGACAAGAATAAACAGACATTTCCGTTTGGCACTAATGTATTCGACCACCTTGGCTTTTTTATCAGCGCAGACGGACAAACTCTAACTTATTACGAACGAGATCAAGTCGGTTCAGAATGGAAATTATACACGGACTTGCCACCGAAAAAAAATTGCGGCTTTGCAGAACAGTGGAGAAATCGCGGATATAACTTTAGTAATTGGGTTCCAATTTATAACTGGTGCACAGGTGACGGATATAATAATTTCGCGACTTGGGTTGACAGCGCTAAATAACCTGACACAAGCCCAGCCGCTAACACAGGTCTTGCGCCATTTTTTGCGTGTTAACGCTCAAATGTGTAACTTGACATAGCAAAAAACAGCGCAAGGCCTGAAAACGTTATAGCGCATAGGGGCGGACATTCTCCGTAGACAATTCCTCGTAGACAAAAAGCATTTCGCTTCGACAGGCGACTTCTCACACAGGCGACCGCACAGCAGCTCTTTCGGTTCGACAAGAACATTCAGGTAAAAAGATTTTTAAAAATTTTTGCCGACGCACTTTTTTGGCTGAAGCCATAGTAACAGCCATCGCACGACCTCCTTTTCGCCTCCTTCGGAAGGCGTGTTGGCTATCCCAAGCTGCGGTCATTTGTAATTTTTCCGTTGCACTCCAAAATTCCAAATCACCTCGCGCCGTCGCACACAATATGGTGTGGCGAAGCCACGTGTATGCGCATCTCCCTTCGGTCAGTCAGAAGCGCAAGCCTGCGGCAGCATGGCTTTTTATTGTTAGAAAGTAGTTTATATAAATACTCCACTTTTGGCTGAAAAACCGTTAACTTCCTTATTTTTATACTCTTAAATGGTTTAGTGAAATGGGTAATTATGTTTTCGGTCCAGCGATGATCCCCGATAAGGAAATTTATAGAAATCCGAACAAAGCAGTTAATGAGCCTCATTATGTTATGTTTTCAACAAAAACAATAGAACAATTAAGAACAAAGTTTCATGCGAATAAATTTGATAATAAGGTAAACATTAATCATGACGGCATTGCGGTTAATGAAGTTATAATGACAAAATCTTTTCTTTTAAATAAAAATAATAGAAATTCCATCCCGGAAAATTTTACGCATTTACCAGATGGTACATGGATGATTGAATATGAAATAGAGAATGATGGAATTTGGTCAATGATAGAAGAAAAAAAAATTAATGGTTTCAGTGTTGAAGGAGTTTTTCAATACGCAAACAGTAGTATAAGCTAATTGAAAAACTTTTTAGATATAGATGAACAAATAGAGAGAAGCGAAAAGTATCTTGACTTTTATTATGCAGGTTACCAAAAAACACTTTCCAAGTTTTCAATTCTTTCAATTCTTTATTCGTTGATGGCTATTTACTTAATTCAAATTTTCAAGTTCCCTTTTGAAAATATAAAAGCATTAATTTTTTTACCATTGGTTTTTTATTCGATATTCTTAGCCTTCTTTCTTTTTAATATTATAACATCTATTTATAACGCATACCTCATATTAAAACCAGTAGATGTCGCCTATATTAACGAACCCCGATTTTTCTATGAAAAAATTAAAAAACAATACGAAACAGCACTGGCAACTACAAATACAGCTGTTTTAAATGAGTACATAAAAGCAACTTATCTGAAGGAACTTGAATCTGCCATTGAAGCAAATTCAGCATTGTATAAAGAGAAAAGCAGATACTATTATAATGCTTTTACAAAAGGATTATTAGCATTAGTTTTTTACATTTTCTGTTCAAGCTTCGTTATTTTGTTTGCTAAAAATGGAATTGAAAAGATTGAGATAAGCAATGTA
>JADJLA010000016.1 GCA_016705695.1 Sphingobacteriaceae bacterium
GAGCGTTGAAGCCAATACGCTTTCAATAGCTTCGGCCAAAATTTTCATTATTATAGGCGGTCATTAAACACTCTACTATGGGATGAGCTGTGTTCATAAAGTTTTCATTGGTACTGGAGGCTTTCCGGCAAAGCTGTGTATGCAAATTATCCAGTTCAACTTCTCCTTTTTTTTCCTGGCCTCCATAAAGGCAAAAATGCATTCCTTCTCTGCGTTAAATTTCTTCTTCTTGAGTATTATATCGGTGCCATTTGAGCATTGTATTTACATTGGGCAAAGAGATTTTGCAAGCAATTTTACCATCCTTAGCTTTGCCAAAAGGCATTTAGGCTTTTATGGCATTAACCCAAAATACCGGTATTGCATAACATGTAGGTGGTGGGGCTACGCTTTAAAAGAAAATCGGCACCCTCGTTATGGCAGTGGTAAATCCTCGCTGCTGGTTGTACACAATGGCATGGCCATTCATTACGGCTTCTCTTCTTGCCCAAATGGCATCTTCGCAATACATTTTTTTTTGAAAAGTGCGGATTTTTGACAAAAATATTTCTCCGGTACATCGCCGTTACATCGTCTCAACTGCAAACTGTTTTTTTTCATAAATAGGTCAAGTACTTCAAATTCTGCTACGTTATATTGCCATCTTTTTAATTTTCGTCGAGAAACCATTGAAACCAATCCACCGGGCTTTTATCTTTATGATGCGGTACAATTTGTTGGCTACAAACCGCCGCAACGGTTTTCATCTCTAAAAACCTCCAGGCACTTCTTCAATTTAAAATTCATTTGCAGGTTGGGCATCGCCTACGGTTAATTGTTACAAACCTTACCCAGCCTGCATTTATGCCTAAGTTCCTGGTGAGGCCATGGTTAAATTCTGATGAAGGAATTCTTTGAATACCCAAACTCAGTTGAAACAATTCCGGTATTTCTAGGGTGCCATTTCAAAGACTGAATTTACCACAATAATTTCATCATCAAGTATTAAAGTTTGAGCAAGCTGCCTTTCAATATGCCTTAATTTTTAAGGCTTCGTTTTTTTACCGCATAACTACTGAAACGGCTGGAGACCCATTTTTTTAAAAGCTTATAGTATTTTTTCCATGCCATGGGCATTTTTCATTTCAATATTTTTAAACTTTGCTCCCTGCCTTGGGCTCTTGGTTTTGCATCTTTACCATTTTTCTATCCCTTCTTGGGCGGTAGTTTTATTAAATGGCCAAAATATTGATGCACCTTTCAGAAGTGCTTTCGTAAGTATGTAACTCACTTCGTTGCGTGTTTGCAACTCCAGCATCTCCGGCACACCAAAAGATTCGCATACAATTGTTGCCAGTTCTTTAACCGTGTATGGTGTGGTTTTGCGCCAATATTAAAATTTCGTTATAGGTTTTTCATTTCAATACTGTTGGTAATTGATGTAATGCCACATCGTCAATATGGCTAAATGCCTGGGTTTGCAAACCCATCGCCGTATGATAATTTTTTCCTCCATTATCTGTTCATAAAAATGCCTACCACATTGCGGTAATATGGCCATCATTTTGCCTTCGCCAAAACATTGAAGGCCTGAAAATTATGGAGTTGAGGCCAAACATTTCGTGTGCTGCTTTTAAATCCAATTCCACAGCCAGTTTTGAAACACCGTAAGGGTCTTCGGCGGCAGGCATTAACTCCTCTGTCATGGGTAATTGGTTTTTGCCATACACGGCAATGGAAGAAGTAAATACAAAACATTTTACCGAGCCTGCATTTATGGAAGCATTAATAAGGTTGATGCTGCCAATAAGATTATTGGTATAATTAAACCTGCGTATAAAATGGCTGAGGCCTCGGCTGCATAAGCCGCCAGGTGAAATACATATTCAAACCGGTGGCTGGCAAAAAGTTGATTTACCAAATCAACATTGGTAATACTGCCGTTTATAAAAGTTGCCGCTGTATTTACATTATCTTCAAAGCCGCCGGATAAATCGTCTAAAGCAATTACGTTGTACCCTGCATTTACCAGGTGGTCGCATACATGCGAACCTATAAAGCCTGCTGCGCCGGTAACCAATACTTTATTGTTCATGAATTAAAAATTAATCGGTTTGTTGTAAGCTATTTGGCCAATACTGTCTTTTGGACTGTATTGAATTGCATGAGTTTTTGGTAAAGATTTTTGCAAAGCCGGAATTTTATATAGCTTAAATTTTCTCATGCATTGATATTGCCTGAAATATTTTTCGTTTGCTTTAAAGCGCCAGTTTTTTTGCAACTGCAACAGTTCTTTGTTTTATTGAATGATTGCTGCCTGCAGCGGCTATAAAAATATTGCAAAACATATTGCGCATGCCGGCCCGGTATTGCTGCATTAAACCCTTTTGCTGTGCCAGGTTTACCGTTTGTGCTAAAACTGCAATCCTGCTGTTTAATTTGGGCAGGGAATGAAAGGCAGTACGGGAAAGGCTAATGTCAGAAACTTGATGAATAAGTCCGGCAGCAAATCAAAGCGCTTTTAAAATTTAGTCCGTTTAAGTAAGCACGCAAATGCAGTTCAATATCCTGCCAAAGCAGGAGTTTTTCGTCGAACATCCCAACCCTTACAAAACTTTCTTTTTTCCATAAAAGCCCCGTTCCCTGGCAGCAAGGATTGCCGGAAAGCAGCCTGTTTACTTCATCTTCATCACTATCTATATTCCACAATAGTTTTAAATCGTCGGGTTGCTTTTTAAAAAGCAGCGATGGGAAAATAATAAAATCGGCTTCAGGATTTTGCAATGCGGCATTTACCCTTTGCTCCAGGCAAAAAGATGCCAGCAAATCATCGGTATCAATAAAAACAAGGTATTGGCCACTGCAATTTTCTGTGCCAATATTGCGGCAGGCATTGGCGCCTTTAGGCTCCCTGTTGCGTTTAAAAATTTTTACACGCTTGTCATTTGCGGCGTATTGCTGCAATATTTCCCAACTGTTGTCGGTGCTGCCGTCTTCTACAATAATCCATTCCCAATGCGGATAGGTTTGGTTAAAAATGCTTTGGGCAGTTTCATCAATAATATCTGCCCTGTTGAACGAAGGCGTGATGATGGAAACTAAAGGCAATCTATTTTCTCATAACTATGAATTCATTAGTATCCAGGCATTGATAAATGGCCAATAACGATTGCTGGAACTTTGATTCAACTCTTATTAAGACATAACTTTTCAATTTCGCTTTTCACCAAGTAAACTGTTCCAAATATCGATTCCAGGAAACTTTTGAATTAACCGCATCTAATAAGAAAGTATTAAGAGGACCATTGAGCCACCTCTATCATTGGTGCATTAATACCTATTTTATTTTTTCTTTCAACAATATTTTGAGGCAATTTATCTTTAAATGCGCTTCGTACAATGCTTTTTGAAAACCCATTACGTACTTTACTACTTCCGGGCAAACTAAAAACAAAAGAAACAATACGCCAATCTAAAAACGGCATACGTATTTCTACTCCATGCTGCATAGATGCCCTGTCCCAATTTCTTAACATAGTTGGGAGAAAATCGTAATGAAAACGTCGTAAGAAATATTAAATGCCGTGTCGAAGTTTTTATGTGGAATGCCCTGCCAATGGTTTTTATATTCCCTGAAGAAGGGCAACATACTATTCCTACCGATTTTTTTATGTTGTATTTTCCTATAATAGGTTTTTAAAGAAGAAGGCGTTAAATTGTTATACAGTTTAGAAGCAAAACTTTTGGACCTTATTTCTGATTTTGTAGGAATATGTCGCAACAAGCCCTGGTTTTCCGAACCCATTATCTGGTACCATGTATGGGAAAGTTGTAATGCAGCTTCTTCATTCTTTTCGGTAGAAGCCCATTCATATATCATATCAGGATAACCAAATAACATTTCATCTGCACCATGCCCGTCTAATGATACTTTTATTCCATTATTTCGCATTTCTCTATAAATACTATGCACAACCGGAGGCGAAAGGAAAATAAAATCTTCCGCTTTTGTTTGGTTCACTAAATCCTGAGCAATATTTTTTTCTTCGGGATAAATATAGCAGGCATCACCTTTATAATAAGATATTACCTCATCGGCATATTCTTTCATCCATTGATGTACCGGGAAAAGATGCAATAAAAGCAGTTTGCCAGTTTGAAGGCAAATTGAGTAATTTTCATGCGAAGCCCTGACTTTACCGTACTATACACAGCCGAAGAATCTAATCCGCCACTTAAGGCAATACCAATAGGCACATCACTGCGTAACCTGAGTTTACAAGCATCAGTAAAAAGTTCGAAGAAATCTTTTACCTGGTTTTCATAATCATCCGAAACACTTTTGTAATCTCTTTGCGGTGTTCCACCAACGCCTTCAAACTGGCTTTCATTTAATGAGACTGAAATATAATGCCCTGGCTTTAATTTATTGGATTTGTTCATAAATTGTTTCACCGATTGCTTCAAGATAAAACGGGTTTATAATGCCATGAGAATCACTAATGCTTTATTGAAATTTTATTGAATCCATTTAAAATACCCAAAAGCCAATGACTCTGACGCAAAGGCAAAAATTTTTCCAGGTTTATAACAATAATAAAGAGGCTTAATACCATACCTGTCCCGGCTCAGAAATAATTCTTTTTTGTTTTTATCCCAAATAGCAAAAGCCCACATTCCATTAAACCTTTCCAGGCAATTTTTTCCCCATTCTTTAAATGCTGCTAAAATAACTTCAGTATCGGTATTGGTTATAAAAACATAACCTTTAGCTTTCAACTCTTCTCTTAATTCTATAAAAATTACAAATCTCCCCATTAAAAGTATAACAAGGCTTTCATCTGTAAAACCTATAGGCTGCTTTCCGGCATCGCTTAAATCAAGGATGGAAAGCCCTCTGCGCAAGCCCTAAGCCTACATCATTTATTAAATAAGTGCCCGCTCCATCAGGTCCCCTGTGGAACAAACTATTATTGAATGCTTCAAGATAAGCCTCAACCGGCTGCCTATTTAAATTCCATATACCTGTTATTCCACACAACTTTAAATTTTTTTATCATTAAAAGATAGATCGGATTTTATTGTCCAGTTTAATTTTGGATGAATTACTCCAATTGGTTTTGTTAGTAATTCTATTTGACATTCCATTAGTTCTGTAATATTTAATCCAATAGTAATGGAGCTTATTAATTTAATTTCACCCGGTTTATCTACCGTTACTTCAATGAGATATTTCCCCGAGTTGAGAAAGTTTGCGGGAATGGTTAATGCACTGGTATAATTTCCCGCCTGTCTCTCTCCTCTTCCTGCTGCCAGTACATCGGCGGTTTCAAAAATATTAAACCCTTCAATAGTTTTTAATGCAAAAAATTATTCTCAGGTT
>JADJLA010000017.1 GCA_016705695.1 Sphingobacteriaceae bacterium
AACCCCAAATTCATATAAGTTAATAAACTTCCGGGTTGCAAATATAAATTTCAACAGTCGGACTGAAAATGAAAAAGTCACCCATTTCCCTATATAAAATCCAGCCTGTTGCACAAGCTGGAATTCAAACATAAACAACACCAAATACTCTAAAAGACCATAACATTGACAGAAAAGTGTTATTCGATATATGCCCCTTTGAATTTATTGATGCCGAAGCTGACGGGTTTTACAAGTTTTATAAAAAACCTAGGGAGAGATTTTTTTTTGAATGTATATGGTCATGAAATATCATTTGTCAGGCTCAGATGTACACCCACACACGAGATGAATGGTATTGGCCATCTTAAAACTTAATATTGTTGGCAGCCATGAGTATGATAATGACCTACGATATTCTTTTACGCTAATTAGCATTTCTAGCGAGACCATACAAGTCTTTACGAGGTAGAGGACCGTTTTGGAGAGCTATCAGAATGCGAATTGTCAAGGATTTTAAATTGGCCATCCGGGAATTTTTATTATTTAAATTGATTATTTAAAACCACAAAGCTTCCGGACAGCCGTTTGATTTTTTAAAAAGAAATGATGAGTAAATTGATACAGTTTAATGATTTTCAAGGATTGAAGATGCAGAAAATCACACAATTAAAAGATTTGCACAAACATGGATCATAACCGCCAATATTGATCAGATGGCCGAGGGAAATCAAACATATCCGGACGGATTTGTTATCAAATTAATGGAAGAAGAGATGATCTGCCGCTGCAGCGACAATGCCAAAGAGATCTACGAGCTCCTGAAAGACCCTTTCATGGTGAAGACTGACTTTGTAGGCCACGAAGGAGAGCTGAGATCTTTGGCTTGGAAATACAACTCCAGCAAGCTCACTGCCAAATACAAAGCCCAATTCCCTCGCCTTAGGGAGTGTTAAAGAAATGCTAAGGTCATCAAAGATTTTGCCAACATGTCCAACGAAGATGCTATCATCATGAGAGATGGAGAGAACAAATATAGGGCTGGCTATTGGTTAGATAGCATGGAAGCAGTTGAGGATTTCAACAACATGATCGCTGAGGATTTCCGTCTCAGCGCTGAAGCTCTAATTGAGTAAATATTGCTCTGCTCAGCCACCCACGAAATTGACTTTGCTTTCAGAACTGCTACAAACCTACGTAACACTTTGCCTTTGCTGCTCAGAATCATCAAATTTACTCTCCCTGAACAACTTTCCTTCAAAATGCCTTCACTGTCAATCTAAGATATTACCTTTTTTGACATTGAGAATTACCCAGCAGGAGATCAATTGTGGAATAAAGGTTTACGCTATGAAGATTGCTTTAGAGATACGATCTATCTCACTATCAACGAAAGGCTCATCTAACAAGAAATTTAGTTCAATGAGCTCAAAGAAGAACAAAAATCAGCAGCATAAATGCATGAACAAATGATGAAGAGAATGTAAACAATTGCAAAAAGATCAGCAGCTCAAAAGAACGTCCCCAAGGAAACCACAATTGTTGTCGAAGAAGAATCAGAATCACATTACAGTAGAAGATTGACAATGATGAAAGCGAAGAAATAATCGGTTAGTTCTGATCAGGAAGGCAAAGCATCACCTGCCAAGCTTGCATCACCTCCAAAATCGGCAACTCCCCCCAAGAAGAAGAAACCCATCCACAAATAAAGGAGATAATCTCTCATAGAGATTTTACGGCAATCTCAGTAGAATGAACGGCTGTCGATAATGGAAAACATGCGTCTTTCACAAGAAGATTTAATGAGAAAACAGTTAAGACAAGAGCGAATAGAGAGGGCAGTTTAAGCACGAAGAAAGAAACAAGAAAAGAAATTCAAGGCAGTTCTGAATGAGGAGTATTTTGAGTTCGACCATGACTACATCGGTAGAGAAATCAAAAAAGTTCATGTGATGCTCAAAGATGGAGATAAAATCAAAACGATTGTGTCAACCGAAGCGATGCCACTATTTGCAAAAAAACCAGAGATATATGAAGAAGAGGAATGATTTTTATAAAGTTATTTCTTTTAATTACAGATGGAAAGCGATGATGATGACTTCAACTATTAAATATTGATTTTTAAATGTTTGATGTTCAGCGATTTCATAAAAACAACTATTCGGTTGCAACATAAGCCAGAAAGTAGAACAGAAGAGTTATATTTTAGAAGATAAGGAAGAATGCGGCACAGACGATGCCCTCGAAGATTAATGTAGTCGATGCAGTTGTGATGTTCGGGATGATACAGATAAACTAACATCCAGATGGCAGTATATACATTGGATAAAATGTAAATGGACATTTTACGCACAAATTTATAAGATTGCAACGAAGCGAGCTTCAATAAATTCCATTAATGTTTGAATAATTGAAATAAAAGCCGTAGGGAGTTATTAAATTCCCTGTATCGCAGGTCGTCATGAAGAAAGATGTCTATAAAGGAGTGACCCTATATGGTCTCCGTTTCTACAATTACTACGCAGGAAACCTTCAAGTTACCAGAACTGGCTTCAATCTGACTGAATAGGAAATGAAACACCTATCCAAAGCAATAAACGATCAAGTTTCAAACTGAGAGTAAGGGTGATCTTTATTGTATTGAGTTGTAAGACGTGATTGCCAGTTCGGATTGATCGGCATGTTGTATAACTGTAGCCATTTCAGATTTTGAAGAAACGTTCGTGGTGCTTTGGTGTTTTCGCTCATATTGTTGTATCGGGATAAATATAATTATAGCAATAAACGATCAAGTTTCAAACTGAGAGTAAGGATGATCTTTCTTGTATTTATCTGCCTTAAACATTATTCCTCCTGTAGCTTTTTCTACTGCTTTATGATATCTAGCTTGCTTTCTAACCTACTAAATTAATTATATAGTCATATAGTCATATAGATATATAGTGATATAGATATATAGTGATATAGATATATAGTGATATAGCCATATAGTTATATAGTAGAAACGTACAATAATCCCTCTGGCTAAAACAAAAAAAAAGATCATGCGCTCCAACAAAAATCCTGTTTTCTGGCCTGTCCCTCATACGCGGTACCAAATCAAATACGCGGGCGCAACTCTCCCACTCTCACTGGAACCAAAACTTCTCAAATCCATTGAATCCAGAATTATCAAAGATCCCATCAGACCCTGCGACTAAAAGCTTGGTGGTTGGAAATCTTTCTTCAACTACAAAAGAATTTTATCAGGACGGCAAAACCATTGCTAAAAATTCAAAGTTATTTAAGCGAAACCAGCGTGACTGTCCAGGGCATTGCTAATTAAAGAAGAAAAAAAGCAAATTGTAAATTGTGTTTGACGTTATTGGTAAATGCAGACAAGACAATCAAGGAGACAAATCAAAAAAGAAACTTATACTCGACCAACAGCCTCAGACATTTTCTAAAAATCCGAAGGTGCAATTAAAGATGGCCCGGATGGCCCGCTTTAAAGAAAACTCGAAGGTTGGTTAAACTTGAAAAACATTCGTGGACTCGCTAAATGCTCAAACAAAGCTAAAAAAGAGAAAGATTCGGAGGTGACATAAAGCGGAGAGGACAAGTGGTATGTGGCTCATTCAGCATTATTGACTTATTGACATCATTATTGTACTGGGAAATTATATAATTATATAGTCATATAGTCATATAGATATATAGTGATATAGATATATAGTGATATAGATATATAGTGATATAGCCATATAGTTATATAGTAGAACCGTACAATAGGACTCCTTATTAGGCCATGCGAATTCATATTGTATCTCTATATAATTATTAAATAGCGCCCGTTTTTTAATCACAAAATTTCATATTTTAACCATTAATTTGGATTAAATCATTTTGAAAATTATTTTTAATTCAACAAAAAAATTTTAATTTTCATTTTCTAAAAATCATTAAATTTTAAATAAATATTAAAAGTCGAAACATTTTTCAAGCTAATTTTAATTATTTCCAACTAAAATTTGTTTATTATTAAATGCTCTGCGTGTAGTTTTTGAAAAATCATAATAATTTGATTAATTAAAAGTTAGAAAAAATTATTAAGATTTTGTCAATGTGTAGTGATTAGAGTAGTGATTATTGTACCAGGGATTTATATAATTATATAGTCATATAGTCATATAGATATATAGTGATATAGTTATATAGTCATATAGTGATATAGTGATATAGTGATATAGTGATATAGTGAAATTATACAATAAAAAAATCAAATCAGCTTAA
>JADJLA010000018.1 GCA_016705695.1 Sphingobacteriaceae bacterium
AGCAGGAAGTAAAATTAAATACAGAATTTTAGACTTTAAAATTATGAGAAGAGTAATGCGGACAGGTAACTTGAAGTAACTGTGTGCCTTGCAACCCCTAACAGCAACTAATGGCCATTGGGCAAGAGAAAGGTCATCGCCGCGCGCTATTAACAAGGTCACTTCGCGAAATTTAATTGCGGCGGCGATTAAAGTTGGGTATCTTTAAATAACCCTTATGTCGGTTCAAAGTTGAGGTTCCAAAAGCCCAACGGCCATTAGGTCGCCAAACCGTTAGCTGCAATGCGCTATCCCGACGCACAGCAGGTCGACTGAGAAACTTCGGCCTCTTTAAATAGCGGACCTTTATTTTTACTAATTTAGATAAAATTCAGATTATGAGCTTAAAATTATCACATCCTTAGCATTAACTATAACTTTTAATATTCTTATCGCACAAACGTCGGAAGACTATTGGCCCAAATGGTGAAAATTAAAGGAAAAGAAAAACAATAATGGCAAATGCGAAGACAATATTTTGAGAAAATGGACAATTAGAGCGAAGCACACGTTTCTTGACAGTGAGTGGACTGAAGATATATGCTATTATAGTAATGGCAAAAAAATGAAATCTCATAAATTTGAAAACAGAGCTAACTTTCAAACAAAAAGACGCGATTTAGTACTACCAGAAACTGGTCAAATAAAAGAAAGAAAATCAGTTGACGACTCTTCATTCAAAATTATAACACTTACGAGATTTTATCCTAATGGTAAGACTGAAATGACCCAAAATATTTAACTGGTGAATATTCAGACTACTTTGAAACTGTCATTGCAAAGACTAAAAATCAATTCATAAATAATAAAAAGAGAAGGAGAAGATATCACATATTATAAGAATGGGAAAATAAAAGAAAAATATCCTTTAAAAATGGGTGTCCGGTTGGAGAAAATTAAAAATATTTTGAGAATGAAAGATAGAAGAAAAACAGACTTTCCTATTTGACGACCTACAAACATTACATTTTAATGGTAATAGCCCCCAAGGACTGATGAGAGTATTTAAAAGGTTAGATAATGGATATCCAAAGAAAAAAGGGGGAAATTTTTGATAAGGGAAAGCAAATCGGCGCGGCAATTATTATGACTATAATGGATGGGTAATGGAATGGTAGCTTTAATGCCGATGGCAAAAAAACGGTGAATGGTTTACCATGTTCTGAAGATGGAACAGTCATTACTAAAAAGTTTGAAAATGGAAGACTAAAAAGAAATAAAGAAGTATGATGCTAAGGAAAGTAACATAGCAAAAAACTTGTTAATGTATCGTGAAAGAAAAAATATCTTATAACAGAAGAAGAAAAAAAAACAAACACAATGAAAAAAATATTGACATTTACTTGTTACGGTGACTTCTACATTTTTGGAAGCTTCATGCTCGAACGATAGCGGCAAAGGCTTTTGAACGCGAAAAAAATATTTATGTTGCGAATTTGACAAGCAGCAAGGAAAACAACGACTCAACCAAAGGGACTCTGAACCCATTTTGGTTGATAACATAAGAGGCTGGTGTTTATGTCGTTCCCAGGATCGCTTATAATAATCAGACAAAAAAGGTAATGAAAGTAAACGTAGCTGATCTTGCTGAATCAATTGTTACGAACCAAAAACCAATATAAAGACGATGGGGTAAGCAAATTTTTTCATGTTAGTAGTTTGTCTTTGTCTTTGGATAAAAAATCAATCTTATTTACCACTGAAAATACGCAACAGGTAGTCAAATGGTAATGGTAAATCTTGATAACTAGGAGTGGACTGGAATGTTTACCGCTGAAACGTTTGAAATACTTAGACAAAGGAATACAAAGGGTGCCTTCTCGCTGGACAAAGTGATATTGAAGAAGAGAATGGAGTCCGAGACCATTGTTACAGAGTTTGCATGACTCGGGTCGAATCATAAAAAATTACTAGCGACGAAGAAAGTATGGGACTTTTAAAAATGGACTTGGTAACGTAATAAGTGAATAATATTATGGATAAGAAAGTGGACTAGTATATGTATTGACAAATCTGCCTTGCCAGGATCTGAAAATTGGTTTTAACTACGAGAGAAAATTGTAAGAAGATTGAACTTAAAACAAGTATCATTCCATTTAAGTGCTTAGATTTTGCGTAGAGTGTAGATGATTGTAGAACAGTTGAAAAGTGCTTTACCCATGCAGCATTCGCCATGATAGGTTTCCACAAAGGGAATTTTTAAATTGAGCCCTCGGGCTATCGCAATTTTAAAAGCTCTCCTTGAAAAGCCAGAAATAACAGATGAAATCAATAAAGAAACAGACGATGATAGTACAACAAAGGAGGAAAAGGAAGCAAGTGCGGAAACTCGAAACACAAGAGGCCTCCTATGAACCCTCAAAGAAAATGGGTATAACGATAGGAGCGCATCTGAAATTCACTGAAGATAATACTGAAGTCGAAGTAGTCGGAGAAAGAAGGAAACTCAATTTGAGATATTTTCATTAACGGGCAAGACTTTAGAAAACTGCTGAATTTAGATTACTCAAACGCCCAAGGCGGTTACCTGGACATATAACGGAAAGAATCTTAAGATATTTATGAGGAAACATACTCGAATGAGTAATCAGAACTTAGTGTGGGAAAATTTTAAATTCTTTTGTCCTTTTACTTTTGGCACTGAAAAGCAAAAACCGTTCTTGAGAATGTTCTAAGTCGACTAATTTTTATTTCAAAAAAGTCAGTGTTAAGTCTAGAATCAATATCATTTAATCCTGGATCTATAACGCGAGAAAGTTGGTCTTCAGTTGGAAATGTTGAAATCACATCAACAAATTCAACAACAACCATTGGAAATGCTGTAAGTCAAGAAGGTACAAAAACTGAAATAACGTTGAAAAAGTTGATTGACCTCAGTTAAATTTTTAAGAATGGTGCTTAATTTTTCATTCAAATACTACTGTGCAAAGTGGTTTTTGTTTTTGTTGTTTGCGAAGCTCGTTCAGCTTAGTACAAGCAATTGCAGCAACACTTTGTTTGTTGATGCCTAACCGAATTCTTATCAGTAAAAAAATCCAGCTTTACTGAAATACAATCTCTCTTTTTGTCCAAAATGATGTAGCGCTTTTTTAGGTAGCTTATGATCCTTATTGTCCTTTGAAATTATTTTTAGGCTCATATTTAGGTTTGCTTAGTTTTTGAATCAAGAAGGTTTTGAAGTCAGACCGAGAATTGATATTAGTTACAAAAGAATTAAGAATCATTAGTTTTGATAAAGTACTTTATAATGTCCTTAATAAATAAATATGCGCCTATTACTAGAGAGAATGCACAAACCAAAAGAATTAAAGTAATTAAATCCATATGAAATCCAGTTTCAAAAGTTTTGAAGATAAAAAAGACAACCACAGGAATTCCAATTAATTTAATATTCGTGTAGCCCTCCTTATCGAAATACCTTTTTAGTCTGTATCGGAAGAGCTGCTTTTCCAGGCCAAATTTCCTATCTTTAAGAATCTTCAAAAGTTTGACATGAAAAGCATATTCCAAAATTCCTAATTCATGTGGGTATAGAAAGATCGTTGGTTTATTATTTTTATATATAATATTGCCTTTTTGTCATACTTCTCTCTACTCTCCTTATTGGCATTGTACATGCCGAAATATTCAATGTAAACTTTGTATTTTGTGAGGTAAAAATCGACCCGCCTGAAATGGCTATCATCACCTTTTAGATCAGTCAAAATAACTTCAGATTCAAACTCGAACTCATTTTCTTCCAAAAAATCTGCAACAAATAGCTCTTCTGAACTCTGAGCTTGAACCTTCTCAAATGTCAAGGTAACCCCTTCTTTTGTTTGATTGAATACAAATACCAGCTTCGTTGGACAGCCCCTTTGATAAATGTGGAATCCCTTCTTAATCCATTCATTAAGGACTTTATTATAAATGTCAAATGCTTTTTTTGGTGGCAATCCACATGCGATGTTTACCGTAGTTTTAACTCCATCAGTTAATACCAAACAAATTGTAAGGGGTTTAGTTAGGTACTACAGATGTTTCCATATCGAATCCTAGGCGATATTTACCAAACCTAATAGTATTAGCGGGCTGAACAGTCAGTATGAGGTATATAAATTGATTCATTATTATTGCCTTATAAAAATAATGAAAGATAGTGTTAACATTGAGTTTCGTTTCCTATATTTATACTATTGTTGATAAATCCTTGACTTTTAAGACGTGAAGAGCTTTAAGTAAAAAAACTTTCTAACACATGAAACACCTTTTATAATCTTGACACTTTTGATTTTGATCTCTTGTAATAATCAAGAAAATAATAATCATAAAATTAAGCAATCTCGCAGGTATAGCCATGCGATCAAGAGTGGTGTAATCTCTAAAAGGGCATTATAGAAGACTTTTCAACATATGATACAAGTGGTAAAATAATTGAATCCATAAAATATAATCAAATCTTTGAGTCAGGAGATAGTGTTTTTGGTCAAGAGAAACATTTAAATACTCGGACGATGGCAAACTTATTGAAGAAAGTCATTATGATAATAGAGGGTGATCTTTCTACAAGAAATTAATTGAATATAGCAATGGTAAAAAAACATTGTTACGAATTTATTTTGGAAAAGCAGAAAGTGATCGCTCAAAACTTCTTTTATATGCTTCGATGCGTTATTACTATAATTCACTTGGAAAGATTTCTTTAAAAAAATTTAACGGAGGAATAGACTTTCGTGAAAACGAACAAAATTTATGGATTAATGATGATGATTATTCATATAACAAACTTGATAGTTCTTCGGCTATATACAAATAACAATAAAAAAGGAAAAATTGATTCAATAAAAAATAATTGAATTTGAAAACAAAGTCAATCTTATTACTAATTCAACAAATAACAAGAATAGTTTGAAAGCAAAAGCAAACGATTTTCTTAAGGGCATTAGTTTTTTTTCAGCGTATACAGTACGTAAGATTGAATATGATAAAAATGATTCTGTAATAAAAGTAAATATCGGTGAAATGCGGATTAATAATTCTGGCGAAAGCAGATACACGAAAGAAAAAACAATTGAATACTTTTACAAAGAAGGTAAATTGAAAGAAAAAATAGAAGAATCAAATAACATGAAAGAAACTAGAACTTTTGGGGATAACAATAATGTTATAAAAATTGTACTATTCGATAAACTAAAACAACAAATATCTGAAACTATAATAACTAAAAACAACAGTGATAACGATGTTATTGAACGTACTTTTTATGACTACTTAAACGAACCCAAGGAACATCTCTCAGTCACTTATGAATATTGGTAAAGAAATGAAACAGAATTCTAATGATTTGTTTAGTAAAAGTACTTGAATAAAACACCATTTAATGCAGCCATTTAGTTGAATAAGTTGAAGGAATTGGTTCAGCTTATTCACTTTTTATATGGAAAAACTTGCTTGTAAGGTTGTTATCGTGGCAATAAGGTTGTAAAAGTTGAGAAAATTGATGTTGTCAATAGGTAAATCAACTATCTCAACTATTACCTATTAAATAGGGTAATTCTACTTATTGCTTGTACCGTTTTTTTTGCTTTATTTTATAACTCAAAATCTAATATGAACCACATTACCAAAGAAATGCGCGAACGCGCTGAAAAGTTTATAATTGATTGGCGCGGAACAAAAGACGAACGAGCGGAAGCACAAACTTTTACTAATGAGTTTTTTGAAATCTTTGGTTTAAAGCGCAGAGATTATGCACAGTTTGAAAAGCCAATTCAAAAAAAGACGAAACAGGAACGGGCTTTTGATTTGTTTTGGTCTGGTAAATTAATTATTGAAAGTAAGTCCATACAAAGATAGCGACGCACATTGGCAAGAAAACTCTTAGACAAGCCAACGATTACGTTGAAGACTTATTTATTTACCAACGACCCCAGTATATATTATTGATGAACTTTAAACGCTTTCAAAAACATAAAGTTGAAACGATTGGAGAAAAAATAAAAATTACTTTTCTTACTGAAATAAAATTAGAAGAATTAGCCGAAAAATTAGATGAGTTTTCTTTCTTCCCTGACTTCGCACACCGATTAGAAGACGACGGTATTATTCTCAACCAAGAGGCTGCAAGGCGCATGGCTAATCTCTACGAGGCGATTGAACACAAAGATTATAATAGAAATGATATTTCAGTTCTATTGGCTCGAATACTCTTTTGTTTATTTGCTGAAGATACTGGCATCTTTGATAAGAAAGTTTTTGAAGATTACATTACCGAAAATACAGATGGGAGTAATTTAGGTGAACACTTAATGTCAATCTTCAAAACTTTAGATACCCCTCCTGCAAAAAGAGCGACATTAAATAAGAAGCTCTCAAAATTTCATTATGTTAATGGCGGGTTATTTGATGAGAAACTTACAAAAGTTCCACCAACCAACAAGGCTATACGTACCGCATTACTCGAATGTTGCACTTATGATTGGTCAGATATATCACCTGTAATATTTGGTTCATTATTTCAAGCTGTAATTCACGAAGAGGAAAGAAGATCATTAGGCGCCCATTACACTTCCGAAAAGAACATTTTGCGTGTCGTTAATCCATTATTCCTTGATAAACTAAGAAGCAACTTTGAGGAAATCGAAAGCGATAAAGAATTAGAAAAGTTTAGAAAACAATTAAGCACTATGATGTTTCTTGACCCTGCGTGTGGTTGCGGAAACTTCCTAGTTGTAACATATAGAGAGCTTCGTCTACTTGACATCGAAATTATTCAAAGACAATTCAAAGGGAAATATGTTACTGATGTTAGTTTATTAAGCAACGTTCATCTCGCCAATTTTCATGGCTATGAAATTGACCAAACTTCTGCAATGATTGCGGAAGTAGCAATGTGGCTTACAGAACATCAAATGAATATGCGTCTTGAAAGCGAATTTGGCAAAACAGTTCCAACTATTCCACTTGATGAAGCTGCCGTTATTGTAAATGAAAATTCTTTAAACTTAAATTGGTCAACGAAGAAAAAGGATGTTGCATTTGATTACATTTTAGGCAATCCGCCTTTTATTGGTAAACAATATCAAACTACTGAACAAAAAAGCGACATTGGAAAAATTCTTCACGGTATAAAAGGTGCTGGAGTTTTAGACTATGTTACATGTTGGTATATTAAATCGGCTGAGTACATGAAGAAAAATCCCGACACACGCACAGCCCTTGTAAGCACGAACAGTATTGCTCAAGGCGAGCAAACGGGCATTTTATGGAATGAACTTTTATTAAATATGATATAAAAATCCAATTCGCACATCAAACTTTTAAATGGCATAACGAAGCAGAAGGTGTAGCAGGTGTTGATTGTGTAATTATTGGTTTTGGATTAGAAGATATTAAAGATAAGTGTATTTTTGAGTACGATGATATAAGAGGTGAACCGACTAAATCAAGCGTAAAAAACATTAATCCATATTTAATTCAAGGCAGTCCGACCGTTGTTTTAAAACGTCGCACTCCAATTTGTAATGTCCCAGAAATATACTTTGGAAGCATGCCAATGATGGAGGCCATCTCTTGTTAGATGACGAAGAAAAAAGAAATAATAAAATGATCCCAACGCTAAAAAAATGGATAAAACCATTGGTTAGCGCTCACGAATACTTAAACGGTAAACAAGATGGTGTTTATGGTTAGAAAAGAGTACACCCGCTGAACGAAAACAATCTTTGCCCATCTATAAAAGAATTCAAGCAGTAAAAAAACATAGAGAGGAAAGCAACAGGGAAGCAACAAATAAACTGGCATCAACTCCCATCTATTTGGAGAAATAAGGCAGCCAGAAACTAACTATATTGCAATTCCAAGAGTATCATCAGAAAACCGATACTATATCCCTTTGCCTTTTTCGATAAAAAATATATTCTAAGCGACACTTGCCTGTGCGTTCCTAACGCTTCTTTTTCATTTTGGAGTTATCACCTCTGTGATGCACATGACTTGGGTAAGGTATGTTTGCGGTAGATTGGAAAGCCGATACCGTTATAGTAATGAAATTGTCTATAATAACTTTCCTTGGCCTATCAATGTTGCAAAGCCGAGAAAGGAAGCGGTTGAGAAAGCAGCAGAAACAATGCTTGCAATTAGAGAAAAGCATTTAGAGAAGGGAAGCACCTTATCGCAAATATACGACCCTGCTAATATGCCACAAGATTTACAAAAAGCGCATGAGGCGATTGATAAAGCAGTAGATAAATGTTACAGAGATGCATCGTTTACAACTGAGCCAAAACGAATGGAGTATTTATTCAATTTATACGAAGATTATAATACTACCCTATTTACTGAATTAGACAAAACGGAAAGAAAAAAAAAAGAAAAGTAAATGGCTAAAATTTTTTACGACAAAAGGTTCATCTTGGTTAGTAATGGTATGTGAAAAATGTTGAATTGAAAATCAATAAAATCAACTTTTTTTTTTTACATGTTTATTAGCGGGCTTAAAACCTTCATTGTAGTAATTTTGAATATAAAAGTTTTTGTGCAGTACTGGCAAAGACAAGGGATATTGTTTAGCGTTATAACCCCTCTTGCAAATTTCAATACAAGGTTTTCGCATTTTGGACAAATAACCGGAATTTCGTTTTCAGATAATTCCTCCTGCGCAATTTTATCCCACTTATCCATTTCTTGTTCCCGTAACCGATCTACAACGCGAGCGTAACGTTGGGTGGTGGTTAATTCTGAATGACCTAAAATATCACTAACTACTTCAATTTTTATTCCTAAAAGCAATGAGTTGATCGAAAAAGTATGTCGTGAACTGTGAAAGGTGATGTGTTTTTTAATACCAGCAAATTTCATTATCGCTTTTAGATACTTATTTGTTTGCGAGTTTTCCATAACCGGATTTTCAAACGCTAACCCGCTTAAACTATCATATCAAGCTTAGATAAAAGTCGTTTTCTTATTGGTATTCGACTGTTTTCTTCTTTTTAACCTTCCTTTTGCAAATTCCTTTTACAATAAATGTACCCCTTAACCTCGCCGATCTTTAAGGTTTTTATATCTGAATGTCTTAAACCACTATAACAGCCCCTAAGATAATACCGTAAAACCTCCTGATATTTTTCACCAATATTAAAATCCTGCGCGTATTTACTTTTAGCTTTTTTAATAACCTTAAAAGTTCTACATATCGTAGATCATGTAATTTTAAGTTCTTCGGGTTCTAAATATTCGGGTTCACCAATGAACGGACTACCAACAATAAATTCAGTAAATGGGTACTTGCTAATTTTTCCTTCATTAAAGAGTTTTTTTGTGTATTTCCTAAGAAAGCATAACGCGTGATAGGCGGTATTATTTTTCTGCTTCAATTCTTCTGTGAGATAGCTTTTGTACCCTTCAAGAAAATCCTTATCAATATCGTGTATGGATAATTTTGCGCGATATACTCTTAATTTAGCTATTTCGTTGTCGTAATTATCTAAAGTATCGGAAGAAATTTCCTTTAACTCCCTTTCTCTTTTAATTGTTTCTTCAGCAAAATCATAAAAGCTGATTGATTTTACTTTTCCTGATTCCTGCTCGTAAATTTCCCTTACTTTTTGTACACTTAAAATATTCCCTTTTTTTTCGCTTTCAGAAATAATTGTATCAATTCTTTCTTTTTGCCTATCTATAAAGCTATTAAGTTTGCTATAACCACTTATCCCCGACTTAACGCATTTGTTCGCCCGATCATAATGATTATCCTTTATATGCCTGCCTGTATTGATATAAACGTGGTCGCCATTAATGGACACCCGGAGCAGTATTGGAAACGTACCATCCTTTTTGTAGAGTGGGTTTTACAGTCTAAATTTATTGTGTATCTCATCGGTTTTACTTAAAATTCACCTCTCAAATTTGTGAGATATTTGTGAGATTGATTTGTAACTATTAGAGAGTTTTGTTCTAAATCTCTAATCTCTCTAAATACAAAGCGTTGATTTTAAAGCTATTAGAGATTTCTCTCTGAGGGTAAAATTGCGAAAAGGTTTAGGAAACGCTCGTTCTATCCATTGAACTACGGGGCCAGGAAAGAGCTTACAAAAATAAGAAATTATACTGATTTTGCCTTCTTTTATAGATTCTTAGAATAAGAAGGAGATTATATTGTAAATCCCTGATTTGATCTTTATATTTATATACTAATCAAATAAATCCTATGGGAAAATTCCTTTTTAAATCGTTTATAATTTGTGTGGGCATTGTGGTGCTTGGCTATTTTTGGTATTGGGTATTGTTTTCACTTGCGCTTGTTATTCCTATCACGATTTTAGGTGTGATGGATCTTACCCAAACTAAACATTCTATTAAACATAATTTTCCTGTGATAGGCCGAATGCGCTGGTGGGCCGAATGGATGCGACCTAAAGTATATCAATATTTTATTGAAAGCGATACCGACGGCGCTCCCTTTAATCGTTTGAGTAGAAATGTAATCTACCAACGTGCAAAAAAAGTAAATGACACAACGCCCTTTGGAACTCAATTAAATGTTTACGAAACAGGATACGAATGGTTAAATCATTCTATTGCTCCTTTGCCGCACAGTAAAGTTGATCATCATCCAAAAGTTACAGTTGGCGGACCTGATTGCAAACAAAAATATAATGCCAGTATTTTTAATATAAGCGCCATGAGTTATGGTAGCTTAAGTAAGAATGCTATCATGGCATTAAATGGCGGTGCAAAAATTGGCGGTTTTGCACATAATACAGGCGAAGGCGGTTTGAGTCCTTACCATTTAGAGCCGGGAGGCGATGTTATATGGCAAATTGGAACCGGATATTTTGGTTGCAGAAATACCGACGGCACTTTTAATTACGATGCTTTTGGAGAGCGCGCAAAATTGCCCAACGTAAAAATGATCGAGATAAAATTGAGTCAAGGTGCAAAACCCGGACATGGTGGTATTTTACCAGCCGCAAAAGTTACCGATGAAATCGCAAAGATCCGTTTAGTTGAAAAAGGAAAAGATGTTCTATCACCTCCTTATCATACTGCATTTGGCAACCCCTTAGAACTTGTTGGTTTTATAAAAAGATTACGTGAGTTAAGTGATGGCAAGCCTATTGGTTTTAAATTATGCATTGGACAAAAGAGTCAGTTCATTAGTATTTGTAAAGCCATGGTAAGACAAAATGTGTTTGCTGATTTTATAACTGTAGATGGCGGTGAAGGCGGAACAGGTGCTGCACCTTTAGAATTTAGCAATTCG
The DNA here is from genome assembly GCA_016705695.1 of Sphingobacteriaceae bacterium. GTDB lineage: Bacteria > Bacteroidota > Bacteroidia > B-17B0 > Aurantibacillaceae > Aurantibacillus. The sequence continues at coordinate 11,282 of JADJLA010000018.1, forward strand.
GTAGGTATGCCTTTGCGTGATGCTTTAGCTTTTGTGTATGATACTCTCAATGGATATGGAATAAAAAAACACATTAAAATAATTGCTTCCGGAAAAGTTCATACCGGATTTGATCTTGTAAAGAATATCTCTTTAGGTGCCGATATGTGTAATGGCGCACGCGCCATGATGTTATCATTAGGTTGTATTCAAGCCTTAGAATGTAATACGAATACTTGCCCTACCGGCGTAGCAACGCAAAACCCAAAATTATATAAGGGGTTAGATGTGAATGATAAAAAAGTTCGTGTAGCAAATTATCAAGCAGAAACTATAAAGGCGGCTGTTGAATTAATGGCAGCGGCAGGATTATCACATACCGATAAATTACATCGTTCGCATATTTACCGCAGAGTAAGCGCTAATCAAATACAAACTTACGCCGAAATGTATCCTTATCTTTTAAAAGGAAGTTTATTGGAAGCTCCATATCCACAAGGTTGGGAGCTTGAGGTAATGCAAAGTAATGAAGAAACATTTGATAGTGCATTGAATTACGCTTAAGTGATCTTACGAACGCAAAGATTCCTTCACGCAGAAAAACAAAAAAGCCTTCCTTTATTTAAGGAAGGCTTTTTGCTAATAGGTTTCATCTTATTCTAATAATCTTCTTTCAGTACAACCACATAACCAGTCTTCTGACGTTTCTTGTTATCGTAGGTTGTGTAGTTGATGATGTACAAGTACGAATCATTCTTCACAAGCTCTCCTTTGAACTCTCCATCCCATCCTGCTTTCTGATCGTTGGAGTTAAATATCTTTTGATTCCATCTGTTGTAGATACTCATCTCAAATTTAATAATGCCTTCTCCATAAACTAAGAATACATCGTTAAGTCCGTCGTAGTTTGGTGTAAATGAATTTGGAATGAAAATAGGATAATCATTGGTTACCTCTATCCACACATCATCAATAGTTGTACAACCAAATTCATTTGTGGTTGTAGCATAATAAACTCCGCTGCGGGTTGCAGTTATTTGTGAGTTAGGACAAACTTTACAAATGATATTATCTCCAAAGGTCCATGTGATCGTTCCGGTTCCTTTTGCATTTAAGAACATTTGCTCATCGGAGTTATAGGTCATGTCTGGCCCCGCGTTAACGGTTGGCTGAGGATTAACTTGTACCATCGTAGTTGCTGTTTGCGGACAGTTACCCATATCCGAAACAATTACCGTATACACCGTGGTTACTTTTGGTGAAGCATAGGGTGTACGTGTATTTGGATTGCTCAACCCTTCGTATGGAACCCATTGATATGTGTTGCTTCCTTCCGCTTCCAGCTTAGTACTTTGTCCCTCACACACACCGCTATTCCAACTTGCTTGCGCTGTAATGGTTGGAACAACCTCTACCAAGATCTCTTTAGTAAATGGACAAGCAGCCGGACCTGATGAATTAAAGCCGGTGATCGTATAGTTCATATTAGCCGTTGGAGTAACCACCATTGATGTTGTATTTGTAGTTGTGTTACTTGCTAAGATAGTTGAGTCAGATGTTGGATGCCAAACATAACCTTGGCAACCTGATACAATGATCATAGAACTTTGGCCTTTACATATTTTTTTGTTGGTGGTCATCAAGTTCAATATAGGACGAGGTGATACACCTATGGATAATGTTACTGAAGTTGTACAAATACCATTTGTTCCCACAATTGTATAAGTGATATTACTCATAGGAGTGGCAACAACTAAATTTCCACTGCCTGTGTTCAATCCTGTTGTTGGCATCCAGGTGTATGACGTAGCTCCATTACCAATAAGATTTACTTTATCCCCAACACATATCATCGTTTTTGAAGCCACCGCTTGCAGATCCGGTAATGGAATAACTGATACTTGACGAACTGCGATAGATGTACACGTTGCTGCTTCCCCAACTACTACATAGTTCATGGTTACAGTTGGGTTAACGATCACAAAGTTTCCGTTGAGTGTATTGATACTCACTGCCGGGCTCCAAGTATAATTGTTAGCGCCAAATGCCGTTAAGCCTATTGGAGAGCCCGCGCAAATGGTTGGTGTTACCGGCGCAATTACTATGACAGGATTTGCAACTACCGTTACTGTTGCAGTTTCTGTAGGGCTTTGACAATTAATGCTTGAACCTATCACACTATATACTGCTGTGTTGTTTGGATTAGCCATTACTGTGCTTCCTGTGGTTGAGCTTAAATTTGTTGGTGGTGACCATTGATAGGTTTGAGCGCCGCTAGCTGTTAGCATTACACTCTTGCCCTGACAAACACTCATGGATGTTACTGCTATAATTGGGTTTGGTGCTGCTATGACACTAAAGCTTGCAATGTTTGTGCAAGTTCCTACCGTGCCAATTACTGTTCCTGTTCCTATTGGAATATTTGGTACAGCTGTTACAATAACATTTGGTCCTGTACTTGTATTGTTTCCAATGCCGTTAAAGCCGATCCAGTTATATGATGTACCACCACTTGCAGTTACATTTATGAAGTTGGCAGAACCATTGTAGTTGTTCATACACATCGTTGGACTATTTAATGCAATAGTGATGATCGGAAGTGGAACAACGGTTACAGTTTGTAATGTTACATGCGTACAAGTTGCTGCCTCTCCAATTAATTGATACGTTGTTGTTACCGTTGGATTTACTGTTACGTTGGCTCCTGTGGTAGCTGTGATCGCTATGTTTGGACTCCACGTATAATTTGTAGCGCCACTTCCGGTTAAATTAATTGCGTCTCCAAAACAAATAGTTGGTGTGGCCGGTGCAATACTCACTGTTGGATTATTTACCACTATGGCAGTTGCATTTTGTGTTTGACCTTGGCAACCTACACTGCTTCCTATCACACTATATACTGTGGTTACTGTTGGACTTGCAATTACTACCGGGCCATTAGCCGTATTTAATGTAGAACTCGGTGTCCATGTATACGTTTGCGCATTGGCCGCTGTTAAGCTTACGCTCGTGCCTGCACACATGCTGCCGCTCGTGGTGGAAATGATTGGATTATCAATAACACTTAATGTAAATGTTGCAGAGTTTGTACATGTTCCTACTGATCCTATCACAGTTCCACTCGGAGTGTTATTTCCGTTAGAAGTACCAATAATCATTGATCCGTTAAGTGTGTTTGTGGTTAAACCAATAATTGGTCCCCACGTATAACTTGCAGCGCCATTTGCTGTTAATGAAACCGTATTTGGTGAACCGTTGAAGTTATTCATACAAAGCGTTGGACTGCTCGGTACAATAGTGATTGTTGGAAGCGGTAAAACACTTACAGTGATATTTGCTACATGTGTACACGTTGCTGCTTCTCCAATAACAGAATACGTAGTTGTTACCAATGGATTCGCCGTTGTGTTTGGTCCTAGTGTTGTCGTTAAAGCAATGTTCGGTGTCCATGTATAATTAGTAGCGCCACTCGCAGTAAGATTAATGGATTGATTCAAACAAATTACTGCAGGGTTTGGTAAAATAGTTACAGTTGGATTTGGCACAACAATCGCGGTTGCATTTTGTGCTTGACTATTACATCCCACGCTACTTCCAATAATACTATACACCGTCGTAACCGCAGGACTTGCAATTACACTTGGTCCGTTTGATGTATTTAAGGTTGCGCTTGGTGTCCATGTATACGTTGTTGCATTTGCCGCTGTTAAGTTCACACTTGTTCCTACGCACATACTGCCGCTTGTTGTAGAAATAGTTGGATTTGGAACTACAGTAATTGTATACACCGCTTGGTTAGTACATGTTCCTGCTGTTCCTAAAACTGTCATCGTTGCAACAATTGGAACTGAAGTTACCGGAGGGTTTATCACTAATGGATTACTACTTAAACTTGGACTTCCTGAGAATCCTGCAGGCAATGTCCACACATAAGTTCCCGCGCCACTCGCTGTTAATGTTGTGGTGTTTGGTGAACCGTTAAAGTTTTGTGAACATAAGGTGTTTGTTCCAATAACTGAAACTGTTGGTAAACCAATTACAGATACTTGAACTGTTGCTAAATTTGTACAGGTTGCTTGCGATCCAATAATAGAATACGTTGTTGTTATTGTTGGGCTCGCTGTTGTGTTTGGACCTAAGGTTGTTGTTAAAGCAATGTTTGGCGACCAAGTATAAGTAGTAGCTCCACCAGCCGTTAAATTGATAGAACTATTCAAGCAAATTAATGCAGGGTTTGGTAAAATAGTTACAGTTGGATTTGGAACAACACTCGCTGTTGCATTTTGTGTTTGACTATTACATCCTAAACTTCCGCCGATCACACTGTAAACAGTAGTTACAGCAGGGTTAGCAATGACACTCGGTCCGTTTGGCGTATTTAATGTTGCACTCGGTGTCCACGTATATGTTGTTGCATTGCTCGCTGTTAATGTTACTTGTGTTCCCGCGCACATACTTCCACTTGTTACTGCAATAGTTGGATTTGGAACTACAGTGATCTGGATAACTGCTTGGCTTGTACAAGAACCCGCTGTTCCCAAAACCGTCATCGTTGCAACAATTGGAACAGAAGTTACAGGAGGTGTAATTACAAGTGGATTACTATTTAAACTTGGACTTCCTGAGAATCCTGCAGGCAATGTCCATACATATGTTGCCGCGCCACTTGCAGTAAAAGTGGTTGTATTTGGTGAGCCGTTAAAGTTCTGTGAACATAAAGTGTTTGTTCCTGCAATACTTACTGTTGGTAAACCAATTACTGAAACTTGTATGGTAGCTAAATTTGTACACGTTGCCTGTGATCCAATAATACTATATGTAGTTGTTACTGTTGGGCTCGCTGTTGTGTTTGCCGTATTAGTTGTTGTTAAAGCAGTGCTTGGGCTCCATGTATAATTAGTGGCGCCTATCGCCGTTAAATTGATCGAGCTTCCTAAACAAATTAATGCAGGATTTGGATTGATCGTTACGGTTGGATTTGGTACAACACTTGCTGTTGCGTTTTGTGATTGACTATTACAACCAACGCTACTTCCAATTATTGTGTACACAGTTGTTACAGCCGGATTAGCAATAACACTTGGTCCATTTGGTGTGTTTAAAGTTGCGCTCGGGCTCCATGTATACGTTGTAGCATTGCTCGCCGTTAATGTTACTTGTGTTCCAGCGCACATACTACCACTTGTTACTGCAATAGTTGGATTTGGAACTACTGTGATCTGAATAACTGCTTGGCTTGTGCAAGAACCGGCTGTTCCTAAAACTGTCATCGTTGCAACAATTGGAACTGATGTTACAGGAGGAGTTATCACTAACGGATTACTACTTAAACTTGGACTTCCTGAAAAACCTCCGGGCAATGTCCATACATAAGTTGCCGCGCCGCTTGCTGTAAGTGTTGTTGTATTTGGTGAACCATTAAAGTTCTGTGAACATAACGTATTTGTTCCCGCGATGCTCACCGTTGGTAAACCAATTACTGAAACTTGTATAGTTGCTAAGTTGGTACACGTTGCTTGTGATCCAATAATCGAATATGTTGTTGTTATAGTTGGGCTTGCTGTTGTGTTTGGACCTAACGTTGTTGTTAATGCAATGTTTGGACTCCATGTATAGTTTGTTGCTCCACTTGCAGTTAAGTTAATCGAACTATTCAAACATATCAATACTGGGTTTGGATTAATAGTTACTGTTGGATTTGGTACAACTGTTACAGTTGATGTTTGTGTTTGACTCTTACATCCTCCGTTATTTGATCCTATAACACTATAAACAGTAGTTGCTGCAGGGTTTGCAATTACAACAGGTCCGGTTGGTGTATTTAAAGTTGCGCTTGGTGTCCATGTATAAGTGGTTGCGTTATTTGCCGTTAATGTTACTTGTGTTCCAGCGCACATACTGCCACTTGTTGCAGTGATCGTTGGATTTGGATAAACGGTTACCTGATAAACTGCTTGGCTTGTACAACTTCCTGCTGTTGCCAAAACTGTCATGGTTGCAACTAGTGATGTTGATGTTACCGGTGGATTTAAGGTGATAGGATTACTGCTTAAATTTGGTAATGCAGAAAAACCGGGAGGCAATGTCCACACATATGAACCACCACCACTTGCTGTGAGTGTTGTTGTGTTAATTGAAGCATTAAAGTTCTGAGAACATAAGGTGTTTGTTCCAACAATATTTGCAGTTGGATTTGAAACTACCGAAACATTTGCCACTGCACTATTTGTGCAACCTTGCGCACTAGTTACAACAACAGTATAATTTCCGTTATGAGTTACTTGCGCGTTTGCAAAACTTGGATTCTGAACAGGTGAATTAAAAGCACTCGGTCCTGTCCAGGCAAAAGCTGTTCCCGTTATTGCAGTTAATGTAAATGTTGAGCCCACACAAGTAGTTGCACCTGTTACAGCAACAACCGGAAGTGGATTTATTACAACTGTTACAACAGATGTATTTGTGCAACCTGCAGCATTGGTTACGTTAACAGTATAATTTCCTGCATTCACTAAAGAAGCTGTAGCAATGGTAGGATTTTGCGCATTACTTGTAAATGCATTTGGTCCACTCCATGTATAAGAACTGGCAGCTGGATTTGCAAAGAGATTAATTTGTTTATTCAAACATATTGGCGAGTTACTTGTAGCTGTAGGTGTTGGTTTAGAATTCACTACAACGTTAACTGTTCCTGTACTTTTACATCCACCTGCGGCTGTTACAGTAACAACATAGGGACCTGCCATATTTGTTGTGCTATTCGCAATGGTAGGGTTTTGTAAGTTACTTGTAAATGCTAACGGACCAGTCCATGTATAACTTGCAGCAGCAGTTACTGTAAGATTTATTGCAGAGCCCGCACAATAAGGGCCGGGATTACCAACACTAATAGTTGGCGTTGGGTTTACAATAACATTTACTACCGCTTGTGATGTACAGCCAAGTGCGCTCGTTACTTTAACTGTGTAGTTTCCGGCACTTAGTGTAGATGCGTTAGTTATTGTTGGATTTTGCAAGTTGCTTGTAAAAGCATTTGGCCCTGTCCAAGTATAACTTGTTGCGGCGTTCACAGTTAATGCAATACTGCCTCCTGTACAAACAGGACTGTTACTTCCGGGTAAAGGGGTTAAAGTTGGATTGATAGTTATAGTTGAAGTTGCACTTGATGTGCATCCTAAAGCTGACGTTGCTTGAACAGTGTAAACTGTAGTAGTGGCCGGAGTAAATGTAACCGAAGATCCTACAACGTTTGGAGGTAGCCATGTATAGGTACTTGCTCCACCTGCATTTAAGGTAGCTCCTAAACCAGGGCAAACAGAAGGACTGTTGACCGTGATAGTTGGTAAAGGATTTATGACAACATTAGTAATCGCTTGAGTAGTACATCCACCCGGAGCGGTTATCTTCAAAGTATAGTTTCCTGCTGCAGCTGCCGTAACGTTATTTATGAAAGGATTTTGCAAATTACTAGTAAATGCGTTTGGTCCTGTCCAAGTATAACTTGTAGAAGCATTAGAAGTTAAGTTGAGTGTTCCTCCAACGCAAATTGGGCTATTACTTCCTGGAGTTGCTGTTGGATTTGGCGCTACTGTAATGGTTACGGTTTTAAAACCTAAACAACCAATAGCTGAAGTTCCATACACGGTATAAACCGAAGTTGCCGCAGGCGTGAAAGAAGCTGAAGACCCTATGATATTACCAGGTTGCCATGTATAAGATGAAGCACCGGCTGCAGTTAATGTTGCTCCTTTTCCTGCACAAACTGTTGCTGAGTTAGCAGTGATGGTTGGTGATGGTTGAACAACAACTTGAACAGTTCCCCCAATACTTGTACTGCCTATACATCCTCCCAATGTTGCGTTCGCTGTATAAACTCCAGTTGCCGGTGGACAAACTGTAACTTGCGATCCAGTTGCAATAGGTCCTGAAGGGCCAACCCAATTGATGGTAAATGTTGGTATACCATTTGGTGTCCATCTCCAACCTTCGTTATTTGCAACCCACGCCGTTGAATTTCTTCCCGGAACAGGTATACCAATTGTTCCTGCGAGATTGTGAATTCCTTGCACTGCAGTACCACCCGCCCAAGCTAAACAAGCTTGCTTACTCGTAATATGATTTTCAATAATGTTTGTTGTTTCATATATGATAATCTGAAATCTTCCTGTGGTTGTAGTACACGAAAACATAGGAACATCGTACCATGTAACAACAAGAGCTCTGCAAGGCGCTACCCCTATGGTTCTATAAGAGATGTAAGGACCTATTCCAATTCCCGGGTGCCAATCTTGCCATGGACCCATGATACAATTAAGAGGAACATTCAGTGCCGCGCTAGGAATTGCTGCCGATGTAAATGCATTTGTTTGACCTGCCGTAAAACCAATCCAACCATTAGAGCCAATGTAAAACTGATTATATGTGTTTCCAAAAAAACAAAAATTAAAACCAATGGGATATGGTCCACCTTGCGAGTCATCACTAAGTACAATGGTTGTTGCGCCAACGGTTGGTTGCGGTGCAAAAGCAATACTTCCAACGCTATAAGTTGTGGTTTCCTTTATTGGTAAAACACTCGCAGTTAAAACTGCACAATTACCTTGGCAAATTGTTGTGCTTGGTCCGGTTCCGATTTGCGCGTTTACGCTTGGGCAAATGATGGCCTGTGAAAAAAGTACAGTGTTAAGTCCAAGTAAACTTACTGCTAACAAAAAAATAATTCTTCTACTCATAACAACTAAAAATACGATGATTCTAATGGGGTGCTTACTTCTATAAATATAACAAAAAGACCTTGCGAAGACCGTGACCAAGGTCTCCAGTTATCAAGTATAGCGGGCGTTTCAGGGCTATTGGAACTTTAATTACCGTGTGTTTTTTGACCTCTACTAAGTATTAATATTCATTCGCTAATTCATAGGTTCATTTCACCACTTTTACCTTCTTTAGTGGGTCTTATTATAAATAGACAATTTGATGTTTTTCATAGACGATCGCCGATTTTTTAATGACCTAATTGATTTAGAAAAAATCACTTTCCACAGGCTATCAACACTTTTTGTTTAGTATTTAGATTTTTAATCGAAATTGCGCTTTTTCTGACTTTTTTCGAAAACCCTTAGTTTGTACTTTTATTAAAAAACAAATACATGTCTAAAGCAAACTGGAACGAAGATCTTAAACCTCTTATTAAAAAATATAAAGGAAAAAAACATCCACTTGATCATAAGAATACTTATCAATTAGTAGTGATGGTTATTTTATCTGCACAAGATTCGGATAAACACATTAACGAAGTTGCCGTAAATTTTTTTAAAGCTTTTCCAAATATGGAAGCGTTAGCAAGAGCGGATGCAGAAACATTATATCAATACATTGGAAAGGTTCGCAACTTTGGAAATAAAACAAAATGGCTTTTAGCTCTTGCTTCAAAAATAAAAACGGATAAAAATATTCCATTAACTATGGAAGAATTAACTGAGTTGCCCGGCATTGGAAGAAAATCGGCCAATGTGATCATGCGCGAATCGGGCGTAAAAGCAGTTGGAGTTATTGTTGATCTACATGTAGTACGCGTAGCTCCAAGAATTGGTGTAGCAAGCGGCACCGATCCAAAAAAAATTGAGAAACAATTAATGGAAGTGAGTTCAGAAAAAGATTGGGGAGAGCTAGGAATGGCCATTTCCTTTTTAGGTAGAGAGATCTGTAGGCCCACCAACCCAAAATGCATAGAGTGCTTGATGAGCACAGTGTGCGCTTACAATAAGGGTGGTTTAGCATAGAAAAAGTGATGATTCTCATGAAGTTTTATTTTTAAAAGCCCAACAAATCCTTTAATTTCACCACATTAATTACAAGCGCTATTTGCGAAGAAATTTTATGAAGCAAGCTACCATTATAGGTTCAGGTTTAGTAGGTTCGTTATGGGCAGTATATTTGTCAAAACAAGGTTATAAAGTAAACGTGTTCGAGCGCCGTACAGATATGCGCAAAGCTAAGATCTCGGCCGGAAAATCCATTAACCTTGCCATGTCGTTTCGCGGATGGAAGGCTTTAGATGAAATGGGAATTGGCGATGAGATCCGTAAGATCTCCATTCCTATGTACGGAAGAACCATGCATGCGCTCGATGGAAAAACAACCTACCAACCCTACGGTATAAATAACCAGGCAATTTATTCTGTTTCTCGCGGCGATATCAATTGCAAATTGATGGATATTGCCGAACGCGAAGGAAATACGCAAATTAAATTTAGCGAAGAGTGTATTGGCGCCGATCTTAAAAATGGAACTGTGGATTTAAAAAATACCGAAACCGGAAAACTAAGCGAGCACACATCCGATGTTGTTTTTGGAACGGATGGCGCTTTTTCTGCAATTCGTTATAATGCTTTTCAAAAAACTGATCGCTTTACCTATAGCCAAAATTATATTGAAGATGGTTACCGCGAAATTTTATTGCCTGCAAATGCTGATGGAAGTTATAAATTAGAAAAGAATACTTTGCACATTTGGCCGCGCGGACGTTTCATGCTCATTGCGCTTCCTAATTTCGATGGTTCATTTACTTGTACTTTATTTATGCCGTTCGAAAACCACGAACATTGTTTTAATAATCTTACATCAAAAGAAAAGGTTAATAATTTTTTCAAATCGGTGTTTCCTGATTTTTTTGAAATGATGCCAAATATTGCTGATGCTTGGGAAGATCATCCCTTATCATCGCTGGCCATTATTCGTTGCTTTCCTTGGACAAACGGAAAAGCGGCACTCATGGGAGATGCAGCGCACGCAACAGTTCCGTTTTTTGGACAAGGAATGAATGCGGGTTTTGAAGATTGCTCAGCTTTATATTCGTTGATGAAAAAGCACAATGAAAATTGGACAGAGATATTCAAAGAGTATGAGGTTATTCGTAAACCAAACGGAGATGCCGTTCAAGATCTTTCGATGCTGAATTATATTGTGATGCGCGACAAAGTTGCCGATCCCGTTTTTTTACTTCAACAAAAAGTTGAAAGGCGCATGGCCGAATTATACCCGGGAAATTATTTCCCAATGTATTCAATGGTTTCTTTTAGCGATATTGAATACCAAGTTGCATTAACTAAAGGCAAAGAACAAGACAAGATTATTCTGGATCTTATTTTGCAAAATAATATCACTAACGATACAAGCCCAGAGAATATTGATAAATTCATTCACCGATCTTTTGGTGAGAAAATAAAAAACTAAATTAAACTATATGAACGAAGCACAAGAAAAACTAGTTGAACGTTTAACCGAAAAATACAAATCCATTGATCAAGATGTTAACATCCATATGGATGGATTGGTATGGGCTAAGCAAATGACCTATTGGGATTATATACAAACGGAAGCGCTTTTAGGTTTACAGATCCAAAGAACTACCTTGCCGGATGAAATGGTATTCATCATGTACCATCAAATAAACGAGCTTTTGTTTAAAATGATACTATGGGAGATGGATCAAGTAGCCCATACTGAAAATATTGTTGCTCCAAAATTCACCAAGCATTTAGATCGCATCAGTAGATATTTTGATATGCTTTCAAATTCATTTACTATTATGGGAGATGGCATGGATATTGATCAATACATGAAGTTTAGAAACACGCTAACGCCCGCTAGCGGATTTCAAAGTGCTCAATACCGATTGATAGAATTTGGCTCAACCGAATTAATTAATCTTATTGACTACCGTTTCCGCGCTACCATTGATCGTAATACACCATACGAGCACGCATATGAACATCTGTATTGGCAAGCGGCTGGTAAAGATCATGCAACCGGAAAGAAAAATCCATTACTGCAAAACTTCGAGAATAAATACAAGCATTTCTTCTTGGGAAAAATGGAAGAGTACAATACTATTAATCTTTATACGAAGTTCAAGTCGTTACCAGAGAAAGAAAAAACCAACAAAGACCTCATCAATGCCATGCGTCATTACGATCATACTGTGAATATAGGATGGGTAATGAACCACTATAACGCGGCGGCAAAATATTTAGACAGTGGCCCTAAAAAAGCGGAAGCAACCGGCGGCAGTGATTGGCACAAATATATGCACCCTAAATACCAGCGTCGGATTTTCTTCCCTAGCCTATGGTCAGAAGAAGAGTTGAAGAACTGGGGTGTTGATAATTTGGAGGGCTATAAGAAGTTATAGTCTATCGCTTAGCATTAATTTTTTTTAATCAAAAAAACCAGTAAATTAGTCCTCTAAAATTTAATAAATTTAACTTTTTCAAACGATGATAAATTTCAAAGTAAAACGCATCATGTTGCCGTATGATTTTTCGGCAAACGCAAGCAAAGCAGTTAGTCACGCCGCATTTATTGCTTCACTTCTTAAAGCCGACCTGTATTTGGTGCACGTAATCAATAAATCAGAATTAGTTGATATTATTTTACCGCTTCTAAAGCTTAAGACGAACAAAGTAGTTGTAGATATGGTAAATGAACGCTTGAGTGATGCGGCCGCGCAAATTCGTAAAGACTATGGAATTACTCCAAAGACGATCGTTTCTACCGGAAATATCACAACTGAACTTGTGAATCTTGCTGAAGAAAATAAAATTGACCTCATTATCATGGGCACTCAAGGTAAAGATTCAAAATCAGATCTTTTCCTTGGAAGTACCGCTTACCGCTTAATTACCAAAGCGCCGGTTCCTGTTATGACAATTAAAGATCTGGTAAATAAAAAAGGTTATCAAAACATTTTAATGCCGATCGATTTTTCTGAACACTCGCGTCAGAAGGTAAATTACGTTATTGCCTTAGCAAAAGCCTTCAGCGCTAAAATAACCGTATTAGGTATTTACGATGAAGATGAAAAGGCAGATAAATTCAAACTAGAAATAGTTGCTAAACAAATAGTGGCTCTTTGCGAAAAGAAAGGCGTGCTTTGCGAACACTTTATTGACAAAACAAATCATCGCGTAAGCAAAACTCTTAGCTTTGCCAAAAAACACAAGAACGATATGATCGTTACCATGACCGATCAAAAATTAGATGGCGCACGCGGTATTTTAAGTACGTATGATCACGAGATAGTGAATGCAGCTAAGATCCCTATTATTTCTATTCAGCCAGAACTTTCAGGAGATCTAGGAACCGGAGGAACGGCAGGAGTACCTTTCTAGAATTACAATTGATGCTTGCGATCGGGAAGAACATTATCTAATCCCCAAGTTAATCTTTTTACAAATTCGTGTTTTCGCTCAGGGCAATTTTTAACCTGACAAATAGCGCATGAAATTGGTAAACATGGATCGGCATGAATAAAAAATTCAATGTCGTGCGTTGATTCTTTGCTTACTAATTTTTCTATTGCATCAATTTCATCGTGTGTTTGCTGTAAATTATTATACCAAGGCAAGGTAACATGGCAATCTACATGCAAAACAGATCCATATTTTAATATTCTTAAATTATGAATGTCTATCCAGTTATCTCCACGATTTTTATTTAAGATACTGATCACATGATCGATCTTATCGTGATCAGCCTGATCTAACAAATTGAATACTGATTCCTTCAAAATACGAAATCCTGAAAAGGTGATATATCCGCCAAATAATACCGCCACAGCATAATCTATCCAAATAATGTTTGTAAAATATACCAGCGCTAATCCAATCACTAATCCTACACTTGAAATAGCATCGCTTATTAAATGTTTACCGCTGGCGATCATAAGGTCTGAGTGTCCGGCCTTGCCCTTCTTCATGATAAAAAATCCAACAAAATAATTAATGCTTCCAGCGGCTACAGAAAGATAAATTCCTAGATCAATTGAATGCACTTCATCTTTCTGAAAAAATGCCAAAACTCCTTTCGCCATCATTCCTATTCCGGCAATGGTTATCATTCCTCCTTCAAAACCCGACGAAAAAAATTCAATCTTTCCGTGTCCGTAGGGATGATCTTCATCAGCGGGTTTGCTGGCGTAATAAATTCCAAATAAGGCGAAAGATCCGGCCGCAACGTTTACAATAGATTCAACCGCATCGGTTAAAATTGCATTAGAGTGAGTTAAAAAATAAGCTAAAAATTTTACGCAAAGTAAAATCACACTCACGATCAAACTAATTATCATCAGTCTTTTTTTCGACACAGCCTACAGTTTTTTTACTTTAACGCGACCCAATAATTTTTTGGCGCCACTTAATGTTCCTAATTGCATTCCAGAATTTATGCTAGTTGCCGATCCACACGCCACACCAAATTTTACAGCTTCAGAAATTGTTTGCCCTTTATTTAATTGGTAAACGATCCCTGCCACCATGGTATCGCCTGCACCAACCGTACTTTTTATCTTTAATTTTGGGGGAATAAACTGGGTCGCCTCTTTTTCATTTATCAAAACAGCTCCTTCTCCTCCAAGTGAAACCAGAATGTTTTTCACCATTCCTTGTTTTATTAATTGCTTAGATCTTGCAACAATTTGTTTTGCGTTCAATTGCTTTTTACCAAATAATTGTGAGAACTCATTTTGATTTGGCTTAATAAGGAAAGCCCCGGTTTTTAATACCGTCCTTAAAGCATTTCCTGCGGTATCAACCACAAAATTTACTTTATTCTTTTTAATGTACTTCTGTAATTCCGAAAAAAATTGTCTATCAATATCCGGCCAAACACTTCCGCTGAGAACCAAATATTTTGCATTTTGCTTTTTTAGTTTTGTAATTACTTCCTGCCACTCCTTCTTAGGAACAGGATTTACAGGCATCCCAAACCTAAATTGCAAATGAGTTTGATTCTCGAACACAATAAAATTTTCGCGAGTATAAGCAGTGCTTGAAACAGGTTCAGCATTTAATTGTTCGTGATAAACCAAATTATTTAAAATTCGGCCTGTGTAGCCTCCTGAAATATAAATGCAAAGCGAATCGGTTTTAAAATTGCGCAAAGCGCGCGAAACATTAATGCCTCCTCCACCCGCTTCAAACATGGGGTAAGAGCATTTTAGCTTTTTTTCGGGGACAAATTTTTCTACGGTTGTGCTTTTATCAAGACAAGGCGAAAGAGTTATAGTTACGATCTTTAGGCTCATTTACTCCACCATCACGCGGTCGTCTCCATTAAAAAATGGTGATTGAATACTTAATACCTTTAATGGTTTTTTGCCCTTTACAATAACCGAATGAACAGTTCCTTTTGGAATAAAAATAACATCCCCTTCTTTTATAGTAAATTCTTTATCGCCCATTCGCATTACACCCTCACCGCTTTGAACGATAACGTGTTCGCTATGTTTCATGTGCTTGTGCCCTTTTACCTCATTTTTTATAATGAGGCAAAAGCTGCTGCATAAACTATCGTTGAATAGATTTTTACTTGTAAGCCCTGTTCCTCCAGGCTCAATTTCTAATGTATTTATCAATTGTGGATTTTGCGCACTTGCACAAAAACACATGGCTAAAAAAGATCCAAAGAAAAATTTTCTCATATCCTTATTTCAAATTTATTGGTTGCGCTTGTTGTGTTGGTTGTTGCGTAGCCATCATCATTTGATTTACAATTTGATTGGCCATTGGTAAATTTTGTTTTGCCTGAACATGATTTGGATTCAACTGTAAAGTTCTTTCCCATGCTTGTTTAGCCAAAACGTACTTACGTGTATTAAAGAAAGCACCTCCCAAATTATACCATGCTTCAGGATTATTTGGTTCTAAAATTGTCCATTTATTGTATTCAATTGAAGCAGTATCCATATGTCCTTTGTTGAAAGCAACAATTCCACGATTCTTAAGGTCATTACTATACACTTGATAGTAATTTCTTAAATACGGGTTGTTTGGATATAAACGCTCTGCATTTTTCCAATAGTACAACGCTTCAAAATCCTTACGTAATTTAAAGTAAGCTAAACCTAAGTTCAAATAACCATTTACGTAACGAGGATGTAATTCAATAGCATGCTTTAAGAATGCGATACCTTTAAATAAAGCCGCTTCACGCTTATCCTTATAACCACCTTGTTTTACTTCTTCATCAGTTACAACTAAAGTTCCATTGTAATCGTTGAACGCGGTAGAGTCTTGGCCCACTACTTGTACGCCGGTCACTTCTTTTGTATCTGCTAGGTCAACCCAACGTGCGCCGGCGTTTCCTAATACTAACACCGAGTGCGGCATTGTTTTTACATCTTTTAAAAATAAGGTAACGTCGTTTTTCCAATCCCAGTTTCGCTCCCATGTTTTGCATCCGAAAAGAAATCCTACCACTAATACAAAACTAACTAACACCGAGCGACGTAAATTCAATTGTATGGTGGCCAGTTTATCAAACCCTTTAAGGATAACATAAGCTGCGCCTATACAGAAACCAATGGATGAGTGAAAGATCAAACGTTCGCCCATGGTAGCGCCAATATCCATTAACACGTTGCCTATCATTAAGGCGAAAATGATATAGGTCATTATTGCAAAACCTATTACATGTTTTTTAATAGTGTAATATACCCCGGCAATGATCATTGCTACGTGTAACACAATTGAAAGTAAAAAATCCCAGTCAGTAAAATGACGGTATGGGATTGTTTTGAAAGAATAATCAGAAGATAATGGATGAGGGAAAACGAGTAATTGAAGATATTTTAAAAGCACATATCCTTTTGTTGCGAAACGCTCTTCGCCATTTGCCAACAAATATGGATTGTTCAAGATCTCTGTATCAGGCACTCCCGGCTTTAATTTTACCGCCATTAAACGCATGGCTAAATAAACCAACATAACAAAGTATAACCAACTCATTAATGTATGGAAATTCTTAGTCTTATTTGTGCGTCCAATTACAAAAACTCCTAATATCAAATATACAAAAGGCCATAACCAGAATGCTTTTATAGGTTTTGCGCCGGGCTTAGCATGCATGTCAAAATCACGCTTCATGTACAACATTAAAAATGCCGCTATCACAAAAATACCACCAACCACAAGCACGTTCTTCATTTCTTTTGTTTTCAAAAGTTTCAAGAGTGCGTCTTTACTCAAGTGTTTACCAACATCAATATCATTCTCAGTAAATGTAAGCACTGCTAATGGCAATAAGAATAATAGGAATACCGCGTATTCTTTTGAAAGCACAGCAAGCAAGAACATAAAGCTGGCCCAGAAAAGATCCTTCCAGGTTTTGGTTTCTATGTATTTAAATGAGTAGAGGAAAGTGAGCGAGACAAATATTAACGAAAATATCTCGTCGCGGCTTTTTACATTGGCAATTGCTTCCGAATGTATTGGATGCATGGTGAATAATAACGCCGCTAAAAAAGCAAGGTCCGGATTTTTGCGGAAGAAACATTTAGCAAATACTAAATACAAGAACACACAGCCCAAAGCGAATGTCCAAATATTATTAAAGTGACGAACCTTGGCGCTATACACCTGGCAATCTACCTCATTAAAGATCCCATCGATATTAAGATCCTCATCAAATTCATTTTTAAAGTTCTTGTTCAAGTCCCAACAACTGTAGCACTCGTTACCTTGTACAACACCATCATTATTGGCATCAACGTAATCGTTGAATTCATAATTTACTTCCGGCCGCCCACAATCTGAAGTGTGGGGTACCGGTTTATCGTCTAAGACATTGTTTTGATTAAGATCCCGCACTTGCATGTACAATCCACTTCTGTACGCACCTAAAAATTGTTGCTCAACTGCAAAACTTACTACAGATAATGGTCGATAACGACCACCGGCCAATTGATCGGTAGCACACATGCGACGATAAAAACTTTCGTAAGCGTCTTTGGTTAAAATATCAGGAATACCCCTGAATCCCTTTAATACGTGATCATTTTGGTGAATAATGATACCATCATCCAGTGCATACTCACCATTGATAGAGGTGATGTAAAACGCAAAACCAATGATACCGATAAGGATAGCGGCTAACTTTTGGTTAAGGAATGGAAAATAGGTGAATTTTGTTGTCAACTCCGGTAAAGAGGGTTGCTTTGCTGTTGTTTTTGTTTCGCGTGCCATAATTAAAAACCTGAAAATACAAAAATAATAGGAAATAGGTATGGGTTTTGCCTTATTTCAAAAAAATATTTTTCTGTCAGAAAGCCCCTTATAAAGCCGATACACTCCAAACCCCCATAAGTTCATAGAAATATGGCTTTTACAAGGAAATATTGTTAATTTGTACTGCCAATGAACCTTCTGAGAAACAAATACTTTTTGCTTTACCTGGTTATAGCTCTTTTTCTTGGGTCATTTTATATCAATTTACGAGGAACTAAAACTCCGGCAGATCTTTCTAAGCAAGCGTCGCAACGACTCAACGAAAAATACAAAGAACTTACAGGTGCCGCCGAAATGGCCAGAGGCTTGGATCCTGAAAAATTACAAGATCTTTATTCGGTTAACGATATTGGCATTTATGTTTTTACCAACCAAAAATTAGCGTATTGGAACAATTCACAAATTCCTATTCCCACCAAATTCACAGCCGAACTAAAAACTGATCTTGTAAAATTAAGAAATGGGTATTATTTGGCGCATCACATCACACAAGGAGACAATACCTACTTGGCTCTATGTATCTTAAAAACCAAATACGATCTCCAAAATGATTATTTAGAAAATAACTTTGCTGCCTGGCTTGATCTGCCGGCAGGACTCGATCTAAAATTAAGCAAGATCGCCGGAAGTGAAGTGACTTTGAATAACGCGCTTTTATTTTCTATTTCAGGTAGCGAACTAACCTACAAAACAAAAGGAACCATTGGCATACTTACAATTTTATTCTTTTTGATATGCGTTCTTCTTTTACTATTTGTATTGATCCAAATAAAACGCGAACCATTTGCGATAGTAGGAATAGTTTACGTGGCATTTATTTTTATCCTTCGTTTTTTAATGCTGCAATTTAAATGGCCGGGCTATCTTTACCAAGGAGATCTGTATGATCTTATCCTTTTTGGAAATGCACAATCGTATCTCAATTCGTATTTGGGCGATCTTATTTTAAATTCCATTTTACTTATTTGGCTCAGTATCATTTGTTATTACTGGCTCAAGAATTCCAAGAACCAGATCGGCAAGATCATTTATGTTGGTTTAAGTATTGGTTTGCTTTTTATAAATCTGTTCTTTCATCACCACATCATTAATAGCATCATTAGTAACTCCACTATTTCGTTCGACTTTTTAAATCTCCTCAATCTTCACTGGTATAGTTATGTTGCTCTGTTGCCAATTGTGTTGGTGAACATTTCTACGCTTATGTTGCTTTACATTTTGTTTAAGTACACTATGAAGCAAAATTTGCGATCAATACTTTTCTATTTGGGGATAACGCTGGCTCTTTCATTGGTGCTTAATTTTGTTTTTCCTTCCAATTATTGGATGGAGAAATGGTGGTTCTTTCCAATTAGCTTACTTATTTTATTTATTGGTTATCTTAAATTAGAAAAGAATATTTTGGCAGTTGGTGGCATGTTGCTTTTAATGGCAGTGATCTCATCGGCCATTCTTAATTTTTATATCTCAAAAAATCAACAGCAGGATTTTGAAGTGCTCTCGTACAAATTAATTGATAGACAAGATGCTGTTTTAGAAAGCGAATTCTTTAACCTTTCTGATAAGATCGAAAAAAATGAGCCTCTACTTGTGATGAGTCAATTTGTTGGAGCTAACGGCGATAAAGAATTTCTGCAATTATTAAGACAAAATTTCTTCTTTGGCTATTTTGATCGTTACAATATAGAATTCTCTATGTTTGATGAGAATTGTAAAGCGCTTATTCAAAACACTCAGCCCATCTTGCGCAACGAAGGATTTTTTGAAGAACAAATAAATTATCAGTCATCGAAAACCGCGAGTCCTAACTTATTTTTTATTGATCAATACAAAAATAATTCGCGTTACATGGCACGCATTGAATTGGGCAAGAACAAACTTTATATCATGTTCGAGCCAAAATACTTTGAAGAGGTTGGCGCATTTCCGGATCTACTAATAGATGCTTCGCAACAGAAATTAGATAAATTGCGCAACTTAAGTCGCGTTGTATATCGCTCGGGCATCAACAATAAAATGTATGGCGATTTTAATTACCCTGTGAATTTGAACGATTCTGCCACTTTAAGTAAAGTAGATCCACAATACCAACATTATTATTTATATCCCGATGAGAACTCAACGGTGATCATTTCAACCAAAACAAAAAACTTAAGTTACTTCTTTACATACAACTCCTATTTGTTCTTGCTTTTCTCGTTGATCGCTTATTTAAGTTATCTCGCTTATTCCCTTTTCTTTTCAGAGCGCGCTGTGGCATCTTCCTTAACGCGTCGTATTCAAACTACCGTAATTCTTTTGCTATTAGTTTCTATTGCGGCGGTTGGACTTACCTCAAGCAAATTAGTGTCAGATCAATTTGATAAAGACAATGAAAAACAATTGCAAGAAAAATCCAACAGCATCTTAAGTGAATTATCGGGCGCCTTGCAGAACAGCGACACCATTAGCGATGTTTCAAAAGAGCTGATAGATCTTACCATTAAAAAGTATGCGCAGATCTTTAAAAGTGAGGTGAGTGTATTTGATAATACCGGACAGCTTTATATTAGTAGTCAACCACGCTTGTACGAATTAGGATTAGCTGCTCCATTGCTTAATTCAAAAGCCTTGGCCAATTTAAAGAACGATCTGGTGTCGAGTTATACATCCAAAGACAAAGCCGGGAATTTAGATTATTTATCGTTGTACGCACCCATTTATAATGCCAATAAAAAATTAATGGGCTATTTGAACTTGCCGTATTTCAGTAAGCAAAGTATTCTCGATAATAAATTATCGGGTATTATAAGTACGCTTATTAACGTATACGTTATTTTATTTATCATTAGTATACTTTCCGGTTTAATTCTTTCAGGATATATTACTTTACCATTGCGAATATTAAAACAGCAAATGGCCAATGTTGCTTTAGGAAAACAGAACGAGGCCATTTTATGGGAGAGCAATGATGAAGTAGGAAAGTTAGTGAGCGAATACAATTCGATGATAGAAAAGTTGGATACAAGTGCCGGACTTCTAGCAAAAAGCGAACGTGAAACAGCATGGAGAGAAATGGCCAAACAAGTAGCGCACGAGATCAAGAATCCATTAACGCCCATGAAATTGAATCTTCAATATCTGCAGCATGTGATGAAAAATGATCCAAAGGATTTTGAAGAGCGTTTTACAAAGGCAAGTAATAATATCATCGAGCAAATTGATGCGCTTGCCAATATTGCCACAGAGTTCAGCAATTTCGCGAAATTACCAAGCGGTGAGTTGGAAAAAATAAATTTGGCAGAAGTGATCAATTCTACCGTTGATCTTTTTGAGAAAGAAAAAAAGGTAAAGATCTCTGTTGATCTGCACTCGAAAAATATTCCCGTTAAAGCCGATAAGGAACAAATGCTGCGCGTATTTAATAATTTGCTTACCAATGCTCTTCAGGCAACTTCAGAAGTTAAGGAAGCCCATATAGAGATAAGCACTTCAGAAATGGAAAATCAAAAAGGATATGTAGTAACCGTTGCTGATAACGGCTGCGGCATTCCCGAAAATTTAAAACAAAATATTTTTACGCCAAACTTTACCACTAAGTCAACAGGATCAGGATTAGGTTTAGCTATGATCAAAAACATTTTTGATACTATTGATGCAAGTGTTTGGTTTGAAAGTGAAGAAGGAAAAGGAACTGTTTTCTATTTGGAATTTAATAAAGAAGATGCGTGAGTAAACCCGGAGGACGGCCCGAAAAAGGTCCCGAAAAAAAGATCATGAACGAAACCATGCAGGGTGAATGTCCTAAATGTGGCGTTACTGAAATTATTTGGAGAGAACGTGTTTTGTTAGAAGGAAGCTTAGAGAATTATCACGTGATGCATACCGAGGTGGACGACTACTACGAATGCAAAACCTGTAAGAATAATTGGAAAGAATTTAGTTATCTATAAAATTGTAAATTTGCAACATGGAACGAATCCCGGTTTTAAAAACATATAAAATTTATATTGGCGGACAATTTCCGCGTACGGAGAGTGGACGCTATTATGAATTAAAAGATAAGAGCAAAAAACTCATTGCTAATATGTGTTTATCTTCTCGTAAAGATCTGCGAAACGCTGTAACAGCTGCCCGATCTGCCTTTGCAGGCTGGAGCGGGAAAACAGCTTTTAACCGTTCGCAAATACTTTACCGCATTGCCGAAATGCTGGAAGGAAGAAAAGCGCAATTAAAAGAAGAGTTGATGTTGCAAGGTTCTAATGCAAAACAAGCGGAAGCAGAAGTTGCGTTAAGTATTGATCGCTTAATTTATTACGCCGGATGGTGCGACAAATATTCGGCTTTATTTAGTTCTGTTAATCCTGTTGCTTCGTCGCACTATAATTTTTCGATTCCGGAGCCAACAGGCGTTGTAACTATTATTGCCCCTGAAGAATCTTCTTTATTAGGACTAGTAAGTGTGATCGCTCCTGTAATTGCGGGAGGAAATACCTGCGTTGTTTTGGCATCAGAAACAAACCCTTTATGCTCAATTACATTCTCTGAGATATTAGCAACATCCGATCTTCCTGGAGGTGTGGTAAATATTTTAACCGGCACCACTAAAGAATTGCTTGAGCATTTTTCGAGTCACATGGATGTGAACGCCATTGTTTATTGCAGAAAAGACAAGAACGAAATTAAAGCTGTTGGCGAACATGCTTCGTTAAATGTAAAGCGCACGTTTTATTGGGCAAAAGATTGGACTAAGGATGAGAGTCAAAACCCCTATTTAATTCTCGACCTTCAAGAAACAAAAACTACCTGGCATCCTATTGAAAATATTGGGATCGGTGGGGCGAAATATTAATCCTTCCTATGAAAAGATCGCTCACCTTTGTTTTTATTTTTTTTGTATTAAGCTCCCTGCCTGAATCAAAGTCATTGACTTTGGCAACAACTTCAAAGATCAGCCTTGATTTTACTTCCAAAATATTAGACAAGGGAAAAGTGCTTATTGTAAAAGGTGAGCTTTATTATAAATTTAATGGTGGGGTAATGACAACGCGCCTTACAAAGCCATTTGAGAACATAACGATAATAAATAATTTTGGTGACACAAAGATCTATGATCCAATTGAAAATTCGGTAATACAATTTAATAATAAGAACAACACATCTGAGACCAGTTACTTTGATCACTTTTTTAAGAAAAGCTATTCAGATATGGGTCTTTCAAAACTAGGTTACAAGATCACAAAAACATCCGTAGAAGATGGTTCTCTCATCACAATTTGGACGCCAAAAGAAGGATCACAAACTCCTCTTAAAAAAATTGAATTGGTACATGAAAAAACTTTACCCATTTACCTGCACTTCTATTCATCCAACAATAAAACCTTAGGAAAGATATATTTTAGTAACTATCAAAAAGTGGCAGACTATTTTATTCCGTTTTTGATAACCGAATTCTCGTATTCAAACAAAGGCGATTCGATCATTACAAGAAAGGAATATAGCAATCCTAAATTAAATGAGAAGGTGGATAATAAATATATTGACTTTGTGATTCCCGCCAACGCGAAGATCATCACCGAAAAATCAAAATGATGAAACAGCTTTCATATATTTTACTGTTATTTCTAACACTGAATTTTGGTTATTCCCAATCAAAATCTGATCTTGAACTTATACGATCTAATCCTAGGTACGAAGCAAGTTTTGAGAAAAAAAGAAACGTTGAATACTTATTTAAACACAAGAAATGGTATATTAAGTATAATCCTGTTACCGCTTTTTTTGGCGGCGCTATGTTCTTATACCAAAAACACATTTCAGTACAAATTGGTGCAAATTGCCCTTTCGAATTAAGTTGCAGTAATTTTAGCAAGACCGTGATCACAAAATATGGTTTTTTCAAAGGTATTGCGTTAACGGCCGATCGCTTAACGCGTTGCACAAGGCTAGCCGGAATTGATCTAATACCGGGTGTTGATTATAACACAAGAACAAACAAAATATTAGACCCTCTAAATGGCTACAAATTCAAAGATTAGAAAGGTCTTGCTTATTGGCGCTTTGATGTCTATAAGTCTTTTTGTAAATAGTCAATCTGATTTTAGTAAAGATATTGAGTTCATTAATTATTTGTGCGAAAACAACGAATTAAATAATGCCCTTCATTTGATACGAAAGGTAAAGCCTGATACTACAAACCGATCGCAAGTAGACTCGTTGAATTATTATAAAGGCTGGATATTTCACATGAGCAAGAAAGTAGACTCTGCTATCTTTTATTTTGAAATGATCCCGAATCAAAGTGCTTTAAGCGCTAGATCTGCGTTCTATAAAAGTTTAAACTATCTATACGCTAAAAATTCTCAGGCTTCGCTTAATGTAATGAATATGCAAACAGATACCGCGCAAATTCCTTCGCAATTAAAATTATTGAATGTGGCAGGAATTTGCCTGATCGATAGAAACCTAAAAACATTTGATAGTATTACCAAACAGTTTGATTTTTCGAATCATGTTTATTCTGAAGAACAAACTTACCTTTTAGACATCCAAAAGCAAATAAAAAAAGTAAAACGAAAATCACCTCTGGTAGCCGGACTACTTTCGGCTGCAGTGCCGGGTTTAGGAAAATATTACGCCGGTAAAAAAGGAAGTTCCATTGCAACGGCCGCCACAACTTTAATTTTTGGAGCATTAACATTCGAATCGTGGTATCGAAGCGGCTATAAAAGCCCACAAACGATCGTATTTGGATCACTATTTACCATATTTTATATGGGCAATATTTTAGGGAGTGCTTACAGTGTGAAGATCCAAAAAAGAAATTATAACAATAAAATAAATAATGAGATCATTGCAACGTTGCATATTCCTATTAAGCGTTTTTTTAATTAGCATTAATGCTTTTGGGATTGAATTGAGCGATACTACTAGTATGAAGTTCAAGGCAGATAGCTTATTCTCCATTGGGGAATATTATGAGGCCTCTTTGCTTTATCACAAAGCCAGCTACTTTTCACTTTCAGAAAAAAACAAAGCCTTGTTACTTTTAAGAAAGACTGATTGCCTGAAACAATGTGGGGCCTTCGCAGAAGGTGGCCAAGCTTTATCAAAAATAGATCTGTTAGCCTTATCTGATTCTCTTATCATCAGTATAAAATACCAAGAGGGGTTTTGCGCCTACCTAGCTCAGGATTATCAGTTAGCCGAATCACATCTCATACAAACGGTACTGTATACAAAAGATAGTAGCTTAATTATTCCCACCTTACCAATATTGTCTTTAACGTTAAATGAATTGAATAAATGGCAAGAGTCGAAGAGAACAATGCTTTTGTATATTTCTAAAACATATCAAAACAATTTAATAATTAGGGATTCATTAGTAAAAAATCTAGAAACATTTTATGCCAAAGAAAATATTCCAAAGCTTAAGAAACCAAACAAAGCTCGGATAATGTCACAGATAATTCCCGGGCTTGGCCAATGTTATGCGGGTTACTATAAAGAAGGCATCAGTTCCTTTTTAATTAATGCCGCTATTGTAGGTGGGGCTGTAGTGGGTGTTTACTTTCATTACTATATTACAGCATTTATTGGTGCAAACGCGCTATTAAGTAAATTTTATATAGGGAATGTGAATAGGGCTCAGTTTTTAACGAACAAACGTAACTACCTACAGAGCAAAAAGTACAATACGTATTTAAAGGAAAATATTCTGAAAATATCAAAATAAAAAAGCCGAAGTAAACTAATACTTCGGCTTTTTTAAAAGTGTTTTTTTAGTCTAACCAGACAATATACTTATCGTTGTTTTCGTATTTTTTATACGCTTCTCCATCAAAAACTGACCACCAGAAATCAACAAAACCATTTACCCAACCTACTACCGGTATACAAAAATACATAGCCCACATACCGCCTCTTGTTGTTCCCATATAATACCTATGCAAAGCAATACCGCCACAGAAAAATGAACGCACCAGAAAACCGCCTCTTGATTTAGAGCCATCTGATTTGCTTAATTGCAATGACAATGCGTCAATGCCGCCTGCATACATTTCATCAAAAGAAACTTCTTTTGCACTATTCATAGAACGATCTATTGCATCGTCATTCAACTTGTACTTGTTACCTTCTGCTTTGGTTACAAAACTGAAACAAATTAGAAGAGCTAAAATTGTTTTTTTCATGGTTATAGTTTTAATTGGATATAATGTTACTAGATAATATTCGAAAAAACAAATTATTTACTGTTTTTCTCCGAATATTCCTTCACTATCAGCTCACTCTTGTCTATGCTATTCATCAGCCAATCCAAATATATATCTGTTCTTTCTGTTTCACTTAAATAACAATTCGGAACAGTTTGGCGAATGCGTGTTGTCAATTCATACATGCACAAAGCCGCACTCACACTAATGTTAAAACTTTCAGTAAATCCATACATAGGAATTTTCACAAACTCATCGGCCATTTCCATCACATCTTGCGAGATCCCCTCTTTCTCTGTTCCAAAAACCAAAGCCATTTTTTTATCTACAGGCAATTGATCAATGGTAACATCATTTTTGTGTGGTGATGTTGCTACAATTCTAAATCCCTCATCTTTTAACTTTTGCAGACAGGCGCGTGTATTATTTTCGGCTCCATTATGCTTTTTAATGCTTACCCAACCTTCAGCGCCCAAAGCAATTTCACTACTTACCTTCATCGCATTTTTATTCTCAATAAAATGCACATATTGCACGCCAAAACAATCGCAGCTGCGCAATACCGCACTGGCGTTATGGGCCTGATAAAGGTCCTCCACCACTATTTGAAGGTGGTTAATACGCTTTGCCATCACTTCATCAAAGCGTTCTTTACGTCTTGGGCTTATAAATTCTGTTAAATATGATATAAGTCTTATTTTCTCCTCTATGGTTTTCATACATTTGGTACTCAAGCGTGAATTTAAGCAGAATTATAATTGTATGTAACGTATTGGTGTGTTTTGTATTAAACAACCTTTTGTTCACTTATTCAACTGTAAAGGAAGAAAAAGTAGAAGTAGTTTGCATGGCCGAAGATGAAGGCTGTTGTTCTGAAGAAACCAATGAGGAAATGTGTTGCAACAAAGAAAACTGTTGCGCTAACGTTCCTGTTCAAAGTGCTCACCTCAATTTTTCAGTGATCATAGGTGCCGATGAAAAGAATGACGCTATTGTTTCCTCAGGTTCGTTCAATACATTTCAATTACATAATTTAAGGTCGGCCGCCGAATTGTCTGAAGGCCATTTAAATTCTTTGATCAAGCCGCCGTCCATTGCGTAATATTTTCAGGCCTTAATTATCTGTCCCATTTGGATGATTATTGTATTGGGAAAAATCAATAATTAATTAATTTTAAAAATATACAAAATGAAAAATATTTTATTGGCATTAGTATGCCTTCTAACATTCAGTTTTAAGAATTATGGTGATGATAAGCCAAAATGTTGCACCGACAAATGCTCTAAAGAGTGTATTGAAAAGTGTAAAAAAAATAAATGTACGGATAAGGATTGCTGCAAAGATTGCGCAACTAAAGGTTGTACGGGTAAAGCATGCACAAGCGCCGAGAAACACGCTTCTTGCTGTGCAACTGCCGATGAGTGCAAAAAGAAATGCGCTGAAGGTAAATGTACCGACAAATGCAAAACAGGTGATGCAAAAGCTGCAGGTGCTTGTTGCAAAAAAGAACATAAGTAATTGGTTTAGAACTACCATATCTTGAAGAAAAAGGGCCTTTTTAAGGCCCTTTTTTGTTATCTTTATGGGGTGAAATCACAGAGTCATAAACCCACAAACATTTACGAAGAAAGGCTTCATAAACTCCTTCGTCTTATTAGGATCGCAAAAATGATGCGCTCGGCCAAGATCAAAATTACACCGCAACCAAATTCTTAAATGGACATTTTTGATGATGAAATATTAAATCTTTTCAAGTCACTTCATGACCATAAGGTTCAATATGTTTTGGTTGGGGGATTTGCAGGCTATTTAAATGGGTCAAAAAGAATAACAGAGGACCTTGATATTTGGATCAAGGATACTTTGGAAAATAGGAGATGTTTGCAAAAAGCATTGAAAGAAATTGGATTGCCTGATATGCCTCAAATTGAAAGGATCGATTTCGTTCCGGGATGGTCCGGTATCAACTTACCTTCCGGATTTCCTTTGGATATTATGACTGATTTAAGTGGTTTTGCTAAAGTAAGATTTGACGAATGCTATAAATTAGCAAATGAAGCAAACATAGGTGAGATCAAGATTCGATTCCTGCATATCAACCAGCTCATAGAGGCAAAAAAAGCTTCCGGTAGACCGAAAGATCTGTTGGATGTAGAAGAGTTAGAAAATATTAAGAAGGGACAAAAATGAAAACAAAAAAATTAGATATCGCCCTTCAGGGTGGTGGCGCCCACGGTGCTTATTCGTGGGGAGTTCTCGATCGCTTATTGGATGACGATCGAATAGAGATCGACGGAATTTGCGGCACAAGTGCGGGAGCCATGAATGGCGTTTGCGCTATTTACGGTTTAAACAAAGGCGGCAAAAATCAAGCAAAGCATTTACTGGTAAAATTCTGGCACAAAGTATCAGAAGCCGGAAAATCATCGCTTTTGCAACCATCCATTTTTGATAAAATGATGAGCAAGGGTAATATGGATTTTTCGCCGGGCTATAAATTTTTTAGCATGACCTCGGAAACAATGGCGCCTTCACAATTTAATCCCTTAGGTTTAAATCCGCTCGAAAAAATATTAAATGAGCTCATCGATTTTGAAGAGCTTCACCGTTTTAATCCACCTAAATTATTTGTGTGCGCAACAAATGTTTTAACCTGCGAGCCTCGCATTTTTGGTCCAACCGAAATTTCGGCAAAATCAATTATGGCTTCGGCGTGTTTGCCATATATGTATGCTGCCGTTGAAATTGACGGGGAATTTTATTGGGATGGTGGCTATATGGGAAATCCTCCTTTAGAGCCATTGATCAATAATACAGAAGATACAGATGATATTTTATTGATCCAGATCAATCCGTTCAAAATTAAAGTTGTTCCAAAAACAATTGAAGAAATAAAAGATCGCGTGAATGAGATCAGTTTTAATTCATCTTTACATCACGAGATCCAGCAAATTGAATTTAAGCGCACTTTAGTTGAAAAAGGAATTACCTTAGATGGCGCTATTAAAAAAACTAATCTTCACTGCATTAGCGCCGATCATGATCTGTCGGAATTAAATCTTTCAAGTAAATTAAATACCTCTTGGGATTTTTTAATGCATTTAAAAGATCTTGGTTACGCGGCCTGCAACAAATGGCTGGAAGAGAATTACGAAGACATTGGAAAAATAAGTACCCTAAAAATTTAAACATTTCGTATCATGCAAAGAAACTATGTGCCCCAAACTTTTAAGGTTACTACTTGGGAATTATTAAAACCATTTTATGATGAATTACTAAAGCGTTCTCTTTCTTCGGAAGCTGAATTAGAGAAATGGTTATTAGATATTAGCGAATTAAGTTCGGTGGTAAGTGAAGATATGGCCTGGCGCTATATTAAAATGACCTGCGATACAACCGATGAGGCTATCCGAAATAGCTTTAACGATTTTGTAAATAATATTGAGCCTAACATTGCTCCTATTGCCAACGACCTCAACAAAAAATTAATTGACTGCCCTTTTGCTAAAAATTTACCAAAAGAAAAATATTTTGTTTATATCCGCGGCGTTGAAAAAAGTATTTTATTATTCAGAGAAATAAATATTCCGCTTAAAACCGAATTGCAAACCAAAGAACAAGAGTTTGGTGCTATTAATGGAAAGCAAACTATTACATATAATGGCGAAGAAATGACCTTGCAAAAAGCAGGCGTGTTTTTAAAGAGTTTGGACAGAAGAGTTCGCGAAGAAGTTTATACCAAGGTTGCCGAAAGAAGATCACTGGATGAAAAGGCGTTGAATACATTATATACAGAATTAATTGAACTTCGCACGCAAGTTGCAAAAAATACAGGCTTTAAAAATTATCGCGATTTTAAACATGAAGAACTAGGCCGTTTTGATTACAGCGTACAAGATTGTTTGAATTTTCATGAAGCTGTAAAACTACACGCTGTACCTTTAATTCGCGAACACGATCGCAAACGCAAAGAAAAATTAAAGCTAGACGATTACCGTCCTTGGGATACAGCGGTTGACGATGAGGGTAAAGAGCCTTTAAAACCATTTTCAAACGGAAAAGAATTAGTAGAAAAAACTATTTTGTGTTTTAATAAGATCGATCCTTTTTTTGGTGAATGTATTTATACCATGGATGTATTAAAACGTTTGGATCTTGAAAGCAGAATTGGAAAAGCGCCGGGAGGTTACCAATATCCGTTGTACGAAACCGATGTGCCGTTTATTTTTATGAATTCGGTGGGTTTACATCGCGATCTTGTAACTATGGTTCATGAAGGTGGGCATGCTATTCATTCATTTTTATGTAAAGATCTTGAATTGGTTGATTTTAAATCGCCACCAAGCGAAATTGCTGAATTGGCGAGTATGAGCATGGAATTAATAAGCATGGAACACTGGCAAGCATTTTTTGATAATATTGAAGATCTGAAACGCGCCAAACGTCAGCAATTAGAAAGCGTAATGGATACATTGCCGTGGATAGCGGCCATTGATAAATTTCAACATTGGATCTATTTAAATCCAAAGCATAGCATTAAAGCGCGTTACGAAGAGTGGACCAACATCATGAAAGAGTTTGGAAGCGATGTGATCAATTACACGGGATTGGAAGCAAATTTAAAACGCCGCTGGCAAGTGCAATTGCATTTATACGAAGTTCCTTTTTATTATATTGAATATGGTTTTGCACAATTAGGTGCTATTGCCATGTGGCGTAACTATAAAACAAATGCTAAACGCACTATTGATCAATACAAAGCAGCTTTAAGTTTGGGTTATACCAAAACTATTCCTGAAGTTTACGAAGCTGCCGGAATTAAATTTGATTTCTCTCCTGAATATGTAAAAGAGTTGATGGATTTTGTGAAGATGGAGTATGATGGGATTTAAAACTTTATAAAAACAAAAAACCCGTTGCGACATGAAGCAACGGGTTTTTATTTAAGCTTACAGAGCTTATTTACTTAGTACTCTTATTCGTTGGTGTTACTATTTCCAAAAAAAGATCGCCATTTTTTTGCGCAGTTATATTATACGTCCAACTTGATGGTTGGAAATTGATAACGATGGTATTTCCTGTTATTTTATAACCATATCCGTGTTCCACATAATAGGATCCCGCTTTTGTTAGTCCTCCCTCGTTATTAACAAAATCAGCTTTTGCTGTGTTGCCCAAGGTCATTGCAGCTTCACCTATCAATTCCATTTCAAATGCATTTGTAGCTGCCGCAGTTTTACTGAGAGTGATCTTGTTACTTCCTAATTCGGCGTTACTATACCATTTTCCATTGTGCAAAGCTTTGTCTACACTTTGCGCCATTCCAACAAAAGTTGAAACCAAAATTAATGTTGCTGCTATTATTATCTTTTTCATATAAATTCTTTTTTAATTTTTACTTTAATAAAGTTACGTGTCCTGTTTTCTCGTGTTTCTTACCATCTAGTGATGTATAGGTTACCATGTATGTATACGCATCTTGTTTGCTCAACACGCCTTTGTACATACCATCCCATCCTAGTAATTGATCTTTTGAGTTAAATAATTTCTCTCCCCAACGATCAAAGATAGTCATTTCAAGTTTTGTTATGCCTGTACCGTACACCAAGAATACATCGTTATTTCCGTCACCATTAGGAGTGAATACATTCGGAATATAAATATTGTAATCAGTTGTTACTTCAACACAAACCTCATCTCTTGATTTACAACCAAAACTATTAACGGTCTCAGCTAAGTAACAGCCGCTTTTCTTTGCCATGATCTGAGTATTAGGACAAGATGCACAAAGCACACCCTCTCCGCTTATCCAAGTTAATGTTCCGTTACTTGTAGCTTTTAAATACATTGGCTCATCAAGGTTTGAAACAAAATCCTCACCTGCATTAATATCAGGAACCGGATTTACTTTTACAAGAACAGTTGCTGTTGCACCACAATTTCCGCTGTTTGAAACGTACGCTGTGTAAATTGTAGTAGACTATGGCGTTACATAAATATCACTGGCATCTGATGCGCTTAAACCTTGGTTTGGTAACCACATGTAAGTATTTCCACCGTAGGCGATGATCCTGGTTGATTGTCCTTTACAGATCGCAACACTATTTGTTACACTTGCTGTTACATTTGGAACCACTTCGATCAATATCTCCTTTGTGAACGGACAAGTTACGCTTCCTAATGAATTACTTCCTGTTACCGTGTAATTGGTAGAAACATTAGGGCCTGCAGTAACCATAGTTGGATTTTGCATATTTGATAATCCTGTTAAAGGACTCCAACTATAATTTGTAGCGCCGCTTGCAAAGATACTTGTTGATGTGCCTTGACAAATTTTATGGTTAGGCGTTGTAAGTACTAAAAGAGGAAGTTGAACCACGTTAATAGTTAGCGATCCGGTTGCAATACACACTCCATTATTACCGGTTACATGATATACCGTGGTAGTTAATGGATGTGCATTTACTTGATTCCCTTGCGTTGTATTTAACCCAATAGACGGCGACCAGTTATAATTGTCGGCACCATTAGCTGTTATTAAAGCTCCTTGGTTTTGACAAATTGTATAATGTGAAGATGTTACCTGAATATTTGGAACAGCAATTACACTCACTTGATAAACTGCGCTTGTTGTACACCCTGCTGCCTCTGCAACTACAAGATAATTTGTAGTAATAAGTGGCGATGCAATAACAACAGGACCATTTCCAATGCTCAAACTAGCTGAAGGGCTCCACGTATAATTTGTTGCGCCTGTGGCAGTCAGTGTTAAATTACCACCTTGACAAATTGTATTTGTAAGCGGCGTAACTGTTATGGTAGGATTTGGAACTACGGTAACAGTTGCACTTTGTGTTTGACTATTGCAACCATTGCTTGAACCAATTACGTTATAAATTGTTGTTGAAGGCGTATTTGAAACTACTGTTGCTCCTGTAGTAGAGTTTAAGTTTGTAGCAGGGCTCCAATTATAGGAGTTTGCACCATTTGCAACTATAGCAACGGTATTACCCGCACACACGCTTGCGCTTGTTACAGTAATTAAAGGATTATCAATAATTACAATAGAAGCTGTAGCAGAAGCTGAACATGTTCCGTTAGAACCTATT
The DNA here is from genome assembly GCA_016705695.1 of Sphingobacteriaceae bacterium. Lineage (GTDB taxonomy): Bacteria > Bacteroidota > Bacteroidia > B-17B0 > Aurantibacillaceae > Aurantibacillus. The sequence goes on from JADJLA010000018.1 coordinate 44,625, forward strand.
AATGTAGCCACACCAATTATGTTATTTGCTTGAGGTGTGTATGTAATAGTTGCGTTTGTATTCGAAGCGCTTGTTTGAACTAATCCAACACTGCTCCATGTATAATTTGTAGCGCCAGATCCTGTAAGTGTTACTGAGTTAAGTGAGTTATTGTAATTATTAGCGCACATTGATAAACTACTTGCCGCTATACTAATTGTTGGTGTTGGATTTATAAGTACCGTTCCGGTTCCTGCGCACGCGCTGTTTGGAATACTTATTGAAACACTATAAATACCGGGTCCATTAATATTAATAGTTGGTGTATTACTTGCGCCAACAATACTTGGGCCTGCCCATTGAATTGTGTTTGTTGCAGAGTTAGGTGTAACTGAAATTTGTGTTGGACTACTGATACAAGTTGGTGCGGTAATTACCGGAATAATAGTTGCGCCTTGTCCTACTACAGTATAAGAAGCTGTAACAGAATAACCAGGACAACCATTACAGCCTGTCCATGTAAACGAATAAACACCGGGTTGATTTACAACAATGGTTGGAGTTCCTTGTCCACTTACAATACCTACTGTAGTGTTTGGTCCTGGACCTGTCCAATTGATAGCACCGCATGTTGGATTTTGTGCAGCAGCTGTATTAGTTGGATATGCAGGCATCCAGTTAAGACTATTATTACCAAATATAGAAGCGATCAAAGTTACTTGTGGATTTGTACATGTAAGTGTTCCTCCGCCAGGACCTGCAGTAACTGATCCATAAGGAACGCTTAATGCGCAACTCGCGTAATCACATGAAGCTTGAGGTACATTGATGGCAGTAAAAGTAATGGTTGAGTTTCCAGGAAGAATATTACCTACATAATCAGTTCCATTAGCATCATAATATACTCTATGCATACTTGGATTAGGCGTGTTTAAAATTGAAAAGCCGCAACCTGCAGATTGATTGATCATTCCCACACCTGTCCACGAACACGTTAATACACCTTGTGGATTATAAGCATACAAGCCTTGCCCTGGAGCATTTGTTTTTAAAACGTAAAAATTATCGGCCATATCAGCAACTATATCGTATGGTCCACCACCTGCAAAAGCAGGAGTTATATTAGCTACAAAGAATCCGTTACCGGTGCCTGTATATTTATAGATGCCTCCGTTGAAACCAACTATATTATAAAGAGCTCCGCCGCCGCCGCCTATATTAACCGCTGCTCCATTACCTGTAGTGTGTCCGGTATTTGACCAAGTGCCCGTATTATTAAAATACCAATATGTACCACCTGATATTGTCCACCAGGTTGGATTTGGTGCAGGAAAGTTAAAAGCAGGGCCAACTGCTAAACCACTTGCGCCCGGCATATTATTTATTACCGTCGTACCTGGGCCATTGAATTGAGGATAGGCTAAAATACTATTACCTTGCTGCGCGTAAATTGAAGTTGTTGGACAGGCTGGTGGAACATTTTGTGCACTCAGCGTACTTCCAAATAATACTAAAACAATCAGGGTGATCTTTAAAAGGTTATTCATGATAGTTGTGTTTTTCATGAAGCAAATTTATGTACAACTTCTTGGCTCCTAAAACATTTCCGGTGGTCACTTATTTAAAGCCCCTTTTTATTGAGTAAACCAACAGGGCTGGGATTTTGCCCCTTTTTTGGCTGAGTGAAGGCCCTTTTTGACTGTTTAAATCAAAAAAGCCCTAGTTTCTGCTAGGGCTTTCAAGGTTTGAGGACCTTTTACGGCTTCTTTTGAGGTGCAGTTGGTTTATTGTAATTGATCACCTTTTGGTTAGTTGGGTCAATCTCTTTCAAAGCGTTGAACGTCTCGTCAGCTTTTGCTTTATCCTTTTTCTCTACATAATAGTATCCCAAAAATTCTAAAGCCTCAATCACATCTTTTTTGTATGAACCTGTTTTTTCCTCAGGTTTTACGATCTCTAATACTTTTTCATAGGATGCCTTTGCAACATCCAATCCTAAATAAAAAGCATTCTTGCCTTTATATGTGTAAGCAGTAACCCATTTTGGATTTAGGCGAATTACATTTGAAAAAGCTGTATCTGCTTTTACATGGTAAGGCATAGTCTCAGCTTCTTTAGCAGCGGCGGCTTTTTTATCCTTTATAGCGGCGGCTGCATTTCTAATACTTCCTGCTGTGAAATAATTAGCTCGTCCATAATTAAATTGATCCGTAATATCTAATGATGCGGGATCCTCTGATCTTTTCTTATCAAGAATGCTAATTACTTTATCGTATTTTTTTGCGCGATAAGCAATGGTAGCCATTTCAGTATAGATCAACTTGCTTGAAGATGGATCGGCAATAACTGCCTTTTCCATTTCGATCATCGCTATCGAGTCTTTACCTGTACGAGCCAATAACATTCCTTTGTATTTATAATCCGTTCCAATATATTTAAAATTTTGTGGGGCCATTGTAAAGAAATTATTCAACGCAGATAAGCCTTTGTTATACGCCTCTTTATCCGTTTTATCTCCCATTTCATAATAGCTATATCCTGCCAATCGTTCAAAATATAAATTCTTAAAGCCTTTTGTTTTTAATCCTTCATATTCTGTTACAACATCAGCGTACTGCTTGTTGTTATAAAGCGCGCTCATGTATCGGTAGCGTGCATGATCGCTATTGTTCAATTCCAAATATTTCTTCCAATACTCGATTGACTTTGCAGGTTGGCCGGCCAAATAATATAATTCGGCAATTTCACGATACGCAGGTGCAAATGTTGGATCGATATTCATCGCTTCCTTATATTTTTCTAAGGCTAATTGATAGTTACGTCCGCGTTGATATAATTTACCCTCGCGAATAATTCCCTTTGCTGATTTTGGATCTAATGTTGTTGCTTGCTTGTATTGTTTAATTGGTCCTCCACCATCAGCTGGATTTTTCTCAAGCATAGCATCTCCTAAAATTATATATCCCTCAGGGCTTTTTGGATCTAATTTAATAGCCGCATTTGCCGCAACCATTGCTTCATCCGGATTTTTAAACTCGCCTGATAAATATGCTTCTGCAATTTTACGAAACACCTCAGCACTTTTATTTTGAGAGATGCTTGTGGCTTTGAAAAATTGAGCCTTAGCTCCGTTCACATCATTTTTAGTAAGCATTACTTTTCCTGCTCCAACAAAATTCAATGGGTACGCAGGGCTTAATTCTATTCCTTTTGAATAGAACATGCTCGCGCTATCTACCTCACCACGACTAAAATAATTTTCTCCGTAGTAAAAATAGTTGGCGCCACTATTCGCCTCTTTTGCTATCAATGCTTTAAAATCGGTAGCAGCAGATTCGTAACGTTCGTTCTCCGTTTTTTTAATGGCTTCGGGTAATGTTTGCGCTGTTGCAATTCCTGCAATAAGTGCTAGGCTTAATAGGCTTATCTTTTTCATAATATTCTGTACTGTTTATATTCTAATAGGATGCCAAATAGTGGTTTTGAAACTTTTTTAGCAAATTTTGGCATTATTTTTTAGCGAACGAAATGGGCAAAGTGAACCAAGAGTCTATTGCTTGATTGGCTTCTATTGCCGGACTCCAGTTTGGCATCGTACTCACAACTCTAATAGCTTCTTCACTGCAGTCTTTACAGCCCTTTATTCCCTTCATTACACTTACATCGGTAACTTTTCCTGTTTTATCTACCATAAACTTCATAAACACTTTTCGTGTTTTGATGGATGTGTCTGTTTCCAATTTTGCAGGATACTTTAAGTTGGCGATGATATATTTTTCCATCGCGTCATTTCCACCAACGTATTCCGCTTTTCGATCAGGAATAGTTGTTACCTCTACTGCTTTTGTTTCCTTTTTCGCCGTTGTCTTCTTGGCCGATGCGGTTGTTTTTGTTTGTGCCGTGGCAAACATTCCCAGCAAACAAAGTGCTAACGTTAATTGTTTATTCATTATGTGTCTTTTAAAATATATTATCCTCACTAATTATTGTGGTTCTGTTTTTACTTGGATCATTCTTTCTTGCTGTTTACTTGGCAACAATCCTTGTTTTAAAAATATGGTTTGTCCTTTTGGCCCGGCCACAAACGATTCAAATCCTTTTGCCAAACTAAATTCTGAAGCTTGATGGTAAACATAAACTTTTCGTGTTAAAGGATACTCACCGGTTTTAAAACTACTTTGGTTCGGTGCAAAAAAAGCGCTATCACCACGCCCGATTGGTATGAATTTTATTTTACCCTTGTTGGCTTTGTATAGTGAATCGTCTATATCGCTTATGCAAGCAAAATCTATAAATCCCACTGCGTTTGGTGTATTGGCTATACGATTTATTACTTCTATTGAACTTTTTAGTGAGGAGCAATTCTCAGAGAAGCTCTTTCCTGTGATCACCGAATCTCTTAGATAAAAAACTACCGACGAACGGTTATTTTCAAACACAACTTTTATTTTACAATTCGCATCTATAGAATCCATGCAAACAAATGGCCTTGTCAATAATTCTCTAAGTTGTCCGGTTGAGAGTTTGCTTAAATTGGTTTTTACGTTTGTGATCACCGCAATTCCACTATAGGCAACATTTGTAAAGCGAGGCTCTATATCTTTACTTTTAAATTGATCTTTCTCTGCCTGGGTCAATTCACGTGAAATAACAATGGCTTTGCAACTGTCGGCATACAACGCTTGAACTGCTTCAGCATCTGAGCGAACGATCATCTCCACTTTTGCCATATCATACTCTCTTTCGAAAGAATAGATCTGACTTTCTATCTGATCCGATAATCCTTCCTCACAATACACTTTTAATTTTCCTGATGTAGGGGAATTATCTATGTAATCATTCTTAAAATAATTACCGCACGAGGTTAACATCATACACGCCGCTATCAACGCAAAACATCCTTTCATTGTATTAGTCTTTTCTCTTTAATAAAAATTTTAATCTCATGCTGCGATAGATCGAATAGGCTGCGAAAACAAAAATTAGTAATATTCGTTTGTTACCGTATAATGTATCGATCATTACATCTGTGAACGCAAATAAAATAGCGCCGCATGTTACCAGTAATATCATTACTGCACTGAACCAAATATTTACCTGTTTATTCACCTCTAAATTTACACACAAATGAAAAAAGCCACAACTTTTGTTATGGCTTTTTATTACTTTTTAAGAGTATTATTGGATCCTAAAACTGATCGGTAAATTGAAGTAGCATTTAACCGATTTACCGGTCATTTTTGCAGCCTTCCAAGCTGGCATTGATTTTACAACACGTATTGCTTCCTTATCACAATCCTGACAACCCGGCACGCCTTTTAAGATCTCCACATTGCTAATGCTTCCACCTTCGTTCACAACAAACTTAAGGAAGCACTTTCCGCTCAGTCCTGCTTCACGTGCCATAGATGGATATTGCAAATTCTTTTGGATGAACTTCTGCATTTCTGCAATTCCTCCGGGGAATTCGGCTGGTTCTTCCACAATAGTAAAGATCTCCGGTTGCGCTGTTTCAGTGGGCCCGGTATTCTCAGTTGGTGGCGCTACAATATCCTTATCGCCCTCTTGATCCTTTTCACCCACTTGAGTTTCCTTTACTTCTTCTTGTAATTTTTGAGGCTCTTCTTCAACAGCATCATCTTTAATTACAGGAGGCGTAAACTTTACCATTTCAGCCATTGGGGGAGGTGGTGGCGGTGGTGGCGGTGGTGGAACATCTTCAATTGGTGGTGGTGGTGTAAGATCTATCTGCTCAATTTGCAAAGTTTCTTTTACTTCTTCTTTTGGTCTATCTACAAACTTTTTTACACCAAATAATAAGAAAGAAAACACGATCATTCCGCCCACGATCATTGTTACGCGTTTGTTGTAGTTCTGACGTAATTCATACGCGCCATAATCACTGTTGCGTCCTTCAAATACTACCGAATTTCTTGTTTGGTAGCTTTCGCCGGTCCAACCTGTTTTAAGGTCGAGGAATAGCATCGTTACCGAAACGACTGCGAATATCCCTATGATTAAAAATAACATATTACCTCCTTTTATTAATTAGATTCCTACTTTCGCTGTTACAAGATCAAGTTCTGTTTTCAAAATATCTACCATTACGTATTTACCAACGGCGTTGTAATTTAGCTCATCAATAACATCGATCACATTCTTAAATGTTGCTTTATCGTCGGTTTTAATAAGATAGGTGTACGATTTTTGATCGGCCTTTACTTCTCTCACTAATCTTTTGTAAGTAGTGTCCGCCATTTGATTCTTCTCGAACTTTGTTTTCAAAACAAGTATCTTGTCTTGCATTTCCTTGTTCTTATCTAACAAATATTTACGTAAACTCTCTCTCGAAAAATTTAATTCGGTTAAAACTGTCTTTGGTCCTTTTACCGGATCGTCAGCAGTCTTCAATTCACCTTCGTAATAGAAAATGCGATCGTCTTTTGATAATAAGAAGGTGATACCATTCTTAACCTCATCTTGTTTTTTATCTATTGGTGGGGGCGCCGGGAAGGTTAATTCCATCGACTTAGGTTTACTAAAAGTTGCTGTAAGAACGAAGAACGTTAATAATAAGAACGCCAAGTCAACCATAGGCGTCATATCTATACGCGTACTTTGTTTCTTCGCTCTTTTCTTACCACCCTTGTGGCCACCGCCGCCACCTTCTTGTATCTCTGCCATTTTATACTATTTTTATTGAGATTTTATCTTTCAGGTTCTATGATCGTTCCGCCACCCTCAAGTGATGTGATCAAATTGAATTGATATAATTTCAGGTCAGTAAATGTTTTAATTACGTCTTTTACATAAATGTATTTTGTGCTTGCATCACATTTAATAGCGTACACCGGTTTTTTAGCTTTGAATTCCGTGCCTTTATCCGCTGCATCTCTACGTGCCGATTCATACATTTTTACAGCTTCTCCGGCACCAATTGAGATCCAATCTTTCAATTGATTATTTGGTGTGATCGTATCTAATGGAACTCCTGTTTGGCCTCTTCCGCTTGGTCCTTTAAAGTTTTTACGTGCATCTTCTTTTGTGTCAATATATGCAGGTAGATCTTTCAAATCAACTCCAAAACTCGGTAATCCGCTAAACTTAACTATCTGCTCTTCGGTAAATGCTACTTTATATTTTGCAGCCATTAAACGTAGCGCCGACATTTTAGCTGAGGGATTACTAATTCCAAAAAAAGCGCGGCCTTTATCATCAATGGTAACCATTACGTGATTGTCGGGTAGATCCACTTTTCCAATAGAAGAAGGGGGATCAACTACAACAGGCTCAGCCATACGAAACGATGCCGTTAACATAAAGAACGTTACAAGCAAGAAGGCCAGATCCACCATGGGCGTCATGTCCAGTGCGGGGGCTCCTCCTTTTGATGGTTTCTTTGACATTGTTATCTTTTTTATTTAGATGAATAATAATTTAAATTCCACAAATCAATGTAGAATTATTTTCCGCTTGCTTGGAATTCCTGAATGATAGAAAATCCAGCCTCATCCATTGAATACGTAATTGTGTCAATTCTATTACTGAAGTAGTTATAGAAAATGATGGCAAACGCTGAAGTTAAGATACCAACCAATGTATTTACAAGAGCTTCAGAGATACCTGTTGCAAGAGCAGATGTATCAGGAGCACCAGCAGCCGATAAAGCCGCGAACGCACGGATCATACCTACAACCGTTCCGATCAAACCGGCAAGAGTACCAATAGAAGCCATAGTTGAAATAACTACCATGTTCTTAGATAACATTGGTAATTCTAATGAAGTAGCTTCTTCTAATGCTTTTTGGATAGCGTGAACTTTTGCTTCTTTGTCCATGGTTGTATCGTTTTGAACAAATTGATATTTCACAATTCCTTCGTGAACTACATTGGCTACTGAACCTTTTTGACGGTTACACTCTGCAATAGCGCCTTCAAAATCATGATTACTGATAAGGCCTTTAATTTTAGAAACAAACTGATCTGTTCTGCCTGCACCATTAGCTTTCATAATAGTAATGAAACGCTCAATAGCAAAAGTGATCACCGTTAATAAGAATCCAATAAGGATAGGTACAATGAAACCTCCTTTGTACATAGTTCCTAAAATATTGTGTGGATGTCCTTTTTCTGAATCACCACCTTCAAAGTTGGCTGCCGATCCTAAAATTGCTTTATAGATAAACCAGCCGATGCAAATACAAATAACGATCGCTAAAGCTGAAACAATTAGTGGGAACCCTCCCGATGTTTTTTTTGTGCTCATAATTTATGTTTTATTTAGTTATTATTTTTTCGGTTAATAGAGCGTCAAACTTAGTAAAAATCCTTAGTAATTCAAATTTTTGCGCAATAAACCTTTTCAGTAGTTCTAACGCTCTTAGTGGCACAAAATTATGTGTTTACAGGTGGTAATTTAAAGTGTTTTACAAGTGGTTCAAATGCGAGAATAATTGGTAGGGATTTTTGTTTTTTTAACTACTCGGCCTTCTTTAACCATAGAGGGCACGGAGTTTTTCATGGAGAAGCATTGGGCTAAACGTTTTTATGATCTTTTTGGCTTCCGCCTCTAAATTTCTTCATATTATTTTATTGTTAATTAATGGCCTGCTTCGCAAAAATCGCCTATTCTATTTATCCAAACAAACCACTTACCATTTACCTTAAAATATGAGTAATTCTCAAAATAGATACTATAGTAACATCGTTTGCCTGATGAACAGTATGATGGTTTTAAATTGACTATCCCGACATCTAGTCCTAAATAGCCATTGCCTTGACTGTAAATCTTATCGGTATTTTTGTGTCCCGCACCATAAGTAATCTCATAATTTGCCACTTGGTTATTTGGCTCAAAACAAACAGCACAATATTGTGGAAATTGCCCTAGTTTACAATTTGGAAATCCCCTTGTTGAATGAATTACAATATTTCCTATTGGATAACTTATAGTGATATCGCTCGAATCTCCAGGAACAAATTGTATCACATTTGGATTCATTTTCGTTGGTACTCTTTTTATTAATGAATCAAAACTTAAGGTCGATGCGGCATCGTAATAATAAAATGAATTCATAAAATATCTCCCTCCGTTCACGGAAAAATATCTCCCTTTTTGACAAACAAATATGGCTGTTATTGAATCTGCTACGGTTGGCTGATAAGTAATTACAGGGGTAATAAGTGTAGTTGCCGTTTTTGTTGTTTTATTATCCCTCTCCAGCAAATATTCCGACTCAGGTGCCGGCTTTTTTTTGCAAGAAAAAATGATCAAAACAAGTCCTACATATTTTATGCCTTTGAGTGAATTCATCAATAAAACAACGCCCTTTTCCATTAGATATTGTCTCTTTTTTAAACACGAAACACACGAAAATTTTTACACGAAAAGCACGAAATAATTTTTGTGCATTTCGTGCTGCCTCTCAGTTTTGTGCGTTTCGTGGTTACTGCCTCTAAAATATCGTTAATTTTACAAAATGGACATCGTAACCCTCCGCGACTATTGCATCTCTAAACAAAAAACGGAAGAATGCTTTCCGTTTGATGAAACGACCTTGGTTTTTAAGGTGGCCGGAAAGATGTTCTTATTGGTGGATATCCATTCAAGACCCCTTTCTTTCAATGTCAAATGCGAGCCTCAAAAAGCCATCGAATTGCGCGAAAAATACAGCTGTGTTGAGCCCGGCTTTCATATGAATAAAACCCACTGGAACACCATTAAATGCGATGGTTCGGTGAGTTCTAAGCTCATTTTAAGCTGGGTTGATGATTCCTATGACCTGGTGGTTTCATCCCTCCCCAAAAAGCTTCAGGCTGATTTTCAAAAGGTCTCAAAGCACTCAAAATGAGGTAATTGACCATTTTTACGGGTTTTGTAGGCAAATATCGCCCAACTATCTATAAAATACGCCGTTAATCTAATTTAATATCAATTAGGCAACATTTTCCTTGGATTAACTTTACATTTGCCCAGCAAAAAACACAACGTTTCTCTTATGAAAAAAATTCTCTCTCTCTTTATCGGTTTAGTACTCTTCACTAACTCATCAAAAGCCGACGAAGGCATGTGGTTGCCTCAATTACTTGGCGAGCAAGTTTATGCCGACATGGTTAAAAAAGGATTAAAGCTTACTAAAGAACAATTGTACAGTATTAATAAAGCAAGCCTTAAGGATGCCATTATTATTTTTGGCGGAGGATGTACCGGCGAAATTGTTAGTAAAGAAGGTTTGGTATTTACAAATCACCATTGCGGTTACGGCGCAATTGCCGCTGCAAGTACGGTTGAACATAATTATTTGCGCGATGGATTTTGGGCAAAAAATAAGAACGAAGAAATTTATGCCAAAGGAGTTCACGCTCAATTTTTAATTCGTATTGAAGATGTTACCGATAAAGTAAATGAGAAATTAAAAGCACTTAGCAAAGAAGAAATTCCTGTAAAGCTTCCAGGCATCATGGCCGAGATCGGAAAAAAAGCAGTAGAAGGGACTGAATTAGAAGGTAGAGTGAATTCGTTTTTTAAGGACAATCAATTTTTATTATTTGTTTACGAGCGTTACAAAGATGTTCGCTTAGTGGGAACTCCTCCTGAGAGCATTGGAAAATTTGGTGGTGATACAGATAATTGGGAATGGCCACGCCACACCGGTGATTTTTCAATTTTTCGTGTGTACATGAGCAAAGATGGAAAACCTGCAGATTATAATGCCGAGAACGTTCCGTTAAAACCAAAATATTTTTTGCCGGTTTCTATCAAAGGTTTTAAAGATGGTGATTATACCATGATCTACGGTTACCCGGGCGGAACCAATCGCTATGAAACGTCGTATGGTGTGAAATTGAAAACAGATATTGAAAATCCTACGTTAGTTGATCTTCGCGATATGCGTTTGAAATTCATGTTGGAAGAAAGAAAAAAAGATCCGGCTGTGAATTTGCAATTATCGAGTTCGTACGCGCAAATTGCCAACTACTGGAAATTTTTTGACGGAGAATCAAAACAATTATTGAAATACAAAGTATACGAGCAAAAACAACAAAGCGAAAAGGATTTTACTACCTGGGCCAAAGGAAAACCCGACTACGAAACTATTTTTTCGGATGTAGAAAAAACGTATGTTGGCTGGAGACCTTACGCTAAACATCGCGTGTATATTCGTGAAGGAATTTTAGGTTCGCCATTATTATCATTTGCCTCAAACATGATGGCTTTGGATGCAACCATGAAAAAACCCGGTGTAAAACCAGAGGAGATCGCCAATATTACTAAAGCTTTAAGATCCGCTTTCGAAAAATTTATGGAAGATGAGAACATTACATCTGATAGAAATATTTTAGCGTCTGTTTTGCATATGTTCTATAAAGATGTAGACGCCAATCAACATCCAAAAGCTGAATTCGATCGCATTAAAGCAAAATACGGAGATCTTACAAAATTGGAAACTTACAAAGCAGTATCGCAAGATGTATTTGCAAATACCATGTTCTTAAACAAAGAAAAAACAAATGCTTTCTTGGATAAATCAGATACGGCGGCCTTGCACAAAGATCCTGCATTTATGTTGGCGTCAGCATTTGTTAGCAACTACAATACCAATTACGGAAAGTATTTTACTGAATTCACTAATAAAAATACCTTGTTGAATCGCGCATACTTAAAAGGCTATTTGGAAATGAATAAAGGGAAAACTTTTTATCCGGATGCGAATTTTACAATGCGTGTTTCTTATGGACACGTGAAATCATACTCACCAAAAGATGCGGTAAAATATAGTCACGTGTGTACTTTAAAAGGAATGATGGATAAATATAAACCGGGTGATTATGAATTTGATCTTCCAAAAAAACAACTGGAGTTAGTTTCTGCAAAAGATTATGGACAGTATAAAGACGCCGGCCTAAACGATATTGTTGTTGGTTTTATTACTACCAATGATATTACAGGAGGAAACTCAGGCTCACCTGTAATTAACGCTAAAGGAGAATTAGTTGGCTTAGCTTTTGATGGAAATTACGAAGCCTTAAGTCATAAAATAGCATTTGATAAAGATCTTAATCGCACCATTTGTTTAGATGTTCGCTACATGTTATGGGTAGTAGATAAATTGGGCGGGGCAACAAACATCATCAACGAATTAGACCTTCGTAAGTAATATTTTAAGTCTTTTTGAATTGGAAAACCGCTGAAATTCAGCGGTTTTCTTGTTTTTAGCCCCTCTAAACCGTTTTTAGAGGGCTTTTGGTTAAACTTTTTCTTGCAAAACTGGACTTTGATATTCAAAATCATTAAATTTATGATTGCACTTTGGGTTCCTATTAACAACATTAAATTTTAAAAGGATGATCAAAAATTTATTTAAACACACAGCAGCCTTTACTTTGTTTTTTTGTGCAACATCTTTGTTAGCAAAAGAAGGCGGACCGGTTAAGTTGATTTCATCAACAAACAATGAATCCATCATTAAAATTGATGTAAATTCATTCAGTAAAAAACCTGCCAATGGCGAATTTGTAATTACAACTCCATATGGTGGTTCTATTTTGCAAAAAGGCTGTCCTGATGTTCCAAAGTTTACTGTCTCTTTGGCTGTTCCTTCCGGCGCTCAAATGAACTACGAGATCATAGACGCTAAATATACCGATCATCAAAACACAGATGTTGCTCCCTCAAAAGGAACGGTATCTCGTAAATACAATATAAGCGATATTCCTTATACAAAAGGATCCACTTACAGCAAAAACGCTTTCTACCCAAGCAGTTTAGTTGAGCTGGGGCATTCATACATTCTTCGTGATGTGCACGGGCAAGCTGTTTCTTTTCAACCGTTTCAATACAATCCTGTAACTAAAACATTACGTGTATACACTGAGCTAACTGTTCGCGTTTACAACCAAAATGCAAGTAAAACTTCGGCGCTTGCATTGCCTGAACATGTTGACGCTAACTTCTTGACCATTTACCAATCACAGTTTTTAAATGCTTCTTCGTTACCAGTTACTACCCCTTTAGCAGAAGGCGGCAAGATGTTGATCATTTGTAACGATGCATACATGAGTGCGATGACTCCTTTTATTGAGTGGAAAAAGAAGATCGGGATCCCAACTACTATGGTTTCAATTTCATCAGTTGGTAATAATACTGCTTCAATATTAAACTATGTTACTAATTACTATAATACAAATGGTCTTTCTTATTTATTATTAGTTGGCGATGCGCAGCACATCACACCAATCACATTTGCAATGAGTGGAGATTCTGATAATGGTTATGGATACATTGTTGGTAATGATCGTTATCCGGACATCATGGTTGGGCGTTTCTCAGCAGAAACCGCCACGCATGTTACAACCATGGTTAACCGTACAATTGCTTACGAAAAAACGCCAACGCCAAATGCAAGCTGGTATAAAAGCGCAATGGGAATTGCTTCAGATCAAGGGCCGGGTAATGATAACCAAATTGATTACCAGCATATGCGTTCTATTCGTGGACAGTTATTAGCGTATACTTATACCAATGTTGCCGAGATGTATGATGGCTCTCAGGGTGTAGTTGATGCAACAGGCAATCCAAGCGCGGCAATGGTAGCAGCCGAACTAAATGCGGGAGTAAGTCTTATTAACTATGTTGGACACGGATCAGATAACTCTTGGGCGAGTTCAGGATTTTCGAGCACGAACATTAATGCTTTGAACAATAATAACAAATGGCCATTCATTTTTTCTGTGGCATGTGTAAATGGTAACTTTAAAAACCAAACCTGTTTTGCTGAAACATGGTTGCGCGCAGCAAATGCAAGTGGGCCAACCGGTGCTGTTGCAACCATTATGTCAACTATCAATCAATACTGGAATCAACCGATGGAAGGTCAAGACATGATGGATACTATTTTATGTGAGGCAATTTCAAACAACATCAAACGTTCTTTCGGAGGAATTACTGTAAATGGTATGTACAAGATGAATGATTTTTACGGCACCTCAGGAATGGATATGACCGACACTTGGACCATTTTTGGTGATCCATCTGTTATCGTTCGTTCAGATAATCCAACTCCAATGACGGTTACGCATTCTACTTTAGAAGTTGTTGGTGTAACTCAATTGGCAGTAAATTGTAATAAGAATGGCGCCATTGTTTGTTTAACTAAACAAGGTAATATTTTAGGCACAGGAATAGTTGCTTCGGGTAGTGTTAACATCACATTCCCTGCTATTAATAGTATTGATTCGATTGATGTAACTGTTACCGCATATAACTGCGTTCCTTATTTCGGAAAAACATATGTGCAATGTCCTGCCAATTTAATGACATTGAATTCTAATAATGTTTCTATTTGCATTGGAAGTTCGGCTACACTGAGCGCTTCGGGTGCCACATCTTATACTTGGAATACATCTTCAAACGCTGCAAGCATTGTTGTAAATCCAATGGCGAATGCGCAATACACAGTTACAGGAACATTGAATAACGTGTGTTATGAATCAGAAGTTGTGAACGTAACTGTAAACCAACTGCCAAACGTAACGTTCAATCAAAATCCTACTACTGTTTGTTTAGGTTCGGGATTAGTTCCGTTTAACGGATTGCCTGCGGGCGGTGTATATGCAGGTAACGGTGTTGTTGGAAGCAATTTCAATGTGGGCACTGCGGGTACAGGTAGTCACCAAATAGTTTATACTTATACCGACATTAACGGTTGTGTAAATACGGCAACTGCAACTATGTTGGTTGATCCCTGCGCAAGTTTAAATGAGAATGTATTAGCTCACAATATCAGTATTTATCCTGTTCCTGCTACGGATCATATAGTAATTAAATTTGCTTCCACACATGATGGCATGCAAGTTTCAATTTACAATGCAATTGGTCAAGTTGTTTCGCAAAAAGCAATTGCTAAAGGAATTCAAAACTATAAATTAGAAACAAGTGAGTATGCTCGCGGTGTTTATTTCTTGAAAGTAAAAACCAATGAACAAATTAAATTTGTAAAGTTTGTTTTGGAGTAAGCTATTTTATATTAAAAGAAAAAGGCCGGAATTATCCGGCCTTTTTCTTGGTCCCAGCGGGACCAAACATTTCTAAAAACAAGTCCAAAGAAACCGTAGTTGCCCCAGAGGGGCAAAACATTTTGCGGGTTTTGCTCCTCTGGGGCAAGAGCATGTTTTCTGCATGAACATTTTTAAAAATGTTAAGCCCCACTGGGGCTATTTTAAAATTCAGTATCTTTACAGTATTAAAGGATAAAAACCTTTCGTCATGCTACAAAAAATTCAAATTCAGGTATCTCCTACTATTGCTTTTAACGAGCAATTACTCAAAGAAGAAGTCAAACAATTTTTATCTCTAGGCGATCAAGCACTTTTTGTTAAACCTGTGCGCCGAAGTATTGATGCGCGTAACAGAAATATCAAAGTAAATTTAACCTTGCATGTTTTTGTTGATGAACAACCAAGTACTGACGAAATTACATTCGACTATAAAGATGTTTCAAAACGCAAGAACACCTGCCATATTATTGGTGCTGGTCCTGCAGGTTTGTTTGCAGCATTACGTTGTTTAGAATTAAACATAAAGCCTATTATTTTTGAACGCGGCAAAAATGTAAAAGACAGGCGACGAGATCTTGCGGCGATCAATAAAGATCATCTTGTAAACCCTGAGAGTAATTATTGCTTTGGGGAAGGTGGTGCAGGAACTTATAGTGATGGAAAACTTTATACCAGAAGCAGTAAACGCGGAAGCATTGAAAAAATACTGAACACCTTTGTTTACCATGGGGCAAGTTCTGAAATATTGGTGGATGCTCATCCGCATATTGGCACAAATAAATTACCTCAGCTTATTGAAAATATTCGCGAGACCATTTTAAAGTTCGGTGGAGAAATTCATTTTAATTCAAAGATGGTTGATCTAACCATTGAAAATGGAGCCATAAAAGAAATTTATGTTGAAACAGAAAAAGGGAAAACTGAATTTCCAATTCAATCACTCATTCTTGCAACAGGCCATTCGGCTAGAGATATTTATGAGTTATTTGATTCTAAGAAAATTCTTATTGAGGCCAAGCCTTTTGCCATGGGTGTGCGGGTTGAACATCCACAGGAATTAATTGATAGCATTCAATACCATTGCAGTTCTACAAACGAAGTAAATGAAAAACGAGAATATCTGCCGGCTTCAAGTTATAGTTTAGTGAATCAAATTGGCGCTTATGGTGTGTATTCGTTTTGCATGTGCCCTGGTGGAATTATTGCGCCTTGCGCTACAGGGCCCGAACAAGTTGTAACCAATGGCTGGAGCCCAAGTAAACGAAATAATCCTTATGCCAATAGTGGGATTGTATTAGGATTAACCTTAAACGATTTTAAACCGTACGCAAAACACGGCGAATTATCGGGATTAGCGTTTCAAAAAGAATTAGAAAAAAGCGCGTGGTTTGCCGGAGGGAAAACTCAAACGGCGCCCGCCCAACGTTTGCAAGATTTTGTAAATGGAAAGCTGAGCACTTCTCTGCCCGATTGTTCTTATCAACCCGGATTGAGATCGGTTGATATGATGAGTATGTTAGGAAATTTGATCGGGAAAAATTTGCAACAAGGCTTTAAAGAGTTTGGCAAAAAAATGCGCGGTTATTTAACAAACGAAGCATTAATTGTTGGCGTAGAATCGCGCACCTCAACGCCTGTGCGCATTCCAAGAGATAACGAAACATTACAGCATCCACAACTAAAGAACTTATTTCCATGCGGAGAAGGGGCCGGTTACGCAGGCGGTATTGTTAGTGCTGCCATGGATGGCGAAAGATGCGCTGATAAAGTTTTGGAATTGAATTATAAAAAGTAAATTTGTTTAGTGCTCAAATTCCGATATACCCTTCTCTTCTTTTTAACTGTTACGTTCTGTTTACAAGCACAGCTATCGCCTTATAACCAACGTTCGGTCGATTCCGTTCAAAAGATCATTTCAAAAACAAAGAACGACACCGCTATTATATACTTTGAACTAGTAAAAGATCAATATGTTCACGCTGAGGATCCTGCTCGCTCATTAAAAACTGTTGGTCCCTTATTTGAAAAAGCAAAACGAATCAATCACTCAAATTCCATTATTAGAATGTACATAATGTGGGAAAGGGCTTGGCTTAGATATGCACAAATTGAATCGAACATCAGCAAAAAAGAAAAGTTAATTGTGCGTATTGATTCATTGCTGGAAAAACACATGTCGTTTGTTACAAGTAACTATACCGGCGAATCACTAATAATTAACGCCGACTATCCTACAAATTTTTACCGATGGCTTGGAGAAACCTCGGTGGAAAAGAAAGACTTCTATTATAACAAGCTAACTTCCCGATTTGACCTTTTAGTTACAAAGTATGATCTAAAAAAGTTTCCTGATCGATACATGTATTTGGCATTTGGAATGGCCGTAGGTTTGCAAAACGCTTTAAGAACCCCACTTGCAGCCAAATACTATTTGCAACTTGCACATTACGCCGATTCTTTAAAAAGTTTTGATAGAGCAACCGAGTATTATAATAACTTAGGCTTTACTTATTTTGCAGATGGAAATCTAGGCGCTGCTCAGAGATATTATTTTTTATCACTAAAATCCACTGAAAAACTTCCACCCGACAGCTTTACAATTACTGAGCGTCACAAAGAGCGAATTGGAAATAAAGGCGTAACCATGGCCAATATTGCTAATGTTTTCTTTCTTCAAAAAAATTATCAGCAGGCGGTTGATTATTACAAACGCTCTACCAAATATTTTATTGATGCGGGCGCCAACGATATTTACATCTCTGTTACATTGCGAATAGGAAGTATATACGCTACCATGAACGAATTGGATAGCGCAGAAGCATATTTAAAAAAAGTGCAAAAACTAAGTTCCCTTCTAAAAGAGAAGAATCAATTGATGCTGCATGAGATTCGCATTAATAGTTTAAAAGGATATATACTTTCGCAAAAGAAAAGATATAGGGATGCGATCTTTGTTGCACAAAATGTAGTGCGTTTATCAGAACAAATTAATGACGATAATGCAAAGATCCAGGCATATGAATCCATTGCCGGTTATTATATGCTTAATAATGAATTTCAAAAAAGCATTACATTTTATAACAAACAGTTGGCTTATGGTCATATTGGATGGAAAGAAAAAACACTTTCGAAAGTTTATATCAATAAAGGGAAGGCTTTTATTAAATTAAATAAGCCGGATAGTGCCATTGCAAATTTGTTGCGCGCAAAAGAGCTCTCCGAAAAAGTGAACATCAAGCTAGAGATGAATGCCACGTACCAATATTTAGCAGAAGCTTATATTCTTGCAAATAAAATGGGAGAAGCTGTGATCTATTTAAAAAAACATATTCAATACAAGGATAGTTTGATGGGCGATCAAGTAACGCAGCAAGTAACTAGTATGGGTTTAAAATATGAAAGTGATATTAAATTAGTAGAAGAAAAAAGTATTCGCGAAAAACAACAACTCGAAAATCAAAAAAAAGACGAACAACAAGCTCAGCAAAAAAACATCCTTATCATTATCATACTTTCTGTTTCTCTGTTAGTTGTAGTTGCGGGATTTTCACTATTCAAGATCAAAAATGCTAACGCCCTCCTTAGATCTCAAAAAACAGAAATTGAAGAACAGCGAAATATTGTTGTTCATCAAAAACATATTGTAGAAGAAAAAAATAAAGAAATAACCGATAGTATACAATATGCCAAGCGAATTCAAACCGCTTTAATTCATACACAACCTCATTTGGAGGGTAATTTTAAAGACCATTTCGTTTTCTTCAAACCAAAAGATATTGTGAGCGGCGATTTTTATTGGTCGGCCCTACAAAACGAACATCTATATGTTGCCGCTTGTGATTGCACAGGCCATGGTGTTCCGGGTGCTTTTATGAGTTTGCTGAATATTTCGTTCTTAAATGAGGCCGTCATTCAAAGAAAATTAGTAGACCCGAATAAAGTATTTGATTTTGTGAAGAATAATTTAGTTACGAATCTTGCTTCAGATGAATCAAAAGACGGTATGGATGCTTGCTTACTTCATATTGATAAAAAAACAAAGACCATTACCTACTCTGCTGCTAATAATAAGCCTGTCATCATTCGTGATAATGAATTGATAGAATTGCCTTGTGATAAAATGCCGGTTGGAAAAAGCTATGTGGAAACAGCGTTTACGCTTTATAATATAGATTATAAAAAGAATGACATCATATATCTTTTCACCGACGGATATAAAGATCAATTTGGAGGAAAGGAAAATAAAAAATTGAATAGTAAGATGTTCAAGAAACTTCTATTGGAATTCTCAAAATTTGATTTCATTACTCAAAAGGAAAAGATCAAAGATTTCTTTTCTGAGTGGCAGGGTAAGATCGAACAAACAGATGATGTTTGCGTAATTGGACTAAAATTATAAGATATGATACCTAAAGAACTTTTTTTTAAGGAACAATACATTCCTCTTATAAAAAAACTAAATGGCAATGAAAAAGGCAACTGGGGCGTTCTCTCAGCACAAGGCATGATCGAACATATGTCGGAAAGTATTGCTATTGCCTCTATGCGCATCGTGCATGCTTTACACACGCCTCCTGAGTTAGTAGAAAAATACAAAAGCTTTGCCTTAAGCGATAAAGAATTTAAACCAGGAACAAAAAATGCGCTGATGTCTGACGAACCACATCCATTACGACATAGATCAATTGAAGAAGCGGTTAAGGAACTTGAAGTGGAAGTAAAAGAGTTCCTTTCTTTTTACGAGCATCAGCCTGAAAATAAAGTGCTGAATCCTTTCTTCGGGGATCTTAATTATAATGAGTGGTTACATTTATTACACAAACATGCCACGCATCATTTAAAACAATTCAATTTAGCATAATGGAAGAACAAAATATGATATTTGGAATGCGAGCTGTGATTGAAGCCATCAATGCCGATAAAGCCATTGATAAAGTATTTCTTCAAAAAGGTTTATCAAATGAATTGTACAATCAGTTGCGAAATGCTTTGAGAGGTAAAGAGATCCCTATTCAAATTGTTCCGCCTGAAAAGATCAAACGTTTAACAACTAAGAATCATCAAGGTGTTATTGCTTTTTTAGCAGAAGTAACGTATTACGACGCCGAAGAATTATTGCAAGAAGTTTTTGAATCGGGCAAAACACCATTGATATTAATATTAGATAGAATTACCGACGTGCGTAATTTTGGAGCGATCGCTCGTGGAGCTGAATGTGCAGGCGTTGATTTTATTGTGATCCCATACCGTGGTGCGGCGCAAATAAATGCAGATGCTATTAAAACAAGTGCCGGCGCATTACATCGTATTAAAGTTTGCCGAGAAGAAAATTTAAAAAAGGTTATTGACTACTTTAAAGAATATAAAATTCAAATTGTTGCTTGTCACGAAAAAACGGATAAACTTATTTACGATGCCGACCTCAAACAACCCACTGCTATTATTATGGGTAGCGAAGAAGATGGTATTAGCGGTGAATATTTAAAACGAAGTGATGTGGCTGTAAAAATTCCGATGGTAGGACAAATTGCTTCGTTGAATGTTTCGGTAGCAACAGGAATTGTTTTGTTTGAAGTGATCAGGCAGCGAATGAAATAAAAAAATCGCGACCCATTGACATGATTGGGTCGCGATCTCTTCGTTGTGTTTGATCCTTTACTTACACGCCATCAAACTTCTTTCGTTTTGCAAAACTGTTCGTTGCACCAATGTTAATTGATTAAGCATAACAAAACAACTCATTGAATTTGCCTCTTTACTATTACTGATCGATTCAAAGGTAATGGGTAAACGTTTTGCATTTACTGCCAAGGCATTATATTCTTTTGCCATTACTTCCAACTTATCCGATAATGCACTATACAGGTCATTCCTAAAACCGGCTTGAATTGTATGCTCGTGCATAACACTATTATTTTGCAGACCGGCTTGTAGATCACTACTTCCGTTTTCTGATTCCTGTTCAATGAATCGTTTTTTGATCAGATCGCACTGTTCAATGATCTCTCTTCCCTTTTTGTTAAGATCACTATTTGTTGAATCAGCTCCTGACTTTACTTCATTTATTTCAAAACGCAACAATTGATCGTCTCTTAAATACGTTTCGGTTAATTGCTTATCAATTAAAAAAGTTGCGCGTGGTGAGCGCATTAACGTAAACAGTAAGCCGGTTGCCGATATCAGAAGAATGGAAGAAACAATAGTGTTTACTTTTGTTTCAGGATTTCTTATGCCAGAGAAAAAATAGAAGGGCAAGAATAGTAACATTAAGATCGCGATCGAACTGTTCATCATCATGTTAGCGTAAGGCCAATGCATTATCTTAAATAAAATGCCCATGCTAATAAGGATCCCAGCAAACGCACCAATACCAATGGTGATCTTATCCTTAATATTTTGTTTTTCTTTTATTTTTAAGATGAACATCAAAGGCAAAAAGATGAGACTTAATATGGTTATTCCCAATAGAATTCCAATGGAAGCTCCCGGCCAATGCATGAACTTAAAAAATAAACCGAAACTCAGTAATCCTACCGAAGCGGTTCCGCTAATTATCATTGCTTTTTTCATAGTATAGTAGTTTTTAAAAATTATAAGAGATATTGTTTCTTCTTCTATTTCCTTGAGGTCGTTCTTAAAAAAAGATTGAACTGTTCGTTTATAGAAGTTCTCGAAGTCTCCATTTTCTT
The DNA here is from genome assembly GCA_016705695.1 of Sphingobacteriaceae bacterium. GTDB lineage: Bacteria > Bacteroidota > Bacteroidia > B-17B0 > Aurantibacillaceae > Aurantibacillus. The sequence goes on from JADJLA010000018.1 coordinate 66,350, forward strand.
CGAGGTTTCTCTCAATAATGCAACATATATGATCTAAGAGGTTATACTGCAGGTCCTCTATCGTAACGCCACGTGCACTAATGTCGTTAAGAATAAAATCAATATGCTTATCCTTGAGTTGGTACATTTATTATTTTATACTGTCTTTGGATCAATATTTAATAATGCCTTCATCGTATTCATAAAATCAGCAAACTCGCTAATTTTTTCTTCGCTTCTAATTTTTCCTTCTTCGCTTAACGTATAATATTTTCTAACACGCTTGCCAATAAATTCGGTTTCGGTAGTTAATATTCCCTCTGCTTCTAAAGCGTGTAAGGATGGATATAACGCGCCTTCGGTTAGCTGAATTTTATTTCCGGTGAGGTCTTTCACTTTTTGTGTAATTTCGTAACCATACATGCGCTTGTTCTCTTTCAACAATTTAAGAATGATGGTCTTTAATGTGCCTTTTATTAATTCTGATGAATACATGATCTATAAGGTATAAGTTAATACTTAAGACAAAGATACATAGTTTTCTTATGCATTGATGTTTTATCTATAATAATTTTGCTATATTTGACTTAAATTGCTGATTATTAGTATGAAAAAAATTTGTCTTGTTCTCTTCCTACTTGCAATTACTCTAATAATTGCCGGCACATGGGGGCTTATTAACTACAATAGCGAGCCACTTCCCTATTTTGTTCTGATGTTTGGTTTGGTGTTTTTCTTTCTTGGAATCTCATTTTTGTTTTTCGATCAAGCTTACGACAAAAGAATAAAAAACGCTCGAATACTTCTTATCATTGGCATTACTTTGTGCGCCCTAGTAGTTGTTGGGGCAAATATGCACTTACCCGGCGTTTCTATCACAGCGGTTTGTACCGCTTGCTTTTTATCTTTTGCATATCTACCACTTCTTACTAAGAACAGGATAGAAAAATGGAAACAATACACGCGTAAAGTATGGCACGCGTATTTACTTTCGTTTGGGGATCTAATTAGTATAAGCGCCTTAATACTTGGTTTTCTTTTTAAAAAATTACATTGGCCCGGTGCCAGCATTATGATGGCCCTTGGCGTAGTAATTTTAGCGGCTTGTTTGATTGGATGGAACAGATTGTTTAGTTCGGAAATTGTTTTGAGAAAATTAGCGGAAGGAAAATTACGCGACAGCTTAAATGAAATTGAAGAAAAAAATAAAGAGATCCTCGACTCTATTAATTACGCCCAACGTATTCAACATGCTTTGTTAGCAAGCGAGAGCATGTTAAAGAAAAATTTGCCTGAGCACTTTGTTCTATTCAATCCAAAGGATATTGTAAGCGGTGATTTTTATTGGGCTTGTGAAGCGCACGATAAATTTTACTTTGTAATTGCCGATTCAACCGGCCATGGCGTGCCCGGTGCATTTATGAGTTTACTGAATATTTCTTTTTTAAATGAGGCTATTAACGAAAAAGGAATTCAAAGAACAAATGAGATATTAGCACACGTTCGTCAACGCTTAATTGCAAGTTTAGCTATTGAAGGAGTGAGCGAAGGCGGAAATGACGGAATGGATTGTATTTTGATGGCGCTTGATACAAAGAAAAATATACTGGAAGTAAGTTGCGCGCACAATCCCTTGGTAATTATTCGCGGGCAAGAATTAATTGAGATAGCTGCCGATAAAATTCCGGTTGGAAAATCGGTGAAAAATGAAATGCCCTTTACTTTACATACTATTGATCTAAAAAAGAATGACATCCTATTTGCCTTTACCGATGGGTTTGCCGATCAGTTTGGCGGACCAAAAGGGAAAAAATTAAAATATAAACAGCTTTGCGAGACTTTAATTTCAAATAAAGATCTCCCAATGCGAACACAAAGAGAAAATTTATTAAACTTGTTTACCGGTTGGAAAGGAAACTTAGAACAGGTAGATGATGTGCTAATTGCAGGTATACGAATATGACCCGACCATTATTTATTTTTGCCCTTTTGAGCATTTTTATTGTTCGTTCCCAGAATCATGAATCCGATTCACTTAAGATCGTTCTAAAAAAAGCTACTACCGACACAGCTCGATGCAGAATACTAAACGTAATGATCGAAGGTGAATTTGATGATCTTATCTGGCCAAAATATAATGACGAATTAAAAAGAATATCAGAAAAAAACATTAAGACAGGTATTGGTGATATTTCTATATTCCAAAGACATTTAGCCGGAGCTTTTAATAATGAAGGTTACCTTGCCAATGAGAGAGGGCATTTTGATGAAGCTCTTGAAAAGTATTTCAAAAGTCTTAAACTCCTACAGGCCCTTGATAGTAAAAATGATGTTGCCACCACTTTCAATAATATAGCTTTCGCATATCAAAACAAAGGTTTGATTTCAAAAGCGCTTTTTTTCTATGATAAAAGTACAAGGCTTTACCAAGAACTTGGCAATCTTAAGGGTGTTGCCCGAGTACAAAATAATTGCGCCCTAATTTTTGATGATCAAGGTGACATTCCTAAAGCTTTGGAATACTATCACAAAAGTTTAAAAACAAGGGAAGCTATTAACGACAAAGCCGGTGCCGGGGCTTGCCTAAACAATATTGCCACTATTTATCACCATTTAGGAAATCTTGATAAAGCAATCGAATATTATTCTAAAGGGCTTAAAAAGCAAATTGAAATAAATGATGTAGTTGGGATAGCTAACTCTCAAAACAATATTGGGGCCATATATGAAAGTAAAGCCGCTCTTTATGATCTTACAAAAAAAGGGCACATTGCGGATTCACTATTACAATTAGGGCTTAATAATTTTAGGCAAAGCCTAAGCATTTTTCAACAATACCAGAGTAAAGGCGGAGAGGCTAATACCCTAAGTAAAATTGGTTCAGTGTATAATAAACAGGCAAATCTACTTTCAGACGCTGATATAAAAAAGAAAGATTCTTTGTTAGACTTGGCACTTGCGATACACAATAAATGCCTAGAAATAAGAACGGAGATAAAAGATAAGAGAGGTGTGGCGTATTCTCTTTATAATTTGGCAACTATCTTTAATAGTAAAAAGGAATACCCGTTAGCCATAACCAATGCCGAAAATAGTTTGAAGCTTTCTAAAGAATTGGGATTTCCGGATATTCTTCAGTTAACAAGCTTGCTTCTTTCAAAACTTTACGCACATACCCACAATTACAAAAACGCATTTGAGATGCATCAGTTATATAAACAGATGTCTGACAGTTTAAATAATCAGGCAGCTAGAAAAGCGTCCATTCAAAAAAGCTTTCAATATATATACGACAAAAAAGCAGCGGCCGACAGTGTAAAAGTTGCCGATGAAAGGAATTTTTTTTCGATTCAAATGAAACAAGAGAGAATACAGCGCTTTGCACTTTATGGTGGGTTGGCATTGGTTTTAATTTTTTCGGCATTCATGGTGAACAGGTTTGTTGTAACCAACAGACAAAAGAAGATCATAGAGCATAAAGAAAAAGAAGCACTTGTTCAAAACATGGTGATAACCGAACAGAAAGCTCTTGTGGAAGAGAAGCAAAAAGAAATGCTCGATTCTATCCATTACGCCAAACGAATTCAAACCGCACTAATTGCCAATTCAACTTTTATTGATAAACATATTCCAAATAATTTTATATATTTTGATCCTAAAGATATTGTAAGTGGCGATTTTTATTGGGCCACCGCTCACAAAAATAAATTCTATCTAGCAATTTGTGATAGCACCGGACATGGCGTTCCGGGCGCGTTTATGAGTTTACTTAATATGGGATTTTTAAGTGAAGCTATCAAAGAAAAGAATATTGAAAAACCAAATGAGATATTTAATTATGTACGCGAACGATTGATATCAAGCATTAGCAGCGAAGGACAAAAAGATGGTATGGATGGCATTTTATTGTGCCTCGATAAAAAAACGAATACAATGGAGTATTGCGCCGCTAACAACGAGCCCGTTTTAATTCACAATAATTCTATCATCGAACTCCCTAAAGATAAAATGCCGGTTGGAAAAGGCGAACGACAGGAGGAATTTAAATTACACAGCATCGATCTAAAGCCCGGCGATACTCTTTATTTATATACCGATGGTTTTGCCGATCAGTTTGGCGGACCAAAAGGAAAAAAATTCAAGTATAAACAGTTAAATGAATTATTGCTGAGTTTAAATACTGTTCCGCTTAACGAACAAAAACAAATTTTAGAGCAAACCTTCAAAACCTGGAAAGGAAATTTAGAACAGGTCGACGACGTTCTTATTGCAGGGATAAAGATTTGATGCTACGAATTTTGCTATTATTTGATTTATTGCCCGGCTAGCTCTTCATCAGTTAAGATCATTCTATTTGATTTTATTATTATCTTTGTTAGAACTATGAAAAAGATTCTACCCATTTTACTTTTATGCATTGTAAATTATACAACTGCTCAAGTATGTTCAGTAACCATCGCGCCATCGCCCGGGCATGTTCAGGTCACAAGTAACCAATCGTTAAATGCTACCGGAACTGTATATTGGATCTGTACAGGAATTTCTGTTACTGTTACCGGATCGCCGAACTCTACTTATTTACTAGAGCAAAATGCAGTACTAACGATTAATGCCACATCCGGTGATGCCATATTTGCAAAGCCGGGAAGCACGATCATTAATAATTCAACAGCGGCCATAAGCGTTACAAGTAATACTAATAATGTAACAAGAACGAATGCTTCAACAGGTTTTATTCTTGATATATTTTGTCCAACCGTAACTTTAAATTACAGCCAAGTTGGAATTGGTCCTTGCTCAGATGTTACAGGGATGAATGATGAACAACTTAATTTATTCACTATAGCTCCTAATCCGGTTGCTTCAGGAAGCCAAATAAAGATAAGCAGCGATCGTTTAGAGACCATTGAAGCAATACTTTTTGATCTAAATGGGAAGATCATTTCAACAGAAAAAGGTAATGTAAGAACTATTTCAACTGAAAACCTTTTGGCAGGTGTTTATGTTTTGCAATTAAATTGTAATGGCCATGCGCAACGAACAAAGCTCTTGATACAATAGATATTTGGGTGATTTTGTGTGCGACGAAGTAATTAAAAAGGCCATCATTTAATGATGGCCTTTTTTTTGTTCGTCCCTTTTACTCTATAAATTAAAATGAATGCTCTTTATTTATATACACTCGATGCCTTCACTGTCTCCCCGCATCCTTTTCCGTCTGATTCAATTAAAATTACATCTGTGTCATCGAACTGAATTGTATTATTTGCGCGTGGTTTACCTTTTCTTACTCTGTCTCCAGAACAATCAAATTGCTTTTTTTCTCCTGGCTTTAATCTAGTAGATACACCTTGACCATGGCGTAATAATAAGTCTATTGACAAATCATTTACAAGAGTAATTTTTGCTTGACCCGCCTTTTTATCAAGCTGAGTTTTCACCCTTTTTCCTTCGTCAGAGGTCCAATATTTTCCATTCACTGAATCTATTGTGAATCTATATCTGTCTTTTGCTGCTTGTTGCTTGTCAATTTTTGCCTTGTTGTTAGCGTTCCATGCCGGTAATAACTCAGCTTGCTTCTTAAACGCTTCGTCTAAATATTTCTGAAGCGTTTCTTTATGCTTTGCACTCTCCATTTCTTTTGCCGCGCCAAATGCTTTTTTGGTTAACTTAAATCCAGAGAGTTCGCCTTTTTTAAAACATTTTTGTATTCTGTACTTATCTTTACTCTCCCATTTTTCAAGAATATAAACCCACTCATCCAAAATTACCATTCTCTTCTCTTTATTTCGCTCAATATAATCCCATCCTCTCATACATGTTTCAGTATTTAATCTTCCCCATACATAAGTTGCAGGAAAAGCTTCTTCATCGGGATAATAACTATCAGTTGATGTTTTTTCCGCTTCCTTTACTACAATTTCTTTAAAATCACCTTGGTACGGCTTAAAACTAAATGTATAAACTTCTTTGTTGATTCCGGCGTAAGTATAATTACCTCCGCTCTCAGTAATTACATAACTCATAAATGCGCCTTCGCCCATTTTTGTGGCCTTAACTGTTTGATCTTCTTGTGCGCTTAGTAAGCCTCCAAAAAAGAGGCAAGTGTAAAATAAATAGTTCTTAGTTTTCATAAATATAATTTTAAGCGAAAGTACTAGGTATTGCTTAAGCTAATAAGTAAACTTCAGCAATGGACGTTTTGATTTAGGAATGGTTGGCTCTACTATCTAAATATTACTTCTTATTGTATTGATCGCCATTTGCATTAATGGTTTGTCCGCAATCTTGTTTTGCTTCCGAAATAACAGGCCCTCTCCCATTGTAACCATTATTTTGATAGAAAGTATAATATACTTTTTTTCCACACGGAAAATCTATTGTTCCACCACCATTTACGCTATAGCCTGTGCTTCCATCTGCGCCCATGTGTAAAATACTCTTACCAGTATTTTTAATGGTTTTTTTATCCGATGTTGCTTTTTTTCCAGTTCTATTGCCAGTGGAATAAGAGGCGACCTCTTCACTTTTTTCTTGCTCTACTTCCTGCAAAGATTCATACCCACCTTTGTATATATTACCTTTTCCATCACTTGCATTAAGAAGCAAATGTCCCTTTTTTCAACTCCATTTTCAGTTTTTGTAATCGCTGCCATATTGCCGTAAAAATCATCGGCAGTGTTATAAATACAATCCTTAAATACTTTACCATCCGTTGTCACAAAACCAAACAGCCCATCTCTTTTAACCCTTATGTATTTCACGCATTCCCCGGGATTCTTCGAATTGTCTGTTCCACAAACTGAAATTTCATCGTATGTATAATCAAATAACATTTTTCCATCTTTTTTAAGTATCCCCCATTTGCCATCTTTATACACTTTAAATAAATCTTTATTTAAAGAAACTGGGCTTTTTTGAAATTCAATTGGCACAACTATTTTTCCTGTTTTATCAATACAGCCTATTTTATTATTTAAAAGAACCGTTCCAAATTCTGCAGACGAAAACTCAGTGGCGACGTCATAAATTGTATTCGTAACTACAACACCTGTTTCGGTAATATAACCGTACTTTGAATCCTTTTTAACCAAAATAACGCCATTGGTTAAGCCCCAAACTTCATCATAAATAGGTTTTGCTATTACTTTACCTTGTAAATTAATATAGCCAAACTTTCCTTCGTTTTTAATTTTTGCAATATTACCATTGTAAGCCCAAACCATATCATAATCAAACGGTACGCCAATGGTATTCTTTAAAGTCATAAAGCCACACTTATTGCCTTTTTTTACGCCTATAAGGCCGGAAGTAAAATTATCTACAGTACCATCTTCAAACTCTACTGGTATAATTATTTTACCATTTTTATCTATATATCCTATCTTATTATCCTTTTTTACTCTTATTAAATCCGTGGCGATTTCCTTTTTCTTATAAATCTTTAAAAGGTCAATTGGATAAGTACTATAACCAGTTTCGGGTAATTTTTTTAATACTTTAATTTCCTTTTTTCCATTCCATAATTCTGAATATCTTACTTCCTCATAGTCGCTTAAGATTTTAGACATCTTAACAACTGGAGAATTTTCTGTATCACATTTAACCGGAATTAATGTTTTAAATTTATCACTAGGATAATAGTTTAGCCAAACAACTATTTCCATTTCTTTATTTATAGTTTTACTACAATCTATTTCCCAAAAAATTCTATTTGGTACTTTTTTTAATTGATTAGATGTTATCGTAAAATTTTTAATGTCTATATTGCCTCCTAAGTTTTTAGACTTTACTTCCACCCCCCATTTCATTTTAAAAACCAAGCCCAAATCTATATAAGTGCCTGATGAAAGTTCGTCATCATCCGAGATAATTACAGCTGTGATCTTTTCAATTTCGTTTGATTTAGAAACTGAAGAAGGAATGTAATAAGACATCGTCTTTTCTAAATAAGAAATAATTTCATCCTTTATACCGTCACCTGGATTTTTCCCAATACAATAATTCATTTCTATTTCTGGCTTTGGAGTAATTTGTTTTAGGCGATAAGCAATTATACAGTTTTCGTTAAAATACAATTTCTTATCATTATAATCATTCCCCGAGTAATGCCTCACAAAATCGGTTGAAGCAGAATCCGTATGAATATAATCGCCAATGGAGGGGTCGCCTTTTAAACTAATTTTTACAACTTTGTTTTTAGCGTTTCTCTTAATTGCAAGCTTGTGTTTTATATTAAACATTTCCCATTTAAGATTATTGTAAAGATTAGTGTGATAATACTCATACATTCCATCTTTCCACTTAGAAGCAGCAACTTCTTGACTCTCCTGCGCATTTATAATACAAAAGCCTAATAAAAACAGAAGTAAACAGATCTTTTTCATAATTTTTTATGATAATAATAGCAAAAAACCTACCACTAAACTCAAATTCTTCAGCAACAGCCAGACTACTTTAGCAATAGCCAAATTTTAGGAAGAAATAACCTGTTCAAACTCAGCCTTTTTATACTTAGAAAGTTTGGCCGAAATGTCTCCGCTCAAATTAATAGTAAGTTCCGATTTTGAATAATTAAGCAAGTGCTTTTTATTAATTAACCACGATTTATGCACTCGTATAAACTGAGTCAAATTTTCAAGAAGTGTTTCAAAGTGCTTTAAATTTTTACTAGCCGTAAATTTTTTATCCCTTGTGTGGATCAGGCAGTAAGATTCTTGAGCCTCAATAGCAATAATGTTATCTATGGCTATTACATTCTGATTGCCTTTATCACTCACAATAATATTCTTGATCTGCTTTTGCTCTAAAGTATCGTTCAACAAATTCAATCGTTCTGCTTGTTGTAAAACGTTTTGCCTTTGTCTTACCCTTTCAATACTCGATTTCAAACGCGATATATCAATGGGCTTTAATAAATAATCTACTGCCGAAACTTCAAACGCCTTAATGGCATACTGGTCGTATGCTGTTACAAAAATGATTTGGAAATTAATGTCGCTAAAAAATTTTACGATCTCGAACCCCGAATACTGAGGCATTTCAATATCTAAAAACACTAGGTCGGGCTGGTGGCTTTTTATTTTTTCAACTGCATCGGGAATATTCTCGCATTTGGCCAATAATTCAATGTCAGGACAAAAACGTTCCAGTAGATTTTGAAGTACGTCTCGTGCACTCTCTTCATCATCAACTAATATCGCTTTTATCTTATTCATTGCTGTAAAACTAGTGTCGCATTTAATTCATCAACTATATACTTTGTTAATCAACCAATTTAGTTTAGTAACGGATCAAAATTTTCGTTTTATGGGGATCGTTAAAACAACACGCGTTCCTATTGCCTCGTTCCTATCGTAAAGATCTTCATAAGAATAACCGAAGTCTCCTTCAAAAACATCACTCAAGATCTCTAAACGCTTGCCGATCGCTTTTCCTGAAAAAGATTCGTGTCCCGTACTTTGCCTTTGTTTGATCGCCTTTGCCTTTTCGCGTCCAATACCATTATCTTCAATTTTGCAAATTAGTACATCACTCAATTCAAACCATACTTTCAACTTCTTTTCTCCCTCCTTATGCAATAATCCATGCGCTAAAGAATTCTCAATAAATGGTTGAATTAGCATTGGTGGAATCAAGATGTCCTCCACATTTCCCTTATCTATTTCAAAGCTAAAGTTCTTCTTGAATCGCAATTTTTCTAAGGACAAATAGAGCTCTAACAGTTTTATTTCCTGTTCAAACTCAATAAAATCCTTTTCAGAGTAACTTAATGTTCGTCTTACCAGATCAGAAAAAGTTGTGATGTAGGAATAAGAATTTTCTACATCACCTTTCAAAACAAGATCCTGAATGGAGTTAAGTGAGTTGAATATGAAATGCGGGTTCATTTGTGACTGAATAGCCGCCAGCTTTGAAGCATTGAGCTCGTTGATTTGTTTCGATTTTTTTTGATGGAGCTTTAATTGCCATTTATAGATAAGAATAAAGAATAGGATAATTACAACACCCACTAAAAGTAAGAACCACCCCCGCGTATAAAGTGGTTGTGCAATGGTAAATGAATATTCCAAAACTTTACTAAATTCTCCTTGGTTCTCGGCTTTTACCATAAAGGTGTAAGAACCTCCATCTAAGGCGTTATAGGTTACACGATTTGCTTCAAAATCATTAATATTCCATGTGGAATCATTTCCTCTCAATTTATAATGATACTTTATTGCTCCTACATTCTTTAGCGTTGGCGATGAAAAAACGAATTGGAACTTTCTTTGATCGCTTTTAAATTCGGTGCTTTCGTTTGTTTCAGCAACCCTTTCATTTATAAGTATTTTGTCGAATCGAATTGTTGGCTTCGTTAAACTTGGAGTTAAGTTTAAATTTATCCTTTGAACTCCTCCCGAATGACTGATACAAAGGTCCTCCCCAAAAATTTTAAAATCAATAACCCTTTTTGTGCCTAATCCAAAAGTTGCTGATATAGATCTCATAGGCTTACCCTTTCTATCATACTGAAATAATCCAGTAGCCAAATTTGCAATTAGCGTATTGTTGGCAATAATTACTTTTTTAACCGATTGTGTTTTTCCGTCAACCTTAGTTTCAATAACAGAGGAAACTTCACCATTCTTTAAAACGATAATTCCGTTTTTTTCTGTACAAACATAAATATTACCCTCATGCTCATAAAGACTATTCGGATAAATATCTTCGTTTTTTAGTTTTATACAGTAAGTATTCTCCATTGAATCGATTCTAAAAAGTCCATTTGCGGTTGACGCATACAAATCGCTATTCTCGCGATCATATTCTATTCCGTAAATACGGTAATTCATTCCCTTAACCAATTTGTAGGTAAATTCATTTTTTGGCGTTCTATGAATCTTGTATATCCCTAAGTTTGTTCCAACAAAAAATTTGTTTTCCGATATTACCGCGGCATCTTTTAATGAAGCTCCAACTAAACTTTTCATCTTTCCGGTATGTAAATCATAAAAACTTCCGCCTCCATTATCGAACAAAATAAAACTACCGTTTACATCTCCGTAAATTCCCTCCAGCGACCGTTTTGCGCTTTCCTTTAATTCATGAAGTTCTCCGTTTAAATAATTAAGCAACTTTCCTTTTGATGTACCAATGATCAAACCATGTTTATTATTGACATGAATAGCAGTAACCGGGTCGTCGCGAAATGAATTGATGACATCTGGCACTTTGAGATCCGGAATAACCAAAACGCCCTTGTCAAAAGTAGTTAGTAAAATATTCCCCTCTTGATCCTTAAAAACATTAGAAATAAAATGATCTTCATAAAAAAATTTGCTCTCAACTCCGTTAAAATATCCAACGCCCGGCAAAGTTCCCGCGATCCATACCTCATTACCGGTTTCATAGATGCGTTTTGATCCTTCCAGGTCAAACAATTCGTTTTTTGCTGCCGGTAGAAATTCAAAATCTAAAATATTGTACTTATAAAGTGTGCCCGATTGAAGATCTAAGCTGTAGATCTTAGAATCAATGCTAAATATTTTTAATACCGAATTTTTATTCAGCATGCCTGAAGGCACTTTTATTTTTTGCTTTGTGAATTTATCATTTTGATATACTAAAACCGTATCACACCCACCTAAATGAAAATGTATGGCTTTATTAGGCGCCATAAAAGATGGTCCCAAATAATGATTGATAAAGCTAAATCGCTTAACAACCTTCGCTGAACTATTCAGCACAATGATCTTTCGTGCCCCTATAACCAATTCGTTTTTATCGGTAATCATTAAACTTATATCCGATCTACGTTCATCACTTTTTAATTCATAAAATAATTCGCACTCTGCATTTTTGATCTTAAAAATTTGATTATTCAAATTATGGCAATATACCGCGCCTTCTGAATCAATTACAAAATTGAAGACAGAGCTGCTTTTTGTTTTATCGCACTCTATCTTTTTGTATGAGTAGTAATCAAAATAGTAAATGCCTTCGCTTGTTGCAAACAAATAGTTTAAGTTCTTGTCCTGTATAACATCGTAAATTTGTATGCCTCTAAACTGATCTTCGCCAAGTTTAAAATACGCGGGCTGCTGTGCCTGCGAAATAAATACAAATAATAGAAAATTGAATAAGTATCTGATCTTAACAACAGGCCGGCGACAAGAAACTAAAAACAGATCCTTCATGAGTTCAACTGATCTTTGCCGCTTTGAAACAGGCTAACGTCTTTTGATAGCAAAATAATTCAAGAACCTTACTTAGTTGCTTTTTTTAACTTTACCATAAACATTCTATGCATAATTAAAGACAAATCAGTTGCCGTAACGCTTTCGATTTTCCAAGGAAATGTTTCCTTTTCGTTTTTGTTAGCTGGATATTGAACTGGGTCAATCGTAAAATAATAGGTAATGTCAATTCCTGTTTGATCGGCATTTAATTTCCAAGTCGTTTTATTTACGCCGGTTTTGGTTATATACTCTTCCGAAAGTACCACACTGCCATCTTCATTAAACGTATAGTTTGCCATGCAGATCCTCATTAAACCTGCTTCTTTTTCTCCTAGCGTAGGAATGAATCCTTGCTTTGGCGAAACTAATGCCATTTGTGTAAATTGCCATTTACCTACAATTTTAGCATTTGTTATTTTTTGAGCGAATGTTGCTACAAACATTAATTGCAATACTACAAATAACAGTGATCGATTTTTCATGTTTTTATATTTAGTTGAGTTTAATGATCTTTAAGTTAGCCCCTATCGCAAATCTTGAAATTCTTACATCCCCAATCGTAATCGTAATCCATTATAATGGTTCGTAAATAACTCCATATTACTGGTCCTGATTCGTCGATACTTCTTCTTAACCAAAAGCCACATGCATATGGGTAGTAATTTGCATTTATTTCGCTCTTGCTATATTTTTCTGGTAACTCATAGCGTTTATTTAATAATTGAACGGCATATCCTTTTTCCATTATGATTGAATTTCTATACCAATTTTTTTCATTTTCAATATTACTACCATCTAATTCATTGTGTGTAACAACAAGCGTTCTTATAAATTTTTTAAAAACCACATCATAAATTGTGTTTAAAGAAACGTCTGCCATACTTCCCGCGCGCGGTTCTCTATAAAAATTTTTCCAGCACCAGTCAATAACCTCTGGATTTATATACGAGAATGGTTGTGAGTGTTCTGTAATTCTAGTATAGTTTAAACCAGATAACTTTTCTATCAGGGCTTTTGTTTCTCCGTTATAGTTTTGACCACATGCCATTGATAGAGCTCGTGTTAACCCTCCAAATCCCTCAACAAATGAACCACATTTTACAGTGGCAAACTCTTCTGTATATTCTTGAGGTACACCATCCGGAAAAAATCCATACTTCATCAATTTGATATTGACTGAATTTGAACTTTCATCATGAATTTGAAATTCATTCGAGTAATATAGCATTATTGCTAATAGTTTATTCGCATCAGGCACCTCAAATTTCTTTCCGACAAAATATTCCTCTTGCGTTTCAATAACGCGATTATCATCCTCATTTGATTGTTGTGAATTCGTACTTACCGCTATAGTGTCAACACTTCCGTTTAATGTTGAAGGGTCAGATTTATTATTACAACTAAAGTTAAAAATACATATAGCAACAGTTATAAGTGTACACAAGCTAAAAGATCTCATTAATAATTATTTAATAAATCTATTTACTCTATTCGTGATTACGTCGCTTGTTCTTTTTCCAACAGTTTGAATATGGTCTCTGCATTCGTGGCTATTGAAACCCTTTTTACGCCAATCGTGCGGCCCCGGCTTTCTTCCGTCAATTTTTGTTCCAATAGGGTGCTGAAGGGTGAGTTTTTCTCTATCGCTTTTATCAGCCGTAAATGCCTCCCATTTTTTATTGTTACTATTACTGGTTACTGTTCCGGTAGATTTCACTAATAGCATGGTAATGTCAAACACCTTACCAAAGTCCGGCGACTGAGCATCCTTTATAGTATCTACAGTGAGGGTTTCTTTAAGCAAAACTTTATCAATCGTCACGCTAAACTCCGCGTTATCCGGTTTAATGAATATATTATTATACTCCAAGCTACTTTTAAGTTGAGTCATAAAAAACTCCTTGTATTGCTCTTTCGTGTAGTTATCTACAAAATGGCCTTTAGGGTCTTTTTCGATAACTATTTCAAAATCTGAAACTGTGATGTTGATAGGCCTTGTGGCTTTTTTACTTGTGTAACACGCGTTTAAAACTAAGCCAATAAGGGCTAGGATAAAAATATTTTTACTTTTCATAGGTCTAATTTATACATTATTTCCAAAACGGCAATACGCGGATTTTTGAACCTTATTTTACTCTTTTAAAATAGTATTTTGTCTTTGATCGTGTTTCCTCATAGATCATTTCCTTTTCAGTAACACTTACAAGCTTAAAGGACTCTTGGGCTGAACCGTCAACAGTTATAGTTTTTATCTTAAGGTCACGTTTTGCACCAGGAAAAAATTCCCAGTATCCTTCTTTTATCTTTAATTCAGCTTCAGCATCGGCAGGATAAGTGATTTTACCGTCTTTGTCGTAAAGCAAGGTAATTGGCTTTTTCTTTATATAAAACATCTTCATTTCTGCAGAAAGATCTTTTGCTCCTTGAAGTGCCTTTACAAACTGCCATTTCCCCGGTAATTTACTGAATTGTGGCGATAATTTTGCCCGCTCAGCTTTTACTGATGTGTCTGCCTGAGCATCTTGGGCTTTGATAGCATTTGAAGAAACGATCAAGGCAATGATCAAAATAATTTTTTTCATAGTTAATGGTGTTTATGGTTTAAGGGTCGCTTTGTAAGTAGTAATTCAATTAGTTTTTAAAACATCCGTTATGTAATATTAAATATTACTCCCAAGTTCTACAATCTTATTCATTAAACAATTTACTTCATATAAATCCAATAAATATTTCTCAGTTACGTTTGATTCAATAAATGAATTGTCTACTGTGGTTGGTTTTAAATACATTTCATCAATTGCAATATGTGTTTCATTACTTGTAATACATATATCACAATTAAGATTTGTCTTAGTCTTAAATTCAAGCAGCACATTAATTAACTTCGACTTTTCAAATTTCAAAGCATCATTCTTGTCCTTATATTCGATACTGAAACTACTATCAAATTCACTATTTCCCGACGGCATTTCCTCATATATCGCCTTGCCTGTTAAAACCTTTGTGACGCTAGAACCAACTATTTCCTTTGCAAGTACTCCATCTTGAATCCCTCGCTTTTCTCTTGATCTAATATAGATAGGGGCAGTATAAGAAGTATTTAGTTGTATAATGATATATGTGCCGCAAAAAGTACTTATTCTTCTGTGATGTGTTTTATCACCTCGTTTATAGGACTCCATTTCAAACAGATCAAGGTGTGACATTTTAAAGAACTTGCTATTTACTTCTCCTTCTATTAAGTCTGAACTGAACGATTCAGGTGTGCGTTTAAATAGTGAGGCATTACCAAGTTCTTCCTTTTGAATACCACGATCAAAATAATAGCTACTTGTTGGGAAAATATATCGAGCAACTTTATGAATAACTTGTTCGGCATACACGGCATGTATTGGTGAAAAATCTCTTTTACGTAAAAAATTAATCGTACCATAAGATATTCCCAAAACCATAAAAAAAATCATTACCATTATCATATTGAAGTCTTTATGCAAATACATCGACAATTTCCACTTCAATAAAACAGAGACAACAATTAACACTACTAAGGCTATAATTCCAATTGGGATTATTTTCTTGTAAGAGTATTTTTTGAGAAGCGCTTGCCTTAACTCTTCAATTACTAGAAGCTCAGGTGCTATTTTAGTGTTATAAAACGTTTTTATTTCTTCTGAATTTTTCAATTATTTTTCTTTAGGATATATTAAAAAAACACTTTGTTAAGATTACATTATCTAATTAGGTTTAATGAAAGGTTGTATTACAAGATAATCATAAAATATTCCTTCCATTAAAATACACATCACTTAATACACATTGGTACCCATCATTTATATATATAATTCAATTTATTCGGATATTGCTTATCGAACCACGCATTATATTCACCAATAATTTTTGTGTATTGCAAAAATTTATACCCCTCTTCTTTATTCTCAATTTTGGTTGCCAACTCCTTATTATCTTCAACCATATTTGCCATATTTCCCTTAAAGCCTAAGCCCATTGTGGCTACTGCCATTGATTTACCTGCGTGCTTGTGTATAAATTGACTCTCTCCAAAACCTGTTTTGCCAGAACCTGTTTGTGATTTAAAAATATAAACTGATTGACGAATGGCGCCTTCCTTTAAAAGTATACACCATTTATCTCCGTCAACCGGTACATATACATGTCCGTTTACAAAAAACACCAGTACTTCCTGCTTTAATTTTGCAGCCACAAAATTGTTGCTTTCATCCTCTGTAAACCCAGGTTCGTTGTAGGCTGTTTTATATATTAATAATGTCGACTTAGGACTGTTCATCATTTCAGGTGATTGATATTTAATAACCGCATCCACAATCTTTCCATTCAGATCCATATAATAACCACGCATTGGCTTATCAAATAACTTTTCGTTTATGAAATTATTTCCTGATGTTCCGCTTGGCGAAGTATTGTTAGAGTATTTTACTTTTTCTTTTGAAGGTTCAGCGGTTGCGGTTGCTACAGGTTTAATCGTATTACCCTCTTCTTTTGTTATCTGCTTAGTGCGAACAGGGATCGAACTTCCGTCTAACATCATATAGTTTCCAAGTACCCAGGTCATATCTGTTTGAATACAGTTGCCTAATACCATTTTTTTATCGCCAGCATAAATGATAATATTTCCCATAGTTAGTTTTGGATGATCAACTTTTACGACTTCCACCTTAAGAACCATTTTCCCGCCTGCATTTTCTTTTTGTAGGGCAATTTTATCATCGCTTAGGTATTGCTTATTTAATTCCCGTTCCGCCTTAAGTTCATCAATTGTTCTTCCTGTTCTTGCACTTATATATTCTAAAGCTTTATCGTCCGGCAAAAAAATACCTTGATCCATTCCGGCCGAAAAATTTCCATATACTTTTTTGCCGAATTTTTCATGATCGAAAGTTTTGTCGGGTTTTACTTGCGCAATTGTAAATAGGTTAAACACTAGCAAGAATAAATTAAAATAAATAAGTTTCATGTTCGATTTTTTATTAAATAGTTAATTACCTGTATAAATATAGTTATTCTCTTATTACAATTAACTTCTTGGTTTCGCCGGTAGTTATATTTTTAATGAAACACAATCCCTGAGCAAACTTTGAAAGGCCAATTAATTTATTTCCTTCGACATTGCGTTTTTTAATAACCATACCTTCTAATAGTAACTATTGTATTAAATTTAACGTTTAATTACATTGAAATTCTGAATCGAGCCCTCATGTTGAACCCTTAAAACATAAACTCCTGCGGCCAAATGCTCCAAATTCATTTGGAGCTGCCCGGAATTGTACTTTGAATTATAAACTATTTGTCCCAGTGTGTTTAATATTGTTAGTGTAGCATCAAACGGCAATTCTACATACAGTAAACCATTATTCGGATTGGGATACAACTTAATGCCTGTAGATTTTGTGTATTCTGATAAACCAATACAAGCATCTACGTTTAAGGTAAAGGTAGTTGCGTTTTCACAGCCAATTGCATCCTGACCTGTTACTGAATAAACTGTGGAAATGCTTGGTGATACGATAACACTGCTGCTTAAGGCAATTGGACTCCAAGTATAAGATGTCGCGCCACTGGCCATCAGAACAATGCTTTCGCCTAAGCAAATTGTTAGGGAGGTTGCTGTAACAGTAATTGCAGGAAGCGGGTTAACAACTATGCTCGATGTAGCCGTGTTGGCACTTAAACATCCTTCACTGCTGCTGCCGGTAACAGTATAATTCGTACTAGTGTTCGGGCTTACAACAAAATTGCCACCTTGTATGGTATAGGTAATAGCCCCGGAAGGAACTATAGTAAAGGAATTGCCTGAACAAATGGAGCCATTATTAACACCTACGGTTGGCGTAGTATAAACATTACTCACTTGCGTTGTGGCAGTTTCTATACAGCCAGCATTATTTACAGTGACCGTGTAAACACCAACATGAACTGTACTGGCATTTGAAATACTTGGGTTTTGAACCGAAGCTGTATAACTATTAGGCCCTGCCCATGAATATGCTGGCGTTGCTGTACCCGTAATGTTTACACTTAAATTAATTGGAGCGCCCTCGCATAATGTAGCGCTTACACTGACGTTTGGACTCAGAGAAACGCAGCTAGTAAACTTTACTAAAAAGGCTTCTTGATTGCCTGCATGCAAAGGTTGGTGAGATCCTACTGTGGCTATGACTGTACCAGTATTGGAAGTTGTCATGCCAGCCAAATATAAATTTCCTAAAGCGTCTTTGCTACAATTACGGAAATAACTAGTTCCAGCCCCGCCATAATAAGTGCCTGATTGCCTTATACCAGCATTATTAAATTGCGCTAAAAATGCGTCATAAACACCACCCTGGGTAACTTGGTGTGAACCAGGAGTCGCAATAACTGTTCCGCTATTGGAATTTGTATACCCCCCAAGATACACGCTGCCCGTAGCATCCGTAGCACAGAAATGTCCGTAATCACTTCCAGCCCCTCCATAATACGTACCCCATTGCCTTACTCCGCTTGCGTCAAACTTTACTAAAAAAGCATCATGAACGTCGCCGCCATGTATGCTTTGATGCGCCCCTGCTGTGGCTATTATAGTGCCAGTGTTTGAAGCTGCATATCCCGCCAAATACACATTACCAGATGCATCTGTACTACAACTATGGCCAAAATCATATGCGACTCCACCATAATAAGTACCCCATTGCCTTACTCCACTTGAGTTAAATTTTACTAGAAAAGCGTCAGGACCACCTCCATGAATAGTTTGATGAGCCCCGGCTGTGGCTATTACTGTACCTGTATTAGAACCCGTGTCTCCTGTAAAATACACATTACCTGTGGCATCGGTAACACAGGAATATCCATATTCATTTCCGATACCCCCATAATAAGTCCCCCATTGCCTTACTCCACTTGAGTTAAATTTTACTAGAAAAGCGTCAGGACCACCACCATTTACAGTTTGATGGGCCACTGCTGTAGCTATTACTGTACCAGTATTGGAACTTGTATTTCCCATCAAAAACACATTACCTGTAGCATCGGTAGAGCAGGAAAATCCTGTCTCATCTCCAGTGCCTCCATAATAAGTACCCCATTGTCTTACTCCGCTTGCGTCAAACTTTACTAAAAAGGCATCACCATTGCCACCGTAAACAGTTTGATGCGCCACTGATGTAGCTATTAATGTACTTGTATTTGAATTTGTAAATCCTGCAATATACACATTGCCTGTGGCATCTGTAGCACAGGAATATCCTACATCCATCCCACTACCTCCGTAACAAGTACCCCATTGTCTTACTCCACTCGAATTAAATTTTACTAGAAAGGCATCATAGGCTCCTCCTCCATATATGGTTTGATGTGCCCCTACTGTGGCTATTACTGTGCCTGTATTTGCATCTGTTGCACCTAATAAATACACATTACCTGCGGCATCGGTAGCGCAAGAATTTGCATTATCATTTCCAGCGTCACCGTAGTATGTACCCCAAAGACGTGTAACGGGGTCTATTATTAATTCAAGGTTTTTATTGTAATTTTCAATTTCAAAACTTATGACTCCACTGCCCTCACTATCCGTTTTAATTACCCATTTTGCTTTTAGTTGCTTCCCGTTTTGGTAAACAATTGGAGCACCCTCTTGTATTTTACCAAGTGGCGTAGTAAGTAATAAACTCCCATCTTTGTTTACACTTACACTTGCCCCCTCTACTTTTAATTGAATTTGTTTGTAATCAGTATTTGGTGCTACAATGTAATCGTGTTTTAACTTTCCTTCTTTTTCGTAATAATGTAAGTTAATGCCGTTATATAAATTATTTAAGGTAACACCCGTATAACTTCTTACGTTTAAAGCGCCTTTAGGGCAGCTTTCTAAATAATAATTATTGTAACCTTCGAATGCTTGGTCGGTTGTTTGTGTAAAGTCTTTATTGGCATTAACCCAATTTAAATCTATACGGTAAATAGTTTGTTGGTCTATTTCTTTTCTCTTCTTACCAGACGCTGAGCTTGTCAGAGCGTGAAGATCTTCAACTTCTTTGTAGCTATCTACTCTGTATAATTGATAGCTTACACCATTTGTTTTTAAATGAAAAGCCATATTACCTGCCATGGCTCCAAACAATACATCGGTGCGCGGTTTATAGTTTTGATCATAAACCTGCCCTTTGTTTTCGGTAAAGGCAATGGCCTTGCTTTGTTGAGGACTAAAGTCCTTTGGTAAATTTTCACCTTTAACCGCAAGGGAAGTGCTTGAAATCAACATAACAGTTGATAAGGTTACGAAGGAGTTATTCATATGTTTTATTCTTTGATGAGATAAATAAATTAGTTTAAAACAGTAATTTTGAAATAAAAACTTCAGTTCCTCCCATGCACGGAAGTTTGTATGTACCAGGCCACGGTTCAAAATCAGCCGTTCCATTCAAATTACCACATGTATATGCGTTGCCATTAGCGTCTGTAATTATTGCTGCTTCCTGAGATGCTCCCGAGCTTAAATCTGCACTTAACTTAGCCCCGTCAAAGTTTGGATTTTGGGCTTCACATATAAGTCCAATAAAACAAAATAAAATAATAGCTACTTTTTTCATGGTTTCAGTATTAAAATAATCACACCAAAAATTATGGTTGATAATTAAATCTCATAATCCCGGTATTTGCTCCAACAGTATAATCTACTCTAAAAGTTGTATGGCCGTTTTCAAAATACGAATTTGTTATTCCTGTAAAAGGGCCCGATAGTGTTGTTAGCTGCACTGAAGGTGGCGTAGTATTGCAGAATTGATTCATATATGGGTAAGTTCCATTACTCGGTAAGCTTGTGCCTCCGCAATTATCCGGTCCGGTTTCGTACTTCCAAGTACCGTCTGGAAAGAATTTTAAATAATCATCTTGATTGCACGCCGGAATAGGAGCATTAACACTATTGATTTCGTTTGAAACTAACACCCATTTGCCTGAAAAAAACTTTTTAGAGCTTTCATCAATATAAATTGTAGAAGTGGATGGTCCAGCGTTGCCAACTAGAACATGCCCATACTGCCCAGCATTTGAAATTCCTCGTTTAATTGCACTAAAATGCATTGCGCCCGACAAGCCAGTTTCGTTTTCAACCATTACATAGTAGGTTGATCCTGCAGGAAAGGCTCCGGCAAATTCGCCGTAAATTGTGCTATAATCGCTTGAGTAAACACAATTCACTGAATCCTTAACCTTATTCCTGTTCTTTGCAACTATATCAGTTTCCCAGTCGGTTATACTACTATAGAGGTATGCTTTATATCCAGAAGCGTTAGAAATATTTTGATTGCCAACATAACAAGAATTATATGCATAACATTTAATACGAGCTATAGTGCCGTATTCAACCTCAATTGACTTGCTTATCGACTCCTTTTTTTTGCCTTTGCCTCTTGTTGCGGTGGCTGTAATTGTGTATTTACCCGGGTTAGAAAATTTTACCGGGAAGTTAACTCCATTGGCACTTTCTCCATTACTGCAGGTCCATGACACTTCCTCTTCTCCTGAACCACACCATGAGTAATCCTTCAAAACATCAAAACCACGTTCAATTGTTAAGGGTCCGTTAATACAAGCTACCATATCGTCTTTCTTTTTACAAGAAGAAGTAATGCTAACTATACTTGCTATTAATGCTATTGCTATTATTTTTTTCATGTTTTTAATTTTTTGTTTACAGCTACTTAATTTTTTCAAATATGGCAATTTTTTGTGTTTGTGACAATCCATTAATATGATACTCATCAGTCTTTTGCTGATTCTCTCCGTTTGAGCGCATTATAATAAATGCTACTTGTATTACAAATTTGACCATTAACGATCAATCAAGATCATGGATCTTTGCGAACATACATAAAATCTTTGTGGACGACCAGAAAAAGAGCTCGAAGCGAGGATTCTTTAGATCTTTTTTATCCCCTCCAGAAAAGTTTCCTGAAATTGTTTGCTTATTGGCACAGTGATATCTCCAATCAGTATAGAATTAGCATCGAAAGAGGTGATGTTGTGAAGATTTATAACATAAGAGCGATGCACCCTAATAAAAAGTCCATTATTTATCTCTTCGTTAAAGTGGCTTAGATTGAGGGCTAGTGTATAATTTCCGGATGTAGTTTTTATACTTGAATAACTTCCATCGGCTTGTATATATAAGATATCTGTAAGCTTAATTCTCTCAAACATCTTCCCATTCTTTACAAAAATTGAATCCTTAAGTAGGGGTTTTTTTGAAGTAATAATATCCTTGTTGTGGTTAGAAAAAGCTAATTCAATAGCAATTGGCAATTCCCTTTCATTAAAGGGTTTAAGCAAAAATGCGCTTGGCTTAAGCTCAGAGGCTTCTTTAACTATTCCGCTTTGAGTGTTAGAAGTTAAAAAAACAATGGGATAATTATCGGTTTGCAAGATCCTTTTTGATAAGCCAATGCCGTTCTCCTCGCCTTTAATAGAAATATCCATCAGGATGACATCCGGGCGATTTTCCTTAATTGATTTAAGTGCGCCATGAGATGTTGCAACAATTTCGGTTACTTCAAAATCATTTTCAGTTAAGCATTCCGAAATTTCTTCTGCAATCAGAGCTTCATCCTCTACTATTAATACTTTTATCTTCATGCTTTGGCTTCAGGAAATTCCAACTTTATCTCAGTTCCCATTTTAAAGGTAACATTAATTAAACCGTTTAATTGTTGTGCTAAGTTAAAGATCATTTTAGTGCCAAAAGAATTTTTGGCTTTTATTTTTTCAGACACATCACTTTCTCCATTGTCAGAATAATGTAAGCAATATTGGCCATTACTCTTCTCGAATTTAACAGATATATGTGGCTGTTGTACTCCAGAAAAGGCATACTTCAACGAGTTTAGCAAAAGTTCATTAAGTATTAATGCCAAAGGCACAAAATCGTCAATTGCTACTTTCACTTCGTTAATGCCCAATTCTAATTTAATTTTTTGACCGGGGACAGACATGCTATTCACAATAGTTTCACAAAGCTCTTTGAAATATTGATTTGAATTTACTTCTTTCACATTTTCATTCTCGTACAATAATTTATGAATGAGAGAAATGCTGTGGATCCTTTGACGACTTTCGTCCATAATTTCCTTTGCATCATTATCATTGATCTGTTTCTGAGGCATCTTTAGTAAACTCGAAACTATTTGCAAGTTATTCTTAACTCGATGGTGGATCTCGTGCATTAGCAATTCCTTCTCTTTGTTCTTAGCCTCCAAAACAACATTTTGTTCTTTTATTTGCGCATGAAGTTTTGATTTCTTTAAATATCTCAAATAAATGATCGATCCTACTATTACTGAGGCGCCTAATAAAAACAATAGAGCCGTTTTTAATTTTCCGGCATAGTTTAATTGTTCTTCCTTTTCTGATATGGATCTTTCATGCGCTGAATCTTTTTGAATATTGTTTAAGCTGTCTCTAGCTTTTAATGTTAAGTACTCTTGATGAATTTGTGAACGTATGATCGCCTTTTGTACTTCTTCACTCTTTAAGCTATCCTCCATTTTTTTATAGTACTCATGCATCTCAAGGGCTTTATTGCTATTTCCAAGTTGTTTGTATATTTTATATAGCAAGTTCGATGCGTTCTTTTGCTCAACAATATTTCCCAATTCTTTGGTGAGTGCAAAACCATTTTCAGCCAACTTTTGAGCATCATTTACTTTTCCTTTACTAAAAAACAGATCACTTAATGCTATTAATGCTGTTGACCTTGCCAGATTGTATTTTATTGGTTCGGCTGTTTTTAAAGCTTCGTTATAAAAATATTCTGAGCTATCAGATGCTTTTTGATTCTTATATAATTCACCTAAACTATTGTAAACATCCGCCAAGGTTCTGTGCTTCTCTATTTTTTTACAAAGCTCAATTGCTTTTGAGAAATAAGAATATGCCTTCGCTGGATCATCCTTTTTGGATTCAATATTTCCTAATCGGTAATATGAAGTGGCCATGCCACTCGTAAATTCGATCTCGCCTGCAGCATCGGCACTTTCTTGAAAATATTTCTCGGCATTCACATAATCCTTTGCTCTGTAATAGATCCCTCCAATATTACTTAAGGCAAAATACTGTCCCTTTTTGTCTTCCAATTCCTGGAACAACTGTACGGCACTAAATAGAAATTTCAATCCAACCTCTACATTGCCGACTTCTCCATAGCTAATTCCCAAATTTTGCTGAATATAGGCTAGCGATCTCTTATTATTTCCTTTTTTAATTACTTCCAGAGCCTTGTTATAATTCACAATAGCCTCCTTCTTATTTCCAATCTTATCGTAATAATCGCCAATGTTGTTGTAAACGGTGGCAACACCATCATGATTATTTATCTTTTTATAAACTTCAATACTTTTATTGTAATAGATCATTGAAGAATCCATATTGCCGCTATCTGTGTACTCGCCGGCTAAATTACTATAAGCCATCGCAAGACCCTCCGGATCATTAATTCCCTCAAACAATTTAACCGCTTTTTTTACATACGCCTGCGATTCTTTGATCTTCCCTTGGTCACGGTAAACACTACTTAAATTATTACACAGATATGCATGGGTTAACTTTGCGTCTTCTGAGCTATTTTTAATTTGCTCGAGAAAAGTATTTGCCAACAGATAATTCTTTACTGCTTGTTCGTAATTGTTTTGAGATGAAAAAGTATAGCCAATGTTTACAAGACCCGATGAATATCGTAATAAATAAAAATCTCTTTGACCGAACCTTGCTTTAGGTAAATTCTTTTTGCAAATTGCTATAACTTCTTGATTATAATTTAAAGTCTGATCTAAATCATCAGTGGCTTCACTCAAATCATTTAAGATCAATAATCGTACCGAATCTCTTTTCTCGACCTTAAGTAAATGAAGCAGCGAATCAACCTGTTTGTTTTGTGAGGTGAGATCTAAAAAAAATCCCATCGTAATTACAAAGACGAATTGAAATATGCTTTTAGAATTGATCAATTTAAAAATTTTCTGCCTCTGTACCATACAAGAAAATTTGCGGGTAATCTTTAGAGTAAATGATTTCAATTGAATCGGATTTTAAAAGTTTTGTTGTATCACTATCATTTATGTAAACTACACCTCTAAAAAATTTACCATTAACTTTAAAGTCGCAATTAAACGGCTTGCTATTTTGTTTTGCTTGTTCCGCAGTGTGCGATTTCTTGTTTCTAATTCTCTTTGACTTTCCCCTTTTTTTCGAGTATATGGGCGCGCTTTATTCTCTTTGATCATCTGCTCATTGAGTGTTAACTTACCTTTGGTTCTAACGCCGTTTGATCTAATTTCGTTCTGAACAACAAATTTGTGAACGAACATTATGTAACCAGGAAAAACAATAAACGAAAGTATTGGCACCCAAATTCTCAACTTTGTACGCGGACTAAAAGAACTAATTGTTTTAAATAATAAAAAGGGAAGTAAAACAATTGGAGCGAAATACAACAAGAAGCCTGCTAAAAATCCGCCGGTGTTTTTCATAGACAGAACTACAACCGGTACAAATGGGTAACATAAAAGCAAAACACTAAGCACTAACCATAAATACGCCTTGGTTGGCGTTTCAGCTCTTTCAGTATTATCCCAGTTTGACTCTGTGAGTTTAGTTTGTCTTTCCGAATTATTGGCCATTGTTTTCTAATTTATAATTGCATAATAATACCCAGCTTTTTAAATGGATAGTGTGAATTTACCTCTTCTCTTTTATCATCCAGTTCTTCCAGTAATGGTTTAATGTTTGATCTAAATAATTCGCTATCTATAACATTGCCTTCTTAAAGGCTTCAACCGTCTTTTGAATATCCTCGGCCGTATGTGCCTCATTCACAAAACCAACTTCATAGCCACTTGGCCCAAGGTAAATTCCTTTCTCTAATAAGTGATGGAAGAGCGTTTTAAAATAGCTCATGCTGTTCGCATCAATTTCTTCGGCTGTTTTAATAAATTTCTTTTCGGTAAATGCTAACCAAAAAATGGAGCCGATGCTAAACACTTTAAAATTATCTTTTTTTATTTCCGATAATCCCTTCACTAAAGTTTGTGTTTTGGTTTCAAGTTCTTGATAAAAATTTGGCTTCAAACATTCAGTGAGTTGCGCAATGCCCGCGCTCATCGCAACCGGGTTTCCGCTTAATGTTCCGGCTTGATAAACACTTCCATCCGGACTAATATTCGCCATAATTTCTTTGCTTGCACCATAAGCTCCAACAGGAAATCCTCCGCCAATAATTTTTCCGTAAGTAACAATATCCGGTTTAATGTCGTAGTAACCGGCAGCCCCTTCAAATCCAATTCTAAATCCACTGATCACTTCATCAAAAATTAAAAGTGTTCCGTGCTTAGTACAAATATCTCTTAAGAACTGCAGATAGTCTTTATCTTGCAACAACAAACCATTATTTGCAGGAATTGGTTCAATAATTACACATGCTATTTGTTTATCAAATTGTGCAAACGCTTCTTCCAATGCTTTTTTATTGTTTAACGACACTACAATTGTTTCGTTCACAAAACTTTCGGGAACTCCGGCTGATGATGTATTTCCAAATGTTACTAATCCCGATCCTGCTTTTACTAAAAGTGAATCACTATGTCCGTGATAACATCCTTCAAATTTTAATATTTTATTTCTTCCGGTAAATCCGCGCGCTAAACGTATCGCACTCATCACCGCTTCTGTTCCACTACTTACAAAACGGATCTTCTCTAAAAAGCGATTGTTACTTATAATTAATTCAGCTAATTCATTCTCTAATTTGGTTGGGGCGCCAAATGATGTTCCGTTTTGCATTGTTTTTGCAACGGCACTTAATACTTTATCGTTGGCATGTCCTAAAATTAACGGCCCCCAACTTCCACAATAATCAATATACTCATTTCCATCCGCATCCCATACATGCGATCCCTTTCCTTTTTCCAAAAAAATAGGCGTTCCTCCTACGCTTCTAAATGCGCGCACGGGCGAATTAACTCCGCCAGGAAAATATTGTTTTGCTTTTTCGAATAACTGTTGTGAATTAGTGTTTTTCATACGGTGCAAATGTAAGAATTTGCCCTTTAATAGAAAGCAGACGAAGCCGATTTATACTATTAAATATAGCCTTATTTGCGAAATAATCTTTATTTTTACCCTGCTTATGACATTTGAGAACTCCATAGATTTTGCAAAAAAATTAGATGCACAGGATCCTTTGAAAGAATTCCGTTCGCGTTTTTTATTTCCTCAACACGAAGGAAAGCCAATTGTGTATTTTACAGGTAATTCGTTAGGACTTCAACCAAAAACTACGCAAGCTTTTATTCAACAAGAATTAAATGATTGGGCAAAGTTTGGTGTGGAAGGACACTTTTTAGCAAAAAACCCTTGGATGCATTACCACGAATTTCTTACCGAAAACATGGCCAAGATCGTTGGTGCAAAAAATTCGGAAGTAGTAATGATGAATCAACTCACGGTGAATTTGCATTTGCTGATGGTGAGTTTTTATCGCCCCACCAAACAACGCTATAAAATTTTATGCGAGGCAAAAGCATTTCCGAGCGATCAATACGCTTTACAATCGCAAGTAAAATTCCACGGCTTTGATCCAAAAGATGCATTAATTGAATTAGCTCCCCGCCAAGGAGAATATAATGTGCGGCATGAAGATATTTTAACCGCCATTGAAAAAAATAAAGAGTCGCTTGCCTTAATTATGATCGGCGGTGTAAATTATTTTAGCGGACAAGTATTCGACATGAAAGCCATTACCGAAGCAGGGCATAAAGTTGGCGCCCTTGTTGGTTTTGACCTAGCGCACGGTGCCGGAAATATAAATTTAGAATTACACGATTGGAAAGTTGATTTTGCTTGTTGGTGCAGTTATAAATATTTAAATAGTGGCCCGGGCAGTGTTGCCGGCGCTTATGTTCATGAGGATCATCATAAAAAAACCGACATGCCCATGTTTGCCGGATGGTGGGGAACAAAAAAAGAAACTCGTTTTTTAATGAGTAATGTTTTTGAACCTATTGAAACTGCCGAACGTTGGCAATTAAGTAACGCACCTGTTTTTGCAATGGCTGCCTGTAAAGCGTCATTAGAAATTTTTGATGAAGCGGGGATGAAAAATTTAATTGCAAAAAGTAAAATTCTTACTTCTTATCTTGAATTTATAATTGCCGACATAAATAAAAGCAATAATAATTGCCTCGAGGTCATCACTCCAAAAGAACTACAAGGCTGTCAAGTTTCTATTGTTGCACACGGTTATGGAAAAGCCCTCTATAATAAACTCATCGAAAATGGTGTGATCCCCGATTGGCGCGAACCCAATGTAATACGCTGCGCCCCAGTACCACTCTACAATTCATTTGAGGACATTTATCGCTTTGGCGATGTATTAAAGCGTCTTCTATAAGGGTTTTAACTAAAAGATCTTAAAATTTTTGAGGTTCCTTTTTGTTTTTGTATCTTTAAAGCATTGATGAACAGGCTTTTTGCATACCTTGGTTATACAACTCTAGCTCTTATTTTGGCTTGCCCTTTTTTGAGCAAGGCTACAAGTAAGGATCAGAATTACCAATCGCCTATACATTGTTTCACCGAAAATAAGGGACAAATATCTGACCAGTTCTACACATCTCGTCCGGATGTTTTGTTTACTGGAACCGAAGGTCCGCTTACATTTCATTTGCGTAAGACGGGAATTAGCTATCAACAATATCGCACCGATAAATGGACAGACGAAACTGATCCTTTAACCAACAAAAAAATAAAGCTGCCTTCTCAAACTACTATTTATCGCGTTGATGTAAATTGGTTGAATTCAAATGTGGATCCTGTTGTACAAAAGAATTTTCCTACAGAAGGTGTTTCAAATTTCTATTTAACCAATTGTCCGGATGGTGTGTTTGATGTTAGATCCTTTAAAGAGGTTATCTACAAAAATATTTACAAAGGTATTGATACGCGTTGGTATCATAAAGATGGTCACTTAAAGTACGATTACCTTGTATCAGCAGGCTCCGATCATAAAAATATTCAAATTGAGTACAAAGGAGCAACTTTATCCATAAATACAATTGGAGAATTGATCATTGAAACGCCGCTCGGTAAAATTGTTGAAGATGCTCCTTATGTAACTCAAAACGGAAGAGAATTAAAAAGTAAATGGATCATCGATGGAAATATTGTATCATTTCAAATAGAGAACATTGATCCACTTTTACCATTGGTAATTGATCCGGGCGTTCGCATTTGGGGAACTTATTATGGTGGCAATGGTGGCGATTCAGCTTTGAACAATGCCGTTGATGCAAGTGGAAATGTTTGGATCGGAGGAACAACCAGCAGCACTAACGGAAACAGCATAGCAACAGTTGGAAGTCATCAAGTAATTTATGGTGGTGGGGCCGACAATGCTTACATAGCAAAATTTAATGCTGCAGGAGTTCGTCAATGGGGAACTTATTATGGAGGTACTGTAAGAGAATTTGGTTTTAATATTGCTATTGATAATAGTGGTAACTCTTATTTATGTGGTCAGTCACTTGGTTCTTCAGGAAACATTATTGCAACGATAGGTTCACATCAGCCTGCTTTTGCCGGCACTGCAGATGCTTGGTTGGTTAAGTTCAATTCAAATGGCATTAGACAATGGGGCACTTTTTATGGTGATGTTGGATTAGAAGCCGGTTACGGTGTTGCGGCCGATGCAGCTGGTAATGTTTATCTTGTAGGTAAAACAGATGCTCCAACCACAAATGTTATTTCAACTACCGGCTCACATCAACAAAATTTTGGTGGTGTAGAAGATGGATTCATTGTAAAATTTAATTCGGCAGGTGTTCGTCAGTGGGGTACATATTATGGAGGAACAGGCACAGATGTTTCAAGAAATGTTCACGTAGATGCATTAGGAAATATTTTTGTTGTTGGCTGGACAGATAATAGCGTACCCAATGTGATCGGAACTGCAGGTGCTCATCAAAATGTTTATGGTGGTGGCGGTTATGATTCATACATTGTAAAATTCAATTCTTCGGGAACGCGATTATGGGGATCACATTTTGGCGGTAATGATGTAGATCTTGCTTACGATTGTGAAACAGATCTGTTGGGAAATATTTATATGTCGGGAAAAACCGCGAGCACAAATAGCGTAGCAACCACCGGATCACATCAGTTAACTAATGGCGGCGGCACACATGATGCTTTCCTAGTTAGTTTTAATGCCACAACAGGAACGCGAAATTGGGGAACTTATTATGGCGGAAGTGGTGATGAAGAAAGCTGGGGATGTTCAGTACACAAATCAGGACATATAATGATGACAGGACATACACAAACTTCTACAGGAA
Source organism: Sphingobacteriaceae bacterium (assembly GCA_016705695.1). GTDB lineage: Bacteria > Bacteroidota > Bacteroidia > B-17B0 > Aurantibacillaceae > Aurantibacillus. Next base: position 96,945 of record JADJLA010000018.1, read on the forward strand.
CTGTTATTGCTACGCCAGGCAGTTACAAACCAATTTATGGTGGAGGAACTTGGGATGCTTTTATGGTACAATTTGATCCTTCAACTAATGGCACACGCACATGGGGAAGTTATTTTGGTGGTTCTGATGACGATGTTGGTTATGGATGTTCATCTGATAATGCTTATCATTTTTATATGACAGGCTCTACCTTTTCAACACCGGGCACCGATATTGCAACCGTAGGAAGTCATCAACCGCTTTATGGTGGTGGATTATTTGGTGATGCTTATTTGCAGAAGTTCTACGACTGTCCTGCACCATTAGCACCAACTAATACAACTATACCTGCCAACCAAACAATTTGTGAACCCGGAACAACCACACTGGCAGCAATTAGTGGCGCAACTATGAGTTGGTTTTCTACGCCCTCATCTACAACTGTAATTGGCACCGGCAGTGTTTATATTACTTCACCTTTATCTTCAGGAATTTATACCTATTACGTAGAAGCAGCAACATGTGCTTCAAGCACGCGCACACCTATTAGCGTAACTGTAAATCCTATTCCAATATTAAATGTAGTTGCATTTCCAACATTAGTTTGTGCCGGAAAAAACTCAACACTTACGGTAAGTGGCGCGGCCAGTTATACTTGGGATAGTTCAGCAACAACCAATACAACATTAGTTACTCCTGCCAGCACAAGTATTTATACAGTAAGCGGAACAACTACTTTAGGATGTACAAATAGCAAAACAATTTCTGTAACCGTGTACCCTTTAGATCCGATAACATTTACACCCGAAAAAGATACATCGTGTTTGCATATATTTGGCGGCACGCCAATTTTATTAGTAGGTACTCCGAGCGGTGGCGTGTTTTCAGGAGCCAATGTTTCGGGCAATTATTTAAACCCAACGGCGCTGGGGGTTTTTAACCCTGTGTATACATACACCAATCCAACTAACGGCTGTGTAAATTCGGCAACCGCTACTATTCTAGTGGTAAATTGCACAAGCCTGAACGAAGAAGATGAATTCGTAAAACAAATAAGTATTTATCCGAATCCTACAAAAGGAAATGTTGTGATCGAAACCAACAGCGATATTGAAAAAACAATAACGATACTTGATGCAAGAGGCAGGATAATTAGCAACGAAACAAGCAAACAAAGAACATTGCAATATTCAATTGCTGATGAGGCCAACGGAATTTATTTTATAAAAATAAGTTCATCACTTGGCAGTAGGGAATTTAAACTTGTAAAAGAATAATTTCTTTTGTCTATTGATCCACAAATACACCAAAGCTGGAAAGAGCATTTACTCCCCGAATTTCAAAAAGGCTATTTTAAGAAATTAAAGAAATTCCTTGTGGAGGAAAAAAAGTCGTTTGATATTTATCCTCCGGGTAAATTGATCTTCTCGGCTTTTAATTTTACACACTTTGACGATGTAAAAGTGGTGATATTGGGACAAGATCCTTATCATGGACCCGGGCAAGCCAATGGGTTTTGCTTTTCGGTAAGTGATGGAGTGCGTACACCACCAAGCTTGGTAAATATTTTTAAAGAAATAAAAACAGACATTGGCTGCGAAATTCCATCTCACGGAAATTTAGAAGCTTGGGCAAAGCAAGGTGTGTTCTTGTTAAATGCTACTCTAACTGTACGAAAAGAAACGGCAGGCTCACATCAAAAAAAAGGTTGGGAAGAATTTACAGATTCAGTTATAACAACGCTTTCGGAAAAACGTGAAGGCTTGGTATTTTTACTTTGGGGAAATTACGCCCGTAACAAAACCGTATTAATAAACCGACAAAAACATTTAGTGCTTGAAGCCGCACACCCATCACCCTTGGCTCGCGGTGCTTTTTTTGGCAGTAAGCATTTTAGCAAAACGAATGCGTATTTGAAGTCGATTGGGGAAAAAGAGATTGATTGGTGTTTGTAAGTAATTTCTGTATCTTCATTAAGTTATAATATTCTAAAACTCAATCTATGGAAAGCTTAAGACCGAACGCGCAAAGAGCTAAAAATGCAATTACTTTAATTTGGATCGTATTAGGGATAGAGATCTTTGCTCTTGCTTCGGGTTTACTTCAATATTTTTTACTCCAAGACGCGGCCAATGGGGTACTGATAAGCGAAGAGAGCGCTTCGGCAAATGATCTTCGAGAAATGGCTATTGGTATTATCTACACTATTGCCTTTATAACCTCTGCTGTTACATTTATTTCATGGTTTAGGCGCGCTTATTTTAATCTCCACTTAAAAGTTAGTGGCTTATCACATTCCGAAGGTTGGGCAGCAGGTTGTTGGTTTGTTCCTATTATCAGTTTATTTAGGCCTTACCAAATAATGAAAGAATTATACGTGCAAACCAAAGGTTTAATAATAAAAAACGGATTGGCGCCTTACGGAAATTTTAACACACAAAATTTAGGTTGGTGGTGGGCGCTTTGGATCATCAATAATTTTTTAGGGCAATTTATATTTCGCTATTCCCGAAATGCCGAATCAATTGATCAACTTACGGTTCTTACAATTGCAAGTATGCTAAATAACATTGTTGGTGTTCCTCTTGCACTAATTACCATAAAAGTAATAAAAGATTATTCCAAAATGGAAGAATTGCTTCCTGAAATAAAAGATGAGGACGGGACAAATGGCAACAGCACTTCTCAGGCAATTTAAGTCTGGCTAAGGCATACTTCACAATAATTTAATTTCTCTTCCTCAGTTTTATTACTAATTTTAATTAAAATTTAATGGCATGAGATCACTATTCCTCTTTCTTAGTTTGGTATTCCTTACATCATTAATTCCGGCACAGAGCAAAGATTCTATATTTCCTTTATGGATGAATCGCAAATACGCGCTCGTGCGTTCATCTTATCCTCACCTAATTACTCTTCCTTATTATAAGTACGTGACCAGGGTGCCGGGTTCAGGTTATTTTACCGCTAAACGCGATGATTTATACGGGATCCTCGATACAAGCGCAAAAGAGCTTGTAAAAATGGAATACATTGATCTCAGTTCTGAGTTTGATCAGGCTTCTAAAAAAAATTATGTTGTCCTTTCAAAACCCGGAGAGCGTATACTGGTTGATGAACTTGGAAATATTATTGGAAAAGGTTTTCCAACTATTAAAGAGATCTGTGGTGGTTTAGTAATTGTAGAGCCCAATTATCGAGACACTTCTGAAAAGCGCATCTATTATACCGAAAAAGACAAATATGTAAAACAAGGCTTGATGGACTTGAAAGGGAATTGGATCGAAAAGCCGGATCTAAAGCAATATTATGGCATTTATGGCCGCTTGTTCTATATTCAGGATTATTATAAGCAGGACAAAGGCAAATTCTACGATCTCAAATTAAATCCACTAGGTGACCAAGAATACGATGACGTGAAATTTGATCACTCTTTGAAAAATGATAGTTTAAAAAATTTAAAACGGATCATTGCCTACAATAAAGAATTTATTTGGCTACTGGATTCAAACGGAAAGGAACTTAAAAAAGAAATCCATAAAAAATTACCTATCGATATAAAAGGGTATTCCGGAGATAGAAAAAGTTTCAAGTACAACGGCAATAACATTGATAAGGATGATCGCGATTTTGATGGCGCCTTTATTATGGATAATTATCTTCTTGGTTTTGATAGTACGGCACAAACAACTCGCATATATGACCGTCGTGGCGATCTTCTTTTTACAAAAAATTATAGCAAGATCTTTGTAGCGTTGGATAGACGCGATAACCCCGAATATAAATTTGTGTTTGCACAAGACAAAACAGGAATTTATTTACTCGATGATAAGCTGGAGAAAAAAACTCCGGCATTACAGTTTGTAAACACCGATGAACTCTACAAAGATGAACAAAAGCAATTATTCATCTGTAAAAAGAATAATAAGTTTGGTGTGATCGATCAAAACGGAAAGATCATCGTCCCTTTTATATATAAAAACGAACCGCAGCGGTACAATAATGGCGTTATAAAAGTTTATGGAACACAACTCGATTTCTATAGTACAAGCGGCGAACAACTTGCAAAGGGAGCGAACGACGCGGATCAATGTAAGATCAACCCAACTATTTATATTGTAAGCAAAGGCACCTCATTCGGACTTTTTGGAAGTAATCCTTTTCGGGCTTTGATCCCATTTGGTACTTATTCTTCATTTGTAGAATACCCCGAGCATAAAGTGATCGTAGCAAAGAAAAATGACAAGCTATACATTCTTGATAAAGATCTTCACGTATTAAATAAAGAACCTATTGAAGATCTTTTTATTACAAGTGATAGCGTTACGTTTTCTGTACAGCTTGCGAATAAAAAAAAACAATTACTGAGTTATAGATCCCCGGAACCAAAATACGCATTTGATTGGCTTGAAGGTTTTCAAACTGCTTATGATAATTACTACAGCAAGAACAAGTTCTTCCTTGTGCGCATCAATTCTAAATACGGATTATCAAATGCAAAAAGCGATCTGCTATTAGATGCTGAATGGGATACCATCATAAGTATTGGTTACTGCGCATTATTAAAAAAGGGGAAGTCTTATTTTATAACCGATGAAAAATTCGAAGTAGATCGAAACATGCCGCTTGATTCGATCATTATTGATAAGATAGAAAATCACTATCAAGATCCGGATTGGCGAATGTTCAAGATCCAAGCTAAACACGTTGGTAAGTGGGGCGTTTTTGATTTCGCTAATCATAAATGGATCGTTTATCCTAATTTTGAAAATGTTGTAAATGTATTAGGAAAGACCAATTCGTGTCAACGCTATTTCAGCACTAAGATCAACAAATGGACATATATAGTGGATCCCGAAAAAAACATTTTATACGGAGAAGGGTTCAACGAGATAACACCTATGACAAGTGATATTTTTAAACCTATTCCTAACCATGCTCCAAATTTGCGCGTGAACAAAGGCAGTGCAATTTTTGATTCCTTAGGTAATTTAAAAGGCGGCAAATACGGCATCGTGGATCCAAAAGGAAAGATGCTTCACAAATGTGATGCAGATAAAGTGTGGCCCATTTCTTATTCTATTTACCCAGCAGAAGGCATGGTTGGTTATGTGTGGAATATTGGTGGAAGCATGAGAAAATTCATCTCTCGTTCCGGAGATAGCACATGGCAAGATGGCGTTGATGCAAATGGAAATTCCTTTACAAAAAAAGTACTTATGGGTCGCGAGTATGGCGAAACCATGGCCGGAGGAAAATTTGGAATTGTTGGCGTTGATGGAAAAGAAATATTTGCGCCGATCTATGACAATATGATATTTAAGTTCTATGGCGGAGAAGGTCTTGGCAATTACCGCGCAAGCTATCTTGATACACTTCCAAAGTACGACCATTTGATCTTTCCGATATTCATTAAAAAAGATGGTAAATGGGGGGTGGGTGAATTTAACGGAAAATTAATTTTACCTATTGCTTATGATAGTGTGGAAGATGAATATTTAAACAATGATCAGCCCGCTATACGTTTAGTGTTAAATGGAAATGTTGGTTATGTGGATCTACAGGGTAAAGAGATCATTCCATCACTATTTAGCGGTGAGCTACGATTTGGTAATTACTATAATCAACCCGAATTGATCCTTTTCCAAAAAAACGGAATTATATCTACATACACTGTAGCTGCCATATCTTCTACAATGTCCGTTAAATATGACGAATACGGAAATTCAAATGAAGTATATGATACTATTTCCGTTGTACAGAAACACTTTTCGGGAGGCACTTATGGTTTTTGGGATGTTAACTTAAGCAAATGGGTTTTTGAGTTTATTTATGAAGACATCCGTTTATTGCAGGTATTTAGTATTTTTACTGAAAGGCAGATTCCAAAACGCGTATCGGTTATAGGAAAATATCCTGATCAATGCGATCAATTCATTAAGGGCTATGAACCTTTTGAAATTAAAAAGAACGGCAAGTGGGACGTTTATTTTCATGGCAAAGGAATTGTTCTGCAACCCGAATTCGAGGAGATAAAAATAGAGAATGAAGAAATTATTACCAAGCAAGCGGGAATTGAAAAACGTTTTACGTTTGAGGGGAAACAAAAATAGAGACAGAAACCATAGAGCACACTGAGAGTTTTATCTAAGCTCCATAAAGTCCTTAAATACTTCTAGATACTTTTCTCTATTCGCATCAACCGAATATTTCTCTTCCACCCGATTTCTGCCTTTTTTTCCCAAGGCCTCACGCTTGCTTTTATCATTAATCAATTCCTCCAACGCATTCATCCATTCTTCTTTGGTATTTGCAATTATGGCGCATCCATTCTCTGCAATTTCAGTATTCACTCCTACTCCACTCATTACCACCGGAACTTCACAACTCATGTAGGTTAATGCTTTTAAACCACATTTTCCCTTGGCCCATTCATCGTTTGGTAATGGCATCAGGCCAATATCAAAACTGTTGAGTTCATTCACTTCACTTTCCAAACTCCAAGCAATTCCTTTTATTTCCAACTCTTCATTTTTGTAATTTGAATCGCCCAATACTTTAAATTGCAATTTTCCTTGGTGCTTTTTATTCAGCGCTTTTAAAACAGGAACTACCTCCTCAAAATGTTTGATGGTACTAAAACTTCCGCTCCATCCAATTGTGATCTTTTCTTTGCCTCGCAATTCCAATTTTGGAATGTGAACGTTTGTATCTACAGTTGTTGGAATTATATGTACATCTGCTTTTGCAAAATTTTTTGCTTTATCTGCCAAATATGTATTTCCGGCAATTACCAAATTGGCAAAAGAAACATTGGCATTAAATTTTTTTGGATCTTTTACCCATTCCCATTTTTTATTTCCCGGGCTGGTATCCGCCATCCAAATAGCATCATCAAAATCAAAGATCACTTTTTTACCACTCTTATGCGCGCGCATTTCAAAATAAGAGCTTCCAAAAAAACTTGCTTCACGCTGAATAAAAATAATGTCGAACTCCTTAAAACGGCTCACATCTCTGCGCCGCTGCAAATGACCTTTTAAAAGGATCATTAGTTTTTTAAAAAAACTTCCCTTGCCATAAAACACCGCATCATCTTTTTCGTTCAATAATGGCGACCAAGTAAATTCAAATCCATGCTGCTGCAAATACGGTAAATATTGCTCAAACCTGTATCGCTGACTAGGCGAGCGATTAGGGCGGTGGGCAACTAATATGAGAACGCGTGGCATATGGCCAAAGATACAAATTTAGAGGCAGAAACCGCAGAGGTTAACACAGAGGTCAGAGAGCTAAATGCATAGTTCTCTGTGAAAAAACTCTGTGTTCTCTGTGGTTTCTGCCTCTAAAAAAACCTATATTTATAACATGAATTTCCGCACCCGTTTTGCCTTTATTTTTTTACCACTCTTTTTTCCAAATTCACTTTCTCGCAAGTAAAAGATTCTATTTATTTAATGAACGGAAATGTGTTTGGCGAAATGGTGATTGATAGTTCATTAGGCGCTGTTACAGTTAACGATCCCAAAAAACCGGGCAAGCGTTTACATTATGAATTAGATCAATTGTATAAAATACGTTATGTAAGCGGGCGTGAACATTATTATTATTCTCAGGATTCTTCAAAATTCAACTGGTTCACCCGCGAAGAAATGGGTTTGTTCATTAAAGGCGAACATGATAGTCGCCGCTTTTTTAAACCAAAAGCGTGTGGTATTGCCGCAGGTATTTTTGGATTTGTGGGCGGCATGAGCGGAACATTTTGGGGCCCCATCCTTCCTTATGGTTATATGGCCTTTAGCGGTATCACAAAAATTAAAATAAAACATAAAACGGTAAGCGATCCTCGTTTTTTGGATTACGACTCGTATATTTTAGGATACGAAAGAACTGCCAGGCAAAAACGCAAGATCTGGTCGGTGATAGGAGGAAGCATCGGTTTAGTGGCAGGTTATGGTTTTTACGCGGTGTTTCATGATAAGTATCCTGAGAACGCTCCAAGTTTTTTACAAATTAAATTATGAAGTTGAGAATTATCCTACTCATAGTTTGTTTCTGTTTTACATCAGCATATACCCAAAGCTTATTTAGCGAGAAAACACAAAACACTATGATCGCTAAATTAATTACCAGCGATTCGTTAACCTATTACCAATGCAGAGTGGTTGATGCCGATATTCAAGTAACAACAGGTAATCAAACAATTGAAAGTGAGAAACAACAAATTACTATTACCGAAAAATTTGTAATCGCATTAAAGAAGAATGAATATTGGATACGATATTATACAAGTGGTTTAACTGTTTTTCCCAACAGAAGATTTTCAGGGTTAAAGATCAGACAAAAAGCGTATTGGAATTTTAGTTTTAGAGTTGAGCGAAAACTAGAAGATAAGGAAGTTGAATTTTTAGCAGTTTTGCAAACGGTAGGTAAAGAAACTACAGAATATGATTTTGCACTTACAAAGCACACAACTAATCAGATCATTATTAAGCAACGAAAAAACTTTGAGCAACTTTTAATAAAAGAAAAGTTAAGTATTTCAGAGGCTTTGAAGCTTTAGGTTGTTAGAGGCAGAAACCGCAGAGCGGCCTTCGGCCTACGCAAAGGTCTCGCAGAGGTCGCAGAGTAAAACTAAACGCATAAAACCACTAAAATATTTTTGCCACGGAGGCACCAAGACACGGAGAAATTTCTGATCTCTTTAAAATAACCATCTAAATATTACCACAAATCATGCTACGGAGACGCGTGCGGTGGGCGGGCGCTTCGTGATAGGCGCGTGGCCTGTGCGGAGTCCCGATAGCTATCGGGATGAAGCGCCTTGATTTCTTCCTACAGCGCCTAAATGTGCCTCCTTTCTACAAGGAAGAAAAGAACCTAAAGTTTTGGTTCTTTTTTAAAAGAACATCAACCCTACTTCTCCCTCTTCTCTCTTTTCTCCTTCTCAACAGCACTTTCAAGTTTAAGAGGCATTTTTTCGGTGGCGTGTTGAATAATAAAATAAAGATTGTATGGTTCTTTAACTTTAGATGTAACCTCCAAAAAATCCACAGTATTTCCATTCTCGTCCTTTAACGAACCCTTTAGGCCAATACCACCACTAAGGAATTTGTAAATGTATTCTTGCCCGTCTTGAGGGCTTAAAGCAAAAATGGGATCCTGCATTGTTTTTCCCTTGCCACTATACTTCATGGCGTTAAAGATCTTGTCCCTTGCTTTAGCAAAAATTTTGCACTGCTTCAAAGCGTCCTTTGTAATAGGAAAATGCTCTTTCAAAAATAACTTTCACACTTAAAGGATGTGTTTGCATGAACTCATTTGCTTTTATACGTGCGTCGTAGTATTTTCCTTCGGCGTTTAAATTATAAATGTCATTCTCAACAAGCATATCTTCGTAAGGTTTATATTCGGGTTTGGCCGTAAAACCAATTAATAGCGCCAATACTTCGGCATTGGTAAGCGTGCTATCGTTTTTATTGAACCGCGATAACAATTTATCGTAACACAATTTATCATTGGCATCCTTTGTTTTAGCAAGGATGGTTTTGAAATCGGTTTTGTAAGTGAAGTTGTTTTGGGCGTTGGTAATAAAGCTGAAAGCAACTAATAAAATGATAAGTTTTTTAAGCATGCATAAAAGTAGTAAATTTTTTAATGCTTTAGAGGCAGAAACCGCAGGTAGCTGACTCTTACAGGGGGTCTTTATGCCACGGAGGCGCCAAGACATGCAGGACAAACTATTAATATAGATATTTGCATAACGTTGATCTGCAAAACAAACTATACAATTGCATGATTAAAATAAGTACATTTGTTATCCCTTATTGGTTAAACACACAGGTAATAAAACAAACTCCGTGCCTCCGTGGCAAAAAAAGAGAAAAGCTCATGAAACTCATCGGTAAAGGATCCATACTAAATAGTGTTTTAAGATTAAAATGCCCTCGCTGCCAGCAAGGCAATTTATTTTTAAATAAAAATCCTTATAACTTTAATGCCCTCGATAAAATGCCACACTACTGCCCCGCGTGCGGCGAAGATCTTCAACGCGAAGTAGGATTTTATTACGGCGCCATGATGATAAGCCATGCCACCACCACTTTAATAGCGGTAATTGTACACTTTACCGTGTTTCATTTTTATGGATGGGAAATTGCACCTAACCTTATTGCTTTGCTAACTGTATTAGTAGTGCTTATGCCTGTTATTTTTAGAACCTCACGTGCCATTTGGATAAACATGTTCAGTAAATATGATCCCAAGGCCATAGAAAATAAAATAGACAGAAGTAACGCTAAGGGGGATTATCATAGGTAAAACTTTTATTAGCCTTTCGCTTGAAGATTTTTCTCCAACAAATACTCCAACTTCTCTTTATTCAAATTCGCATTTATTTCTCCACCTACTGTTAATGATACTGCGCCGGTTTGTTCGCTCACCGTAATAGCAATGGCATCACTTACTTCTGTTACACCAACCGCCGCGCGGTGGCGCATGCCGTAATGTGCCGGGAAATTCTCTTTTTCGGTAACGGGTAAAACGCAGCGAGCTGCCACAACTCTATTCTCGTTAACAATTACAGCGCCGTCGTGCAAAGGTGAGTTCTTAAAAAAAATGTTCTCTATTACTTTGCTGTTAACTACCGAATCAATTTTTGTGCCGCTTTGAATATAAAACTTTAGATCGCTACGTCGAGCTACAATAATTAAGGCGCCGGTTTTTGTATCGCTCATATTAAAACAAGCTTCGCATACTTCTTTAATATCTAAATACAGATCGTTTTGCAAAGTACTGCTAAATTTTAATACATTTTTCCAATTGCGGTTCTTTAAAAACTCGTTGGAGCCAATGTATAATAAGAATTTTCTGATCTCTTGCTGAAACACCACCATGATGGCAATAACACCCACATTTACAAATTTGCCCAATATAGAGCCCAATAACTTTAATTCAAACGCACGTACAATAATGTACACCACATAAATTAAGGCAAGTCCTAAAAAAATATTAATGGCAGTTGTGCCCCGCACCAAATTGTAAACCAAATACAAAATAATGGCCACCAAAAAAATATCTATGGCGTCGGTTATACCGAAGGATAAAAATAATATGTAGTTTAAAACCAAAAGTTAAAAGTTAAAAGACAAAAAGGTTAAAGTAAAAAGACAAAAAGGGATTATTGCATTTTGGCTTTTTTCTTTTGCCCTTTTACTTTATTTTATGACTGTATTTCTCATAAAGTTCATGCACCAAGCCATCACTCAATCCAATTTGTGGTACATAAATGCGTTCAATGTCGGCTGTTTTCATTACCATTAAAAATATTTTAGCGGCGGGTATAATTACATCGGCTCTGTCGGGTTTTAATTCTAATCGTTCAATGCGTTCTTGGTAGGTGTAAGAATTCAACATTTCATAAAGACCTTTAAGCTTATCGTAACTTAAATGTTTGGTTTCTTTTTTACCACTCATTTTATAGATCTTGTTAATATTACCTCCCGACCCAATGGCAAATAAAGGATGAATGCCCACCGTGTTTCTCTTGAGCCAGATCTTCATGTTCTCCACTTCGTCTTTCTCAATTTTATCTAACAACATCCTCACCGTTCCAATATTGAATGATTTAGCGGCAATGACTTTATTATTAAAATACAAAGTAAGCTCGGTACTTCCTCCGCCCACGTCAATATACAAATACGCGTGCTTAGGATTAATAAGTTCTTCTATATGATTACTGAACACTAAACTTGCTTCCAGTTTTCCATCAATGATCTCAACGGTTAATCCGCTTTCTTTTTTTACTTTTTCAATTATCTCAGCACCATTACTTGCATCGCGCATAGCACTTGTGGCTACTGCTTTAGAAGCTTGTACGCCATAGGCCTTTATTAATTCGCTAAACCCCTTTAAGGCCGTAACCAAGCGATCTGCTTTTTCATCAGAGATCTTTCCATGTAAAAACACATCCTCACCCAAACGAATAGGCATTCGAATTAGTTCTTCTTTACTAAAATGAGGTTTCCCGTCTACTTTGTACACTCGGCAAAATAAAAGACGCATTGCATTGCTACCAATATCTATCGCGGCAAAAACCATTAGTTCATTTGTGTTTTAAGTTGCTTGGTTTTGCTCAAATATTTTTGAGTGTCATGTAGCAAATAATTATATACTTCATCTTGTGCGCGTACTTTTTTCTCGCCCTTCTCAACTTTTTTATAAACGTTTTCTTGAAAGCGGTCAAGGATCCTCAATTTTGTATTGCCAGATAATTGTATACTCACAATATCTTTAATTTGCTTGCGGATCTCCTCGTTGTAAATAGGAACCGCTACTTCGCTACGACTATCCAAATTACGGCTCATCCAATCGGCCGAAGAGATGTAAATTTTCTCTTGTCCACCATTATTGAAAATAAAAATCCGTGTATGCTCCAAATATTTATCTACCAAGCTGTACGCTTTAATATTATCGCTCCAGCCTTCAATATCGGTAACCAAACTACAAGCGCCGCGCACAAGGAGTGTGATTTTTACCCCTGCCCTGCTAGCTTCGTACAATTTATCTACCATCTCACGATCCACCAAACTATTTAATTTTAAAAAAATGCTGGCCTTCTTTTTCTTTTTAGCGAATTTGATCTCGTTGTCAATCAAATTTGCAAATGTAGAACGCATAAAGAATGGCGCTACCGCCAAATGTTTAAATGGCGCTACTTTAAAATTGTTCTCATAAAACTCAAATACCTTGCTTACTTCACTTGTAATATCTCTGTTAGCGGTGAGGTAAGCAAAATCTGTATAAATGCGCGCGGTCTTCTCATTAAAGTTTCCGGTGCCAACATGTGCGTATTTTACTTCCTTTCCTAATTCCTTGGTGGTGATCAAAAATAATTTAGAGTGCACTTTTAGTCCGGGCACTCCGTAAATAACACGTGCACCCTCTTCATTTAATTTATTGGCCCAGTAAATATTATTCTCTTCGTCGAAGCGCGCTTGAAGCTCAACAAGCACCGTTACTTTCTTTCCATTTTTTACAGCGTTTATAAGCGCATTTGCAATGCGAGAAGAATCGGCCATGCGATACAAGGTGATCTTAATGCTTTCTACAATAGGATCAATGGAAGCCTCACGCAGTAAATTTACAATGTGATTGAAGGTGTGATATGGGTAATGCAATAAAATATCTTTGGTCTTTAATACTTTTAAAATGGTTTGCCTATGATCCACCAAATATTTGTGTTCCATTGGAATTGGATTATTATACACCAAATTCTTCTCGCCAAGCGTAGGAAAATTTATAAAATCTTTGAAGTTATGATATCGTCCGCCCGGAATAGCATTATCTTTTTTGGCCATTCCTAATTTGCGCATGATATAGCGTAACATATCGTTTGGCATAGCGGCATCGTAAACAAAACGCACAGGCTGCCCTTGCTTACGAGCTTTTAAACTCTTGCTCATTTTTTCGATCATGCTTTTGCTTACATCATTATCAATGTCCAATTCGGCATCGCGCGTTAGCTTGATATTATAAGCTTCTACGGTGCGTAAACCAAATACTTCAAAAATAAGGTCGGTATTAAATCGGATCACATCATCGAGCAAGATCACATAATGTTTATCGCCTTTACTAGGGATAATTATAAAACGCGAGATGGCGCGAGATGGAATTTCAATAAGCGCGTATTTATTTTTCTTGGTGTCTTTGATCTCGTTTAACTTAAGATACAAGTAACTTGCTTTATCTTTTAAGAACGGGAAAGGTTTTGTATCGTCGGTAATAATTGGGAACAATGAAGGCATGATCTCGCCCACAAAGAAATCATGAATAAATTTTTGCTGATCGTCACTTAATTGTTTTTCGTTAATGATGAACACATTATTGTCTGCCAATTCTTTTAGCAATTCCTGGTAGATCTCTTCGAACTTCATTTGTTGTTCGATCACCCTGCGTTGCAAACGAGTTAATAGTTCGCTAGGATCTTCGCCATAAATATCCATGGCTTTTTTTCCAAGCTTTGCCAATCGACGTACGGTAGCTACACGCACACGATAAAACTCATCGCGGTTATTACTAAAAATTCCAAGAAACTTTAAGCGTTCAATAAGTGGTACGGTTCTGTCGGCTGCTTCTTGCAGTACGCGTTCATTAAAAGAAAGCCAGCTTATCTCGCGATTGATATAAGGTGATCTTTTCTTTTTTGCAGCTTTTGCCATTGGTTTTTTCAGATCAGTTTATTTAAACTCCTTTGGGAATTGATTGAACAAAATTTTTCCTTTTTTTCTGATACCTCTTTCCAGTTCTTTACATCAAATTCCAAAGCAACAATAGCACAAGTTGGGAGTTCTTCAAAAAAAAGGTCATCGGTTAATTCATTTACTAAATTGGTAACGCCCGGATTGTGGCAAAATATCATAGCGCTTTCATGGCTATTATCAATTTGGATCACCACATCCTTTAATGTTTTGGCTGTGCTTTCGTATACTTGTTGTAAAACAATAATATCGTTCGTAGGAAAATTCATTGAGCGTGCAAACACCATAGCTGTGCTTAATGCGCGCGTTGCATCGCTAGAAATAATTGCATCTGGTAATTTATGTTTTTTTGTATACCACTCGCTCATGGTATAGGCATCGGCATTACCGTGTGGCGAAAGCGGACGATCAATATCCTTAAGACCCTCATCTCCCCAATCACTTTTGGCGTGTCTTACTAAAATCAGTTGTTTCATCGTTAAATTTCTGCTTTTAAATGTTTATAAATATGCGAATTTGTATGTTATAAAAACTATAAATTTACCTACAAGCAGGGCTTAATTATGAGCAATAAATCAACAATAGTTGCCCCTATAGTCTCATTGTGCAGCACTTTAGAAGAAGACAGGAACTAGAATAAATTAACTTTAGTAATATGAATGAAATTAAATGCCCCAAATGCAAAGAGGTTTTTAAGGTAGACGAAGCTGGTTTTGCTGATATTCTTAAACAGGTTAGAGACCACAAATTTGAAGAGGAGTTGCGAAATCGATTAGATCTTGCCAATAAAGAAAAGGAAAGTGCCATTAAACTTGTTGAAGCTAATTTAAAAAATTCGCAGCAAACCGAACTGTCCAATAAGGATAAGGAAATAATGCAATTGAAAGCCAAGCTTGAAAATGGTGCGATCGAAAAAAAACTTTCGGTTACAGAAGCAGTTCAAAAAATTGAGAAGGAAAGAGATGATCTAGCAAATAATATAAAACTTAAAGAAACAGAAAAACAACTATTAGAAAAATCTTTGATCGAAAAGTATTCTGCCGACATAAAGGCAAAAGATGATGTTATTAAAATGAAAGATGAAGAAATTGCGCTTCGCAAAGACATGAAGCTCAAGCTTTCCACTAAAATGGTTGGAGAAACCCTAGAACAACACTGCGAAGTTGAATTCAACAAACTTCGCGCAACAGCATTTCAAAAAGCATATTTTGAAAAAGATAACGACTCCAGATCCGGAAGCAAGGGCGATTATATTTACAAAGAAAAAGATGAGTTAGGAAATGAGATCATTTCGATAATGTTTGAAATGAAAAATGAGGGTGACGAAACTGCAACAAAAAAGAAAAATGAAGACTTTTTAAAAGAATTAGATAAGGATAGAACAGAAAAGAAATGCGAGTATGCTGTCCTTGTTACACTTTTAGAAGCAGACAATGAGCTCTATAATACGGGTATTGTTGACGTTTCCTACAAATATGAAAAAATGTATGTCGTACGGCCTCAGTTCTTCATTACTATTATTACGCTTTTACGAAATGCGGCTATGAATTCCATGAAAGCCAAAGCAGAACTAGCAATTGTAAAGAGTCAAAATATTGACATTACAAATTTCGAAGAAAATATTAACGAATTTAAATTAGGATTTGCCAAAAACTATGAGTTGGCTAGTAGACAATTTAAAACAGCCATTGAGGAAATAGACAAGACAATAGATCATCTTCAAAAAACAAAAGATTCCCTTCTGTCCTCGGTAAACAATTTACGTCTTGCAAACAATAAAGCTGAAGATCTAACAATCAAAAAATTGACTCGAGGAAATCCTACAATGACAGCAAAATTTGATGATTTGAATAAAAAATCGGAGTAAGAGCAACTCTACCCTTTTTTTAACACGGGGAACACGGAGGCACTAAGACACGATTTTTTATTTATAATGGGTATAACGCCCTTTAGTTGAGCTTAACATTTCTCCGTGTCTTGGTGCCTTGGTGTCTCCGTGTTAAAAAAACGTTACTCCTCTTCCCTCTTATTATTCCCAATGATCATATTGAGAATTCCGGCAGTTATGGACAAAATAAAACTAAACAACAAGGCCCACCAAAAACTACGCACTTCAAAGCCATCAATTAATTTATCGGTAAGAATAATGATGAGGCCGTTAATGACAATCAAAAATAATCCAAATGATAAAAGGGTGATGGGAATGGTTAAAATTGTAAGAATAGGTTTTACAATTGCATTCATGAACGCCAATACCAACGCCACCAACAGCGAAGTTGTGAATGCATCTACTTTAACGCCCGGCAACAGATGAGAAACTATTAATACGGCAACCGACGTAACAATAATGTTGGTGATAAAGTTCATTTATGTCTTTTGCTTTTTCTTTTTAGCCGCAGGGAACAAAATATTATTTAAGATCAAGCGGTAGCCAGGAGAATTTGGATGTAAACTTAAGTCAGTTGGCGGCTCCTCTACTCTATGCTCATAATCTTCCGGGTCATGTCCGCCGTAAAATGTCCAAGTGCCTTTACCATGTTCGCCATGAATATAACGTGCTTCGCTAAACGCTTTGCTTTCGCCCATGATCAACACATTCTTCCTCACATACTTTTTATCAAACGCAACTGTTTGTCCCCAAAATCCTTTTATAGTTTGTGTATGATTTTGACATAGCATACTTGGAACCGGATCCCACTTTGCCGAAAAATCGAAGAGAGAGAACACATCTGTTTTTTCGGTCATGCCAAATTGGCGACGCGGAGTGTAGGTATCAATATCTGAGTATTCGTACTCATATGGATTTGCGTGAATTTTATAATTTTCAAAAGCTAAGCCTTTACTTGGATCGATCTTCTTATCAATATCCTTATCGGCAGGATCATGATCGAACATGCTTTCGCATATATCAACACCTTCGGCTGCCAAGGCAATATCATAACTATCACTGGCGCTGCACATGGCAAATAAAAATCCTCCGCTAAATACAAACTCCTTTATTTTTTTGCAAGTAGCTAATTTCATTTGCGATACTTTAGCAAATCCCAATTTTTTGGCAAGCGCTTCATTTTGCTTCACATCATTTTGATACCAAGCAGCGTTGGCAAATGAACCATAAAATTTTCCGTATTGCCCTGTAAAATCTTCATGATGCAAGTGAAGCCAATCGTAATCCTTTAGTTTATCCAAATACACTTCTTCATCGTACACCACTTCATAAGGGATCTCGGCGTATTTTAAAACCAAAGTTACCGCATCATCCCAGGGTTGTTTTCCCGGAGGAGAATACACAGCGATCTTTGGTGCTTTTTCTAATTTCACGGCATCCATGTTTGCTTCAGGGTTGGCTATCTCTGCCAAAATATTTGAAGCGGCCGCATCGCCAATTACTTCGTAAGTAATGCCGCGGATATCACATTCTTTAGTTAATGTTTTTGAAGCGGGGATCATAAAACTTCCGCCGCGGTAATTTAAAAGCCAATGAATTTCTAATTCGTTTTGCAATGCCCAAAACGCAATGCCATATGCTTTGAGATGATCTTTTTGACTTTCATCCATTGGGATCAAGAGCGAACTTGCAAAAGAACCCGAAGAGATAGCGATCAATAAAATGACGATAAAGCGTTTCATTATTATAAATGTACAAAGTTTTTTGTTTGTATTTATAACGTATTGAACTAAAAAAGGTTAAACGGCATTTATTGAAGTGGTTTTGAGTTATTTCGTAAATAATTGTTGCTCAGCTTACAAAAGAAAATGTAAATTTGATTAAAACCCTTATTTATGAAACATATTGTACTTGCTTTAATAATGATGATAGGTTTATCGTCGTTTGCACAGCCCGGCCAACGTATTGCGGCTAAAAAATGTATCCGTCGCACCACTGTTGTGATCATGCATGCACAGAAAAAATTGAAAGAGAATAAAGTGTATACCGGTAATATGGTTAAATCGGTAAGACATCAACGTTATGCCCGTTTTTTATTCCGTCAAGGTAAATTCTTAAGGGCTATTCACCAATCGCGCAGAGCTCGTCAATTAGCTTTTTTAGTGATCCAGGCCAATAAAGGAACTGTAGAAAAAGGATGGGAGTTAAGCAAGGATGAAAATCCTGCAGGCGCTCCTACTGATGCCGACCTAGAAAAAGAATTACCTGCAGACACAGAAAATAAAACGGATGAAAAACTGGCAGGTGAAGATCTGAAAGATATTGATGTAGAAGAAAAAGAGTAATTTAACCCTTAATTATAAAACATGGAAACAACAAACACAACTACGCCTACACCGGCACAAGAAGATAAAACAGTAGCAATCATTGCCTATATTACACTAATAGGTTTTATTGTTGCTATAGTAATGCACGGAAGTAATAAAACAAAATTAGGCGCTTATCATTTGCGTCAAGCTTTAGGCTTAATAGCATTCTCGGTTTGCTTATGGGTCCTTTTAATGATCATGATGTTTATACCATTTGTTGGATTTATTTTTGCGATCTTGAGTCCGTTTATTTGGTTAGGCTTTCTTGCTTTATTGATCATTGGCATTATAAACGCATCTAATGGCCAGGAAAAACCACTACCACTTATTGGTAACATGGCAGCTAAGATGTTTGAAAAAGCTTTTGCTTAACCCTTAAATTAAGCTTAACAAAAAGGTGCCCTTCGATAAAACGAAGCGGCACCTTTTAATTTTTTACCAAAAATATTCCTTTGTAAGTTTTATTACCTGCTTCACTTTATTAGATTCGACCTCTAACCAACAAATAGCCGAAAGGAAGTGGCGTTTTTTAACATTTTTGTCAGTTTCCTAATGAATTATGCTATACCTTTGCAATAAGGCACATGAAACAGAAATTATATAAAACTTTATTTTTTGCTATCACATTAGTTTATGTGTTTGCAATTACTGGTGTTTGTGTTGTTTCGCATTATTGTGGAGGAGAATTAATGGAGGTTTCAGTTTTTAAAGAGCCGGAGAATTGTTGCGGAGATGAAGAAGAAGAAAATGATTGTTGTAAAAATGAATCAGTTCACGTTTCTTTTCAAAACGATTTTACATTTAGCGCTTTTATAAAAGGGATAAAACAACCTCTCGATTTTATCAATACAAATGGTTTCAATCAATTAAGTTATTTAAATTTTGATTATGTAAACCCGGTTAAATTAAATTCCCAAATTGAATACCCACCACCTGATTTAGTTCAGAAGGAAATGATAGCTGTTTCCAACATTCGCATTTGATTTAAATTTTAGACTTCCTGTCTGATTCTTGTTGCATGCCATAAGGCATGAACTATTATTAAGAAATTTAAATTTAAAACCATGAGAACATTAACATTAATGATGATAGGTTTATTCCTATCATTAAAAATAAGCGCGCAATCTACAATTGTAACAACTACTATTTCAGTAAAAGGAAATTGCGGAGAATGTAAAGAACGAATTGAAAATGCCGCGGATATTAAAGGGGTAAAACTTTGTAAATGGGATGAGAAAACTAAGATCGCTTCCATTAAATACGACTCTAAGAAAACAAACTTGGAGGCAATTGAAAAGTCAATTGCAAAGGCGGGTTACCAAACTCAAAATGAAAAGGCAAACGCGAGCGCTTATGCTAAATTACCTAAGTGTTGTCAATACGAAGGTGGCGAATGCACCGAAAAGAAATAAGGGAAACTTAATTCATGAAAAAGTTACTTTTATTACTGTGTATCTGCAGTTTATCAAATAATATATCAGCTCAATTAAAAGGTAGAGTTGTAGAAAAAACAAATGATAAGAAGGAAGTGTCAGCCATTCCAGGCGTGATCGTGTATTGGCATGGCACTTCTGTAGCTTCTACAACCGATGATAAAGGGCTTTTTAGTTTGCCAATTGTTCCTTCAACTAATAAACTGCTTGTAAGGGCAATTGGTTATGCCGCTGATACAATATTTATTAAAGACACTACAAAGTTTATTTCTATTCGATTGAAATCGGGATTGGATCTTAACGAGGTGGAAGTAGTTTACGAAACAAAAGCTACAAGTATTTCATTTCTTAATCCAATTAAGCTAGAAACTTTAAATGAAAAGTATTTAATGAAAGCTGCTTGTTGCAACTTATCGGAGAGTTTTGAAACTAACCCAAGTGTAGATATAAGTTTTGCAGATGCAGTAAGTGGCACTAAACAAATTCAAATGTTGGGCTTATCAGGAAAGTATGCTCAAATTACTAAAGAGAATATGCCCTATATGCGTGGTTTAGCTGGTGCTTACGGTTTAAATTTTATTCCCGGTACCTGGATCCAATCTATTCAATTAAGTAAGGGAGCAGGATCAGTAGTTAATGGCTACGAGAGTTTTACCGGACAAATAAATACAGAGTTACAAAACCCGGAAACAAGCGATAAATTACATTTTAATACCTACGTGAATCAAAATGCTAGAAATGAATACAATATAAATTTGAAGCATCGCTTTAACGAAAAATTTGCTGTGGGTTTGTTGAATCATGTAAGCTATAATCCGATCAAGCAAGACCTAAACAATGATGGGTTTTTGGATATTCCTTCAGGTAAACAATATAATTTTTTAAATAAGTATAGTATTAATACGGGTAAAGGATTTGAGGCACAAATAGGCGGAGCCTATTTACAGGATTCAAGAGAAGGAGGGCAAACTTCTTTATCTACCTCGAATAAGATAGCTGAAGATAGCTTATATAAATTATCCATTGAAAATAAAAAATGGGAGCTGTACAGTAAAACAGGTTACGTATTTAGGAAAAAACCTGGCACAAGTACGGGTTTACAATTGTCTTATTTAAACCACGATCAAAAAAACCGATACGGATTTTCAGAATATAAAGGTTTGCAAAAAACATTTTATGCCAATTATATTTTTCAGGGATTAATTAAAAGTTCAACACATGGTTATAAAGTTGGTGCTAGCTTTTTGAATGATAGCATCAACGAATCTTTTGCAACTTTAAAATATCAAAGGTTAGAGCAAGATATAGGAGTATTTACAGAATACGCGCTTAACATTAAAGATAGATTTAATATGGTTGCGGGTTTTAGAGCCGATTACCATAATATTTATAGATTATTTTTTACACCACGCTTGCATATTCGATATGCATTCAATACTAATTCGATCCTGCGTTTCAGCGGAGGAAAAGCTTTAAAAACGGCTAATATTTTATCAGAGAACATGAACCTAATGCCTACTTCTCGAAATTGGATCATTGAAACTAGCAATTTAAATACGCCATATGGTTTAAACCCCGAGATAGGTTGGAATTACGGATTAAACTATACGCATAAATTAAGTTTGAATTATCGCGAGGCCTATTTTACAATTGATCTTTATCGTACTGATTTTAAAGATCAAATTGTTGTAGATCTTGATTTTAACCCGCAGCAGGTGTGGCTTTATAATTTAAAAGGCGTTTCGTTCTCAAACACTGCCCAATTCGAATTCGGATGGGAAGTTAGGAAGCGGTTGAATATAAAAACGGCCTACCGCTATGTAGAAAGCAAAACAAGTTACAAAAGTGGCTTGTTGCAAGTGCCGTTAATTTCAATTCATCGAGGGTTTTTAAACTTATCGTACGAAACAAAAAACAAGCATTGGTTAATGGACGGTACAATTCAATATAACGGCCAAAAACGATTGCCTTCAACAAAAGTTAATCCGGCAGAATATCAACGAGAAAATTATTCGCCAAATTTTTATCAATTGCTTGGGCAAATAACTTATGTGGCAAAAATTCGCCAAGCCGATTTTCATGTGTACCTAGGAATTGAAAATGCTTTAAACTATAAACAATCGAACCCAATTGTTTCGTCAAGCTCTGCTTATGGCCCATACTTTGATGCAAGTATGATCTGGGGCCCAATTTACGGAAGGATGCTGTATGCAGGATTGAGGTATAAGATTAAATAGGGATATTAAATCCTGCTAGCGATCCTACTTGGCAACATAGCAGCTAAGATGTTTGAAAAAGCTTTTGCTTAACCCTTAAATTAAGCTTAACAAAAAAGGTGTTTCGGTTTTCCGAGGCGCCTTTTTGTTTTTAGCAGCAGGCGCCGCAAATTATTTGCCACGGAGACCCGGAGGCACGGAGAAAATTTATAATTATTTTGGTGGCTGGACATTTTGTCCGGAAAGAAAAAACACACAATAGTGATTAAACAAAACTCCGTGTCTTGGTGCCTCCGTGGCTAAAATAAAAAAGGCGGAACAACATCCGCCTTTAATTAAAATATTTTCTTTGATTTAATTCTTTAAAAAACTCATTAGCTTCTCAACACTAACCTTAGCGTCGCCATAAAGCATTTCTGAATTTGGTTTGTAGAACAAAGGATTGTCCTCGCCTGAATAACCTGCCGACATAGATCGTTTCATGATAATTACTTTTTCAGCTTTCCATACTTCAATCACGGGCATTCCGTAAATAGAACTTGCGGGATCATCTTGCGCGCTTGGATTTACAACATCGTTTGCGCCAATTACCATTACAACATCAGTTTCAGGCATATCTTCGTTGATCTCATCCATTTCTAATACAATATCGTAAGGAACGTTTGCTTCTGCTAACAATACATTCATGTGACCCGGTAAACGGCCAGCAACCGGGTGAATAGCGAAACGTACATTTTTTCCGGCTTTGCGTAAGGTCTGAACCATTTCGTAAATTGGATACTGTGCTTTTGCAACAGCCATTCCGTAACCCGGAACAATAACAACGGATTTTGCTTCTTTTAATAAAGTAGCAACTTCATCGTGATTCAATGCGGTTACTTCACCTTCAATTGCTTTTTTCTCTCCACCTTGAGAAGAAGATGCAGTTGCATTTGCAAAAATTACAGCGAAGAAAGAACGGTTCATGGCGTGACACATGTGCATGGACAGAATTGCTCCGGAACTTCCAACCAATGCTCCGGTAACGATCAATAAATCGTTTCCTAACATAAATCCAGCTGCAGATGCTGCCCAGCCTGAATAAGAATTCAACATAGAAACAACCACCGGCATATCTCCACCACCAATTGCCATTACCAATACAACTCCAATGTACGATGCAATACCTGTCATGATCAATAACGGAAGCATTCCTTCTGTTCCATGTGCTTTACAGAATAACACACCTAAAACAGTACATGCAATTAGTAAAATCAAATTCATAGCCTGAAGTCCTTTAAATGCCCAAGGTTTAGAAGGGATCTTTCCATCTAATTTTCCCCAAGCAACAATAGAACCTGTGAAAGTTATTGCTCCAATAAAAATCCCAATAAACACTTCCACCAAGTGAATCATGTGTGCTGCTCCAGTTAATGCTTGAGTTTCTGGATCCAAGTAAGAGCCGAAACCAACCAATACTGCTGCTAATCCTACAAAACTATGAAGGATGGCAACTAACTGAGGCATGGAAGTCATTTCCACTTTGCGTGCAACCATGATTCCAATTAAAGAAGCAACTGCAATGGCTCCAATAATATAAACATGCCCTTCAACGCCTTGACCTAAAACGGTTGCAATGATCGCTACGATCATACCTACAATTCCGTAGATCACTCCACGTTTTGCAGATTCTTGAGAGGCTAATCCTCCTAAACTTAAAATGAACAGGATGCTTGCAAATAAATATGCTGCTGTTTGAATTTCTTTTGCTATTTCAATCATAATTTCTGTTTTTCTTTTATTTCACTTTATCTAGCCGTTAGATTTCATCCGCCGAAGCCTTGGCGGAGGAGGGCTATTTTTTAAACATTTTCAACATACGGTGTGTTACAAAGAATCCACCAACAATATTAATGCTGACAATTAAAATAACAACAACTGCTATGATGGTCACCGGATTTTTAATATCGCCTGTAGTTTGTAATAAACCCCCTACAACGATAATTCCACTGATTGCATTGGTTACAGCCATTAATGGAGTATGCAAAGCATGTGCAACATTGGTGATCAACTGCCAACCAACAAAAATTGATAAAACAAATACTGTAAAGTGCTGAATGAATTCACTTGGTGCAAACTTCCCAACTAAGAACAACAAGCCGCCAACTACTGCCAATGTAATAACCATTGAAGTGGTTGCTTTTTTTGCCGCTGCTTCATTTGTTGCTTTTGTTTCTGCTTCTGTAGGTGGAACAACTTTTGGTTTTCCGCCTGCAGTTGGACTAACAGGAAGCGGAGCTGGAGGCCAATTGATTTTTCCATTATAAGTTACCATTGCTCTTGACACAACAGCATCTTCCATATCAATTTTCCATTTTTCTGCTTTACCCATGTCATCTAATAAATGACATAAGTTGTTTCCGTATAATTGCGATGCTTGATTAGGAAGCTGATTTAATTTACCAACAATAGTAACACCGCTTGGAGTTGTATATACTTCTCCATTTTTTGTATACATGCAATTACCACCAGTTGCAGCAGCTAGATCCACCACTACAGAACCAGGTTTCATTGCATCCACGTGATAATCCATCCAAAGTTTAGGAGCCGGCTTGCCTGGAATTTGAGCAGTTGTAATTACAATATCAACTTCTTTTGCTTGCTCTAAAAATAATTTCATCTCCGCTTCAATGAACTCTTTACTCATTTCTTTTGAGTAACCAGATGAAGTTGCTCCGTCTTCTTCAATTTCCACCGTTAAAAATGTTGCTCCCATCGATTCAATTTGTTCAGCAACTTCTTTTCGAGTATCAAATGCGCGAACAATAGCTCCTAATGAGTTGGCTGCTCCAATAGAAGCTAAACCGGCAACGCCTGCACCAATTACCAAAACTTTAGCAGGTTCTACTTTTCCTGCTGCAGTAATTTGTCCGTTTAAAAATCTTCCAAAATGAAAAGAGCCTTCAATAACGGCTCTGTATCCTGCAATGTTTGCCATAGATGACAACACGTCCATTTTTTGTGCTCTGGAAATACGAGGAATACCATCCATTGCAATGGCATTTACTTTTTTATCAGCTAATTTCTTAAGGAGATCTGGATTTTGAGCTGGCCACAAGTAACTCAATGTTACCAAACCTTCTTTCATCATATCTACTTCCTCCATCGAAGGTTCTTTAACCTTCAAAACAATATCTGATTTGCCATAAATATCGGCAGCTGTAGCAACAATCTTAGCGCCAGCTTCCTCAAATTCTTTATCAGAAAAATTTGCTTTTACACCTGCGCCTTTTTGAATTTGAACCTCAAAACCTTGCTTTAGCAATCGTTTAACGGTTTTTGGAGTTGCAGCAACCCTTAATTCATTTGGAAATATTTCCGATGGAATACCAACTTTCATGTGTTTCTATATTTTAATTTTTTAATGTTTCAGCCATTTTTTAATTGCATCAGAACCATGGCTAAATTCATGCGTTTTTTATTTTTGGAAAACAAATAACGAAAAAATAGGGGAGAAAGTCAAATAAAATTTATGCTGTATTATGCTAGTCCTCAACAGCGTATATCTTATTAATAGCCTCCACGTTCTTTTCCTTAATTACTTTGCGTTTGAGACTAAGTTTTGGGGTTAACTCGCCTCCATCAATGGTCCACTCGGCTTTTAGGATCTCGCAGCGCTTTAGTTGCTCGTAAGGGGCAAGTGTTGTGTTCATCTGCTTAACGTGCGCGTTAATGAATGTTTTCAATTCGGCATGTTGTGTCATGGTAATATTATCTAACCATTCGATGCTATTTTGCTTACAATACTCTTTAAAGTTTCCAAGGTTAGGAACAATGATAGCCGATGCAAATTTTTGTCCTTCACCTACCACCATACATTGCTCAATATAACGGCATTCCTTTAATTTATTTTCAATAGCCAATGGTGCAATATATTTTCCGGCACTTGTTTTAAATATTTCTTTTTTACGATCGGTGATCTTTAAAAAACGTCCTTCAAATTTTCCAACATCCCCTGTGTGAAACCAACCTTCGGCATCCATTACTTCATCCGTTGCTTCTTTGTTTTTGTAATAACCCATCATCACGCTTGGGCCTTTTACTAAGATCTCTCCATCTTCCTCAGCAATTTTTACTTCTACATTTTCAATTACTGGGCCCACACAACCAATGCGAATGTTTCCTTTTCCAAAATGATTTACGCTCACAACAACGCAAGTTTCGGTTAAACCGTAACCTTGCAATACAATAATATTAGCGCATAAAAAAATACGTTCGAGTTTTGGATTCAATGCAGCACCACCCGATGCCATTACAACCAACTTTCCGCCAATGGCAGCTCGCCACTTAGAGTAAATTAATTTATCAGCGATCGATCTTTGTAGTTCGTAAAAAAATCCATTGGCGCCATCCACCTCGTACTTTAAAGCTAAACGCACACTCCAATCAAACATTTTCTTTTTGAAACCGGTGAGTTTATCTCCTGCGGCAGATATTTTTTCCCATACGCGTTCAATTAACCTTGGTACCGAAACAAATATTTGTGGTTGAACTTCTTTTAAATTATCGCCAATAGTTTCAAAGCCCTCAGCAAAATAGGTAGAGATGCCTTGTTGCAAGTATAATGTGATCAACATACGCTCGTACACATGATTCAAAGGCAAAAAACTAAGCGACTTCCACCAACTAGCAAATGGCGCAAAATTTCGCACGCTAATCACATTTTGCACCAAATTATGATGGGAGATCATTACCCCCTTTGGTGTTCCTGTAGTTCCAGACGTATAAAGAATGGTAAGTAAATGTTGTGGAGTAATTGTTTTTTTAATTGCATTTACTTTTTCTAAGGCCGGGGCTTTTTTTGCAGCCTCAATAAAATCAGTAAAAAAAGTTGTGCCTCCTAATTGGTTAAAGCTAATGATATGCTTTAATCCAGGAATTTCAGACGCAATGGATGCAAGTTTTGTATAGATATTTTTATCATCTATAAATACTGCTTTTACTTCGGCGTGATTTAAAATAAATTTAAGGTCGTGGTTGCTGGCTGTTGGAAAAATTGGAACTGTAACAACACCTATCTGTTGGCAGCCATAATCGGCAAAACACCATTCTGGGCGATTGCCTGAAATAATGGCCACTTTATCATCCAAGCCCAAACCAAGGTTCAATAAACCATAGCTAACTAAGTTAACATGATTTACAAAGTCGTTACTACTATACTTTTTCCATTGTTTGTTTACCTTACCGCATAGGATATCGTCTTTTTGGTAAGTGCCTTTATGTAGGTCTAAAATATCAAATACGCGTGTAATCTCCATAATTCAAATAAAGCACTAATATAAAATTTTTTGCTTTCCAACACAACAGATTTGTTTTATCTTTGCACCATGTTAGTAGTTACGGGTTCAGCAGGATTCATAGGAAGTTGTTTGGTAGGAAAACTAAATGCTTTAGGGCATTCCGATCTAATTTTGGTGGATGATTTCTCAAAGGAAGGTAAGGTTGCTAATTATTCCTCCAAAAATTTCTCTAAAAAAATTGAACGTTCAGAATTTATTGAGTGGTTCGGTAAAAATTCGAAAGATATTACCTGTGTTTTTCATATTGGAGCGCGCACGGATACTACCGAATTCAATATTGCCATTTTTAACGAGCTTAATTTAAATTATACTAAATCGCTTTGGCAAATTTGTAGTACACATAAAATACCTTTTATGTACGCTTCTTCGGCGGCAACTTACGGGTTGGGTGAATTTGGATATGATGATGATGAAACAAAGATCAACGATTTAAAACCTTTGAACCCTTATGGTGACAGCAAGAATGATTTTGATAAATGGGCTATACAGCAAACACAAGCCCCGCCAAATTGGTATGGTTTAAAGTTCTTTAATGTATACGGCCCCAATGAATACCATAAGGCGCGCATGGCGTCTGTTATTTTTCATTCGTTCAATCAAATTAATTCAACCGGTAAAGTAAAATTATTTCGTTCTCACAATCCTAAATATTCAGATGGCGGACAATTACGTGATTTTGTTTATGTAAAAGATGTGGTAGATGTTTTGATTTTTTTATTTGAGAAACATCCCAAAAATGGCATTTATAATTTAGGAAGCGGCAAGGCGCGCAGTTTTTCTGATCTTGCTAAAGCAACCTTTAATGCCTTGGGAAAAACGCCTGATATAGAATTTATTGATACGCCCATTGATATTCGCGATAAATACCAATATTTTACGGAAGCGAATATGAATAAATTAAAAGCAGCAGGATTTAAAAAAGAATTCACTACACTGGAAGAAGGCGTAAGTGATTACGTGAAGAATTATCTTATTACGAGTCGCTATTATTAGCCACGGAGACGCGGAGGCACGGAGAAGGGTTAAGATAATGCTTCTCGCGACCAAGCAACCCGTCTAATTCATTAAACAATAGTAAGCAAACAAAAACTCCGTGTCTTAGTGCCTCCGTGGCAAAAAAATTATTGATCTGTCCTGGCCTTAATGATCTCGGTAGCGTAATCGGTTTCGTTCAGGTGGCTATCTATCCAAGCAATAAGGTCGAAGTATTCGGTGGCTATCACTTGATACGGATCCCTGAAGATCTCTTCCAGCTGAGCTCTAAATTCTCCAAAGATCATTTTTTTATTAGCCGAGCGTTTTTTAGAAATGGCTATGCTTTTAAAATGCTTTAAAAAGGTTGTTTCAAATTCAAACGGATAATCAATTTGCTTGAAGAAGCGCAGCGTAGATTTATATGAGTAGATCAGATAATCGGTATTGTTCAATTCGTAATGAATGATGAGACTACAAAGTTTAGCATATCTGTAAAGATCTTGTCGCGACTCATCAAAATTAGAATTATTTATTTCGTTGATGCATTTCAATGCCTTATTATAATTCTTCGTTGCAAAACACGTAACAAACATTAAAAAATTAATGGTAGTGAACTCGTGTCCCTCATAATCATTCTTGTTTTTTTCCAAACTCTTTTCTATCTCCGGAAAAAACTCTTCCGCTTTTTCATATTGGCCCGAGTAATTGTAAAAAATCAGATCGTATACCGTTAAGCGAGTAAAAATTGTATTTTGAAGATCTTGCGTTTGAAAGCACTTATCATCCTTTATCGATCGCAAATGATCGATCGCAATTTTCGCTTTTTTAAGATTTGCATTAATAGCTAAGTAACGCGCTAAAAATCCATTGATGCTAATATACATTTTTGGATACTCTTCTTTTAAGTACCCATAAGTTTTAAATAATTCAACAGCATTGTCGATCTCTCGTCCTTGCACCTCATTTTCGCGCATTATGCGATAACAGATGAGCCTACAAAATGTTCCAAGCAATAGTGCCTTTTTACTATTTGCATAGGTAAGGTCGGCAATATATGGATTCCCCAAAAAACTTTCGAGTAAGTGTTTCTTTGAACGATCGTGCACTAAAATATTCTGGTTGAAATAATACTCGATCTCCCTTAATAATTTCTGATACTTATTCAGCGTTGTCACTTTCTTGAGAATAAGTTCCTTCTCATCGAACAGCTGCTGCATTTTAACAGCGGCTTCTTCCTTACTATATCTATTCACTTTCATGTATTGGATCTCTATCTCAATAAGATCCAAATGAGAATAAAATAATTCCTCTTGGGTGGTTCTATAGCGGATCCTTTCGGCCTCTTTGTTGGCCATTTTAGGAAGGTTCTTATCGTAAAGCAGCTGAACATCCTTTATTTTTTCGAATGTTGCTGCCGAACTTTTATCGTGGATCCGCTGCTGCCTTAAACTTTTTAAAATATGATGAAACAACTGATTCTTTTCGGAGGCCAAATGTTTAGCAAAGGTTTCGTTCTTAAAATGTTCTTTGGCCTTCTCTTCTACATACTCTTCAACCGAATCCATATAAACGAAAAGTCTTTTATAGTTCTTTTCGCCTTGCTGCAAGGAGGATCCCTGAAGAAAAGCTGCCTTTTCCTCAGGACTCAATGATCTAATGATCTCGTGCAACAATAAACTTGGTTTCATTTTATACTTATGCTATCTCTAAAAAATATTCCTTTAAAAATTTATGTTTTGCAAACAACTCTTTTATTTGCGCACAGCACAGCTCTGACTCTATTTTTTGATTCAAGAACGAATAAATACGCTCTTTACATTTTAAAACAAACACGCTCTCCTTTCTGCTTAACGTATCTAGGTTATCGTTGAGTAAAGGATTGCTAAGAGTTCCGGATAAGGTTTCGTCCTTTTCTTCAGCGCGAGCCGTAATGCTCACCAATAACTTTTGATACTGCAATATTTTTTCTTCCTTATGGATCACGCTTTGTTCTTCCTGAGCAATGATACCGGGTTTAGGTTGAATCTCTTTTCCTTCTTCAAACACAATGAGTCTCCTTTCTACATCAAATAATTTCAATAAAAAACCAAACTGCTCGTCCTCATAAAGCTCACTCTTTAGCGAAGCTAACATTTTTCTACATTGTCGGTATTGTGCTTTATCAAATAAACAACGCAAATTCAAGATCTCGTCTTTAATACGAAAGACGGCGCAACTCTCTGCATGAAATCCGCGAAGAGATTTTAAGATCAGGCTGTAAAGTTTATCGATATCATATTCGGTATAATAGCCGCTACGTTCTAATTTTTCAATGCTTACACTTTCCTTTTCTATCTCGTTAAATAGCTTAACAAGTAAATCCACATCAACATTCTCGGTTGATATCATCATCTTAAAAAAACGCTTCTCTGCTTTACCAAGACTACGGATAAGGTCGGATATATCGTTCAGGTCTACCACGTTTTAGTTCCAATGTTAAATATACGTACAAAGGCTCAAAAATGGATTTTTTTTGCTACATTTAGTTTTACATTTCATTCACATGACATTAGGTAGATTTACGACATTAACATTTGCTATTTTTCTGAGTTTGAGCTCAATGGCACAAGAATTTTCGTGTCAACTAGGCAAGCGGGCTGCAATAACTGCCACTCCTCCATACTACAGCGCCGAGAACTTACGGAGCGATACTTTTGATGTTTTCAAGTACTTTATAAATCTTGAAATTGGTACGGCTGCTAATAAATTCATTAAAGGCAACACCATCATTAAATTTGCACCAAAGCAAAACAATAAAACATTCATTCGTTTTGATCTTTTAAAATTATTGATCGATTCAGTTAAAGAAGGAAGTACTGTTTTAACTTATGGGTATAACGATACTATTTTAAAAGTAAATTTTTCTGCTACAAAAAATATCAATGATACTTCCTATATCACTGTGTTCTACCATGGAATTCCACAGGGCGATCCAAGCGGCTGGGGCGGTTTTTATTTTGATAATTCTGATGGCGCTAATTACGCCTATAATTTAGGCGTTGGTTTTGGTGCCAATCCTCATAACTATGGCCGTGTATGGTTCCCGTGCTTTGATAATTTTGTAGAACGCAGTCGTTATCAGTTTTCGATTACGAGTGATACAGCTCGACGTGCTTATTGTAATGGTTATTTATTATCCGATGTTATATCACTGCCCAATCGTACACGTACTTGGGTATTAAATGATCAGATCCCAACGTATTTATCAAGTGTAGCCTTGGCCAATTATAAACAAGTAAATTGGACGGTGAATACGTTGAGTGGTAATAAACCAATTACGCTTGTAGCACGTGGTGCCGATACAACATTAATGAAAAATGGCTTTGTGAATTTGCCAAATTGCATTGCAGGTTTTGAGAATTATTTTGGTCCCTATATTTGGAATCGCTTTGGTTATTGTTCGGTGCCTTTTAATAGTGGGGCTATGGAGCATGCTACAAATATCTCATATCCAAAAGCAACGCTTGGAAATTTAGGTTATGAAGCATCCTTAATGGCTCACGAATTATCGCATCATTGGTGGGGAGATAATATTACCTGCGAAACACAAGAAGATATGTGGATCAATGAAGGCATGGCATCGTTCAGTGCATTCATGTTCACCGAATGGAAATATGGTAAAGCGGCTTATTTAAATTCGATCCGTGTGCAACATGATGATCTCTTAAAAAAATTACACAAAAAAGAAACTGGTTTCAGGGCTATCTCAGGGATCCCTCACAATTTAACTTACGGCGATCATGTGTATTTAAAAGGATCGGATGTAGCGCATACCTTGCGTAGTTATTTAGGAGACACCTTATTTTTTAATGCGTGTAAATATTTGATGACGCAAAATACATTGAAGCATATCAATAGTATTCAAATGCGTGATATGATGCAAACATCCAGTGGAAAAAGTTTGACCGACTTTTTTAATAACTGGGTTTTCAATGGGGGTTGGCCTCACTTTGCCATCGACTCTGTAAAAGTATTACAACAAACTACCGGAAGTTATACTGTAGAAGTTGCCGTGAAACAAAAATTATATGGTGCTCCTTCCTTATTTTCTAACGTTCCTTTAGAGGTCAGTTTTTTGAAAAGTGATTGGAGTAGAACTGTAAGAAAAATAACATTTAGCGGAGCCGCACAAACTTTTACCATGGTAATTCCACACGCTCCGGGTTACAGTGTTTTAAATTACGATAGCAAAATTGGCGATGCGGTTTCGTCTGAAACCTATACTGCAAAAACAGCTTCAGCCAACGCGGTGTTTAACAGAGCGCGCATGAGGCTTACAGTAACTAATGTGGGGGCCGACTCTAATATGGTATACATGGCGCATAACTTTGTTAAGCCAGATCCTTTTAAAAATAATCCTGAGGGCGCGTTGATCTCCGACCAACACTATTGGAAAGTAGGAGGTGTTTGGTCGAGCGGATTTGTTACCAAAGCGCGCTTTACTTATGATGGTGGTTTGCTTTATACCTCAACGTATGGTTATTTAGATACTCTGTTGTGCAGAGTTAACGGTGATAGCATTCGTTTGTATTATCGTAAAGATGCTACCGACGATTGGAGAATGGTAAAAAATGCAGTTAAAACCGCTCCTGGAATAAAATCAGGTTTTTTTGAAGTTGATACTTTAAAAATGGGTGAATATACATTTGCTAATCATGGCGATACTACGCTTGCCATTGGTGTGAAAGAAATAACTAAGAAAATTGGAAGCGTAAGTTTGTTCCCAAATCCTGCCAAGCGAAGCGTTACAATTGATCTTTCTCAACTAGAAGAATTTTACAGCGGGATCGATATAGTAAATGCCGAAGGGAAAGAAGTTTGCTCTATTCTTGTTTCAGAAAAATTAGTAAAAATAAATACAGAGAATTTTGCTAAAGGTATTTATATGGTCCAAATTAAAAGTGGGGCAAAAACTATTACCAGTAAAAAACTGATCATTGAATAATACCAATTGTGCTGATAATTTAATGCTAAGATGCGAAGTGATTTTTCATCAAAACGATGAACAAAAATCGTTGCGTAGCAATAGGCTACGGAACTATTTTTTGAAGACGTGTTGATGGAAAAGAACAAGCAGATTGGATTAAATTATCTGCACATTTGGTATAACGCCGTTAATGGCTTTAAGCAAGGCTTTTGCTTTTAGTAAACACTCTTCGTATTCTTTTTCTGCATCGCACAAATGTGTGATGGCACTTCCTACGGCAAATGATAAACGTTTTGTTTTTGTATTGTAAACAAGCGTGCGAATAAGTACTGATAATATAAAATCTCCCTTTTCATCCACATAGCCCATTGCACCCGAATATTCTTTGCGTTTAAATTGCTCGAACTCTTCAATTAACTGCATAGCACGAATTTTTGGTGCACCAGTCATACTCGGCATTGGAAATGTGGCTGCAATAATAGTTTCAAATGTTTGCTCGGGTTTTAATTTACATTGCACCGTACTTACCATTTGATGAACGGTTTCATACGTTTCGATAGTATATAATTTTGGAACGGTAACTGTAGCGCGCTGCGCCAAGATCGAAAGATCATTGCGCGATACGTCTACGATCATTACATTTTCGGTGCGCTCTTTTAAACTTAAATGCAACTGTTGTTTGAGGTTCTCATCCTCATGAGGATCTGTACTTCGTTTAGCTGTACCTTTTATCGGTTTGGTAATGAGTACATCGCCTTTGCGTTTTAAAAATAATTCGGGACTAGCACTTATGATATACGTATCATCCAGTTTTGCAAGAGCCGCATATGGCGCTTTGGCTAATTGGTTCAGTTTTAAAAACACCGAAACCGGATCTATGTCTACATCCTTTGCTTCAAATTCTACGCAAAAATTAATTTCGTAAATATCACCAATGTGAATGTGATGTTTTAGATCGTTTACCCGTTTGATATACTCCTCTTTATTAGTGAGTGTGTGTAATTTTAAAGGCCCATTACTTTTCTCTCCTTTTATTTCGCTTGCGCTAAATGGCCGCTTTGCCTTTACGGGATAGAAATTTTGTGTTTGATCATAATTTATAAGAACAACCGAATTATTCGCGAACTTGTTTTGCCTCTCGCCTAATTCATAAAATGAACTCTCAGATCCTTCGGGGTGATCATTGTTTAACGTTATTAGGGAATTGGAATTCATACTGCAAATTTATGCTTTTGCAATTAGTTTTTCGCCTGTACTTGCCAATGCCATACGAATTTCATTATAAGAATAATCGTCGCCTAATTCTGTTTTTAACTGCCCTAATAAAGGCTTATCTATACCTGCGGCAACTTCAAGGATCTTTTTTATCTTCTTTTCCGATACAAATTCAGTGGCTTCTATTTGCTTTAATTTTACAAAATGTGCCAAATGTCCTTCTATAGTAGTAACGGCGAAATTGCGGAGTGCCGCAATTTCTTTAATTGTTTTTCCCTCTTTGTAAAGATCAAATGTTAACTGCTTGGTGTCGATCTTTTCCTTTTTCTCGCCTTTAATTTTTTTGGGTCGTTTTTTAGCTTCAACAACCAATTCTACTTTTTCGTCGCGAGGATTATCTTTGAGGATCTGTTGAATATTATCTTTCGTGTACTCTTCTCCATTTATGATGGCTTCACACAAACCAACTGCTTTTTGTACTTTTTTTGTTTGCTCAAAAAATATCATCTCCAACTTTGCCAATTCTTCAATGTATTGCTTTACTTTCTTTTCATCTTTTAGTAATTCCATATTTGCAAAAACCGAACTCGACATTTCTTTTAAAATTGGCGTGAAATACCCTTGTGCATCCTTAGTTCGCTTAATAAGAGTTTCTTTCCAACCCGGCTGAGATAATTCAATGATCGAATTTAACTCGGATGCAAATTTGTTTGCTTGGTTTTTTAGTTTCTCCGTTTTTTCAATGAGCTCTTGCATCCAATTTGTAAAACGCACTTTCAATTTGCTCTTATGATCCTCAAAGTGTTCTTTGTAATGTCTAGTCAACGAATTATTCAACCAATTGAAATCGTAACAAAAATTGAGGTAATACTTTAAGAACTTAGTTGTTTCATTGGCCAGTTGAACGCCCAGATCATGCTGAAGATCTTTTGTTCCCGAGAACTCGCTAATTTTTATATCACTCGAAATGCTTGTAAAATTGATGGGCGATGTTAAGATCAATCCGC
Source organism: Sphingobacteriaceae bacterium (assembly GCA_016705695.1). Classification (GTDB taxonomy): domain Bacteria; phylum Bacteroidota; class Bacteroidia; order B-17B0; family Aurantibacillaceae; genus Aurantibacillus. The sequence continues at coordinate 132,590 of JADJLA010000018.1, forward strand.
TCAGATCTCGCAAGCGCGAAAGGGCTACGTATACTTGTCCGGGCGCAAACGCGTCAACCACATCTATTATAGCTTTATCAAACGTTAGTCCCTGACTTTTATGCACGGTGATAGACCATGCCAATTTTATGGGAAAGTGAATAAATTGTCCAACGGTTTCTTCTTTGATCTCGTTTGTGCCGGCATCTAAAACATATTTTTTATTCTCCCAAGTGTATTCATCCAATTTCAATCTCTTTCCATCTTCAAATTCTACGTGGATCTCTTTTGTGGTAAGTTCAACCACCTTTGCTAACTTGCCGTTAAAGTATTTTTGCTCTCCGCTCAGATCATTTTTTAAGAACATCACTTGCGATCCCATTTTCAATTCCAACGTTTTTTCAATTGGGAACATATTATCGGGGAATTCACCTTTTATTTCTGCCTCATAAAAAAACGAAGGAGACTTCAATTCTGAAAGAAAGGATTTATTTATTAGATCTGCTTTTCGGTTATGAGTGGTAAGCGTGATATAATTATCATTTACCGTTTGCTTGAAATTAGGTTTGTAATATTTATTTAAAATATCCGTATCATTTTTTGTGATGGTATTATTACGTAAATTATTCAATACGGTAATGAACTCGGGATTATTTTGCCTGTAGATCTTATCGAGTTCTATATAAATAGGTGGTTCATTTTGTAAAACCTGAGCGTCGAAAAAATAAATGCTCTTGTAAAATTCTCCCAATACTTGCCATTCGTTATCTTTTACTACGGGAGGCAATTGGTACATATCTCCAATAAATAAAATTTGAACTCCGCCAAAGGGTAAATAACTTTTTCCTCTAATATGTCGCATCACCGCATCAATAGCATCCAAAACATCGGCTCGCAACATACTTACTTCATCAATGATCAATAATTCTAATTCACGAATGATGGCTCGTTTGTTATTATTAATGAATTGCGTTTTAAAAAGTGTATGCCTATCGGTAACTTGTATATATGAATTATTCTTTTGCGTATAATTTTGTGTGGGGACAAAACTCCCAAAAGGAATGTTGAACATAGAATGAATAGTTGTTCCTCCGGCGTTAATGGCCGCAATACCTGTTGGCGCCACAATGGCTGCTTTTTTGTGTGTATGCTTTATAATGTGCTTTAAAAAGGTGGTCTTGCCTGTACCGGCCTTTCCTGTTAAAAACACATGGCGATTGGTTTGATTGATGAATTTGCTGGCAACAATGGCGCCTTCTATTAATTCTGACATTTTGTTTTGCTAATTTAGGTTTTATTTCGGTCGCTTCGCTTCCTCTTTTCCATTTTTTTGCCACGGAGACACCAAGACACGGAGTTTAAACTGTGTGTGTTTATTAGGTTATTTTAATAAGACGTCTCGGAGCTTTAAATGTTTATTTTGTATCGTTTTATTCCTTGCTTGATAAGAGGTGTTCCAAAATTAATGAGATACCCTAAATTCAATTGAGTTAGTTTTAAATGACTCAATATTTGTGCTTCCCATAGTTTATTATGTAATTCAATAGATTTTAATTCTATTATTACGCTATCGTTTATTAGAAGATCAAGTTTTAGTGCTTCGTTAAAAACCATTCCGTTATACTCTATCGGAAGGGTTATTTGTCTCTTTACATTAAACCCTCTTTTTACTAGTTCATACTCCATGCATGCTTCGTACACCCTTTCCAACAATCCCGGCCCTAGTTCTTTATGAACATGATAAGCGGCATCTACTATTTCGGTTCCTATTCCGTCTTCTTCTTCTCGGTTTCTCATTAAATTTTCATATTATGTTTAAACTTTTCTCCGTGTCTCCGTGGCTATATAGAAAGAATATGCACAGCTTACGGGCTCCGCATATTTCTCCGCGCCTTGGTGCCTCCGTGGCTAAATATGCCTTAGGCTGCCTGAGTGTAGTTGATCACCACCTCGCTAGCAACTATTTCCGTAGCGATGCAGTTTCTGCCTAATCTGTTAGTGTAGCTAATATTTTTCAAGCGCCCATCAACCATTACCGGTGTTCCTTTTTTAGCAAATTCACAAACTTGCTCAGCTAATTTGCCCCACACGGTAATATAATGCCAATATGTTTTTGTGCGCACTTCGCCGTTGGCATAACGTTTGCGTTCGTTAACTGCAACGCTAAGGCGGGTTAATTTTTTGTCGTTCACAATTTTCAATTCAGGTGTATTACCTAAGTTCCCTACGATCTGTACTTTGTTCTTAATTGTTTTCATTTTTACTCTTTATATATTATTATTTCGTTTTCTCTTTTTGCCACGGAGGCACGGAGACTCGGAGTTTTTTTATCAGGCTTACGGGCTTGTAACTCCGAGTCTTTATGCTTTAGTGGTTTCAGCTATATCTATCTTGCCGGTAGATATGCGTTGTTGTTTTTTAATTTCGCCACAGAGGCACGGAGACGCAAAGTTTTTGTTTGTAAGACTTACGGGCCTAGTATATCTCTCCGTGTCTTGGTGTCGGAGCTCGTGGTGAGCTTGCCGAACCGTGGCTAAAATTAATGTTACGCCGCAGCTTCTTCTTTTTTAGCTATAAGCGTAACTTCGTTCGCTACGATCTCGGTAAAGTAACGCTTGTTACCTTCCTTATCTGTGTAAGTGCGGTTAGTGATCTTACCATCAATGCTTACGCGGCTTCCTTTTACCAAAGTTTTTTCAGCGATCTCGGCCTGCTTTCCCCATGCAGAAATATTATGCCATGTGGTTTCGGTGATAAATTCGCCTGCTTTATTCTTTTTGTACTCGGATGTAGCAACCGTGAAATTTGCTACCTTATTATTGTTCTCAAATACCTTTACTTCTGGGTTTTTGCCAACGTTTCCTTCTAATTGTACACGGTTTTTTACTGATGTGCTCATGATGTTTGTTTTTTTATTGTTATTTATTTTTTATTTATCCACCGTAGCTTTATGCGGAGGTGGGATTATTACTGTCAAGTTTTATCGAACGGCCATTCTAATAGTTTGACGAGACAAAGGTATGGCGACAAAAAAACGGGAGCCGTATAGAAAGTGTTTATAGTCGACAACAAACGGTTGTGATTTTTTAAAATGAATAGCGTGTTTTATAACTAATTGATATACATATATTTATAATGCTATTTTCGTGAAATTATTTCTTAAAAATAGTTTCAAATTTATCCGACAAAAAGCCGTTTTAAAAATTGTATCTTTAATCAGCGATTAATTCTGTAAACTTTATCGTTAATCGCGCTATAACACTAATTAATACATGATCGCAAAACGTAAAAGCGTTAAAGAGGTTAATGTTGATGGATTTCTAAAAGCGATCCTTTACAATACCAATGTTGTTGAGATCATTTAAAATACTTCTATTAGAGAAATTAAAGTGACTCATCTTGCCAAAATGCAACAAACTGTTTTTGAATTGGGCGGAGGAAAAAAATTGCCGCTTTTTTTTACCATGCATGAGTTTTTAGGGATCGCAAAAGACGCCAGAAAATATGCTACCTCTGAAGAAGGAACTAAATATACATTAGCAACTACTGTTTTAGTAGATGATCTTGCAAAAAAACTACTTTTTAATTTTTTTTTGAATATGAGCAAGCCCAAAGTGCCAACAAAAGGATTTAGAACCAGAGAAGATTGCTTCCTTTGGTTAGAAAAAGTTTATGCGGAAGCGAATTCGTAAGTTAAGCTATTACATCTAGCTTTTTAAATACAACATATTTAAATCATGTCAACTCACGAAAAAAACATTCCCTTTCAACTAACTGACTGGAACAACATTGAAGCCAAAGAATACAAAGGCGAAACCGGAACTGCTTATTGGAAAACCATAGAATTTGAAGGCTTGCGCATTCGCGAGGTTGAGTATTCAAAAAATTACAAAGCCGATCATTGGTGCCAAAAAGGACATATTATTTATTGCCTGGAAGGAGAAATGGATACCGAATTGGCAGATGGAAAAATTGTGAAACTCACAAAAGGAATGAGCTATCAGGTTTCGGATGAATTAAGTTCGCATTGCACAAGTTCGACAAATGGCGTAAAGTTGTTTATAGTAGATGGGGATTTTTTAAAATTGAAATGATACAGAAAAGAAATTGATCTTACGCGCACTCATAAACTCCAACATCTACATTTCCCTTGCGGCGGTTGTGTTCACTATTGAAACACAAATTCAATTAGGTATGAGTCCGCAATGGCATCCCTATTTATTTCTTATTTTATTTGCCACGCTTTGCGAATATAATGTTCATCGTTTTATTACCGTTATTACAAATAAAGCTGCTTTAAACTCAGAAAAACATAAATGGGTAAAAGATAATTTGGTCGCTTTTTATGCCCTGGTTGTTTTATCGGTAGTAGGTTTTGTTATAGCGGCTTTTATGGCGAAAAAAGAAGTGTTAATGACACTCGCGCCCATTGCTGCTTTAACGCTCCTCTATTCTATTCCTGTTTACGGAAATAAAAAAAGTATTTTCAGGTTACGCGAAATTCCTTACTTAAAGATCTTTATTATTTCGTTCACTTGGTCGGCCACTACGGTTCTGTTGCCGTTAATTCAAACAGGACAAGCTTTCGATACACAGCATGTTAGTTTAATACTTATTGAACGCTTTGTTTTTGTACTTGCCATCACCATTCCTTTCGACATAAGAGATATGGAAGCTGATCGCGCAGCTAATACCAAAACCATTCCGTTACTACTTGGCGAAAAAAGATCTATGATCATATCTTACTCTTGTATTTTGATCTTTCTTGCTATCTCACTTTTTCATTACAACATTCTTAACCAAGGTTTTATTGCTATGGCCATGGTTATTTCTGCACTTAGTACGTTTGTGTTCTTAAAGTGGGATACCGCCAAACGGTATTCGCTTTATCATTATGCCGTTTTAGATGGCACTATTATTTTACAGGGATTGTTGGTTATTGGTTTTTATCTGATGGCAAACCAATCTTTCTTTTAAAATTATTACTTTTATATTAAATTAAACTCATGGGAAATATTATTACAATAGAAGCCGTTATCAATTCGCCGATAGAAAAAGTTTGGGAATTTTGGACAAAGCCCGAACACATAACCAAATGGTGTTTTGCTTCTGATGATTGGCATGCGCCAAGTTCAAGTTCCGATCTAAAAGTTGGAGGAAAACTTTCTACCAGAATGGAAGCCAAGGATGGCAGCTTTGGATTTGATTTTTGGGGTATCTATAAGGAAATTAAACCAAACGAAAAATTAACGATCACCATGGGCGATGGAAGAATGTGGGAAACAAATTTTTCGAAAGTAGATGGTGGGACAAAAGTTATAGAGTTGTTTGAAGCAGAAAATGAGAACCCCGAAGAAATGCAAAAAGCAGGATGGCAAGCCATATTAAATAATTTTAAAATTTACGCCGAAGCAAACTAATGAAGATCGTTAAGGCTAAAAGTGTGGAAGGGTACATCGATAGTTTTCCCGACAAAACTCAAAAACTATTAAAGCAAGTTCGCAAAGCGATCACAGCTGCTGCGCCAAAAAGCGTTGAGGACATAAGTTATGGAATGCCCGCTTATAAACTTAATGGTAAGCCTTTGGTTTATTTTGGAGGTTACGAAAAACATATTGGGTTTTATGCTACACCCACCGGGCACAAAAAATTTGAAAAACAGCTTTCAAAATACAAGCAAGGAAAAGGTTCAGTTCAATTTCCTCTTGAAGAAGCAATGCCTTTGAAATTAATAACGGATATTGTGAAGTTTCGTATTACTGAAAATAACGCGAAATACGCAAAGAAAAAATAATGCCATTAAATAAAAAAGCCCCGATCTCTCGAGGCTTTTCACGCTGAGCGTAGTCGAAGCGTTATTCTATGATCAATCGTTTACTTATGGTTCGATTGTCTCTATCTTTTAATTGCACAAGGTATAAGCCTTTTGCTAATCCTTCTAAATTCACTTCTTTATCATTGCTTAAAGCGTTTTGTGAGAATACTTGTTTTCCATCACTGCTGTAAACGGTGATATCAAAATTATCAATATACGATGTATTGATCTTTATTTTTCCGTTGCTTGGATTTGGAAATACCACAAATGATTCGTCTAAAATATTTGGCGTGATGCCTGTTGTGATCCCAACTGATATAGTATACGTCTTTGAATTACACGAATTGCTTACAGTTAAAGTAACTGTGTAATTTCCGCTCAGCGTATATGTATGAGATGGATTTTGTGAACTGCTTGTTCCTGCATCGCCAAAGTTCCAATTGTATGTTGTTCCTCCTACGGCCGAAGCTGTAAAGTTAACCACGCTTCCTACTTGCGTTTGAATTCCTGCATTTGGATAAATAGCAAAGTTATTTGTGTTCATTGCTGTATCCGCAATTCCTTCGCTCATATTGTAATAGGTTCCGCTTGGTACATTTTCTAAAACCAAAGCGCGCACCATATATTTATAAATACCAGGGTAAACCAAACACGGGTTTGTGTAAGATGTTCCGGTGATCAATGACGAATTGATCTTCACATATGTTTTGTTCGTATCATTTTTCATGTAAATATTATATCCTAACACGTTGGTTTGTGTTGAGGCCGTCCAGTTAATAGTGCAATTAGCACCAATGCGCGTTGCCACTACATTTGAAACTGGAGCAACTACATCATTGCGTAAAGTAGGATCGCCCATTAATGCAATGCCAATAAAATTTTGCGCATAGCTGTAATAGTATGTGCCCGTATTGTTTTGGGTAACTCGTGTGCTATAGCCAATGTTCTCTCCTAATCCCATGTGGTGTAATGCCCAATGTGGACGACCCGACCAAACGTTAGTTAATGTTTTTCCTTGGCATAAAGGCGCACGTAAAAAATTGTTTGCTATATCCCAATCGCCAAAATAACTTCCAAATAACATTGTAAATACTCCTCCAAGATTTGATGTTGTAAAATCAGTTGTTACTCCAACACCGCCACAACTTGTAAAACTTCCGCCACCGCAACCGTACGACCACTGATAGCTTGCGCCCGCGGCCATTGTTGTAAAATAATCTCCGGCAATAACATTTGTTGGTGTAACTAAAGGGCCAAAATTCTTATATCCGCTAGATGCAAAAGCCTCTCCGGTCATCCATCCAAAGTTATCATCAATTACAGCGCGCTTAATCGGTGTGAAAACCTTTTTGCGGTAATCATGATCCTTATCCAAATAATTTTTTGTGAGTTGTGTTTCGGTTAATGTAAATGCGGGCATACTCGAAAGGTCAACGCGGCCCACTTGCAATTCAACAATTCCTGAGCTGCTTTGGTCAAATTTACCATCACCCGGAATATTTATGTTTCTTGCAGAAACTGTTGTTTGGTTAACCGACGCATCTGTCCAAGAGCCTGTCATTTCTGCATAATAAGAGTCTGTTGGCCAAGCGCCTTGATGATCGGGATGAGCATCGGGACCAAAATTTCCACTGTACGCTACCGGAACATGCCCTAGAAAAAATAATGCTTTAGTATTTAAGGGATCAAGATTGTAAGTTGTATTGATCATTGTTTTTAAAGCAGTAACAGCCATTGTGGTGCTTACATGACTGGTTAAAACTTCCCATCCGTCGCCTTCAAGGTCATCTTGTAAGCGTTTTATTTCCGGAGCAAGAGCGAGTGTAAGATTATTTGCTATCACTAACAATAACTTTCCGCGATTTTCCACCACCGGAGTTTCAATACCAACATTAATATAACCATAACCGTTGTAAGTTAAAGTTGGTGCATATTTTATAACGCGGTATTCGTAATTTCCTCCAACTACAACGCTATTATCTACGTAAGATGTTGCAGTGCCAGAAAGACCTGCTGCTATGGTTGTCCATGAAGTTGTTGTCTTTAACTTTTTTGCAACGTCATAGCCGGTTGCAATGGCACTTGTTATCCAATTCAGCGTAACACTTGGTGCAGCAGTTTGAACTTTTGCCCAAAGTTCAACGGAGGCATCTTTAGGGGTTTGTGCAGTAACTGCATTTGCTAAAAAAAGCGTAGAAAAAAGGAGTATAAATTTCTTCATTTTGGTATAGATTTTTTTGATCTTGCCAAATGTAGCAAAATAAAAATACGTTCTAGGAAAACATTGCCAAGCTCTACGCTACAACGTTTTAGAAGGGCCTTTTACTGAGGGAATTTTCCTCCATTTTGCGCATTAAAGTAGCGTCTTTTTTGGTTTTGTCTTTATACCCGCAGAGGTGTAAAACACCATGGATCAACACCCTGTGAAGTTCATCAGTAAATTCAGTTTTAAATTTTGCTGTATTCTCGGCAACACGATCGATACTAATAAAAATATCGCCATTAATTGTTTTGTCTTCGCAGTAATCAAACGTGATGATGTCGGTATAAGTGTTATGGTTCAAAAACTTTTTATTCATTTTCAAAAGGTCTTCATCGCTAACAAATACATAATGGATCTCGCCAGCTCTTCTCTTTTCTTTTTTAATAATAGTTTCGATCCATTTTTTTATGGATGTACTTTTTGAAAGCTTAAATGTTTTGTATTGAGATGTGAAAGAAATAGCCATGTTACAATTCAACCTTGTCCTTTATAGCTTCAGGCAACTGTCCATTATTACGAGATTTAATTAGGGACTCTACGGGCAATAGTGAGTTTTTAAAATCCTGAACGCTGTTCAAATTGTTTTTTAGTTCGTTCGACGTTAACGAGATCAATTGCGATGCTGCGCTAACTTCATTTTCAAAATTGGACAAGAAATCTTTTTTTGATATGCTTCCTTTCTCCACATCGCTCTGTAATTTTTTTATTTGGTCAGATACCAACGAAGTTCGTGAACGTAAGCTTTTATAATTAACGCTAAAGGCTTTTAAATTCTTTCCACTTTGATAAAATTGCTGAAGGCTATTGGCTTCCTCTTTTGTAATGGTATCGGTAATGTTGTTCTCTATGAAGGTAGAGTAATTAGTAAATTTTGTGGTCGCTCTTTCTAATAAAGCCGTATCGCATTTATTTAGTTCCTGTAATTTACTATTGAGAATAATGCTTACGCTATCCAATCGTTTAGCTTCGGCTGCAACCTGATCTTTTATACTACAACTTTGCAAACACAAAAGCGCAAAAAAAACTGATATGATAAAAGCATTCTTCATTTATTTAATGGCATCAAATCCTAAATAGGGAACTAATACTTTTGGCATAGTAATACCATCAGCCGTTTGATTGTTTTCTAAAATAGCGGCCACAATACGCGGTAATGCTAATGCGCTTCCGTTTAAACTATGTGCCAATTGTGTTTTACCATCTTTATCCTTGTAACGACATTTTAATCGATTGGTTTGAAACGCTTCAAAATTAGAAACGCTACTTACTTCCAACCAACGCTTTTGCGCTGCACTCCAAACTTCCAGGTCGTACGTTAACGCTGAAGCAAAACTCATATCGCCTCCACATAATTTTAAAACCCGGAAAGGTAAATTCAATTCCTTTAATAAGCCAGCAACATAATCGCGCATGCCTTCTAATATTTCGTAACTCTTTTCGGGTTGTGCAATTTGTACGATCTCCACTTTATCAAATTGATGTAAGCGATTCAATCCGCGTACATCTTTTCCATAACTTCCTGCTTCTCTTCTAAAACAAGGTGTGTATCCGCAATTCTTAACCGGAAGATCTGCTTCCTTTAAAATAACATCACGATACATGTTTGTAATAGGAACCTCAGCAGTTGGGATCAAATAAAAATTATCTACACCAACATGATACATTTGTCCTTCTTTATCGGGTAATTGTCCTGTGCCATAACCGCTATCCTCGTTCACTAAAATTGGAGGTTGAACTTCCATATATCCTGCGGCATGTGCTTTATCTAAAAAATAATTTATCAAAGCGCGTTGCATTTTTGCGCCTTTACCTTTGTAAACCGGAAATCCTGCTCCCGTTAATTTAACGCCCAATTCAAAATCAATAAGATCATAACGTGTTGTTAATTCCCAATGTGGAACTGCTTTATCGTGAAGCTTTGGTTTTTCGCCATGTTCAAACACTACCGCATTGTCTTCAGGAGTTTTTCCTACGGGAACAGTTACGTTTGGTAAATTTGGAACTGTTACTAAAATATCGTGAATGCTTTTTTCAATGCCGGCCAATTGCTCGTCCAACTCTTTTTCTTTTTGTTTTAAAGAAGCTGTTTTTGATTTTATTTGTTCGGCTTCATCTTTTTTGCCGCTCTTCATCAACTCACCAATTTGTTTTGCTAAACTATTGGCTTCTGCTTTTATGGCTTCGGTATCCTTTTGCGTATTGCGACGCTTGGCATCCAGATCCATTACATTTCCAATAATGCTTTCTGCATCTTTGAAATTTTTAATCGCAAGACGCTTTAAAACATCTTCTTTATTATCGCGTATATAATTTAATTGTAACATAGGTTCAAATATTAATAAAAGGCTTGCAAATTCTGCAAGCCTTTTTAAAGAGAAGCATTAATTTAATTTTGTTTAACCATTTTCTTAGTATCGACAGTTTTTCCATCAACAATTAAACTGTACATGTACAATCCATTTGAAAGATCACTTGCAAAAACATTAACCTGACCACTACCATTTTTAGTGATGTCAACTGTTTTGATAATCCTGCCATCAGCAGTTTTAAATACTAATTGAGCGAAACCATATTTCTCAGGAACATTGTAAGTAATGGTTGTTTGTTCAGCGAAAGGATTAGGTTTATTTTGATCAAGTACGATCATGTCTATATCACTAAGGTTAACGTTGATCTTAGTTAAAGCACTTGGATCATTTCCGTTAATTCCGGTTTGACGAGCCGCGCTATTTGAGCAACAAGAAGAAACCGATTGTGTAAGCGCAGTAATCAAACTATCCATTTGTTTAATTTGTTGTTGTTGAGCTTGCATTGCTGAAACCAGATATGGTATTATTTCTTCGTAAGAAACTGATTTAATACCACTAGCATTAGTTCTTACAACCTGAGGAATTACAGTATCAACTTCTTGTGCAATAAAACCTGCATGAATTCCATTCATTAACGAATCTTTCACTGTGTTCCATTTAAAGGTAACTGGCCTAAGATTTTTAATTTTATTTAATGAATTTGGAAGTGTTGTTATTGTGTTTTTCAAAGTAACATCTGATGTAATAAATATACCAGATGTGTATGTATTTCCATCAACATTAAGTAATCCACCACTAGTTGTTGGAACAGGATAGCCAAAGCTTATGAATCCACCGTTTTGAGGAACGTGGATTGCGAAATTATTTATAACCCCACAATTATTAGCAAAAGGAGCCTCGAACCAACCACCAACTCGATATTGGTCACCTGTTGTATTTGTTGGAGTATTTACAATGCCTTTTATTGCAACAACAGGAACAGGATTATTGCATGGCCCTATGTCATTATTTTCAACAAGCAAACCAATTGAACCTGCCGCAGAACCTGAACTTTGATCAATATGTAATTTTGCCAGTGGTAAACATGTTGTTAAGCCAATACCAACATTATTTACAACAGTACCTGTATTATTTCCACTAAATAGATAATTGAAACCACCAAGAGGGATTTCCCATGACGAAGACAGAGCAAGAGGATTTGTTCCGCACGTTCCACCAAATACTGCACCTTGTGGCGCAGCCACATAAATAACATCTCCTAAATTATCAAGTGCTAAAACACCTAGTCCGGGATTAACACCAGCCGGCGAAGTAGATGTCAATTGTCTGAAACGTAAACCTGAAGTATTAATCGCGCCAGTATTAATTTCTAATTTATTTCCAGGACCAATGGCGTTACCACTTAAACCAATTCCAACATTTACTGCATTATTACCAAGTATCATATGATCACTAAAGGTAACTTGGGCACCAGCGCCAATTGCAGCTGCATTTGTAAAACTACTATTGGCATTTGTTGCGTCTGCGCGCGTTCCAAGAAAAGTGTTCCCTGATCCGCCAATCATGCTATTACCTGTATTTAAACCGAAATAAGCGTTACCGGTTCCTGTAGTTTGAGCAAGGGCGGATTGGTATCCAACGTAGGTGTTGCTTTCACCTGTATTATTGGCTAAAGCAGCCTGACTTCCTATAATTGTATTGAAGCTTGTTCCAGGCGAAACATTATTTGCATTATAACCGATAATCACATTTTCTGTTCCAGCAGTAGCCGCCTGCATGGCATTGTAACCTGCTAAAACATTTCTGGCCCCTACACCATTAAGCCCGGCAAAAGCCCCGAGAAAAACATTTTCGGAACCAAGACTTGTATATCCCGCTTGGCTACCTAAATATGTATTTGATTGAAAGGCGCCATTAGAACGACCCGCACCGAAGCCGATAAAAGTAGAGTTCTCGCAAAGATTCATGTTTTCGCCTGCAACCTGACCAAATACGGCATTATTTTTTCCGAACACGTGGTTACGCGCAGCCCTTGCGCCGTAAAATGCATTATCTCCATCCTGATTTAAAAAGCCGCATTCGTAACCAACGCAAGTGTTTAGCCCAGGGGTTGTACTATGACTAAATCCAGCTCGATAACCAACATAGGTTGCTCCAAATGCGACAGTAGTGCTAAAGCCAGCTTCAGCCCCAATGAAAGTGTTTCTATCACTTTGAATAAGTGGCGGAACATCACCAAGGCAATGGAACCCCGCATTAAAACCAACAAAAGTGTTTTCGGCAAGACTATTAAATGGATGATTTTGTCCAGCCTGTACACCAACAAAAATATTTGTAGCGCTTCCTTTATGCCATAATACCTGACGATCTCTGATTTTGTATGCGTTGATGAATGAAAATACATCAATATCTCCTCCGAATACATCAAGTTTATTAATAGGTACTCCGCCTATGCCTACGAAGCCTTGTGTTGGGCCAGCATTTCCTAATATGGTCATTCTTTGAATCGATGTCCCGTTGACGCCGGTGCCGTTAGTAAAGAAGTTGATGTTTTGATTAGCATAAAAATTCTTTATATCGAGTGGTTTAGTGTTTACAGCAGGGACACCACTCCATCCAACATATTGCGTTCCAGCGGGCGCATTGTTTGTTGGAACTGTTACTTGAGCATTAAGTAACAAAGACATCAGTAAAAAGATTGCCGACAAGGTAAAAGAGATTTGTTTTTTCATTGCGGTGAGTTTTAGAGTTTATTTATTTTTTTACTTCCAACTTGAGCTCCATTTTGATCAATTATTTTTAAAAAATACATTCCGGAAGGATAAGATGAGACATTAAGAGTTACCGGCCCTTGATTATTAGTCTTCTCAGAATAAAATATTTTCCCAAACATATCGGTCAATATAAGTTCTTTCCCTTTAAAAGCCTGAAATGAAATGGTAATAAAGTCATTCGATGGGTTAGGAAATACTTTTATTTTATCGCTCTCGTTAATTTCAGGAACTGAAACGGTGCATAACATAGCATCAATACCTCCGTTGGCTAAAAGAGAATCTGTTGAAACGCATACATCATCATATAAATAATAGCATTGAGCATCTAGGCAAGAACCGCATGAATACGGTAGTGTAATAGTATTTGCATCATCAAAAAAATTACCCAATATCACATACTTGTAAGCAGAATCAGCAATAATGCTACCCGTAACACGAGTCCAATTTACGGAGTCGTTTATCACAGAAGAGGAATTAAGGTGTGCGAAATTATTAAAGGGAATTGGGGTTGATGGGTTATAAGATACTGTTGATAGTCGAAGCCCAATATTATTTGAAGGCATTCCATAATAAGTTCCAGAAAAATAGGATTCAGTCATAACAGTATAAAATGATAAAAAATACTTTTGGCCAATCACTAAAGGCTGTGTTAGTTGAACCCCAATGTGTTCCCTATCATTTACAGTTGCTCCCCATATTATAAGTGCAGCATATGCACTACAATTACGGTGGTCATTTTGATTAATAAAATCACTTTTAGGAACGCCCATACTTGTAGCGGTGGCACATGCATTATAATAATCAGGCGTGGATGCAGCGATACTATATTTACTCCATCCAACAGCATATTGTATCTGGTCAGCGGCATTGGGACATATGCTATATTGCTCAAATGAAAAATTCGGCACAAGGTTAATCTGACTGTATGCTTTACAGGAAAGAATAACTAAAAACAGGTATGGCCAAATGTTTTTCATATTGAAGCCAATTTTATCATATATTAAAGATAGCATTTTCCGATATAAATCCAAATTGAGCCTTATGAAAAATTTATTTTATAGCGTTTTAGTCCTAAAAACTATTGACGATAGCCCAAAGTAAACTCACCCTCGTATACTTTAGTGAATAAAAAAAGCCTGCGCCGTTTTACCGACACAGGCTTTCTAATAATCAAAACATCGGTTATTTAGGCCTGAGGCGGAATTACCGATACATAGGATCTGTCGTCTCTCTTCTTTTTGAAAACAACAACTCCGTCTGTTAATGCATATAATGTATGGTCTTTACCAATACCAACATTTTTGTCGGGATTGTGTTTAGTTCCACGTTGACGAACAATGATATTGCCGGCAATACATTTTTGACCACCAAAGATCTTCACGCCTAATCGTTTTGCGTGTGATTCTCTACCGTTATCTGAGCTACCCGCTCCTTTTTTGTGTGCCATTTTTTTAAGTTTTTAATTAGTGAGTTTGTGAATTGGTGAGTTAATTCGCTAACTCAGTATTTCACTAATTCACCAATTGGTTATTAGTCTTTTTTCTTAGTCGTTTTTTTAGCTGCTGCTTTTTTTGCGGGAGCTTTTTTTGCTACTGGTTTTTCAACTACTTCAGTTGCATCTGCAGTTTTTGCATTAAACTTTCTGTGTGTTTTAACCTCACGTTTCACTGCAGGTAATGAATCCTTCAATGATTCGCCTTTACCTAATACACCTTGAATTAAGATCTCGGTGAAGTGTTGACGGTGGTTATTCCACTTTTGATACGTTTTACGGCGTTTCTTTTTGAATACCGCTACTTTATCGCCTTTTACGTGCGATACTACTGTGGCTGCTACTTTGGCGCCATCAATTAAAGGATTACCAACTGAAATTTTTCCGGCATTGTCTAACAACAATACGTTACTAAATTCCACATTAGCACCTTCATTAGCCTCAAGGCGGTGAACATAAACTCGTTGTCCACGCTCTACTTTGAACTGTTGCCCGGCTATTTCTACTATTGCGTACATGTGCGTTCGTTTTTTTTGATCTTTTGCAGTTCCCTTAAAACCACTCCAGATCGTTAATACTTAAAAATTTAAGGGACGCAAATGTATGAGAAAAATTGGATTTTGACAAATATTTAGCGCCTATTAATAAGGTAAACGCTCAGAATAATGACAATTACCCCGCCCATTTGCACTAAATTCACGGTTTCCCCGTCAACAAGGCCCCAGATCACAGCAACCACGGGGATCAGGTAGGTACAGGTAGAGGCAAAAAGCGCCCCGGCATTTTTAATAAGGGTATTGTAAATTATTACCGAAAGAGCCGTACCCACAATGGCCAAAATGCTCACATATCCAAACGCTTTTAAGGCTAAATCATTAGTTTTCAAATCATTAATAAAATCTGTTCTAAAAAACAGATAGGCTAAGGCCATGGGGCCGGTAATGGCAAAGGCGCCCATTGTAGCGCTAATAGAATTCATTCCCGAGAGGTAATGTTTAATGCCGTTAATGCTTACGGCGTAACAAATAGTGGCTAAAACCACTAAAAGGCTATACATAATGTTTTGGCTGGCATCGCCTCCTTCGTTAAACAACAAAAGAAGCACGGCTCCAACTAAGCCACTCAAAATTCCGATCACCTGAATGGTTTTGAATTTATCCTTGAACCAAACAACAGCAACAACTATGGTAAAAAGCGGAGTTAACGCGTTCAACATTCCGGCCAAGCTGCTGCTAATTTGAATTTCGGCGGTGGTAAATAAAAACGCGGGGATCAAATTTCCAAAAATGCCCATGAGCACCAAACCTTTCCAGTTCTTTTTGAAATTTATTTGCTGCTTCTTTAAAAAAAATGGAAGTAAGAATACAAATGCAATAGCAATACGCAAACCGCCAACTTCATCGGCGCTAAAAACTTCCATGCCTCGTTTCATGAGAATGAATGAGCTTCCCCACACAACAGAGAGAACAATTAAAATTAGCCAAGAAGAAGTGCTTGCTTTCATGTGGCAAATGTACGGCTTTAATTAGCCACGGAGGCACGGAGGCGCAGAGAAAAGTTCAATACTATAAAAATAACTCCGTGCCTCCGTGGCAAAAAAAATAGACTATGTTTTGTAGATAATTAAATAATGTAGATATTTGTTCCCGTAAAATGATCACTAAAAAAATAAAATGTCTTAAGAAAACTCCTGCATAAGGAAGGGCATTTATTTTGTATAGATATAAAGCAGAGCCTTTCCATAGTGGAGAGGCTTTTAAATTTAATAAAAACAATATATGAAAATTGCAGTCGTTGGCGCCACAGGTTTAGTAGGCACAAAAATGTTACAAGTACTAAAGGAAAGAAACTTTCCAATTACAGAATTAATTCCGGTTGCTTCTGAGCGCTCGGTTGGAAAAGAAATTGAATTCAACGGGAAAAAATATAAAGTGCATAGCATGCTGGATGCCATTGCTGCAAAACCACATATTGCTTTATTTTCTGCAGGCGGATCAACCTCTTTAGAGTGGGCTCCAAAATTTGCAGAAGTTGGAACTGTAGTAATTGATAACTCATCGGCCTGGCGAATGGACCCCACAAAAAAATTAGTGGTGCCCGAAGTGAACGCGCATGTACTTACGAAAAATGATCTTGTGATCGCTAATCCAAATTGTTCTACCATTCAAATGGTGGTTGCGTTAGAACCATTACATAAAGCGTACAAAATTAAACGTGTGGTTGTTTCCACTTACCAAAGTGTAACGGGCACAGGCGTAAAAGCAGTTGATCAATTAATGAATGAGCGCAAAGGTGTTAAAGGAGAAATGGCTTATAAATATCAAATTGATATGAATGCTATACCACAAATTGATGTGTTCTTAGATAACGGCTATACAAAAGAGGAAATGAAATTGGTGCATGAAACCAAAAAGATCATGGGCGACGATTCAATTAAAGTTACAGCAACAACAGTTCGTATTCCGGTGATGGGTGGCCACAGCGAAAGCGTAAACATTGAGTTTGAAAACGAATTTGATGTGGCTGAACTAACCAATTTATTAAGGAACACCAAAGGAATCATAGTTCAGGATGATCTAAAAAATCAGATCTATCCAATGCCAATGAATGCCCATGAAAAAGATGAAGTGTTTGTTGGACGTATACGCAGAGATGAAACACAAGAGAAAACTTTGAATATGTGGATCGTTTCAGATAATTTGCGTAAAGGAGCTGCTACTAATGCAGTTCAAATTGCAGAATATTTAATTGCAAATAAAGTACATGCTTTTTAAGAGGCAGAAACCGCCAAGGCGCTTCGCGCTTTCACAAAGAAGGCGCAAAGGGCGCTAAGTTTTACCACCATTACTTAAGAGAAGGCAAAGACCTTAGTCCCGATAGTTATCGGGATCGCAAAGAAATGCAGCACCCTTTGCGTAAGCGTAGCTTCTTTGCCTTCTTATAGCTTCCTGCGGTTAGTTGATCCTCTGCGTTCTCTGCGCAAAACTTTGCGAAGTCCAAAAGACGCTTTGCGGTTTCTACCTCTTAAAATGGTCTTTGATTTTTAAAATTTTTCTCTTAACTTTAAAGCATGCTAACGCTTCCTTTTAATTTCAAAAAGTGGATCGAAGAAAATCGACACTTACTTAAGCCGCCGGTAAACAATAAAGTTGTTTATACCGACACCGAATTTATTGTTATGGTTGTTGGCGGACCAAACTCTCGAAAAGATTATCATTATAATGAGAGTGAAGAATTCTTTTATCAACTCGAGGGCGATGTGATCGTTCAGGTACAAATTGATGGTAAAATGAAAGAGGTGCCAATAAAAGAAGGTGATATTTTTTTACTGCCTCCAACCATTCCACATAATCCTCGTCGTTTTGAAGGCACTATTGGTTTGGTAATAGAGCGCAAACGAAAAAGCACTGAAAAAGATGGCTTGCTGTGGTTTTGCGAAAGCTGTAACCATAAATTACATGAAGTATACTTTCAATTAGAGAATATTCAAACGCAATTTCAAACTGAATTTAAACGTTTTTACGAAAGCAAAGATCTGCGTACTTGTAAGAAGTGTGGGTCGGTGATGGATCCGCCACCGGTGATATCTTAATTCTTATAAAGTATATCATAAAAGCCTTATCTTTAACGTAAGGTTTTTTTATGGAAAATTTTAGAATTAATACAATAGAAGAATACAACCAAGCTTACAAAAAAAGTGTTGAGCAGCCCGAGGCGTTTTGGGGAGATATTGCCGAAAATTTTTTGTGGTACAAAAAATGGGATAAAGTTGTTGATTGGAGTTTTAAGGACTACAACGTAAAATGGTTTGATGGCGCAAGTTTGAATATTACCGAGAATTGTATCGATCGTCATTTAGCAAGCAAGGCAAAAGATATTGCTTTTATTTGGGAATCGAATTTTGAAGACAAGCCAAATCGTGTCATTACCTATCAGCAATTACACAATGAGGTTTGTAAAACAGCAAACGCTTTAAAATATTTGGGCGTAAAAAAGGGCGACCGTGTTTGCATTTATTTGCCAATGATCCCTGAGGCCGTTTATTCAATGTTAGCTTGCGCAAGAATTGGCGCCATTCATTCCATTGTGTTTGCCGGTTTTTCTGCCACATCTTTATCAGATAGAATTCAAGATAGTGATTGCAAAATTGTGATTACATCCGATGGTTCTTACCGTGGAGATAAAAGTATTAATTTAAAGAATGTTGTTGACGAAGCTTTAGAAACTTGCGCCTCTGTACAGCATGTTTTAGTTTACGAACACACTAAAATAAAGATCAACTTTAATAACGATAAAGATATTTGGTGGCACGAACTTGTTCCTCTTCAAGAAGCGATCTGCGAACCTGAAAAAATGAAGAGCGAAGATGTGCTTTTCATTTTATACACATCGGGCTCTACCGGAAAACCAAAGGGCGTTGTGCATGCTTGCGGTGGTTATATGGTTTATACAGCGTATACATTTACAAATGTGTTTCAATATAACGAAGGCGATATTTACTGGTGTACCGCTGATGTGGGTTGGGTAACAGGGCATTCTTATATTACTTATGGTCCGCTTTTATGCGGTGCCACTTCTGTTATTTTTGAAGGCGTTCCAACTTATCCTGACGCAGGGAGATTTTGGAAAATAATTGACAAGCATAAAGTCACTCATTTTTATACGGCGCCAACTGCTATTCGCGCTTTAGAAGCGTTGGGTTTAGATTTTGTAAGCCCTTATAAATTAAATTCATTAAAAGTATTGGGCAGTGTTGGCGAACCAATTAATGAAGAAGCCTGGCATTGGTACAATAAAAATATTGGAAAAGAAAAATGCCCTATAGTTGATACCTGGTGGCAAACCGAAACAGGTGGCATTTTAATTTCTCCTCTTGCGGGAATAACAAAATTAAAACCGAGCTACGCAACGCTTCCTTTACCGGGCATTCAGCCGATATTAGTGGATGATAAAGGCAATGAAATAAAAGGAAATCATGTGGAAGGAAATTTGTGCATTAAATATCCTTGGCCATCTATTATTCGTACAACCTACGGCGATCATGAGCGTTGCAAGCAAACTTATTTTAGCACCTATCATAATTTATATTTTACAGGTGATGGTTGCAAGCGCGATCAAAATGGTTATTACAGAATAACCGGACGAGTGGATGATGTAATGAATATTAGTGGACATCGCATTGGAACCGCTGAAGTTGAAAGTGCAATTAATATGCATGTAGATGTTGTAGAAAGTGCTGTTGTTGGATATCCACACGATATAAAAGGTCAAGGAATTTATGCTTATGTGATCGCACCATCAACAACAAAAGATCATGCTATTTTGATAAAGGAAATTATTGCCGAAGTAAATAAGATCATTGGTCCAATCGCCAAGCCCGATAAAATTCAAATTGTGAGTGGCTTACCAAAAACGCGCAGCGGAAAGATCATGCGCCGTATTTTGCGTAAAGTTGCCGAAGGTGATGTAAATAATTTAGGGGATATAAGCACGCTTCTTGATCCAAATGTGGTTGAGGAGATAAAAAACGGTAGAGTGAAATGATCTTTGTCTTCATTTTTTAGATTGGCCTCCAGATCTTAAAACGATTTATTTAACCTTCTCTTTTGTACTTCCACTAATCATTTAACATTAACGAGGGCTTATTTTCCATAATTTTAAAGTTCAAACCAAACACATGAAAAATTCAAAATCGCTTATCGCTATCTTCATTTTATCAACTATAAATTTCGAGTCAAGCGCGCAGTGCGCCACTTCCCCTGCAATGGGTCAATCATCAAATATTTTTACAATTATTCGTAACGCAACAAATCCTATTGCGGCAGATAAAGATCTAAACACTGTTATTTATGCTCACCGAAATAGCACTGTAAGTTTTGGAGGTAATTCAGGAAATATCCGTTATGATATTTCAACAAACGGTGGTACAACATGGACAAGCAATTTTGGTGTTTTAAATCCTAATCTAACAAGCTATGCGCGCTATCCTAACGTAACAATTTACAATCCTCCGGCAAATACAAATCCAAATAATGCTTATTTAGGTTATATGGCTGCAACTGTCAGCACCGTGAGTAGTGTATGGAATGGGCAAGTCACAGGAGTTAGACAACTAAACAATTCCGGAAATACCGAAAATTATAATCAAGCTGCTAGTGCAAGTCCACTGATCCCAAATTCATTAGTAAAAGGCGCACCGGGAGTTTTTTGGGCCACTGATGCTATTTATAACGGAACCTTGGTTACGGGGTTTCAAATTTTTAAAGGCGCGTGGACGGGTTCGGATATTTCATGGGCAACAAACTTCACAACTACACCATCCTTTAATACTGCATACGACGGAACGTTACATGTTTCAGATTACAATATTGCCTTTGATCCAACTGGCGTAAAAGGATGGATGAGTTTTTTAGGACACTTAAATGGAGGGCCAACAAATTATGCATACTATCCTGTGTTTTACAAAACATTAGATGGGGGAAACACGTGGGTTGGGCCAATTCAGGTTGACATCAATCAGTTTAGTTGCGCAACTTCGATTTTATCTGGCACCAATATTTTAAGCACAGGCTTTGAGCATGACCTTACAGTTGATGTTAATGGAAATCCCCATTTATTCACTACACTTTGTAATGGAAATAACGCATATGCTGTTTATTTTGGGTCTACGCATCATATGTTTGATATTACAAGTTTAAATGGCGTTTGGAATGCTTACGACGTTGCCAATGTAAATGCGGGCCGTGGTGGCTGGGGAACTTCACCCACCAATACTGTTACCATGGATATGGAGCCGCAAGTTTCGAGAACGGCAGATGGAACAAAAGTATTTTATACATGGGTGAACAATTCAACTTACACGCTAGGCGCTGCAAACCAATCGCCAAATTTATTTTCAAGAGCATTTGATGTTACTGTAAATAAATGGACCAACGTAAAAGATTTTACGTCGTGTAATGGTGCTATGAACGG
The DNA here is from genome assembly GCA_016705695.1 of Sphingobacteriaceae bacterium. Classification (GTDB taxonomy): domain Bacteria; phylum Bacteroidota; class Bacteroidia; order B-17B0; family Aurantibacillaceae; genus Aurantibacillus. Next base: position 154,194 of record JADJLA010000018.1, read on the forward strand.
CTTGGTTTTGTTTCCTCATTTGGCCTCAGAAATATTAGAACCTGTTGCCGGAACTTTTAAATTAGCGTCGGTTTATGGTGCGTTATCAGTTGCTAATGATCCCAGCTCAACCAGTAATTTTAGATTTATTGACAACGCTACTTTTCTTTCAACAGAATTTACTATCAATCAACCAACGGTAGCGGTTACAATCAATCAAGGAAATAGTTGGTTATTGTGTCCATCCAATAACCTAACCCTTAGCATCACGGGCGCATATAGCCAAGTGTTATGGAACAATGCCACAATCACAAATTCAACAACAGTAAATACCCCTAGTTTATATATTGTAACGGTAAAAAACGCGTGTGCGTTTGGGGCAGATTCAATTACCGTTACCGGTTTGGTTTCAACTCCGGTTGCCAACAGTGCATCCATTTGTATAGGTAATTCTTCAACACTATCGGTAACAGGAAATGCATTTAGTTATACTTGGCAACCTTCAAATGTTACAACTACTTCAACAATTGTTTCACCAACCACAACAAGTATTTATACTTTGAACGCAACAGGAACCGGACCGTGTGTTGACTCAAAAACACTTCAGGTTACAGTTAACCCATTACCTACCATCACCGTAAATAATCCAACCGCATGTACAAACAGTAATTTGATGTTTACTGCAAGTGGTGGAACAGTTGTGAATTGGGTTGGGCCAAATGCTTTTTTTGTCACTGTGCAAAATCCAACCATTGTAAATGTCCAGCCTTTACATTCAGGTTGCTATACTGTAACAGGCGCCAGCGCTTTTGGATGTACCAATACCGCCATTTCTTGCGCTACAGTTCTTCCTCTTCCAGGTTTAACCGTAAGCGGAACACCAACTGTTATGTGCGCCGGTAATTCAGCAACGTTTAATGTAAGCGGCGCAACTACTTATAGTTGGAATAGTGGGCCAACCACCAGCGCTATTGTTGTGAGTCCAAGCCTGACAACTTCTTATACTGTAATTGGAACTGATGTTAATACATGTACATCGAGCGCTGTTAGTTCAATAAGCGTAAATCCATTGCCGATCGTTTCAATTAATGGGCCAAGCATTATTTGTATAGGCGCACTAGCAAACATTACGGCGAGCGGTGCAAACACATATACGTGGAATACATCTGCAACCACTTCATCCATTTCTGTGTCTCCAACTACCACAACAACGTATACTGTTAACGGAACAAGCGCTGCCGGTTGTACAAATTCAGCAACTTATGCTCAAAACGTATCCACTTGCTCGGGATTAGCAGAAATAAATGATACAAAAGGCATTTCTATTTACCCAAACCCAAACAACGGCGAGTTCATGATCGTTTCCGGTGCGGATATTAATTTAGTAATTGTAAATAATTTAGGTGATGTTGTAAGCAAAATAAATCTATCTGCTACAAGCGAACAAAAAATAAATTTGAATAATTTACCAGAGGGTGTTTATTTCATCATTGGTAAAAATGATTTAGGCTTGGTAAGACAAAAAATACTGATCAGTAAGTAGTAAAAAAAAGAGGGAGTAGTAAAACTCCCTCTTTTTTTTACAGATCCATTTATCTCAACGTTGCTCCTTTTTGACTGTACCAAGGCACAACCTCTACGATCAATCTTCCTGCAACAACAGCAGGGTCGGCTTCTGCTAATTTTTTTGCTTCATCAAACGTAGCAACATTATAAACACAAATTCCTTTAAGATCTCCATCGGGTAATGATGGTCCTGCAAGATCCATTTTTCCGGCCTCATACATTTTGTTTAAATATGCCATGTGCCCCGCTTGTATTCTGTTTGCTGTTAGGGTGTCTTGATTACGCTTTGGTCCTTTTTTTAAGAATATCATGTAATATGTTTTCATTTCACCGGTAACGCCTTTTGTTTCTACTTTAACGGCTTGTGCATTTGTAGTCTTTGCTTTTTTAGTAGAATCGTTTTGTTGTGCTAATGATGTTAAACTTAAAATGCTTAACACTGTTAAGATCACGAATTTTTTCATTTTTACGTTGTTTAATTTAAAATTGCTTCTCATTCTTTAACGAATGAATTATTGAATATACTAAAAAAAATTAATATTCAAAATCTATAGTTAATGCAATTAAAAAACAAAATGTGCGCTTGATTTTCGTGTGTTACTTTTTTGCGCTCTTCGCTGCCTTGCCGGCCGGCCGGCTCGTGTCCTTTTTTTCGTTCCAGGTTTTGTAAACATCCTGTTGTTTTGGTTTAAATGCGGGCGAACGGCGTAAAGGTTCACAAGCCTTTAATGTTTCGTGACATTCTTTTGGCAACTTCTGATACAGTTTTGTTCCTTCTGTTTTCCAGGCTATCATTTCATCGCTTACATCTTTAACTTCCTTCGCAGGATTTCCAACAACCACTTTTCGTTTAGAAATAATTGTATCTGCCGGAACAAACGTTAATGCGCCAATGATGCATTCATCACCGATCACACAATTATCCATAATAACGCTATTCATTCCCACTAAAACATTTTTTCCAATGGTTCCTCCATGAATAATAGCGCCGTGACCAATATGCGCTCCTTCTTTTAAAAGCACGGTTGTTCCAGGAAACATATGAATTGTACAATTTTCCTGAACATTACATCCATCCTCAATAATGATCTCGCCCCAATCGCCACGTACTGCGGCACCGGGACCAATATATACATCTCTTCCAATAGTTACATTTCCTGTAACCGTTGCGTTAGGATGAATGAAAGCCGTTTTATCTATTACCGGCACATACCCATTAAATTCAAAAACGTTTGCCATGTTTATGTTGTTTGTTTACCTGAAGTAACCATTAAATAATTTTTTATCAATTCATCTAGATCTCCATTTAACACGCCTTCTGCATCGGTGATCTTTAATTCGGTTCTGTGATCGTTCACCATTTTATAAGGATGTAAAACATAACTACGGATCTGTGACCCCCACTCTATTTTCATTTTTCCTTCTTCAACGGCGGCTTTTGTTTCGTTACGCTTACGCATTTCCAATTCGTATAATTGCGAGCGGATCATTTGCAAAGCGCGTTCGCGATTACCATGTTGACTTCTTTCTATTTGACATACTACAACAATTCCCGAAGGCTTGTGAAGCATTTGAACTTTTGTTTCTACCTTATTTACATTTTGACCTCCCGCACCACCACTTCGCGATGTGGTAACTTCCAGATCGGCAGGCTTAATTTCAATTTCAATAGTATCGTCAATTATTGGATACACATAAACAGATGCAAAACTCGTGTGGCGTTTAGCATTGGCATCAAACGGACTAATGCGTACCAGGCGATGCACGCCATTCTCTCCTTTTAAATATCCATAAGCATACGGCCCTTCGATCTGTAGAGACACTGATTTTATTCCCGCTGCATCGCCTGCATTATAGTCGAGTTGAGAAACTTTGAAACCACTTTTTTCTGCCCACATAATATACATGCGCATTAACATGCTGGCCCAATCGCAACTTTCTGTTCCTCCTGCCCCTGCGTTGATCTGAAGAACACAACTTAATTGGTCTTCTTCGTTACGAAGCATGTTCTTAAACTCAAGATCCTCCAATTTTTTAATGGTAATTTCAAACTGATGCTGTGTTTCAGCTTCAGAGGCTTCTCCTTCCTTAAAAAATTCGTAAAATGTGTTTAGGTCCTCGATATCCTTTGTTAATTCATCATAGCCTGTTATCCAAACTTTTTTGAGTTTAACTTCAGCCAAAACCGATTCGGCTTTTTTGCTATCGTTCCAAAAATTTGGATCTAATGTTTTTTCTTCAAGTAATGAGAGATCGTGTTTCTTTTTATCGTAGTCAAAGAAACCCCCTTAATGCCAGGTGACGTGAGTTAACGTCTTTTAATTGGTCTTGTGTGAACATACTGCAAATATAAGGTTTTTTTATTAGCCACGGAGACCCGGAGGCACAGAGAAATTATCCGTTATCTTCCTTAAAATCATAGAATAAAACATAGGTTATGACCATGATCCATCCAAAAAAGAAAAGGCCCATAACAAATGCAATGTACAAATGCATCACAACGCCGAAATGTAAAAAATAACGCTTTATGCCTTTAACCCAAATTAAAAAAGGAAATAAACTTTGGTACAACAATACCACGTAAGTAATTATAACGGTAAGAAAGTGAAATGAATCAACAGTGTTAATCACAAATGAACGTGAATAATACTGCGCTTTGCTTGTGAGATAAACAACCTCTCCATTTAACCAATCAGCATCGTACCATTTCGCTAATGCCGAAAAACCATAGAGAATACATACTTGCAATATCAATGCTAAGTAAGAAACATTATGCAAAACAATTTTAATTTTATCGTAAACTCCGCTTCCTGTATTAAAATCCTTTCGAAGCCACGCACTTAAAAAACACAGATTTACTAGAATTGATTCTCCCGCGGTTGTGGTTGTGTAGATCCTAATATCTAAATTCAAAACAAGTAAATAAATGATAAGATCTGTTAACACATAAGATCGTTTATCAAACAAGGAATAGAGGCTCAATAAAAGCACCGTACAAATAAATCCGCATGCTAATGTGCTGTTCTTACTTAAATATATTAGAAAAGCGAACTGTTTAAAAAATCCTATTGGCTCGTTATAAACTAAAGAAAAGGCGTGTTGGCCAAAAAGAATATCGAAATTCAATAGCCATAAAACACATTTTACAATTATAAAACCATACAGCAAGTTCTTGAACAAACGAGCGTTCTTTTGCTTTCGGTAATCATCAAAAAAATATGCGATCGCTTTATTCATTCACGGTATATGTTCTTTTGTTTGTTTGAATGTCGGTAGCAACCAACATCAGTCTCAAATTCTCAATTTTATTTTTGTGTTTTTTTTGGAGATATTGAATATTAACGTACTCAAATATTTGGTAGTATTTGTCGTTAGTGAATTTATACAGATCTCCTTTGATGTTCATTGCCCTATTATGTACAAAAATACTTGCGTCGGTTAATGAGATCATAAGGAATTCTCGCCCACTAAAAACCGTACGCTCTTCCAACACTTCTTGTATTGGAAACGAATGCTGTTTTTGTCCGTTCACTTCATACACAGCATAAATACTGTAATTATATCTTGTTCCGGGCGCGAACATTCGCCAATCTTGATGGAAATACGGATCGCAATAAGTCATCGCATAAAAATCCATTTTTCGTTTAGGCTCTCTATTAAATGGATAAGCTCCCCAGATCACAAAAAGGAAATGCGCAACAAAAATTACACCAACGGCGCAAAGGATAAGTATTTTAACTCTATATTTAATGTTTTAAAAGTAAACATTGTATGCGTAAAATTCTAGTTATTGCCTTAATATTACATCTGAGCGTAAATGCTCAAGAAAAACTATTAACCATTCAGGAAGCTGTTTTAAAAGGCCGAACAGATCTGGCGCCTAAACGTCTTCAAAACATTCAATTTGTACCAGGCATCAACTCCTTTTTTTATGTTGATAATGGCAAAGTGATCAAGGGCGATAATGCCAATGGTAAAACAACTGAGTGGTTCAAATTAAGCGACCTCAACGTTTCTTTAAAAAATGCCAAACGCGATACATTAAAGGCTTTTCCTGGTTTACAATTTAAAGACGCTAACACCTGTTGGTTCAATCAAGGAAAAGATATAGTAATGTTCGATCTTAAAACAAAAGCAGTTTCATCAGCAAGCACAGATCCATCATTAAAAGAAGAAGATGCCGACGAACATAAAGCAACAAAGTATATTGCTTTTACAAAAGACCATAATTTATACGTTAATGTTGTAGGTGATATTCGTCAAATTAGCATTGATGGTACTATTAATTTAGTTTATGGTGGTAAAAATGTTCATCAAAACGAATTTGGAATTGGTAAAGGAACTTTTTGGAGCCCCAAAGGAAATTTGCTCGCTTTTTATAGAATGGATCAGACGGATGTATTTAGTTATCCTATTATTGATTGGAAACCATATCCTGCAAAAAATGAAGACATCAAATATCCAATGGCAAGATCAAAAAGTCATTATGTAACGCTTGGTATTTATAATATTACATCTCAAAGTGTGATCTACTTAAAAACAAAAAGGCCAAAAGATCATTACCTCACTAATGTTTCCTGGAGTCCTGATGAAAAATTTATTTATATCGCCGAACTTAACCGCGAACAAAATTTTATGCAGTTAAATGAGTATAACGCATCAAACGGCGACTTTGTTAGAACTTTATTTGAAGAGAAAGATGAAAAGTATGTGGAGCCTTTACATGAAATGATTTTTGTGCCGAACAAACCTCAGCAATTTATTTGGCATAGCCGTAGAGATGGTTTTACGCATTTATATCTGTATGATATTTCAGGAAAACTTGTGCGACAAATTACCAGTGGCCCTTGGGAAGTTAAATCAACCAATGGCTTTGATGCAAAGAGCGAGCGATTTTTCTTTCATGCCAATGGCACTAGCCCTGTTAACCAAGATTTTTACAGTGTAAGTTTAAAAACAGGTGAAATAAAAAAATTAACTAACGGCGCAGGAACTCATGTGTGTATGTTGGATGCAAGTGGAAATTATTTTATTGATAATTTTTCCAGCGTATATGTTCCGCGTGAATATAATGTTGTAAGTACAAAGGGAAAATCGTCGAGCATCTTTAAGGCAGAAAACCCGATCAAAGATTACAAAACAGGGTCGTGGAATTTATTTACCATAAAAAATAGCGAAGGAACAGATCTGTATTGCAGAATGTTCAAGCCTGTAAATTTCGACAGCACAAAAAAATATCCGGTATTAGTGTATTTGTATAATGGTCCGCACTCACAAATGGTTTTAAATACCTGGATGGCTGGTGGAGAATTGTGGTATCAGTACATGGCTCAAAAAGGATTTATAGTGTTTACGGTTGATGGGCGTGGCACATCATATCGTGGAAAAGCATTTGAACAAGCCATTCATCGCCAGTTAGGAAAAGTTGAAATGGAAGATCAATTAAAAGGAGTTGACTATTTAAAATCCTTGCCCTATGTGGATGGAAACAGAATTGGTGTACACGGCTGGAGTTACGGTGGATTTATGACCACATCGTTAATGACAAGAAATCCGGGAGTGTATAAAGTTGGCGTGGCGGGCGGCCCCGTAATCGATTGGAGTCATTACGAAATTATGTACGGCGAACGTTATATGGATACGCCACAAGAAAATAAAGAAGGATACGACAAAAATAATTTATTGAATCACGTTGGAAATTTAAAAGGGAAATTATTAATGATCCATGGTGCTCAAGATCCTGTTGTCGTTTGGCAACACAGCATGATGTATGTAAAAAAATGTGTTGACAAAGGTGTACAGATAGATTATTTTGTTTATCCGGGACATGAACACAATGTGTTAGGAAAAGATCGCGCGCATTTAATGGAAAAGATCTGTAATTATTTTATTGATAATTTATAATGCGCATTTGGTTATCCATTCTGTGTCTTGTTCTTGTGCATCATTTTCATGCGCAAGTAAATTTTACTAGCCAAAAAAGTGGTAAGAATTCTAAGCCTGATGAATTAAATCTATTCAAATTTGCCAACGTGCGCGACTTTGCCATGAACAAATGGGGAACCGAAGTTTATTTTAGTGTTCAAAGCGCGGGCTCCGAAATTTCGGCCATTGTTTGGAGCAAAAAGAAAAAAGGAAAATGGAGTGCGCCCGAAGTGATAAGTTTCTCGGGTAAATTCAACGATCTGGAACCATTTTTATCGCTTGATAATACACGTTTATATTTTGTTTCTAATCGTCCGTTAAGTAAAACCGGAACTCAAACTAAAGATTTTGATATTTGGTATTGTGAGCGTAATCCTGCCGGAAATTGGGGAGAGCCAAGAAATTTAGGTGCGCCTGTAAATTCTAGTGAAAACGAATTTTATCCGAGCCTTGCAAAAAACGGTAATTTATATTTTACGAATGATGGGAAACGCTCTAAAGGAAAGGACGATATTTTTGTTTGCGCTTTTAAAGACGGAAAATACTGCTCGCCTGTTTCGGTTTCCGATTCTATAAACACAGTCGGTTATGAATTTAATGCGTTTATTGGGCCCGATGAAGATTATATAATTTTTACCGGATACAATAAGCCCGATGGTTTAGGAAGTGGGGATCTTTATATTTCTTATCGTAAAAAAGATAGCACTTGGACGCAACCAAAACACATGGGAGAAGCTTTTAATTCAAAGCAAATGGATTATTGTCCTTTTGTGGATGAAAGTACCAAAACACTTTACTTTACAAGCAAGCGCAACAATACCAGTGCCGAATTTGAAAAAAATTTAACCACCGAAGAATTACTGGATGCCATAAATGTTTATGCTAACGGGCAAAGTAGATTGTATAAAGTGAGTTTGAGAGATTGGTTAAAAAGGTGATTATTTTATTTCTCTTTCTTTTTAAATACAACGCTTAATGATATTTCATGACTTGCTGCTGTATTGCCTGACAGCTTATTGATATTCCTATCATAAGAATACGTTATTCCAAATCGACGACCCGTATATCCTAGAAACCCAATAAAATTATGTGCATTTGTATCATCCTGCCATTCTCTCAAATAAAACTTATTGCTTAATCTATATCCTAACCCATAAGTAAAACCTCTGGCTCTTTTATTAATGATATTTACTCTATAATTATAATAGCTGTTCTGAAGGATTAAGATAGTTGTAAGGTCAATCGCGTTCATTGGGTTAAACGCTATGCGATATGCTCCATGAATTGTTGTCCTTACTGGCAAATGATAGGTGCCTAAATTAGAGATGTTTGGTTCAAGTAAGTTTGAAAATGAAACCCCTATGAGGGCAGCTTCACCATGTTTTATGATCAATCCCGCTGCAATATCATTATACTTTACCGAAGAATTTGGAACTATAGTAGGGTCATTCCAAATCATTCCATACCTCATGTTAATCATATCTCCAAAATTCAGACGCCCGTTATCTAATATAGACTGTACAAATGATGTCTGAACAGAGGGAATGATCTTAATATTCTTTTCTTTTGAAAGGGTAATGTGTTGTGCATATACAAAAGAAATCGAAGTTGCCCGTGTTGTTCCTCTTCCCTGATCATCGGTTAAAATGCTTAACGCCATACCGCCGCGGATTGGTTTTATATAGCCATCAAAACAACTTCCATACGTTACATATTGTCCACTTAAGTTCGGCCATTGATTTCTATAAATAGTTTGATTTCTTATAAATCCGTTAGATCCTGCAAAAGAAGGATTTAAATAAACTAATGATTGGTGTATATTATTAAAAGCAACATCCTGCGATTGTGCAGCACAATAAGCCAACATAAAAAATAGGATCAATTGCTTTTTCATGATCACCAATTCTCCATGCAAGTTAATTGCTTACGCTGATCTTTGTTTCTAAGGGTGTAAGAAAATCCTAATTCAGAAGAAAACGGCGGACCAAGTCCGTTTTTTTTATAAGTAGCGGTTAAATTGATGCTATAATAGTTAGTTCTATAACCTATATTTCCCATATAACCCCTACGGTTTTCGCAACCCAAACCTACAATCGCATGCTTAAATAATAAAACTTTGGCCATTATCTGGGCATACTCAGCATAGCCTTGTTTTGCGCACATGGCAGAAAAATTAAATAACAGATCTCGTTTTGTAATAATACTATATGATGCGTGAGCATTAAAACGAAATGGCAACTTGCTTACACCCCAAAGCCCCATGTCGGGTTGTGTGAAGTGAAACAAAGAAGCTCCAATAAATAATTTTTTGTATTGAACTAAAAGCCCCGTGCTAAAATCTAGATTTGACTTTCTAGGTACGGGTTCGTAATCCCACGATCGTACGAAAGCGTTCCTATCAAATTGAGATCTCATATCTTCAAATGTAATTTTGCTTCTATTAAGATGTCTTACAAAACCTCCCAATTGCACGGAAGGGATTATTTTTATCTGTTTTTCTTTCAAATAGAAATATTGAGCGTAAGTAATATTGAAAACATCATTTTTGAGAAGGCCGCTATTAACATCATCATGAAGATAATTTACTGCAACTCCTCCATTTATCCTTTTGAAGAACATATCAAAGCTATTTCCAATAGACATATAATATTGTTCATCTACTTGACCAAACTGTCCCGTTCTTAAATTTGTTTGATTTCTAATAAATCCGTTTGATCCTGCAAAAGATGGATTAAGGTTTACTAAAGACTGCTGCGGATTAAGAAAATAAATATCCTGAGCGCTTACTGCGCTGCTAATAACAACTGAAAGTAGGACGATAATTTTTCTCACATAACTAAATTACAAAAGAAAAATCACAAAAACAACTACCCTATCTTCACCGATGTCATAGATAGAGACCCCGCCAAAAGTTTATCATTAAATAGCTCCAGCTTATCCTTTTCATTCTTTAACCCAAGGGTGTAGATGAGCGGCAAATAATGATCGGGCGTTGGAACAGCTTTTTGTAATGGCTTGCCAAATTTTTCGTAATGAATGAGTTGATCAAAATCACCTTTCAATAACAATGCATTTGTTTTTTCTCGTGCTTCAATAGCCCAATCGTAACCAAAGTTTTCGTTGATGCGATCAAAAGCCGCGTCGTATAAATTATGAATAATGTTTCCGCTGCCAACAATTAAAATTCCTTTATCGCGCAGGCTTTGTAATTCTTTTGCCAATTCAAAATGCCATTGTGCATCTTTTGTATAGTCGATACTTAATTGGATAACCGGAACGTCGGCATTTGGAAATAAATGTTTCAACACCGACCAAGCGCCATGATCTAATCCCCAAGTTTCATCCAAACCAACGCTTGCTTTTTTGATGAGTTCTTTTGTTTGCTTTGCCAATTCCGGGGCGCCCGGTGCAGAATATTGCACTTTATATAAAGCTTCCGGAAATCCGCCAAAATCGTGAATTGTTTTTGGTTTAGGCATTGCCGTTACCATTGTTCCCTTGGTGTACCAGTGCGCCGATACACATACAATGGCTTTTACTTTTGGTAAGGTCTTGGCTATGGTTCTAAATCCACTTACATATTCGTTTTCTTCAATGGCGTTCATTGGGCTTCCATGCCCCAGGAACAATACAGGCATTTTTTCAGTAAGCGGCAATTGCTGCGAAAATTTGTTTAGATCAGATAGTTTCATATTCATGCCCGCCAAGGGAATTAGTGAAAATAATTTTATAAATTGCTTACGGTCCATAAGGGTTTACATGGCAAAGTAAGAAATTATACACACAGGAATATACATAATTATCCTTAAAAACCGATAGATGGGTTTGGGATTTACGCGAATTGTTGTACATTTATTTTCTATACCAAAAAATTAATGTCATTAAACCGTTACTTATTACCCCTCAATTTATTAGGCGAGCTTGTCATCATCTCCTTATGGGTTTTGCTTAGCGGCGTGATTCCAACCCTTCTCGATATATTTTTCTTCCTTACCTTTTGCTGGATGGTGAGCACTTTGCTTACCAAAAATTACTACATTAATCGCTTGCCCGGGATTTTGATCAACGCATTAAATCTTAGTAAGCATTTCTTATTGTATTTTTTATTTCTATTCGTTTACCTTCAGATCGTTCATAAAACACAAATATCCCATAAACAGATCATCACCTTTGCTTTATGGCTTTATGTATTCCTACTCGTATGGCGTATTTTTGTATTCACCTTCACTAAGCAAGCTTTAAAGATTAGTAAAAACCGCCAGCCTGTGGTCATCGCAGGCGTTAGTGTAGCCAGCATTCATTTTAAAGAATTTGTAGAATCGCATCCTGAATACGGTATGAACATTTTGGGATTCTTTACTGATAAGACCAACGAAAAGGTGAATGTATTAGGAACCTTTGATGAGTTGATCCCTTTTTGTCAAAACAACAAGGTTAGCGAGATCATTTGCTCGGCCGATAAGTTGAATAAAGATGATATCAATAATATTTTAGAATACTGCGAAAATAACTTCATTCCATTAAAGGTCATCCCGGATTCAGCAGGATTCCTAGGAAGAAATCTCGTTACAACCTTTATTGAACACATGCCCTTGTTGGCGCTTCGCAAAAATCCGTTTGATGAAGCAACCAATCAATTCTTAAAACGCGGTTTTGATATTATATTTTCGCTTACGATCATAGTGTTCGTACTCTCATGGCTTATGCCTATCATTGCTATCTTGATAAAGTTAAGCTCAAGGGGGCCGATATTCTTTATACAAGAACGTTCAGGGATAAGAAATAAATCGTTCAAGTGTTTTAAGTTCCGAAGCATGCGCACCGAGAACAATGCCGAATTTAAACAAGCTACTAAAAACGATTCTAGGGTTACAAAAATTGGCGCCTTCCTCCGTAAGACCAGCTTAGATGAATTGCCTCAGTTCTTCAATGTTTTAATAGGGAACATGTCTATTGTTGGGCCGCGCCCACATCCATTAAAACTTACCGAAGAATACTCGCAAAAAGTGGACAAATACATGGTAAGGCATCTTGTTAAGCCCGGGATCACCGGCCTTTCGCAGGTAATGGGTTACAGGGGCGAAACCAAGGATCTTTACTTAATGAAAATGAGAGTGAGAATGGATCGCTTCTATATAGACAACTGGTCGTTCTATTTGGATCTAAAGGTTGTTTACTCTACCGTTTTACTGATCTTTAGAAAAGACAATAATGCTTATTGATTTTTTATTGGAAACATCAGTTTTATGATTAAATTTGAGATTGAAATTATAATTACACCATAAAAAATAATTCCGTCCGCAATGACAAACACTCCCGAAGAAATAGATCTGTTGTACGTTCTCCGCAACATCACTAAAGGAACTTCTAACCTGTTCAACTGGCTCTTTAATACCACAGTTAAACATTTTATTTTATTAACGTTGTTTGTGTTGGGTGGGATGGGTTTAGGTTTTTCTGTTTTTTCTGTTAAGCAACCCGTATATACCTCTGAAATTACAATTTCACATATTCGATTCAATAACGACCAATGTTATGAGCTTATAAACAATCTTACAGAATTGAGTGGTAATCATGAGAAAATTTCAAAAACACTTAAACTCGACATGGCAACGGCCATGAAAATAAAGAAATTTATGTTCGAGCCACTTAGCACTCGTTACTCACGAATATTTTCTGATTCCGCTTCAGTTATCACGCCATTTAAAGTTGAAGTAGAGGTTTACGACCCTTCTATTTATGATACACTTCAAGCGCAGATCATGAATTACCTTGAAACAAATGAATATGGCGTAAAAAGAAAATTAATAGATGCTGAATATTGGAATAATTTTTCGAATAGGGTGGAAAAAGAGGTTGAGTCAATTGATACATTAAGAGCACTCGTTAATCAAAGTATAAAACAAAAGAATTTTGGAAGTGGCGTTGTTATCGATCAACCGATTGATCCTGTAAAAATATCACAAAGATCAATTGAGTTGCAAAACGCACAACTTAAAGCACAAGAAAAAATAAAACTGAATAACAGCTTTGAATTAGTTCTTGGGTTTAATGGTGGGATAGAAAAAACAGCCGACGTTATATTAAGTATGATGTTCGGAGCTGCTGCGGGGTATTTGATTGGCCTCTTATGGTTATACATAAGGCAAAAAAGGGCTATTGCCTGAGCCAGATCTTGATATTTAATTGAAAGCGTTTTTGTTACCAAAAGTGCTTTTTAATTTTTCTATAAGAGTTAGATAAATGAACCGCGTGTTCGTTTTAAAATATCTTGCAAAAAGTCTTTGCGGTTCCTGCCCAAGTCTAAACAGCCATTCAAGTCCCACTTTTCTCATAAATTCAGGTGCTCTGTTTACGGTTCCGGCAAAGGTTGCGAACGCGCCACCTACTCCTAATACTACGGAGAATATCTTTCCGGAATTTTCTGCCATCCATTTCTCCTGTTTTGGACAACCCAAAGCAACAAGTACAATGTTAGCATTTGAATTATTTATCATATCAATATAAATGCTATTATTAATAGGTTGATCGAATGGTGGTGAAAATGTTCCTGCGATTTCAATTCCGGGATATAGTTGCATTGCTTTAAGCTTAATTTTTTCTAGCAGGTCGTTGCTACTCCCAAAAAAAAATATTTTTAATTTGCGTTCTTCGGCTATTTTTATAACATCGGGCATTAGATCCATTCCTGCCACACGATCCTGATTAATGCCATAGAAAGACCTTAATGATTTTACTAGTGGCATTCCATCTGCCAAAACAAGATCCGCATTATTAACTTGTTCGGAAAATTTTTGATGTTGATGGGCTTCAATGGCCATATGCACATTTGCAAAACATATATAGGATGGTTTCCTGCTCGTTGCTAGTTCTACGATCTTTTGCAGGGTTTCTGAATAACTTATAATATCAATATTGAGCGTAAGAATACGTTTTTTGTTTTTTCCTTTATCCATATCAATTCCCATTCAGCTCAATACTTTTATTTCCTCCCAACATTTTAAAAGCAAAGAACGAATTGAAAAAAGCATAAAATACCACACCATACTGTGTACATAAGGTAGATTCGGTTAAACAGCACGCCGAAAAAATGATAATGAACGCCAGATAAAGAAAATTCCTCCTTCGATACGCCACAATTACCGCCACAAGCAGCGTTGACACCAATGTTACAAGTCCTACCAAACCAAGCCCTAAAGTTGTTTGAAAATACTGATTATGTGCGTTGAATTTATCCTTAAAAGAATAATGAAGGAAATTTTTTTTATACTCCACCTGTAATTCATCCTGTGTATCGCCTATACCAACCCCAAATAAAGGTTGTTTTTTTATGATGATATAACTACACTCCCATTGGGCCAAACGTGTCGTAAATCCATTGTAGATATTCAATTCCGAGAATTCGTACTTATGGTTTTCTTTTATTTGCATAAGCCGAGCCTTTAAAACTGTGTTCTTGCTAATGGCAAAGTAAACAAGGCCGGCAAATCCGCAGATCAAAACTATGCCAAGTAAAAGATTCCTTTTCTTGATCGCGTATATAACAATACCTACCAGCGCTCCAAAACAAAAGAACACAATTATAAATCGTATAGAAAGAAGAAAAATAAGAAGGGTGAAAAAAGCAACCAAGATAAAAAGAGATGCTTTTCTAAAACGGTTCGAAACCACCGGGTCGTTATGATACAAATGGATGACAATACAAATGCTCAACATTAAATAAATGGAATAATAGGTAGCATGAAAATTAAATAAGGTAACAAGGTCGTGATAAAAGAAATAATTAAGCTCGTATCTTATATAACAATACGTTGCGTATAGGAGCCCCGTAGCTCCCAGTATAAAATTCGCGAGTAGAAATGCCCATAGTAATCTATTTATCTTTTTTGTTGTAAGAGCCTTTGAAGATGCCGCTATTATTGGAAAAAGCAAGAGGGAAAATTGCTTTTCAAGTTCAAATTTACCGTATGCTTTGTTTTGAGTATACAGCATGCTTGCTAGCGTTACAAGATACAAACTGACATTTAAGTAGAAAAGCTTATTGCTCTTTAATGTGTTTAATAATCTTGAGAAACTATTTTGTATGAGCCACACGAAAGAAAGTGTAAAAATAGCTATGCTGTTTATTCTCATCGAAAAAGGCAAGGTAACTATTGATGCTACCAGACATATAAAAAACAACTCATCTATGAGTTTGCTCTTGTCTTTATATATTTCTGTAGTGATCATTAATGATTCAAATTACATCTTGAAATACTGTCTTAAGTTTTTCTTCCATAATAAATGAGGTATAACGTGCCGTGAATTTCCTTCTCCCATTCTCACCCATTTGCTTCCGCAGGTTTTCATTTGATGCCAATAATTCCATTTTAACCGCCAACGCGCTTGCGTCGTTTTTTGGCACAAGACATCCGTTCACTCCCTCTTCCACCATTTCAGGTATAGCTCCTTCAATGGTTGATATCACGGGTAATTCAAATTGCATGGCTTCAATTATAACTAGGGGAAAAGCATCATTCAATGTTGGATGAACAAAAACACCTGCTTTGCTTAAGGCTTCATATTTGGCATCTCCGTATTTGGCATTCTCAACAATCACATGATCCTTTAATTGTTTAGTAGAAATATACTGTACGACTTCTTCTTTACTCACATCGGCGGGCTTACCAATTACTCTGGCTATAAAATCCTTCCTTTTTTCCTTTAAAATCGCAAGTGCATCTAGAAACACGAAAATCCCTTTCGCTCTCATTAAATTTGAAAGGTAAAGAAACTCTACTTTCTCATTTCGTTTATCCAGCTCGTATTTCTTTTGCACAGGCATTATCCCATTATTTACTGTAAAACATTTTCCGTCAAAAACTGAACCTACATCCTGCCCAAGACTATCCGAAAGTGATATAATTGAAGAGTTTTTAAACGCGTATTTATATAAGCTTCTCTTTAGTCGGCTTTTTTTGCTTTCTTCGTCTATCCCTTTTACATGCAAATGATAAATAACTTTCACTTTCATTCTTTTTAATATAAATGCGTAAAACACATCTCTGTAAAAGCTTATCCCCATTGAAGAAAAAGAAAAATAAACCAACTGGGGTTTAAATCGCCTTATTTCAGAAATAAGCTTAAACGCATATGTAAACATCTTAAATGCTTTTGCAATGGAGAATTCGCCAATGTCCTCCATGCTTTTTGCAAATCGCAAAGGAAGTACAGATATTTCGAATGCTGAATTAATACTTTTGCTCTCAACAAACATCTTATTTATGCTTGATGAACCATGTAACGGAGGGGGCAACTGCACCATGAACAAAATACGGTTACGCATTCTCCTCCGAAAATTTTAATTTTAAACTAATCACAAACATACTTAGACCACACCAATAAATAAACATACTCATGATAGGAGCTGTTAATCCCATGATCACTATTGGAATAAGTATAACCGCTAAATAATATTTTAAAACGACCTTATTATTGAACAGTTTTTTGAGTTTGCTGTATTGTTTCTTTAAAATATAGAAAATGAACCACATGGCAAATAAGCCACCGTTAACAAAAAGTTCGAGTAATTGGTTGTGTGGCCCTGGTGCTATTTTTGAAACCGCGGCCATTGTGTTGGTGGCCCCTTGTCTAAACATGTCGGGCGCTGAACCGTAACCACAGCCAAAAAGAACCTGCCAGGTATCAATAGTCTTTAGGCTGGTAATATAAACATTCCAAATGAAGCCTCTTCCGGTAAACAACTGTCCTTCAAATTTAAAGTGTCTGAAATCAAAGTTCAATCGATTCGTTTCTATGTCGGGAATAAGAATATAGATAAATGAAATGCTTAGAATTATAACCGCTGCAAAAACCGACGCCTTGATAAATCTGTACTTTTCATCAATTAAATAAGTGAAAAAGCCAAGATATAATATAGATGTCATGATGCCCGACTTAATTTTAGTCATGAATTCAAGAGCAACCATAACTACAAATAATATGTACACGTTAGAAGTTTTCCTAAAAAGAGCTATGTTAACAAAAAAGAAGAAAATAATAACTGCGAGTTCTATTCCATGAAAAAGGAACCCGTTAACTCTTAGAACTTTTTCTGTTCCAAATATTGTGATATTTACATAGGTTGCGTTCAAAATTTCAAGGGGCACTACTTTGATCAACTGTAGTACAGCTAATCCTATTGGGGCTGCAGCGCAAATTAAAAACTTATTTCTGTAAAGTCTTAAAGTTTCTAGGCTAATACTACTAAAGCAAACGATATTAACCACCAATATAAATAACATTGGTCCGGACATGAAATCAATAAAATCCTTCAAATAAAAAACCTTGGCTGTAAATAGCTGAATGATCGCAAAACACAGCGCTAGTAATAAAAATCCGTGTGATCTTTTGTTCTTAATAAAAAGAAGAAAAACATTGATAAAGATAGCGCCAATATATATCCAGTGAATTTTTAAAGGTCCTATGGCAGGCAAAACATTTCCTGCAATAATCATCAACGGCACATAGCAAATAAGTTCAAGCAGTGTGTTTTCAAAAAATTGATCTGACCTTATTTTAGCTAGCATGCCTGGGGGTTTTTGCGAGCTACCGTGTGTGTCGCTATTAAAGAAATAATGAGTTGAACCAAAAGCCCACAAGCAACAGGTATTGCTGCCATTAAAATGTTGCTTTCTCTTATAAGTATAAACGCGAGTGATAAGCTTGTAATTATTCCAGCGAACATGGAAAACGTAAGAATATTAGTTTTTTTATAATAGGTGCACAAAATATAACTGTAGGCGTATATAAAAAATAAGAACTGTCCAAATATAAGAACAGGTAGTACGGTAAAGGAGGATAAAAATGCTCCGTTCTTAAAATACATCAAAAAAAGATAGGTTAGCGGCAAGATGATCACGATGGTTCCCAATCCAATGTAGATCAATGCTCTTAAATAGAAACGTATCATTTTGGGATGACCGTTACTTTCCTCAAGTCTTTTGTATGCCTTTGGATAAAGCCCCGTTATACTTGATGAGACCGCTAAATAATAAACAGAGGCCAGCTGCGCTGATAAACTGAAAAGACCAAGATCGTTATAGTTCAAAGAACCCGAAATAATAACTCTGTACCCGTGTGAATAACCAATGCCGCCTAAAGCATAGATCATTAACGGGAAAGCATAACGCAATAATTCCATTACGTTTTCTTTCTTTATCTGGGTAAGCGGGAAAACTTTAAATACAATAACCATCGCTAAAAACATTACCAAACTTACAATTAACAGCATGAGTGATACATGGAACGAAGATTCTCCATATAAAAAAATACCCACTAACAATAATCCAAACATCAAGGCTTTACTTAAGATAAGGAACAAGGCATATTTAAGCGGTTTTTCTTCAACAATAAATAGATTTGGAAATATCTCGCTGAAGGAATATAAAAATGCGGCTAGAACAATGAGTAGATATTCCTTTACAAAATCAATTTGCAAATACTGGTCAACATGAACTAATTTATATCCTAAAAGTCCAAGAACAAGTAGTAAACATCCTCCTAAAAGAAACCACATAACTACAACATGTGAAACCAGGCTCTTCTTATCCTTCTTATATTCTTTATCAAAATAATATCTAAGAACAACGGCGTTTAAGCCAAAGGTAAAAAGAACATAAAGTGTAGAAAATAAAGAAATTATAAGAGAAACTTTTCCGAAGAAGGAAATTGGAAGAATGTAGGCTAGGGAAAAATTCTGAATGAAAACTATCCCGTACCCGATCGCGGAGGCCATCACATAGATGAGTGACTTTTTTAACTCAGGCGAGCTTTTTAGTTTATCAATATCGAGGCGTAGCTTGGTAAGAACCTTCACTAAATTTGGTTTAATATATGACCAACGATCCGTTCGTCCGTTTTTCCGTCTGTAAAAGACACATAATTGCGGAGATAATCACTTCGATCATAAGAAAAATCCTTACTTACGATATATCTTTTTAGTTCATCTAATGAATTTACAAACGTTACTTCTTTGGGCGTATAAAGGGTGATCTGTTCTGCCGACCTGCCCCATCGCGGGATAAGGATAGGCTTGTTAAGTAAAATAGGGTAGATCAAAGTAGTTGAATAGTGGCTGATACATTTTTCCGAAAAATACACCAGTTTGGAAAAATTGGTGTTGCTAAGGATCGTTGCTTCTTTTAATTCATGAAATGAAGATGCATGTTTTCCTCTCGCCGTTCTTGGATGTAGTTTATAACCAAACGATAACCGGCCTGGTTGCATATTTCAATAATGGTCTTAAAAAAATCCATTCTATATTCGTTGTCCCAAAAATTATCTTCCACTAAACCCTCATCAATGTAGGTGATGTAGGGTTTGTTTGTTGGAATATTGCTCTGACGAAAAAACTCTTCTTTATTATCTTCTAAAGTGCTCAATTCCTTAAAATGCTTATCAAGATCAGGATTGCCTATGATCTTTATGGTGGACCCTTGAATCAAATTTTTTTTTTCATAGAAGGCCTTATCAAGCTCTCCATATACAAGCGATAGATCTGGATGCAGATCAAACGCGGGAGGTGGATAATTAAGATACTTTGCCGGATTTAAGAACGATCCAAGTAAAACATCGTATATATGCTTCTTAAAAAAATATGCTTTATCAAACTTCCAAATCGTGTAAACATAATTCCAAACTGTGCCTTTTAAATGCTTTATCGCTTTTCCTATCCTATTTCTTTTTAAGCTCTGGTTTTGAATTTTTATATTCTCGTCAATATACTCTTCACGCACCAGTGCCCCATGCATAATGTAAATAGATCTTATTCCAAGTTTCCGGCAGGATAAAATAAGTGTTCGGTCGGTAATAAAAGAAGCGTTAAGCATTATCAGGGCCGCAGGCTTTTCCTTACGAAGAACATCGTAAATACGGTTTGTTTTATAATAAGTAATGTCAAAAGAATCTATTCCTTGTATCGTCTGGTGCTTCGGTTCTTTCAATCCCTTCCATGACGCAAGATGGATCAACTTTGTTTCAAAACCTTTATCCTTTAGCTTTTGGTCAAAAAATTTGAAGTTGCCAATTCCAACGGTCCAGTAATCAAAGTAGACTATTTTTTTATTTTCAACGCTCATTAAATAAAATAGTCTTTGCTCATTGGCGTTCCTCGTTTAAGGTCTTGTTTAGCTAATTTTCCAATTACAGTTGTATAATGTTTGGGCGCTAAGCCATCGCCGGGTCTTATCACCCGTATATTCTCTTTAGTGAATTGTTCTCCGGCTTTAACGTCTTTTACAACGTATATTGATCGCTTGAATGCTAAACTTTTTTCTTCAACTTTTTGCACACTTGACTGGATTTTGCCAAGTGATAAAAAAGCTCGCTCACTTTCTACCACAAGGTTTCTCATTTCTTCAGGTTCCATGCTAAACGTACTATCAACACCGCCATCTGCTCTTCTTATAGTAAAGTGTTTTTCAATAACGCGAGCGCCCAAAGCAACGGAAGCGATGCCGGCACCAATTCCCATGGTGTGATCACTTAACCCAATAATACAATCAGGAAATTTTTCTTGAAGAAAAGGTATGGTAACTAAATTTGTATTCTCCGGAGTAGAGGGATAAGTGCTTGTACATTTTAAAAGAACAAGATGTTTGCATCCATTATCTTTTAGAACTTTCACCGACTCTTCAATGTCGGAAAGATTTGCAACACCGGTACTCATTATTACAGGTTTTCCTATCCGTGCAACTTTTATTAATAAAGGGTGATCAGTATTTTCAAAGGACGCGATTTTATAACATGGGGCATTCAATGTTTCTAAAAAATCAACCGCAGTCTCATCAAATGGCGAACTAAAACAAATAAGCCCTAATTTATTCGCGTATTCAAACAAAGGCTTATGCCATTCCCAAGGCGTATGTGCTTCTTTGTATAGGTCGTAAAGATTTCTTCCGTACCACAATGAATTTTTATCTGTTATATCAAATAAGCCTCCTTTATGATCAATAGTCATAGTATCTGCCGTGTAGGTTTGTAGTTTTATAGCGTGTGCGCCGCTATCGGCCGCCGCTTTAATGATCTCTTTTGCCCTGTCAATAGAGTTGTTATGATTCCCACTCATCTCAGCAATAACAAACGGCTTTGAATTGATCCCTATAATAAAATTACCGATCTTAAAGTCCATGTCTTCTTGTTTTACTTAATTTAATACTCTTAATTCCTTTTACCATCATGTGCTCTTCGTTCTTAAACCCTGCTTTTTTAAATATGCGCATCGAACTCTCATTACTTTCCTTGATGTAGGCATTTATCTGCTGCGTATGCACTTTTTTGAAATGATCCGCGCAAGCCATTTCGATCATGCTTGTTCCAAAGCCTTTTCCTCGGTGGTGCGCATCAATTGAGATGCCTATTATCGTTTCTTCTGCTTTGTTCTCTATTCTTACTTGACCAATTGCTTCGTTCTGTAAGGTAAAGAGGTACATAAAGCAATTTGGCGAATTTAATTTTTGTTTGAACCATTCAACGTGATCGCTATATGGCACGGGTTCCTGCTCGAAAGAATTTTGGCGAACAGCCTCATCATTTGTCCACTTAAAATAAAGGTCAGCGTCTGCTAATTTTGGTTTTCTGAATTCAATTTGCATTGATCAGTTGTTTGAACGCTCGATTTATTCTTTCAGGCGAAAGGCCGTCGATCATTTTTTTTTGAACGCCTATCATATCATTTATTAGTCTAGGTTCTTTTATACATTTCTCGATCAAAGCCGAAATTTCTTCGGCGCTGATCGAATTAAGATCTCCCGCATTGATAACGCATTTTTTCTTTACTAGCCCGCCCAAAATTCCCAATTGATTGTTTGCAGTTGTTCCCGAGACCATTCCTATGCCAACTGCCGCCGCTTCCATAGAAGTTCCACTGGCCGGACAGATCATTAACTCGCATTCATTTAATATCCCTACCATTTTTTTGGCGTTGATGTTCCTATGAAGATTTATTTTTCCTGCGCGCTCCTGTAATTCTTTTTCGTGAGGATTTACCGCGCCAATTATCACGTGCACCTCTTCTATAGAAGAAATATGTTGAATGCTTTTGAGAATTTTTAATGTGATATTATTTACATCAGCTCCACCCATGCTAATACATATTCTTTTTACCGAAGTGATCTTACGGGCGGGTTTTTTTGCCGCCTCAATAAATTCGCTGCGCAATAAGGCATACTCGCTCCCTAAATAGAATTTTGTATTTGGCTCCGCGGTGTACTCTTTTTCAGTAACCGAATCAGAAACATTAATGACGGCATCAGCGTAAAAATGCTGCTCGTGCAGATCATCAATAAAAACTAAGATCTTATTCTTTTGTTTTATGTATTCCTGAATTTCGGTTCCAAAACCATAGCCGTCTAAAACAATAGCATCTGAGCTTTCATAAAAACTATCAGCGTTATTCTCTTCACCATTCAAATAATTGCACTTTATTCCTTCCGCGCTAATTATCTCGTCGATCTTTGGAACATGTCGGTTCAAAAGAAAAGAGATCTCAAAATCTTGCTTGAGCATTTTCGCAAGCGATAAGCACCTCATCAAATGGCCCATTCCGATCTCGGGGGAAGCCTCTGTTCTGATCAAAATTTTCTTAGGGCTTTTTTTGTTCAATGTGTTCGTTGATCAGCGCAAGTTCAGGATGTGCATTCATTAGTTTAATGATCTCATCACCGCTAAGCGAATGCGCTCCGTATTGTTCAATTAATATTTTTAAGAGCTCAAGATCCTCGTGCGTATCCAGTGTTAAACGAAATCTGCTTTCGTCGGTAGTTCTTTTAATGTGCTTAAGCTTTACGCTTTTGTTTTTCCAAATATATGGTGTTACATGTTCCTTATCCGAAACATCAACCGCGTGCTGATGTGCTTGTTCTAAAAGATGAAAAGAAAAGATCTCAAAATCAAAGCCTCGTGGGTACGTTCTTTCTAAGGCATTTGAAAGATAAAGGTCATTATCCCCAATAGCAGTATATTCTTCAATTCCCTTTTTAACCTCCTCGGCATCTATTAAAGGGCAATCGGAAGTTAAGCGTACAACAAGATCTAATTTGTGATGTTTAGCGCATTCGTAATATCTGCTCAATACATTATTCTCATCTCCTCGGTAATTGGGAATATTGTTCTTATTGGCAAACTCTACAACTGCATTATCTGCAGGCTGTGTAGTAGTTGCAATATACAATGGATAGTTAATTGTTTTAAGTCGATCGATCTGAGTTTGAAAAATTGGCTGCGCGTTCACCGGCATCAAGATCTTTCCGGGTAAACGCGAGCTGCCCATTCGTGCTTGTATAATTATTCCAATGTTCCTGAAAGCGCTTTTCATTTTTTAAATTCTCACCGGCACTTGATGCGTTAGCAATTCCTTTTTAATATCCATCGGTGTGTATTGGGTAAAATGGAAAATGCTTGCCGATCCAACGGCCTCCACTTTTGTTTTTGTAAAAAGCTCGCCGTAATGTGTCATATCTCCTCCACCGGCAACTGCAATAACAGGTTTGTTGGTTGTGTTCATAAACCGATCTACCAGTTCAATATCAAATCCACTCATCATTCCGTCGCGATCAACGCTAGTAAGCACATATTCTCCAACATCACAGTCTTCCATCTGTGAAACAAATTCTTTTAGCGAACGCTCGATGCCAAGTTTGTTGTGGATCATATAATTCTCATTCCTTCTTTCTACATCAACGGCTATAGTAATGCACTGGCTGCCGAAAAAAGCAACGGCTTGTTTAATGAATGCTGCGTCTTTTAAGGCTTTGGTTTTGATCACAACTTTATCGGCACCAATTTTCAGAAGATCGTTGATGTCGTCAATGGTTTCAATGCCGCCACCAATGGCCACCGGCATGTAACATTCTTTTATCACCTCGCCCACCATTTTTAAATTGATCTTCCTTTTTTGCTCTGAAGCAAAAATATCCAGAAAAACCAATTCATCTACACCCCGGCTATTATAAACTCTTGCTGCTTGCACAGGATTTCCCACCATGCGAGGTGTTGAGAATTTTTTGGTCTTTACCAAGCCAAATCCATTGAATGTAAGAATTGGGATAACCCTTATCTTAAGCATTATTAAAAAAATTCCTTAATAATGTTAGTCCGGCTTCCTGACTTTTTTCAGGATGAAACTGCGTGGCGAAAATATTGTCCTGTTGTATGCTTGCAACAATTTCAATTCCATAATTGGTGGTGGCGGCGATCACCTCGGAGTTACTAGGCACAAAATGGTAGCTATGAATAAAATAAAAATCCTTTTCGTTGATCTGGCTATAATATTTATCAATCTTTACATTGATATTATTCCAGCCCATGTGTGGGATCCTGAACGGAATGTTCTCAATTTTTTTTACTTTTCCTTTTATCCAACCAAGCCCGGGATTATCGTTGGGTTCTGTTCCGGCTTCTGCCAAAAGTTGCATACCAAGACAAATTCCCAAGAATTTTTTTTTTTTGTTCAGCACCTGATCGGTCAAAAGCACATCAAGTCCTTTGCTCTTTAGGTTTTTCATGCCTTGTAAAAAAGAACCTACGCCCGGCAAAATGATAACATCGCTTTTTTCTATTAGCTCGGGGTCGGAAGTAATGGCACTTTCTATCTTTAAAAAATTCAAGGCCTTTTGTACCGAAGCCACATTTCCCATTCCGTAATCAATGATCGCTACCATTTTATTTTACTTCGAAATTTCTTTGAAGATTCCCCTGATTGTCCTTTATGAATTTTCCCGAGCTGTCTTGTGCAAACAATATCGGATTTGTGAACGAATCAATTACCTCATCTATTTCCTGCTTTGACATGCCTGAGTAATTGATGAATTCGCCTACAGCGTAATGCGGATATTTTCCGTCGTATTCCTTTACCAGCTTTAATCCTTCTTCTCGCGTCAGTCGTTTGTTTCTAATGTCAATACATGCATGGTCAGTTGCTCTTCCAAAACCATACTTTACAAATTTCAAATAATCGTGAAGTCCAACTAGCTTTTCATCGAGATTCTCGTAATTGGTATAGGTGCCTTCAATAGGGCCGTCTTGTTTAACTGCAAAGCCGTGTTTTTTTACGATCTCTAATTGCTTGCGTGCGTCCCAGAAAAAATAATGCCCTAAAAATATTCCTGTTACACCAACACGATCAATATCCTCATCACTCGGATAAAAATACGGCGTAAGGTCTTTTTTAGTGATGCCGTTAACGCCAACCATATCCTGAATTCTATTTCCAAGTAATCCGCCGTATTCTTCCAGCCATTGTCTGTTGAGCGTTCTGCTTCGTACCGATTCCAAATTTGGTCCACCGTACTCTTGCTGAGAGTTCTCTCCCCATATGATCAGAGGAATATTAAATTTAACGGCCACCATAACAGGAATAGTAAAAATGCCAATATGGTTTGGCCACATCTCATCACCAACGCGTTTAAATCCTTCGATTACCATGCTCTTGTATGCACTGTAATTCTTTTTGAAATGGATCACGTCCATTCCCATCTTGGCAATGTTATCTAAATTTCTCTGTCCTATTTCGGTAACACTTGTAGTCTCAAAACAAACACAAAGAGGATTCATGCCACATACTTCTTTCATGTAATAAGCTTGATAGGTGCTGTCCTTTCCTCCACTTACAGGAATGATACAATCCCATCCGGTCTCATTGGGTTTCTTTTTGTAATGTGCGGTGATCTCTAAAAACTGTTTTTCTCTTTCCTTCCAATCAATGTTCTTATCTTTTTCTCCAGCAGCAACACACGCGCTGCAAATACCTTCGTCGTTAAAATGGAGATCCGGTTTTGTTTCAGGAAATAAACATTTGTTGCAGTACCTTATTTGCATATACTTTATTTTTTAATGAGAAACCAAGTTATATCATCTTGCGGAAAGGCCGGATCGTTTCTGTATGCAAAACCGTAATCAACTAATTCTGTTCCCGGAAATTTTTTTAGAAACTCGCCTGCAAAATCTCTTTTAAAAAGTCGATCTTGGTGGCCTCTATAGGAAATTGTTACGGGCGATGGGTTGTAATATTCTGCTATTAAAATGTATTTAGAACTTGAGTCATATAGTTTTTCATATACCAAGGGCAACATGTCTGGATTAATATGAATTAAAACTCCCTTAATAAGCGAAAGCTGAACTTTGTCTTCTACATTTGCTTCGAAAATTGATCCATTGAATACATTGCCCTCGCCTACTATTTTTTTTAATTCTTTTGCGGCCTCTCCGTTGATCTCAATTCCCTTTAATTGAATCTCAGGAAATAGTAGTTTAAGAGCTTTCATGTTCATCCCTATGTTTGCTCCAAATTCTCTACAAGACGAAATGCTTCCTGCTTGTTTAAGGGCTTTAACAAAAAAGTTTAAGTTCGATGCTAAAAGTTTATCTCCTTGATTTCTTTCAATGTAATTGTTGCCGAATTCTTCCGCCCAAAATTTTTCTTGTTCTGTTTTATACGCCATTTTTTATTTTTTTAGTTGTTTATTTTCAGTTTGGTTTGCTTCACTTCTTACTTTGCGCGGCAATAATCCCTTAGAGATCTCTCCTTCTTCAATATATTGTTTTTCATAAGGGATATTAAGCTTCAAATGTGGGGTCAACATATTGCTTCACCAATTTGCGAATACCTTCAACGGTTTCCCATTGGTCGTTAGTGCCCGAGTTATAACAAAATTGCGCTGGTACTTCTTTAGCATTAAAATGTTTTTTGTAATCGGCAATGTTGAACGCAGGCTGCTGAGGAAGGATTACATAATATTTTCCTAGATCTAGCGTGTTGAATGAATCGGATGATGTTATCATCTCCTCGTGTAGCTTTTCTCCCGGGCGAATTCCTACCTCCACTTGTTTGCAATTAGGCCCAATAGCGGTTGCAACATCTACAATTTTATACGAAGGGATTTTTGGAACAAAGATCTCTCCGCCCCAAGCGTTCTCAATAGCATTGAATACCATCTCACATCCTTCTTCCAAAGAAATGTTGAAGCGTGTCATGCGCTTATCAGTGATCGGCAAAACGCCTTCGTTTCGTTTTTTCAAGAAGAAGGGCATTACCGATCCGTTAGATCCCATAACATTTCCATAGCGCACTACCGAAAAAGTTAGATCGCGCTTTCCTTTGATGTTATTTGCCGCAATAAATAATTTATCAGAAGTTAGTTTTGTGGCCCCGTACAAATTAATTGGCGCTGCTGCTTTATCTGTTGAAAGGGCAACAACTTTTTTTACGCCCGTTTTAAATGCAGCATTAATAACATTCTCTGCTCCCAACACATTTATCTTTACGCACTCCATTGGATTGTATTCTGAAATGTGAACGTGTTTCATTGCGGCGGCATGGATCACAATGTCAATTCCTTCAAATGCGCTCACTAATCTGCTTTCGTCTCTCACGTCGCCCAAAAAATATCGAATCGCCGGATAATCTTTTTCAGGATACTCCATTTCCATTTGATAATGTTTTTGTTCATCGCGTGATAAAATAACCAAACGTTTTACTTTTGGATATTTTTTAAAAATAAGTTTGGCGAACATTTTTCCGAACGAACCCGTTCCGCCAGTGATCAAAATACTTTTCTCGTTTAGCATACTTTTTTGTTTTTTGTTTTTTTTCTCTTTCTTTTTTCGTTCAAAGCTTCGCACGCTCAGTCCCAGCGCAGAACTAAAAAAAAGGATGAAACTTCACGAAGATAACTAAATATGTGTTTTTTTTGGGCCGTTGCCCGCTTGTATTTACCAACAAAAAATAGTGTAAGAGTCAATTTATATATGTTGCAAAATCTCCATTTTATTACTAAGTTGAAGGCTTCTCGATGCCACCGTTCTTACGCTGTGGTTGTTACTGATCTTTGGTAAAAAAGGTTTCAAAAAAACGCTCTTTTATTTCTTTTTATTTTCGCTGCAGCCCTTGATGTGAGCGGAAAAATAGGTACCTTGTATAATAAATCCTAGCTCTCATTCCTATGTCTAAGCATCACCATTATAAGCTTAGTGTAAAGTGGACCGGCAACAAAGGCCAGGGCACCAAAGATTATGAGTCTTATGATCGTAGCCACGAAATAGACATTGAGGGCAAAAAAAAATTACTGTGTTCATCCGACTCTGCTTTTAGAGGTGATAAAAAGAAGCATAATCCCGAAGACATGCTCTTGGCCTCTCTTTCGGCCTGCCATATGTTATGGTATTTGCACCTTTGTGCCGATGAAAAGATCGTTGTTGTAGAGTATACCGATCATGCCGAAGGCAAAATGATACAAACCAGTAATGGCGCAGGGTATTTTACAGAGGTAGTGCTCAATCCCACTGTGGTTGTGGCCGAGAGTTGGATGATCCGCAAGGCAATTGACCTTCATAAAAAGGTAAATCAATTCTGTTTTATTGCTAATTCAGTAAAATTTGAGGTGTATCATAGGCCACAAGTTACTGCATTGGAAAATAGACCAAAGCCCTAAAAAAACGCCCGATTTCCTTTATTTTTTCGTTGATTTTACTACATTTGGAGTCTTTTTTACGCGTGGCGGATAATAAGTCTCGAAATAACTTTGTGTTTGACATTTTCAAACTTTTTGAAAAGTTCACTCTTACCTATGTTTATCGAGGCATCTTTGATCCTTCGCTCACCGATAAGATCTTGTCGCTTGCCGAAACTAACATGAACCTTATTGGTGAGGTTTCAAAAACACAAAAGCGTGTTTATTTTGTGATGGTTGAATCGCTACAGAATATCACGCGTCATCAGGATGTTTCTCAATCGAAAGATAACCAAGCTATTTTTGTTGTTCAAAATAAAGATGGTAAATATGGAATGGCAAGCGGTAATGTGATCGAGAACGAGCATATTGGATCTCTGCAACAAAAAATTGATAAGATCAATTCCTTAGATACCGATTCGCTGAAGGCCTATTACAAAGATGTTCTCGAAAACTCGGGTCTGTCAGAAAAAGGTGGTGCCGGCTTGGGGTTAATTGAGATCGCAAGAAGATCGGGCAGCAAACTCTATTACAGTTTTAAAACCATTAGCAATAAACTTTCTTATTTTTATTTTAAAACCAAGATCGCTAATGAAAGTGATTCGGAACAAAATAGTAGTTTAAATGGTTTGCGCGACTTGCATCAAATAGCAAATGAAAATAACATCAGCATGGTTTACCAAGGGCAATTTACTCATGATAACCTCAAGAGTTTGCTTACCATGACAGAAGGAAGCGTTGCGCGAACCGAAGTTGAATACAAACGAAAAGCCACTAATGTAATGGTAGAATTATTACAGAATGTTTGTAATCATGGTGCCGTTCTTTCGGAGGCCGTACTAGGGGTGCCCGGTGTTTTAGTTATTACAACCGATAACTCCGGTTGTTCGGTAATGGCAGGAAATTATATCAGCAAAGATAAAATAACAAAACTTTCTGCAAAAATAGATAGGGCCAATGCTTGCGCCCTTAACGAACTGGACGCCATTTACCAAGAGGAATTGATGAAAGATCCTGAGCCGGGGCAAAAAGGTGCAGGGTTGGGATTCATTGATATGCGCATGAAAAGTTCTAATAAAATTGACTATACACTAGTTGATTTTGACAGTAATTTTTCTTTTCTTTCCATCTCTGTTTCTATCCCGTTTTAAAATGGCCAACGAAATACGTATTGCTGCTACCGAAGATACTCCGGAAGTTTTATTGGATGATAAAGCAGGTGCGTTTAAAATATCGGGTCGTTCACTTCCTGAAGACGCGTTTTGGTTCTACAATCCAATTGTTGAGTGGCTAGTAGGTTATTCTAAAACGCCAATAGCCAATACCGAATTTCATTTTAATTTAGAATACTTCAATACGGCGTCGGCCAAACAAATCTTCAAGATCGCCAATATCCTTAGCGAGATCTCAAGATCAAATCCTGTAAAAATAAAATGGCACTACGACGAAGGTGATAAAGATATGTTAGCTTCGGGTGAGCGTTTTTCGAAATTATGCGGAATACCGTTTGAGTTGGTGAAGAATTAGATCCTGAATCCTGCAACAAGGATGTCATCTGTTTGTTTTTGTTTACCCTTCCAATTAGAAATCTCCTTTTCAAAGGTCTCAGCGGTGTTGCTTTTATCAAGCTCCGATCTAAGGATCAACTCTTCAAAGCGCGAGATAAGGTATTTACTATCGGTTTGGCCGCCAAATTGGTCGTAGTATCCATCTGTGCTCATCACAACATAACTATTAGCCTCAAGTTTATGTGTTTTGCTTTCAAATGATTTTTCTGCTTTTCCAAAATCACCGCCTATAGAGTAAATATCTCCGATTAATTCGATCACCTGGTTGTTTGCCTTTACAAAAACACTGTGATTAGCGCAAGCGTACTTTAATACCGAGGGGTCTTTTTTATCTATGCAACAAACGCTTACGTCCATGCCATCATCTTGCGAAATCATATCAGATCCGGCTTGACGCAAGGCATTTTTTACACCCTTATTTAATTGATTTAATATCTCTCCGGGTTCTATAATGTCTTTCTGATTGATGATCTCATTAAGCAAGGTGTTTCCGATCATGCTCATTAAAGCTCCGGGAACACCATGGCCTGTACAATCTACTACTATAAAAAATAATTTCCCTGCGTTTTCAGAGAACCAATAAAAATCGCCACTTACAATATCCTTTGGAGCATAATAAATAAAAAAATCTTTCAAGCTTTTTGAAACAAGATCAACGGGTGGCAATATGGCGCTTTGAATTCTTTTTGAATAGTTGATGCTGTCGGTTATCTGCTGGTTCTTTATTTCTATTTTTTTATAGGCGTCTCCTAATTGTTTGTGCGCCTTTTTCTTTAATGCGCTTCTGCTTAGTAATACAAGTACTAGTATTAATACGGATAATCCGGCGCCTATACTCGAAGCAATCATGGTGCGTTGCCTCGATAATTCTGCGTCTTTTATCCTTTTTTCATTATTCAGTTTTTCTATCTCTCTATCTTTTTGCGATGTTTGATAAATGGCCTGCATCTGTTCAATGTTTCCACTACTTTTTTCGTTCAATAAAGAATCTTTGTAAGCGTTAAATAAATGGAAATTCTCTAAGGCTTTCTTGTGATCTCCGGCCTGCTCATACGCTGTGGCTAATTGCTCCGCTGTGCTTTTTATGATGTTCTTGTCGCGAATGCATTTACTCATGGCAATGGCTTTTTCAAGATAAGTGATCCCTAAAGAAGTGTTTCCCATGGCCGAATAGATCCTGCCAACGCTCATGTATGATCCTGCGTATCGATCGTTTGGGTTGGTGCCATTATAATTCTTTAGAACGCTTAGAAAGTAATACAATGATTGCTTTAGCAAGGCGTTGTTCTTGTTCTTAAGCGCTAGTCTTAAATAACAATCTCCTAAATTAGAGTTGATCATCTCTATTGAATTAAAGTCGTTATAGCGTGAATAAATAATATTCGCTTTGTTGAAGAATTCAAGTGCTTTTTCATAATCTTCAATAGACATATATGTATTCCCTATATTATTATAAGAGTTGCAGGTTTGCGAAGTATCGTTGATGGCTATTCGGATATCAATGGCCTTTAGGTGGTATTCTATAGATCGCTTATAAAATAATTTGTCTGTTGTAAATTCTCCTTTATTATTATAAAAACTTCCAATGTTATTATAACAATTGGCTAAACCTTCATTATCATTAAGCTTTTCGAAAATATCGGCCGATCTAAAGGTAAACTCAAGGGCTTTATCAAAATAATTCAAATTGCCATACATAACCCCCAACTTACGCAAGCAAAGCGCTGTCAGTTTTTGACTCTTCAATTTCTTGTCGCACATCTCCTCCATTTCTTTTAACACCTCCAGCGCCTTAGTTGGCTCTGTGATGCACTTGTGAGCAAGAGAAGTGTAGGCTATGATCTTTAAAGAATCATTGGAATCGCTATTAATAATAGAGCGCAACGAATCCTCAGTTCTATCGGCAAATGAGCTGAAAAAAGAAAATACAATAGTAACAGCAATTAAAAAATGCCTCATTTCTCAAATATATAATAAAGGCTTCGAAATAAAACCGCGAAACACACTTAAATTGATTTAGCTAAAATGGGCTAGATGAGGCTAACCTCGCGTTTTGTATACCAGCTGCTTAAACAAGGAATTTATTGTTTTACCTCAACGCGTATATCGCTTTGGCGCTTTGTTACTCCTATAGGTTGGGCAAATTCCTCGAGGCCGTTTTGCTTTAATATTTCTTCAAATTCGCCTTGATGTTTTTGATCAACCGTAACTAACAATCCGCCGTTAGTTTGCGGATCACACAAGGTAAAGAATGATTCGGGCACATTAAGCTTCACTTTTTTATCGTAGCTGTTCCAGTTGCGATACAAATTATCGGGCACGATCATTTTTGATGCGTATTCGGCGGCACCATTCATTAATAGAGTTGCTCCATAATTTATTTCGGCACTCAAGTTTGCGCCGTCCATCATTTCGATCAAATGGCCCAATAAACCAAATCCTGTAACATCGGTTAAGGCAGTTACATATTCCTTGGTTCCCAATATAGCGCCAAGGGTATTTAGTTTTTTCAATTCAAGTATTAGGTCTTTTTCGTGTTCGATACTTATGGTTTTTCTCTTTAACGCTGTTGCTAAAATTCCACTACCTATCTTTTTTGTAATATAAATAAGATCTCCTTGTTTTGCACCTGAGTTTTTTTTGAGTTGCTCTATTTTTACAAGACCATTTACACTAAGACCAAATAATGGTTCAGGACTATCAATACTATGCCCGCCCGCCAAAACAATTCCGGCTTCGGCACACTTTTCTTTAGCGCCTTTTATTACTTCCCCTGCTAGCTCGGCAGGTAGTTTTGAAACGGGCCATCCTAAAATAGCAGTTGCTAAAATTGGTTTTCCGCCCATGGCATATACATCGCTTATGGCATTGGCCGCAGCAATTTGTCCGAACAAAAAAGCATCATCAACAATGGGCATAAAAAAATCTACCGTGCTTATTAAAGCAATTCCATCGCCCATATCATAAACCGCCGCATCGTCTTTTGTATTGTTTCCAACCAATAAACGCGCATCGTTCAAGCCTGTGTATTTTCCTTGTAATATTTTTTCTAAAACATCAGGAGCGAGTTTACAGCCGCATCCCGAGCTATGGCTATATTCAGTTAATTTGTATTCTGTCATTACTTATTTTAATTAAGTGTTTTGCGATCTCTTCCGGCGATTCGTTCTCAAAAGAATATCGCTCTAATCTTAAATCTTCGCGATTTTGCAAACCATGATCATATCCTTTATCATAATAGATCAAACATAATCTGCAAACTTCTCTCAGATCGTTTTGCTCAAGGGCCGCTAATGCTTTTGACGCTTGCTCCGGACCCATTCTTCTTGTAATTGCATTTATAGCTTGCGCCAATTGCTCTTTTGGCAAAGGGCCATACTCTTCCAGTAATTTTTCGGCGCGCTTTTCAAACGGGATCTCAACATACGTTATAACTGCCAACCTCATTTTTTCCCATAGCGGTAAGGGGATCACCATTTTTCCAACCAAGCGGCTTTCATCTTCGATCCAAATATATTTTGCGTCTTTTACTTTTTGTAATGCCGCGCAAAGCTCATTCTCAAATTGTTCCTGGCTTGGTTGCACTTGGCCAAAACCACCAAAAGCCGAACCTTTATGATGCGCCAATTTTTCGAGGTCAACAACCGCTTCACTCTTTTGCTCCAATAATTGCAGAAGTTTTGTTTTTCCCGAGCCCGTTCTTCCGCCCAAAATTTTTATCTCGTTATTTATATCAAAACTATTTAGTGCGAAATTTCTAAATTGTTTATAGCCGCCCTTCAGTGTAAATACGTTCAATCCATACATTTGTAAAAGCCACGCCACACTTCCGCTCCGCATGCCTCCGCGCCAGCAATGCACATAAACGGTGTTTTCCTTTGCAAGTTCTTGTGCTTTTAAAACAATGGCGGCCATTTTTGGTCCAACAAATTCTAATCCCTTTACAATGGCCGGCTGCCTTCCTTCTTGTTTATAAAGTGTTCCAACAATTACGCGCTCTTCGTTTGAAAATAAAGGAATGTTGATAGCTCCCGGAATGTGCCCTTGCTCAAATTCCTTTGGAGTACGCACATCGATGATCACAGAGGCGATACCCTGCTTTAAAAATTCATCTATATGAAGTGCCTGCGACAATTGATGCCAAATGTAACTAAATTTTAGCCCACTCTTTAGCCAAAATTTTCGTTTTACCTGGTACTATTTTTGTGGACGATAAATTGTGAATTTTCCTTTGGTCAATGTTTTTACATCGAACGGGTGCGTTGCCACTTTTTTTCCGGAGAACTTGGTGTTTTGATCGGCGATAACAAAATCTCCCTTACCTTTTACATTGTAAATAATAGCAGTATGATGCGTTAGTTTTTCAACATAAAAAATGTCTTCTATATTATACTTTAATTCTACGCCATCAAATTGCACAATGTCTCCGGGATAAATACAGGTTTTTTTATAATCTACTACTTTTCCAAAATTATAGTTGCCATCCCATTTAGCGCCGGCCTTATTTAAAGCTTGGGCCGCAACGTCCCAACATTCGCCGGCCGCAACTTGTTTTCCCAAAGAAGAGTTCACAAATTCGATTATTTTTTTGTTTAGCTCAGGTGTATTTCCGCACGGCTGATCGGTCCCGATAGCTATCGGGATGAAAGAACATATGCCTATCAATAAAACGGCTACTATACTAAATGTTATTCCTTTTGTTTTTAATTCCATTTCTTCTTCAACTTCTTATAACACATTATCAGCGAAACGATACTGCCAATTGTTGCTAAAATAATTCCCAAAAAGGCCTGCCCCATTGGCATTACAGCAAACCGTTGTCCTTTCTCGTCTTCAAAATATGGTGGAGATATCATACAGGCTACATTATAAGTAATTGCAAACAATAAAATGAAAGCCGCTATTGAAATAAGCACGCTGATGAAGATCAACATTACCTTATTCTTTTTGATCATAAAATTAATTGATTAACGTGCCCAAACTTACAAGCTGACTCGAGATCTTAAGTTGATGTTGCTCTATTTCCTTTTTATTGATGTCGAATTTTAATTCGTCGCCCTCTTCCGTAACAAAACTTAAGCTTGCTCCTTTTTTTGCAAGGCCCTCTCGTTCTCCAACAATAAGCACCGGCTTGTCTTTGGTTTGTTCTTTCAGTGCTTTCACCATAGCGCTTTTTGAGTTTGGAACAAACACTAAATGGCAACCGTAAGTGTCTTCAACTGTATTACATTTTCTTAAAACAATATTTCTTCCTTTTATTTTTTTTGCGCTAGCCAAGGCCTGCAGCTCTTTGTTTATTGGCGAATCGCCTATTACCGCTAAAATAAAATCGCCTTTGCTTTGCGCTTCGGGCCACTCTACATACTTCATAAAATTATATACAAACAGCGTGTAGGCTTTGTAGTCGGTTTCTTGGGCCTTAGCAGAATTAAAACTACCACATAGCAGCAACAAGGCAATAACTATCGCTTTATAATTTACTATGCTTTGTTTTTTTCTCACTTCGTTACTTTTCTGTTCTTAGCTTTAAAATGCAAATTGTATTGTAACTTAAATACTATTTCACGCGATGGTCCCGGTAATGGTGGATGATAACCATTGTACGGCTGAATAAAATTGAATTTCTGATTTAAGATGTCATAACAACCCAAACCAATGTTCAGTCCTTCAACGGGCTCCCAATTAATAAATAAATTAAGTAAAACCGTAGACGGCAATTTCTCTAAAACACTTGTGTCGGTTGAATCAACGGATGTGTATGCCCAACGGCTTCCGTAAATTGAGGCATTAAGGTTAACCGACAGCTTCTCAGTTGGGTTCCATATAGCGCTAAAATTTACACGGTGTTTTGCAAAGGCAAGTAATGCTGAAGTATCCTCGCTTACACTATAGTCGGAAATTTGTTGTTTGTTGGCAGCGGTGTAAAAAGCATAGTTCACTCCAAAATTTACTTTCTTCAATCTTAATTTATACTCCGCTTCAATTCCTTGTGTTCCCGATCCGCCCTCGTTAACATAAAGGTCGGCATTGGATGAATCGGTTTTGTAAACAATTGGGTCGGTGGTGGTGATGTCGAACAAATTAACGCTAATGATGGATCTTCTTCCGAGCTTGTATCCTAATTCCAATTCAGCAACTTTAGTTAGTTCGGGTTTAATACCAAGGCTATCGCTGCTTCCATTCACGTTCTCAATAGAAGGCGCCCTAAACGAACTGCTGTAAAGTGCTTTGAAGTGAAACGCTCCATATTTTTTTGTAAGACCTACACGTGGCACAAAAGCGTCGCCATAAACATTATGCTTATCGTAACGTGCGCCAACAATAAAATTCACGGGGCGTGTTTTAACTAAACCTTGTGTAAAAAATGCATAGTTATTATACGCTACTTCCTGCTCATCATTTGAAAAATAACTGCTATCAACGTGATCAACTGCTTTATCTTGATAATACTCGGCGCCTAAAACAAAATTTACATAACGATTTAAATTATAAGAGGCGGTTAAGTTTCCTAACGCTCGCGTTGCAGTTCTATTATAGGCCTCTTTTCCTGTATACGCCTTACTTGACCAAGGCGTTTGACTTTTAAACGTAAAGCGTGGCGTGATGCTTAATTTTTTGTTAGGGCTAATTACATATTTCACTTCATGAAATGTAGAACGAAAAGTTTCCTGAATCGCAAGCCCGGGAATTACATCACCGTATCCATCTTTCATCGATGTGTTATAATAATCAGCAATCCAACGGTAACTTAGCCCTTTGTATTTTAAAGAGGCGCTAAAATAATTCGGTTTTGTATTAGAATTACGCGCCATGTTATATGTGCTATCGTAAAAGTCTGTATAATCTTGATCACTACGCTGGCCATCGCCCATGTGGCCCATGAAGCTGTATTCAAGATCATTTACTTTATTTCCAATTGCAAAATAAGCATTGCGATGTAAATAATCGTTTTGTCCTTGGCCATAAATACCACCTGTTGAAATACCATTAAGATCCTCGCCTTGTTTGGTTATAATATTGATAACACCGTATTCAGCAAATCCTCCATAAATAGCTGATCCAGGACCACGAATAACTTCAATGCGTTTGATAAGATCTAAGGGATAATGATTTCCGAATTGCGTAGTGGCAAATAAGATCTCGTTCATTTCTAATCCATCCACAAGCAATAGAACTTTCCCTTCGTGAGCCCAATTTCCGCGAATACCAACTCCTACTGCGCCTTCTACATCAACGCCAAAATCCAAGCCCGGAATGGTTCGCAATACATCGATTAGGTCGCGAGCTCCCGATTTTAAAATGTCGTCGGCCGTGATCAAACTAATAATGCTTGGAGACTCACGTGTATTAAGGGGTTTCTTAGAAGCAACTGAAATTAGGGAATTAATAAGTTTTTCGAGCTCGTTGGGTACGCCGTGAGCCCTCATTTTAAGTAATTGCTCGAGCGACATGTCATAAAAATCGATCGTGTCTTTTTTAGCTTCGGTAGAATCGGTCTGCGAAACCATTTTCCATGGCAAACACACTAAAATCGCTAAAACAATGATTATAAGAGGTCTTTTGATCACCAAGAGCAGGGTAAAAATAAATTTTGTTGTACAAAAAAATATCTCTCCTAATGTGGCCAAATATGGAAGATTATAAGATTATTATGATAAATTTGTGTTACTACAGTGTTAAAATGCAGTCAGGGCGGCATAAACACTTTTGATACATGAAACTTGGATTTTTAAATACCGGTTTTCCGAAAATAACCTCGGTTTTTATATTGGTCATTACAATTGTAATAGCCAACATTGGCTTTAATTATTTTATCATTAAAAAAAACAAGTCGCGTATTGCCGAAATGACCGAGGTGATCAATCCCTATATTGAATCTCTTGAAAAATTCAAACTCATTGTTACCGAATCAAAAATGTATGCTACCAATTGGGTATATCTTCAAAATAGCATTGAAGACAAGGTTAGTTTAGATTCCTTACATAAAATTCAGTTTCCTGCGCTTAAGAAAAAACTCGACGCGCAACTTTTGAAGTTTGATAAAAAACAGGATTCTGATAGTTTGGTGGATGCGTTCTTAAAATTCTATGATCTTATCAAAGTTGAAAAAGAGATCATGACCACGCTTGTGACTTTTGATGATTATGAAAATCCACAGAAAAAATTCAAATGCGAAGAGATCATTGAAAGCGAAATATTACCGCGCACACAAGTGATCATGAATCAGCTAAAAGGTTTGATAAAGCGTAACCGTGAAGACGCCGCAGTATTGAATGCCGACATTCAACAAGATTCTTCGCGCATGACTAGTAGTATGTTGTTTGCCTCTATAGGTCTTTTTGTTTTTATCATGATCGCCGTTTCATTTATTTCGGGAGGAATTCGAGAGCCGGTATTAAAAATGAAGAACATTATTCAGCAATTAGGGCGTGGTGAATTACCGAAAGAAAAAATATTAGCCAACAATGATGTTATTGGTCAAATGGCAACTTCGGTAAATGCCTTATCGGATAGTTTTACGCGCACTTCGTTTTTTGCTACTGAAATTGGAAAAGGAAATCTAACTGTAGATTACGATAAGCTAGGTGATAATGACCTTTTAGGTAATGCCTTGATTAACATGCGTGATAGTTTACGTTCATATTCAGATGATATGGAGCAACAGGTTCAGGAACGAACCTATGAGGTAATTGAAAAAAGCGCCAAATTGAAAATAGCTTACAGCGAAATAAAAGATAGTATAAGCTATGCCAAACGAATTCAAGAATCTATTTTACCCGCCGAACA
Source organism: Sphingobacteriaceae bacterium (assembly GCA_016705695.1). Lineage (GTDB taxonomy): Bacteria > Bacteroidota > Bacteroidia > B-17B0 > Aurantibacillaceae > Aurantibacillus. Next base: position 193,504 of record JADJLA010000018.1, read on the forward strand.
CATGATCACAGACGTGTTCAAGGATTCGTTCATTTTTTATAAGCCTAAAGATGTGGTGTGTGGCGATTTTTACTGGTTCACTAAAATTGGTGATGAGGCCGTTATTGCGGCGGTGGATTGCACGGGTCACGGTGTTCCTGGCGCATTCATGACTGTAATTGGAAATTCGCTGCTCAACCAGATTATTTCATTTTCCGGCGTTACAAATCCGGCTACCATCTTATCACAACTCGATCAAAAATTACATCAAACATTAAAACAGCACGGCAATATCATTACCAACGATGGAATGGATGCCGCGATCTGTCGTTACAAAATTAGCAAGAACGAGATTACATTCTCAGGGGCAAAACGTCCTCTTTATTATTATAAAAAAGGCGAGTTAGTTGAGATCAAAGGAAACAAATCGCCGATTGGTAGTTTTTCGCATAACCTCGATAAAAATTTCTCTGAGCACAAAATTCATGTAAGTAAAGGCGATGCGCTTTATATTTTCTCTGATGGATTACAGGATCAGTTTGGTGGAAGCGAAGGAAAAAAATTCATGATCAGCCGTTTTAGAAATATGCTCAACACTATTCAAAGTTTGCCAATGAAAGATCAAGCCAAAAAAATTGAGAAAGAAATTGCGGGCTGGCAAATGGATTACGAACAAACGGATGATATGCTTTTGATCGGCATACGATTCTAAACTATTGCGTCTTCGGCGCTAATGTGTTTCACAAATTTTATTTTGCCACGGAGGCGCGAAGACACGGAGGAGTTTTTTTGCTGTAGAAACAAGCCAATATATTTTCCGTGACTCCGCACCGCAATAGCTAAAATTAAAACTTTGCTCTTAGAGAAATGATAAAATTTCTTCCCGGCGCATTTATGCCGCTTGCAAACACACGATAGCGATTATCGGTGATGTTCTCGCAGGCAATATTTACGCGCAAACTATTTGTAATGTTATATCCTGTGCGCACATTTACTGTAAACCACGCCGGCATGTATCCTTTTGTTTTGTCGGCGCTGTATTGAGCGTTGTCTTCGCCGCTTGCGCTATAATCTGCCGATAGTTTTTTTCCATTGAATCGTACAAAAAATTCACCGTCCATTTTATTCTGTTTGATCTGCAAACTGGTTTGTCCAAATACCGGAGGAATGTGGTCTAAAGGGACAACAGTGTCTTTTTTTACATCTGCATATCTTCCGTATACATAACTCACAGTACTCTTAAACGACACGTGCTCATTAAAATCAAATTGCACGCCGCCAGTTACGCCATAAATATAAGCCCTATCTTTGTTTTGCACGGCCTGCACTTTTCTTTTTGTGCCATTGAACATAGCGGAGTCTGATCCATTGAATTTAAAATCGGCTTGTACCAAAGCATTTTCCAATACAGTATAATATGTAGTCATATCAAAGCGGTAGTGCTTGTCAATTATCTTTGAAAAACCCAGTTCAAAATTTGTTGCATACTCGGGTTTTATATCCGGATTAGGGACCAACAAAATACTATTATTACTATCAAATACTTTCGACATGTCGTCAATGTTAGGTGTTCTAAAACCTGTATTTGCCAATAGGCTCACTTTGTAATTATCCCTTTCTCTCCACGTAAATCCAATGCAGCCGGTAAGCGCGCTGTTTTTTTGTGAAGCTTTTGTATATGGAAATTTATAAAAAGTTGTGTCCTTAAACTTCGACTCAAGCGAGTTTGCTGTAAAACGTAAACCGTCGCTGATCACAAAATTATCATTCACTTCCCATGAATGAGATAAATAAATGCCGCCGGTATTCATTTTGTTTCCATCATCACCATAACGGGTTTTAGCAGCGCTTACTGTATCTAAAATAACATTTCGCGTCTCGGCGGTTGATTTTACATTGTTTGCCGTTACCTCTGCCCCGTAACGTAATTCGTGCTTTTCTTTTACTCTTTTGAACGCGTCCAAATTCAACGATAGCACACTCACGTCTTCCCATTGAGAGGTTTGGAAATTACTTTGGAAATTACGAGAGATCCTGTCTTGATCTATTTTTTGAAACGCAGCAATGAATTTGATATTATCAGAGATCACTGTTTTGTTTGTGTTATCTAAAGAATAAGATGCCAAAAAGCGCTTTTGAGGACCGTAATACCAATCGCCAAACTTTAACTTGTTTGTTTTAACCATAACAGCATTTCCCGCATCATCTATGTGATCAACCACGTTAATTGTTGATGTATTTGTTTCGGTTAACCTATCGTACCTGCTAATGTTGGTTGACTGGCTGTATTGTAAATTCAATCCATGTGTAGTATACTCCCCGGTTTTTAAAGCAAAGCGTTGCATTAGATCAAATTGTGCATAACCGCTTCTTGCCATAATATTATTATTTGTGTTCTTTAGCATTGTGTCGCGCTGCACGCCGCTAGCATTAGTATATTTCTCAACATAATAATTACAATCCCAGGTGTTTGGTTGTCCGGCGAGTTTTGTGGTTCCTGTTTTTAAGTCTTCAAAATCAGAAAAGGTAATGTTGGTCATGGAGGCAAACTTTTTTGTTCCAACATTAAGATCCAAGTGGCCTGTTTGCTCTTTCATGGCGCTTGAATACCTAAAAACACCATTCCCCTTTACAAGCAGCTTATCATTAGAACTAAATTGCGCATGCTTGGTGTAAAAATGCATCACGCCTCCAAGCGCATCGCTTCCGTAAATTGTTGAAGAGGGCCCAAAGATCACTTCGGTCCGTTCAAGCATATTTGGGTCGAGCGTTATCAGATCTTGCAAATGTCCGCCGCGATAGATCGCATTGTTCATTCGCACGCCATCAACAACAATTAAAACTTTATTGGCTTCAAAGCCTCTCATAATAGCGCTTCCTCCGCCCATTTGACTTTTTTGCACAAACACTTGCCCGGTGTTTTGCAAAAGATCGGCGCTAGTGGGTTGATTGCCAAATTCGATCTCTTTTTGTTTGATGATGTTTATGCTGTAAGGAACATCCATCATGTTCTCTTCCTTGCGATTTGCCGAGAAAACGATCTCGTCTAATTGAATTTGTTTTGCAAATAAACTAAGGCTTGTGTCTCTATTGCTTGCCACAAATTTTTTGGTATAATAGCTTACGTTCAATAATTGCAACGAATCGCTTTTATCCAATTCGGAAATATTTACCACGCCATTATTATTGGTGGTGGCTGTTTTGTTGTTCTTGTCTTTAATAATAACATTTGATAAAACATCTCGGCTGGTGTTATCACGCACCGTAATGTTTTGTGCCTGTGCATATGTAAAACACAATGCAGCAAGCATAAATACTGCTCTTTTCATTTTTAATATTTTTAATGGATACATCATCGCTTTGTAAAAACACAAGCGACACAGAAATTAAAACAAAAATTAAGCGCGTGGCGGTTTAATGGTTTTAGAATAAAAACCACTTAGGCTGGTTGGTGCATTTGCATTACAATATTCTGTTCTGTTATCAGCGGGTTGCTTTATTTCTTGTTGCTGAGGCAAAACAAAATTCATTGCAAACACTAGCAGTAATTGATCGGCAAGCCCTTTGCCGGAATCGCTTTTCTCAAAAAAATTCGCAAAGAGCTCATTCTCCATTTTATCTTCAATGATATTTACAACACATACGCTTCCTTGTTTTGTAACTGAAATCACCTCGTAAAATGTATTCTTGATCACTATTTCTTTATTGTTTTCCTTCCACTCCAAACCATTTACATCTTTGTAAAGATCTTTTATTGAAACAAAAACTTGCTTGAAGGTTTTGTGTTGTTGTTTTAAAACTAATTGTCTGAACTCGCGCTTTTGCAATTTAACTACTGACTTAAATACCACAAAGCGTGCGCCAACAAAAAGCATAACGGCTAGGAGTAAAAAAGGGACTATATGTTTGAGGTATTTCAAGACTTAACAAATCTAGGGATTTTATGCGATCATAAAAGGGGGGCAGACCCTTTTTAGCGAGGGATTTTGTTAATTCTTGCCTTACGAAGACAAAAATAATTCATAATTTTACTATCCATTAAAATGAGAAAGCTTTCTAAAATAATAAACATAATAAGCATCCTTGCCATATGTGTTTGGACCGTAACCCTTGTGTTGAAATTAAACCATCAGATCTATCCTAACACTCATGCCACAATAACTTTCATTACCTTTAGTATTATTTTTATTCGCATTATCATTACTCGGATCGAAAGAAAAAAGCAGGATAATGACAAGCAAACAAATTGAACTTATTTAAGGCGAAACGCTTTAGATCCTAATGGAAGAAAAGAACTACATAGAAATAAATAAACAATCGTGGAACAAAAAAACAGATGTCCATTTAACTTCTGATTTTTACGATCTAGATGGTTTTTTAAAAGGAAACACCTCGCTTAACGACATTGAAATAAAATTATTAGGTGATATAAAAGGAAAAAGTATTTTGCATCTTCAATGTCATTTTGGACAAGACACTATTTCGTTAGCACGACTTGGCGCCAATGTAACGGGAGTTGATCTGTCGGACAATGCCATTAGCAAGGCCAAAGAGCTTGCTCAAAAATGCAATGTGAACACAAAATTTATTTGTTGCAACGTTTACGATCTGCCAAAACATTTAGATGAACGGTTTGATGTTGTGTACACAAGTTATGGTACCATTGGCTGGCTTCCCGATCTTGATAAGTGGGCTAGTTTAGTTTCAAGATTTTTAAAGCCAAGTGGAAAATTTGTATTCGTTGAATTTCATCCTGTGGTTTGGATGTATGATAATACTTTTACCAAAGTTGAGTATAGCTATTTTAATGCCGGCCCAATTGTAGAAACCGAAACCGGAACTTATGCTGATAGAGACGCGCCTATTGTTGACAAAACAATTACATGGAATCATCCTACAAGCGAAGTTCTAAATAGTCTTATAAAAAACGGACTTGAACTAAATTCGTTTGATGAGTTTAACTATTCTCCTTACAATTGTTTTAGGGGCGCCGTAGAAGTTGGTCCAAAAAATATCAGATCCCTGCGTTTGGCGATAAAATTCCATTGGTTTTTGCTTTAGTTGCAACAAAAAAATAAATGCGTTTATGAAAAAATACTTTCTGTTTTTCCTTTTGTTTTGCGCTCTAAAAATCAATTCGCAAACATCGCTTTCAAACGACACTTTAATTTGGCATTTGTCAAGGCCCTTAAGCTGGTCAGATTTTAAAGGTGAGGTTATTGATGGTATTGGTTTAAGCGGCGAGATCTTTTGCATGAACTTAGCAAACTTTGAAAAGAAAAATGCCCTGGTAAAAACAACCTACTCGGTAGTTTCGGTTTTTGACAGAAATAAATCGTGGGTTGACCCTAAAATTAAAACAAGCCATGGTTTAATGTATTTTCAGGTTACGTTTGATATTTATGAGGTTCACGCTCGAAAACTTCGTAAAGATCTTTCTGAAGCTGACTTTGGTTCTGACCCCAATCAACAGTTCCAACAAAAGTATAATGCTTCGATGACCGAGCTCACACAAGAGTTTAATTCATTTAGGAAAGAAACCAAAATGGGAAGTGTGATGGGAGAGTTAAAAAAATGGCGAATTAAAATAGACGAAGAGTTAAAACAACTTGAGTCTTATAAAAACTAAGTTTTCTAAATTCCGCGGTCTGTTGATTAGCTATTAACCCGACTTACAGGAAAGCCTTTAATGTTTTTTCTTTGTGTTCCAATAAATGTAATTACTGGACAAACAATATTCTTGATCAATTTTTGCATTTTACTTATTTATTCCGCAAAGGTACATTGTAAGTAGCGTAAAAAAACAATTATCCCGCGAATTCACACTATTTAACCTACTGGGGGAAAGCCTTGATTTCGCAGATCAGGCCAAATGATGAAAATTGAGCTAAAATAATTACCTTAGTTTCTAATTAAACCAATGATAGAAAGTAAGGTCTAATCACCATGAGGAATTTTACACTTGTATTTATAGCGCTGTTCTTTAGCTTAGGTCTTATTAAAGCCCAAGCTCCCTTTGGTCCTTTGGCAAGCACGCAAGCCGTAACGCTTACACTTGATTCCTCAAAATTACCAATTGTTGCACTTAAACTACCATTTTTACTGCCCGCTAACGATCCCATTCCTGATACTCCAAAAGTAACGGTTGGAATGGGCATCATTAACAACGGTTATAATGTGATGAATCATATTACCGATGTGCCAAACGGGTACAAAGGACAAATTGGAATAGAAAAGCGCGGATCTATTTCGCAAACCTCATGGTTTTTGCAAAAAAGTTATGGCCTAGAAACACGTGATATTTCCGGAGCTGATTCGGACGCTGTAATATTAGGAATGCCCATTGAACACGATTGGATCTTGTATGGCCCATACGATGATGAATCATTAATGCGAAATACACTCATTTATCAATTGGGCCGCGATATGGGTTATTATACTCCCCGCGCAAAATATTGCGAGGTGCAATTTTACAATTATTTATGGCAGCCCGATTATCGCGGCATCTATATAATGATGGAAAAAATTAAACGCGATGCAAATAGAGTTAATATATCCAAGCTTACGCCAATTGATAATACCGGTGATGATGTTACAGGAGGATATATTTTTGCAGTAGATAAAAATATCTGGGCGAATGATAGCGGCTGGATCTCGCTGAAAGACGCAGGCGTGTTCTTTAGCTATAAATATCCCAAGTCAGACGATATCACCATTCAACAAAAAAATTATTTAAAGGCCTATGTTGATTCATTTGAAACTGCATTACAGGGGCCAAACTTTATGAGTCCAACTATTGGATATAAAAAATACATTGATCACAACACCTTCATTGATTTCTTTTTTATGCAAGAGATCAGTAAAAGTATTGATGCTTTTAGGCGAAGCGCATATTTATATAAAGACAAGAACAGCAAGGGTGGGAAAATAAAAGCCGGTCCGCTTTGGGATTTTAATTCGGCAATGTACAATGTAAAGCTCTGCGCCTTTGAGCAAGATACAGGTTGGGCCTACAAAAGCACCTGTTGGATAAACTCAGCTTACCACGTTCCCTTTTGGTGGGGCCGTTTGTTGCAAGATAGTAACTATACAAAGGATCTTAAATGCCGTTGGGCTCAATTACGAAGTACTACGCTTGATACAACTCATATATTCAAGATCATTGATAGTATAAAAACATATGTGAGCGATGCAAGCGTACGGCATTTTTTGAGGTTTGACATTAATACAAATCTTCAGATACAGTGCGATACTTTAAAGTGGTGGCTCAAAAAACGTTTGGCTTGGCTTGATTCAAAAATGCCGGGGCTATGCACAACTATCGGGCTAAGTGAAAAAGAAATGTTCGAAAATTCATTGCAGGCATATCCAAATCCAACGTCGGGGCAATTAACTCTTGATTTCTATTTGCATGCCGACAAGAAAATGCAGATCGAGCTCAAAGATGTTTATGGAAGAGTTTTAAGGCAAGAGCCAAAGATCTTTTATTCTTTTGGGAAAAATAAAATTGATTTTGATGTAAAGAATTTGCCAGGTGGCATTTATTTCCTAGAGATGTTTGACGGCGAACATCAGTTCACCAAAAAAATTGTTATTCAAAAATAATCTCGTTTAAATTGCATTAAAAAAACCGGCTGCAGGTATCAACAACCCCCGCCAAGCTGGATGCAAAATTCCTGCTTAACAGTAACTCCTTTCGAATTCTTCGCCGGCTTCCACTTGGGCATGTTGGTAGTTGCTTCAAGTAGTATTTTATCTGTTTTAGGGCTGTTTGATGTTTGCGTTATTTTAGCGTTTATCACCTTACCTTCTTCGCTAATAGTAAATTTTATAATGGGCGGTTGTTTTCTGTTGGGGTCTTTTATCTTAAAAATCTTCTCGGATAAATAATCTTCTACCTGCTTAGTTCCATTAAGAAACTCCGCTTCAGTATAAGGAACAACATTTACCGGCAAATATCCTTCAATGATCTCGTTGTTTGCCATATACCGAGCGCGCCCCTTATGTTTGAATTTTACCTTTATGATAATGTCGGTTCCAACGTCTGCTTTACTTAAAATATTCCTTTGTGCCTCGGTAAGTTTATCATTAAGGGCAAATGCGTTTACTTTTTTTGAGCTGCAAATTGCTACTATTTCCACCGAAATATAATTAACAAGCGTATTATAATTGCTCGAATAAATAAATGTTTCTGCATAAGTTGCTTTCTTCAAATAATCCAGTTCGCTTCGATCTTTCTCTGGCAATATCATATTATCCCATAAGCCAGGTGCAATGTCGGTGATAAACTTAGCCGCGCTAAGCTTTTCCTTTTTTATAACAAATCGTACGTTTTGTGAAGCGCCATTCACTAAAATGAACAAAAACAAAGTTGCGGTGTATATTGATCGTGCACTCATGATAGATCTATTTTACAACAAATATAGTTGCCGAATAAGCTGGACGTTGTTACTGACTAGTTATTGCTTTGTTAACGAGTTGTTAATGCATGTTATATTCGTGTGCGTGCTATATAAATTGTCTATTTTTGGTCAAACATGAAGTTGAATCGCACATATCTATTCATTGCCGTTTCTTCGCTCGCGTTAGTAATAGTGTTGGTTATTCAGGTAAATTGGATATTTGAAACCGCTGCTATAAAGGAAGAGTTGTTCAACGAAAAAGCAAACATGGTTCTTGCTAAAACGGCTGAAGCTCTTTCGTCGGATAAAGAAACGTGCAAAAGCATTGCCGACACAAATCAGGCTTCGGGCAATATTGTAATTAACGCTTGTAATAGTACTGAAATATGCATCACAAATACTGAGATCCGAAAAATAGATTCCATTTTTAAACGTTTCATGAATTTTTACAATTTTTACATTGATTACTCCTTTGTGGTTGTAAAGCCAACGCCGTTTAAAGTTAAGAACGGGGGTGGGTTTAAAAATAATATTTACAACAAACGTTTAGAAGAAGTTGTAAGTCAAAACGGGTCTGAGTTGGTTCTTATCCTTCCCGACAAAAATCAATTCATTATGGACGAAATGGGCACGCCGTTCATTTCCTCCGTTGTATTAATACTGGTTGTGCTTATAATGTTTTGGCGTACTGTTCTATCGCTTATGAAAGAGAAAAGGATTTCAGAACATACTACTGACTTCTTAAATAACATGACCCACGAATTTAAAACGCCCCTAACAAATATTGCTTTAGCCAGTAAAATGATCTTGAAAGATCCCGTGATAAAGCAGCAGGAGAAACTAAAACATTACTCTGAGATCGTTCTTGAAGAAAACGAAAAATTAAGGCTTAAGGTTGAACAAATGTTAAGCATGACGGCATTAGAGCGCGGAGAAGTTCCTTTACAAAAAACCGAGATAGACCTTCATCAACTCATCCGTGATTCGATAAAAAGCATTCATATACAAATAGAAAATAAACAGGGAGTTCTAGAATTAAAATTACAGGCTGAGAAATTTGTTATCATGGGAGATGAAACTCATCTTACAAACGCGCTATGTAATTTGATAGATAACGCCGTAAAATATTCCACAGGAAAGCCGGAGTTGTTGATTGAAACATATAATGTCGATGAGCATATAATTATTCTTATTTCAGATAAAGGCGTAGGGATACCAAAAGCGTATCACGAAAAAGTATTTGAAAAATTTTTCAGGGTTCCTTCAGGAAACGTTCACAATATTAAAGGCTTTGGATTGGGCTTGGCTTACGTTAAAAAAATAATTGAGCTCCACGAGGGCACGATCGAGTTGGAGAGCGAAAAAGGCGAAGGGACAACATTTACATTAACGCTCCCTCATGCATAAAGAAAAATTAAAAATATTATTGGCCGAAGACGATCTTAATTTAGGCTTTCTTTTAGTTGAGTATCTGGAAACTGAAGGTTTTGAAGTAAGGCTTTGTAAAGATGGCGAGCTCGCGTTAAGAGCTTTCCAAAATAATTTATTTGATCTTTGTTTGTTAGATGTAATGATGCCAAAGCTCGATGGATTTTCTTTAGCAAAGGAGATCCGCTCACAAGACAAAATGATCCCGGTGATATTTATCACTGCGCGATCTTCAAAAGAAGATAAACTAAAAGGATATGACCTTGACGCGGATGATTATATTACAAAACCGTTTGATGAAGAAGAGCTGCTTTGGAAGATAAAGGCTGTTATCCGCAGGATTCCTGAAAGTAAAAATGATGCAAAGATCGAGCTCATTAGCTTAGGAAGCTATACGTTTGATTTCAATAATCAGTCGCTGATCTTTTCCGGTAAAACAAAACGGATCACTGAAAAAGAAAGCGACATCTTAAAATATTTGTGTGATCATAAAAACAAGGTGATAAAAAGAGAGGATGTTCTAAAAGATCTTTGGGGAGAGAATGACTATTTTTTTGGTAGAAGCCTGGATGTGTTCATTACTAAAATGCGGAAATACTTAAAGGAAGATCCTAGTTTAAGTATAGAAAATGTTTTTGGTGTAGGATTTATTTTTAATGTTCCCGTAAAATAAAAATAATATAATAATATATGAAAACAACTAAATTTATCTCACTTGCAGTTGCGGCCCTAATTATTGTTGCGTGTAGCTCTCGCAAAAAAACCACAAGCTCAACTACCACAACAAACACTCCAACCACAACACCTACTTCAACAGTGGCTTCTGGTCCGGTAATGGTTTTAAAACCTAATGATGGAATATATGCTCCCGGAGATCAAGAGCTGACCGCCATACAAATTGAACACAAAGATGCGACGGCCTCACAATTAAAAGAAGGTTACGAGCTTTATGTTAAAACTGCTTGCGTTGGATGTCATGAGGCTAAAAGTATTTACAAACGTCCTTTGGAACGCTGGAAAGACATTGTTGACGATATGGCGCAAAGGGCTAAAATAACCGAAATACAAAAAGACGCTGTTTACAAATATGTGCTCGCTATAAAAGCCACACAACCAAAATGAGAAAAATAAATTAGATGTCTATTTTAAAAACTCATATTATCCCCTTGGTTCTTATTTCATTAATGGGTTGTGATAACACAGAATCACCAGATGTTTCAGCTTACAAAAGCTATACGGCAATCGTTCTTGAAGGCGAAAAAGTGGACACCGCGTTTATGTTTGTTAGTTATGCCGACAGGGGCGCAACAGTTAACACATATACAAACGGAATAATAGACAAATGCTCCGAACTCGTTATTTGGGCAAACGTTTCCGGCTCTGTAAATACAAATATTCCCGGCACTTATATTCTAAGCTATACAGCTGATGATTCTTTAGGAGTTCCTTTGGCTCCTGCAAGCAGAACCGTTCATGTGGTTGAGAATAGTTCGAATTTTTTAAGTGGCGTATATAAAGTTGCCTTCACGTGTACCGCAATTTCCGGCTCGGACAAGCCTATTGTTACATCTGAAAACTATACGGCCGTTGTAAATCCTGCAAACGGAAAGGGTCATTTTCAATTACTTCCGCTAAACATAGGTCCTGAACAAGTGATCCCACAGGCGTCATTAAATGGTAATACCATGTCCGTTGGGTTTTTCAGCGCAAACTATGCCAGTTTCGAGTCTACGGGAACTTTATCTCCCTCAAAAAACACATTCACTATCGAGTCGTGGGCTCAGCGACATTATCCATCTACAAATTTCTATTGCAAAAATGTCTATTCAAAGCTTATTACTATAAAAACAGAACCGGTTGTCGACAAAAAATAATTTTACTCCGGCTTAAATTTCTTTTGCCACTCTTGTTTTCCCCAATCAATTTCTTCACCGGTTGTTTGCGTTAATTTTCCTGTTGCGTCTATCCAACCCTCCCAGTACAAATATTTTGGGTCGCCATTTTCTTTTTTCTCTTTGGCCACGTGTCCACGCATATAGATCTTTCCATCGTTGGTTGTTTTTACATAAGAAACAATTGGGTTGTTCAGCGCGGCCGGTTTGGCAAGATTTTTATCCCATAGTTGTTTTCCGGTTTTATCAAAACACACTAAGCGCTCCACGCCGCCGCGATATATTTTTGAATTGTACTCAAGCATGAATGTATAAAGATTTCCTTTTGCATCTTCGGCAACAACTTGTGTTTCCATTTCCTCAAAGCGATCTTTGATCGTACGCTTCCACGTTTCTTTTCCTTTCTTATCAAATTTGTAAAGCAAGTTATCGCCAAATGCAGCGCCGCCTCCGTCTTTTGTAAGGATCCACGGTCCACCATAACCGCTCTTTCCTGCAAAGTCACTAAAATAACTTGAGTAGCCAAGTCGTAGTGGTTTAACGATCTTGGTTAAAGAGTCCATGGTTAGCTGTCCAAACGCTACTGCGCCAAACAATAAAAATAAAATGATTGCTTTTTTTCTCATTGTGTTCTTGTTTAAAATTAAGTTGATGCTTTGTTGTCAAGATACAAACCCACGATCAAATTTAGTGAAACATTTTTTGAATTCAAGTCCATTCAATTTATTTGATCTTGCTTTCTTCCGCGTTTCTAAGGTCTTTATAACTTGCCAGCTTAACTTTAATGGAGCCTACTATAATTGGCGTTTCAATATAGAGCGGGATCTTATTCTTATCGTCTGTAACCCACACCTTCATTCCTTCGCCTCCTTTAAAAATTGAACCCTCTACTAAAAGCGGACTAAACTTTATACAATTATAATAACCAAGACTTCCGGCATTATATTTTTCCTTACCAAGATAGCGGATATAAATGGGATAAACTTTTCCGTCGATCAAAAGCGACATGCTTATTGTGTCGTTTTTTTGGCGGTTAGAATAATCAATGTTGCGAGCGTAATAAATAGCAGTTAGCACATCAATTGTACAGGGTGTAGTTTTTACGGTGTCTTTTTGCGCCGGATCGTTTCCGCGTGTTATGGTTGTATAGGCTTGTTTTTTATTGAAGTTAAATACGTAATTGTGTTTATCGTTTTTATTTCCCTCCTTGATATTAGCAATAGCCGTAAGCGGCCTGAATGTTGCGGAATCTACATACGACTCAAACACATCTTTAACCTTATAGAACCAATCGTAATTTGGATACGTACTCCCGCTTCCGTTAAAAACGTATAGTGTTCTGTCTTTTATTTTGGCGGAACCAACTCTAAACGTGGCCTTGCCCGACTCCAACCATATCATTCCCCAGTTATAAATAACCTTATAGTTCAATTCTTCGCCGGGAGAATACGCTGTGTTCTCGCCAACACAATAACTTTGCGAAAAATTATTTGAAGCAAAAACGAAGCAACATATCGCGATCAAATAATATTTAGAAAGGATTCGGCGCATCGATAGTTTAGATCCTCAACAAGGTACCTGTTTTTTGTGGAACCCGAAAATGCGATTTTGAATCTCGATCTTGTTTGCCCAACTGAAATCGGAGTGTTATCTTTAGGGAATGTCTAAAAAATATTCTCGAAAAGATTTTTTAAGAACCGGTTCGCTTGCAGCGGCCGGTTTATTACTTGGCGCTTGCGGAAACGATCCTGTTGAGAGAAAAGAAGTGGTTGTAAAAGAAACTCCTTTTGACACCCTTGCTACTTCCGATCCGGTTGAAGAAAACTTTGATGTTGACATCATGGAAAAAGAAGGCAACAAGCGTTATGAGGGATTTCGTTTAGGTTTCAATAAACGTTTTGATAAATATCCCCTAGCCATCGCCCTTCCTAAAACAACTGCCGAAGTTGCCGAAGCTGTTCGTTATGCTAGACATCACAATTATCCAATTGCCATACGAAGTGGTGGACACAGCATGGAGGGGTTTTCCTCAAACGATGATGGCCTTATGATCAATCTTTCAGACATGGATTCTGTCGAATTTTTGGAGGACAACAAAATAAAAGTTGGTCCCGGCTGTACGCTTTCAAATTTGTACGATCACATTTTACCAAAGGGTAGAATTATTCCTGCGGGCTCTTGCGGAAGTGTTGGTGTAGGTGGATTAACAACCGGCGGAGGTTACGGATTATTCTCTCGTGAATTTGGATTGACCTGTGATCATTTAATAGAGGCAACGATGGTAGATGGTAACGGAAAAATAATTTCTTCCAAAGACGATGCGGAATTGTTGTGGGCTTTACGCGGAGGCGGTTCCGGAAATTTTGGAATTGTTACCGAAATGGTATTTCGCTCTCACGAAGCGCCGCCCAATATGATCTCTCATCATTTTAAGGCGCGCAAATTAGATCCTGATCGCGCAACTGCTATTTTGGAAAAATGGATGTTTCACACACAAAACCTTCCTCACTCTTGTTTTTCGGCATATGTTCTGAATGGAGGAACGCTTAACATCTTAATTACCAATTTTGCAGGGGAAGATAATGAGGGCGTAGAGTCGTTTATTGAAGGGCTGAAAGGCGAAACAGACGAATACAAAAAAGGCGAGCGCTTAGAGTTAGCAAAAAAATTAAAGAATTACTACGGCTCGAAAATTCCATTGAATTTTAGAAATTCCTCTGCGGGTTTCTATAAAGATTTTGATCATATATCAGGATGTATTGGAACAGTTTTAAAAAGCATCATCGACAATAAAGGAATGATCTTCCAGGTAAACACCCTTGGGGGAAAAGTAAAGGATCCATTGTTTGCAAACGATTCGTGTTTTCCTCATCGTGAATATGATTTTATTTCCGAGATCCAAGCATACTGGACCGAAGATTACAAAGAAATGGGGCTCCATCAGGTTACGCACGATTGTTTAGAGTTGTTGAAAGCAAACAACATCAATGCCCAATATTTTAACTATTGCAGTGTAGAATTCGCTGATTGGCAAACCGCGTATTATGGTAAAAATTACGAGCAGCTAAGAGAAATTAAGCGGAGATATGATAAAGATAATTTTATCAGGCATCCCCAAAGTATTGAACTCTAATTTTTATGCTTTTTTATGGGTTACATATGAGTTCTTGCCGTATCTTTAATATATTAAATACTTCAAAGAATGTTTTCAAAAATTGAGCTGCCCGCCGCAACAATACGATTTCTAACCCTTGCGTGTTATTTTTTACCTTTTGTGTTTTATTTTTCTACCTGTGTTGATGGTGTTACAAAAAGTGCGTTTAATAAAGCGGATGCTATTAAGCATGAAAAAGAAAAAGTTCTGGTTGAGAAACAGAATATTTTTCAAACCGCGGCCAACGAAGTTATTGATCACCTCACGTTTAAAGATACCGCCACTTCTTTTACTTCCGAAACAATGCTCATTCTTGAGAATCTTGGAGATAATTGGTATTTATATCCCACATTTACTTCTATTTCTGCAATTGGCGTTGCTTTCATTCTCGAAAATCCGTTCGCCAAGATCGTTATTTCACTGAGCGCTTTGTTTTCGCTTGTTACTTTTTTGCTGTGGAGGTTTTTAGATCGAAAAAAGATCGCGGTCTATGTGATCGGATCGAATTTGTTTTTCGTTCTTGTCTTCTTTGTAACTTGCCTTGTTATTAACGCCACTTTGCTTTATGGTGCTTACGCACTTTTGTTTTTATTGTTGATACAATTATTCAGCGAAATTCAAAAGCGAAAGAAAATAAACTCTAACTTCGAGGTCATCAGCCCGAATTGAGTTTAAAATTAAAAATAATCCTTTCTGTTGTTGGCCTCTTATTGCTAGCGCCCTTTGTGTTTGACATTCTCACTGTAGAAAAGCTTTCGTGGAAGCAAGTGCAAAGTTATGGAGGAATAAGAATTGAACGGCCGCTTGAGGCTGAGGCCGGGTATTATTTACCACTCATTTGCGATGTGTCGGGCCTTGATTCTGCAACCGTAAGATCAACAGCTTATAGCGCCTCTAATATTTGCAAGCGCACTAAAGCAAAAATTGATGGGCACATGATCTATTTAACAATAAGCGCCAGCGACAAGTTTTTTAAAGACGATTCGCCGAAATGTAAGGCCGTTAAGCTTGGTAAATTAGAGCACGGTCACTATTTGGTGTATTATGCTACCGGGGAGCTAATCGGAGAGTTTTATATTTAATATAGATAATTACAAAGAAGCGCTTTACATCTCTTGTATCTCCAGCCAGCGCGTGTTCTTTTTGTCCAAAGAATCCGAAATTGGTTTTAATTTAGCGGTGATCTCCAAAACCTTTCCGTAATCAGTGGCCGAATCAATTATTTGTTGTTCGAGTTCCGCTTTTTGCTTTTCCAATACAGGGATCTCTTTTTCAATTTCGGCCAACTCGTGTTGAAGTTTAAATGATAGTTTTTTTACCGGTGTTTCTACTTTTGGTTTTTTTTCTTCTACGGCAATCTTTAACTCGCTTACCCTCTTCTTTTCTTCGGCCTCTGCTTTTGCTAAAGCTACCTCTTGTCGAGTTTCATTTTTTCTACCGTCTTCTCTTTCGCCTTTCCAGGTTCTATATTCTGTATAGTTGCCCGGAAAATCTTTTATTTCTCCGTTTCCTTCCAATACAAATGTATGATCCACCAAGCGATCAATAAAATAACGATCGTGAGATACAATTAAAACACAGCCTTTAAATTCATCTAAAAAATCTTCTAAGGTTTGTAGCGTTACAATGTCAAGATCATTTGTTGGCTCATCCAGAATTAAAAAATTCGGATTCTTCATTAATACAGTTAATAAGTAGAGGCGTCTTTTTTCTCCTCCGCTTAAAGTGTGCGCATAGCTATACTGAACTGCCGGCGAAAAATTAAACCGCGTTAGTAAGTGTGAGGCCGATAAGCTTTGGCCGTTTGCTAAAGGAATGTATTCTGCAATATCTTTTATTATCTCTATGATGCGCTTATCGTTATTAATGATCATTCCTCCTTGGGAATAATAACCAAACACGATGGTGTCTCCCAACGAAACTTTTCCGGTATCAACGGATTCTTTGCCTTGAATAATATTTAAAAGCGTGGTCTTCCCTACTCCATTCTTTCCAACAACACCGATTTTTTCACCGGGAATAAACGTATAAGTAAATGGTTCCGTAATAATTTCCTTGCCTGGGTAATTTTTGGTGATACGATGCATCTCCACAATTTTCGACCCCATGCGTTCCATTTTTACCGTAAGCTCTAGTCGCTTCTCTACGCGTTTTTGTTTTGCTTTTTGCTCTACCTCATAAAAAGCGTCCACTCGCGATTTTGATTTAACTGTACGCGCTTTTGGTTGTTTGCGCACCCAGATCAATTCGCGCTTGTATAAATTCTGTGCTTTATCAAGGGCCGCGTCTTGCATTTCCTCGCGCTCTTTTTTTCTTTCTAAATAGTAATCAAAATTTCCTTTGTATTCATAAAGCTTATGTTGATCGATCTCAATAATGCGATCACAAACCTCATCTAAAAAATAACGATCGTGTGTTACTAATAATATACTTAACGATTCTTGCTGTAAATAATTCTCGAGCCACTCGATCATGTCAATGTCCAAATGATTGGTTGGCTCATCCATAATGATCAGTGTTGGTTTATTGATCAGGGTGAGCGCTAAAGCAACTCTTTTCTTTTGTCCCCCCGATAGCGTTTTAACAATGCGACTTGTGTCGTGAAGCTCTAAGCGTGATAAAATTTCTTTTATGTCTTTTTCATAATCCCAAGCGCCTAATAAATTCATTTCGTTAAGCGACTCTTCTAGTTTATCTGCAACATCATTGCTGGTTGATGTTTCGCTCGCTTTTATAACGGCATCGTAGTTGCGAATACACTTTACAAATTTATTATCTGCATTATCAATTAATTGTTGAATAGTGGCCTCTTCATCAAAAGTAAAATTCTGGTCCAAAAAACCAATGCTTATGTCCTTACGAAAAACAACTTCTCCTTCATCAGGAATTTCAATCCCTTTTAAGATCTTAAATAGCGTTGTTTTTCCCGAACCATTTCGCGCAACTAGCGCCACTTTTTCGCCATAGTTAATTCCGAAGCTTATTTTAGTGAACAGCTCTTTTGTGCCGTAAGCTTTAGAAAGATTATTTACTGATAAGAGATTCATTTTCGCGCTGCAAAGATGGTGATCTTTTTGGATATTCAGCGCATTTAGAGGCAGAAAACCACAGAGATGCCTCCGGCATTGCACAGAGGTTTTCACGGAGTTTCAGAGAGGGGGTTTGGAAAGTTGCAGCGCCTAAATTAAGGGCGCATAGAAAAGCTTCGCTTTTTTACCATAATGCCTAGTGTGCTGCCGCGCCCGCGATTGTAGCGAAAAGCCCTGCGTAGGACTTTGCATAATGTTTGTTGGGCGAGGAGGCGACCACAGGAAGCCACCGGAGCCCTACAAAGATTGCAAAGGACAAGCAGGCTTGTAGCGGAAAGCGCGAAAAGGCGCCCAAATAAAAAAGACCGCACTCATCGCACGATCTTTCAAATAACAAATCTAATTCAATAACTACATATTCTGAATTACCATTGCGCTTGCGCCGCCACCGCCATTACAAATTCCTGCCGCTCCATATTTAGCGTTGTTTTGTTTCAAAACATTAATTAAAGTAACGATCACGCGAGCGCCGCTACATCCTAATGGATGCCCTAGCGAAACCGCTCCGCCATTGACATTTACTTTACTTGCGTCTAATTTCATTAATTGAATGTTTGCTAATCCAACAACCGCAAACGCTTCGTTCAATTCGAAATAATTTATGTCGCTTATTTTTAATTTCGCTTTTTCAACTGCTTTTGGAACCGCTAAGCTTGGCGACGTGGTGAACCACTCGGGCGCTTGTTCTGCGTCTGCAAACGAAACAATTTTAGCTAGTGGTTTTAATCCTAGGCTTTCTGCTTTTTCTTTGCTCATTAAAACTAAAGCTGCCGCACCATCATTCATAGTACTTGCGTTAGCCGCAGTTACAGTTCCGTCTTTTTGAAATACCGGTTTTAATGTCGGAATTTTTTCGAAGCTTACATTTTTATATTCTTCATCCTCGCTTACAACAATATCTCCCTTTTTTGTTTTTACAGTTACGGGAACAATTTCTTCTTTAAATTTTCCTGCGCCCCATGCTGCTGCCGATCGTTTATATGATTCAATTGCGAACGCGTCTTGTTGTTCGCGTGTAAATTTCATGTCCTTTGCGCAAAGCTCTGCGCAATTTCCCATTGGTGCATTTCCGTACACATCGGTCAAACCGTCTTTCGCCAATCCATCAATTAATTGTTGGTTGCCATATTTTGCTCCCCATCGCGTGCTATCAGAATAAAACGGAACGCCGCTCATGCTTTCCATTCCGCCCGCAACAACAATGTCGTTATCGCCCAACATAATGCTTTGCGCAGCTAATGCAATTGATTTCATTCCGCTGGCGCAAACTTTATTTACGGTGGTGCAATTCACCGAATCCGGTAAGCCCGCAAATTTTGCAGCTTGTCGTGCCGGCGCTTGTCCAAGGTTTGCCTGCATTACCGATCCCATAAATACTTCGGTAACTAGTTTTCCGTCTAGTCTAATTCTTTCTAAAGCGCCCTTAATTGCATAAGCGCCCAATTGTGTTGCAGAGATGCCCGCAAACACTCCGCCAAACGATCCTAGTGGAGTTCTAACTGCAGAAACTATATATACTTCTTCCATAATTTTGTTTAATAAACGCGTCTAATTTACGTATTATTTCTTCCTAACAAAGGGCCTTTTCGATGGCGTTGGCACAAATTAACACCAAACAATTAACAAAACTGACGGATTTTTATCTCAAGGGCAATTTTAGCCACGGAGACACCAAGGCGCGGAGTTTTTTATTGTAATAATTTGTGTATTTGCGCTTCACGATATAAAATTTCTCCGCGCCTCCGCGCCTCCGTGGCTATATACTTCGTATTTTTACAACAATGACGGGGACTGTTACAAAATCTACAGGAAGTAATTATTTGGTGCGCATGGGCGGCGGCGAAATTATTAGCTGCAAACTTAAAGGGAAGATCCGTTTGGATGACAGAAAAACAACCAATCCTGTTACGGTTGGTGATCGTGTAGATGTTGAAATGGAAAACGATACCGAAGGGATGATCACCAATATTCATCAGCGTAAAAATTACATTATCCGAAAGTCAATTAATTTAAGTAAGCAGGCCCACATTATTGCGAGCAACCTAGATCAGGCGATCTTAATTGCAACTTTAGTTGAGCCAAGAACAAGTTTAGGTTTTATTGATAGGTTTTTAATTACCGCAGAGGCTTATTCTATTCCTGCAATTATCGTTTTTAATAAATCCGACAACCTCAACAAAGAGTTGATTGAATTACAAAATGAGATCATCTCAATTTATGAAAAAGTTGGTTACTCGTGTTATACCATTAGTAGTTTGGATAAAAAAGATGTTGAAAAATTAAAGCCTGTTTTACAAGGAAAAACTTCATTGATCAGCGGACACTCGGGCGTTGGAAAATCTACGTTGGTAAATGCGTTGCAGCCAGGATTAAACATTAAAACGTCGGTAATTTCTTCCGCTCATTCTAAGGGAACGCACACAACTACGTTTGCCGAGTTATACCATTTAGATTTTGGTGCCGACATTATTGATACTCCCGGTATAAAAGAATTGGGTTTGGTAGAAATGAAAAAAGAAGAGGTTGGTCATTATTTTCCTGAGATAAGAAAATTCATGAACGATTGTAAATTCAACAATTGTTTACACATTGATGAGCCTAAGTGCGCGGTGCGCGATGCTTATGAGCGCGGCGATATTTCTGAAGAACGATATAGTAGTTACATTAAAATTCTTGCCGGCGAAGAAATGGATTGGAAGGCTTGGGAGATTTGATTTCCCCCTTTTAGCCACGAATTTCACTAATTAACGCTAAACTACACTCAGGTAGTTTAGTGAAATATTTTTTACACACAGATTAGTGAAAATTAGTGTAATTCGTGGTTAAAAAGAGCGAAGTCGGCGAGCGTAGCGAGCCGGGCGGTGAAATGTGGTTAAAAAAAGTAAACGTGACAATTTCTCGATAGAATAGTTAGTACCTTTGGGCTTCATTATGATCGTGCGTATTCTAATATTTATTACAATCACCGTTCTTGTTGAGTTCTATTTTTTACAAGCCGTAAAAACATTTGTTCAGGATTTTTCTCTCGGAAAACGAAATGCGTTCTTATACACCGCATACGGGCTTGCCGCGTTTAGCTTGTTGATCGGCATGGTTTCTGTGTTTTATCCTCCGCCAAATTGGAATAATTTTTTCCGCTTCTTGTTGTCGGTTGCAATCATCCTTTTGTTGTGTAAATTATTGGGCTGTGTGTTTTTAATTGTGGATGATGTTATTCGTTTTTTCAGGTGGGTTGTTTCTCAATTCAACCGAAAAACAGGCGAAGAGCTTAATGCTGCGCCCGGAATTAGCAGACTTAAATTTTTGAGTCAGGTGGCTGTTACATTTACTGTAGTTCCCGCTATTGGTTTTATTTATGGCATGGTGCGCGGCGCTTATAAATACCGCGTGCACAAAGTAATTGTTCCTTCTCCAAATCTTCCGACTGAGTTTGATGGTTTTAAAATTGTACAGCTTTCAGATATTCATGTGGGTTCTTTTATGAGCGTCGATCCTATTACAAAAGCTTTTGATATTGTAATGCAACAAGGTGCTGACATGATCGTATTTACCGGAGATCTTGTAAATAATGAAGCAAAAGAAACTGTTGGTTACGAAGAACAATTTAGTAGATTAAAAGCGCCACATGGTGTTTACTCTGTTTTGGGAAATCACGATTATGGCGATTATGTGAAGTGGGATTCGGAAGAGGCGAAGGTTGAAAATTTAGAAACATTAAAAAAGAAAAGCGCTTCCTTTGGTTGGAAATTAATGATGAACGAACATGTAGTCATTGAAAAAGATGGTGCAAAAATTGGTTTATTAGGGATTGAGAATTGGGGTGGTAATTTGCGCTTTCCTCGTTACGGAAAAATGAAAAACGCTTATGAGGGCGCAGAACAATATCCGTTTAAAATTTTATTGAGCCACGATCCTAGTCATTGGGATATGCAGGTTGTTTTAGAATATCCCGATGTTGATCTCACATTAAGCGGACATACACACGGCATGCAATTAGGAATTGAGATTCCAAGCTTGAACATTCAGTGGAGCCCTGTAAAATATATTTATAAAAATTGGGCGGGCTTATATAAACAGGGCAAACAATTTCTTTACGTTAATCGCGGGCTAGGTTTTTTAGGATATCCCGGGCGCCTGGGTATTTGGCCTGAAATTACGGTAATAGAGCTGAAGAAGGTTTAATCCCCGCTAACGGCCTCTTCCATATTATCCACCTTCGATTCGCTGTACTCGCCGCTTTCCATCATCAAAATTTTTCCGTTTTTGTCTAATACAAAAAAGTACGGGATCTTGTTATCTTTTAGTCCTAATTGTTTTTGCATTCCCTTCACGTCGGTTTTTTCTGTGTCTAATATATAAGGCCAAAATTCTTTCTGTGTGCCCGCTTTAAAATCATCGGAGATCTTTTTGAACCCGCTTATCATTGGGACAAACACAAAATTCACATCATACACTTCTGCCATATCAAATTTATTATCCTTCTTGTCCGGTTTTTTCATGAAGGTATAATATAAAGGATTCAGCCATTTTTTCAATTCGTCTTCTGCCCCTCTGTGAAAAGCGATCGCGACTATTGTTTCTTTTCCGTTCTTAATTGGCAAGCTCATAGCCTTATCATTTAAACAGGTGCCGTTCACCGCCGGAAATTGTTGTCCTTTTTGCGCGTTAATAGCCAATGTGCTTAAAACTACGCTCATTATAATAGTTAGCCTTTTCATAGTGGTTGGTTTTTTGGTAAATATATACATTATCTTACTTTAATTTTCGACGAATGGTTTCGTTAAACGATAAAATTCTATTTAAATTTATACAGGCCCTTGAATGTTAGAATATAACACCACATTAATGAAACCTTTTTGTTTTGACAACATATAACTAAACAAGAGCTCGTTTTTTTAGCTTGTGAAAATGCAGATCTTAAAACCCAATCATATTCATTCTTTTTTTTACTTCGGTAAACGCATTGCCTTCTTTGCTTTGTTGTTTGTGAATGTTTGTTTTTCGCAAAACCTTACAGCGCCATACAGCGCTTCATACTGGAGTGCTTATGCAGATAAATTACAATTAACCGGCAACGACCGTCAAGAATTTCTTGCATCACATAAAAGAATGCAAACTCCTGTTCCTGTAACAATTCCTCAAGTAACATTAAGCTCGCCGTTCAACTCAAAAGGACCTAACACTAATAATCAGGTTATGGCCCCTCCGTGTTTTAATCCTGATTTTGAATTAGGAACTTTAGCGGGCTGGACCGTAAGCTCCGGTTTTCATCCTGGTTATAATGCCATGGGTTGTTGTCCAAACCCGGCTGGGCAACAATCAATTATGCCCACCGCTGCCGGCAACGATCCTTATGGTGGATTTCCTGTAGTTTTTCCGGGAGGAAATTTTTCATTGCGCCTTGGTAATAATGTTATTAATGGAGAAGCGGATCGTATCGAACAGCAATTTTTGGTAACTCCGGCCAACGCAAACTTTTCTTATAAGTACGCGGTTGTGCTCGAAGATCCAAATCATCCAATTAGTCAGCAGCCTTCTTTTCAGGTTGAAATGGTGGATACGCTTAATCAATTAATTCCTTGTACATATTTTTACGTTGCGGCCGGGCAAAACATTCCCGGGTTTTTTAATTCAACAACGCCTGGTGTTATTTATAAGCCTTGGACAACTGTGTTAATAGACCTTACGCCTTACATAGGGCAAAATGTAACTATTCGTTTTACAACATTTGATTGTTCGTTGGGCGGACATTTTGGTTATGCCTATATTGATGGTGTTTGTCAAGCGTTTGTTGGTGGCGGATCTGCAACGGTTTGTGCAGGGTCTACGCATACGTTTTGCGCGCCAAACGGTTTGGCCTCTTACATGTGGAACGGGCCAAGTGTAACTAATTTTATTGGACAGTGTTGTCCGGTTACCGCGCCGGGTGTTTATACGGTTTCAACAACGTTGTTCAGTAATTGTAACGGTCCTCCTTTTATTTATACCTTAACAACTCAACCAAGCCCTACTGCAAATGCAGGTGCAAATCAAACTGTTTGCGCTAATAATAATTTGGTAACGCTTTCAGGAAGCGTTACGGGATTTACTTCAACTCCGCAATGGTCTTCTTCGGGAAGCGGAATTTTTTCATCGCCATTAAATCTGAATACAAATTATACACCAAGCGCGGCAGACAATGCCGCGGGATCGGTCACGCTTTCTTTATCTACACTTAACAACGGCGTTTGTCCGCCCGTAACAAGTACTTTGCAAGTGATCATTCTTCCTTCGCCAACAGTAAGCGCCGGAAATAATCAAACTATTTGTGCAACTGCTTCTGCGGCACTAAGCGGAACTATAACCGGCGCAACTAATACGGGCAGCTGGAGTAGTAGCGGCAGCGGTACGTTTAGCCCTTCGTTCAATATTTTAAATCCATCTTATTTTCCTAGCGCTGCAGATATTGCCGCAGGAAGCGTTACTCTAACCTTAACTTCTACAAACAACCAAGGATGTTTTGCGGGAACAGGAAGTGTTGTTGTGTTTTTGCAAGATCCTCCAATTGCAAACGCCGGAATTAATCCAACCGTATGTGCAAACAATAGTACAGTAATTTTATCGGGAGCAATTATTGGGTTTCCTGCAACGCCGCTTTGGTCGTCTTCCGGCACAGGCGCGTTTACTTCGCCAACAAATTTAAATACAAATTATATTCCAAGTGTAGCCGATATCAACAGCGGTCTTGTTACGCTCTCATTAACAACAGCAAACAACGGCGTTTGCCCTGCATCAACCAGTACGGTGTTATTAAAAATAACCGCGGCGCCAATTGTTTCTGCAGGAGCAAATCAAACTGTTTGTAGCATAAGCGCTGTTGCGTTGAACGGAAACGTAAGCGGCCCAACTTCAACGGGATTTTGGACAAGTAGTGGCTCGGGTGGTTTTTCTCCTTCGCCAAATTTACCTATCACAAATTATCTTCCTAGCGCCGCAGATATTGCCGCAGGAAATATTACGTTCACTCTTACATCAACCGGAAACGGAAATTGTATTGCGGTTACAAGCACTATGGGCGTTGTTGTTTCTCAAATAGCAACCGTAAGCGCTGGTGCAAATCAAGCGATCTGTTCCACTACATCAACACTCGCTATTTCAGGAAATGTGAGCGGCGTAACTTCTACGGGATTTTGGACAAGCAACGGTACCGGCGCTTATAATCCGGGAGCGGGGTTTTTAAATAATACTTATTTTTTAAGTTTAACGGATATTGCAAACGGTTCGGTTATTTTTACTTTAACTTCTACTAATAACGGTCCTTGCCCAAGCGTGATAGACACAGTGATGGTTAGCATCATTCCTTTAGCACAAGTAAATGCGGGCACAGATCAATTGATCTGCGAAAGCCAGGGCCTTGTTTCTTTGTCGGGAACGGTAAATCCAAACAGTGGAAGTTGGACGTCAACGGGCACAGGAAATTTTTCTCCAAGCAGTTTTAGTCTTACGCCAACGTATTCTATAACCGCGAACGATATTGCTGCAGGGTTTGTTACATTCACACTAACATCTACAGGCAACGGACCCTGCCCGGCGGTGCGCGATTCGGTTAAAGTTAACATTCGAAAATTGGCGTCTGTAAATGCGGGAACCAACATACAATTATGTTCAACAAGCCAAAGTGTTTCGCTTACCGGAAGCGTTAGTGTTGGAACCGCGAGCGGCTTATGGACAAGTATGGGCACAGGAAATTTTCTTCCGTCTCCAACATTACTTAATACATCCTATATTTATTCTACAAATGATCTTTCAGTAGGAACAGCAACGCTTGTTCTTACTTCTATTAATAATGGAGTTTGTCCAGCGGTAAGTGATTCTGTTGTGCTTACTATATTTAAAGATCCTATTATTGATCTTAAAAGCGATACCACGGTGTGTTCGTATCAAAATCCTTTAAATATTACTGCCGGACTTAGTGGTAGTTTTGGTGGGATCTTGTGGACAACCAGCGGCACCGGTACGTTTATTCCAAATAGCTTCACAAATCCAATTAAATATAAATTCGGCCCGTCTGAATTAAACTCGGGCGTTTTAACCCTTACTGTTTCTCTTTTAAATAATGGTCCGTGCGCAAACAAAAGCAGTATTATTAATGTAACCATAAGGCCAACCCCAATAGCAGCGTTTGTTGCTTCGTCGTACACCATTAATTCAACTAAAGACCCCATTGCTTTTACAAACAACAGTCAGCAAGCCAGTATTTACAGTTGGGATTTTGGTGATGGTAATTTTTCTACACAAACAAACCCATCGCACACATATGCCGGAGCGGGATTTTATAATGTTGTTCTCATTGCGTCTAATCAATATAGTTGTACCGATACGGCTACGGCAAAAATTGTTGTGAAAAGCAATGTTCAATTCCCAAATGCCTTTACGCCAAATACCGGCGGATCTACCGGCGGTGGATATGATCCAAGCGACCCAAATAATAACGTGTTTTTCCCTTTTACATCGGGGGTTACAGAATATGATCTTAAAGTTTTCAATCGCTATGGCGAATTAATATTTCAGTCCACCGATCTTAAAATGGGGTGGGATGGTTATTTTAATGGGAAATTATGTCAACAAGATGCTTATGTGTGGAAAGCAAATATTACGTTCTTTGACGGAACGGTGTTTAATAAAGTTGGAAGTGTGACGTTGCTTCGGTAGTTTATGAATAGATTATATACTTTTTTTGTTTTTATAATGTTGTTTTCCCTTGGCGTTTTTGGCCAAAAGGATGAAGCTTTGCGCAAAAAGAATATTGTTAAGGCCGAAGATCTTTTTTTGCGTGCCGATTATTTAAAGGCTTTTGATCTTTATACCGAGATCTTAAAATACGACACCACTCACCAAGAATATAATTTTCGCGCAGGCTATTGTCTTTTTTTCATAAACAAAACCGATACGGCTTCGGTTAAATTCTTTAATCGATCAAAAGACAGTGTTATCGAATCCCACTTTTTCCTTGGGAAAATATATTTATTCAATGGAAATCCAAGGAGAGCCCTCGACGCTTTTTATCATTTCAAAACACACAACGACGAAGAAATGATCTCTAATAAAGATGCTGTTTCGTGTATTGATGCGTGTGAGGCGGCGCTTAATGAAGAGGCAAATAAGCTTGCTTTTGTTGTGAAAAATCTTGGTAGCAAGATCAACACAAAATATCCTGATTACGTTCCGTTGTTTTGGACACAGAACGGTTCTTTGGTTTACACATCAAGAAGGCCGGGAAGCACAGGAGGAAAAACAGATCCATACGGAAAATATTATGAGGACGTTTACATGTCATTAAAAAACAATGGCGCGTGGGGAGATCCTGTTTCTTTAAGCGATAGTATTAATACCGCAGGGCACGATGCTTGTGTTGCATTTTCTCCTGATGGAACAGAGCTGCTTATTTACCGAACCGACGCCAAACAAACCGGTGGAGATATTTATATTTCAAAGTATAATGGCACCAATTGGAGTATGCCAAAAATGTTGGGTAAAGAAATTAATTCGAAATATTTAGAGGCAAGCGCTTGCTTTTCGGGAGACGGAAACGCTTTGGTTTTTTCGAGCAACAGGCCCGGTGGTTTTGGCGGACGCGATCTTTACATTGTAAAAAAATTCATGAATGGTAAATATAGTTTGCCGCGAAATCTTGGTCCACTAATAAATACGCCCGAAGATGATGATGCGCCTTATATAGATCCGGGTAATGGTAGTTTATATTTTAGTTCGCGTGGTCACAAAACCATGGGCGAGTACGATATTTTTGTTTGCGCTTACAACGAAGATACCGAACAGTGGGCTGCGCCGGCAAACCTAGGCGTTCCTATCAACTCAACAAACGATGACATTTATTTTACAAAGGCGGGCAATTCTAAACAAGCGTTTTTTACATCACGGCGAAATGGCGGATCTGGCGACGCAGATATTTACTCTGTTGATTTTAATGAATCAAGCCAGGTGATCGTTTATTTAAGATTTAATTATGATGAGATCGGCGCAAAAGAAAATTTATTGGATTTGAAAATGACGTTGTTTGATAGCGAAACAGGAAAACTTGAGGCAACGTTTAAACCAAACCACGACTACGTAAGTATGGTGTTGCCAGTTACGGTTGACAAGAATTATAAAATGCTTATCGAAAGCAAAAACATTAGGCCTATTGTAAACGTTACTAGTTTTTCGGCTGAAGAAAAAGAAATTACCATCACATTAAAGAAGGCCATTAATTGAAAAAAGGCTTAGTATATATTTATTTGCTTTGTTCGTGCAGTGTTTTTTCGCAGCACTTTCAGTTCTCGCAATTTTATGCGGCGCAAATTTATTTAAATCCGGCCTTTACGGGCGCCTCTTCGTGTACGCGTTTTTCTATGAATTACCGCAATCAATGGAATTTAACTCCCGGTGGTTTTAATACCTATCAAGTGTCATTTGACAAGCCTTTGAGAAAATACAACAGCGGCGTGGGCATTACTTTGTTTAGCGACAGAGCGGGGCCCAATAGTTTAAAGAGCAATCAGGTTAACGGATTATATGCTTACGAATTAAAGATCAACAAAAGACTTGTTGCGCGCGCAGGGCTATCGGCAGGATTTACGCAAAGAAGTCTTGATTACTCTGGTTTGCTTTTTAGCGACCAAATTGCAAACGGTGGCGGCCCTAGTAGCTCGGTTGTGGGTAATGGCACTAAAGTACTTTACTTTGATGTGAACGCGGGTTATTTAATGTATTCCGAAAATATTTGGGGTGGCGTTGCGGTTTCTCATTTAACGCGCCCTAATCAGTCGCTAACTGGAGATGATAGTCGATTACCCATCGAAGTAAAATTTCATGGTGGCTATAAATATTTAATAAACGATCAGGCCGACAAAAGTAAAGATCAGCATTTTGTTACCGCGGCTTTTAATTACAAGCGCTCTCTCAGGTTTAATCAAATAGATGTTGGGGCGTATTACGCGAGGGGTTATTTGGTTTTTGGAATGTGGTATAGAGGAATTCCTATTGTGCACAAACCTTATGGTTGGTATAAAAATAACGACGCGTTGGTTTTTGTGGCCGGAATTTCGGGCGATAAAGTACAAATTGGTTACTCTTTTGACTATACCGTTTCAAAACTTACCTTAAGTAGTTCGGGTGGGAGTCATGAATTAAGCATGATGTATTTACTCTGTAGTAAAAAGAAAAAGAAAAAGAAACTCATTATGGTTTCTTGTCCTAAGTTCTAACACTCGATCTTTAGAACTCTGTCCTGGTGCCTGCCGCCTTCAAATTTTTCTGTAATAAAAGCGTCTACGCATTTTTTTGCTTCTTCAATATTCATAAACCGCGCAGGAAGCGCCATAATATTGGCATCGTTGTGCTGGCGGGCCAAAGCAGTAATTTCCGAATTCCAACACAGGGCTCCTCTTATTCCCTTATGTTTATTTACACTCATGTTAATTCCGTTTCCGCTTCCGCAAATAACGATGCCAAGTATCTTTTTATCTAAAACCTCTTTGGCAACCGCGTGTCCATGATCCGGATAATCTGCTCTTTCTAAACTATAAGTGCCTTTATCTAATACAACAATACTTTTGCTTTTTAAATAAGCAATTACCTGTTCTTTTAATTCAAATCCTGCGTGATCGCTCCCAATTGCTATTTCCATAGTATTAATAATGTATAAAGTGTCTTTTAGTTTATATTGTTCAAAAGTAGTAATCAACGTTAATTAACACTCATAAAATAATAGCCTCATCGTCAGGCTTATGGTATTAACACAAATCACTCAAAACAGTGTTAATATTATTATTTTAGTCTCATAAACAAAACATAAGATTTTACCCAATTGTTAACTTATTATGTTAAGCAGATCGTGTTTGGGTTTTGCACTATCTTTTTAAATTTATCTGTAAGAACTTTTAAGACGTAAATTGGGTATATAAACAATTAGATTGGGGTGAAAGTTATGAGTGTTAAGAGTAATTAAGTTATTTTGATCAAACTCGCTATCTTTGACTTTCAAGCATTTAAACTCCTATCTTTGTTAACAACGTATTCATAATGTGTAATAAGCCAAATCTGCTAATTTTATTTACCTCAGTTACTAACCATACTAACACCCTATAATACAAATAATAATTTATTTTAAAATTTATATATGTTATTAGATAAAGGATATTTAGAAAAAGACATTGATCCCAGTTTAGATCTTTTTGAAGAAATAAAAACTTTGAAAAAACAAAAGAACGTTCTACTTTTGGCTCACTATTACCAGAACAACGACATACAGGACATTGCGGATTACATTGGTGACAGCCTAGGGCTGGCGCAACAAGCCGAAAAAACAAAAGCGGATATTATTTTGTTTGCCGGAGTTCATTTCATGGCCGAGACCGCAAAAATTTTAAATCCAATAAAAAAAGTTTTAATTCCCGATCTTAAAGCGGGTTGCAGTTTAGCAGATTCTTGTCCACCGGATAAATTTTCAGAGTTCAAAAAAAGTCATCCTGATCATATTGTCATTACTTATATTAATTGTACTGCTGAAATAAAAGCATTATCAGATATTATTTGTACAAGTAGTAATGCAGTACAAATTGTAGAAAGTTTACCATTAGATAAAAAAATAATTTTTGCACCGGATAAAAATTTAGGAGCATACATCAATAAAAAAACAAAACGAAATATGGTTTTGTGGGATGGAAGCTGTATGGTGCATGAAATTTTTAGTTTAGAAAAATTAATTAAATTAAAAATTCAAAACCCTAATGCAAAAATAATTGCACACCCCGAATGTGAAGCCGCTATTTTAGAGCACGCTGATTTTATTGGAAGTACAACAGCCTTGTTAAATTTTACAAAAAAAAGTAACGATAAAGAATTCATCGTATTAACTGAAACAGGTATTTTACATCAAATGCAAAAGACTAGTCCAAATAAAACCTTTATTCCGGCTCCTCCTAATAATTCATGCGCTTGTAACGATTGCCCCTATATGAAACTCAATACTTTAGAGAAAATATACATTTCTTTAAAATATGAGCAACCCGAACTCGTTATGAATAAAGATCTAATGGAAAAAGCTAAGTTACCTATCCTTAAAATGCTCGAATTGTCGGCTAAATTCGGGCTTTAAAAATAGGTATTTTTTTAGTAGATTTATAAGCCTAAAATGTCCCGTAAATACTATATATCCCTAGTTTTTTCACTCATAACGGTTTTTTTGTTTTCTCAAAAAACCGTTAAAGATGGTTATCAAAAATTTTACTACGAGAATGGTAAAATAAGCAGCGAAGGAACTATGAAGGAAGGAAAGCCCGATGGTTTTTGGAAGAACTATTATTTAAATGGAAATCTAAAAATTGCCGGCAATAGAAAAAATTTCCAATTAGATAGTATCTGGAATTTTTATGATGAAAAAGGCAGAGTTACCAGATCGGTAAATTATAAAGAAGGCAAAAAGAACGGCCTAACCAATTTATTTGATACACTCAGAAGAATGACCTCTTCGGAAATGTATGTGAATGATGTAAAAGAAGGGCCTTCAAAAAAATTCTATCCTTCGGGAAAGATAAAAACCATTATTAATTATGTAAACGGTAAGCAGGACGGAACCGCTTACGAATACGCCGAAGATTCAACTATTATTTCTATTGTAAATTATAAGGTTGGATTTACCACAAGTAATGAAAAAATAAATCGTAAAGACGAACAAGGAAGAAAGCAAGGTTTATGGAAAGAGCTGTATGATAACGGTGATCCGAAAAAAGAAGTTGTTTATTTAAATGATTCTATTGATGGTTTTGCAAAGGAATACGATAAAAAAGGAAATCTTACATCCATAAAAAAATTCGATAACGGAAAATTTTTACCTCACGCACCCGAAACAAGACAGGTAGAATGGTATAAAGAAAAATACGCCGACGGATCATTAAAATACGAAGGCGTGTATGATGAAGGCGTTGCTATTGGAACACATTACCATTATAAACCCGGAAGAATTTGCGATTCGGTTGAATATTATAACGACTCAACAAAATTATTCTTTAAAAAATGGATGTGTAGTAATTACTCAATTCCAGATAGCGCTATTGAATATTTTAATGGAACGGTTGTAGCAAAAGGCCAAGTTGATAGCGCAAGAAACAGAATTGGAAAATGGGTTGAGTATCACGTTACCGGAGAGTTTAAAGGAAAAGGAGTTTATGTTGCAGGATCAAGAATCGGCGATTGGGAATTCTTTTATTCGTCGGGCAAACTTGAGCAAAAGGGAAGATACGATAAAAGGGGCCGCGCCCAAGGTGTTTGGAAATGGTTTTATGAAAGCGGCAACTTAATGCGTGAAGAAAATTATGTGAACGGAAAACGCGAGGGTTTAATGACAGATTATACCGAGGCAGGAAAAATAATTACCAAAGGAAATTGGATAGATAACAGAAAAGAAGGCATGTGGAATTACGAGAACACAGAATATTATGAGTTCGGGAATTTTGTGAACGATGAGCCGGATAGCCTATGGAAAGGATTTTATAAACCCGAAAAAACAAAACTTTTTGTAGGGAAATTTACCCAAGGAACCCCAGAGGGATATCACACGTTTTATTATCGAAACGGAAAAAAAATGGTAGAAGGCGCCTATCAAGGCGGCTTAAAAGAAGGTGATTGGAAGTTTTATGACGAGCTTGGCCTTAACTACTTAACTGTTTTTTATAAGGATGATATTGAAATAAAATGGCAAGGCGATAAAATTTTTCCAACTTACGAGCAAAGCGTAAGAACGTATAATATTAAAATTGGCGACGACAAAACCCAAACCATTAGAAGTAAACCTTAATATTGAACGGTGAAAAAGCAGACCCAAGATTTCTCGGCCCTAAACTTGTTATCTATCCCGCTTGTTATTTTCGACAATACAAGGGTTTATTTTGTAAACGAAAAGGCCAAGGAATTTTTAAAACTGCCAAAGAAGAACTTCGACATTACTAAACTCAAGCCTTTTAGCTTTATTCTTCCGGAATACCACAAACGGATAAAGGAGAATAATTTAAAGATCATTAAAGGACAAGAATTTCAGACGGTAGAGCTAAAGATAAGAGACAATAAAAAGAACATTATTGATGTTGTGGCAAAATCAAATATTGTTACGGTTGGAAGTAAAAAGGCGGTTCAGTCAATCTTTTATGAGATAAGCGAACGCAAAAAAAAGTACGCCGACCTTGAGGAGGCTGAGAAAATATTAGATCTTATTGGAAAGAATAACGCCGACATCATGTTTAAATATGATCTTTATCCTAAAGAGCACTATTCATATGTAAGCGAGTCGGCCGAAAACATCTTGGGTTATACAGTAAAAGAGTGGTATAAACAGCGCGATCTTTTTGAAAAAATATTACACCAAGAGGATAGAAATAAATTCCCCAAAGAAACAAAGGCGTATATAAAGTATATCCAAAAGAACCCCCGCAACACATCTAGGTTTGTTGCAAAGAACGGCTCGGTTGTTTGGCTTGAAACCATTCAAAGCGTTGTAAAGGACACAAAAGGAAAAGTTATATCTCTGTTGTGCATTAGCAGAGACGTTACAAAGCAAAAAGAAACCGAGACACGGCTCAATATCACTCAGGAACAACTCCGGCTTATTGCCAACAACGCACATGATATTATTTATTTCTATACCTATCATCCAAAACCAAAATATTTATTTATAAGCAATTCCGTAAAGAACGTTTTGGGATTTGAAACAAAAGAAATTTACAAAGACCCATTCTTTTTTAATAAGCGCACCGTGGGTAAAGCAAATGCCTTTAAGGAGCACGAAAAAGTGGCAGCAAAAATGCAACTCAGCGGCACCTCTGTGCTTCATAAAACCGAATTTCAAATAATAAATAGCAATGGCGAGACGGTTTGGATGGAGGATCACGTCAATCCCATTCGCGATGAAAACGGAAAAATTAGCTTTTTTTTCGGGATTATAAGGAACATCAACGCATTAAAGGAAAAGGAGGCCGAGTTAAACCAAAAATGGAGCGACTATAAATTATTATTAGATCAATCGCCCGTCGCATTTTTTATTCACGACAAGGGCCTCTGTTTAATGTGTAACAAACAAGCTGTTGATCTTCTTAAGGTAAGATCAGAAAAAGACATCTTGGGAAAATTTATTATTAATTACATTGTGCCAGATCAGCGCGCACGCGCCATGGAACGAATGAAAGCCGCCACACAGGGAAAGGAATTTGAGTTTCTCAACTATCAGGTCACCAACAGTAAGGGCAAGGCCATTAATGTGGAAATAAAAACCGTTCCAATAAGATATAACGGAATTGATTGCGTGTTGTCGTTGGTAAAAGACATTAGCGAAAGAGAAACGCTTGAAAAAGCGCGACTGAAAACCGAGCTTACAGAAGAGCACAACAAAAAACTTTTAAAAGAAATTGAATTAAGAAAAGGCGTCGAGAAAAAGATCATAGAGCAAACATCGCGAATGAAAGCCATTTTTGAAGGCGGAAACCAAACACTATGGACGGTTGACAAAGAGAGCAGATACACCTCTTTCAACCGAAAATTTTCGGACGTGTTTTATGATTTTTATAAAGTGTATCCAAAAGTTGGTGGGCGGCTTAGCGATATTAAAGACCACAAGGGCGTAATTGCAATTTCTAATCAGTGGAACGAAAAATATAAAGAAGTTTTTAAGGGCGGCTCTTCGGATTTTATTACCACCAGGCACGACGCCGGTGGCCGAGAATACATTATGCAGTTTTATCTTCATCCTATTTATAACTCCGATGGAGAAATTATTGAGGCGTACGGATTAGGAAAGGATATTACAGAAAAAGTTAACGCCGAGCAAAGCACCTTTAGGCAAACTGCAAAACTTAGTGCAATTTTTGAAGGAAGCTCCCACTACATATGGACCGTTAACAAAGAGAACAACTTAACCTCATTCAATAAGAACTATACCGACCTGATTCAAAAAATTTATGAATCCACACCTAAGCTTGGCGAGTCTTTAGACAGAGGAAAAATGCTTGAGAACGAAGAGTACATTAAACGAATGGAGAGTAATTACAGCAAAGCGTTTGAAGGAAAAAAAATAAACTTTGAATTAGAGCTGGTCGGGGTGAAAGGAGAAAAGATCTTTCTAGATGTTTTTTTAAATCCTGTAATGGAGAAAAACAAGATCGTTGAAGTTTCAGGAATTGCCCACGACATTACGGCCACAAAACTTAACGAAGACCACATCAGGCAATCGCTTAAAGAAAAAGAGGTGCTTTTAAAAGAAGTGCACCACCGTGTAAAGAACAACATGCAGATCATCTCTAGTATTTTAAACCTTCAATCATCTTATACCAGCGACAGTAATATTTTAAATTTATTAAGAGAAAGCCAAAACAGGATCAAGACAATGGCTTATATCCACGAAAGTCTTTATCAAAACAAAACATTCTCGTCGATTAACTTTAACGAATACTTAACACAGCTTATTAGCAATATTGTCCACTCCTATTCGGTGTCGCCCGATAAGATACGGCTTCAGGTTAATTGCGAAAAGACCATCCTGAACCTTGACGTTTCTATCCCTTTGGGCCTAATTATTAACGAGTTGATCACAAATTCGATAAAACACGCCTTTCCCGACTCGAACAAAGGAATTATTTCTATAAATTTGCGAACTCAAAACAAATTAGTATTTTTAACTGTGGAAGATAGCGGGGTTGGAATTGGCGCCCATATTAGCACAGAAAAAAGCGGAACGCTGGGACTTCAATTAGTTTATACCCTTGTTGATCAGATAGACGGGAAGATAAGTTTTGAAAGAACGGAGCCACAAGGAACTAGAGTAAATATTAGTTTTTTAATTTAGAATAATGGAAAACAGCAAATTAAATATCTTTATTGTAGAAGACGAGAGTATTGTTGCAAAAGATATTCAAAACAGCCTTGTGAAATTAGGATATAACGTGGTTGGTGTTGCAAACAATGGCGCCGAAGCAATTCAGCAGATCCAGGAAACAAACCCTGACCTTGTGTTGATGGATATTATGATCAAGGGCCCAATGACCGGAATTGATGTAAGCGAAAAATTAAAGGAAACAATGAACCTTCCAATAATTTATTTAACTGCTTATGCTGATGAAGCCACATTAAGCAAAGCAAAGATCACCGAGCCTTACGGATATATTTTAAAACCATTCAAAGAAATCGACCTTCACAGCTCTATTGAAATGAGTGCCTACAAGCACAAAAAGGATCTTGAGCTTAGAAAAGAACGCGATTTTCTTTATTCTTTAGTAGAGAACAAAGACGAAGCTGGCGCAGATATTTTATTCGTAAAAGCCAATAGCAAACTAGTTAAGATACTTTTAAAAGACATTTACTACGTAGAAGCGCTAAAAGATTACGTGATCATAAACACACAGTACGCGCGCTATACCGTTCACAGCACCATGAAGGACATTGAAAAGAAATTGGGCAACACTCAGTTCATTCGTGTTCACCGTTCATTCATTGCTCGCATTGATAAAATTCAGGCAATTGAAAATCAAAACGTGGTATTGGAGAATGATAAAAAAACAATTCCCGTTGGTGGTTCATACCGCGAGGAATTGTTAGGGAAATTAAATCTCCTGTAAATCATTTAGCTCTTTAGAGGCAGAAACCGCAAAGCATCTTCGATGCTCGCAAAGAATACACCAAGTTCGCCAAGAGCCAGCTAACCGCAGAAAAATTATTAAGAAGGCAAAGAAGCCGCGCTTTACGCAAAGGCCGTAAACGTTATTATTTCTCTGCGCGCTACTTTGCGAAACCGAAGGTCTTTGCCTTCTCTTGAGTAATGGTGATAAAACTTAGCGCCCTTTGCGACTCCTTTGCTAAATCGCGAAGCGAATCTTTGCGGTTTCTGCCTCTTTAAAATATTACCTCAGACTACTGAAGAATTATTTTCAACGTATTTTGTTTGGCACCATCTGTATTTAAGGTAGCCATATAAATTCCTTTTGCTAAAGACTGTCCGTCAAAATTAACGTTAGTGTTTCCGCGCTCTAACAAATGAATGGTCTTAACGTGTTTTCCATTGATGTCCATAATTGTAATGCTCGCGTCTTTCACGTCTGTTTTAATAAAAGCATCAAGTGTTGTCATATCAATAAATGGATTCGGGAAGTTTTTGATCAACGTTGATTTTTCTGAAAGCTCAGGAGTAATCGCCGCATCCGCATCCGCCTTTTTAGTAAGATAAGTTTGCGAATTTCCGGTGAGCTTTACCTCTACCCTACGATTCAACGCCTGACCTAATTCTTTTGTATTATCATAAGCCGGCATGGTTTCTCCCTTGCAATCAACAACAATTCTGTCAGATGGAATTCCTTT
The DNA here is from genome assembly GCA_016705695.1 of Sphingobacteriaceae bacterium. Classification (GTDB taxonomy): domain Bacteria; phylum Bacteroidota; class Bacteroidia; order B-17B0; family Aurantibacillaceae; genus Aurantibacillus. The sequence goes on from JADJLA010000018.1 coordinate 230,819, forward strand.
TCCCTTTAAATAATTACCAACAATGGTTGAGCGCTCGCACGAAAGATCCATGTTGAAATTCTTATCGCCCTCTTCGTCTGTGTGACCCGTGATCAATATTTTTCCTTCTGGATGCTTTTTGTATTCCTTGCTTAAATTGTCTAATAATGTTTTAAAGCCGGGCTCAATTTCTTTGTCGTTCTTCTTATATAATACATTGTAGGTTTTATCATAGGAAACAAAACTTTGCCCTTCAATAAAAACGCCCGAGTCGTAAGAATTATCGCTTACATCGGCAATACATAATTTAATATGATAAGTTTCGTAAGGCGTAACCGGCTGGCGGATCTGCATTAATTTTGTCATACCATCATATTCAATTCCAATATGGCCATCAGTATTTGTTACGTAAAACGTTGAATTACTAGGGCGCGCTTTATAAGAACTGCTTCCGCTTCCATTATTGATCGTGTTTACCGATACAGGAATTTCTGTATTGGGAACAACGGCTAAATTTTTATTTACAGTGATGCCTTTTCCGCTAATTAAAAACGCGAAAATATCATTGTAGTTACTTCCCACAAACTCGTCATATTCTTCCGAACCAAATACATAATTAAAGCTTAATGTGTCTGCGGTTGGAACAACATCCAATTCAATTATACACGCATCAAATGTTTTTTGATTATTAATGAGTTTTTCTAGTTCAGCATAACCCGTTTCTTGTGCAACAACCCCTCTTCCCTCCACGCGCGCGTGAGTATTGTTGCTCATCGAAGGCGATGTGTTCTTGCTCGACAAAGCAATAATGCCACCCGTTGTCATTACCAAACCCTTTTTCATTCCAAGACGCCCTTTGCTATCTTCAAAAAAACCAAAAGCCTCTTCTCCACTTGTTTTAGTGATGCTGTAATTTTTCAAAACCACACCTTCTCCAATAAGCGATTCCAATAATTTCTCTGTGGTCTTTATTCCGCTTTTTGCCGGGGTGAATACTTTAAAATCAGAGCTGTTTTGTGCAGTGGCAATTAAACAACTCATGCTCAATAATCCGATAGATAATAATTTCCTCATAGCTTGGGTTTTATAATATTGAGATGCGGTAAAGTTCTTGTTCCATAAAATTATTTAAGAAAAGTGATGTTTTTACCCAATTACCATAATTTAACCTTGGCGGCAATGGGTCTCTTTGTATATCTTTGTAACGCAATTGATGCAGAATAGTTACGATGTTATAGTTATAGGCGCGGGCCATGCCGGTTGCGAAGCCGCAGCCGCCGCCGCCAACATGGGTTCAAAGGTTTTACTACTAACCATGAACATGCAAACCATTGCCCAGATGAGCTGCAACCCTGCCATGGGAGGAATTGCAAAAGGCCAAATTGTAAGAGAAATTGATGCTTTAGGCGGTTATAGCGGAATTGTTTCCGACAGATCTGCCATACAATTCCGAATGCTTAACAGAAGCAAAGGGCCCGCCATGTGGAGTCCACGTACTCAAAACGATCGCATGCAATTTGCTACGTATTGGAGAGAAATGTTGGAGCAAACGTCTAATGTTGATTTTTGGCAGGACATGGCAAAAAGCCTTATTGTTTCTAAAGACGGAAAGCGAGTTGAAGGAGTTGTTACCGGAATGGGAATTGAGTTCAAGGCTAAATCTGTAGTACTTACAAACGGCACATTTTTAAATGGATTAATTCATATAGGCGAGAAGCAAATTGGTGGTGGACGAATGGGTGAAAGCGCATCGTTTGGAATTACCGAACAATTGGTTCAATTAGGATTTGAATCCGGAAGAATGAAAACCGGAACACCTCCGCGCATTGATGGCCGCACTTTGGATTATAGTAAAATGGAAGTTCAAGAGGGCGACGAGGTGGCGGATAAATTTTCGTATTTACCCAATACGTCTCCGTTCTTTAATTCGCACAAAACAGAAGTTCCGCGTGAATTGAAAAAACAAATTCCTTGTCATCTTACGTATACAAATCAAAAGGTACACGATATTTTAAAAACGGGCTTCGAGAAATCTCCTATGTATTCGGGAAGAATTCAAGGCCTTGGTCCAAGGTATTGCCCAAGTATAGAAGATAAGATCACGCGGTTTTCGGAAAGAGAGCGCCATCAAATATTTGTTGAACCCGAAGGCTGGAACACCGTAGAGATCTATGTAAACGGATTTTCTACCTCTTTGCCGCAAGAGATTCAAAATCAAGCACTTAGGCTAATCCCTGGTTTTGAGCAAGTTAAGATGTTTCGCCCGGGCTATGCTATCGAATATGATTACTTCCCCCCTACACAATTGAAGATGACCTTAGAGACCAAATTGGTTGAGAATTTATATTTTGCCGGACAGATCAACGGAACAACAGGATACGAAGAAGCAGCTTGTCAGGGATTAATGGCCGGAATAAATGCGCACTTAAAAGTGAATGAAAAACCTGAGTTTGTTTTGAAAAGAAGCGAAGCCTACATAGGGGTTTTAATTGACGACTTAGTTACAAAGGGCACCGAGGAACCGTATAGAATGTTTACTTCTAGGGCAGAATATCGTTTGCTATTGAGGCAAGATAATGCGGATATCCGTTTAACCAAATTGGGTCACGATATTGGATTGGCTAAAAAAGATCGCCTGGATGTTGTCCTTAAAAAGGAAGAGAACTACAGGTCTATCATGAAGCACATTAAAGACACAAGCGCACAACCCGAGATCATAAATCCGTATTTGGAATCTATAGACTCTGCTCCCATAAATCAAAAAATTAGATACACGAACATTCTTTCAAGGCCTAATGTTGACATCAATCAAATGCGAAAAGTGGACCCCGAACTGGAATCCTTTTTTAGCCCTTTTGATTTCGAAACAATATTGCAAGCCGAGATCTTGATCAAATACGAAGGCTATCTTTTGAAGGAAAGAGAGAACGCTGACAAGTTAGAGCGATTAGAAGAATTAAGGATAAGACCTGATTACGACTACGATTCTATTTCCTCTTTAAGTACCGAGGCAAAAGAAAAGCTAAAGAAGCTCAAACCATTTTCAATTGGCCAGGCTAGTCGTATTTCGGGAGTAAGTCCTTCAGACATTTCTATACTTTTAGTGCACATGGGACGCTAGTGTTCCACGTGCAACAATTTATTATATGACTACTTTATCAAACTGTCCGTGCTGTAACGGAAGCTCTTTTGAGCCGTATATTTCCTGCAAGGATTATACCGTAAGCCAGGAAACCTTTCAGATCGTTTCTTGCAAAACCTGCTCCTTTAAGTTTACTAATCCCCGCCCTGCGGAAGATAAGATCGGGGATTATTATAAATCTGAGAGCTACATTTCCCACTCCAACACAAGCCAGGGATTAATAAGCAAGCTTTATAAAGCTGTTCGGAATTATACCTTAAAAGGAAAGCTTAAGCTTATCTCAAAGCATAGCCAAAAAGGTAATCTTTTGGATTATGGTTGCGGCATCGGAATGTTTCTTTCGGTGGCTCGCAGTTCCACGTGGAACGCGTTTGGGATAGAACCGGATCCAGGAGCTCGGGACTTTGCAACTAAAGAAAACAAGATCACAAGGGTTTACCCCGACGTTAAAACGGCTAACGAAAATTTGGCGGATGTACAGTTTAATTGCATTACCCTCTGGCACGTTTTGGAGCACGTTATGGATCTCAACGAAACCCTTACTTGGTTTAATAAGAAACTGAATTCGGGAGGGGCGTTGATAATAGCCGTTCCAAACTATACCAGCTTTGATGCGCAAACATACAAAGAGTTTTGGGCGGCATACGATGTTCCTAGGCACCTTTATCATTTTGATCAAAGGACGATGGTGGAGCTTGTTCAGAAAGCGGGCTTCAAACACATAGAATCCTTGCCAATGAAATTTGATAGCTTCTATGTAAGCATGCTCAGCGAGAAATATAAGACCGGAAGTATTAGCTACCCCAAAGCCTTTTTAACCGGCCTTAGATCTAACCTTAAGGCCAAAGAAGCCAAAGACTACTCAAGCGTTATCTACGTCTTTAAAAAGCCTTAAACAGCCATCCATAAGCATTCTTTAAGCGCCCCCAACAGGGCGCTTTTTTATTTGGACACGATCGTGTTCCACGTGAAACAATTTATACTTATCAACTATTCGTTTCACTTAAAAGCCTCATTATTACTAATATTTTTAACAGCACACTTGTTGAGCTTTATATATATATATAGAATTGTAATAATGATATTAAATCGAACTGTTCTTTTTTTATAATTCGATATTTATAGATTTATACTAATTTATTTTATAATGAATATACAGTTATTGTTGAATCAAGAGATAAATGAAATTTGATAGCAGATATAAATCATTCAATATATATTCATTTACAATTAATAATTAGTATCCTATAAATTTGCTAAAACCTCTACAGAAATACTGTTAAAAATATTGCACAAAAAGGCCTTTTGAATTCGAATTCGTTTTAAAGAACTGTTTAAAGAAGATGTTGGGTCGTCATTAAGGCCAAGCACCTTTATAGGAATTGGGCCGCCTTAGAACGAACAAAAAAGACCTTGTTGGGGAAATTAATTTTATGCAAAGAGTTGCGGTTTGACATCTATAAATTAAATTCGTGTTATGAGATCAATAGCCATTTTAATTTCTTCAGCGGCACTACTCTTTTTGTATTCGTTTCAAACAAACGAGTGCGCTAATATTCCTGGGATCAACAAGAAGATCGTAGCTTATGTAAAAACACAAATTGGAAAGAAGTGCGGCGATTACTGCAACGATGTTTTTGAGAAAGCGCATAAGGCCGCGGGATTAAGTTGGTGGGGAGATCCGATCGGCACAAGGATAGATCATACCAAGGAATGTGTGTACCCGGGCGACATGCTAAAACTTGATCAAGTGGAATTGACATGGGAAAAGAATGGCGGCACCACCGGATTGAAATACGACATGACGGTGATCTATTTTATTTATAAAGTAAAAGGCAAAGGATCTTACACGGTTGTTCGCACCGCAACAATTGACGGAAAAATGAAAGTGATAGAACAGGACCTAGAGATCAATAAATACAAAGGAAGAAAACCGGAGATCAAACGTCCCGGCACTCCAAACACAATTGATTGATTTCCAACTGATTGCGCGCAACCCGTTGTGCTTAAACAAATTACGCTAGTTTGTGTTTTCAGAATAGAAAAGAAGGCGAAAAAACCTATGACTATTCAGTTGCTTTCTTAGAAGAAAAGATCAAACAAATAGAAAAGTTGATTGGAAATATTACAGGATGAAAGCTTATAGCTTCGCTTATTTGATTACCGCCAGTATACGGTGCAATCCAATTATAAAAGTAATGATGTTTAAGCGTTTTCTGTGCGAAAACTCCGCTAACCTGAAACTTTAGCTGCCTGTTTTTTTTGCGATTAACAACAAGAGAATAGCTGGGCTCTATGCTATAGAAATCAGGAATTTTATAATTAAGCTGTTCGTTGATAGAATATGTGTAACGATCATAACGCTGAAAATCGTAATAATATGATGATACAAAATTATATTGGGATTTAAATATAAAATGATGACTACGGTTTTTCTTGTCTTTTAAACTTAAACCAAAAACAACACCCCCGGAGTGATACATACAAGAATAATTAAAGTCTCTAAACGAAGTTCCCGTAAAGCCTTCGTGTCTTTGAATCTGATTAGACTGAAAATTATATAAAGCTCCCGCAAACCAATTAATTTTATTCAGTTTTTGGAAATAAAAAGCTGAGCCCGACAAATTACTAAGGCCGTAAGTGCCGCCGGCATTTACTCTTAATCCAAGATGATCGAATGGCGCAATCGTCAAGTCGCCATAGCCGTACTTGATCGGTCGCAAGCCGAGGCAGGCATTAGCACCTCCTTTTTTCTCAATCAAAACTGGCTCATAAGAGGTAGCAACAAACGGGCGATGAGCAACTGAATAAGAACAGGCGCCAAAAAAACCAACAACGAAGGAGGCAAGTATTAACTTTATAAAACCCACTAAAACAAATATAACAAAAAACGCCCCGGTTATTTACCGAGGCGTTCCATGAAGAACAAAAATAAGTCTATTTATTCATCGCAGCAAGCTGTTCTTGGCTAACACCGGTTGCGGAATAACCACCATCGTGATAAAGATTTTGCATAGTTACCGCACGGGTAAGATCGCTGAATAATGCTAAACAATAATTCGCACAATCTTCGGCGCTGGCATTTCCTAATGGCGATTGCATATCAGCAAATTCATAAAATTCAGTAAAACCCTTAATTCCACCACCGGCTGTTGTTTTGGTTGGCGATTGCGAAACGGTATTGATGCGCACCTTTTTTTGCTTACCATAATGATATCCAAATGTGCGGGCAATACTTTCTAACATGGCTTTAATATCTGCCATATCTGTATAAAAAGGATAAACGCGTTGTGCGGCAATATATGATAATGCAACAACCGAGGCATGATCATTTAAAGCGTCCATTTTATGAGCCACGGCCAACATTTTATGAAACGACATTGCAGAAACGTCGATCCCCTTATTAAAGTATTCGTAATTCAATTCAGTGTACGGAATATTCTTTCGAATGTTTACACTCATTCCAATAGAGTGGAGAACAAAATCAATTTTTCCTCCTAACACATCAATTGATTCGGAGTACAGCTTTGTTAGATCCTCTACGCTAGTTGCATCCGCAGGAATGATCTTAGAGCCGGTCTCTTCTGCCAACTTATTTATTTCTCCCATGCGCATGGCAATAGGAGCATTGGTTAATGTAAAGATCGCGCCTTCTTCATGACACTTTTGTGCCACCTTCCAAGCAATTGAATTTTCATCTAATGCACCGGTAATAATTCCGCGCTTTCCTTTTAATAAATTGTGTCCCATGTTTGTTTTTATTATCCACCGAAACTTTAGTGTAGGTGGATTTTGTGATGCAAATATAATATAATGATGCAAGATGCAGACGGTTTTTAGCCACGAATTTCACGAATTAGCACTAATCGAGACGCACAAACACAGATTGGTGAAATTAGTGTATCCCGATAGCTATCGGGAGGTGGCTAACAAATTTAGTTAGAGCTCAAAAGATCTTTGGCGTTTTTAATGGCCGATTCGGTTGGTTTCCCAGTGCTTAGCATTTTAGCGATCTCAACCGTTCGATCATCTTTACTTAAAACCTTAATAAATGATCGCGTTTTATCTTTATCGTCGTTCTTGTAAACAAATAAATGATGTTGTCCCTTACTTGCAATTTGGGGTAGGTGAGTAATGCTGATCACTTGCATGTTTCCTGCCATTTGCGAAAAGATATTTCCCATTTTATTGGCAACATCACCGCTTATACCTGTATCTATCTCATCAAAAATAATGGTTGGTAAAGCGCGTTTTTGCGCTAACACCGATTTTAAACTTAACATCAAACGCGACATTTCTCCGCCCGAAGCAACCTTGTGCAGCTCTTTAAATTCCCCACCTTTATTTGCCGAGAATAAAAAAGAAATTTCATCAATTCCCGAAGGACTCAACTCTTCTTTGGTTTTTAATTCAATTTTGAATTTGGCGTTTTCCATCGACAGATCGTTCAAAATAGCATCAATGCTTTTTTCAATTCCGCCAATTGACTTTTTGCGCTTGTTGCTAATATCGTTTGCCTGTTTTTTACAAGAAGCTTCTACTTTGCTAATTTCCTTCTTCAGCTTTTCAATCTCTACTTCCAGGCTACTGAATAATTGTAATTTCCCCCCTATCTCATCCTTTATCTTTAATAATTCTGAAATAGAATTAACCGAATGCTTTTTCAAAAGGCGATTGATCTTATCCAGTTTTTCGTTAATGTCATTTAACCTCTCAGGATCAAACGATAACTTTCCCTCTTCGTTTTCCAGTTCGTTGTAAACATCTTTTAATTCAATATGCGAGGCGTTGATGCGATCAAACAATTCTTTGTAAGTAGTATTGAATTTTGTGATGGACTGTAATTGTTGTTTTAACTGTGCAATACCCGAAAGCAAATTACTTTCTCCACCGCCCAAATTCGCAGCGGTTTTTGATAAAGCCGATTTAATGAACTCGGCATTCTCCATGGTCTCACTTTCTTCTTCCAGTTTCTTTACATCGTTCTCATCCAATTCAAATTCGTTAAGCTCATTAAATAAAAACTGATAGTAGTCAAGATCTTTCTTTGCTTGTTTCTCTTTGGATTCTAATTCTTCTAATTGCTTTTTGTTTTCTTGCAATTGCTTGAACGACTTTTTATATAATTCAAAATCATGTGTTGTTCCTGCAAAAGAATCTATCAGTTGTAGTTGAAATTTTGTTTGATTCAACAATAAAGTTTGATGTTGTGAATGCACATCAATTAAACTGTCGGCAATTTCTTTGAGCACGGTTAAATTAACCGGACTATCATTAATAAACGACCGTGATTTTCCTTCTCCATTAATTTCACGCCTTAAAATCACCAGATTTTCGAAATCTAGCCCATTTTTAACAAAAAAATCGCTCAAATCGTAGTTTTTTGCCTCAAATTCGGCCTCAATCACGCATTTTTTGGCTTTATTTTGAAGCGAGCCCGCATCGGCCCGGTTACCTAAAGCTAAACCCAGGGCCTCTAAAAAAATAGATTTACCTGCCCCGGTTTCCCCGGTGATCACGGTTAAAGAACCCGGGAAACTCACGTCCAGCTCCTCTATCAGAGCATAATTACTTATATATAGGCGCTTTAGCACTTAACTAAGGTCGGCTTTTTATGTCAAACGTTAAAAATATATTTTCAACACCCAACCAGCTTGCCCCAGGCAGCGTATTGTCTATTAATGAGTCTATATAGTATACCGCTTACTCAATATTTTAAAACACTTACTCAATTATAACGACCACTTATCTAAATCAACCAACCTAACAAACTAACGCTGCGTATTAAATAGAAACAAACACACATGAGACAGTTAAAGATAACCAAACAAATTACTAACCGCGAAACGGCTTCGTTGGATATGTACTTGCAAGACATTGCAAGAGTGGAGTTGATCACTGCCGATGAGGAAGTTGTGTTAGCGAAAAAAATTCGCGACGGGGACCAGCGTGCACTAGATAAATTAGTAAAAGCAAACTTACGCTTCGTAGTATCTGTAAGTAAACAATATCAAAATCAAGGCTTAAGTTTACCCGATCTTATTAATGAAGGAAACTTAGGTTTAATAAAAGCAGCACAACGTTTTGATGAAACGCGTGGATTTAAATTCATCTCTTATGCTGTGTGGTGGATCCGCCAAAGTATATTACAAGCTTTAGCAGAACAAAGCAGAATTGTACGCTTGCCATTGAATAAAATTGGTGCGATCAATAAAATCAATAAAACATTTTCAAAACTTGAACAACAATTAGAGCGCGAGCCAAGCTTTCACGAAATAAGTGAGCAAATGGACCTGTTGCCTGAGGATATTCAAGATATTTTACGCAATAGTAATCGTCACATGAGCATGGATGCGCCATTAAGTTTTGGTGAAGATGCAGGAAACATGTACGACCTGATGGAAAATGATGCCGCACATAAACCCGACAGAGGATTATTGACCGAGAGCTTAAAACAAGAAATCGACAGAGCATTATCTACCTTAACCGGAAGAGAAGCAGATGTAGTAAAATTATTTTTTGGATTAGCAGGCACTCACGCACATACGCTTGAAGAAATTGGAGAGAAATTCGAATTGACCCGCGAACGTGTTCGACAAATAAAAGAAAAAGCCGTTCGTCGCCTTAAACATGGCAGCCGCAGCAAACTTTTGAAAGCGTACTTAGGTTAATACTCTGCATATAAGTTCTATAATCCCGATAGATATCGGGAGTGTTTTTTACTTCGTTCTTTGTTCTAGTTAGTTAGTGAAGAAAAGCCCTCTGGTAGTTGTGTTCCGGGGGGCTTTTCGCGTTTATATTATATCCTATTTTAACCACGGAGCGCTTCGCTTCATAGAGTTCACATAGAGTTACACGAAGCCTGACTTCTCTATGATTCTCTATGAAAAACTCAGCGCGCCTCTATGGTTTCTGCATCTATAAAACAACCTTGTTGCTTCTAAAGGCATTTAATACCATTTTTATCTCTTAAAATTCCCTAAATCCCACCCTTTTACCACTTTCTTTTTATCTTTGACTCTCTAAAACAAAATCGCATGGCAGAGTCGAAACCAAAGAAATCGTTGATAGGTCGTATTTTTAAATGGACCGGAATTACATTTTTAGTATTGATCATTTTAATAATTGCGGCGCCTTTTATTTTTAAAGATAAAATAGTATCAATTGTAAAAGAACAAGCCAATGCAAATCTTAACGCAAAAGTTGATTTTGGAGAATTTGATCTTACATTAATTTCTTCTTTTCCGGATTTTCGTTTTAAAATTCAAAAAGTAAGCGTCGTAGGCGTTGATGCGTTTGCAGGAGATACATTAGCTTCGATCGGAGAGTTGATAACAGACATAAATTTAAAATCTGTTATCTCTGGCGATCAATACAAAATAAATTCTATTATCATTGATAAAGCCCGCATTTTAGGAAAAGTTCTTCCTGATGGAAAAGCAAACTGGGATATTGCAAAAGCAGATTCAACTGCAGCGGCTGTGCCAACCGCAACTTCGGAGCCAAGTAAATTTGCCATGAAGCTCAACGAATTTAAAATTAAGAACGCATACATTGTTTACGACGATCAACAAGGAAAAATGTATGGCAAGCTTGACGATTTTAATTATTCGTTGAACGGAGATTTTACACAAGATAATTTTGTGTTGTCGAATTTATTAGAGATCGCCAAAACAACATTTAAAATGGACGGTGTTCCGTATTTATCAGAAGCAAAAGTAAAATTCAAAGCAGATCTTGATATGGATATGCCAAAGATGAAATTCACGTTCAAAGAAAATGAATTAAGCTTGAACGATCTTGGTTTTGGTTTTGATGGTTATGTGTCGATGCCTGATACAAACATCGACATGGATCTTAAATTCAAAGTAAAACAAGCCGAGTTTAAATCATTACTTTCATTGATTCCCGTTGTTTATAGCAAAGATTTTGCAAGCGTAAAAACAAGCGGAAGTTTGGCAATGGATGGTTTTGCAAAGGGAACATACAACGCCAGCAGCATGCCTGCGTTTGCGGTTAATTTAGCGGTAAAAGACGCGATGTTCAAATATCCTTCGCTTCCAAAATCGGTTAACAACATTAATATTGATGTACATGTGAATAATCCTACGGGAGTTTTAGACGCAACGGTTATAGATGTAAATAAATTCCATGTTGAATTAGCGGGCAACCCGGTTGATCTTTCGGCGCACGTTACCACACCAATTTCTGATCCAAATTTAAAAGCCGGATTAAAAGGCGTTATTAATTTAGCAAGCGTAAAAGAATTTGTTCCACTTGAAAAAGGAGATGACCTGAACGGAACAATAAAATCTGATATCAGTGTTGCCGGAAGAATGAGCGCGCTAGAGAAAAAAGATTTCGATAATTTTAAAGCAGAGGGCTCTTTAGAAATTGAAAAGATGAATTATAAAACATCAACTCTTACTTATGAAGTGTTATTGAACTCAATGGTCTTGAAATTCACAAACGAGTATGTTGATCTTCCTAACTTCGATGCAAAACTTGGTAAGAGTGATATACAAGCAAAAGGACGAATTGACAACTTCATGCATTATTTGTTTAAAGACGAAGCGCTTAAAGGAGGTTTTGCTTTAACTTCAAAAATGATGGATCTGAACGAATTGATGGGTCCGCCAAGTACCGAAACTGCAGCTGCCACACCTAGCGCCGCGCCAACATCAACCGATTCGGGCGCTGCTGAAGTTCCTGGAAACATTGATTTTGTTTTGGATTCAAAAATTGACAAGATCCTTTTCCAAAACATGGTGATCGATAATTTGATCGGAAATATTGTTGTGCGAAACAGCAAAGCAGAAATGACCAACTTAAAAATGAATACCCTTGATGGAACTTTAATTGTAAATGGATTTTATGAAACTACAAATCCTAAAAAACCAACTACGGGTTTAAACTTGGTGATCGAGAATTTTGATATTCAAAAAACATTCAAAACATTTAATACCGTTAAAAAAATTGCACCAGCGGCCGAATATTCAAAAGGAAATTTCAGCGCTACCTTACAAAACTTTAACGTAGCTATGAATGATAAAATGGAACCGGATCTAAATACAGTAAAGGCCTTCGGAACATTCAAAACAAAAAAAGTGGTTGTTGGTGGCTTTCCTCCTTTTGTAAAACTAGGCGAGGCGCTAAAGATGGACAAACTAAAAAGCACCGAGGTTACCGACCTGAATTTGAAATACCGAATGGAGAACGGCCGAATTATTTTAGAACCGTTTGATACAAAAATTAGCGGCGTGAACACAAATATTAGCGGAAGCACCGGCATTGACCAAACTATTGATTACAAATGGAAAATGGATATGCCAAAATCTATGTTTGGCGGAGCAGCTAGCGGAGCACTTGACGGATTATTGAAAGAGGCAAATTCAAAAGCAGGAACAAATATGGCTGTTGGTGAAAAAATAAAAGTGAACGTATTGTTTGGTGGAACCGCCATGAAGCCAACAGTTAAAACAAGTTTAAAAGAAGACACACAAAGCGCCGTTGCAACTGTTACAACAGCGGTAGTAAATAACGCTATTGATAAAGCGGCCGAAGAAGCCCAAAAAATACTAGACGACGCAAAAGCAAAATGCGATCAAATTAATGCAGAAACGGCAGCAAATGTAGAGAAGCAAAAAACAGACGGTTACGCAGAAGCAGATAAATTAGTTGAGGCTGCAGGAAATCCAATTGCAAAAATTGCGGCTAAAAAAGCAGCAGAAGCAGCAAAGAAAAAAGTGGATGAGAAATGCGAGAAGCTGAAAGCAGACGGCGAAGCAAAATGCGCAAAGAATATGGAAGACGCAAAAGCAAGAGCAGCGGCTAAGGCAGCAGAAAGCAAAAAATAAATTGATGAGAAAACTAGTCCTTATAGCACTCGTGCTTTTAAATGTAAATTCATTTTCTCAGATTTTGTTCTCAGAGAGTTTTTCTACGCTTACGTTAAATAGTTATACCGCAGCAAACGGCAGCGGTGTTTTTACAATAGCGCCCTCTTCGTTCATTTCTATAAATGATAGCCACAACAATAATGTGGGAACGTTTGTAAATCCAAATACGCCGTTCAATTATTCGGCCTTAAAAACACAAGGCTGGCTTATTGGTTATAATGCCAACGAAAACGATACTTTTTTAGTTTCAACAAGCTGGTTGGATTCAACCTCTGTTACTTCTGATAAGTGGATCATTACACCGGCCATTACCGTAAGCTTATCAAATACCGTTTTGCGTTGGAGGGCCATGAGTCCTGATCCTAATTTTCGCGACGGATACGAAGTTTATACAACAACCGTTACTTCAGTTCCAACAAAAACCGATTTTCCTTTGGGAAATAGAATATTTACACTTGTAGACAATAACACAAGCGGAGGAGGGGAGAATGCGCAATGGACAAATCGCTCAGTTTTATTGGATGCGTTTGTTGGACAAACCATTCGTTTTGCTTTTAGAAATAACTCAAAAGATCGCTTTCAATTATGGATCGATGATATACAGGTTGCGACCGTTAGCAGTTTAAGAGATGTGGCCATAAATAAAGTAGGAGTAAAAAAATATAATTTGATCAACGTAAACGATTCGGTTCATGTAACATTTACAAATTTGGGATCAACACCAATTACAACCTTAGCGTTGAATTATACATACGGAACATCAACACCTGTTACCTACACATTCACAAATGCCCTGGGGTGGGGAAACACTTCAGTTAACCGAGTTACTTTTCCGCAAGTCTTTAATTTTACTTCGCTAGGAATTTATTCTGTGACCGCTTCGGCAACTGCGATAAACGGACAAGTCCCACAAAATACAGGAGACGATGCGTTAAGCGTTAATGTTACTGCAATAAATTCAAGCGTTCCCCGTGCAGTTTTAATGGAGAATTTTGTAAGCGCATATGACGGCGACAGTCCAGATGCTCAAGAAAAAGCACAAGCAATTAGTTCATCTTCATTGATCGTTGTTAATGTGCACGACAACGATACGATGGAAATAGCCGATGCCACATCTTTATTTTTTGATTATAAAAAAAGCAACTCTAGCGCGCTTTTTGATCGTTATTATTTTACGGACATAAATAAAGTTTCTGTTTCTAAAAACATGTTTGCCACCAGAAGCGCAAGTCGTATTGCCGCCGTTTCTCCGGCAAGCGTAACTATTATAAACAAAACATACAACACAAGCACAAGGCAATTAAGTTTTGATGTGAAGGTTGATTTTGTTGGAGAAGTAAAAGGAGATTATCGCATCAACGCTTATTTAACCGAAAATAATGTTTATGGAAATCCAAGCGACACAAGCGTAAATGGATACAATCAGTTGAACAATTATTATTCGGTGCCTTGGTCGCCGTATTATTTAAAAGGATATTTTTCTAACGCGCACAACTCTTACTTATTGAACGCTTGGCAATACAGGCACCAGAACGTTTTGATAAAAGCATTTGATGGAATGTATGGTTTACCGGGAACAATTCCTGTAAACGGAGGCACAACAGGAAACTCGTATTCGCAAACATTTACATTAACACTCCCAACATTAACCACGGGAGTTCATCAGTGGATCGAAGACAATATTTATATAGTGGGATTTGTTGCTGAGCTTGGAATAAATGTAAATGAGCGCACTGTTTTAAACGCCGCTAAAGAAAAAATAACGGCAAGCGCTGAAGTAATTGGAATTGAAGAAAACCCTTTTCAAGCGATCTCATTTTCGATGTTCCCAAATCCTAATAATGGTGAATTGTACATTTCTTTATTAGAAAAGCAACTCAATAAAAATTTGGCGATAAGCGTAAAAAACATGATAGGGAGAATGGTGTATTCCGGGAAATTATACAGCACCATGCGCTTAAACGAACTTAGCCTTAAAGCTTTGCCTGATGGGGCTTACGTTATAGAAATAGAGCAAAACGGCCACAAAAGCAGCCAAAAATTAATTATTCAGCATTAGTAAAAATTTATTAAATTTGTAGCCCTAACAAAAATGCGGGTGTGGCGTAATGGCAGCCGCGCCAGACTTAGGATCTGGTGTTGAAAGACGTGGGGGTTCGAGTCCCTTCACCCGCACAAAAAACAGAGCTCTTGCTCTGTTTTTTGCTTTATTCCAGGATCACTTTACCGTTACCGATCCGCTGTTTGTTTTCCAAAATGATATAGTAATATATTCCGCTCGGCAGACCTTTTGAAATTATATTGTTTTCTTCATGGGAAATTTTTTGAGAATGAATTTTTTCACCCAAACTATTTATTAAAACGAACTCGCCATTTTCTACCTTACGAGTTATTTTTAGCGCGAATGTTCCATTACTTGGATTCGGATAAACAAAACTATTTATATTTCCATTTGTGATTTGAGACAACCCTGTACCAACCGTACTTGTACCGCAACTTCCCAAAACTAAATATTTACTTTTTACAGTTCCAACCGATAAACCATAAATAGGATTATTTACAATATCGGAGCCAAATGTTGTAAGGTTTGTAAAGTTACCGGCGGCCGTCATTTGTCTTGCAGCGCAACCATCATTATCCCAGCTCCAAGCAAGCCAGCCTAATTTTTTTTGAGTGATGATCTTTAACCAAGGTTTGTAATTTAATGTGTACTGACACATAGTTACATCATCTTGTAAATTTGCAACCTCGCCAAATACAAAGGGAATGTTTTTTCCTAAGGCATAATTTATTTTAGCTAGGGCTTGAGTAGAGTCGTTCCCCGCATAACTATTCCAATAGGCATGTGCGCTAAATATTAAATTATTTACAGGGTCAGCGGCTAACAAAACCTGACCAACATTTGCCAACAGATCCAAATTTGTTCCACATTCCGGCCCATCGATCATTATTGGAACAGTAATGCTATTGCTCCTTATGGTATTTACAATTGTACTATATGTATTTGAAAAAGTAGTTTGAGCTGTAGTTGGATTACTTGCCCATGAAACAAAGAGCGCTTCGTTAGCAATATTTAAAACGATGCTGTGCTTGTATTTATTGATAAGTGTTTTTACAGCGGGCTGCACAAAAAAGTTGCTAAGCGTAACAAGCGCTGTTGCATTATTAGCGCAGGTAAGATCGTGTAACTCTACAATGGGGATCATTTTATTTTGAACACACTTTGATAAAGCACTATCTAAATTCACTAAATTATTATATGTTGCTTGTGGCGTTGGTCCATCGGGCGTTGTAACATACCAAGGCAAGCGCACGCAATTTGCTCCTGAAAGAGCAACTTGATTAATTCGTAATTGCGTTGGCGACCAACCCCAATTGTAAGGCGCATAATTCACGCCTTTTAAAATAAGCGTGTCGTTACACGGACCTAAAATATATCTTCCGCTCACGTGAATTGTAGTTACGGTTTGCGAAAAACTTGAATTATAAATTAAAAAGAATGCAGTAAAGAGCGAACAAAATAATTTTTTTCTCATGCGTAAATTTGTTTTATGAGAATAAATATACACTTTTCTATGAGAAAAGAAAGTGTTTTCTGGGCCCAGGCCAGGGCCTTTTAACAAAGTTCTCCAGCCCAAAAAGCTTTGTGGGATCAATTTACCTGTTAATGCCAAACAATTTTTTTTACATTTGCTTCATGAAGAAACTTAAAGCTACAACATCAGCGGCATTAAACTGCATTATTTGCTTTTTCATTTTGAATAGTATAAATGCGCAAGTACCAAAAATTAAATGGTGGTACAATACATTTGATTTTTTCGGCAGGCCAATCTGCCGCTAAAGATATTGATGGAGACGGCAAATTAGAAGTTGTTTTTGGTTGTTATCGCAATGATAGTTCTGTTTATGCTTTAAACGGAGAGAACGGAACACTACTCTGGAGATACAACACCAGCGCAGTTGGAAGTCATGGTTGCAATGATGTGGCACCAATTATTTATGATGTTGACAATAACGGTACGCAAGAAGTAATTGTACCGGGCTCATGCACTCCAAAAACATTTTGTATAAATGGCGCAACAGGAACGTCTACTTGGATAATTAATACTAAAGGGAGCGATTCGCCACCAACTATTGCAGATATTGATAATGACAACAAACCCGAAGTGATACATGGTGAGTTTACAGGATATGTTATAGCAATTAATGCAGAGAACGGAACACAAGCCTGGGAGATATTAGTAGATCCAAACTCTTGGGTACAAACTGCACCAACCATTGTTGATCTGGATAATAACGGACAGCTTGATTTTGTAGTTGCAACTTGGAATTTTAATTATTTAGACAGCATTTTTGCTTACAGAGGCGATAACCAAGCGAGGCTTTGGGCTTATCCGGTACACGCGCATATGTATCATGGCAGTGCAGTTGCAGATCTGGATGGCGACAATAAACCCGAAATTTTAATTGGCGCGTATAATGATACATTATATTGCATCAACGGAGAGAACGGAACAACAAGCTGGAAATACAAAGGCCCCGGATATATTGGCGGGCCCGTAACGTTAGGAGATGTTGATAACGACGGAAGCTGCGATGTGGTTTTTGTTGGCGGTTCAAAAGTTACCGTACTTTCGAGCACGGGGGCTTTTAAGTGGGACTATTTAATACCAAATGCAGGACAAGCATTTAGAGGCGTTGCTATTGCAGATATAAATAATGATGCTTTCCCAGACGTGATCTTTGGTTCAAGTAAAGGCGTACTATATACTCTGAATGGAAATAACGGAAGCTTAATTTGGAATTTAGATCTAAGAGCTCACTATGGAGACCCTTTGTTTGAATTAAGACACGCACCATTAGTAGCAGATTTTGATAACGACGACACGCTCGATGTGTTTATTGTTGGAGGTTATGGTATTTATTCGGCAACAAATATGACAGGTAATTTTGGAAGAGCTTACATGGTTTCGGCAGGAAAAGGAAATGGACCGGATTGGTTAATGTTTCAAAGAGATATTAGAAGACAATCTAATTTTTGTGCGAGCATTACAACGGATATAAATGAAGAAACTATTTTAACGGAAGATAATTTTACAATTTATCCGAACCCGGCCAATTCAAAAATTAGTATTGATCTTAAAAACAAGAGCAACAAAAAACTCGACATAAGCATTTATAATTCGAGCGGAAAATTGATATATAAAGTTAAGAACGCCGCTTCAGAAAATATAAGTATAAACACCAACGAATGGCCTTCGGGAATTTATATGTCGGTTATTAAAGACGAAAGCGGAATTATTGATCAAAAGAAATTTGTGATCGTTGATTGATCATTTAGATCAATTTTTTAAAAGCCCCCGTTAAGACTGAAGTTGTTTCACAAACTCCTCCGGACTCACCGCATCTTTCACGTCGTAATTCCCGATCTTAGTTCTTCTTAACGAAGTTAAATGGGCACCGCTATTTAATGCTAAACCAAAATCGCGCGCTATACTTCTAATGTAAGTTCCTTTACCACACACAATGCGAAATGAAACAATGGGCATTTGAATATCAGTGATTTCAAATTCCAGAATTTCAATTTGTCTTGGTTTTAGTTCGATCTCATCTCCGGCCCTCGCATGTTCGTATGCGCGCTTGCCATTTATTTGTACTGCGCTAAAAAGTGGAGGAACTTGCTCTTGTTTACCAAGAAATGTTTTGGCAGTTTCTAAAATTAATTCTTTTGTGATATGTTCGGTTGGAAATGTTTTGTCAATTTCTTTTTCAAGATCATAACACGGAGTTGTTGCACCAATAAAAAAAGTACCGGCATACTCTTTTGTTAAGCCCATAAAACTTTCGATCTCTTTTGTTTTTTTCCCCGTGCAAACAATTAATAAACCTGTAGCTAATGGATCCAATGTTCCGGCATGACCAATTTTTGGTTTTACTTTATTTCCCCTGCCCGATGAAGCTTTAGCGGAGGCGGGTTCGTGAATAAATGAAGGGTGATTTTTGATGCCGTATTTTAATTTATTTACAGCCTGAAAACTGGTCCAGCCAAGTGGCTTGTCGATTAATAGAACTTCGCCGGTATAAAAGTTGTAACGCATTTAAAAATTTACTGTTATTAGAGGCAGAAACCGCAAAGACACCTTTGGTGTTGCGCGAAGTAGGCGCAAAGTTCGCAAAGCACTTGTTGATGTAATAAAAGAAGGCAAAGAAGCTGCGCTTTCGCTAAGACCATAATTATAGAGACGCCTCTTTGCGTAAACGAAGTTCTTTGCATTCTTTTTTATTGATTAGTGAGCTTTGCGTTCTTAGTGCCTTCTTTGCGAAATGCCCTTAGCATCTTTGCGGTTTCTGCCTCTAAAAATTAAAAAACTTCTTTTGCAACTTGCTTAGTAGCCTCAGAAGCCCCCATCGTATAAAAATGCAAACAAGGCACATTAGCTTTCACCAATTCTTTTGATTGTTGAATGCACCATTTAATCCCAGCCTCTTTTATTTGCTTATCGTCCTTACATTTTTCAAGTTCTTGATAAAATGGTTGAGGAATATCAATATGAAATATTTTTGGAAGTGCTATGATCTGCTTTTTGCTCGATAATATTTTTAATCCCGGAATGATTGGAACATTGATCCCGTTCTTTTTGCAAAGCTCAACAAAATCAAAATATTTTTTATTATCAAAGAACATTTGTGTTACAATATATTCAGCGCCTGCGTCAACCTTAGCCTTTAAGTAATTTAAATCGCTGGTTAAATTTGGTGCTTCAAAATGTTTTTCAGGATAAGCTGCAATACCCATGCAAAAATTCGTTGGCGCCGCATCTTTCATATCATCATCCAAATACAAACCTTTATTCATGGCGTCTATTTGCTTTACAAGATCAAGCGCATAAGGATGTCCGCCTGGTTCAGGAACAAAAGCGGGTTCTGTTTTTATGCTATCGCCACGCAAAGCCAATACGTTATCAACCCCTAAAAATTGAAGATCAATTAAAGCATTTTCTGTTTCCTCTTTTGTAAAGCCTCCGCAAATAATATGAGGAACTGCTTCTACATCATATTTGTTCATGATGGCGGCGCAAATTCCAACTGTGCCCGGACGTTTACGAATACTTACTTTTTCTAAATAACCACCATCGCGTTTTTTGTAAATATATTCTTCACGATGATAAGTAACATCTACAAACGCCGGCTTGAATTCCATTAATGGATCAATGCTGTCGTAAATACTCTGAATGCTTTTTCCTTTTAACGGAGGAAGAATTTCAATTGAGAATAATGTTTTCTTGCTTTCTTTTAACTTCTGCGTAAGTTTCATATGGAATTTAATTGTTCTTTTATGGCCATATGGAATGTCGTGTTCTTTTAATGTTTTTTAAATGGTAACACGGCATTTCATAAATAATGTTATCGGCTAACCGCCTGTATTTCTTTTATCTCTGGAACCGCGCGCTTAATAGTTTCTTCAATTCCTGCTTTCATGGTCATGTGACTCATATTACAGGTTTTGCAAGCGCCGGTGAGTTCTAATTTTAGTACTTGATCGCTGGTAATTTCAACAATAGAAACATTGCCTCCGTCTGCTTCCAAATAGGGCCTTATGGTATCCAGGGCTTCTTCAACTTTTTGATGTAATGCGTCCATTTTTAAAATCTAACCAAAGATACGATTTCTTCTATATTATTAATGTTTAAGCTACTACTAATTCGGCATTCTTAATAGCAATTTGCTGCGCCACGTTTTGTGCTAATTCAACAAAAGCTAAAGATTGTGCAGAATTTTTATCCATCACACTTGGCTTTCCTTCATCCGATGCTTCGCGGATGCTTTGCACTAAAGGAATTTGCGCCAATAATGGAATTTGTAATTCTTCTGCTAAATTCTTTACGCCGTCTTTCCCAAAAATAAAATATTTATTGTTTGGTAATTCTTCAGGCGTAAACCACGACATGTTCTCTACCAATCCTAAAACAGGAACTTTGATCCCATCTAATTGAAACAAGGCAATTCCTTTTCGTGCGTCAGATATGGCAACTTTTTGTGGTGTACACACAACAATTGCGCCGGTGAGCTTAACTTGTGTACATAAACTAATTTGTATATCGCCAGTGCCCGGAGGAAGATCAACAATTAAATAATCTAATTCTCCCCAAGCTGTATCATAAAACAATTGTGCTAATGCTTTTGATGCCATTGGTCCACGTAAAGCCACTGCTTGATTTGGGCCCGCCATAAATCCAATAGAATTTATTTTTACGCCGTAACTTTCAACGGGCTTCATTTTTTTTACGCCATTAAATTCTCCAGGGCCCGGCGCATCATTTTCAACACCAAACATAATGTGTTGTGATGGTCCGTAAATATCTGCATCAACAATTCCAACCTTTGCACCTTGACGCGCTAATCCTAAAGCGAGATTTGCCGCAACCGTGCTTTTTCCAACACCACCTTTACCACTTGCAACAGCGATAATGTTTTTCACATCACGCAAAGTAGTTTCGTCTTTTTCTTTTTTGGAGGTAACGTTAGCCGTCATGTTTATTTTTACATTCGCGGTTTTATCAACGTAATGTAAAATTGCATTCATGCAGGCATTATGGATCATGTCTTTCATCGGACATGCCGGTGTAGTTAGAACAACAGTGAAAGAAATATTCTTTCCATTCACCGTAACATCTTTCACCATATTCAATGTTACAAGATCTTTTTTAAGATCCGGATCATCTACATAACGTAAAGCATCGATAACCTTATCTACTGTAATTTCCATAGGGAAACAAAGATACGGACAAAAAAGGTGTGCTTAAAAAATATAAAGGAATTTATTTGGTTGTATTGGTGGGCGCTCCTTGCTGCGTTGGAGTAACCGCGGGAACAACTTGTCCACCGGCAACCGGCGTTGCAGCTTGGTCCATTGATGATTTAATAGTATTGGCAATTGAATCTTGAAAAACTTTAGCGCGAGCGTACATGGCTTCTCTGTTCTCGGCAGCGGGCTTACCGCCAAAATAAAAAGCTAGAACTGCAATAAAAACAAGAAGACCTGCACTCATTAATAAGATGGTTTTTTTCATGATACCGATTTTAGGGCCAAACAAAAGTAAGTAAAAAACAGAAAAGCCCCAAGCATAATGCTATGGGGCTTTTAAGCTAACTAACAGTACACAAATTCTTAGTGAGCTGGAGCTTCAGCAGTTGTTGCAGTTGTTGCAGCAGCAGAATCAACCGGAGCAGCTTCAGTAGCAGCAGCTTCGATAGCAGCAGTTGCAGCAGCAGCAGCAGAATCTAAAGCGCGTTTTGCATCAGCCTCTAATTTAGCTTTTTCTTCAGCAGAAGGACCGCAAGATACCATTGTAGCAACTAAAGCTACAGTGATGAATGATAATACTTTTTTCATTTTTGAGTGTTTTAAATTGTTAATGATTTAAACATTAATATCAGAAACAGAGGTAGGTAACCCGAAAAAGGCAAAGAAATAAAAAATAATATATAACTAATTGATAATCAATGTAATAAATTTAAACAAAGAAAGAAATTATAAAGAAATAAGGCCTTAAAGTTTCATACAATGCGGTAAAACCGTGGAATTTTATACTAAAAAATCTCAAAAGCGCTGATACACAAGCAAATTGCAGGCTTAGGGTAAAGTATGGTATAAAAATTTGGGTTACCTTTAACTATTCTAAGTATTAAAATCAAAGGCGCTAATGTTAAAACCAAAAGTGAATTTTACCGACAACGATTTTGTTGAAGGGTTAAAGGTCGGCGACGACCTGGTTTTAAAAGCGCTTTATAAAAAGTACTATAATCTCGTTCTTAAACTTGTTGTAAGTAATAATGGTTCTTCTGAAGCCGCGCAAGATGTATATCAAGAAACGATCATCATCTTGTACGAAAAATGTCAGGATCCGGAATTCAAACTAAGTTGCCAACTACAAACGTATGTTTACTCTGTAGCGCGCAACTTGTGGTTGAAGCATTTAAAAAAACATGGTAAGACAGGTGAATTAAAAGAATATCACCAGGATGTTTTTGAAGATGCAAGTTCGGACACCAAAACGCATTTGAAAAAAGAAGAAAGCATTGATAAAGTTTTTAAAAGCTTGGAAGAACTTGGCGAGCCCTGCGCTTCACTGATAAAAGATTTCTACATAAAGAAAATGAACATGGAAGAGATCTCAGAGAAATTTGGATACACTAACGCAGATAATGCCAAGAACCAAAAGTATAAATGCCTACAACGATTGAAGAGATTATATTTTGACAATTTTACAATAGTAGATTAAAGATAATGAGAACTGTAGATCTGTTTGATAATTACCTAGAAGGAAAACTCAACGCGCAAGAATTAGCAGCGTTTGAATTACGTGCGAGCAGCGATCCTGTTTTTCAAAAAGCATTCGAAGAACACAAAACGCTTGTTGGAATTTTAAATGCGAGCAATGAACGTCAGGTTCTTAAAAATAAATTAAAGCACATTCACTCGGTAGAATTTGGAAAAGAAGCAAAGATCATTTCTATCAACAAGCCCGAAAAACTCACAAAACGTATTGGTAAAACATTTATGGTGGCCGCAAGCGCTGCTGTAATTGCTGTAATTTCTACAATTGCATTATTAAGTACCGGCGGATATTTATTAGAGAAGCAGGATATTAAGATCACCGATCTTGGCTTAGAAGTGGCAGGATTAAAATCTTCACAGAACGCTATCGTAAGAAAATTAAATTCAAAAGAAGACAAACCGTTTGCCGCTGCAAATTTAGAAGGATCGGCATTTGCACTTAATAATAGCGGTTACGTAATTACAAGCTGGCACATGGTAAATGGCGCTGACAGTATTTTTATTCAAAACAGCACCACCGAACGCGCACTTACAAAAATTATTTTTAATGACCCCGCTTTAGATATTGCGGTTCTAAAAATAGAGAACGAAGAAGTGAGCAAAGCTTGGCAAGTACCCTTTACATTTAATGCAAAGTCGGCCGAGGTTGGTGAAGAAGTTTATACATTAGGTTATCCGCGCCAGGATGTAGTTTATGGCGAAGGTTCTTTAAGTTCTTTAAGCGGATATTCAAACGACACAGCAATGTACCAAGTATCTATTCCGGTTAACCCGGGAAATAGCGGCGGTCCGGTTTTAGATTCGCAAGGAAATATAATTGGTGTAATTCGCGGAAAGCTCACAACAGCCGAAGGAACAGGATTTGCAGTTAAATCAACTCAGATCATTCGTTCTATTAATTCGGTAGAAGGCGAAACTGTAAAATCAGAATTAATATTGAACAATACTAAATCATCACTAAAAAAATTAAAAAGAAGCGAGCAGATAAAACGAATAAATCCATACGTATTCAACGTATTGGTTTACAAAAACAATTAATACCGAACTCTAAATTTATTTGTGGAAAAGTTTCACAAATAGCATCTGTACTTAAACACAAACCTTAACATTTTATTTATGAAAATCATTAGCAAAATTTACTTGCTTGGGCTTGTTATTGCCCTAACGCAAGCGTGTGGCTCCTCAATGGAGCAAAAAGCCGCAAGAGAAGCCGACATGATCGCTTCTCCAACAGAAAGTGAAAAATCAAAAGACGAGTATTCGGAAGGAGGGATTGGAAATACTTTAACTGATAGTGCGAGCAACAACTCATCTTACAAAAAAGAGGAAGACAAAATGAATTTCGTTAATTCATCAGTATCTCGCATTGGAAGAATTGATTCCATTAAAAAATTCATTCGCACAGCAGATATCAAATTCAAAGTGAAGAATGTGGAGAAGAGTACTTATAAAATAGAAGACATCATTAATCATTTTGATGGCTTTGTGATCAATACCAATTTAAACTGTAGAATTAATTATACTGAATCACATCGCATAAAAGAAGACTCGGTTTTGGAGCGCAAACATTTTGTGGTGGAGAATAGCATCACTTTTCGTGTTCCAAAATATCAACTCGACACAACCTTAAAACAAATTGTTTCGCAAATTGATTTTTTAGATCATCGCATCATTACAGCCGAAGACGTAAGCTTTGCAGCGCTTAAAAACAAAATGCATCAAAAACGTTTTGGCCGTTATCAAAAAAGAATTACACAGGCAACTGATAAGTCTAACAAAACAAATGCTGTTGTAAATGCAGAGAATGGTTTGTATGAAAAAGAAGAACTAGCAGACGCTAGCGAATTAAATGATATGGTATTAAACGATAAAGTTGAATACGCAACCGTTACCATGTACATTTATCAAGACGAAAAAGTAAGGAATGATATGGTTTTTTCGCAACCACATTTTGATTCGTATCGCCCCTCGTTTGGAAGTGAATTCGTAAAAAGTTTAAAGTTTGGCTGGAGATTAATAGAAGAGATCTTTTTGTTGATCGTAAAATTGTGGCCGATAATTTTAATTGGTATTGGTTTGTTTTATGGCATTAGACGCTTGGTGAAAAAAGCGTAAATTTCAAAAAGACCGGGACGAAGCGTGGCATAATGTCCCTGGTTTTTTTTAATTTTGTACTTATGAATCTGCAAGAAAATAACTGGAAAAACTGGCTAAAGAAATGGTGGCTTCATATTATTTTGATCTCAACACAATTTTACTTTGGCATCATTGTTAATTATTCTTTTTACAAATTTTTAAGTATGCCTGCTGATCAAGGTTGCGGAATGCCAATGTTTGGAATCCTCATGGCGCATTGCTTTTTGTTATTCATGGCTTTTATTCCTTTACTAATAAGAATGGAGTATGGAAGAGGTTTTGCACGTAAACATTATTGGCTAACAACATTGTGGTTGCTTATAAATCCCCTCATGTTTTTTTGCTTATTTTTTGTATGAGGTCGGAATAAGAACCCATAAATTATAATATAGGTCGCTCCTAAGGAGCTCATCAATCATTCCATGCTGGTTATTAATAATAGTTTGCTCCTACGGAGCAACGTTCCAGAAACGAATGCTGACTTTGGTGGTCCCAGAGGGACCAACTATCAATAGAATGTATTAATGGAGGCAAACAAAGCTCCGTAGGAGCGACCTATTAAATTTTATCATTAATGCTATATTTTATAGCAAGGATTCGTTCCGGCCAATAATATATTTGTATAAAAAATGCCGAACACATATCAGCAAATATTTATACAAATTGTTTTCGCCGTCAAGGGAAGAGAGGGTCTTATTAGCGAACGTAATCGCGATGAATTACAAAAATTCATGACCGGAATTATTCACCAAAGAGGACAAAAAACATTGGCTATCTATTGTATGCCCGATCATGTTCATGTTTTAGTAAGCATAAATCCAAGTATTTCAATATCAGACCTTGTGCGAGATGTTAAAGCCGGATCTTCTAAATTCATAAACGAAAAAAATTGGATCAGGGGTATTTTCCGATGGCAAACAGGTTATGGTGCTTTTTCATATGGAAGAGAAGACACTAGGTATGTTATCAATTATATTTTACACCAAAAAGAACACCATTCAAAAACAACATTTCGGTCAGAATATCTTGATTTGCTTAAGAAGAATGAGGTCACATACGAAGAAAGATATTTATTTGAATTTGTTGAATAGGTCGCCCCTACGGGGCTTGTATTCCATGGGTCCTTTTTTCTATTGATAGTTGGCTCCTATGGAGCCACTATCGGAGGTAAAAATTTATTTATCCGCATACGCAATCGTAGCGATCGATATCTGTATCCCCTCCACATCTTTTAAAGCTTGCCAAACTCCTTCAACCGTTGATCCGGTGGTGATCACATCATCTACCAATAAAATATGTTCGTTTTTAAAAGCAGCAGGATCACTTAACGCAAACACATCTTTCACATTTTCCCAACGCTCGTATTTTCGTTTTTTGGTTTGTGTTGAGGTTTCTAGTTGGCGAACAAGAGTTGTTGTGTCTAAGGCAATTCCACTCACCTCCGAAATTCCTTTTGCAAAACATTCGCTTTGATTATAACCTCTCGAGGCCTGCTTCTTTTTGTGCAGAGGAACAGGAACCACATAATTTATGCCCTCAAAAAAGGAGGAGGCCTTAAGATCATTATAAAATGTATTGCCCATTAATACGCCAATGTTTTGTTGACTCTCATATTTTAAAGCATGCAGCAAATTTTGAACCTTTCCGTCCTTTTCAAATATAAATAAACTAGTGGCCTGTTGTAAAGGAACCCTGCCGCCAAGAGCCATTATGATGGGGTTAGTAGCATTTAAATGAAAATTACTTTTAGGTAAGCTTAGTAGGCATTTATTGCAGATCACCCGCTCATGCTTGAACAGCAGACCCTCGCAGGCCTCACAATAGCGAGGATAAATTAGTGACATGAAGTCGTTAATAAGTGCCATAAGCAGTATCGAAAATAGTACAAATAGTTAGTAATTTTACACTAAATTATTAAAATGAATCAGGAAGAGTCAAAAAAGAAGCGCGGTATATTTTTGTGGATCATTATTTTTCTTTTAGTGGGATCTAATGCGGTTTTAGTTTGGTTATATCTTCAAGAGAAAAACAAACTTGCCGAAAAGATCATAGAAATTAAAACTATCTATGTAGAAAAAGAAACCATCGAGTTGGATCTTGCTACTTTGAAAAAAGACTATGAAAGTTTAGAGACAAACAATAAAGCGATACAAGCAGATATTGAATTAAAAAAAGCGCGCATTGAGGAATTAATGATCGAGGCAAAAAAGCACAAGGGCGATGCGTATTTTATTGCTAAACTAAAAAAGGAAACCGAAACCTTACGCGCCATTATGCAGCACTACGTGGTTACCATTGATTCCTTGAACACATTAAATCAAAATTTAATAGTTGAGAAAAAGAATGTGATCAAACAGCTCAATGAAGAAAAGGAAAAAGGTAAACAACTCAACCAGGAAAAAGATGAGTTAAAAGAAACCATTGCCAAAGGAAGTGTTTTAACCTGTTTTAATGTAAGTGCCAAAGGAGTTTACTTTAAAAAAGGAGGCAAAAAAGAAGTTGAATCAAACAAGGCTCGCAAGACCACCAAAATAAAAGTTAGCTTTAGCTTAGGCGAAAACAAAATTGCTAAAGCCGGCGAAAAAACCGTTTACGTTCGCATTATGACCCCCGACGGAAAGGAAATGGCCAAGAGTTACGACGATAGCTACAAGTTTGTTTTTAACAAAAGCAATGGCTATTTCGCAGGAAAAGAAACAGTTAACTATGGCAACGTTGAATTAAGCGCTGTTACCTATTGCGAGGGGCAAGGAGAAATGGTACCCGGCAATTACATTATTGAGATCAGTTGCGACGGAGCAATGATTGGTAGCACGAATCTAAAACTGGACTAATTTTTACCAATTTCATCTTTTAAAAATTCAATCTTTTTCCTACTTTTAGCTTCCCGCATTACTTAAAAAGCGGACTACTACTATGATGACTTTAGAAATGAAAAACACAGCACTAACTAATTTACATATTAGTTTGGGCGCCAAAATGGTACCATTTGCAGGATACAATATGCCTGTTTCCTATTCAGGACTTAACGATGAACATTTGACCGTAAGAAATTCAGTTGGGGTTTTTGATGTTAGCCACATGGGTGAATTTAGACTCAAAGGAGCGAAAGCGGCCGACCTTATTAATTATGTTACATCAAATGACGTTACTAAATTAACGGATGGAAAAATTCAATACTCTTGTTTGCCAAACGATAAAGGCGGTATTGTAGATGATCTTTTAGTTTACCGTTATAAAGCCGACGAATATTATTTAGTGGTGAATGCCTCAAACATTGAAAAGGATTGGAACTGGATAAAAAAGCACAACACGTTTGGCGTAGAGATGCTTGATATGTCGGAAGGAATGAGCTTGTTGGCTGTTCAAGGACCAAACGCAATAAAAGCATTACAGAAACTAACAAGCGTTGATCTTTCGCAAATGGAATATTATACATTTAAGATCGATACAATGGCAGGGATCAAAGATGTGATCATTTCAAACACGGGATACACAGGCGCTGGTGGATTTGAGATTTATGTGGGAAATGCAGACGCAGAAAAAATGTGGAACGCAATTTTTGAAGCAGGAAAAGAATTTGGAATAAAGCCGGTTGGCTTGGGCGCTCGAGATACTTTACGTTTAGAGATGGGGTTTTGCTTATACGGAAATGATATTGACGATACAACTTCACCAATTGAAGCGGGTTTAGGATGGATAACAAAATTCACAAAGGATTTTACGAACCGCGCACAAATTGAAGGACACAAAACGAACGGTGTGGCAAAAAAATTAGTTGGCTTTGAAATGATCGACAGAGGAATTCCTCGTCATGATTATCAAATTGCTGATGCAAAAGGAAATGTAATTGGCAAAGTAACATCGGGAACACAATCGCCAAGTTTAAATAAAGCAATTGGCATGGGCTATGTAAAAACCGAATTTGCAAAACCCGACACTGAAATATTTGTACTAATAAGAGATAAAGCCATTAAAGCAAAAGTTTCTAAGCTTCCTTTTTTACCTAAACCATAATTTATGCCGGAGGTAGAAGTTTGTTTTTCACCTAATGTATATCCTTTGTTTCATAAGGATGATGCCATTGTTGTGGTGATCGACGTTCTTCGCGCAACCTCGGCAATTACCACCGCGTTTTATAATGGTGTTGCGCAAATGATCCCCGTTGCTACAGTTGAAGAGGCTTTGGAGTACAAAAAGAAGGGATTTATTGTCGCCGCCGAACGTAACGGCGAAGTTGTTCCGGGATTTGACCTTGGTAATAGTCCTTTTGGTTATATGAGCAAAAAAGTAGCGGGGAAGACAATTGCCATCACTACTACAAATGGAACGCAGGCTATAAAAGCAGCTGAGAAAGCAAAGCGCATTTTGATCGGAAGTTTTTTGAATTTGGACGTGATGATTGATTATCTCCGCGCCGAGAAAAAAGATGTTTTACTCTTATGTGCAGGATGGAAGAACAAATTTAATTTAGAAGATACATTATATGCCGGAGCTATTGCCGATGCGCTTATCTCTAAATATGAATTTACAACCAGCTGCGACTCTGCTATTGCTGCCGGACAGTTATATCATTTGGCCAAACACGATCTATATGAATTCTTATCGCGCTCCTCTCACAGGAATCGTTTATCCAAATTAAACTTAGATCGCGATATAAAATATTGTTTAACGCCCAATCAGTGTCCTGTGATCCCGGTTATGGAGAAAGGCTCGCTCACAAAATTACAATTGGCGTGAGAAAATTAACACTCTTTTTTCTTGTAGTAGGAACACTTCCGTTATTTTCAACAAAAGATTCCACAAAATGTAAATTTTCGTTTTACGGCATGTGGGGGTATAATCGAGAGGTATATACCACAAGCACCATTCGATTTCAAAACAACGGAAGTGGTATTAACGAGAATGGCGCTTACGATTTTAAAGTAATGAACGTAAAAGCACAAGACAGGCCCGACTTTGATCAGATCACCGACATTATGAATCCAACCATTCCACAATACAACATCCGCTTGGGAATGTGGTTCAATAATAAGAACGACGAGGGGATTGAAATAAATTATGATCACGCAAAATATGTAGTTACCGATTACCAAACCGTAACATTTAGAGGAACAATTAACGGGCAGTATGTAAACAAAGATTCTTTAATAGATCCCAACTATTTTCACTTCGAACATAGCGATGGCGCAAATTTTTGGATGGTAAATTATATGAAGCGCATAAACATTTACACATCCAAGAACAAGAACTTTAAACTAGGGTATGTAATAAAGCCCGGTTTTGGAATAGTAATACCGCGCACCGATGTAACTTTATTTGGAAAGGAGTTAAATAACAATTGGAAGATCTCAGGAATTTGTGCCGGCATGGAAATGGCAACGCGCTGCGAATTATATAAACATTTTGTGTTAGAGTTTTCAGGAAAAGCAGGATGGGCCAATTACATGAACGCGTTTGTTTTAGGAAGAGGATTAGGCAAGGCCAGCCATAAATTTGGATTTTTAGAGGGGGTGTTCTGTTTTGGTTACCAGTTCAATATGTCAAAGCGCTAAATGCTTTGCGACAATTTCTTTCCCAAAGAATTTTCCTGCTTGTGAACTAAAGTTTTCGGGAGTTTCGGTTGTATAAAATTCAAGCTTTCCGGTTTTAATACACTTACTTTCAATTTCGGGATGACGCTTTAAATAGTCTATTAAACCTTTTGCCACAATATCTCCTTGCGACACTAATTGAATATGTTGAGGTATGTACTGACGCAATTTATTTTCAAGCAAAGGATAATGCGTGCATCCTAAAATGATGGTATCAATTTTATCCGATTGTTTTAAAAGTGCTTTTACGTTCTTCTCAATAAAGTAATTTGATCCCTCATTATTAAATTCTTTGTTCTCAATTAAAGGCACCCACATAGGGCAAGCCTCTTGAAACACTTTTACATCCGGATGAAATTTATGAATTTCTATTGGGTACGAATTGGAAATAACCGTTCCGGTTGTTCCTAAAACACCAACGTGTTTTGTTTTGGTAAGGGTTCCTGCTAATTCTGTTGTTGGACGAATAACACCAAGCACTCTTCTGTTTGGATCAATATTCGGGAGATCTTTTTGTTGAATGTTTCGTAATGCTTTTGCCGAAGCTGTATTACACGCAAGAATTACTAAATGACAACCCTTATCAAATAAATGATTAACGCATTCTAAAGTATATTGATAAACCGTTTCAAAACTGCGCGTTCCATAAGGCGCGCGCGCGTTATCTCCTAAATACAAATAATCATATTGTGGAAGTTGTTTACTTATCTCTTTTAAAATAGTGAGTCCGCCATATCCGCTATCGAATATCCCAATAGGCCCAGGCCCTTTATGTAATTCTTTTTTTAAAACCATAGATCAAGACAGGCAATGAACTCTAGGCGGCGGTTAGTTAAAAAACTCCCTTGTTTAAATATAAGCTCGTCGGTTTGTAAAACTCTTCCTTCTGCACTTAAAGCAACGTTTTTATAAGGTTTGTATTCCATTCCGGCGGTTGTGCCAAAAACATTTTTACCGGTTGACAAAGTTCCTGTTAATACATTATCGGGATCCGAAAAATATTCCTGCCGTGCATATGCGCCAACTTTTTTATGGAACTGATATTTTCCAACAATAAGTCCGCTTATTACCGTTGCGCTAGCAGTTACATCATTTGTTTTTGAATGTTCTTGCAACCCGTAGTTAAATTCGGCACCAAGGTATATTTTACCTGTTTTATATGAGCCATAGATATTGTTATAATATCTTTGTTTTTTTATTAAGGCCCCTGCTGGCGTTTCATCCCCACTAACAAAATTATAAGTGAAGGAAACATTTTCATTAGGATCAATGATCATTGAAAATCCAACCAAGGTATTCTTATTGGTCTCCACATAAGAATTAAAACTATTGAAAGAGTTTAATTGAAGAGCAACTTTATCGCTTACAACATAGGTTAATTTAGCACCAGCTAAATAATAAGGTTCAAAATTATTTGCTAAGCTCATGCTTGAAGTAATATTCTCGCGAGGCTGCGTGCTTTCAATTCCAATATGCGATCTAAAAAATCCGGTATCGATCCATAGTTTTTTATAAAGTCTAAAACCGGCATTGGCTTCTTGGATCATATTAAATTCTGAAGGCCAAACTGCTTTGGCAATATCCCCAAAATGTACACCTAAACCACTCCGAATATTTTTACCATGATAATTCATCGATATTAGCGCCATGTTTAAGCCAAATTCTTTTGAGCGCGGCGCCATGGTTGCAAATTTTACAAAACCATTATTATCAACAGCTTCATCATCATAAGAGGCATAATATGTACTCACATATCCCGATATTAAAAGCGTGCCGTTTTCGTTGGTATCTGTTTTATCAACCATGCGCTTGCCCTTAAATACCATATTGCTATCGGCATTGGTTAATACATTTATTTTTTTCTCTTTATGTAAACTGTCGGTTTGCGAATAGCAAAAGGTTGATATAAACGTAAGACAAAATATATGTATGAGGCGTTTCAAGATGTAGATGCAAATATACATTAATTAGCAATTCATTATCTTTGCATTATGTTCAATAAAGAATTAGACCCCGAAGATTTTTACTTAAGCCCCGAGGGCTACATAATTTTTACTGAAAAATACCACCTTAAACGTGGCCATTGCTGTAAAAGTGGGTGTAAGCACTGTCCTTATGGCTATAATAAAAAAACAGGAGGGTTTGATAAGCCCAAAGAAAAGAATAGTTAAATGGATGCAGCTAATAATTTTATTGATTTTAATGACGTTTAGCTCAACATTTCATGTAAATTTACTCTCATTATTTTTATATGGGCACTCAGCAAGAATTTACACGTGAACAATTTCAGAAACTTATTTTAAGAGGGATCCCGGACATCTTACCGGAGTCTAAACCTTACGAAAACAATATCAATCACGCCCCTAAACGCAAGGCAATTTTAAATACTGAAGAAAAAAAACTGGCAATAAAGAACGCCTTACGTTATTTTGATCCAATACACCATAACGTTTTAGCAAAGGAGTTTTTAAACGAACTGGAAACGTATGGTAGAATTTACATGTATCGTTTTCGCCCCGATTACAAAATTTATGCGCGGCCGATCAACGACTATCCTCACCAAAGCACACAAGCGGCTGCAATTATGCACATGTTGAGTAATAATTTAGACTACGCTGTTGCACAACATCCACACGAATTAATTACTTATGGAGGAAATGGTGCTGTGTTTCAAAACTGGGCGCAGTATTTATTAACGATCCAATACCTGGCCTTAATGACCGATGAACAAACTTTGGTTTTATATAGTGGCCACCCCATGGGATTATTTCCTTCGCACAAAGATGCGCCGCGCGTTGTTGTAACAAACGGAATGATGATCCCAAATTATAGCAAGCCCGATGATTGGGAAAAATTTAATGCGCTTGGCGTAACCCAATACGGACAAATGACAGCGGGGAGTTTTATGTATATTGGTCCGCAAGGAATTGTACACGGAACAACCATTACGGTAATGAATGCCGCACGCAAAAAATTTCCGACTGAGCAAGAACGGAGGGGAAAATTATTTGTAACGTGTGGACTTGGTGGAATGAGTGGCGCGCAACCAAAGGCTGCAAAAATCGCAGGATTAGTTTCTATCACCGCAGAGATAAATCCAAAAGCCGTAAAAACCCGCCATACTCAAGGCTGGGTAGATGAGGTTCACACAGATTTGGATAAATTAATGATAGCAGTAAAAAACTCCCAAAATAAAAAAGAAGCAAGATCTTATGCTTACGAAGGGAATGTAGTTGATCTGTGGGAAAAATTAGTTAAAGAAAACATAAACATTGATATTGGAACCGATCAAACATCGTTGCACAACCCTTGGGCCGGAGGATATTATCCCGTTGGTTTTTCATTGGAAGAAAGCAATAAAATGATGGCCGATGAGCCAAAGAAATTCAAAGAGGAAGTTCAGAAAACACTGGTGCGCCATATTAATGCAGTAAATGCGCACGCGGCAAAAGGCATGTACTTTTTCGATTATGGAAATGCATTCTTGTTAGAAGTGTCTCGGGCTGGCGGAAATGTTTTTAAAACAGGAAGTAAAGAGGATTTTAAATACAATTCGTACGTACAAGATATTTTAGGCCCCATGTGTTTTGATTATGGTTTTGGACCGTTTCGTTGGGTGTGTACTTCTGCAAAACAGGAAGACCTTGCATGCACTGATAAATTAGCGGAAGAAGTTTTAACTCAAATGCACAAAACTGCACCTTCGGAAATTAAACAGCAGCTGCACGATAATTTAGTTTGGATCCAAGATGCGCAACAAAATAATTTAGTGGTAGGATCACAGGCACGTATTTTATATGCCGATAGCGAAGCGCGAATAAAAATTGCACTGGCAATAAATAAATCCATTAAAGAAGGAAAAATTTCGGCGCCTGTAGTTTTAGGAAGAGATCATCATGATGTAAGTGGAACCGATTCGCCTTATCGCGAAACATCAAACATTTATGATGGAAGTAAATTCACGGCCGACATGGCTGTACAAAATTTTGTTGGTGATGCGTTTCGTGGTGCTACATGGATAAGTTTACATAATGGTGGTGGCGTTGGTTGGGGAGAAGTGATCAATGGTGGTTTTGGTTTGGTATTAGATGGAAGCGAAGATGCCGAGAGAAGATTAAAGCAAATGTTGTTTTGGGATGTAAATAACGGAATTGCTCGCCGCAGCTGGGCGCGTAATAAAGAAGCGCAATTTGCAATAAAACGCGAAATGGATCGCACGCCAAATTTAAAAGTTACTTGGGCAAATGAAGTGAGTGAGGATATATTGAAAGACTTGTTTTGAGAATAAAAAAGTGTAAATTTGAGTAAACCTAAAAATAAACTTATGAAATTGAAAACATTATTTACGGCAGCTTTTTTGTTAGTAACAACTATTGCGAGCGCATTTACTATTAGCTACTACAACAAAGATTCAAAAAAGTATGAAATGGAAGTTAAATCTAATGGATCAACTCAAAAGGTTGAATTTTCTGCTTCAACAAGCGGTGCTGCATCTATTCAAACTAGCGCATCAGAAGTTGAAATAAAAACATCATGCGGCTGGGTAAAAGTAAAAAATGGCGCAAAGATCACTATAAAGGATGGTTGTATCAAGATCGAATAATTTTAAAGTATTACATAAAAAAGGGCCCTGTATAAAACGGGGCTTTTTTATTTAATATGATCAATAGTGTGCGAAAAGCATCTTTGTAGCAAAACGTCTACAATACCAGAAATTCTTGTCGTCATAGGACAAAACGAGCAGTTTGCCGAACTGATGCGTATCGAAGTCTAAAAGACAATAGCATTACTGATCATTCTCCTTAAATGTGTTATTATTGTGATAATGTCAATTGATCTTTTGTATCACAAAAATTGCAAACCCTGATCTAATATGAAAAGTAAAAATGTTTTTAATGGCATCAATTATTATTTCAACGATCTGAAAAAGCATAACGCACTTGTTCTAATTCATGGAAACTCTCTTGATTCTACCATATTCACAAAACAATTTGAGGGGTTAAAAAACATCCCTTTAGTGGCAATTGATCTGCCAGGACATGGTTTAAGTAACAGAGCGAACAACTTTGAGAGCGCTTACTGCTTACCCGGTTATATTGATGCAGTAAAGTCAATCATAGATCATCTTGAACTTGATAACATTATTTTGGCGGGACATTCGTTAGGCGGACATGTTGCCATAGAAGCTGCGAATGAAATGAATAGTGTACAAGGAATGATGATCTTTGGAACACCACCCATTGGTATGCCTCCGCAAATGGACAAGATGTTTGATCCAAATCCGGCCATGGGGAATTTATTTTCACCTGAGATCTCAGAAGAAAACGCGAAACTACTTGCAAAAGAGTTTGTGTATAACTCTAAGGAATTGGAAAGTAAATACGCAACAATGATAAGCGCAACTGATGGAAATGCGCGCGAAAATCTGGGGGCCTCTATTGGAAAGGGACAATTCAAAAATGAAATAGAAATTGTTGCTAAAAGTAAAATGCCAATAGCTGTAATAAATGGCGATAAAGATGCGTTTGTAAATAAAAAATATATAAATGAATTGACCATTGGTAATTTATGGAATGGCCAAAAGATCTGGATAAAAGATGCCGGACACATCCCTCAAGAAGAAAAGCCGCAAGAGTTCAACAGCATCGTTATGAAATTTTATGATCATGTTTTTACTTAATGGCTGAAAGAAAACGCGATATTAGAACCTATTTTAATTCTCTGGAACAAAAACTTGCCAAGCGAGAAGTTGTTTCACGATCCATAGAGGACATTGTTAATTTCCCCTCAACATTTGGACAGTGCATGTACGTGATGAATTTCAAAACGAAATCTTTAACCTTTCAAAAAGGTGTAAAAGAAATGTTAGGATATGATGAGCATGAATTCACATTTGATCTAGTAACCAATTATTTCCATCCAGATGATGAAGACATTTTAACGAGATTGATAAAGGCC
This sequence comes from Sphingobacteriaceae bacterium, assembly GCA_016705695.1. Lineage (GTDB taxonomy): Bacteria > Bacteroidota > Bacteroidia > B-17B0 > Aurantibacillaceae > Aurantibacillus. The sequence goes on from JADJLA010000018.1 coordinate 267,866, forward strand.
ACCTTGGTATTTGCTTCAGAACACGATGTAAGCAGAGAGGTGGCGTTTTTCTTAACTTACAGAGTAAGGCATAAAAATGGGAAGTACGTAAAGGTGATGAGGCAATCAACAACATTTGATCTAGATGAAGAAGGGAAGATCATTAGTAATCTTTCAATTTTATCAGACATCTCATTTTTAAACACATCAGACAAAGTAGAATGGAAATTTGACGCGCCAGGACTCGACAGCGAGAAGTTCAAAAAATATGTAACAAAAGAGTACAAGGGATTTTTTTCCGATCGCGAAAGCGAGATTATTCAAGGTTTGGCAAAAGGAAGATCGAGCAAAGAACTTGCAAAGCAATTCAATTTAAGCAAGCATACCGTAGACACTCATCGAAGAAAGATCTTGCATAAATCCAGATGCAAAAATACTGTAGAGCTGATCAATTTTTGTAAGCACAACGGACTTATGTAGGCAGTCAGACTGATTGCTGACAGGGCCATTTGGCGCTATTATACTCATTAGTGAGTATTGCATAAAACAGATAATTAATGGTTATTTGTTGCAAAGCATTATGGATAATTTAGTTATAGCTAGCACCAAAAAAACGCCGGGCATTACATTTATAAGTAATGGTAACTTAAGCATTAAAGGATCTTCCTTTGCTGAAGACGCGATTAGCTTTTATCAGCCGGCGCTTCATTGGATAGAGGAATTCGCAAAAACATCACCAAAGGAAATAAGCCTAACCGTAGAACTCGAGTATATTAATACATCAAGCACAACAATTGTTCTTAAGATCTTAAAAAAACTGAAAGAAAAAAGTGAGGGAAACTATAAGCTTAACCTTGTATGGAAATACGACCCAGACGACGAGGACTCGTTTGAACTTGGAGACATGATCCAAAAGATAATCAAGCATCCTGTGCTTATGGTTTCAGTAAAAAAAGATTAAGCTTTCCTTCTAGCGTTGCGTAATAAATTTTTGCGCTAACAGCCTGTGCTCTTCCACGAGTTCAATAAAATACGCTCCGCCCTCTAGTTCTGAGACCCATAAATTTTCAGTAAGTCACTACGAAAAAAGGCAACAAATATTATTACAGACTTTTGTCATACAACCCCGCTTAGCGTGAAAATACCATCGCACTCTTCGTGTCATAAAGAAGCGGTGTTAATGCGAGGATTTAAAATAATTTTTAATAATATCACCAAGTTCTTCCTCCGAAAGTTCTTTACAGTCTTTAGTTGAAGGCAAAATATCAGAATCTTTTAATTGCGACTCAGTAATAATTTCAACCTCATAAGTGGTTTGCCCGTCTTTATCAAAAGCATCTTGTTTCATAATGAGTTTTGATGTAAATTCTTTTTGAGGATAAAACAAACGATATGGCAACTCTCCTCCGCACGCAGTAATGTTTTTAGAGATCTGATATTTTTCCGTAGCATAAATAACGTACCGCGATGTCTCTTCGTTTATTCTGCCAAAACTACACACCTCTTTGTTTATAGTTTGAGTACTGTCTTTTGCTATAATAACTTTTCCCAACCAGCTAGCTTTTTTAAGCTCTCCTTTTACACAGTATTTTTTACCGTCAATAACGCAAAGTTTAATATAAGTTCTTTTTTTGCAATCAATTATCTGACCGATTTCTGCAAAAGGCAATGAGAAATCAATTCGAATGATGTCGCCTTTAATATATACATTGAAGCCTTGAGGATATTTTATTGACCCATATTCGGAATGATAATCCACGGCGTATGTAATTGTTCCTTCAAAAGGTTTTGGCTTGGGCTTAAAAGAAACCCCAAAAAATAAAAGTAACGCCAGGCTTACTGATCCAATTTTTTTCATACAATAAAGATAAGCTTTTTAGTGGCAGAAATCACAATGCCCTGTCGCGCCACAAAGCCGAATTTAATTTACTTTGAGTGCTAGTAATAAATGCTGTGACTTTTCACCTCTTTGGCTTTCCTTAAGCTATTGCAAGACATTAAATGTGACCCACGCAGACACATACGCCAGCACCGTTAAATATACAAACTGAATGGTTGGCCACTTCCAACTTTTAGTTTCGCGCTTTACAACCGCAATGGTGCTCATACACTGCATAGCAAACACATAAAAAACAACTAAGCTAAAGCAAACGGCGGTGGTGTATTTTAAATTTCCGTTCTCGTCTTTTTCTGCCATCAACTTTTCTTGGATCCCTTTTTCATTTTCATTAGCACCATAAATAGTACTCATGGTTCCTACAAAAACTTCGCGTGCGGCAAATGATGTTATGAGGGCAATGCCAATTTTCCAATCGTAACCAAGCGGACGAATAACCGGCTCAATGGCTTTTCCTAATACGCCAATATAAGAAGCTTCTAATTTTTTGGAGGCAATAAAGTCAGTATGATAGTTTGGATCAGCTTCAGCAACATGCACATATTCAGCATTCGTATATTTTTGTTCTATCTCTTCCATAGCATTTCCAGGACCGTAATTACTCAAAAACCATAAAATAATAGAAATAGAAAGAATAACTTTTCCGGCGTCAAACACAAACACTTTTATTTTATTAATAACTCCTAGCGCCACATTTTTTAAAAGTGGAACACGATACACCGGCATTTCCATCATAAAAAAAGAAGCTTCTTTTGTTTTTAGTAATTTTTGCATCACAAAAGCGGTGATCAGCGTAAACGCAAAACCAAGTACATACAGTCCAAACAAAACAATTCCTTTAAAATTTAAAAAACCTAAAACTATAGTGGAAGGAAACATCATTGAGATCAACAGCGTATAAACCGGTAAGCGCGCCGAGCAACTTACCATTGGCAAAACAAAGATAGTGATCAAGCGTTCTTTAAAATTACTGATAGAACGAGTGGACATGATAGAAGGAACCGCACAGGCTGTTGCGCTAATTACAGGAATAACTGATCTTCCGTTCAAACCAAACTTGCGCATTATTTTGTCCATTATAAAACTCGCACGCGCCATGTATCCCGAATCTTCCAGCAAAGCAATGAACAAGAACAAAAATGTTATTTGCGGAACAAACATCAATACGCCGCTTATTCCCGCAATAACACCGTCGCTAACAAGATCATTAAGAATTCCTGCTGGCAAATTGGTTTTAATGAGCGATGACAAGCTAATGAATGCATCTTCTATCCACCCCATTGGATATTCAGCCACATAAAAAATAAATTGAAAGATAACAAATATCAATGCCATAAAAACCAAATAACCTAAAACAGGATGCGTTACTATGCGATCAATTTTTGTACTTCGCTCTTTTAATTTTAATTGCTCGGGCGATTTAACGCAAAGCCCGAAAATATATTTAATATTCTTGTGGCGATAGATCTTATCATTTTCTTCCCATTTTTGTAATTCAATCTGGTTAGAATTTTCAAACTGCGAATTCACCATTTGAGCGTAATCAATCGTTGAAGTAACATCAAAAAATTTATTTCTCGATACTTCCGCATTCACTATCGCCTCTTTTATTTTTTCTGTTCCTTCTTTTGTTCGCGAATCAATAGCAACCACATTTACTCCTAGAAGATCTTTTAATTTATCAATATCAATGTTTATGTTTTGATAAATGGCTTCATCTATCATATTCAACACAACCACCGTTCTCATTCCAAGATCCAATGCTTGAGTTGCCAATAATAAATTACGTTGTAAGTTGGTTGAATCTAAAACCACAATTACAACATCCGGCTTTTCTTTTTGAGATAGAAGATCTTTTACGGCAACTTCTTCGTCGGTTGATTTGGCAAACAAACTATAAGTTCCCGGAAGATCAATTAAGTTGACCGAATTATTTTTGTACTTAAAACTTCCTTGAAGTTTATCTACAGTTACACCACTATAGTTTCCGGTTTTTTGATTGAGTCCCGTGAGTGCATTAAATAGTGTAGATTTTCCGGCGTTCGGATTTCCTAATAAAACTACTTTCAGATCTTTTTTTGATGAGCTCAAAATTAATTCAACCTTTCCACCACAATATTCATGGCTTCGTTTTGGCGCAGGCTAAGTTCGTAACCCGAAACGTAAATAGCAAACGGACAACCTAACGGCGCAATTTTTGTTATGTATAATTCCTCACCCGGAAAACATCCCATTTCAATGAGTTTTGTTTTCATGGCATTATCGGCAATACTTTTAATGATCGCGTGCTCGCCTGGTTTTAGCTCTGATAATAAGGTGTGCATAATGTACTCTACAAAGATCGCCAAACTACAAGCCTTATTAAATACCCTAATAATGGTATAATGAAGTTGGGTTATGAACCTTAAGTTGTTGATTTAACGTTTTTTATGGCAATATGGTGTAGGTAAAAGCGTTGTTAAAATTGACTATATTTGTGTAATGAAAATTGTAGACGGCCCTGGGTTTGTTCCCGGAGATCTTTTAGCCCAAATAAATTCTCCGGCCGACCTTAAAAAGTTGTCGAAAGAACAACTCACTCAAGTGAGCGATGAGCTTCGTCAATTTATTATCGATCTAGTTTCTGTAAAAGGCGGACATTTTGGTGCTTCGTTAGGAGTTGTTGAACTCACTGTTGCATTGCATTATGTTTTTAATACACCATACGATCAGTTAGTTTGGGATGTTGGTCACCAAGCATACGGGCACAAAATTTTAACAGGTCGAAGAGATGTTTTTCATACAAACAGAAAATACAAAGGCATTAGTGGTTTTCCAAAACGCAGCGAAAGTGAATATGATACGTTTGGTGTAGGACATTCTTCAACAAGTATTGGCGCAGCATTAGGAATGGCTGTTGCAAGTAAATATTTAAACATAAAAGACAAACAACACATTGCTGTAATTGGCGATGGATCGATGACAGCCGGTATGGCCTTTGAAGCATTGAATCATGCAGGTGTTGAAAATGCAAATTTACTTGTTGTTCTAAATGATAATTGCATGAGCATCGACCCTAACGTTGGTGCCTTAAAGGAATATTTAACCGACATTACAACTTCGCACACATATAATAAAGCAAAAGATAAAGTGTGGGAATTACTTGGGAAAATCTCGAAATTTGGACCAAACGCCCAAGAGATCGCTTCAAAAATTGAGAACGCTGTAAAAACATCTTTATTAAAACAAAGTAATTTATTTGAATCATTAAAGTTCAGATATTTTGGTCCGATAGATGGGCATGACGTGCAGCGTTTAGCAACGGTGCTTGCGGATATGAAAGATATTCCCGGCCCAAAAATATTACACGTACTTACAAAAAAAGGCAAAGGGTATAAATATGCCGAAGAGGGAAACACAACTTTGTGGCATGCACCCGGAGTTTTTAATAAAGAAACCGGCGAGATAATTAAAGTAATTCCAAAAGATCCACAACCTCCAAAATATCAAGATGTATTTGGACACACCATTGTGGAATTGGCCGAAAAGAATTTAAAGATCATGGGAATTACGCCCGCCATGCCATCGGGCTCATCATTAAATATTATGATGAAAGCAATGCCTGATAGAGCGGTGGATGTGGGAATTGCCGAACAACACGCGGTAACATTTAGCGCAGGTTTAGCAACACAAGGATTAGTTCCGTTTTGTAATATCTACTCTTCATTTATGCAGCGTGCATATGATCAGGTTGTGCACGACGTGGCTTTGCAAAAATTAAAAGTTGTGTTTTGTTTAGACAGAGGAGGATTGCAGGAGCAGACGGTCCAACACATCACGGCGCATTTGATATTGCTTATTTCCGTTGCATTCCAAATATGATCGTGAGCGCGCCAATGAACGAAGAAGAACTTCGTAATTTGATGTACACCGCTCAGTTGGATGAAATAAAGGGACCGTTTAGCATTCGTTATCCAAGAGGAAATGGTGTGATGGTAGAGTGGAAAACACCATTTAAGAAATTAGAAATTGGTAAAGGAAGAAAAATAAAAGACGGAAACGATGTTGCTATACTTTCCATTGGTCACCCGGGAAATTTAGTTACCGAAGCTATTGAAAAACTAGAATCCGAAAATATTTCTGTTGCGCATTACGATATGCGTTTTGCAAAACCGATAGACGAAGAATTATTGCATGAAGTTTTTTCTAAATTCAAAAAAGTAATTACCGTTGAAGATGGCTGCATCATGGGCGGTATGGGAAGCGCTGTTTTAGAATTTATGGCCGATAATAATTATTCAGCAATCGTAAAACGTTTGGGAATTCCCGATGAATTTATTGAGCACGGCGAACAAAATGAGTTGTATACAGAGTGTGGTTTTTCTCCAGAGCAAATTGCAAAAACCACAAAAGAAATTCTTACCGAAACTCAGAAGAAAAAGAATAAAGCGGGCTAATGTCACATTTAACAAATACACAAGACCTCATATATAACGTATGAGGTTTTTTATTTTATATTTGATGGCATGAAAAGAATTCGCTTGATCATTTTTTCCGCAGCCTTATCCTTCAACACATTTTCGCAAGGCTATGTTGACTCTACTGATGTAGATAATTTTAATGTTGCCAATGCCTGGGATGTTTTTGATAAAGAGAGCGCTAAGGCCGAAATAACAAAAGATGGTTATTTAATTGAACACCGTAAAACAGAAAGTAGTCACACATACTTCAAAAAAATGACGCTTGACTATAATAAAGATTTTTCATTCGAAGTTTCTATGACACAAAAAACCGGTGTCATTGATCAGGGATACGGATTGATATGGGGAATGACCGACTGGGATGATTACAACAGTTTTATTATTGCCGGAAACGGGTATTACAAAATTGGATCAACCGCAGATAAGAAAAACACGGATCTACTTCCCTGGAAAAAGGACGATCTCATAAAGTCGGATAAGGAGAATACCGTTATGATAGAAAAGAAGGGCAACGATATCAATTTTTACATCAATGGTAAAAAGATATTTAACACAGATAAGAGTAATATCAAAATAACTGGTCAATATCTTGGCATCATTTTGTATTCTGCCAAACAAGTAGTAGTTAAGTACGTAAAAACAAAAGGGCGGTACAAAAAACTCAACATCGTTCCAGGGGCCATTAAAGGATATAAGCATGAAAATCTTGGCACAAACATAAATACAATTGAGGCCGATAAACTCCCTTTTATTGCGCCTGACGGAAAGACACTTTATTTTTGTAATAATATAAATGATGGAAAATCGGATGAGGCGAGTTTTTCTACTAGAGCTGAGAGCGGAAGCTGGAACCCTTCGATAAAATTTTCTTCGCCCATAAATAACACAGCGCCAAACGCCATCGTTTCTTCTTCGGCGGATAATAATATTCTTTATCTATTACACACATACAATCCGGATGGGACTTATAAAACCCCGGGAGTATCCTACACAAAAAGAACAGAGAACGGATGGAGTGTTCCTAAAGATATTGTGATAGAGAATTTTTACAATACACATAAATATTCCTTTCATGCATTTTCGCAGGATAATATGTATATGCTTTCTGCGATCCAACGAAAAGATTCGCGAGGGAATTCAGATATTTATGTCAGTCTCAAAAAAAATGATGGATCATATTCGGAGCCAATGAATCTTGGGGATGTGATCAATACATATGGAAGTGAAACAACTCCGTTCCTTGCCTCAGATAATAAAACTATGTATTTTTCATCTGCGGGACATGCAGGTTATGGAAGCAACGATATTTTTGTAACACATCGCCTGGATGATTCATGGAAAAATTGGACAGAGCCACAGAATCTTGGCCCCGAAATAAACACGACCGAATGGGATGCGTACTTCAATATCCCTGCATCCGGTGAAATAGCGTACATGGTAACCTCCAATAATTCCATTGGAAGATCGGATATCGTTAAAATAAAACTATCAGAAGAAGCTCGGCCTAAACCCGTAGTATTAGTAAGCGGGAAAGTGTTGAATAAAAAAACAAATCAACCTCTATCAGCCAACATCAAATATTTTGATCTTAAAACCAACGAAGATGCTGGTGGAGCAATTTCAAATCCAACAACCGGAGAATACAATATTATTTTACAAACTGGAAAGCAATATGGTTTTAGAGCGGAGAAAGAATCCTTTTATGCCGTGAACGATATGTTGGATCTAACAGCAATAACAAGTTATAAGGAAATAAGGAAAGATCTGTTTCTGGTTCCAATTGAAGTTGGGCAAAGTATTCGATTGAACAACGTATTCTTTGATTTCAATAAATCGGAATTAAAACCTGAGTCATTTAGCGAGCTTGATCGTCTGGTGGATTTTTTAAAGAATAATCCAAAAATGGAGATCGAATTAGGTGGACATACGGATAACGTTGGCTCTGATGATTACAATATAAAATTATCACAGCAGCGCACCGAAAGCGTGCTTAATTATTTGGCTAGCAAAGGAATTAATAAAACGAGATTACAGGCTAAGGGCTATGGTAAAAATAATCCGGTTGCTACCAACGATACTGAGGAAGGTAAATCTATCAACCGTAGGGTAGAATTTACAATTAATAAGCAGTAAATGATCTAAATCGTACCTATTTTATCCTTTTTTCGCTTGAAAAAAGGGCATTAAACCCTTATATTTGTCGTGTCGGAATTTAAGCCCGGCCTTAACATGAGTGTAAACTTTGAAGAAGTGTTCGAAAGCAAATTAGCCAAGAACGATATCATAGAACCAAAAGATTGGATGCCCGAGAATTATCGTAAGCATTTAATTCGTCAGATCTCTCAGCACGCGCATAGCGAAGTTGTGGGAATGTTGCCTGAAGGAAATTGGATCACTCGTGCCCCAAGCTTACGTGCTAAATTAGTATTGCTTGCAAAAGTGCAAGATGAAGGAGGGCACGGATTATATTTATATACCGCTGCAGAATCTTTAGGAATTAGCCGCGATGAAATGCTTGAAGCGTTACACACGGGCAAGGCAAAATATTCTTCTATTTTTAATTATCCTACTTTAACTTGGGCGGATATTGGCGCTATTGGTTGGTTGGTAGATGGCGCTGCGATCATGAATCAGGTAATGTTGCAACGTACATCATACGGGCCTTATGCTCGCGCCATGGTAAGAATTTGTAAGGAAGAAAGTTTTCATCAGCGTCAAGGATATGAAGTGATGACCAAATTATCTTTCGGAACTTCTGAGCAAAAAGAAATGGCGCAAGACGCATTAAATCGTTGGTGGTATCCAACCCTAATGATGTTTGGTCCGCCTGATATTGAAAGTCCTAATAGTGATAACGCTCTAAAGTGGAGAATTAAACGCGAAACAAATGATCAGTTACGTCAGCGTTTTGTAAATCAAACCATCCCACAAATTGAATATTTAGGATTAACCTGCCCTGATAAAAGTTTAAAATGGAACGAAGCAAAAAAAGGCTACGATTTTAGCGAGCCAAATTGGGAAGAGTTTAAAAATGTAATTCACGGGAAAGGCCCTTGTAACAAAGAAAGACTTTCGTCAAGAAATAAATCGCACAAAGAAGGAGAATGGGTAAGGGCAGCAGCAATGGAATTTGCACGTAAACAAAACGAAACAGCATAAAACTAATTTATTATGGCAGACAGTCAAGGCCCAATGTGGGAAGTATTTGTACAAAAAAAAGCAGGACAACCATTTGTTCACTGCGGAAATTTACACGCATATGATAAAGAAATGGCATTGCAAAATGCCCGCGATCTTTATACGCGCCGCAGCGAAGGAATGGCCTTATGGGTTGTTCTTTCGAGTAACATCGTTTCAAGCAGTCCCGAAGATATTGGAAGTTTTTTCGAACCAAGTAACGATAAAATATTTCGTCACCCTACCTTTTACCAAATTCCGGATGGAGTTGGGCACATGTAATTAGTTGAAAGAGTTCTTCGCAGCTGCGCTGCTATACTAGTTTTTTTTAGCCACGAATTACACTAATTTTCGCTAATCTGAGTGTATTGGACAATCATATTTAACTAATCTATGAGTATTTACTATACACAGTTTACACATAGATTAGTGTTAATTCGTGTCGTTAGTGGCAAAACACCTCAGCGAAGCCGAGGTGTAATTAATTTCTTACGCTTACACTATAGGGATCAACCGATAACTCGGTTCTGCGAGGCAATACGGAGAAATTTATTAGATCAATAAAATTCAAAAAACCATTTCGTCCACTACAAACAGACGAATGATGTGGCGTAGGCCCATCAATAAATAAATTCCTACTTGCAACGTACAAAAGTTTTTTAGTTTCGTCAACACCAATTCCATGCGGCATATATCCAACTGATAAAGGCGACTTAGCAATAAGAGTAGCTATATCAATTTCTGTAATCGTCCCCTTTTGCCCAGCCACACTTACAGAGTCATAAGGAGAAGAAACATAGATTTTATTTAGTGTGTAACAAATGGCAATCTCTTGGGGATAATATCCGGTAGGAATGATGTTTGTTATTTGTCGAGTGGCAATGTTAAACACACGAAGATCATTTGTTTTTTGACAGCTTATGTAGAAAGATTGTTTGTCGGGAGAAAGAAAGATCTCATGCGCATCTAATTTACTTATGGAGGAAGGAAGGAATCCCGGATCAATACTTATTTGTTCGGGACTTGAAAAAGCAGTGTCGACCTTAAAAATAAAATTACCGGTTTGTGCAGTTACATACATGGTGTCGTTAGTTGCATTTAGGGCAATACCGTGTGGATAATTAAAACCTGGAATGCTATAAATTAATTTCATTTGCTCAAGATCAACAGAAGCAATGCGCCCGTTGCTGGTCCACGAAACGCAATAACCCCTTGTTCCGTTATCGGAAATTACAACAGTGTTCCAATCATTACTTGGTCCAAGTGTAGTTTCGCCTACAAAAGAATCATCAGAGCATTTAAATTTTTGAATGAGACTATTGGCAATGAACACAACGTACCAGTATTTTCCATCCGGCGAAACTTTTATCATGTGCGGAACTTCCACAATATTTTTTTTGTTTCCAACTGTAACGTATCTTATTGGAAGTTGTGTTTCAGAATCCAAAACAGTTACCACATCACAGCCTTGATTAACCACGTAAGCTTTTTTTCTGTTGAGATTGTCGGCCCATTTTATTTCCCCATTAATATCCGGAGCGCCGGCATCTATCCAATCTCTAATGGTTGTTACTTCTTCTTTAGTAAGAACGGGTTTATTCAAGGGCATGGTTGGACTGTTTGTGAGTCCAAGTTCAGGATATGTATTAATGAAATAACACAGCGATGAAAAATCACTTCTAAACGGGATCACCGCCGACCCGGAGTTTGTGCCTTTAAAAAGATCGGCCCACGTGGTGAGGTTTAAAGATGAAGCGGCTTTGTAACTTTTATCATTATGGCAACCCGAAGTGGCGCATTTTAAAGAAATGATCTTCCCAACTTGGTTCGGATAATTACCATAATTAGCCAGAGCCTTATCTTTTCTACAAGAAAAACACAGGATCGAAATAAAAAGGAGAATATAGGCGGTCGGCGACCTCATTTACTAACCACTAATTTAGTAAAAAGTCCTGAATTTTCATAGATATCCTTTTGATAAATGGAAGCGGGGGCAAAAATTGAGAAAAAAGTGACAAAGAAATATATTATTGGAGATTTAAGTAATAAATTTACACTTAATTACAATCATGGAAAATAAAGCACTTTTTTATTATATTTTAAATTTGGCCGACGATAAATTAGTGTTGGCTCAACGCTTAAGCGCGTGGACAGGTCACGGCCCTTTTTTAGAAGAAGATCTTGCACTTACAAATATCGCGTTGGATATTTTTGGCACAGCCAAATCGCTTTTAGAATATGCCGCAAAAATTGAGGGCAAAGGAAGAACAGAAGATGACCTTGCGTTTTTTAGAAATGAAAGACAATTTACAAATTGCTTGATCTGCGAACAAGATAACGGCGATTATGCAAAAACAATTTTGCGCCAAGCCTTTATGGATTCGTTTGATTATTTATTATACAGCCAACTTGCAAAAAGCAAAGACGAAACTCTAGCGGGCATTGCTGCAAAATCAATCAAAGAAATTACCTACCACAAACGCCACTCACACAGTTGGGTTGATCGTTTTGGTAACGGAACAGAAGAAAGTAAAACACGTTTACAAACTGCTATCAACGAATTGTGGCGCTTTACCGGCGAGTTTTTTGAAACAACAGATAGCGACAAAGAATTAGCAAAGCAAAGCATCGCTGTTGATGCTTCAACTTTAAAAGGTGCTTGGGAAAAAGAGATCCTTACTTTACTTCAAAAAGCGAATATGACAATTCCTTTGGATGCGTATATGCAAACAGGGGGCCGTAAAGGAGTTCATACTGAGCATCTAGGATTTTTACTTTCCGAAATGCAAGCGCTTCCGCGAATGTTGCCTGATGCAAAATGGTAAATAGATAATGTCAAGCGCAAAAGAAACCTGGAAAAAGTACTCGCCGTATTTTGTCGACATTTGGCAATATATCGTTATCATTTTGGTAATGATCATTGCAGCTATTTTTATATTATAAAACTTCCCCTGTTCCTTTACCATCAAGGCACACACACGGATTTTCAGCTTAGTGCCTTTGCGTCTTTGTGGCCCTAAAAGCCCTCGCCTAAGCATGATTTTAAATATTTACCTATATTTGCGTATGGCAAATGGTAAACTTATCATTTTTTCAGCACCATCGGGCTCCGGTAAAACTACCATTGTGCGCCATTTGCTAAAAACATTCCCAAATCAAATCGAATTCTCAATTTCTGCTACTTCACGTCCAAAACGTGGCGAAGAGGAAAATGCAAAAGATTATTATTACCTCAGCATTGAGGATTTTAAAAAGAAGATCGACAACAAGGAATTTTTAGAATGGGAAGAGGTTTACGCCGGAAATTATTACGGAACACTTAGAAAAGAAGTGGAGCGCATTTGGGCAAAAGGAAAAGCCGTTATTTTTGATATTGATGTAGAAGGCGGATTGAATTTGAAAAATCAGTTTAAGGGCGATGCACTAAGTATTTTTGTAATGCCCCCAAGTATTAAGATCTTAGAAGAGCGTTTGAGTTCCAGAAGTACCGATAGTCCCGAAAGTATTGCGCGCCGTGTTGCTAAAGCCGAAAAAGAATTAAAAACCGCGGAGCTGTTTGATTGTTTTATTTTGAACGAGATATTAGAAGATGCACTCAAAAAGGCAGAGATGGTAGTATCATTATTCATAAACAAAAAAGCGGCTCAATAAGCCGCTTTCTTTTTTCATATAATTTTTTGAATGCAAAAAAGTTCAACGCAGAGAGGTGGAATTTATTGACTTTTCTATGCTGTGCCGGTTTTACGCACACCTGTAGTTTTCTTATTACCTGCAATTGTTTTAGCGCCTCCGCCATCTTTTTTAATACCATGCTTTGTGCCCGAAGAATCATCATTTAATTTAATGTTCTTGGTTTTATCATTCGCATCTTTATTCTCTTCTTCTGTTTTTAAATTACTAGTGCTTTGTAAAGCATTATACCAACTAAATAATTTACGCATATTACTAACGTAAACACGCTCTTTATCATAATCAGGTAATACTTGAGCAAAATATGCTTCTACAGTTTTATCATCTGCTTTAGCATCAACTGCCGGTCCGCCTTTTTCTTTGTCAAAAATAGCGGTCATAATTTCATTTATTGGTTTATCATCACCTGTCGTGAACATACTAATATCAGTTAGCGTGCTAACTTTTGTTGAAGCGTAAACATTCACGCGTTTTTTATCGGATAGTCCTTCTACGATGATCCCGTTCTTGCTTTGTGCAACAATTTTATACAAACCTGGCTGGCCTGTGATGGATATAAATCCTGTCAAATCAATCATTTTCTTTAATTTTATTAGGATAACAAAGATAGGACTTTCTAGCGTACTGCAAATAATTTTCTAAACTTATTTTATGGAAAAACAGCTGTACATAATGTTAAACATGAAGGTGTAAGGCAGCCATAATTAGGCCCGTACTTAATATTCCATATCATTTGCAAGCTTTTCTGTTATAAAAAGCATTTTTAGGGAACGTGGAGACGTAAACGCTAATGAATTTATTAAACTAAACCTCGAACATAATGATGAACTGCAATTACGAATAAAAGAAACGGTTCTACATTTATATTAAAGATCGCAAACTTCATCACACTCATCATCAGCATGAATGAACCTGAGATCAAAAAGGGATTTTTCTTTTTTGCAACCGTTTATTTATTACATTTGCCCTATGAAATACGCCCAAATACCAAACAGTTTATTTATTGATAACCGCAATAAATTCAAAAATTATTTAAAGCCTAATTCACTTGCTGTTTTTTTTAGCAACGACATTATGCCAACAAATGGAGATGGTGCCATGGGATTTAAACAAAACAGCGACCTGTTCTACTTAACAGGAATTGATCAGGAAGATACTATTCTTGTAATTTTTCCTGATGTAAAAGACGGAAAGCATACCGAAGTTCTTTTTATTAAAGAAACCAGTGAGCTAATAGCTATTTGGGAAGGCGCAAAACTCACCAAAGATCAAGCTAAAGAAGTAAGCGGCATCAAAAATATTTATTGGTATACCGAATTTGATAAAGTATTTAGAACATTTGCTTTTCAAGCCGAGAATTTTTATTTGAATAGCAACGAGCATACACGTCGTTCAATTGACACACAAAGTGCTGAAGATCGTTTTAATTTACGCTTACGCAACATGTATCCAATGCATACTGTTTTGCGCAGCGCGCCATTTATGCATCATATCCGCTCGGTTAAAAGTGCGGTGGAAATTGACCTCATCCAAAAAGCTTGCGATATCACCGAAAAAGGATTTCGCAGATTATTAAAATTTGTAAAGCCCGGCGTGTTTGAATACGAGATCGAAGCAGAATTAATTCACGAATTTGTTCGAAATAAAAGCAAGGGCTTTGCGTATGGTCCAATTATTGCCGGCGGAAAAAACTCATGCGTTTTGCATTATGTTGAGAATGATAGAGAGTGCAAAGATGGAGATATTATTTTACTCGACGTTGCCGCAGAGTATGCCAACTACGCAAGCGATATGACGCGTGTTTTACCTATCAACGGAAAATTCACCAAGCGCCAGAAAGAAGTTTACAATGCAGTGTTGCACGTAAAAACAGAAGCAGAAAAACAATTGATCCCGGGAAATACGTTTGAAAAATACAATAAATATGTTGGCGATGTAATGACAGAGCAACTATTAAAACTTGGTCTTATTAAAACCGACGATGTAAAAAATCAAAACCCTGCCTGGCCCGCTTATAAAAAATATTTCATGCATGGCACTTCGCATTTTTTAGGATTGGATGTACACGATCTGGGATTTTTCCACGAACCAATGCAAGCAGGGATGGTATTTACTGTTGAACCGGGAATTTATATTCCGGAAGAAAATTTAGGAATTCGCTTAGAAGACAATCTTCTTATCACCACGAATGGAACTCAGAATCTCATGAAAAACATTCCTTTAAAAGCTGAGGAAATTGAGGACTTGATGCATTCATAAGTAACCACTTAAACGGCTCTTCCTACCACTTAAACGGTAAAAATAAGCGTTTAGAATAAAAACGTATCTAATTCGCTTTAGAACTTGCACTAATAAGGGGCTTTCATTAACTTTATAGGAATAAATAAACCTATCAACGACATGAAAAAAGGATTACTTTTTGTTTTAAGCATTTGTTATTTCTCTTCGTTTTCGCAAGAGTGGACAGCTAACTTAGATTCAAACGCAAACTTTTATGATATAAAAGCTGCATTTGAAAATTATTGGAAAGATAAAACCCCCGAGCGTGGTCAAGGATATAAGCAAATGCAACGTTGGATATGGGCTATGGAACCTCGTGTTTATCCTTCAGGAGATCTTAAAAACGTAAGTGCCGCAAGGGACTACGCTGAGTATAAAAAATACAAGGAAAGTTTTCCTGCAGCCAAACAAATTAGTTCTGCAGCTATTTCTGCTACTACAGCAAATTGGACAGCTCTTGGGCCATTTGGTTCTGCATCAAATACTGGCGCAGGGCGCTTACAGTGCGTTCGCTTTCACCCTGCCGGAACAAATACGGTTTTTGTTGGAGCAGCTTCGGGTGGATTATGGAAATCAACAAATGGTGGAACTTCGTGGGCCACATCAACCGATGATATTGCTTCTTTAGGAGTTTCCGATGTTGTGGTAAATCCATCAAATAATAATATCATTTACATTTCAACCGGCGATTTCGACGGAGCGCCAAGTGGTTATTCAGGAGGGGATTCAAAATCAGTAGGAGTATTAAAATCAACTGATGCCGGGGTAACATGGAACGCAACAGGACTTAATTGGACCACAAGTCAAGATAGATTTATATCCAAACTATTGATGAACCCTTCAAATAATAACGAATTATTTGCATTCACCTCTGTAGGCATCTATCGTACGCAGGATGCGGCCGCTACTTGGTCGCTTATTGCAAATGGTTATTTTAAAGACGGCGAATACAAGCCGGGTGATCCAACTGTAATTTACGCAGCTAACGGCAATACAGTTTTAAAATCAACCAATGGAGGAGCGTCTTTTGCCGGCACAACTTTTAATGCTTCAGGCATAGGGCAGATTCGCATTGCAGTTACAGCAGCTAATCCAAATTATTTATATATAGTTGGTACTTCAGGAACTAATGCGTTTGGGCGTTTAGTTCGTTCAACTGATGCTGCCGGAACTTTCTCAACCATGTCAACTACTCCAAATATTTTGGGAGGAACTCAAGGCTGGTATGATCTTTCTATAGCAGCTAACCCATTTAACGCAAACGACATTTGTGTTGGTGGTATTGATGTTTGGAGATCTACAAATGGTGGATCAAGCTGGATACAAAAATCATTTGCATATACCGCCGGCCCTTATGTTCATCCCGACCAACACGATGCGATTTACTCAAGCAGCACAACAATTTGGGTAGCCCACGATGGCGGAGTTGACAGAAGCACGAATAGCGGTAGCACTTGGACAAGCATGAACGGGAATATGAATATTTCACAACCGTATTATCTCGGTGTATCGGCAACAAGTCCAACACGAATTGTTGCAGGTTTACAAGACAATGGTAGTATTGTTTACAATGGAACAAATTGGTTTTTAGGAAAAGGTGGAGACGGAATGGATTGTTTTATTGATTGGAATAACCCAAACATTATTGTTGCATCTTCACAAAACGGCGGCCATGGCAGAAGCACCAATGGGGGCGCTAATTTTTCAAATATCGTTTCAGGTTTATCCGGAACGGCTAATTGGGTTTCACCAATTTGTCAAGATCCAAATGTTTCAACAACGTATTATGCAGGGCGCCAACATGTATTCAGGTCAACCAACTCAGGTTCGTCATGGTCTCAATTTGGAACACTACCTGGCTCTGGTGATGTTTTGTATATTAATCCCGCACCATCAAATCCTAGTGTTATTTATGCAGGAAGAGGAACTGCTATTTACAAAACAATCAATGGTGGTACAACCTGGAGCGCAATTACCGGAACTATTCCTGTTGTAGGAAAGATAACCGATATTGAAGTTGAGAATGGCAATGCGAATCACGTTTACCTTACTCTTTCGGGTTATGTGGCAGGAAATAAAGTATTCTTCTCTAACGACGGCGGCGCAACTTGGACAAACATATCAGCAGGACTTCCGAATTTACCTGCAAACTGTATTGTTTATAGAAAGAACAGCCCGGGAGGCATTTACGTGGGGATGGATCACGGTATTTATTACCGCGAGTCAAGTATGAGTTCTTTCATTCCTTATGATGCAGGGTTGCCTAATGTATGGGTAAACGATATGGAAATTTATTATCCTACAGGAAAATTAAGAGCTGCAACATATGGTCGCGGCATGTGGGAAACTAATCTTTATTCAAATCCAACCGCTCCGCCATCGGCATATTTTAGTAATAACTTTACATCAGCTTGTATAAATGTTCCCTTTGTATTTAATGATCAATCGGCAAATACACCGGTATCTTGGAGCTGGAGTTTTCCAGGTGGAGTACCTGCTACATCAACGGCACAAAATCCAGTTGTTACCTATGCTGCAACCGGCGTTTACACTGTTACATTGATCTCAACAAATGGTAATGGCCCAAGCACGCCTTACACATCAACTATAATGGTTAATACAACACCAACGATCTCTGCATCAAACCCAAGTGTATGTGTTGGGTCTAACACAAACATCCCAGTTTCAACAAATGGAATTTTTGTGAATTGGTCAACTGGGTTTAGTGGACCTTCACTTAACCTGATCGCCGTAACCACTTCATCGGTATATTCATATACTGTGTCTTTAGGAGCCTGCACGGTTGCTAGTACCTCATCGCTAACTGTGTGGCCGGTTCCTGCATCACCGGTTGTGTCTACTAATGGTAATTCGTTAACAACCGCATCTGCAACAACATATCAATGGCTTTTAAATGGAACTCCAATTCCGGGTGCAACAAACCAAGATTATCTTCCTTCTTCAGATGGCTGGTATTCGGTTGATGTAACAAACAGTTTTGGATGCAGCAGCTCAGGAACATCGATTTATATTTCCATTACTGCGTTAGCATCTAATGAGAAATTACTTTCGGGTATAAGGTTGAGCCCTAATCCTGCAAAAGATATATTAACCGTTACACGCGAAGATGGCGGAAGAACTGCTGTAAATTATGAGGTAATAAGTATAGTTGGACAAAAAGTTCTAAGCGGAACGCTCAAATTTGATAATTCTACCGAAACACCTTTGAATATACAGGTTTTAGCGCCAGGCACATATATAATTAAGCTGAATGCCAACGGTAAAGCAGCAGCAATAAAGTTCATAAAAGAATAGGTATTTCGACTTTAAAAAAAAGACTGTAATTCTTGATGATTTCCATAAAAATGGTTATCCTTACAGTCTAATTTTAAAGCGTCGGATAACATGAACCAGGCTTCATCTCCAATCGATTATCTTCCAATTGTTTTAATGTTTTTAGTAGCCATTGGCTTTGTGGTTACAGCCATGGTTGCTTCGCATTTACTTGGCCCTAAACGAAATACAAAAATTAAACTCGAATCCTTTGAGTGCGGTATCGAAACGCACGGAAACGCGCGCTTACCCTTTTCTATTAAATATTTCCTTGTGGCAATTTTATTCGTTTTATTCGATATTGAGGTAATCTTCATGTATCCATGGGCAGTTAACTTTAAAGAGCTTGGAATGTTAGGCGTTGTTGAGGTATTTTCTTTCATCGCCTTGCTACTCGTTGGGTTTTATTATATGATATCCAAGAACGCGTTAAAGTGGGAAGAATAATTAATTAGTGAAGTTGAGCATTAGTGAATTAACTGAATTAACTCATCAATTCACTAACTCACCAAATCAAAAAATCAAAAAATGAGCAACAAACCTATAAAACGCACTAAGCTGGAAATGGCTAAAAGTCCTCAAGGAATTGAAGGCCCCGGTTTTTTTGCTGCAAAACTAGAAGACGTTATTGGCTTAGCGCGCGCAAATTCGTTATGGCCTTTGCCATTTGCAACATCATGTTGCGGAATTGAATTTATGGCAACCATGGCAAGTGACTACGACTTGGCACGTTTTGGATCTGAGCGGTTGAGTTTTTCTCCACGCCAAGCAGATATGCTTATGGTAATGGGAACTATCGCTAAAAAAATGGGACCAATTTTGCGTCAAGTATACGAGCAAATGGCAGAACCAAGATGGGTTCTCTCAGTTGGTGCTTGCGCTAGTAGCGGTGGAATTTTTGATACTTACAGCGTACTTCAAGGAATTGATCGTATCATTCCGGTTGACGTTTATGTTCCCGGATGTCCTCCACGCCCAGAACAAATTATAGAAGGACTTTTAAAAATAAAAGAATTAGCCAAGAATGAGTCTCTGCGCAGAAGAAATTCTCCGGAGTATAAAAAATTAATGAACAGTTACGGAATTGAATAATATCATGAGTCAAGACCTACTTAATAAATTAACCGAATCCATTAACCAAAACATTAGTGGTGCCATTGAGAAAGCAGAGTTGCCTTACGATTTTGCAACGATCACAATTCACAAAGAGCACATTCACGAAGTATTGGAGTTTTTGAAAAACGATAAGAATTGGAATTTCCATTTCTTAACAGATCTTACCGGATTTCAAACAGCAGACGAAAAACAATTAGGTGTTGTGTATCATTTGCACAATATGATGACAAATATTCGCGTGCGCATCAAAACACATTTTGATATTAATAAACCCGAGATCCCAACAGCAACTAATCTTTGGCCGGGAGCAAATTGGATGGAAAGAGAGACCTTTGATTTTTACGGCATTAAATTTAAAGGGCATCCTAACTTAAAACGAATTTTGAATGTAGATGAGATGGATATTTTTCCTTTAAGAAAAGAATATCCGCTCGAAGATCAACAACGCGAAGACAAGGATAATAAAATGTTTGGACGATAAAATTTTTGTAATGGCAAAAAAAGAACCTATTAAGAACACAGAAGATTTTGTAGAAGAAAAAGAATATTCCATTCTTAACCTTGGCCCAACACATCCTGCAACTCACGGAATTTTTCAAAACGTTTTGAAAATGGACGGCGAGATCATTCACGAAGCTACGCCAACTGTTGGATATATTCATCGCGCATTCGAAAAATTAGCCGAACGCCGCCCTTACGCACAAATAACAACGCTTACCGATCGCTTAAATTACTGTTCATCTCCAATAAATAATATGGGCTGGCACATGACAGTTGAAAAACTCATCGGGGCTAAATTACCAAAGCGCGTAGAGTATATGCGTGTTATTGTAATGGAACTTTCTCGCATTGCCGATCATTTAATTTGTAATTCGGTTATTGGAGTTGATACAGGTGCCATGACGGGCTTCCTTTATATCTTTCAATGGCGTGAAAAAATTTACGACATATTTGAATCTATTTGCGGGGCGCGTTTAACTACTAACATGGGACGCATTGGAGGATTTGAACGCGAGTGGCCACAAAAAACTTGGGATCTTATCGATTCATTCTTGAAAAATTATCCAAAAGGATTACAAGAGTTTGCTAATTTGCTTGAGCGCAATAAAATTTTTATGGATCGCACAATTAATTGTGGACCAATAAGCGCAGAGATGGCTTTGAGTTATAGTTTTACCGGTCCAAATTTACGCGCAGCCGGAGTTGATTATGATGTGCGCGTTGCTACACCATACTCATCTTACGAAGATTTTAATTTTACTGTTCCAATTGGAACAAGCGGTGATACTTACGATCGCTTCATGGTTCGCCAAGAAGAAATGTATCAATCCATGGAGATCATCAAACAAGCCATTAAGAATATGCCAAAAGAAGGCGGCTTTCATGCCGATGTTCCAGATTTTTATTTACCGCCAAAGCAAGAAGTTTATAATAACATGGAAGCATTGATCTACCATTTCAAAATTGTAATGGGAGAAACAGATGTTCCAAAAGGAGAAATTTATCATAGTGTAGAAGGAGGAAATGGAGAGTTAGGATTTTATTTACAAAGCGATGGAGGAAGAACACCTTTCCGTTTGCATTTCCGCCGCCCTTGTTTTATTTATTATCAAGCTTATCCTGAAATGATAAAAGGAAGTATGTTAAGCGATGCGATCATTACCATGAGTAGCATGAACGTGATCGCCGGAGAATTAGACGCATAGAATTTTTTATAGAAATTGTAGAAATGGGAAGTCAAGTACACGGAACACAGGAATTCAACAAAAGCAAACGCGCCGAAATAAAATTCAGCGAAGAAGCTATGGCAATTGTAAAAGGGATCGTAAGTCACTATCCCGAAGGAAAACAAAAATCAGCATTGTTGCCGGTACTACATGTTGCGCAAGCTGAATTTGGCGGATGGTTAAGTCCTGAGGTGATGGATTATGTTGCTGAGGTTTTAAAAATAAAACCAATTGAGGTATTTGAAGTAGCATCATTCTATACCATGTACAACTTAAAACCGGTTGGCAAATGTGTGTTAGAAGTTTGTCAAACATCTTCGTGTTGGTTAAATGGCGCAGAAGATATTGTAAAATATATTGAGAAGAAACTGAACATTAAAGTTGGCGAAACTACAAAAGACGGAATGTTCACTTTAAAAACGGCAGAATGTTTAGGCTCTTGCGGAACAGCACCCATGTTACAATGCGGCGCTTCATATCACGAGAATTTAACTTACGCTAAAGTAGATACAATATTGGAAACGTATAAAGCGGAAGGCAAATTAAGAAGTTATACAGATTTAGATTATAAAAATACTTTATAGATCCATGGGAAGAAAACTTTTAATACATAACGACAAAGTGCCAAACATCCATACCTTGGAAGTTTATCGTGCGCACGGCGGTTATGCTTCGGTTGAGAAGGCATTAAAAACAATGACACCCGACCAAGTAACTGATGAAGTAAAAAAATCAGGATTGCGTGGTCGCGGTGGGGCAGGTTTCCCAACAGGATTAAAATGGAGTTTCCTTGCAAAACCCGAAGGCGTTCCGCGTTACTTAGTTTGTAATGCTGATGAATCGGAGCCCGGAACTTTTAAAGATCGTTATTTAATGGAGCACATTCCTCATGCATTAATTGAAGGAATGATCACTTCGTCATACGCGTTAGGAGCAAAAACATCTTACATATACATCAGAGGCGAATATTTTTATGTAGCTCGTATTGTTGAAAATGCAATTAGAGAAGCATATGCTGCAGGATTGTTAGGCGAAAATATTTTAGGAACAAATTTTTCTCACGATTGTTATGTACAAGTTGGTGGTGGCGCTTATATCTGCGGAGAAGAAACAGCTTTATTAGAATCGTTAGAAGGCAAACGTGGTAATCCGCGTATCAAGCCTCCATTTCCTGCGGTTGCGGGCTTGTGGGGTTGCCCTACTGTGGTAAATAATGTGGAAACAATTGCGGCCGTTTGCCCAATTGTAAATATGGGTGGTGATGAGTACGCAAAAATTGGTGTTGGTAAATCAACTGGCACAAAATTAATTTCTGCATCCGGCCATATCAATAAACCTGGTGTTTATGAAATTGAATTAGGCATTACCGTAGAAGATTTTATTTACAGCGAAGAATATTGTGGCGGTATTCGTAATGGAAAAAAACTAAAAGCGGTTGTAGCAGGAGGATCATCAGTTCCAATTCTTCCAGCGGAATTAATTTTAAAAACAGCCAAAGGCGAGCCTCGTTTAATGACGTACGAAAGTTTATCTGACGGTGGATTCCAAACAGGAACCATGTTAGGTTCTGGTGGATTTATTGCGATGGATGAAGACACAAGCATTGTAAAAAATCTATTTACGTTCGCTCGTTTTTATCATCACGAAAGTTGTGGACAATGTTCGCCATGTCGTGAAGGCACAGGTTGGATGGAAAAAATATTGAAAAAATTCTTAAACGGAACAGCAAATGAAAGTGATGTGGAATTACTTTGGGACATTCAAAGTAAAATTGAAGGAAAAACAATTTGTCCTTTAGGTGAAGCAGCAGCGTGGCCGGTGGCAGCAGCTATTCGTCATTTCAAACAAGAGTTTTTGGATATTGCAAAGAGCAAGAAATTTATAGACGTGAGTCATTATAACAGATTAAATAAAATTACTGCGTAATGAAAGTAACTATTGACGGAATAGAAATTGATGTACCAAAGGGAACTACCATTCTCCAAGCCGCTCGAATGATCGGGCCGGAAGTGGCACCTCCTACCATGTGTTATTACACCAAATTAAAAACAAGCGGTGGATATTGCAGAACATGTATTGTAAAAGTTACAAAAGGAAGTACGCAAAATCCTAACCCAATGCCAAAACCCGTGGCTTCGTGCAGAACTGAAGTGATGGATGGTATGGAAGTGCAAAATATTACATCCCCCGAAATATTAGAAGCTCGTAAAGGCGTTGTTGAATTTTTATTGATCAATCATCCTTTAGACTGCCCGGTGTGTGATCAAGCCGGCGAGTGCAAATTACAAGATCTTGGTTACGAACACGGCTCTGCAAAAACACGTTACGAATTCAAACGTCGTGAGTACGACATGATCGATATTGGCGATAAGATAAAATTACACATGACGCGTTGCATTTTATGTTATCGTTGTGTAAAAACTTGCGAACAGATAACCGATGGTCGCGTTCATGGTGTTGTACATCGTGGCGATGCTGCTGAAATTTCTACTTACATCGCAAAAGCAATTGATAACGAATTTTCAGGAAATGTAATTGACGTTTGCCCTGTAGGAGCATTAACCGATAAAACATTTCGTTTTAAACAACGTGTATGGTTCACAAAACCGGTTGACGCGCATCGTAGTTGCACAAAATGCTCGGGTAAAACTCGCGTATGGTTAAAAGGCGATGAGGTATTACGCGTTACGGCTCGTAAAGATCAGTGGGATGAGGTTGAAGAGTTTATTTGTAATTCTTGTCGTTACGATCACAAACAGGTGAGCGATTGGGTTATTGAAGGGCCTTCAAAAATTAGCCGTCAAAGTGTGATCTCACAAAATCACTACGAGCATTTGAACGAGCTTAAGTTACAAGTATTAAAACAGCAAAAAGCTTTAGGCTTTATGCCATTAGATAAACGTCCGTAGCACTAAAAAAGAATATGATAAGTTTTATAATATATAAATTCATTGTTTGCGTTGTTGTATTCGGCCTTTCGTTAGGCGTTGCCGCATATGCAACTTTGTGGGAACGTAAGTTCGCTGCATTTTTACAAGACCGTGTTGGTCCGGATAAAGCTGGTTGGCATGGAATTTTGCAACCATTGGCCGACGGAGGAAAGATGTTCTTTAAAGAAGAGATCATTCCAAATGTTTCTAATCGCTTCTTATTTATTTTAGGGCCGAGTTTATTTATGATGACGGCGTTAATGACTGGCTCTGTTATTCCTTGGGGTGCAGATTTTACAATGGATGGAAAAGTATACAGCGCACAGATCACAGATATAAACATTGGCGTGCTTTATTTATTTGGAGTTGTTTCGGTGGGAGTTTATGGGATCATGATCGGCGGTTGGGCATCCAATAATAAATTTGCTTTACTAGGGGCAATACGTGCATCATCGCAAATGATCAGTTACGAAATCGCTATGGGAATTTCGGTTATTGCTTTAGTAATTACTTCTGGAGGCACTTTAAGTTTAAGAGAAATTGTTGGGCAACAAGATGCGGGCGTTGCAAATATTGTTTGGCAGCCACTTGGGTTTTTAATTTTCTTTGTTTGCGCATTAGCAGAAACCAACCGTGCACCGTTCGATCTACCGGAGTGTGAAAGCGAATTAGTTGGCGGATATCACACCGAGTATTCTTCAATGAAATTAGGATTGTTCTTATTTGCCGAATACATTAATATGTTCATCTCTTCGGCAATTATGAGTTCATTTTATTTTGGAGGATTTAATTTCCCGTTTGCAGCAGAACTTTATAGTGCGATGGGATTAGAGGCCGGATCTTTCTGGATAACCTTAATTGGTTTCGGCGCCTTATTCACAAAAATATTTATGTTCATTTGTGTATTTATGTGGGTACGTTGGACATTACCACGTTTCCGTTACGATCAGCTAATGAACTTAGGTTGGAAAATTTTGATACCTCTTTCGTTATTAAATTTAGCAATTACTGTTGTTGTAGAATTTTTTAGAGGGAACTTACATTTTTAAGAATTTGAAAAAGGCATTTAATATACTGTGCAATAGGTAAGGCGAAGCAGACTTTTGGTACTTTTTGTAATTGTTGCAATAATAAAAGGAGAATAAAATGGCAATTCAGTTAACAAATAGAAGTAAAGTTGTTTCAAATAAGGTGCAAACACCTATGGAGAAACTTTATTTGCCGGCGATTGTAAAAGGCATGCTTATTACATTTAGCCACTTGTTCAAAAAAACACCTACGGTAAGATATCCTGATCAACTAAGATCAAGAGCGGGCATTTATCGCGGGCAACATGTTTTAAAGCGTGATGAAAATGGTGCTGAACGTTGTACGGCTTGCGGTATGTGCGCTGTGGCTTGTCCGGCCGAAGCAATTACCATGGAAAATGGCGAACGCAAAAAAGGAGAAGAGCATTTATACAGAGAAGAAAAATACGCTACAAAATATGAGATCAACATGTTGCGTTGTATCTTTTGCGGTTTGTGCGAAGAGGCTTGTCCTAAAGAAGCAATTTTCTTAACCGATAGAATTGTGGATGCAGAATACGAGCGCGATACATTTATTTACGGAAAAGATAAATTGGTTGAGAAAATAGACAAGCGCATTGATGTAAGCATTCGCGAAACAAAAGAAGTTGCGGAGTTCAAAAAAATACCGGGGCTAAAGCACAACGAATTATTTGACAGTAGCAAACAATTAAAAAAAGGAAAACATTAAAATTAGAATATGTTAGGATACACAATAACGCAATGGCTTTTTGGAATACTTTCTTTCCTTGCGATCATGTTTGGATTATTAGTAGTGTTTAGCCGTAATCCGGTAAGCAGCGTATTATATTTGGTGCTTACTTTTTTCTGCATTGCGGGGCATTATTTATTAATGAACGCACAGTTTTTAGCTATAGTACACGTTGTAGTTTACGCCGGAGCCATTATGGTACTTTTCCTTTTCATTATCATGCTCATGAATTTAAATGAAGATAGTGAGCCACAAAAGACTTGGCTTACAAAGATCATTGCAGCGGTTGCAGGAGGAATGATGTTATTTGTTCTAGTTGGTTCTTTAAAAGGATCTGAACAGCTTTCTTTAAGTGTGAGCGGCTCTCCACAAATAGGATTAGTAAAAAACTTAGGACAAGTACTATTCAAAGACTTTTTATTTCCATTCGAGATCGCCTCAATTTTATTATTGGCAGCTTTAGTGGGGGCAATATTAATTGGTAAAAAAGAAGCGAAATCATGATCAACGGAATTTCAATAAACTATTACATATTACTAAGTGCTATTTTATTCATTATTGGATCAATTGGTGTAATGGCACGTCGTAACTCTATCATTATTTTTATGTGTATTGAGTTAATGCTTAATGCGGTTAATTTATTATTGGTATCGTTCAGCACTTTACATAACGATGCAAAAGGACAAGTGTTTGTATTTTTTATTATGGCAGTGGCCGCGGCGGAAGTTGCAGTGGGCTTAGCTATTTTAAGTATGATCTACAGAAATGTAAAAAGTATTGACACACAGTTATTAAGTAATTTAAAGAATTAGTATGATCAAGTTAGTTGGTTTAATACCATTTTTTCCGCTTATTGGATTTTTAATAAACGGCTTCTTTGGAAAGAAGTTGAGTAAATCGCTTTCAGGCCTTATTGCTTGTTCAGCTATTTTAGCTTCGTTTATTTTATCGGTTGGTATTTTTATAGAGGCTCGTCATCTACCTGAGCATTCACAAATAGTAAATTTATTTTCATGGATCAATGCCGGAGTTTAAATATTCCGTTTGAGTTTGTGGTGGATCCTCTTTCAACTTGGTTCTTATTGATCATCACCGGCATCGGATTTTTAATTCATGTATATTCAACTTCGTACATGCATGATGATGAAGGTTTCTCGCGCTTCTTCACGTATTTGAATTTATTTGTATTCTTCATGTTACTTTTAGTATTAGGAAATAATTTCCTGATTATGTTCGTAGGTTGGGAAGGGGTAGGATTATGTTCGTACTTATTAATTGGTTTTTGGTTCAAGAATACGGATTACAATAATGCAGCACGCAAAGCATTTATCATGAATCGTATTGGTGATCTTGGATTTTTACTAGGGATACTTTTAATTTTTGTAACGTTTGGCAGCACAAGTTTTGATCAGGTATTTTCAAAAGCTGGAACCGCTGAACATGGAACTATTACTGCTATAGCTTTATTATTATTTATTGGTGCCATGGGTAAATCGGCACAAATTCCTTTGTACACTTGGTTGCCTGATGCTATGGCGGGACCAACACCTGTTTCAGCACTCATCCACGCTGCAACCATGGTTACCGCCGGTATTTATATGATCACACGCGCAAATGTATTTTATTCAATAAGCGAAACAGCATCTGCAGTTGTTGCAGTAGTTGGTGTGGCTACGGCGTTATTTGCAGCAACAATTGGTTTGTTTCAAAACGACATCAAAAAAATATTGGCGTACTCAACCGTATCTCAACTAGGATTGATGTTCTTAGGATTAGGAGTTGGCGCATACAGTTCTTCCGTATTTCACGTAACAACACACGCGTTCTTTAAAGCTTTATTATTCTTAGGCGCAGGTTCTGTTATTCATGCCATGGGTGGAGAGCAAGATGTTCGCAAAATGGGTGGATTGAAAAAGGCATTACCGATAACATTTATGACCATGCTCTTGGGAACAATTGCGATAAGCGGTGTTCCGGGTTTCTCTGGTTTCTTTTCAAAAGATGAAATTTTAGCACACACGTATGAGCACAGTCCAACCTTATGGTTCTTTGGAATGTTAACTTCCATGCTTACTGCATTTTATATGTTCCGTTTAATGTTCTTAACCTTCTGGGGAAGTTTTAGAGGAACAAAAGAACAACACCATCATTTACATGAATCTCCAAAGGCGATGACGTTCCCTTTAGTTATTCTCGCCATTCTTTCGGTATTAGGTGGTGTTTTAGGCCTACCACATTTCTGGGGCTTCCACAATTTTATTGGCGATCATTTAGAACCATTGATCTTACGTAAAAATCCAAGCACATTACCTCACGATACAGAGTGGATGTTAATGGGCATTGCTTCGGTGGCAGCTTTAGCAATAATTTATGTTGCATATATCATTTATCGCCAGCGTAATATTATTCCTTTGAACGAGAACGATAAGATGCCGGCATTGCAAAAAACCATTTACAACAAATATTATGTAGATGAAATTTACGATGCGATCGTTAGAAAACCTTTAGATGCCATTTCAACTGTGTTCTACAAATTTGTAGACAAGCAAATTATTGATGGTATAGTTGAAGGAGTAGGAAGTTCAGTAAAAGGAATTGGCAGCGTTGTAAGATTAGCGCAACAAGGTGATATTAGTTTTTACATCATCACCATGATGCTTGGGGTGATTGGTATTTTGTTATTTACATTTTTATTATAATTAATTAGAGAGATCGTATGTTAGCAGGTTCATTAATAATATTTCCTTTAATCGCTGCCTTATTGGTATTTATGGCAAAGGGCAAAGGAGCCCGAAACCTGGCCTTAGGCTTTTCGATATTGCAATTTGCATTATCGCTAGTGGCTTTGTTCCAGTTTAAACACAATCCGGCATCTCAGCATTTACTTTTGAATTGCACTTGGGTAAAATCGCTTGGAATTAATTTTGCTGTTGGCTTAGATGGTTTTGCGATATTGCTTGTGCTGCTCACAACATTTTTAGTTCCGCTTATCATTGTTACTTCTTTTAAAAACACATACGAGCGCGAAAATATATTTTACGGACTCATTTTATTAATGCAAATGGCATTAGTTGGCGTGTTTATGGCCAATGATGGATTTTTATTTTACGTGTTTTGGGAATTAGCACTCATCCCAATTTATTTTATTTGTTTAATGTGGGGTGGAGAGAATAGAGGAAAGATCACTTTTAAATTTTTTCGTGTACACCGTTACTTGGGTCATTATTTATGTTGGTTGGCCTAGTGTATTTGTACAATCATTCGACATCTTTAGCGGGAACAAAATCATGGGCCATCCAAGATCTTATTAACTCAGGAAGAAGTTTAGCTGAAGGACAGCAAAGCATTATTTTCTGGCTCATCTTTATTGCCTTTGCTATTAAAATGCCAATTTTCCCTTTTCATACATGGCAACCCGATACTTACGTAACAGCACCAACACAAGGAACAATGTTGCTGTCGGGTATCATGGCAAAAATGGGAACGTTTGGGGTAATGAAATGGTTATTGCCAATTGTGCCGTTAGGAATTGAAAAATGGGGAGGGGTTGCTATTGGGCTTTCTATCGCGGGAGTTATTTACGGTTCTTGTATAGCCATTGTACAAAAAGATTATAAACGTTTAATTGCCTATTCATCTTTTGCACACGTTGGATTAATTGGTGCCGGAATTTTAACGGCAACTGCACAAGGTTTACAAGGAGCAATGTTGCAAATGGTTGCGCACGGTATAAACGCGGTTGGATTATTTTTGATCGCCGATATTTTATTGCGTCATACAGGCACACGCGATATGGATAAACTAGGAGGCATTAGAAGCATGAACGGAAATTTTGCTGTACTCTTTTTAATTGTGATGTTGGGCGCTGTTGCACTACCATTAACGAGCGGCTTTCCGGGAGAATTTTTATTGATCAATGGTGTTTTCCAATTTAGCGCAACTGCCGCAGCATTTGCAGGCTTATCGGTAATATTAGGCGCAGTATACATGTTGCGAAGTTATCAAGCAATTATGTTGGGCGAGAGAAAAGACAGTCATAATGCGTTTGGACCGTTAGACGGAAGCGATAAAGCAGTTTTAATTATTATTTGCGCGGCTATTATTGGCTTTGGTATTTATCCAAAAGCGATAACCGACATTGCAGAACCTGCAGTAAAAGCGTTAATGCAGAACTTAAAGTAAGATTATAAAGACATGAAAGGATTTTTAGTAATAAGTGCACTGGGAGTTATAGCCATGTTGGCTGAGGTATTTAAATTCAAAAAAATACTTTTACCCATAGTTGTACTTGGAATTTTAGCAGCGTATGCTTTAAACTTTATGGAGTGGGAACATTCCTACAGTATTTCGTATTTCCAGAACATGATAGCTTTTGATAAAGTTGCGCTTGCGTTTTCGGGTGTAATTTTAATTACCGCTTTCTTCTGGTTCATTTTAGCAAATAGCGATTACGAAAACCAGCCACACATGGTAGATCACTATGCTTTGGTATTATTTGCAATTACCGGCGCATTGATGATGACCGCCTTTACAAACATGACCACCTTATTTATGGGCATCGAGATCATGAGCATTCCACTTTACGTTTTAGCAGCCAGTAAAAAGAATAAAATAAATAGTAACGAAGCAGGTTTTAAATACCTTATCATGGGATCTTTTGCAAGTGCGTTCTTATTATTTGGTATCGCGTTGATTTATGGAGCTACCGGAACATTTGACCTCAATGAGATCCGCGCATACATCGCCTCTAACCCAGGCAACATGCCTTCGTTCTTTTACGCTGGTGTAATAATGATGTTGATCGCTATGTGCTTTAAAGTATCTGCAGCACCTTTTCATTTTTGGGCTCCGGATGTGTATCATGGTTCGCCAACAATTATTACAGCACTCATGAGCACGGTAGTAAAAACTGCTGCGTTCGCTGCCTTCATGCGTTTATTTATGATAGGCTTTAACGGCGTAAATGAAACATGGACAGGAATTCTAGTTGTAGTGATCGCACTTTCGTTAGTTGTTTCAAATATTACAGCAGCTGTTCAAACCAATGTAAAACGCGTGTTAGCTTACTCAAGTATTAGTCATGCTGCATTTATGTTGATGGTAATTTTAGCTAACGTAAGAACAAACCTTTCAGTAAATGCAATTTTGTATTATTCTTTGGCCTACTCTATCGGAAGCATTACCGCTTTTGGAGTTTTAAATGCCGTAACAAAATATGGCAACGAAAATTTCGAAGAATTTAACGGCCTCGGAAAACGTAGTCCTTTATTAGCATTATGCATGACCATTGCTATGCTTTCTCTTGCAGGAATTCCTATCACCGCCGGTTTTTTCGCAAAGTATTTTGTGTTCACTGCTATGATGACAACAACCTACAAATGGTTATTGATCTTAGCTGTATTAACTTCTGCAGTTGGTGTGTATTATTATTTCAAAGTGATCATCGCCATGTACTTTAAACCTGCAGCAAACGAAGAGCCTGTCCATATTGA
Organism: Sphingobacteriaceae bacterium; assembly: GCA_016705695.1. Taxonomy (GTDB): domain Bacteria; phylum Bacteroidota; class Bacteroidia; order B-17B0; family Aurantibacillaceae; genus Aurantibacillus. Next base: position 299,726 of record JADJLA010000018.1, read on the forward strand.
CATGGGAAGCAAAATGGTTGTTGTTTTAACAGCGCTTATCACCATTATAATTGGAGTAGTTCCTAGCCTGATTGCCGAAATGTTTACCGTTTAAAGCTAAATGAAAGCGCTTGTAATTGGCTCTACAGGATTGGTTGGCGAGCATTTGTTGCAATTGCTTGAACTTGACAATCGCTTTACCTCTGTTACAGCATTGGTTCGTAAACCCGGAGCAATTAGATCAACAAAAATCAATTACGAATTTTTTGATTTTGACAACATGAACGGCGCTTTACTGACTGGAGATGTGCTTTTTTGTGCTTTAGGAACCACACGAAAAAAGGCCGGAAGTAAAGAGGCGCAATATAAAATAGACCTCACATACAATTATGAAGCTGCGAAACTCGCAAAGCAAAATGGCGTTACTGTTTTAGCACACGTTTCGTCGCTCGGCGCCAACTCAAGCAGTTCAAATTTTTATTTGCAAGTAAAAGGAAAACTGGAAGACAACTTGAAGGCTATAGGTTTTGATAGAACTATAATTGTTCGACCTTCATTTATTTTAGGAGATAGAAAAGAGTTTAGATTGGGCGAAAAGATAGGTATAGTTATAATGAAAGCATTAGCCTTTTTAATGCAAGGCCCTCTTAAAAAATACCGAGGCGTACAGGCAGCAAAAATTGCGAAATGTATGATAGAAGAAAGCTGTAACGCGTCAAATAAGGGCTTTGTTATACTAGAAAGCGATAAAATACAAGTTTATTAATGAAAGCACTTCCGGATATTGATACTAAAGAACGCATTGAGCAAATGATGCGCTCGTTTTATGCCTCTCTTCTAACTAATGAAGATATAAAACCTGTATTTGCCAATACCGATTTTGAAAAACACATGCCACAAATGACCGCGTTTTGGAGTTTTATATTATTAGATGAAGAGGGTTACAAAAGCAATGTGTTTGATAAACATGCGGACCTTCCAATCAAAAAAGAACACTTTGCTATTTGGTTAAAACACTTCGAAGACAATATAAAAAACCAATTTTCCGGTCCCAAGGCAGATCTTGCATTGCAAAGAGCCCAATTAATAGCCTATACTTTTGAGAGTAAGTTAAAAGCTATGGGTAAAATATACTGAAACTCATCAGGTTTACGAATGTAAACGTGCCTAGTTTCAGTTATACCGGACAACTCAAAATAAATATTTCCGAAAACCTGAGTTGCTTCGGTATAGATTAAAAACCCTTTGTTAATAATAGGTAGTCCTTTAACACATCTTGTTTTTGGGTTTTAAATACATTTGGGCATGAAAATATTTAAGACAGGAATAGCAGTTTTATCAGTGTATCTAGTTTTACAAGGTTGTGTTGCGCATCGCATACATGATGAGGTAAAAGCCAATTTAGAAAGCTGCAAAACAGAATTAGCAGAAAACAAGAAGGCCAAAATAGATGCCGAAACCAAACTCAACGAGTTAAGAGAGCAATACACAAAGGATCAAAAAGCTCTTGATGGTTTGAAAAGAGACACCTCCATTATTGGAAGTAATTACCGAAATCTTACCCAAAAATATGATAAGCTGGATGTGTTAAATAATCAGTTAATGGATCGCTTAAATAAGCTTTTGGTGATGGGCGAAAAAGACAATGCTAAGCTTAGCGGCGACCTCCAAATGACCCAAGAGCAATTGTTAAAAAAGCAAGATGAGCTAAAATTATTGGAGGCAAAACTCATCATTCAGAAGAAGGAATTGGATGAATTGGCAGCTCAATTAAAGGCAAGAGAAGCTCGCGTAAATGAACTCGAAAGCATATTAAAACAAAAAGATGCAGCAGCAGCCGACCTTAAAAAGAAGCTTCAAGATGCGCTTTTGGGCTTTGAAGGAAAGGGACTAACCATTACCCAAAAGAACGGTAAGATCTATGTAAGTATGGATGAAAGTTTACTTTTTGCCAGTGGTAAAACCAATGTGCAGCCAAAGGGGGTTGAGGCTTTAAAGCATGTGGCTAAAGTACTGGAACAAAATCCGGATATTAATGTGTTGGTTGAAGGGCATACCGATGATGTACCAATGGCAGGCGCAGGTGAAATAAAGGACAATTGGGACCTTAGTGTTATGCGCGCAACATCGGTAACCAAGATCATGTTGACCAGTTCTAAAATAGATTCGAAACGAATTACTGCTGCAGGGCGCGGGGAGTTCTTCCCTTTGGATCCTGCCAAAACGCCGGAGGCACGCAAGAAGAATAGAAGAACAGAGATCATTTTAACTCCTAAGCTAGATGAGCTTTTAAAAGTATTAGGCGATAATTAAAAATAGGTTTTATGGGAATGATGAAAGAATTTAAATCCTTTGCCATGCGTGGCAATGTTGTGGATCTTGCCATAGGTGTTGTAATAGGCGGCGCCTTTGGAAAGATCGTTGGGTCGTTAGTCGACGATATTATAACACCCGCAGTGCTTACTCCTGCGCTAAAAGCAGCCCATCTTACAAATCTTTCAGATCTTGTTATTCCGGGTACTGCAATTAAATACGGAAATTTCATATCCACGCTACTTTCCTTTACTATCGTGGCTTTTGCGCTTTTTCTTATGGTAAAAGCCATCAACGCTGCAAAAAAGAAAGAGGAAGCCGCGCCGGTAGCGGCTCCCGAGCCATCTGCGCAAGAGAAACTACTTATGGAGATCAGAGACGCCTTGGTAAAAAAGTGATTTTGTAAAGCAAAATCAAATTTACCCAATAGAAACAGAAAATATTGCCCCGTAAGCCTTGTGTATAAAGGCTTACAGCCAATTTACCCAATATAGAGCGTGTTTTTTTGCAAAAAACGCAATTCCTCAGTCGTGTACACGTTTCCATAATCTTAAATTTACCTTGAAGCTTACTGACCAATCGCTCAAAATTCACAATTTTAAATTAATTATTTAATTATCAATTATTTAACCTAGTTAAACAAGAGTTAAACAACACTTAAACATCAGTAAATGAATGTTTAAATGAATGAAACTTAAGGGTTAAACAAATGCCATTTTTATTAATTTTCGGTTAAACGCAACCTTCTTTAAGTAATTTGAGTTAAAGAGTTGTAATCCAACATAATTTTCATAATTTTACCAAACTTATCAACAACTAATTAACTTTTTGTATGAAAAAACTAAGCGCAGAGGAATTTTCTCAGCTTTCTGTTAAGGGAAAGGGCCGTAGTTCAGCCGTATTTAATTCATTGATCAATTTGCAAGAGGGGGAGGGTTTATTAATAGAACAAAAGGATTGGACGCGTAAAGCTGCGCCTAGTTCGCTTGTGAGATACATTGAAAAAAAATACCAAATGAAATTTTCATTTGGTGCCCTTGAAAATGGCTCCGGCTGGGCAGTTCAGCGCCTTAATGAAGTAAAGAAGGAAATTAAGAAGGCAGAAAAGGCACAAGTGGAGCAGCCTAAAATGAATACTGAGCGCTTGGAAATGAAGTCTGAATTAACCTTGTTCTATCTTGGCAGAATTTCAATGAATAAAATAGAGCGTGTTGAGGATACGATAAAGGCAGCAATGATACATTTCTGGAAGTCGGACAAGAAAATGCTTCAGGAGCTCTTTTATGAGATAATAGAGGGGCTTTCGCAGCAAGGACATATTATCATCGAGGGTGATAAGACGTATTTGCCACTCAAAAAGACCTTATAGAAATTTAAACCATAAAAAGACCCTGACATTTATCGTCAGGGTTTTTTGTTTTAGAACATTTGCATGTGAAAGAACCGATATGTCGCCCCTACGGGGCTTTTGTTTTTCCTCTTAATTTTTTCCTACCAATATGCCGCTCCTACGGAGCTTTTTTAGTCCTGTAGGGACGGAATGTTGGTAGAAAATAAAATAAGGATTGGTTTAAAGCTACCTTAGTGGCGAAACATTATTGCATAAAAAAAGCCCTGACGATAAATGTCAGGGCTTTTTGCTTTAGTTATTTACAAGGAGTTTAAATCCTTTTCCGTGAATGTTGATGATCTCCACTTTGCTATCATCTCTTAGGTATTTTCGCAATTTTGCTATGTACACATCCATACTTCTTCCATTAAAATAATTATCATCTTGCCAAATAGATTTTAGAGCAAAACTACGGTCAAGAACATCATTCTTGTGCACGCAAAGCAAGCGTAATAATTGACTTTCTTTTGTAGTTAACTTTTGCTCGTTAACCCCTATTTGTAAAAGCTGTTTTTCGGAATTGAAGTTATAATTACCCACTTTAAAATTCACCTCATCACTGTCGGTTGAACGCGATTTACTGCTTCTTCTTAAAACAGCGTTCACACGTGCCAATAATTCTTCCATGCTAAAGGGCTTTGTGATATAGTCATCAGCCCCGGCATTAAAACCATCAATGGTATCTTCTTTCATGCTTTTAGCTGTTAAAAAGATAATTGGGGTATGCTTATCGCTTAAGCGAATATCCTTCGCTAAACTTAATCCATCTTTAATTGGCATCATCACGTCAAGTAACAAAAGGTCATATGTTCCTTTGAAAAAGAACTCCGAACCCTTCTGACCATCTTCCGCAAGTTTTGTTTCAAAACCTTTGGCATCCAAATATTCTTGCAATAAGGGGCCTAAACTTGGGTCGTCCTCTACAAGCAATATTTTAGTTTTAACATTTTCCATTTTTCCTGTTTGTTAAATATTAATTAAAGGTATGCAGAAAATGTGCCAAATTTTAACATTTAACAAATATTTTCAAATGACTTATTGGGGAGTGCTTATTGGCGGTCGAACGGAATGGTGATGATGAAAGTGCTGCCTTTTCCAACCTCACTTTGAACTTCAACTGTGCCGCCGTGTTTTTCAACTACTGCCAAAACGTACGAAAGCCCCAAACCAAAGCCTTTTACATTATGAACGTTTCCGGTTGGTACCCTAAAGAACTTATCGAAGATCTTCCGTTGGTTCTCTTTACTAATACCTATACCGTTATCCTTAACCGATATTTTAATGGCAGTTTCGGTGTTTTCGGTCTTAACCCCAATTTCGGGAACTCCTTGGGTATATTTAATGGCATTATCTATAAGGTTAAATACAATATTGGTCAAATGCACCTTATCGGCTACTATTTTATACTTCTGAGCTAAAAGAGAAGTATTAATTACCCCACCTCTTTGGCTAATGAGTAATTGGGTATTATTGATAGCGTTATTAATGATCTCGTGGATATCGATCTCGGTTAGCTTTAATTTAAACTCGCCTTTATCTAATATCGATGTTTGAAGGATGCTTTCTACTAATACACTTAAGCGCTTATTTTCATCCCGTATCATTTTCAAATAACGGGTTTGCTTATCGGGGGTTTGACTTATAGAAGAATCGCTTAACATTTCGCTTGCCAAAGAAATAGTACTTATGGGTGTTTTAAACTCATGCGTCATGTTACTAATAAAGTCGTTCTTAATGGTAGAAAGCTTTTTTTGTTTCAAATTTGAGGCTAATATGATATAGAAAGAGAATAGAAAAATGAGCATTACCAATACCGACATTACCAAAAGAGGGTAGATATCCTTGAAAATATCCTTTTTTTGATTGGGGAAGTTAACCATTAGGTAATTTTGATCGGTAAATGTATTGTTAGGTGAAAGGGATATCTTATAAAGGCCTAATGAATCGGTGTCCATTTCGGCAAATTGCAATTTGCTAGGACTATTGCTTCCCGGAAAAAGATCGGTAACGTAAAAGCAGTACTTTGCATTGATCCCTTTATTGCTCAACTCGAGTTTTAATAAAGAATCGATCGCAGTTGTATCAATTCTTTGTTTATAGTTATTATAAGCATCAAAAGATTCCTCCGATTTAAAAAAATCAGCCCCAAGCTTAGATGCATTTTTAAGATCGTTGAACTCGGCCGTTAGATCACTTTTAGAAAGCTTTGTTTTATTTAAGAATTCAGCGAAATAAGGATTGGAATGATCCATAGTACCCATAGAATCGCGGGCAATATCTTTTGAAACAAATCGGGTGATCTTGTGCCCATTACTATCAATGGTAAGTTCTTGGATATAACGAAAATTTCTGCTGCCATCGTTGATCCCTTTAACTTGTTTTTTTATACGAACGCTTTTGTAGCTTCGGTTAGGGTCAAGTCTATCAAGAGTTTGTTTGGTAAGGTTTAAAGCTTCGTTAACCTTTTGCTCAAACACCTCTTCTTTTACTTTAAAATCACTCTTTATCCAAAAGATCTGAATGATGATCAAGGTAGCCATAGCTACAGAGAACAAAATAGTGATTAAGATAAGATGCTTACGCGTCATTTACCTTCAAAGGTAACAGATTAAATGTGTTGGCTTAACTAAAAAATCTTAAAATGAAGAGGTGATCTTAGATCTAAGTCTGCTTACCGCCTCATCAGCAGGCGCTATGGTTTCGTAAACATATTTAAGATCCTTATCAGAGATAACATCACTCATGATACCGGAAATGGTGGTCATATCGTTCAACACAAATTGCGATTCTTTGTTTAAGTTAGATTGGCCTAATAGAACAATGATATTATCTAAAGTTTCTTTATGACGAATGATGGCCTTTACAATACCTTCGGAAGGTGTGTTTTTAGCAATTTGGCATGACGTGTAAAAACCTTCTACCCACACGCCTGCAATAATTAATGCTGAAGTAGCAGGGCGATTATTTTGTTTTAAGATCTCATCGCATTGGCGAAATGCCATCGTAATTATTTGCAAAGTAGAATCTTTATTATCACGTTGCGCCTCCATGCGATCGAACATGCTTTGATCAAACGCTTTGTTCACACCTAGTTTTTGTGAAAGAGAATTTACACACTTAAGAAAAAGGATGCTTTCTTGAGTTTGGTCAAAAACTCCCGCTACGCTGAGGTCAGATCCATACACACCAAGATTTAATGCAATGTATAATTCGGTATTATATTTTTTTACGTTACCTGGCTCGTTAAGTATTTGTGTATCGTACTCGAGTTTGTTCTCCGAAACCAGTTTTAAGATCTCTCCTCTATCAGGTAAAGAGTTAAATACATGTTCGGCCGTTTTTTTGGTTTTTTCAACCGCAATGGCAACTTTAGCACTATCTACAGTTTCTTCGGTATGTAATGTGTCTTCCTGCTTCTCGGCATTTTTGCAAAAGGAAAGCCCTAAAAGAAGAGCAAGAATCAGTATGACATTTAAGTAAGACCTCATAAACAGTTGTTAAACAAAGGTAATCAAATTTTTACTTCTTCACACCTTTGTCATAGTTTATTCGGCTTATTTCTTTCCCACTTTTGTCGTAGAAAATCCACTCTCCGTGGGGAACGCTCTGAACTTTTCCTTTTCGCGAGTCTTTTATGATGGTATAATTGGTCTTACTTTGCAGTTTTGAATTGGTGTAATAACTTAAGCTACTTCCGCTTAATTTTCCTTCATCAAAGTTTTGAATTTTATTTATTCCTCCTGTTTCGTAAAAATATTTCCATTCGCCATTCTGATGCCCTTTACGATATTTCCCTTTTGTATCTACAAAGCTTCCTTTTTCAAACCACTGTGTGTACGAACCATGTTTAATGCCATTCACATAACTACACTCTTCGCGCGGTGTGCCATTTTCGTACCAATACATCCATTTTCCGTTCTTTTTTCCTTTGCTATTGTATTTGCCATTATAATTTAATTTCTCGTTGGCATACCAACCCGTCCATTGGCCGGTAATTAATCCGGCAGTAAAATTTCCTTGATCTTTTTTTATGCCATTATCCCACCAACTTGTCCATAAGCCTTCTTCTTTTCCTTTCACATAATTTCCTTCTTGTAGTTTTGTTCCGTTCTCAAACCATGTGGTCCACGTGCTATCTTTCACATCATTTATATAATTTCCCCGGCGCCATTGTTGCCCACCTTTATAAAAAAACCACCATGTTCCTGTTTTTTTATCGCTCAAATAATTTCCTTCATTTTCAATTTTACCATTGTTGTAGTAATATGTCCACTTTCCTTCACGTAAATTATCTACAAAACTTCCAACCATTTCGGGTTTTCCTTCGGCCGAATTAAATTTCCAAACCCCATTTTTTTTGTTGTTCACAAAATTGCCTTCGCTTTTTAATTTGTGATTTGAAAAATAACTCGAGTAATAACCATTTAAAACACCATTTTCATAAATGGCCTCGTAATCTAATTCTCCATTGGGATGAAAAAATCGCCACTGTCCGTCTTGCGAACCGCCTTTGTATTTTCCCATGGCTTTTATGATGCCATTATCATAGGTTGCGGTTAAACTTCCATTGCCCGCACTTACTAATTGATTTCCTTTCGAATCCCAAAGGTTGTACAAATACATTACACTGTCCTTATATTCTTTATCGCATTTTGGCGTATTATTCGGATATACTTCGGTCCAATGGCCGCACGGTTTACCTTTGCAATAATCCTCTGTGCCTCGCATTTTTCCATCTTTATAATATAAAAAAACGCGACCTTCTTTTTTATCACCTTCAAACATGCCATTGCTTTCCATTTGGCCGTTATCAAAGTAATAGGTCCATGCGCCTTCTTTTTTGCCATTCACAAAATTCTCAACACTTTTTTTCTTGCCATTTTCGTAAAATGCTACCCACGTGCTATCCGGAAGATCATTGGTGAATTTAATGATCTGTGCTACTTGTCCGTTCTTATAGCGATAGGTATTTGTTCCCCATTTTTTTCCGCGCACATAACGCTCAACGGCCTTTAGATCGCCATCTTCGTAGTACAAACACCAAGTGCTATCTTCTTTACCGTAATTGTAAAAACCTTTGCGGTTTATTTTACCATTCTTATAATATTCGTAAAAAGCACCGTGAGGCATACCCTTATAAAAATCAGTTTCTGATTTTAGTTGAGTTTGTTCGTTATCGTAATATTCTTTTTTAAGCTGCGAAAAAGCAACGGAAGAGACGAAAATTAAAATTAAAAGTAGTGACCTTTGCATGCCTAAAATTAAAAGAGAATAATGCGCTAATAAGGATTGGTTACAAATGTTGTGAACAAATAGGAGTTATTTAATTGAACATTTTATTTGGGCGCCGGGCGGGCTGCTACGGGCTCGCTGTTCGCTCGGCTTTTTTGTTTGGCGAAAAGCCAAACAAAAAAGAGCTAAACCCTCCGCATCCCTGGCGCGGTTGGTAAAAAGAGGCAGCTGCTGTTTTTGAAGTACGATCCGCTCTATTTCGCGACCACACGGAATTACGGGAAATAAAAAAGGGAGCCAATTAGCCCCCTTTCATTAATTTGTAATTTCTAAAAATTAGTTATTCTTAAAAAAATCATCGTAGCTAACTTCTTTTGTGTTTAGTGAGCAAGTTGATTTTATTAATTCAAGCACTTTGCGAGTGTACATATTCTCGTAAATTTTTTGCGCTTCTTTTTCTTTACTTAATAAGCTTAATGCGATTTTACTTACTTCTTCATCGCTTGTTTGCTGCCCGTATTTTGCATATTCTGAACGGATATAGCCTTTTGCTTCTTCGGTAGCCTCTTGATTGCTAACAGTAATGCTATTGTCTTTAATGATCTTATTCTCTATCAATTTCCATTGCATCGATTTAGCGTATATAGGATATTCTTTTTCTAATTGCTCTTCGCTAATTGGCTTTTCGTTAACAGCCAATAACCAACGCTTTAAAAATGCATCCGGTAAACCAATTCCTAATTGATCTACTAATGTTTTTTCAATTTCAGCTTGTAAAAATTTATCAGCGTCAACCTGGAACATTAATCCTAATTCGTGTTTTACTTTATTTCGGAATTCTTCTTCGCTGTTTACAATACCTGGACCATAGATCTTATCAAATAATTCTTGATCTAATGCCGCATCGTCTAAACGCGCAATATTCTTTACAGTTAATTGTAAATTAGAATTAAATGTTTCTGCTGCGTCTTTATCAATTCCTAACGACACGCTTTTATCTAAACCTGTTTCGTAAAGATCGTTCACGTTCAAAACAATTTTATCTTCTTTTTTTGCACCGGTTAATTTTGCTTTTCCAGTTTCGTTCTTTAAACGATCTAGTCCTACGCTTGTGCTTTTGTAAACACCACCGGCTTTAATAGCGCCTGTTTCATCTAATTCGTTGATGTCAACAAACACCACATCTTTATCGCCTGCAACATCAGGGTTAATTGGTTTACCATAATTACGACGAACATCTTTAATGTATTTTTCTACCAATTCATCATCGATCTTCACTGTTTTATAATTGAAACTTGTTTTGTTATCTAACTTCACATTGAACTGTGGCGCTAAACCAATTTCGTATGTAAATTCAAAATCGGTTTGTTTCTCAAAGTCAATCGCTGAATCTTGTTTAGGCATCGGATTTCCTAAGATCTCGATCTTATTTTCTTCAATGAATTTATGAATAGATTCGTTCAATAATTTATTGATCTCATCCACCATTATTTGAGTACCATATTGTTTTTTGATCATTCCTTCAGGAACTTTACCAGGACGAAATCCCGGCACAGAAGCCTGTCTTTGAACTTTTTTAATTCCTTCTTTAATTTTCGATTCGTAATCGGCAGGACCAACTTTAATAGTTATTTCAGCGTTCAAACTGTCGATCTCTTTCTTGGTGATATTCATCATTTTGATTTTTATTGGGCAGCAAAAATAAGGATTTTTTTACAGACGCCCTCCCCAAAAAGCAATAAAAAAGCCCTGAAACTTGCGGTCAGGACTTAAATTCGTTAAAACACCCGGGGATGTGTCTGAAAAGTATCTATTCATGCTTTTCTGCGTCTTTTGTATTCCTGCTTCGTTGCTTTCCTTGACCAGACTCCTTTGAGTATGGCCTTCAGAAAGCGCCTAGCATGAATACAAAATACTTGAAAATCAAAGAAAACCTACTTTTCAGATACACCCCATTAATCGTCGGTTGGTTCGGGTGCAGAGATAGGTTTGGCACGTTTAGCTTTCATGCTTGAGGGCCAAAGAACATTAATGATCTCATTATGTACCGTAAGCATTGATTTACTGATACCGCCCACAATATTTACATTTTCGTTGGATTTATTTTTCCAGGTACGTTTTATTTCTTCATAAGTACCATCACTTAAAAGGGTATAGCATTTGATCAATTTTCCTTTTAAAACTTCGGCTTTACCGCTATTACAAGTGGCTTTATTACCTAATCTGCTGCTGATGATCACATCGGTATAAATACCATCTTTGATCTCTTCTGCGCCGCGTTCTTCAAATTTAACGGCCCATTTGTTATAACAATTCAACTCAATTTTTTCTTCCTTTTGCGCCATTGCTATATTTAGCGAAAGGGCAAAGAATAAGGCGAACATCACTTTTGTTTTCATACGTTGAGACATAAACAGACTCTAAATATAGAAAAAAACTATTATACCGCATAAAAATGAAACAAGAGGGTATTTACTATTAAAATAGTAAATAAACCCCTGCTTTTAGGCACATTAAGCTCAATTGCTATAATTTATGGCAACACTTTGCCATTTTCCGTAGTTACTTTGTTGTCTCAATATTTAATTTAACATGCTTATAAAAACATTTGGATACACGGTACAAGGCATCAGTGCCACGCAAGTAACGGTTGAGGTGAACGTTACACAAGGAATAAATTTTTACCTGGTTGGTTTGGCCGATAGTGCTATTAAAGAAAGTCAACAGCGCATTAATGCTGCTTTGCGAAACACAGGATTTAAAATGCCCGGCAAACAAATTACCGTTAACATGGCGCCTGCTGATATTCGTAAAGAAGGATCGGCGTATGACCTCACCATTGCATTAGGAATATTATCGGCATCCGAACAAATTATGGTTGAGCGAATGCAGGAGTATGTTATTATGGGAGAATTAGCGCTTGACGGAGATATAAGACCCTTACGCGGTGCACTGCCAATTGCAGTAAAAGCAAAACAAGACGGTTTTAAGGGAATTATTTTACCTGAGCAAAATGCCTTAGAAGCAGCAATGGTTGAAGGACTAGATGTATATGCAGCAAAAAACATAAGCGATGTGATAGCTTTTTTTGGTGGCAATGAAAGTGCGTTGAAAAAAATGGAAATGAACATCAACGATACGTTTTTAAGCGAATTAACAAACACAGACTTTGATTTTGCCGATGTAAAAGGACAAGAAAGCATTAAACGCTCAATGGAAATTGCAGCTGCTGGTGGACATAATTTAATTTTGATCGGACCACCCGGCGCAGGAAAAACAATGTTGAGCAAACGCTTGCCATCAATTTTGCCTCCACTTACATTGGACGAAGCGCTTGAATCAACCAAAATTCATAGTGTTGCTGGTAAAACGGGTAAAGGGCATATTGGTTTATTAACGCAAAGACCTTTTAGAAATCCGCATCATACCATTAGCGATGTGGCCTTGGTTGGAGGCGGTAATAATCCTCAGCCCGGCGAAATTTCGTTGGCGCATAACGGTGTTTTATTCTTAGATGAATTACCGGAATTTAAGCGTACTGTTTTAGAAGTGATGCGTCAGCCATTGGAAGATCGTGTTGTAAGTATAAGCCGCGCAAAATTTAGCGTGGAGTATCCGGCAAGCTTTATGTTGGTGGCAAGTATGAATCCTTGCCCTTGCGGTTTTTATAATCATCCCGAAAAAGAATGTGTTTGTTCATCGGGTGTGGTACAAAAATATTTAAATCGCATCTCAGGGCCATTGCTTGATCGTATCGATCTCCACGTGGAAGTTACCCCTGTTTCATTTGGGGAATTAAGCAATAAACAAACCAGCGAATCGAGCGCAAGTATTAGAAAGCGTGTTATAAAAGCACGCACAATACAAACACATCGTTTTAATACGAAGGAAGGAGTTTATTGCAACGCTCAAATGCGAACAAAGGAATTAAAATTGTATTGCGATCTGAATGAGGCCGGAAATGCCTTACTTAAAAATGCGATGGATCGCCTTGGATTATCGGCGAGGGCCTACGATAGGATCCTTAAAGTGGGACGAACTATTGCCGATATGGATGGTTCTGAGAACATTGAAGCGCAGCATATAGCAGAGGCCATACAATTTAGAAGTTTAGATAGAGAAAATTGGGCTGCGTAAGAAAAAAGCTTTACATTAGTTATTATTGAACAAGAGCTTTTGAAACGCACACAAACATACCTACTTGTTTTTTTATTAAGCATAAGCAGTGCTTTCTCGCAGGTTGATAATATTCAATTCTTAAAAGATTTTAAAGCCGCCGATCGTAAGGGCAAAGTAAAACTTGTGGCAAGCGTTAATTTTTGCGAGTTAAAAGGGATCTATCCGCAATTAAAAGACACACTCGAACTTATCCGAAGAAAGATCTTTACTAATTCATCAAGTAAAGAAGCAAAATTCTTGTTTGATAAAATTGATGTGAGCATGTATCAATGTAACAAGCAATATTCGAAAGCAGCAATATTATTGGAGAGTTGTTTAAGCTCACACGTGCGTGATATTTATGATTCGCTTTATTGTTATTTGGAATTAAAGGAGGCCTTCGTTAATCTTAATAATTTAAATAAGGCTGTTGAAGCAAGTACTTTTTACGACAAGTTGGCGACACGAACTAAGGATAAGAACTACCTTTCCAAGATCACTAAAAAAAGCAAGATCTATGATGTATTTGGCCTTAACCAACAAGCCATAGTTGAGAGACGAAAAGAGTTTTTGGAAGAATATGCAATAAGGAGAAACGATACTGATTTTTTAGCGAGTTATAATAATGATCAGGGCGTATATTTTAATCGTATAAAAAGATCCGATAGTGCGATACCTTATTTCAAGCGCGCATCAGAATTGATCACAAAAAAATTATCGTACTCACAAAAAAAGGATCACTACCAATTCTTTAAAGGTTTGATAGAAGGAAATATGGCTTTTGCGTACACAAATGTAGGCGAATATAAAAAAGCGCTTCCTTATTTGAAGTCAGACATTTATTATAGCAAGCGAGTGAACGACCTGGAAAGTGCTTTTAATAGCTGCGTTCTTCTATCAGAATGTTACATCAATCTTGATCAATTGAATTTTGCACGGCAGTATGTCGATAGCGCCGAGCAAATTAATTCGATCTACACAAAACCTCGAATGAAATTAAAGCTGTTGTACCTACAAGGAGAATTGATGGACGCGTTTGGAAACTCATCACAAGCCGTAAATAAATTTAAAGCCTACATGAGTTTAAAAGATTCTCTTAGCAATCGCGATAAGGAACTCCAACTCATTAACCAACAAGTGGCCTTAGATATTCAGAAAAAAGACACGGAACTATCAGAAAAAAGTGAGTTAATAAAAAACTCGATCATAAACGAGGGTAAACAAAAAGTGTTTAGAGCATATTTAATGACCGGACTGATCATCACCATTATTTTGATCGGCTTTTTATTTTATACCAATAAAAATAGCAAAAAACGCGAGGAAGAATTAGAAATTAAAAACCAGCAGATCCAAATCCAAAACAAACTAATTGAAGCTTCATTGAACGAAAAGGAATTATTACTGCGCGAGATCCACCACCGCGTAAAAAACAATCTCCAGATCATTAATAGCGTTATTAATTTGCAATCAGACAAGATCAAGAACAATGAATTGAATGAAGTGCTTACTGAATTAAAGGGAAGAATATCATCTATTGCTCTTACGCATCAAATGTTATATCAACGAGGTACAGCCACTAGCGTTGTTCTTTTTGAGTATCTTCAAACTCTTATTGCCCAGATCTGCACTAGCTATGAGAACGAGAGTGTAAAAGTTCGTTTTAATTGTAATAACAAAGAATTAGTTATTAATATCGACACTGCAATTCCTCTTGGACTTTTAGTAAATGAAATAATAACCAACGCTTTTAAACACGCGTTCAAAAAAACGCAACACGGAATTATCGACATTAATGTAAATGTTTCGTTAAAGGATGTGGAACTTATTATTAAAGATAATGGCGCAGGGTTTCCAGCCAATTATAAAGAGAGCATAGATAAACCAACAAGTTTAGGATTTGAACTTATTAGCATTTTAGTTGATCAAATAAGCGCGAATCTAGAAATGAAGAATGATAATGGCGCTAGTTTTGCTTTAAATTTTAAGGTTTAGCGAAAGTCAAAAAAGATCTAATTTACGGCATCAATTGTGTGTTGCCATCTATCAGTTAACTAGACTATCCTTTTTAAATTGATATCTGCAGGGGTTTTAAATATCATAGGGAATTTCTCAACCTTTACAGAGCTGGTGTCCAAGCCAAATGCTTTTGATTCGCTCAAACTGAAATTCTTCAATAAGAAATAGAAATTCAAGATCAACTTTTGGAAGAATGGCAATTCATTATCGTACGATAAATATTTTTCGATCACAACAAATTTAAAATCACCAATGATATTGTTCTTGTTAAGTGATTCGTAACGGCTTTTAATATCCACTTCTTTATTACTTACAAGATCCTCTACCACTTTGCGGAACATTAAATTCACACGTGGCGCAACACGGAATCCTAATTTAAAATCAACACGAATAATATCATCTTCGGCCACGTGCGTTACTTTGTAATCCATGCGGTAAGGTTCATCCATTACATCTACATGAACAAACCAATAAATATCGGCGCGCTTAGGGCGTTTCTGTAAGATAGAATAAATAACTTTTGCTTCTATCTCATCAACCTGATTCGCGCTGGTCATGTACACCAAATGCGTTGCGTATTTCGGAATACTCTCATCTCGACTAAGATCAACCAATTTACCCATGTGGTCGGCCAATTTCACCATATCAACATAACGCTGTCTGATGAGTTTTGAAATATACCAGCATCCCATTATAGTGGCTAATACCATGGCGATGATCAAAGTGATATAACCACCTTTCGGGAATTTTTCGAGGTTGGCAATAAGGAAACTAGCTTCTATAACAATATATGTTGCAATAAATAAATAAACGAACCAGTTCGGGAATTTTTTAATGCGCATAAAGAATGCCAATAAACGCGACGACATGATCATCCCTAAAATAATAGTTAATCCGTATGCGGCTTCCATGTTAGATGATTCGCGGAAGAAAAGAACAATAGCAATACATCCTGCGTACAATAACCAATTGATGGACGGAATATACATTTGCCCTTTTAGTTCTGTAGGATATTTGATCTTCACCTTAGGCCAAAAATTTAGTCGCATCGCCTCATTTATTAATGTGAACGAGCCACTTATTAACGCTTGTGATGCTACAACAGCAGCAATAGTAGCAATGGCAACTCCTAACGGCAAGAACCAGTGAGGCATAATAGTGTAAAAAGGAATAAGGCCATTTAATGTTTCGCCATCATGTGCAGTAAGCCAAGCAGTTTGTCCCATGTAGTTTAACACTAACATTGATTTTACAAAGATCCAACTGATGCGAATATTCTTTCTTCCGCAATGTCCCATATCCGAATACAAAGCTTCAGCTCCTGTTGTACATAAAAAAACGGCACCCAATAACCAAAATGCTCCGGGATGTTTGATCAACATTTCAATTCCGTAATACGGGTTCAATGCTTTTAAAACGGTGAGGTCGTGGCTTAATCCCATCAATCCAATAATACCAAGCATTAAAAAATAGACAAGCATTATTGGGCCAAAGAATTTTCCTATGAATTTTGTTCCGAATTGTTGAATAAAGAAAAGGCCCGTGATAATGGCAATTACAATGGGTACTGTTTGAATATCAGTAAAAGCAGGAAGCATTCGCAATCCTTCCACTGCCGAAGCTACCGAAATGGGAGGCGTAATAATTCCTTCTCCTAAAATACAACAACCACCAATGATGGCTGGAAATACTAACCATTTTACGCGCGCTTTTTTTACTAAAGTGTACAAAGCAAATATCCCACCTTCGCCTTTGTTATCAGCCTTTAGTGTAAATATTACATACTTTATTGTTGTTTGAAGGGTGATAGTCCAAAAAATAAGCGACATGCTTCCAATAATAACGCTTGCATTTATGGGCCCATTGCCCACAATAGCTTTCATTACGTAAAGAGGAGAAGTACCTATATCACCATAAATAATGCCTAGAGTTACAACGAGGCCTGCAAGTGTGATCTTGTTTAATTGATTTTGGTGATGAGATGCCATTAATTGAGGCGAATAAAGCGAAGCAAAATTACTATAAAAAAGAATGGCAAGCCAAAAATTAGATAAAACAATCAAAAAGGTTGTTTACAAGCTTAAAACCATGAATTAACAGGCATTTAACGTCGTTCAAGGCAATAAATTTGTGGCTTTTCGTTAAATAGATTAACTTTAAAGGACAATTGGTTTAGGCAATGAGAAGGGTACTTTTAATACTATTTTTGTTCTGTGTTTATTTTTCAAAAGCAACGCACAATAGAGCCGGGGAGATACTATACACGCGCATTGCCCCCTATACAGCTACAGTTAATGGCAACATTGTTCCGGTTTATTGGTACAGATTCCAAATCAACACTTACACCGAAATTAACAGCCCCGGAGGGAACGCCGATCGCTGTAAACTTACACTTCATTTAGGAAACGGCGACACCATTGTTTGCCCTCGTGTAAATGGACCTATAACAACATCAGGAGGCGATTGCAGCGGCACTCGCGATGGTGTGCAACTTGGCCCCTTTACTCAAGTTAATACTTATACTGCGCAATATCAATACTTAAACGCAGGTATTTACAAGGTTTATATGTACGACCCTAATAGAAATGCCGGCGTAGAAAATGTGCCGCAATCGGTTAATCAACCGTTTTATCTGGAGTCGTATTTATTGATCAATAATTTTACTGGTGCTAATACCGCCCCCGAATTTACGGCCCCACCTTTAGATGATGCTTGTTTTGGAATTTGTTTTTATCATAATCCAGGTGCTTTTGATGTTGATGGAGATAGTTTGAGTTACGCCATAACCGAATCCAGAGGGGTAGATCAGGGGGGAAATATTGGCGCACCTATTCCTGGATACAGTTGGCCAAATTTGGTTGCACCTCCTGTAGGAACTTATAGTATTCATCCTATCACAGGTACCTTAGCTTGGTGCTCTCCGCAAAAAATAGGAGAATATAATTTAGCATTTATTGTTTACGAATGGCGCAAGAACACCGCCGGGGCATACACTATTATTGGCTATGTATTGCGAGATATGCAAGTAACAGTTAAGTCTTGCCCAAATAACTTACCTCCCGACTTTAATGTTCCAAATGATACCTGCGTTGTTGCCGGGGCTACAATAACAAAAACAATTAGTGTCACCGACGGTAATGGATCTAATTTTGTTCAACTGTATGGTTATGGCGGCCCATTTACTGTAACTTCTCCACTCGCTTCTTTATCACCTAATTTTACGTTAACACCTTATACATCAATTTTTCAATGGTCAACCAATTGCGGATTGATACGAAGGCAACCTTATCAGATCACTATTAAAGCCGAAGATCAACAGACCCCAAAGCTGGTGGTATTTAAAACATTCAACATTCGTATTGTTCCTCCTGCAGTAACAAATGTCTCTGCAACCCCAATAGGATCGAATATAAAAGTTACATGGACGCCAAGCACATGTTTTACTTCGGCTAATCCAATAGTACGTTATGAGATCTATCGTAAGAACGATTGCGTAGTGCCCGTTTATGTACCATGTGATGACGGAGCTCCTGCAGGTTTTGTTTTAACAGGAACTACAACTGCCGCGGCATCGCAATATACAGATACTAACGGCGGACAAGGATTAGTAGTAGGACAAGATTACAGTTATGTTGTTGTTGCCGTGTATGCCGATGGCTCAACTAGTTTTGGAAGTTCAAGTGTGTGTACCAAACTAAAACGCGATGTGCCGATCTTACTTAATGTGGATGTTCTTTCTACAGGAACTTCAACAGGAAGTGTGTATGTTCGATGGGCAAATCCATTAGCAAACACTGGCAATTTAGATACATTGGTATTAAGCGGACCATACACGTATAATCTTTTATATAAGCCCGTTTCCGCATCTACATATAGTATTGTACATACTGTAACTCAAACACAGTTTTATCAATTATTTAATGCGGCCTCTACAACATTTACACATACCGGAATCAATACAGAAGCTGGGGCTGTAGAGTATAAAGTTGAATTTAGTTCAGGAACAACAACCGTTGGATCATCACAACGCGCTACCTCAGTATTTTTAACAGCAACCGGTAGCGAACGAAAAATAAAATTAAATTGGACCTCGCAAACACCTTGGAATAATTATAAATATGATGTGTTTAGAAAGGATCCGACTCAAACTACATTTACATACATAGCAACAACAAACGCAACGGCGTTTACCGATTCAATAAACGTTGCAAACCTAGCAACGTACTGTTATTATATTTTAAGTGAAGGAAAATACTCTGACCCATCCATAGAAGATTCGTTGAAGAATAAGTCACAAGAGGATTGCGGTACAGAGCAAGATATTACACCACCATGCGCGCCAATATTATCTATTGCGTCAGATTGTCTAACCGGGAATATTTCTCTTTCGTGGAATAACGTGAGTTTGAGTTGTGCTAACGATGTTGTAAAGTATTATCTCTACAAAAAAGAAACGGAAGAAGCTGATTATGTTTTGATAGAAACTTTACAAGGAGCAAGCTCTACCGCGTTTCAGTTTGATGGGCTAACCGATGTTGCAGGATGTTTTGCGGTTGCAGCCGTCGACTTTTCGGGAAATGTTGGCAATAAGAGCGCCGACATGTGTATTGATAATTGCCCTGAATTTGATCTGCCAAATATTATTACTACCAACGGAGATGGCGCTAACGATTTCTTTAAAGCCATTCGCGTAAGACATATAAAGGAAATTGATCTTTACTTATACGACCGTTGGGGAACATTGGTTTATAAAACAAAAAACCCTTTATTCAAATGGGACGGAACAAGTATATTTAGTAGCCGTAAAGTAAGCGACGGCACATTCTTTTATATATGTGATGTGTATGAAAAGCGCGTTAAAGGAGTTAAGAAACGATCGCTCAAAGGATGGTTACAGGTTGTAAATTAGTTTATGCTTATATTTGGCATTCGTGATACTAACAGAACAACCCCAGCAAATTAAAATTCATAAACCTTTATTGAACGGCATAGCCTCTTCTTTGGCTTTGATCTTCAATGAGAATAGGTATAGCGATAAAGTTCTCGAAAAACTTTTTAAGCAAAACAAGCAATGGGGTTCTCGCGATCGCAAGTTTGTTGCAGAAAGCGTATACGATATTGTAAGACACTTTAGTTTACTGACTCATTTAGCACAAACAAAAAATAATTATTGGTTCATCACCTCGGTTTATTTTGTTCTTAAAAACATTGAATTACCTGCCTGGCCAGAATTTAAGCACGTTAACAAAGAACAGATACTTGAGGAGTATGAAAACGTAAGATCGGATTTTAATACGTTCAATTCATACCCTGAAGAATTAGCTGAGGTTTGTACGAGTGAGTTAGGAAAGGAAAAATGGGAGCGAGAAGCGTTAGCTATGAATACCTTGGCAGAAGTAGTATTGCGTGTAAACACATTAAAAACAAACACGGCCGACCTACAAAAAAAGCTACTGGCAGAGAAAATAGAAACTGAAAAGTTAAAGGATAACGAGAATACTTTGATCTTAAAAAAACGCGCTAATGTTTTTTCTACCGCAGCGTTTAAAGAAGGGTTGTTTGAGATCCAAGACCAAGGATCGCAACAAATAGTTTCATTTTGCAAACCCGAACCCAAGCAATTTGTTATTGATTCTTGCGCAGGTGCAGGAGGAAAAAGTTTGGCCTTGGCCGCTATGATGCAAAACAAAGGCCGCATAATTAGTATGGACGTGGCCCAATGGAAACTGGATGAATTAGCCAAACGCGCTAAAAGAGCAGGCGCATTTAATATTGAAATAAGGCTTATTGACAAGCCCGAAGCTATTGAACGTTATAATGAAAAGGCAGATCTTGTTTTGCTGGATGTGCCTTGCAGTGGTTTAGGTGTTTTAAAAAGAAACCCTGATACCAAATGGAAATTCAATAAGGCTACGTTCGAAAAAACAAAAGAACTTCAACAACAGATATTGAATGATCATTCGGGGATGGTAAAGCCGGGAGGTACTTTAGTTTATAGTACATGCAGTATCTTACCTTCAGAAAATGAGGAGCAAATAAAAAATTTCTTACAAAAAAACAATACATTTGTTTTAGAAGAGCAAAGAACTATTTATCCAAGTGAAGGATTTGACGGATTTTATATGTGTAAATTAAAAAGAAAGTAAAATGAAAAAATTAATTATTCTGCTATCGTTCATTTTCTCAATGGGAGTATCAGCACAAAACGCACGTGATGTGGATGCAGAGACCTTTAAGAAATTAATGAAAGACAAAAAGAGTATTGTGATCGATCTAAGAACGCCTGAAGAGATCAAAACAAAGGGCAAGATAAAAAACGCACTTGAAATTGATTTTTTGGCAATGGATGCTGAAGATAAGATAAAAAAACTGGACAAAAAGAAAACCTATTTGATCTATTGTGCAGGTGGCGGAAGAAGCGGAGATTGCAAAGACCTAATGGTTAAAGAGGGATTTAACAGCGTAATTAATCTTGCAAAAGGTTTCGACGATTGGAAGAAAAAGGGATTTGAGGCAGAAACCGTTAAGTAAATGGCTATATGGCCAATGTGTAGGGAAATTTTGATAGATTTATAGCATGGCTGTTATAAAACCATATTCAATAGTAGAGTCCAAAAATGTAGGCATATCAAGTCTTGAATACTGGGATACCGGTATAATTTTTATTAAAATTATCGACAAAGTAGAAATCGAATTGAGTGATGTTAAGATTCATTATGAATTTGTGCGTTCGAAGTTCGACGGAACGAATAAGTGTTGTGTTTTGGTAGATCCCGGAAAATTTACCAGTTTAACAAAGGATGCTCGTGAGTTTTCGCAAAGGCCTGAATCAAACGAAATGACTCTCGCCACGGCAGTTATCATACGTTCACTCGCGCATAGGATAGTTATTAATTTCATGATCAATATAATTCATCAGCAAACCATGAAAATGAAGATGTTTGACTCAAAGGAAAAAGCTATTGAATGGCTTCTTTCGCAAATGAATAAATAAAAAACCCTCCGATAATTTCGAGGGTTTTTTGCTTTTAGAGATTACTTTTTGGCACTTTTTTTGGCCGCCTTTTTAGGAGCTGCTTTTTTCTTTGTGCTTTTTTTAGCTGCTTTCTTTTTTTTAGGTCTCTTTACACCGGTTGAACCAATGTGTCGTTTACCTTTTTTGGTTTTTTTGTCGCCTTTTCCCATTTCGAGATTTTTATTTCCATAAAAGTAGAAAAATTTATTTAGAACTCGTCTTTAAAACACCTTTTTTTCTTTTACTTCGTCTTGTTTTTTCAATACTTCGTTGCTTTTCTTGACTATACAACCTACGGGTATAGTCTTCAAAAAGCGCCTCGTCTTGAAAAAAAACACTCGTAAAACAATTAAAATCTGTTTTAAAGATGAGTTCTTTGAAATACATAAACGTATATTTACATTAAAAATCAATTGTTGAAAAACACCTTTCATAAGCAGGAGCGATTATCAGGCAAAAAAGCCATCGATCTTTTATTCGCTAAAGGAAAGGGCTCGAGCATTGCACCGCTAAAACTTATCATTAAAACCTCATTAAGCACGCAGATCTACCCGGCCAGAATCATGTTTGTTGTGCCTAAGAAAAAATTCAAGCGAGCCCACGATCGGAATCTTCTTAAACGCCGCATGCGAGAAGCGTACCGCATCAATAAGAACAGTTTTTATAAGTCATTGAATGAAAAGGAACTTAAAGTTAGCTGCGCCTTCCTTTATACAGGCGGCAAGCCCGATACTTATGCGGTAATAGAAAAGGCGCTCATTGAACTTTTTAGCCAAAGCGTTAATAAATTAAAATCTCCCTCGCAAACTAAAATTATTGATTAACTTTATTGAAGAATTTGCACACATTAATGAAAGTAAAAAGTATTTATAAAAAGATCAGCATCGCACTTCTTATCCTTTGTATTAGCATTGGTGGAATTTCTTTTACGCAAGATTATTTTGAGATCAGCAAGAATCTAGACATTTTTAATACGCTTTATCGCGAACTGAACGTATCCTATGTTGACGAAACAAAGCCCGGGCAATTAATGAAAACCGGGATTGATGCCATGTTGAATTCGTTGGACCCGTATACCATTTACTACTCCGAAAACGAAATTGAAGATTACAGATATTTGATGACAGGCGAGTATGGTGGAATTGGCGCAACCGTTTTTGACAACGATGGTAAAATTCTTATCGATGATCCATACGAAGGTTTTGCTGCGTTTAAAGCAGGATTGAGAGCGGGCGATCAAATTGTAGGAGTTAATGGAAATAATGTTGTTGGAAAACGTACCGACGAGATAACCGTATTATTAAAAGGACAAGCAGGTACCCCCGTAAAATTAAAAGTAATAAAATTAGGCCAATCAACACCCGTTGAATTAAATATTGTAAAGGAAGAGATCAAAACACCCGCTGTTCCCTATCACGGAATGTTGAGCGACAATCAAACAGGATATATTTTATTAACTCAATTTACCGAAGGATGTTCTAATCAAGTAAAAGACGCTTTAGTTAGTCTAAAAGGTAAAGGCTGCAAAAATATTATTCTTGATCTACGCAGTAATCCGGGAGGATTATTAACAGAAGCTGTGAACATTGTAAATTTGTTTGTTTCTAAAGGAGTAGAAGTTGTATTTACAAAAGGAAAAATTGCCGAATGGGACAAAACATATTTATCAGTAAATAATCCTGTTGATACATTAATACCGGTTGTAGTGATGGTTGACGAAAGTTCTGCATCAGCTTCCGAAATTGTTTCGGGTGCTTTACAAGATCTTGACAGAGCAGTTATTGTGGGTCAACGCACCTACGGAAAAGGACTGGTACAACAAACGCGCGATCTTATTTATAATACCAAAGTAAAAGTTACGGTTGCTAAATATTATATTCCAAGTGGCCGTTGTGTGCAAGCCTTAGATTATAGCCATAAAGATGAAGATGGTCGCGTTGAAAAAGTACCGGATAGTTTGATAACTGCATTCAAAACAAGAGGTGGTCGAATTGTTTATGATGGAGCAGGTGTGGTGCCCGATATTAAAACAATTCACGAAAAGATAGGGATGATAAGCATTGCTTTGTATAACAAACATCATATATTCAATTACGCCACAAAATATTATTTGGCGCATAAAGATATAGTGCCTGCTAAAGATTATAAACTCAAAGAGGAAGAGTATCAAGAATTTTTGAGCGATATTAAAGGAAAGAACTATTCTTATAAAACAAAAAGCGAAATAGAATACGAAGAACTTAAAAAACAGTCGGTAGAAGAAAAATATTTCGACGGCTTTAAAAATGAAATAGATGCCTTAGGAAAAAAGATTGAAGAAGGAAAAAAGGAGGACTTAGTTGTTCATAAACCGGCTATAGTTCATTTATTAGAAAAAGAAATTGTTTCACGGTACTATTTTCAAACAGGCAAAATTGAGTACGGATTAAAAACAGATCCCGACATCGCTTTAGCACTAAATCTTTTAAAGGAAGAAAATAAAGTGAAAACAATTTTAAGCACAAAAGAAAACCCCACTAAGCCTTTTAACGTGTATAAGCGTTTTTAAAAGACCGTTTTGCGATTCATTTTTCATACCAGTTGCTCATTTATATTAGGCTAGTCTAATCGTTCTTTTTCATCAATACCTCTTCAAAAAATTGTTCCGTAGCGGAGGCTATGCAACAATTTTTTTCATTGTCTTGATAAAAAATAACTTCTTATCTTTAGCATAATATAAATGGGCAACTGGTATAAAATAAAACCCGAATATTTTTTTTTACTGATCGCTCTTTTTTTCGAATGGCGTTTCAATAAAGTAACACCACCCTTTCAAGTTCCCGACGAGTTCAATCATTTTTATAAATCTTATCTTATTTCGCAAGGAGATTTGATGCCAGTTGAGCAGGACAAGCGCCTTGGCGGTAACATCCCCTATTCCATTCGCGAATTTATATTTCCATTTCAAAAAGTAGCTACAAATATAAAGTATACAACTAGCGAGGGCGAGATCAATCATTCGTTCAATATAAAATTCAACACAAAGGATTCGCTCTTTATTGACTTTCCAAATACAGCTATTTACTCACCTATATCATATGCTCCTCAGGCTTTGGCTTTATTTATTTCTCAAAAATTTGATGCTTCGTTGGGAAGGATGTATTACAATGGAAGATATTTCACGTTTCTGTGCTGGTTAATCGGAATGTTCTTTGTAATTCGGATGATCCCTTATGGCAAATGGATGATCACACTATTGATTTTGCTCCCAATGAATTTATACGTGGCCAATTCGTTTAGCGCCGATACAGTTACCAACATCATTTCTTTACTTTTTATTGCATATGTTTTAAAACTCTCGCTCAAAGAAGAAAAGATCACTTATTGGAACATCTTTTGGTTGTTTATAATGATAATGTCGTTGGCCTTTGCAAAAGTTGTATATATAGGCTTGGTCGCTGTACTTTTTGTTATTCCGCCAAAACAATTCAAGAGTATTTATTTTTATATATCCGGCCTAGCATTTCTTTTTCTAAGTGCCTTCCTTATTACAAATTATTGGTCGGGTGTAGTTTTAGAATATTATACGCCATATGTTAATTACAATCCTGATTTTAGAAATGGCATTTGTTTATCTAATTGCGCAAATTACTATATCCAAAAGCAATTGATCCTTGATCACAACTGGTATTTCTTGAATTTGATCTATCGTACCATTGTTGATCATCCAATAACATACTTAAGCAGCTATATTGGCGCTTTTGGAAGCATGGACCTTTTTCTTTCTAAAAGTGTTACCTATTGGGCATATGCAGGAATATTTTTTGTTGCACTAACTGAAAAGAACGAGAAAGTAACATCTATAGTTCTCAAGCCTTTTTTTATTGCAGCGGTGTTTATTTCTTTTATTCTGCTTTTACTTTCTCAGCATCTTACTTGGGATTGTGTTGGTGAAGGCGTTGTTGACCTTATTCAAGGACGCTATCTTATCCCACTTATGCCATTATTATTTCTTGTTCTTTCAAATACAGCTTCAAAATACTATTGGCTTTCGCCACCTATTGTTTTGGTAACCGGATTGTTGCTTAATAGGGCATCATGTAAGGTAATTTATCCACGGTATTTTCAAGATTCTTATTATAGTAAAACTGAATTTTTTTGTGACGCCGAAAAGGTTAACGAAAAGGGAGAATACATTACATCAAATGACGCGATCTTTTTAGAGGCGGGTAAATATAGAACCGATTCGTTTGCGCATAGTGGTAAATACTCGGCGTACTTTGATCCGTGGATACAATATAATATGACGTATAGATTAAAAAACATTAAGCGGGGAGACCTTGTAGAAATGTCGGCGTGGAGAAGAGGCAGCATTGGCGAATTAGTTGTTACGAGTAATTGTAAATCAAATAGCGATGGGAATTTTTTTTACAACAATAAAACCATTCACTATTATGATGAAAAAGGCTGGGGATATATCAATACGGCATTTACTATTGATAAAGCATGTGATAGCAATGATGTGTTGTTTTTCTTATGGTGTCCGGACAGCACAAAACGCGCTTATTTTGATGATGTAAAATTCAGCGTTAAACGCTTCAAGGGAAATTACCTTGATAGTATTTACACGGTTAAATAACAAAGGCGTGTGAGCCTGATGTTGGAAGAAAGCGGAACACTAAATAAAATCTTCGCGTTTAAAATAGTCGATGATCGCGTCAACTATCAAACGATTCTGCTGTTTGGCATCTAGAGGAGGTAATTCTTCATTTAATTTCCAGTGAGGCCATCCATCGGCATCTTTTCCTTCGTAAACATAAAATCCAAAAGGCTCAAGTAAAGAACAAATGGCCACGTGCATAATGCCAAGTTTCTCGTCTTTTTTATATTTTTGAAAAGGTTTTCCTAATTCTTGTAAACCTATCAAAAAAATAAGAGCATCCATATCGGGCTCTTCACCAAATCTATCTTTTAATTTTTCTTGAAGTAATTGCCACTCACTTTTCATTTCAAATAGCCTTCAATAAAATCAAGTATATCATCTTTTCCAATAATTTTTTCGGCGGAGGTTATAAATGAATTGGGAAGTTCGCTAAATATCAATAGTAATTTTTCCTCGATGAGCTCAAGATTCTTTTTTAATTCGGCCTTTGAATTTTTATCGGCTTTGGTATAAATGATCGCAAATGGGATCTCTTTCTCTCCGCACCATTGTAAAAATTCAGCATCAATTTGTTGTAAGGGTAAACGGCTATCAATTAAAATAAATAAGCAAACCAAATTCTCACGCTTGCTACAGTATTCAATTATAATAGTTTCAAATTCTGATTTTTGAACTTTAGAGGTTTTAGCATAACCATATCCGGGCAAGTCAACAATATACCAATTATCGTTAATGATAAAATGATTGATGAGTTTTGTTTTACCAGGCGAAGCTGATGTTTTTGCAAGTTTGTTATTATTGCACAACATATTAATGAGCGATGATTTGCCCACATTACTTCGGCCAATAAAACCAAATTCGGGTAAGGGCGAACGAACGCACTCGCTTAATTTTGACGAGCTTTTATGAAATGCCGCTTTTTTAATGATCATGATCTTGCTTTCTTTTCCTCAACGTAGGAGTTAAGGTGACGTTCTTTTTTACTTTCGTAAATATCGGCAATGCTTACTAAAATGCCCGTTTCTTCAACTCCGCCAAAGGTTGGGTTAATGGCAGTTCCAAAATTTTTGAGGGTAAGACTTAAATTCATATAGGCATTTACCAAAGGAGGAATGTTTTCTCCAAGGGCACGCACATTTTTATTTAATACCGCATGCCCTTCTTTATAATTTAAACCTTTTAACTCATTTAAGAATGCACTTACATCTGTTTTAATAGTAATGCCATGAATTGGCTTCACCAAATTTTCCTTATCCGGAAAATAAAAATTCATGAAACTTAAAATATAATCTCTGGCCTGCACATTAAAATCGGTGTACATGGTAACTTTGCCAAAAAAATGTTTTTGCGAGGGATTATCGATCACAATAGCGCCTAATCCATCCCATAAATTATCTAAACTAAATAACCCTTTTCTAAATTGCTCGCTGGGTTGATACATAGGTTGAATGAACGAACGCCCAAGCTCGATGGTATAAGGCAAGTAATCTTTATAGAATTTGGGAGAAAAATCAAACAACTCGGTGGTGGCTAAATGCACTTTTTCATTACGGAACTCAGCATCTTTACATAAAATAAAACGATAAGCCCCCACTATTTCTTTATCCACGGGGTTCCAAACTAATAATTGCTGGTAAGGATGATCGCTAAGGTCAAATTCGTCAAGGTCAATATCCTTGCCCGTACCGCCACCTGCATGCCTAAAGGTTACTTCGCGCAAACGCCCTATTTCGCGCATCACATTGGGCGAATTTAAATGGGTAATGATATATATTTCGTTATTACCGTTATTGGTCTTGCGAACATATCGCTCCTTGTTGAGCTCATCCAATAAGGCCTCACGACTAACTTTGTCAATGATCTCGTTCATAAAGAAAGTAAATATAGACATTTAAAAAGGGATTAAAAAAGTGTTTTTTGCCATAAGAAAAGTTAATTTATAGTTGATAAGCTTGGTTTTGAGGCCTCCCAAATAAAGCTTAATTTTAAGCTCTTAAATTGTATAAAAAATGAAGTTTGGCGTAGTTGTTTTTCCGGGGTCTAATTGCGATGAGGACATGGTATATGTTCTTAGAGATATCTTTAAAAAAGAAACAGTAAAGTTGTGGCACAAAAACACGGATCTGGAAGGATGCACACACATTATTTTACCGGGCGGATTTTCTTATGGCGATTATTTACGTAGTGGTGCCATTGCTCGTTTCTCGCCAATTATGACCAAAGTAATTGAGCATGCCAACAAAGGAGGTTTTGTATTTGGAGTATGTAACGGGTTTCAAATTTTATGCGAAAGCGGATTGCTACCGGGAGCTTTGCTTCATAACACTACACGTAAATTCATTTGCAAGAACGTATATATAAAAGCAGTTAATACTGATACTGCTGTTACAAACGCAGTGCCTGCCAATAAAGCTTTAAAAATTCCTATTGCACATGGCGAAGGAAAATATTTTATTGAACTAAGCGCTCTTAAAAAAATGAACGATAACGGGCAGATCATTTTTAGATATTGCGATGAGAATGGAAAAGAAACTGCCGAATCAAATCCAAATGGCGCATTAGAAAATATTGCGGGCGTTTGCAACGAAGGAAAAAATGTGTTTGGAATGATGCCTCACCCCGAAAGAGCTTCAGATGCAGAGCTGTTCAATGTAGACGGAAAGCTGCTATTTGAGAGTATTTTGCACAGCCAAATGGTGTCCAAATAATAAACGGGCACTCTATATGCCGGAACTACCTTTCATGTAATTTTATCAGAAAAACGGTTCCGGTTCCCTAACTTTAATACTCAGAATGCTAAAACAACTCATAGTTTTTACTCTTTTTGTAACCGGACTTAGTGCTCAGAACAACTGGGATATTAAATCATGTGTTGATTACGCCGTAAAACATAATATACAATTAAAGCAGGCCGATCTTAATAATCAGATCAATAAAAACAACTCTGATCAATCAAAAGCGGTTCTTTTGCCAAGCATTAATTTGGGCGCATCGCATACCTATAATTTTGGTAAGACCATCGACCGCTTTACAAACACCTTTGCAAACACACAAGTGCTTTCGCAAAATTTTTACATAAGCAGCAATGTGGTTTTGTTCAGCGGATTTAGTCAGTACAATAATTTAAAGGCAAATGAATACGCCTATTTAAGTAGTACCGAAAGTTTGAAGCAACAACAATACGACCTCACATTAAATGTAGTTAACATGTATTTGAATGTGATATTTACCGATGAGCTGGCAGGAATTTCAAAGGGACAGTATAAAATAACTCAAGAACAACTAGATCGTACAAAAAAAATGGTGGATGCAGGCGCTTTAGCAAAAAGTGTACAATTTGATATTGAAGCGCAATTAGCAAACGAAGAAGTGAATGTTACCAATGCCGAAAATAATTATCAGTTGGCTCTTTTAAGTTTACGTCAAATAATGAATTTAGATAGCGTTGGTGCCTTCAATGTAATAAAGCCGAATTTGGATGTAGAAGGCCAAAGTATTTTAAAAGATGATGTTCAAAGTATTTATGAAACCGCGTTAAAAAATCAACCTGGAATTAAATCGGCGGAATATAGTTTGTTGAGTTCAGAAAAAACTTTGGCTACAGCCCGCGGAAGAAGATATCCTACTATTAGCATGAACGGTTCAATGGGAACAGGAACGTCGGGCTTGGCAAAGGACGTTACCGGTTTTAATATTGTAGGTTATGACACTACTGCTGTTACAACGGGGGGACAATATGTGCTTTCGCCGCGTACAGAGATCGTAACAAAACCAATTCCGTTTGCCGATCAGTTCAAAGATAACGTGAACAAAAGTTTTGGGTTTACAATAAGTGTTCCTTTGTTTAATGGCTTACAAACTCATACAGGAGTAAAAAACGCAAAGTTAAATTTGATCAATACCAGATATTCGCAAGAGCTTGCAAAACAAAATCTATACAAAACTATTGCACAAGCCTACACATCCGCTAAAGCGGCACTAAGCAGATATATGGCCAACAAAAAAAGCGTAGAAGCCTCGCAGGCCTCATTTGATTTTGCCGATCAAAAATTCAACGTGGGGGCTATTAGTGCGTTTGATTATAATACAGCTAAGAATAGGTTGTTAGTTGCTCAAAGCAATCTATTGCAAAGCAAATACGATTATATTTTGCGTTTAAAGGTGCTCGATTTTTATCAGGGAAAAGACCTTACGTTTTAATACCAATATGTCACCCCTAAAGGGGTTCTGTTCACCGTTGCTCGTTTCGCCCCCTACGGGGGCTACCAATAATCGCTCCTACGGAGCTAGGAAATGGATCGTTTTTTTATCTGGAATATTTCGAAATAGTCCCGTAGGGACGACATCTCGGTAAAGAATATAATATAGAATAAAAGCCCCGTAGGGGCGACATATTGGTACTATAATTTAAACACATCATTTTTTTTCATACATTTATTCAAATGCAAAAACAACTTTTGAAATTGATCTCGGTTGGCGTAAGATCTACTTACGACAAAGACACGGTAGAGAAAACCAAGTTGGTGAACGGCATTAGTTTAATGGGAGTTCCTATTAGCTTATTTTATGCAATACTGTTTGCATTATCGGGATATTATTTTCATGCTTCTGTTTTTCTAATTGGTATTGCTGCGTTCTCTATAACACTTTTGTGTAATAAATATTTCGGATTCAAATTCGCAAGGGTGTACATTTCTATTGCGGCACCATTGTGTTTTGGACTTGTTAACTTGATCTCGGGAAAAGATGCCGGCTTTTATATGGGCTTTATAGTTACAATTATGCCCGCTGTTTTGATCTTTGAAAATGCTAAACAATGGGCGATTGTAATAGTTGGTTCTTTGATGATACTTGGTCTTTCAATTGTTGGATATAACTATTACCCACCCATTGCCGATGCAAAATTTACAATGTTAGTTCATATGATCAATCTTATTACAGTTATAATGGCAGCTCTTTCCGTAGTATTGATCTTTAAACGAGAATTAAATGAAAGCAGAGAGAAGATAGAAGAGAAACAAAAGGAAATATTGGATAGTATTCATTACGCAAAAAAAATTCAAAATACCTTGATCGCTCACAAGTCGTTCATTGATGAAAACATCAGCGATAATTTTGTAGTTTTTCAGCCTAAGGATATTGTGAGTGGCGATTTTTATTGGGCAACCAAACATGGAGAGAGATTTTATTTAGCTGTTTGTGATAGCACCGGACACGGAGTACCCGGCGCGTTCATGAGTTTATTGAACATCACATTTTTAAACGAAGCAATTAACGAAAAGTATATTTTGGAAGTTGATGAAGTATTTAATTATGCAAGGAAAAAGCTGATAGAGAATCTTGGAAAGGAAGGACAGAAGGATGGATTTGATGGTATTCTACTTTGTATGGATAAAGCAAAAAATGAACTAACGTATGCTGCTGCTAATAATTCGCCGGTAATTATTTCTGATGGAAAATTGAGAAAATTGCCTTGTTGTAAAATGCCGGTGGGGCAAGGCGAGAAGAAAGATCCGTTTGTTCGTTATAAAATTGATTCAAAACCAAAAGATCTTTTATACTTATACACGGATGGTTTTGCCGATCAGTTTGGCGGACCAAAGGGAAAGAAATTTAAGTACAAAGAATTGAATGATCTTATTTTAAAGAATAGTCAAATGCAATTGGAACAACAATCAAACAAGTTATTAAATCAATTTTTTTCCTGGAAGGGAGATCTGGAACAGGTCGACGACGTTTTAATTATAGGCATGCGCCTATAATTTGGAAGTTTTAAATGCAGACAAACTTGTTTCGTCTGTGTCGTGATTGAGACAAAGTTTTGCTTTCGTCTCTAATAGATGATGTGTTGCTTGTGCGGGTAAGGTTTTAAGCCAAAAAATACTTATTATTGCAGTATCAAGTGAAGTTATTTAGGAAGTGTTATAACGCAGTGCTAGATTTCCTTAAAGGAGATCAGGCTGTTTATGCTATTCTATTTTTGGCGCTCGCTTTAAGAACGCATAATTTTAGCGCAACCGGTATTTGGTCTGACGAGGGCGTTACACTAAATCTTATTCATAAATCGATCTTTGAAATTATAAAAGAATCACTCAGTGATGTAAATGCACCACTATATAATTTAGTTGTGCATCTTTGGTCGTTGATCTTTGGGTATTCTTTATCAGCAGTTCGTTTCTTTTCAGTTATATGTAGTGTTTTAACTGTTCTGGTAGTGTTCAAGGCTTCCGATAGAAACTTTGGAAGAAGCACGGCCATTATTGCCAGCACACTTATTTGCCTTTCAAATATTCATATTTATTATTCGGAAGAGGCTAGGTGTTATGCATTGCTCTGTTTATTTGCAGCTTTATCTTTGTTTTATTTTTTGGAGTTACTTAAAGAGCCTAATGCAAAAAATTTAATTCTGTACAGCCTGTTTTCGTTACTAGCGATTTACACACAATTATTTTTTGGTTTTCAGATCTTGATACAAGGATTGATATTAGTATTCTATTATCGCAAGAATTTCCTTTTGATCAAGAATATGATCTTAGGATACATTACTATAGGGGTGCTCTTTGGAATTTGGTTTATACCAACTTTTATTTATAAAAGTAATATTCACGTAGGGCAATCTTGGATACCTCCAATATCGAGTGAATATGTGGTCTGGTATTTTCGCGAGCTTTTTAACTCAGAACTATTGATCTATATTTTTCTAGCGGTATTAGTAATTGCATTGGTTGTTTCGATCATAAACGTGAAGCGATCGTCAGAGTCTTCAAAAAAATTACTTCGTTTAGTATTGCTAGCGTTAGTACCATTTGTATTGATCTGTATGGTTTCAATTTATTTGGTTCCAATTTTTTATCCTCGTTATGTGATGTTTACTTCTATCCCATTTTTTGTTTTAATTGGGTATTTGATCTCACAAGCAACCGGCATAAAATATTTTAAACTTGCTGCAATTCCTTTAATTGTTACTATCATATATGGCACAAGAGTTACCGCGTTTAGAAATCAAGAATGGGATAATGCTTGCAAGCTTGAATCCGTATTCTGGAAAAAAAATACGTGTGTTGTTCTTTCTACTCCTTGTTATTCTGAGTATTGTTATATTTATTATGGCTTGAATTGGGCCTATACATTTGATTACGAAAACTTGTGGTTTTATAAAGGCGAGCATAACCTTGTTGTTTTAGATGACCCTTCTCAGTTTATTGGAAGAAAGTTTACTGCGTTTGACCGCGTTATTTTATATGATTCAAGCCCGGATAATGACAATCGATTTATAGAGTACTTCAAAGAAAATTACGATTCGATCTATGCCAAACGTTTCTATGGAATAGATTTTCAAGTGTATGATAAACCAGTAAAATTGGAAGTGGTTGATTCTGTAAAAGTGGGGCTCAATTAGAAAGAGTTATCTCTTTCACCGCCTTTACCCACGCATCACTACTATTCAAACTTTTTACAAGCGTAATCTTTTCACCTCCGTTCGCATGAAAGATCTCTTGATATTCGGTTCCAATTTCGTAGATAGTTTCCAAACAATCGGCCACAAAAGCGGGCGAGAAAACTAAAATATTTTTTGCGCCTTTTTTTGCAAGTTCTGCAACTACTTTGTCGCTGTATGGCTTTAACCATTTATCATCTAAGCGACTTTGAAATGAGGAAGTGTATTTTCCTTCAGGAATGTTTAATGCCTTTACTAATTGCCTTGTTGTTTCCATGCTATTTGCGCGATAGCAATAGCGATTGTTAGCAGTTATTTTATTACAGCAATCGCCCATTTGGCAAGTATTGTTGCCGTAATGTGCAGCGCCTTTTAAAATTTGTCGCTCGGGCAAACCATGATAGCTGAATAAAATATGATCGTAAGCTTTTAGATCATAATTCTTAGCTTCGTTAACCAAAGCTTCAATAAATTTTGGATGGTCGTAGAATTTACTTATGATATTTAAATTTGGAATCACTTCCCAACTTTTAATTCTATTTAAAACTTCCTCTAAAGTACTTCCTGTGCTTGAGGATGCATATTGAGGATATAAAGGAATGATATGAATTTTTTCGGGACGAAGTTTTCGTAAATTCTCTAATGCATTTTTAATACTTGGCGTTTGATAACGCATGGCCAGTTCAACATGTGTATCGGTTGAAACAATTTGCTGTAATTTATTTTTTAGATCAATGCTGTGAAGCAAAAGAGGAGATCCTTCTTTTGACCAAATGGCTTGATATAATTTTGAAGAGCGAAAGCTGCGAAACGGAACAATGATGCAGTTTACCAATATGAATCTACCAATAGGATTGATATCTATGACGCGTTTATCATTAAGAAATTGCGTGAGGTATTTACCAACTTTACCGGGTGTTGGATCATCAGGTGTTCCGAGATTAATAAGGAAAATAGCTTCTTTACTCATGTTTATTGCTCGGCGGGTTTCGTTTCCTCAATAATAGGCTCTTCATTTTCCAATGTCTCAATAGGTTTTTTTTGAATACGTTTTTGAAAAACGATTAATAAACCAACGCCAACTGAAATAGCAAAATCGGCGAAATTAAATATTGGTCTAAAGAACTGAAATTCTTCCCCGCCCCAAATAGGTAACCACTCAGGAAAACGACCGTTGAAAAGTGGAAAATAAAACATATCAACAACATGTCCGTATAAAAAACCCGAGTAACCATTTCCCGGCGCAACTAATTGTGCGGCTAAAAACTCATCACTCTCGGTAAATACGCTTCCGTAAAAAACGCTGTCTAATATGTTGCCAATTGCTCCGGCTAAAATAAGTGATACACAAAAAATGAAAAGTGGATTTTCTTTTTGACGTACAATATGCCGGATATATATGATGCCGCCAATGCTTGCCAGAATTCTAAATACGCTTAAAATAAGTTTGCCGTAATCGCCGCCAAATTCCATTCCAAATGCCATGCCCGGATTTTCGGTAAAATGAATGATGCACCAATTACCCAATCTTCCAACTTCTCCCAAAGGATAATTAAGTTTTATGAAGATCTTGATGAACTGATCAACGAACAGAACCAAGAACAAGGTGATGATAGGTATGCGGTAAGTTTTTAGCATCAATAAAAAAAGGTTATTTCGGCGTTGCAAAAATAACCTTTATTTAAATAAGTTGAATTAAGAATTATGAGCTTTGATTTAATTTAGCATCTATGCTTAAAGTAGCATGAGGCACACTGCGTAAACGCTCTTTAGGAATGAGTTTGCCTGTTACACGGCAGATCCCATAACTTTTATTTTCAATACGGATCAAAGCATTCTTCAGATTAACAATGTATTTTTCCTGGCGCCCTGCTAATTGAGCAGTTTCTTCCTTGCTCATTACATCACTGCCATCTTCTAGTAGTTTAAAAGTTGGCGATGTATCATCAGTGCCGTGATTGTCTTCATTACTTAAAGTTTGTTTCAAAAGATCGTAATCTGTTTGCGCCTCTTTTAATTTCTCAAGAATAAGCTCTTTGAATTCGCCCAGTTCTTTATCTGTATAGCGCGAACGATTATCTTTTGTATTTAAAAACGGCTTTGGAGCTTTTTCACCTTGTTTTTTGATCAATGGTTTTGAAAGATCTACTTGTAAAGGACGATTACGAATATATGCTTCCATACTTCCGCCACTTGATTTTCCTTCATTCTTTTTACGGCGACCACGACCACGTTTGATAGGAACTTCATCTTCGTCTTCTTCAGGTTCAGGAATTTCAGTAACGCCTTCTAAATCTACTAATCCGGCTTCATCCAGTTCACCAACTAATTCATCTTCCTCTTCAGGTTTTTCGTAATCATCTTTTACGTCAACATCATCATCATCGTCATCACCGCCTTTGGCTTTTTTACCGCCCTTTTTTGCTTTGGTATCTTCCTTGCCTTTTTTCTTTACAACAGCGTCTATTGGTTTTCCTATCGGTTTTTTACCTTTAGCAATAATTTCTTTTTTTACAGCCTTTACGGGTTTAACTGGAGCCTTTTTTACAGGCTTAGCAACTTTTTTTGCTATCACTTTTTTTGGCGCTACTTTTTTTGCAGGCTTTTTTGCAGCCGGCTTACTTGCCTTCTTCGCTGGCTTAGCCGCTTTTTTTGCAACGGGCTTAGCTTTCTTTTTGTCTTTTTTTGCCATTCTATTACGTTCTATTTAATTTAATTTTTCTATAGATATCAGTGTAGAAATCGTTTCATCAACTTCCACTAAATTTGCACCTACACTTGTTAAGGAATCCACTAGTTGAAGATCGCCCGTAAGCGTTTCAGAACAAATATAACTTAAATTGTTCTTAATTGCAGAGTCTAATTTAGCATTTTGTTGTATTCTCACCAAAATTTTATCTGTAACGTCCAAACCCTTGTCTTTCCTGATGTTCTGGATCCTATTAACCACCTCGCGCGCCAATCCTTCCTGCTTTAATTCAGTTGAAATACTCACATCGAGTGCCACAGTTAAGGAACCGCTATTAGCAACTTTCCATCCCGGAATATCTACCGGAATGATCTCCACATCTTCGTTCTCTAACACAATTTCAGTACCTGCAATGGTTATTATATGTTTCCCGTTAAGTTCTATATCCTTAATTATTTTTGGCCCATTTTCCTTAGCAAATTCCTGTACCGCTTTCATATGAGCACCACATTTTTTACCCAAGGTTTTAAAGTTCAATTTCAAATTCTTTGTGATCTGTGTTTTACTTTCATCTACAAATTCTATCTCCTTTACATTTACTTCTGCAAGGATAAGATCTTTTACTGCTTCAATTTTTGCTTGTGTATCTTTATCCAAAATAGGGATCTGGATCTTTTGTAAAGGCTGACGCACTCTGATATTTTCTTTTTTACGAATAGATAAGATCATAGATGAGATCTTTTGTGCAAGACCCATACGTTGCTCTAAAGCAAGATCAATGATGTTTGTATCTGCTTTTACAAATTGCGTTAAGTGAACAGACTCCGGCGCAAAAAATGTTTTGTTTTTTACAGAAGTATCTTTGATAGGCGTACGTAAATTTTGATACATCCAATCGGCAAAGAATGGAGCAATAGGACTCATTAGCTGCGTTACAACAGTTAAACATTCGTGCAAAGTTTCGTAAGCCGCATTTTTGTCGGCGCTCATTTCGCCTTTCCAAAAACGGCGGCGGCTTAAACGAACATACCAATTGCTTAAATGTTCGTCAACAAATTCTTCAATGCT
Organism: Sphingobacteriaceae bacterium; assembly: GCA_016705695.1. Classification (GTDB taxonomy): domain Bacteria; phylum Bacteroidota; class Bacteroidia; order B-17B0; family Aurantibacillaceae; genus Aurantibacillus. The sequence goes on from JADJLA010000018.1 coordinate 337,666, forward strand.
TCGTGCGGCACGGTGCGGTTCAAAACCTTCGTATTGCTCGGTAACATCTTTTATTAAGCTGTGTAATTTCGAAAGGATCCAACGGTCAACTTCTTGACGGTCTTTTAACGGAATACTATTTTGCTCATCAATAACAAAATTATCTACGTTAGCGTAAAGCGAATAAAAACCGTAAGTATTGTAAAGCGTTCCAAATAACTGGCGCTGTACATCGGTAATGCCGTCCTCGTTAAATTTTAAATTATCCCAAGGCGCAGCGTTTGCTATCATGTACCAACGCGTTGCATCTGCGCCGTATTTATCTAAAGTAGTGAACGGATCAACAGCATTGCCCAAGCGTTTGCTCATTTTATTTCCGTTCTTATCCAATACGAGTCCGTTCGACACCACATTTTTGTAAGCCACCGAATCAAAGTTCATAGTAGCAATAGCGTGTAGGGTAAAGAACCATCCGCGGGTTTGGTCAACACCTTCGGCAATAAAATCGGCAGGAAAATATTTTTTATTATCAATTAATTCTTTGTTCTCAAAAGGATAATGCACTTGCGCGTATGGCATAGCACCACTATCAAACCATACATCAATAAGATCGGGTTCGCGAAATAATTTTTTACCATTCTTTTCTAGAACAATGGTATCAGCATAAGGTTTATGGAGATCAAATGTGTCGTAATTCTCTTTGCTAAAATTTCCAGCTTTAAATTGCGACAATGGATTTTCTTTCATTGCGCCTTTTGAAACGGCATTTAAAATTTCTGTTTGCAATTGTTCAGCCGAGCCAATACAAATTTGCTCTGTTCTGTCTTCGCTTGTCCAAATAGGAATTGGAATTCCCCAAAAACGTGAGCGCGATAAATTCCAATCATTTAAATTCTCTAACCAATTACCAAAACGCCCGGTCCCCGTTGATTCAGGTTTCCAGTTAATGGTTTTGTTCAAAGCTATCATGCGATCCTTTGAGGCGGTTGATTTAATGAACCAAGAATCCAAAGGATAATATAAAACAGGCTTATCAGTTCTCCAGCAATGCGGATAACTGTGCTCGTATGTTTCCTTTTTGAATAATTTTCCTTCTTCTTGTAATTTTAAAACAATACGTTCATCAACACTTAAGTATGCTTTTAAGTCTTTTATTTTCCCTGCAGCTTCTAAAACTTTTTTCTGTTTTTCGAATTCGGTTTTCTTTTCGTCATCACTTAAATATGCTTCCTTCACAAACTCTTCTCCAAACAAGAAAACACCATCTTTTACTTCAGGTAAAAATTTACCACGCCTATCAACTAAAGTTAATGAGCCAATATTATTTTGCTTGGCAACTTTAAAGTCATCGGCACCAAAGCTAGGGGCAATGTGAACAATTCCTGTACCATCGGTTGTTGTAACAAAATCCCCAACTACAACTTTAAACGCATTTCCTTCTGGTTCACAAAACGGAAGTAATTGATCGTAATGAATACCGGCGAGATCTGCGCCTTTAACATGGCCAATTATTTTGAAAGGAATATTTTTATCTCCTGCTTTATAATCTTCAAACTTTAGATCGGTGTGTTTCTCTGAAAAATATTTATGCACTAGATCCTTTGCAAGAATAGTATTTTGCGGAGTTCCTGAAAATGGATTAAAACTTTTTACAACAACATATTCAATATCTTTTCCAACAGCTAATGCAGTGTTCGATGGCAGGGTCCATGGTGTAGTGGTCCATGCCATAAAATAAAAGTCGTCTTGCTCGTTTTTTAATGATGTGAGAAACGGATTTTTTTCAAATTCCTTTTTGCGAATTTTAAATTGTACTGTAGCTGTTCTATCCTTTACATTTCTATAACATCCCGGTTGATTTAATTCGTGCGAACTTAATCCTGTTCCTGCTGCCGGAGAATACGGTTGAATAGTATATCCTTTGTATAATAAATTCTTCTTGTACAAATTTTGCAAGAGCCACCATACACTTTCAATGTATTTATTATCGTAAGTAATGTAAGGGTCGCTCATATCTACCCAATAACCCATTTGCGAAGTAACTTGCTCCCACTTATCGGTGTATTTCATTACTTCTTTGCGACAAGCTTTATTATAATCTTCTACCGAAATGTATTTTGAAGAATTTTTGTTTCCAATATCTTCTTTGGTAATGCCTAACGTTTTTTCTACGCCTAATTCAATTGGTAAACCATGTGTATCCCAACCGGCTTTACGTTTTACCTGAAACCCTTGTAATGTTTTAAAGCGGCAAAAAATGTCTTTTATAGCGCGGGCCATTACGTGATGTATCCCAGGCATTCCGTTCGCACTTGGAGGGCCCTCATAAAAAACCCACGGCGTTTTTCCCTCGCGTGTGGTAATTGATCTTTCAAATGTTTTGTTCTCGTGCCAAAACTTTAAAATATCCTTACTTATTTGAGGTAAATTAAGCTGTGTATATGTAGGGTACTTACTCATAATGCCTTCTAAAAAAGAGTCCCGAATTTACTAAATTTTTGTGATAAAAACACCAGAAAAATTGCCCGAAAAAAGCCTAAAAAGCGCTAAAAGTGAGACTTATCATGGCAAATAAAGCACATAGAGGCTAACTTTGTACCAAAATCGTACTTATGAAGATCTTTTATACTATTTATTCGATGCTTTTTAATAAGTGTTCGCGTTGCCATCAGGGCGATGTATTTACACACAAAAATCCTTACGATCTAAAGAATATGTTTAGCATGCACAAGTCGTGCGATCATTGTCATTTGGTTTACCAAAAAGAACCCGGTTTTTTTTATGGGGCCATGTATGTGAGTTATGCTTTATCGTCAGGCTGGTTTACCATTTGGTATGTATTTCAAAATTTATTTTTGAATTTAGATACGCTGGGCTTTGTAATAGGATTTTGCGCAAGCATTGTAGTGATGATCCCTTTAAGTATTCGTTGGTCGAGATTGATCTGGCTTAATTTCTTTTATAGTTATAAGAAAGAGCTAGCTCAAAAGACCGAATCGAACGCGGTTTAATACAAATTCCTTCAAAGCCTTTATTTCCCTATCTTTGCGGCGTGGTAAAAATAGGCCCGATAGAACTTCCTGAATTTCCTTTATTACTTGCTCCTATGGAGGATGTGAGTGATCCACCATTTAGGTACGTTTGTAAAAAATACGGAGCTGATGTAATGTATACCGAATTTATAAGCACCGAAGGATTGATCCGCGATGCGATAAAAAGCAAAAAGAAGTTGGATATTTTTGAATACGAAAGTCCTGTTGGAATTCAAATTTTTGGTGGCGATGAAGAGGCGATGGCTTTAAGTGCAAAAATTGTGGACGCAACCAACCCCGATATTTTAGATATTAATTTTGGATGCCCTGTAAAAAAAGTAGTATGCAAAGGAGCAGGAGCAGGTGTTTTAAAAGATATTGACCTGATGGTGCGCTTAACCAAAGCCTGCGTTGATAATACAAAATTACCGGTTACAGTAAAAACACGTTTGGGTTGGGACGATAACAGCATTAATATTATGGAAGTTGCCGAACGTTTACAGGATGTAGGAATTAAAGCACTTACCATTCATGCACGTACACGTTCGCAAATGTATAAAGGCAGTGCCAGGTGGGAATATATTGCCGAAGTAAAGAACAATCCCCGAATTAAAATTCCAATTTTTGGAAATGGCGATATTGATTCTCCCGAAAAAGCATTTGAGTACAAAAATAAATATGGCGTTGACGGAATAATGATAGGCCGCGCCGCCATTGGATACCCTTGGATATTTAATGAGATAAAACATTTTTTTAAAACAGGCGAGCATTTACCAAAACCAACTATTGTAAATAGAGTGGAAGTTTGCCGCGCGCATTTAACCAAATCGGTGGAGTGGAAAGGCGAGAAAATGGGTGTGCTGGAAATGCGAAATCATTACGCTAATTATTTTAGAGGCATTCCTAATTTTAAAGAAACGCGCACAAAATTGGTAACATTAAATTCATTTACCGAAGTAAATGAAGTGCTCGAATCTGTTTTGGAGAGGAAAGAATTCACCGAGATCTCTTAATATTTAGATCTTATTTCGTAAATCCTTATTGAACTTTAAAACCAATGATCATGCGATCATCTGTTTGCGAACTATGACCTTGCCATTCTTTGATAAAACGACTAAAGTAATTGCGCTGTCCGTTCATTTCGAGCTTGCTTCCTTTACAAAGGATATCTTTAAATTGTTTCGAAGCTAACTTTTTCATTTGCGGTCCGCCAAACTGATCTTTGTAACCATCGCTATATAAATAATAGGTTGCATGCGGATCGTAAATAACTTCTTTGGTCTTAAAGGTCACATTTTCATTTTCTCCTATGGTTTCGCGTTGCGCTTTGAGCTCGCTTAACATTCCTTCAATGATCATGCAGCCATTGTTGCGTGCGCCGGAAAAGAGCATTTTTTTATTTTTAGTATCTATAGCTATAATAGAAACATCCATTCCATCACGAACCGATTTTTCGTCAACATTTAATTGATGAAAGAATTGGTGATTAAGCTTGGTTAATATTTCTCCGGGATTAGATACTTTTTCTTCGTGCACGATCTTATTAAGCAAGGTTGTGCCAATAACACTAAGCATGGCACCCGGAACCCCATGCCCGGTGCAATCTCCGGCGGCAATGATCAAATAATTCTTTTCTTGGCTTATCCAATAAAAGTCGCCACTTACTTTTTCTTTTGGTCTAAAATAAATAAAGCTATTTGACAAAGTTTTGGTCAATATTTTCTCACCAACCAAAAAGGCTTTCTGAATTTTTTGTGCGTACAAAATGCCGTCCATTAATTCGGTATTGGATTTTTCTAATTGTTTTTGTTTTAGCTTGATCTCTTCGGTACGCTCATCAATTGTGCGCTCTAATAAAATGCGATTATATTTAGCAGCTCTAAATCGTAAATAAACAATAAATGCTGTTAATGCAATAAGCATAAATCCCAGCAAGTAATAAAAGGCGTTTGATCTATAGAATGGAGGAACGATCCTAATTTTAATGGATACAGGCTTTGTATTCCATATATTATCACTATTGGCACCTATTACCTGAAATTCATATTCGCCAACATTCAATTCGTTGAACGAGATAAAGTGATCGTCATTATTATTCTTCCATTCATTTTGCATAGGTAGAAGTCTGTAACGGTAACAATTTTTTTCCGGGAGATTAAAATCAAGAACGGTGAAGTTGATCCTGAACGAATTTTTTTCTTGTGGGATATCTATTGTCTTGCCGTTAAGATCGGAGGTGATATTCAGATCGTTACCAATACCAATAACGCTGGTGATATCAACTCGAGGAATGGAAGCACGGCCTGTAACAATAGTTGGATTAAATAGCACCAATCCATTTGAAGTTGCCAGGTATAAATGACCTTCAAAATAATCAATGCTTTGTATCACGTTAGATGGTAAGCCATCGACTGTACCGTATACAAGCACTTCTCCCGAAAAAGGAAAATATTGAAACAAGCCAATGCTTGTGCCAATCCAGAAACTGTTTCGGATCTTCTTGATGCATTTTATCTCAGTAAAAAAGTCGCTCTTATGATTCTTGATGATCTCGTAGGTATAGTTGTTGAGATTGAATTTAAGCAAACCCATGAACGAAGTGGCGATGAGGAGATGATCGTCACCAAGATTTTCCATAGCGGTGATATTACCAACTTCAGCAATTGTTATCTTTTGATAAGATCCATCAGGTTTTATTTTTAGTATAGCATTGGTTGTGGAAAAAAACGTTCCTTTTGAATTTGAGACCACGCTAAAAAACACACCGGTAATGTCAAGAGGCTTTTGAATAAGTTTGAACTCTTCGGTTTCGGTATTGAATTTAAAAACCTGATCAATGCTTGCAAGCCAAAGAATCTTTTTGTTGTTAAAATCAGGAGCCAGAGAAGTAAAATGATGTTGTTGCCTATAGAAATAATGTTTTATTGTTAATGGCGAAGAGTTGAATTTGATCTTAGTGAAAGTATATTGTCCAATGGTGTAAATATCTCCTTTGTCATCTTCATAGAACTGGGCAACAAATCTGTCTTCTATCTTGCTGTTATTTGCATTGCGATCACCAAATCTAAGATTTGTTGTTCTATCAGTGGTGCGATCATAAATTGCTATGCCATCACCATCAATGCCTACAAAAACCTTGTTTATTTTTGAACGACAAGCCAGTACCGATAATAATTGATTTGAAGTAAATGTACTGTCGGTGTATTCAGCTTTTCTATTAATGATCTGGAGTTTGGGACGTTTGCTCGATTGTTTTTGTAATCCAACATCAGTCCCGTACCACATTACGTCGTTCGCGTCTTTATAAAGTGCCCATATTTTATTGCTCATCAAAGAGCGAGGATTATCGGGATCGTTCTTAATTATTTTGAATTCTTTTTTGTTGATGTCGAACATTGTAACGCCAAAACTCCAGTAGCATTGGTAAATAGTATTGTCGTTCGCATGAAAATAACTTACTGCCGATAAAAATCCATTGGGCGCTCTATAAAAAGTTTTCTCAAGCGTTTTTGAATTCACGCAAGCCAACCCATCATCAATACTTATCCAAATATTACCTTCAAGATCTTGAGAAATCCCTATTTGACCGGATGAACCAATTCCGGAAACGTAAGTTTGTTTGTAAGAATCGCCTTTGAAAACATAGCGATAGATCCTGTATTCTAATGCAGAGCCTATTGGCGCTTTGGCACTAACCCATAGGGCTCCATCCTTATCCACAAATGTGCTTTGGATCCAGAGATCTTCCAAAAGAGTAGTATCTTTTGAGGCAAATGTTTTAAGAACATTAGTGTTCTCATCGTAGATCATTAATCCGCATCTTGTTCCCACAACAATTCGCCCGTCGGATAATTTTTCTAAACAGGTTATGATATTTTTTTTCTTTGCATTGGCGCAGTTGGTATCAAGTTTGGCCCTTTTGAAAGTGTTAGTTGCAAATGAATAAACATTAAGGCCCGACGAAGTTCCAATAAGAAGCGATTCGTTAGATAATTGCTTTATACAACGAATGGAAGGATGGCTTAGTGTAGTTGTATCGCTTTTTGTACTGCGAAAACTTAAAAAATTATAGCCATCATAACGATTGAGTCCGTTTGCAGTGCCCACCCATAAATAACCTTTGTGATCGCTATACAAGGCCGTGATAAACGATCCTGTCATCTCGCCGGTGTTGATCTTATCTAAAACCATAACACCGTTTTGACCTATTAATCTAAAATCAATAAGCGCAACCAGGAGAAATATAAAGAGCACACGGTGTCTCACAAGATGAGCTAAATATAAACATATATACCATAAACGCAAAAAGGAGGCATTGCCTCCTTTTTGCACGTAGTAATAAAACTACCTAATGGTTGTAAACTAGAAATTATTCTATGATTATCTTTTTGGTAGTTTTATTACCATTGTTAGATATCGTCATAAAATACACTCCTGTCTTGTTACCAGAAAGGTTAATCGAATGATCAGTGCTATTTGTATTAGTTACTGTAGTATAAACTACCGACCCTAATACATTAGTTACTGTAACATTGTAAGGTTGAGTTGAGCTTGGTAAACTAACATGGAATACATCTTTACCAGGGTTTGGAGAAACAACAAAGTTGAACTCATTTACACCAGCTTCAGATAAACCTGTACAAGAAGAAACGTTGATCGTGCGAGAAACTGTACTTGTAGATGAAGAGTTAGCAGCAACTAAAGTGATGGTATATACACCCGGTGCGCTGAAAAATACAGTAGGACTTGCAGCAGCAGTACTAGAAAATGCAGCACCTGCAGGAGCAGAAGTCCAAGTATAAGTTGGATTTGGATTACCTGTAGATTGGTTACCCGGCATAACAGCAGTGCTTACACAACCTGCAGCAGTAACCGTGAAGTTAGCGCTAGGAGCTTGTAATAAACTACCACCGTTGAATTTATAAAAACCTTCTAGGTTAGCCATTGTTTGATCGCTAAAAGTACCTGCCCATGCAGTTGAAGGATCAACGAAATCGATAGTTAGGTATTGGATACCTGTTGAACCCCAGTTGTTCCAAGTATTACCATTATCAGTTGAGAAAGATAATAAAGTATTGCCTGTACCTGCACCGCAAGAAGCAAACCACGAAGTTCCCGGAATTCCGCAAACATCATTTCTTCCATAGTCAGCATTAGTTGCAACACCTGTTAAAACATTCCAAGTTACACCACCATCTGTTGTGTTATAAACTGTTGCTACAGTACTTGAAGGTGCAAATGTCATCGCAATTCCATTCATTGCATCGTAAAAAGCAATATCACTAATAGTATTACTTGCATTAACGGTGGTTACATTCCAAGTTACACCAGCGTCAGTTGTATAGAATATACGACCTTTGTTAGTTCCAAGCCAAGCGTTAGCTGAGCCAAATTTTTCGTAAACGTTAGTAATACCAAATTCACCACTTGTTGGATTAGGGATGTTAGCTCCCGGAACCTGAGTCCAAGTAGTTCCACCATCTGTTGAACGCCAAATATCGTGCTCATTTGCACTTGAAGGATTTGGATCGCCTGCGGCAATTGCTACGTTAGGAGTAAAAAAGAATACATAGTTACAAAACGATGTAGCGTTTGTGAACATAGCAGCACTGGTCATATTAACCCAATTTGCACCACCATCGGTAGTTTTAAAAATACCACCCTGAGAACCGCCGCTTATTTTTTTGTAAGCACCAACCCATGCAGTTGTACCACTCATAGCATCAATATTAGAAATGGCATAAACGCTAGTATCTCCCATTACCGGAGTAGAAACGCTTGTCCATACTGGAGCAGCTACGAAACTAGCACCTCCATCATTAGTTCTAGTAACCCAGCAGTAATTCCTTGAAACGTTACCTGTTGTTCCATCATAACCAGAAGCCCACATAGCAGTAGGACTTACAGCATCCATATAACGAATACCGGCTGAAGGAATTGGGAAATTTGAATTTTGAACGATTGTCCAGCTAGGGCTGGCAACCTGGGCCGCAGCTGTCATACAAGCTAAAGCACCGAAAATTGTAAGTAAAGATTTTTTCATGTCAACGACTTTTTTGATTAGTAGATAAAGATAGAAAAATATTCCTAAAGAAACAATTTCATTTAACAAATTAGCGTAATTTTGCCTTGAATTTTATGATACAAACCGATATAGCAATAGTAGGAGCGGGACCGGTAGCGCTTTTCGCCATTTTTGAAGCCGGATTGCTAAAAATGCGCTGCCATTTAGTAGATTATCTGCCACAAGCGGGAGGGCAATTATCTGAGATATATCCAAAAAAACCTATTTATGATATACCCGGTTTTCCTATCATTAATGCTCAGGAGCTTGTAGATAATTTAATGAAACAAGCCGAACCGTTCAAACCAACGTTTACGTTTGGTCAAAGAATAGAATCTATGGAGAAGAAGGGCGAAAGAGATTTTGTGCTCACAACAAATCTTGGTGTGCATATTCATTGCAAAGCGGTTGTGATCGCAGGAGGATTGGGATGTTTTGAACCGCGCAAACCCGAAGTTGTAGGGCTTGATAAATTCGAGAATGGAAAAGGCATCAATTACATGATCCTTGATCCGGAAAAATATCGCGGACAAAAAATGATCATCGCCGGAGGAGGAGATAGCGCGTTGGATTGGACCATTCTTTTAAGTTCCATTTGCTCTGAACTTACTTTGGTACATCGCAGTGAAGCATTTAGAGGTGCGCCGGATAGCGTAAGTAAAGTAATGAACCTTGCTAAAGAAGGAAAAATTAAATTATTACTCAATACCAATTTACTAAGTGTAGACGGAAAAGATAAGTTGGAAAGCGTAAGCTTGAAGAATACAAAAACAAATGAGGAACAAACGATACAAACAGATCACCTTATTCCTTTATTTGGGTTGAGTCCTAAACTCGGACCAATTGAACAGTGGGGATTGCAAATTGATAAGAATGCTATTGAAGTGAACACGGAAGATTATTCAACGAATGTTCAAGGAATTTATGCTATTGGAGATATAAACACTTATAAAAACAAATTGAAATTAATTTTATGTGGTTTTCATGAAGCTGCAATGATGAGTCATAGCGTATATAAATATATTAACCCGGGAATTAAATACACCATGAAATATACCACCGTAAATGGTGTTAATGAATTCTAATGAGCGATATTAAAATAAACATCCAAAATCCTAATGGAACGGTAAAAACTCTTCTGGGCCCAACCGATATGGGATTGAGTCTTATGGAGTTTTTAAAGGCAAATGAGTACGATATTTTAGCTACCTGTGGAGGAATGGCTTTGTGCGCAACGTGTCATGTTGAGGTGATCTCAGGTTTTGATGTATTAGGCGACATATGTACTGAGGAATACGCGATGCTAGACACCCTTCCAAATATTACCGACAAATCGCGCTTGTCCTGCCAATTAAGATTAACACCTAATATGGATGGCATTACTGTGAAAATAATGGGCGACGGACTTTCTTAGATCAAGGCCAAAGTAAAAAATAAAAAGCAAAAAGGGTTCGGTCCTTTTGGCTTTTTATTTTAATTGAACATAAATCTATTATTCAGCTCTTGTTCGGCATTTACAATATGAGTAATAAATTTGATCTGATTCAACAACACAGCTTGTTTGTTACGTGAAGCAATTAACTCTAGTTTTTCTTGCGCTGATAATTGTAGCGATGCAGCAATATTGTATACATTCAATTTGCTGAGTGTATCATAATCTATCATTTTATTTTGCACGGTGCTAAAATAATGAATGATGGCATCCTGCAAATTAGAATTGGTGATGACGGTATTCTCTCTTTCAAATTCTATTAGTACTGCGCCGTATAATTTTGGACTCAATGTTTCGGAATATTCAATAATGGTAAAAATGCGAACACATTCGATCAAAATATCTTTTTTTCCGTCGGCGTATTCTTTCACCACATTTTTAATTTTTACTTCGCAACCATAATCACTCATCTTTCCATTTTCAAAAAATGGAATAGCGAACGACGCATCGTTATCTAAACAGTCTTGTACTAATTCTTTATAACGCTCCTCATAAATATGCAGCTTGGTTGCTTCACCCGGAAGCAAAATAGATTTAAGGGGAAAGGCCGGTAATGTTAATTGATTAGGTGTCATACGAAAAGGTGTTTATACTAATTACGTATAAGAGGGTGCAAAAAGCGTGCTCAAAAACGTTAAAATTCACCAAAATTTTCACAACCGAGTCAATAAAGCTTTAAGCACTGTGATTGATGGGTTTAACTGAGCAAATAAAGAGCTTAGACCGAGGTTTTAGATATGGTTTATGTCAATATTACTGAGTAATCCCTAATTTTTTTGCGATTGCTGGCGGAATAGCTTTTTTATGCAACATAATACTAGTTGTTTTTAGAAGCACATAACTTTCGCTCGCGTAAAAATAGCCATCGCAATCATTGCGTTTTGTTCCCCAACTATTTTTAATGGTATAATATAAAGTTCCGTTTTGATCTTTAACAGTGCCAATTGCATGCATACCATGATCATCTTGCGTGTCGTAATCATTAAATTGTTTTTGGCGGAGCTCGGCAGTGATGGTGAGTTGTTTGTGCGGCTTAATGGACAGCAAGGCTTTTTCCATTTCGGTCATTGTGTCAAATGATTTCTCGGGAACAACCGCTAATCCTTCTTTGAACATAAACCCTTTTTCAGAAACATCGGCACCCCACGCAAAAGTGAAACCATTATTGATAGCATATAACATAGTTTCTTGTAATTCATTCAAAGGAAGATTATGAACACCTTCCCATGCCCAATTATCAGGGATCTCAATAACAAATTTTTCGTAGTATGGGTGATGTGTAAACGAAGTAAGCACAACATAATCGTCGGGCACAATTCCGGTTGCATCAGCATACGTTCGCGGAGTATAACTCTTTCCTTTATAATCAAACTTCTCAGGAGCTTTTCCTAAAAAATTATCGCAAGCATCTTCAATAGTTTTGATCATGAAATCAAAATCGATCTTTTGAGTACTTGGATCAGCCGCAGGTTTTGCAATGGCTTTAATTGTGCCTTCTAATATTCCATGATTATGTGGATCTTTCGAATTCTTTTTTCCTGTATATAGATCCTCCGGAACCATACCATGATCTTTTATTACACGCAAAACATCCGGAAATCCACCGCCTTCGGCTAAATTATTATTGCCATGCATACGAATGTAATGTTGTGCTTTTAAAGGATAGATTTTACGCACTACAAACATTTCACTCAAGTTGAAGTCTTTTCCTTTGCCCAAACGGGTAATTTCACTTTCAAAAAAAGACAAGGAAGAAAAAGACCAACACGTACTTGTGCGCTCCTGATTTTGTACAGGGCTTGCTTCTATTGATTTTACAATGGTAAATGTATATTCACTATTTGATTTATTAGTTTTTGTTTGTGCGTTCAGTATAGATCCTATCGCAAGGGCGCAGGCCACTAAAAAATATGTTTTCATTTGTTGGATGTTTTAGAGCTTACAATTTTAATTAAAAAAACTATTTCAAAAAAGGCAAATAACATATAATGGATCATAAAATGCACCATGAACCATTTTTTAGTTCCGGGAAATGTTAAACAGTATATTAAAAAGGCCACGCCCGAAACAAGTAATCTGCCAAGAGAAATACTCATTAAGTTAGAAGCAAGCATTTTAGGGTCGGGATCAATAAATGCAATAACGCCTAATACAATTGCCACTGCCAAATGAAACACGATGCTAAATATCCAATGTGTATTTTGAGGTGATCCGGAAAATAAATACAAGATCAGAATGGATGAAAAAGTAGAACCAAGTGTTGCAAAAATAACCGGCTTAATGATATTATTTATCTTGGTCATTTTTTGAAGTGTCAATTACATCTTTTATCACAACATACAAAGCAATTCCGATGCCTAAAAGCGATAGTACTATTGTGTAATAAGGACGCTGCGTTTTAAAATGATCGTCTAATTTAACTCCACCCCAAGTGCTTAAACCAATAATTGCGCCCATTTGAATGGCAATGTTGCTAAAACGTAAAAAGGGGTTAGAGCGCATCTTAGAATTAGCTTTCGTATCTTTGCCTGTCTTTTTCATTCACACTTCGTTGCTTTTCTTATCCAGACTCACTGGTATGAATTGCGAAAAGCGCCTCGTTTGAATGAAAAATCCATTGCAAATATTCTGAAATGTATTTCTAAGAAGCGCTCTAGGCTGTTTGCGAGGCAACTGCTTTTTGCTCATTTTTTTGACTGATATTTTTTACAAGAGCGCCCATATTACAAGTGCCCGTAAAAATAGCGCCAGCTTCAATGGCTAATTTACTAGTGATGATATCGCCATTGATCTTTGCAGTACTTTTTAAAGAAAGTGTTTCGTTAATATTAACGGTACCTTTTACTTCTCCGCTCAAGTCGGCATTGGTACATTGTATATTACCTTCAATTCGGCCGGTATTACCTAAAACAAGTTTACCTGAAATAGTGATATTGCCTACCAAAAGTCCGTCGATCCTAAAGTCGCCATTAGAATTGATGTCGCCATTGATTTTAGTGCCTGAACCTAACAGGTTTATAGAACCGGCATCTACACTTTGATTTTTTGTTGATTTAAACATGGGCCGTAATTTTATACAAGATACGAAATTTGGGCTAAAGACAAGCTATTTTAGTTTATCTGGAGTAGCTAATATACTGTTATCCAAGCTTTTATAATTGTCGTTATAAAAAAATTGGTAGCCGCTGAGGTTCTTTTTACTATAGAACATAGGCATATTTTCGGCCGAGACTATGAGTAAGGTAAAGAGTTCTTTTTTAAGATCGTCTTTAAAAAGATCTTTATCGTCTTTCATGTTGTCTCTAAATTTTATGGCTTCAATGGCGCTATCAAAACTTTTTAAGATAATGAGTTGCATTTTTGGTCCAAACAATGTGCTTTCGATATTGAACACTTTATTACTGTAATATTTTTTTGCGAAGACATCGAGTTTTGATTTAAAGCTATTCGCAATTTTTGGATCATCAGCGCACAGTGCCAACATAAAATGTTGGGTAATAAAATTTATCTGGAACGTATCCTTGCCCATCACTTTTATTTTTGGCGCGTCACTAAAGGCCTCCGGATTTTTTTGTTTTGCAATACTATTCAAAATATCTTTTGATAAAGGCGCAACATCCGATTTAGGATACATGGCCACAATTTGTTTTAACGCTACTTCCAAAGAATCAAGTCCTTTTAATTTGCCTAAGCTCATGGCTTTTATAAATTCGAACTTTGGCAAATAAACATTCTTGCCAAATTTTGTAATGGCAGCATCGCTTTGCGAATATGAATCGGAATAATTACCGGCAGTGTACGAAGCATAAACAACTGCGTAATCTTTTTCTACATCGCTCAATACACTTTGTTTTTCTTCAGCGTATTTAGGATTTTTGATCAACTGCGCAAATTCGCTATTAGGATAATCGTTCAATATCTTGTTCTTATAGAACTCGGCTTTATCCGCATTTTTTTCTTTTTCGTAAATGCGAAATAATTGATAGTAAGTGTTCAGTAAATATTTATGCGTACTATAACGGAATTTAATTCTTCAAATGCAGCAATTGATTTTTTATTATTACTCAGATCTTCTTTGTAGGTTGTTCCTAATAAATAAAAAGCTTCAATGATCTTATCATTACTTACTTTCAAAAGCGAATCGGTTACCGGTAAATTCTTTAAATAATATTCTTTTGTTTTCTTAGGATCTTTGTTTGCGGTTTTATCTTTGGGATCCTTATTGGGGTCTGTAGAATTGTTTGCATTAGGATCATCTATTGTAAGGGCTTTGTTCGATCGGCGCCAGTTGTCCTCATTTTTGCGATTACCCCACTTTTTACCAAAATCGGCAATACCAAAACTAATTGTGTTTTGATTGTAGAAGTAAAATGTATTTTGATTACCCATTGGAAGATTTGGGTCGGCCGCTAAATTTGTGTTGCTGCCAACGCTTTGCGCATTTGCCAATAATCGTTCTTTTTCTTCACGCGCACGCTCTTCATCTTCTTCCATTTTTTTGATGATCTTTTCTACCATCGCCGCTTTTTCGGCATCACTCATTTTCGCAAAACGCTGCAAGCTATCTTCGCGCTTTATCGTTTTTAAATAACTCACCAAGTTATCAAGGGTTTTTTGCCTTGCTACAATGTTCTTATAATTTGGATGATCGTTAGGCAGTGTTGTAAGTGTACTATCATAATACGCTTGCGCAATTGGGTAATTGGTCATTTCAAAATTGATCTCACCCAATTTTAAATACGATAATGCTTTTTGACTCGGGTTTACCGTACTGGTTTGAACCGACTTCTTATAATAAAAAACAGCCTTGTCAATATTCTTTTCTTTTTCTTCAATTTCTCCAAGGGTATAAAAAAATAACATCGTAGTAATCGGCATTTTTAAATTCGCGACCCATTTTCAAAAGACCTTTTTTGGTTTTTTCCGAATCCATTCGTTTTACATCCAGCAAGCGTGCCAATTTGATCTTGCTATAAAACACCATTTCGTAATTTGGTTTTAAGCGAATGGTGTATTCGTAAAAGCGACGTGCGCGTTTATAATCTTTCTGCTCTTCGAGCATTTGCGCAATAATGAATGAATAACGTGCGCGTTTTTTGCGCGGCGTACCGTTTATGAGTTTGCGATTATTGGCAGCCTCCATTAATTTAGAAGAAGCCTCGGTAAGCAATCCTTTACGAAAATAATAATCAGCTTCCAGCGCAGGTAATTCTTTTTTAATTCGCGCAGGTAATTTCTTTTCGTTCTTTAGTAATGAAATGATAGGAGCTGCGCTACTTACTGCACCAACTTCATTATACGATTTAATAAGCCACACCATGGCATCGTATTTATCTTTGGAATGATTGTAAGCACTTACAACATATTCAAAAGCTTCAATACCAGAAAAGAATTCGCGTTTATAAAAACGCGAGATGCCAATGTTGATCCAATTATTATCTATCCATTTTCCGGAAGCGGGAATGGTATTGTCTTTTGAATCTTTGATAGCATGACGTTGAATACACGTTGTTGATTTTTTTATGGCCTTATCAAATTCAGGAAAAGTTGTTTTTGCTTTTTCGTGTGTAGGGTAAACGTAAACGGGTAAAGTTTTATCGTAGTTCTCTTTATTATTATTTTCAATTTTAAAAACGCCGTCTTTTATACTTTCGGTAGAATAATAATAGCCGTTATAACGCGCAGTTAAATTATGGAAGCCTCTTGAAACCACCGTGTTCTTTTTTGTAGAACATGAAGCCAAAAGCAAGATGAAGCTGAGATATGTGAAAAGCCTGAAATTCACTCTTTTACTTTAACGAAAGAACGGTAAAAATAGTATATTTTTTACACTATTAAAGGGAAAAAAGTGTTAAGCTGCCCTTTAAGAGAGCTGTTTTACAGCTAAATAGGCCATTAGGCCTATGTACATGAAAAAAGCCCGTTCTTTTTTAGAACGGGCTTTCTTTGATAGAAACTTGTAAAACTAATTCTGTTTTACCATCTTCTTAGTATCAACTGTTTTCCCATCTACAATTAAACTGTACATGTATAATCCATTTGAAAGATCGTTAGCAAATACATTTACCTGACCGAGACCTTTTTTAGTGATGTCAACCGTTTTGATGATCTTGCCATCAATAGTTTTAAATACTAATTGAGCAAAGCCATATTTTTCAGGAACGTTGTAAGTAATGGTTGTTTGTTCTGCAAAGGGATTTGGTTTGTTTTGATCAAGAACGATCATGTCAATATCACTTAGGTTAACATTGATCTGAGACAATGCATTTGGATCATTTCCGTTAATGCCAGTTTGTTTAGCCGCACTGTTTGAACAACATGAACTTACTGTTTGAGTAAGTGCGGTAATTAAACTATCTAGCTTTTGATTTTGAGCAGATAATTGTTGAACGGCACGTATTAAAACAGGAATTAACTGCGTGTACTCTACAGTTGAATACGTAAACGCAGGATAAGTAGTGCTACCAATTGTACGCTCCGGTTGAGTTGCTGAGCTTACAATTACAGGCATAACGGTTTGAACATTTTGCGCAACTAAACCGTATTGCAATCCACTAGGTAAATTCATTTGTGGATACTGTGTAAGTTTATAGTCAAAAGTTTTTGGCTTTAACTGATTAATTATTCCTAAAGCATTTGGAATGCTGTCGAAGTTTTGTTTTAATAGTTGGTCACTAGGAAAATATGAGCCTGTTGTAAAAACATCCCCATTAAAATAGCCGGCAAAGTCTATACCATTCGATGGCGCTACACCATAAACACCATAACTAAAAGCCGTTCCCGTTGAAGCCGGAACTTCTCCGTAAACACCAAAATTTAATGAGGGTGAGTTTCTTGCATCTCCGTACACACCATAGTTAGCAGAATTAGGGAATGCTGCATTGTTAACAGCAAGATCGGAAATTCCGGCAACACCCATATTGTATCTTGAAGGACCGAAGTTGTTTGGAAAAGCTAATGGACTCATTCTGCCAAATACGCCGATATTGCTCCAAGATCCAAAGCCTTCAAATACACCTCCAGCGTTGATTGGAGAATTAGGAACGTTAGTGGCTATTAGACCTCGCGCTTCACCAAATACACCACCTGTCATATTAAGAAGACTAGTCACTGGACTAATATTAGTATTTTTAAAGTGGCCGGCATAGTTATTATCCGGTACATTTGTAACGGTTTGTGACTCTAAGACGCTAAACTTTGCTACAGGTAAAGTTGATCCGCAAGGATACCCAATAGAAACCATGTCTTGTTGAATAGCTGGATTTGTTGTGATTTGAGATTGACCAGTAAAACGATATTTAAACGTTCCTAATGGCATTTCGAAATCACCGGTTAAAGCGCTTGGTGTTAAAGATGATGTACATAAATTACCAAAAGTTGTTTGAGTTGGCACCGGTGTTAGAATAACATCACCAGCTAAATTTACTGAAAGGACTTTGTTGATTGTATTAGGTAAAGTAGGTGGATTTCCTGCAAGATCGGTTAAGCGCAAACCGCTTAACGGATTTGGACCTGTATTGTTGTCAACTTCTAATCGATTATTTGGAACACACGCATTAATTGGTAAACCAATTCCAACACTTCCAGTTGCCCCTGCCCAAATTGTATTAAATCCATTCATTGGAATCTGACGATTGTTCAGAAGTTGTGCCGCTGTTACTTGTGTTGGAGTTGCCGGGCAATTTGCACCTAATTGAACGGTTCCATTTAAAACGCTCAAACCGTTATTGGCGTTTGCTATTGTGTTTATCATTACAACGTCGCCATTCTTATCTGTTGTTAGAACTTTAGCAGGGTCAATTTGGTTTGTAGCATTTGGTACCTGAACAAGATCGTTAGAAGTTAAAAAAGTAAATCGCAAACCGCTTGCCCCACCAATAGTTACATTACCAAAATTTGGATTACCTACAGGATTACCAAGAGGATTAAAATAAGGATCAATCGCCCACGCTGTTATTTCATAACGATTATTAGGACGTTGCG
Source organism: Sphingobacteriaceae bacterium (assembly GCA_016705695.1). Taxonomy (GTDB): domain Bacteria; phylum Bacteroidota; class Bacteroidia; order B-17B0; family Aurantibacillaceae; genus Aurantibacillus. The sequence goes on from JADJLA010000018.1 coordinate 356,216, forward strand.
CAGGGTTTGCAGGATTACCCATAAATAAATTACTTCCTATTCGTACACGACCATTAGCCGACATATACATGTTTACAGTATTACTATTTTGCCAACTAAAAATAGGGCGATTAATTACTGAACTTGCTAACGTGGCATTAAGGGGGTTTGGTAAATTTGCATTTACCGTCCAATCACGGGCTGCAACAAAGCGCACTACGGGAAGATTACTTGGAGCATCTTGATTATTATGTATAGCTCCAAGCATTTGTAGTGCAGGGGAAAGTTGAAATTGCTGGTTTATATTGCCAAAAAAACATGGCAAAAATTGATTAGCTACAGCAGTTGCATTCATCATACCCATTTGTACATTGGTTGCAGTTATTGTCGATGCAGGAGGATCGAAAATGTCGCTTGGTTTAGCCATAAAAAATTCTTCTCCTCCTTGAAAAGCAGGCGTCAACATTTCTATATGTGAACGCGGATTTGACTTATTTAAGCCAATATATCCATCCGTTATTCTGGTAGGGGCAGGAAGAGGCGCAGCCTGAAATGTTTGCCCGTTTTGTAAACGAAACCATTCGTACGGTAATAAATTTGGAGAGTTTGTATTTGAGTTTGGTGCTAACATTAATATTGGTGCGGTTTCAAACTGTTCCAGTCTTGCATCGCCCTGTGGACCATTTGGATTATTAACGCTGCTATTACCAATTCTAAATCCATCGGTATTTGAAGGACCCGTAAAAGGGTTTGTGAAACGCAAATAATTATTGATATTATTTGGATCAATTTGATGTAAATGCAAACGGTCTATAGGTACAAATCCGGTTAAATCATTGCCCATTCCAATCCGTCCTGAATTTTGATTGCCGGGACCATTATTAATGATCATACGGGTGAAGTTGGTGGTTGCAAATAAAATTGGTTGATTTCCTTGATGCTGAATTCTTACAGGGAATGGATTTACTGCGGACCACCCGACATAGTCAGTTGGAATCCCAACATTAAACGGAGTTGTTACTTGAGCATTGTATTGCAGAAGACAAAGTAACATCAATAATAATAGTTTTGTTCTCATATTTATTGGCTTTTAATTATTAATTTTTTATCCAGAAAATCCTTATTCCAAATTTTTATAATATAAACTCCTAAAGGGAGGCTGGAGATATCTAATTCATTTTGTTTGAAATTAACGACTTCTAAGAGGAGCTTCATGTTAAGGTCATAGATAGTAATATTTAAATTATTTATATAATTCCCCCTTTGAATAAATAATTTGTTTGACGCAGGATTAGGGGACAACTTAATAAACTTTGATTTGTTTAACTCTTGAGTTTCGATGCTAGTCCAAGTCTCACTATACAAAGAATCGGTTGTTACACACACGTCATCTATGTATACAAAAGCGCAACAAGGATTATAAACCATCGTGTTTGTATTTACAATCATGCTATTTGTATTAGCTGTCGAATTGAAATTGCCTATAGTTAAATAACTCTCACCGCCTGACGAATAGAAAGAACCCTTAACTTTTTTCCAAGTGATTTGATCGAAATAATTATTCGCTGCGTTTTGAATTTGAGGAACAACAGGTATTGGAGAATAATGACTAACAGATAAAGAGCCTGTTGAGAAATACGCTCCTATTGAACTAGATGTGTATGCCATAGTATCATCCATGCTTGCATAAAAACTCACAAAGTACTTAGTGCCAGCAATCAATGAATTTGTAAGGGGAATCTCAATATATTCTCTATAGTCTCCACCAGTAAGTTCGATACCAGAATATTTATCCCCAGTGTTAGGTGCTTGGTTGCCCAGAAGATTAACAGGAACACCTACATCGGTGTTTGTTGAACATGCCGCAAATAAATCTGGTGTGCCTGTACCTGCTTGAAACCAAGGCGCGGCAAGACTAATTTGAGTTAGAGCACTCGGGCACATTGAAACATTCTCAAAACTTGGATTAGGAACCAAATTAACCTGCCCAGAAATAAATAATGAGAAAAAAGAAAGTAAAAATATAAAGGAATGTTTTCTCATATATTAAAGATAGTACTTTTTGACTCAAAACCAAATTACACCATGGTTATACAAATGTTATTATTGTATTTGTTAAATACAATAGGTCTATAGACGCATGTTTTTGAAAGAAATGACGTAGATGCGCCAAATTAATTTAATAAGGAAAGAAAGAGAAGAAAAACGTTAGCGAAGAATTGAAATGAAACTTTTAGGTTTAATTTTTACATTAACTGTTTTACAGCCAAATAGGCCATTAGGCCTGTGCCCGTGCGAAGAGCGTTCTCATCGATATCAAAAGTGGCGGTGTGTACGCCCGAGGTAATGTTCTTTGCCTTGTTGCCTGTACCTAATCTATAAAAACAACTTGGCACTTTTGCGAAATGAACGCAAAATCTTCGGCGGTCATTCGTAAAGGTAATTCTTCCACATTATTTTCACCTAAATATTCTTTGGCCCATGTGCTGCAATTTTTTGTAAGCGCTTCGTCGTTCACCAAAAACGGATAACCTTTTTCTATTCTAAATTCGCAAACGCCATTCATTTGTTTTGCAACATCTTCTGCAATTTTTTTCATTTTCAAATGCGCTTCTGCTCTCCAGTTCTCATCCATTGTTCTAAAGGTGCCTTCAATTTTTACTTCATCAGGAATTACATTGGTTGCGCCATTGCCATTTATTTTTCCGAAGGCAAGTACTGTTGGAGGTTTTGGTTTATTATCTGCTTCAAGTGTTGAATACGCTGGTGGCATTTCCATAAATGCTTTATGGAGTTCTAATAAAATTTTTGAAGCGATCAATAAAGGATTAACATAATCGCTTGGCATAGCTGCATGACCACCTTTGCCTTTTACTGTTATATATAATTCATCGGTGCTTGCCATGTACATGCCGGTTTTAAAACCAACTTTTCCGGTTTCCATACTTGGAAAAACATGTTGCGCTAATGCTGTAGAAACTTTTGGCGAATCTAATATACCTTCGTTGATCATTAAGGAGGCGCCGCCAGGCAATACTTCTTCGCCCGGCTGAAAAATAATTTTTACACTTCCTTCAAATTCATTTTTTAATTCATTTAAAATAATGGCAGCGCCAAGCGTACATGCGCTGTGAACATCATGTCCGCATGCGTGCATTATCCCCTTATTTTTAGAAGCATAAACTACATTATTTTTCTTCAATTGGAAGCGCGTCCATATCAGCGCGCAATAAATAGTTTTTTTACTAGGATTTTTCCTTCGATCAAAGCAACAATTCCGGTTTTTACAATACCATTTTTAAAAGGGATATTATATTTTTTAGAACTCCTTGAATGAAAGCAGATGTATTGTGTTCTTCAAACGATAATTCAGGATGTTGATGAATATGCTGCCGAATAGAATTTATTTCAGAAAAAGTTCCTCTGAACGTTTTTGTATTTGAGAGATAAATGTCATTATTTATTGAGGAGCATTTTTAATCCTATCAAAATGATCATAGCGCCAAAGATCTGTTTTACAATTTTGGTATCGAGCGATAAAGCTGTTTTACTTCCAAAATAACTTCCAACAATAAATGTAATGGCCATGATCAAAGCATACTTATAATTGAGTTGCCCTTCTTTATAATAATTGTAAACGCCCAAAAAACCTATGGAAGCATGAACATGAAGGCGTTGTTCCTTGTGCGGCTTTTTGATCCATGGCCAAAAAATAAACGAGTACGGGAACAATTACAATACCACCACCAATGCCAATTAATCCGCTTAGGTAACCTGCAACAACTCCTACAATAAGTAAAATAATAATTTGATTCATGTTCGAACGCTTATCAAAAGTACGTTTTTTTATCTTTCAAAGTATGTTTTCTTTATATGTTTGTAGTTTAAAGAGGTAGGAACCGCAAAGCGTTCTAAGAACTACGCAAAGTTTTACGCAAAGAACGCAAAGGATCAACAAACCACAGAAGTAATAAGAAGGCAAAGAAGCTTCGCTTATGCAAAGAGTGCCCGTATTAATGTCTTGTAGTTCTTTGCGTAACCGAAGGTCTTTGCCTTCTTTTGAGTATTGGCGATAAAACTTGACGACCTTTGCGCCTCCTTTGCGAAAAGCGCGAAGCGCCTTTGCGGTTTCTGCCTCTAAAACAAAAAGTATATTGCTAGAAATCTGTAGCAAATGATAAACCTATCACTGCCTTTTGGGATCTAAAGTTATCAATTCCATAACCAAAATCCAATCGTACAAAGTAACCGTATAATCTTGAGCGAATTCCCCAGCCTGCACCGGCTACCAATGGATTTTTATCGTTAATAACAGTAATGATGATAGGACTTAAATTACTTCCTTGAAGATATGTATTCACATTCTCGGTATTTTCTTTGCTTAAAGGATTTAAACCATACCATGCGGCGCCAAGATCAAAAAAGCTGATCAATTGTAAATTATTCAAGAAATCAGAACGCATTGGTCTATCAACAAAATATTTTACAATAGGGAAACGCAATTCTGAATTGTAGGTCACGAAATTATTTCCATTGCGAATGTTTTGCGAAAAGCCGCGCATGTTAGTTG